>JAFTKN010000032.1 GCA_017453255.1 Clostridia bacterium | reverse complement strand
TAATTTTTCCTCTTTGCTGTGGAATTTGTTTGTTCCACCTTTTGGTCGTCCCATTTCTTTCACCTTCCTTTCTCACATTATACCATAGAAAAATGGTAGACACCTCTTTTTTAGTGTCTACCATCATTATATCATCTTAGCTTAGCACTCTCTTTTTTTGAATTTGTTATATAACTCTCTCACCTTAAAATAAGCACTCTTTGGATTTCTGTATTCGTCCAAAATTCCCTTGTTATTAAAGCAACGAATACGGTTTAAATCCATTTCTGGATATGTTCTAATGTTCGCAAATTGCCATATGTAAAAGCCCTTTATATAGTCAGTTTTATTAAATAGCTTTAAGCAATACTCAAGCAAGTCCGATTGATATTCCTCGCTCCAGCGAACAGTATCAAAGTAGCTATGAAAGCCAGCTAATGCCCCTGCTCCAAACTCGCTTATAATAACTGCCTTGCCCTCTTGTCCTATCTTTTTTCTATGAGCATCAAAGTCGGCAACAAATTTATCCCATTCGGAAAAATCTCCACCATACCAGCCCTTATACATATTAATGCAAATAATATCATCATATTCCAAGCTATCATCCTCAAATGGAAAGGCCGCTGCATGGGTAATCAATCGGTTTCCACCCTTTTCTCTGAGTAGCTTACTATATTTTTCGGAAATAGCCTTAGTACAGGGGTAAAGAGTATAAATCTCGTTATGCATGCCCCAAATGATAATTGAGGGGTGATTGTAGTAGTATTTTGTCATTTCTCTGTGCATTTCAAGACCACGATTTACAACCACGTCATCGCCCAAAACCGTATCATCAAAGCCACCACCCCATATTGGAATTTCACTCCAAAACAGCAGCCCTCTTTCGTCAAGCATATCAATCAAAATGCGTGACTGTGGGTAGTGCGCACCTCTTACTGTATTACAGCCAAGGTCACAAATCAAGTCCAGATCCCTTTTCATAAGCTTAGCAGGGAATGCAAAGCCCCAGTCAGGATGTTCCTCGTGACGATTTACTCCATAAAGCTCGGTTTCCTTATGATTTAGATATATTTTTCCGTCTTTTGCCTCTATTTTTCTAAAGCCAACTCTATCAATAAGATCGTCACTTTCCGTTTTTACAATAAAATCATATAGCTTAGGATTTTCCGTGCTCCACAGCTCAAAATCCTCAAATTCGCACACAGGGGTCAGCAAATTTGTTTTTTCATACCCCTTTAAGGTAACAATTCCATTATATATTTCCATATTGCCGACAAAAGCACTTAGTTCCGTGCTTACTTCACCGTTTTCTGCATTATAAAGCTCTAAATCAGCCCATATGCTAACCCTTTTTAAGTCACAGGAAAGCTCATATTTCAAATGAGCACTAAGTATGCAAATTCCCTTAAGGCTCGACACATAACAATCTCTTGCTATGCCACCATAGTTAAACCAGTCAACCTTTTTTTGTGGTATAGACTGCTTATCCACCGTGCTATCAGCTCGCACAATTAGTAAATGATTTCCACAGGAAGCATCATTTACTATAAATTCAAATTGAGAAAATGCGCCATAGTGATTGCCTAGATATTTTCCATCGAGCCATATATCAGCCCTTGTCATTACACTTTCAAATTCTAAAAGCAGAGTGCCCCCATCCGAAAAAAATGTCTTTTCATACCATATAGTGCCCTCGTAATTAAGCATCGAAAGCTCATTATTCCAAACAGAAGGAACAATTACAGTTTCTCCTTTGGGTAAGCCTAAATACCATTTTTCCTCTATTCCCTTGTTTTCTGAATCGACTAAAAATTTCCAAGCTCCACTAAGCTCAGTTACATTTCTCTTTTTATGGTCGTCAAACAATCTTTTCATATTACGCCCTCACCCTTTGATTATATCTTGATTATATCACATTTAATCGCTATATGCAAGAAAAAGGACTTAGATAAATAATACCATCAAAAATGGTCCTTTTCGTTTGGCTCCCCCTGCTGGGAAACAAGGGTAAAAACAATTGAGTATTGTTTTTACCGAAGTTTTCTCTACGAAGCAAGGAGTATAAGAAGTTATCGTTAGATAACGCCTTAGACGACTATGCGATTAGAGCGGACACGAAGTGTGAACCTTTGCTTTAGTATTGGTTCTCGCCATAGGGTGAGAACTCCAAACAAAAAGGACACCTTTTTGGTGTCCTTTTCGTTTGTGTAAAGCGGACAAAAAAGATATTTTGGCAGTTTTCGTATGGATTTGAACTCACGCATAAAATAAACTCTTTTCGACCAAAGGGAGAAAAGCTACATCAGCACCTTTTCACTATTCACTATTACCTATTACTTCCGCCAAAAATTGACAAGGGATTTAGTGAAAAGTGAAAAGTGAAAAAGTAAAATCGACAAGCTTCTGTCGAAACTTGTCGATTTTTGGCTCCCCCTGCTGGGAAACGAGGGTAAAAACAATTGAGTATTGTTTTTACCGAAGTTTTCTCTACGAAGCAAGGAGTATAAGAAGTTATCGTTAGATAACGCCTTAGACGACTATGCGATTAGAGCGGCACCGAAAG
>JAFTKN010000012.1 GCA_017453255.1 Clostridia bacterium | reverse complement strand
ATTAAGAAAGCTTGAAATGCAAAATCCGATATACCTAAGAAGTGCGGCAAGTGGACTAATAGCATATCTTGATCAGGTATTTGGACACGACCGTATGCCACTTTGCAAGGCATTTATGGCTCGTTTGCAAAGAACTATTTAGTAAGGTGGTGCAAAAATGAAGAAAAAAAGCCTTATTGTCATGTCGGCAATAATAGGAATAATGCTTACTCTTACAGTTTTTGTAGTTTTAATAGCAGTAGGAGCATTTAATGCTCAGAACGATAGCTTAATAATAGCTTCTGGTAATGCTGATAAGTTTTACGACGGAAGCGCCCTTTCAAGTAATGAATGGGATATTCTATATGGCGGCTTAAAGCAGGGACACAGGGTTGAGGCTAATGTTTATGGTTCTCAAGTAGATGTAGGCGAAAGCGATAACTATATGACAGCTATCATTTACGACGAAAACGGAAACGACGTATCACATGAGTACAATATAGAAATCAGATATGGAAAGCTAAGAGTAAATCCTATCCAGCTAACAACCAAATCAGGTGGAGGGGAAAAAAGCTATGACGGAACACCTCTTACAAATGATGAGGTTAGCCTTATTTATGGTGAGCTTTTAAGTGGCCATACTATAGATTTCAAGATAAAAGGCACACAAACCAATGCGGGCACAAGCAAGAATATATATGACGTAATCATCAATGATGAGGAGGGAAATGACGTAAGTCGCTTCTATCAGGTGTCTATGGCTTGTGGCGAATTAAAGGTAAAGCCCCTTAAAATCACAATCCGTACAGGAAGTGATAGAAAGGAATATGACGGAGAGGCACTCCGTTGTGAAAGCTGGGAGCTTGAGCCACTGGATAATATGGTAGAGGGGCACACGCTCGAATTAGAGGTTACAGGAAGCCAAACAGAGCTTGGAACAAGCGAAAATACTGTTGGTGGTGTAAAAATCCTTGATAGCGAAAATAATGACGTAGCCCCAAACTACAAAATAAATTATCAGCTTGGTATGCTTGTTGTATTTGATCCAAACGAAGTTCCTCCACAGCCAGAGCCAAATCCAGAGGAGGACACAGTTCCATTACCAGGAGAGGATTATGGAAACGGGAACGGTACCGATGATACAGACAACGATATGGGAGATGATACAGGCAATAAAAGCGAAGAGGAAAACAAGGTTGTAATGAGCATATTCGCAAACGAAAGCTGTACTCTTTATCTACGCTTGCAAAGCTATGGAAGCTATAAGGGAACAGGCTGGGATTACGACGTGCCTGCATACGATAAGCTAATAGACAACCAATATAGTGCAAACTATTTAACAGGCTTATCACTTAAGAACTCTGGATATATAAGCAAGGCAGTAAAGATAGATAATCCAACTAAGAATTATGTGTTGCCAGCTCATCTTGATATGGATATGCTAAATTATGTAATTCAATCAAATGATATTTATAATATTGGTGCATCAGCAGATATCTATTCAGCCTATTATTATAACTATAACGCATTAAAGGGCACAAATCTTTCAGGTGTTTCCAAGGAATACAGAGAATACGAAAGAGCGTATAGAGAGTTCGTTTACGAAAACTATCTTGATGTGCCTAAATCTACAAAGCAATATATGGAGCTTCTTATCACACAAAACGACTTTGATAAGAGTGATAGCGACATAATAGCTAAGGTAGCTAAATTTATTCAGGGAAGTGCAACTTATAATTTAGATTATGATACAGCCTTAGAATCAGAAAGCGATATCGCAGTCGCCTTTCTTTCTAAATATAAGGAGGGCGTATGTAGGCACTATGCAGCAGCGGCAACTGTTTTATACCGTACCTTAGGAATACCTGCTCGTTATACTATCGGCTATGCCGCACAGGCAGTTGAGGGCGAGTGGAGTGACGTAACTGTAATGAATGGTCACGCATGGGTTGAGATTTATCTTGACGGCACAGGCTGGGTAACAGTTGAGGTAACAGGCGGTGGCGCTGGTGGTAATGTCGGTGGTGACATTGAAGAACAGCCAAGCGAGGAAGAGGACGAAATCGATGACGGTGAAACACCAGGTGGTGGCGAGGAAGACGAAGAGGGTGAGCCAATGCCAGGTGAAGATGGAGAGCCAAAGCCAGGCGAGGACGGGGAAACCGACGACACAAATGATAATGACGAACCTACAGATGATACAACCGATAAGGACGAAACTACAGACGATGATACAAGTGACGATACAACAGACAAGGATGGTACAGAGGTAGAAAAGTTTGTTATCTCTGGAAATCCTGTAAAGGTTGAGCATAAATATGATGGAAGCCTATTCGTTGTTGACCCCCACGGAGAAATTTCACTTGATAAAAAAGTTAATACTTACTTAGAAAACCACGGATATACCTATTCCTACACCTTAAAGGGTCAGCAGGACGGAGTAGGCATTTCAAAGGTAGAAATAGACACCTTTAATGTGTTTGACGAAAACGGAAACGATATATCCGAGAATTTCGAATATAATTTTAAAGATGCAGATTTACATGTTTATGAAACTGAGTTAATTGTAACAAGTAAGAGCTTTTCAAAGGTTTATGATACAACCCCATTATACCCTGAAGCAGATGGATATACCTTTGGCACAGGAGAAAATGGAGATGGAGCTGAGCTACTTGAGGACACACACAGGTTAGTAGTAACCTTTAACAGCTCAGCTACAGATGTAAGCTCTGTTGTAAACCAATTCTCTGTAGCTGTAATGGACGGAGAGGAAAACGTTGACGTCAGATACAAAATAATTCAGAAATTCGGCTTTTTGACTATAAGTCGCAGACAAATTACAGTTGAGGCAGCAACTGCCTCAAAGTCGTATGACGGAACAGAGCTTGTATGTGATGACTGGGATATTATAGAGGGCTCGCTTTGTGAGGGACAAACAGCGCTTGTGACAATAGCTGGCTCGCAAACAGTTAGAGGAATATCGGATAATGCAGTTGAGGACGTTAAAATCTATGACGCAACAGGCACAGAGGTAACGAAGAATTACATTATCGTATTCAAGCACGGAAAGCTGACAGTATATTAATCAAAAAATAAGGCAGGAAGCTATGCTATATCAAGAATATAAAAATAAAATGTCAAAATTTATACGCATATTAGAGAAAATCAGTAAATTTAAGGTACTGATTATCTCTGTTGCGTCTATAATTGTGGTATTGCTTGCAAGCTTCCTTGCCACAAAGGGAATTATCCTTAATGCAGGCATAAGTAATGATACATACGTATATGGTGAAAGAATTGATATAAATGCAGGTGCGCTATTTTCAAATGTTGACTATGAGTACTTAAATGAAAACGAGGAAGAGTGGACAAACAAAGCACCAATAGACGTAGGAAAATATAAGGTAAGGGCAGTAGCATATGGTAGCTTCGGCTCAAGACGCTATAGCTCCGAGTTTAGCTTCTCTATAGTACCAAAAACAATTAACATAGAGGTACAGGAGGAGGCTATAGTATATGGAAATACGCCAAGCGTTAAGGTCGATTCAATAGTAGAAGGGGACAAAATATCCTGTAGTGATTTTATATATGGCGATAGAACGCAGACAGTAACAACTATTTATCCAAAAAAGGAAGCAATCACTATTACAAATAGTGAGGGCGTAAATGTCACAGGCTCTTATAACATAATTGTAAAGACAGACGATGCAATAAGCTTTGTTAAGCGTCCTATAACCATAACGATTGATTCAACCTCTGGTGCATATGATGGAAAGGAATTAAAGGCTGAGGATTATACCGTGTCTGACAATACACCTCTTGCCTTTGACGATAAAATTAAGGCAGAAAAATATCCATCACAGATTGGAATAGGAACTATTGTAAACTCACCTGAAAGCTTGTTTGTTATAACCTCTCCAGACGGAAAGGATGTAACAGGAAACTATGACATTACAGTAATAAAGGGAAGCATTACAGTAACTCCAAGACCTATAACTATCCACACAGGTAGCGGTGAATTTGAATTTGATGACAAAAATCACACAGTAACAGATTTTAAAATAGACGAAAGCACACCTATCGTAGAGGGACATAAGGTTGTTGTCAATGAGAGCACGGAGATTAGATATTTCTCAACCGTTGAAAATAAGATGGTTGTTTCCATCTTAGACCAAGACGGAAACGATGTAACCTCTAATTACACAATAACATTTGTAAATGGAAGCTTATCGGTAACAAAAAAGAAAATATCTATAACCACTGCAAGCGACGTGTGGGTTTATGATGGAATGAGCCACGAAAATATCGGCTATATTTTAAATGACCCGACAGAGCTAATAGACGGAAATACAATTAACGCTATAAGCAGTACTCAGCTAACAGATGCGACAGATACTAAGATAAACAACAATGTTGAATTTAAAATTATGTCTGGCGAAATAGATGTAACAGAAAGCTATGAAATTGCATATGAGTATGGAACATTAGAGATTTTAAAGCGCGAATTAAGTATTAAATCAAAGGACGAGGTCCATATTTATGATGGAGAAATATTTAAGGGCTCAAGCTATGAAATCCTTTCAGGCTCTCTTGCACCTGAGCAGGTAATTGAGGCAAGCTTTGATATAGAGCTTATTGACGTTGAAAAAGCAGAAAATGTAATGAGTGCTATAATTACTCATAACGGAAGTGACGTAACTAAAAATTACAACTTTGTAATTACATATGGCTCCTTAGAGGTTATTAAGCGTCCTATTACAATTGCAGGAAAGGGCTATGAAAGAATATATGACGGAACAGAGCTTAGCTTAGAGGAATATGTTCTTTATTCAGAGCTTGATGTTCTTTCAAAGCATACTGTTAAGTATTTAGAAAAGGGTAGAATTACAAATGTTGGCGCTGTAGATAATGCTATTAAAATAGCTATATTTGAGGGTGAAGCAGATAAGAGCTCAAACTATGATATTACCTACAATTCTCCCCACGAATTAAGAATTTTATATAGAGAAATTACAATTACTGCAGGCAGTATTTGTGAAATTTATGACGGAACAACAAAAAGCTGTAATAGCTATACAATTTCTGAGCCGAAAATAGCACCCAATCAAAAGGAAAGCGTTACAATAGAAGGCTCAAGGAAAAATGCAGGCATCGGTTATAACGTTATTACAAACGTCACAATTGAGGATGCAGATGGAAATAGCGTAATTGATAACTATAAGATAAATACCGAAGTCGGTATATTAGAAATAGAAAAACGACCAATTACAGTTATTTCAGAAAGTGGCGAAAAGTATTATGATGGTAGCGAGCTTGTTAAAAATGAGGCATATATAAGCGATACTGAGGGAATGGGCTTAGCTCCAAATCAGAAAGTAACATATACCTTTACAGGCACACAAACCAATGCAGGAATTGGCTATAACTACTTTGAGGCTCAAATGTGGGCTGATACCGAGGAAACAACTGAAAACTATGAAATAAGCTATGAATATGGCGAGCTTAAGGTTAATAAGCGTCCAATTACACTTGTGTCCTTAGATGATGAAAAGATTTATGATGGAAGCGAGCTTATTAAGCACGAGGCGTATGTAAGTGATACTGAGGGAATGGGCTTAGCTCCTGACCAGAAAATAACCTATACCTTTACAGGCACACAAACAGATGCCGACAGCAGTCTGAACTACTTTGAGGCTCAAATGTGGGCAAATGCTGAGGAAACAACTGAGAACTATGAAATAACCTATAAGTATGGTACACTTTTAGTAAATAAACGGCCAATTTTAGTAGTTTCAGGAAGCAAGTCTAAGGTTTACGACGGAATAGAGCTATATTGTCTTGATGCTACTGTATCTGTTAAAGAGGGCAAATATCCATTAGTTTCAGGACATAGGCTTAACATAGTAAGCTATGCAGAAATTATAAATGCAGAAAGCATAGAAAATGTAATTGAGGTCTTAGTTGTTGACGAATATTACAGCGATAAGACACCAAACTATGATATTGAATATAGCTTTGGCACATTAGAAATAACAAAGCGTAATATTACAATTAACACAGCAAGCGATTCTAAAATGTATGACGGAACAGAGCTTACAAATAACAGCTTTACAATTGACTCAGGCGTTGATTGTGGCTTGGCTTATGGTAAAAATGGGCAGATAATTTCTGTTATAATTGATGGAACAATTACCTTTAAGGGTGAAGCAAAGAACACAGTAAAGTCTGTTACAATATATGACGGCGAGGAAATTGTAACTGATAACTATAATGTTATTATAAATGAAGGAACACTTAAGATAACAGCTCGACCAATTACAATAACAGCAGATGACAAGGAAAAGGAATATGATGGTCGTGCCTTGACAGGAAGCACCGTTACAGTAGGTGGAGAGGGGCTTAGCCCAACTGACTTTATTTTGGTAACCTTCATAGGTAGCCAGACAAAGCCAGGCACATCAGAGGTTAAGGTTGAAAGCTGGACAATTTTCAACGGAGAAATTGATGCAACTGACTCCTATGAGCTATTGGGATTGTTTGATGGTACGCTAACTGTTACTCCAAGAGAAATTACTATTGTAGCAAGCAGTGATACAAAGATTTATGATGCAGAGCCACTTACAAATAGTACCTACTCTGAAATCAAGGGCTCAGGTCTTGTAAGAGGTCACAGTATAAGTAGCATAGATGTTTTGGGCTCAATTACAAACGTGGGTGTGTGCGATAACGTGCCTTCAAATGCTATTATCGTAGATAACGATGGTAACGACGTAACCGATTGCTATAGCATAAGCTATGAAAACGGAACGCTTGAGGTTACAAAGCGACCTATTGTAGTAATTACAGGTGGAGCAGAAAAGCTATATGATGGACTACCACTTACAAACGAAACAGGCTATGTAAGTGATGAGCATGATATGGGACTTGTTACAGGACATACTGCAATCGTTATCACAACAGGCTCTGGAGTTGACGCTGGCGAATACGAAAACAGCTTTACAATATCTATAACAGATGGTATAGAGGATGTAACGGCAAACTACGACCCACAGCCACAATTGGGTGTTCTTAAAATTAATCCAATAGACCTCTACTTCAAGACAGAGGGCGGTGAGGCAGTCTATACAGGTAATGCCCTGATAAATAGTGAATACACATATATTGGTGGTACACCTTTGGCTGGACATAGAATAGATAGTGTATATACAACAGGTAGTCAGCTTGTAGCAGGTGAGTCTAACAATACATTAAGCGTTACACTTCTTGATGAAAACGATAATGACGTAACAATAAACTACAGAATTAATGTTGAATATGGCACCTTAAAGGTTACAAAGCGACCAATTAAGGTAGCTACTGGAAGTGCAAGCAAGATATATGACGGAACACCTTTAACCTATGATGAGGCAAGCTATGAGGAGTTAGATCTAACATTACCTTCTATCGTAGATGGTCACATTATTGGTATAAAGGCTACAGGTACAATTACAAACATCGGAAAAACAAATAACACTTATGAATTTAAGGCCATCTTAAATGATATGGACGTTAGTGAGAGCTTTGAGGTTGTTGAAGAAGCACTTGGAACGCTTGAAATAACTCCTCCTCCGTTAGTGTTCGAGTCGGAAAGTAGCACAAAGGAATATGACGGACTACCATTCGATTATGAATACGCAAGCCTTGTAAGTGGAATGTTAGCAAGTGGACATAGGGTGGTATATAGCTTTACTGGTACTCTTACAAATGCTGGTACAGCAGAAAACACCTTTACAGTAAAAATTGTTGATATTGATACAAGAGAGGATGTAACAAGCTATTATCCAAGTATTGACTATGTATATGGCTCACTTGAGGTTACACCTAAGCCAATAACAATTAAAGCTCCAAGCGATGTTAAGGAGTATGATGGAACACCACTTTATTCACCACTTGAGGTATTAGACCCTTATCAAAGCCTACAGGATCTTAATTTGATATTTGGAGAGTCAAGATTCACATGGGAGGTAATTGCACCATCAGCAGAGATTACCGATATTGGTGAGCTTCAATATATCATAAAATCGGATTGCTTCCAAATCTATTTTGATGGCGAGGCTGTTCCAATGACTAACTTTGATATTACCTGTGAAGAGGGAACATTAAGGATAGTTGAAAATCTTGTAATTATCAATCTTTGGGAGCTTCAAAAGTACTACGATGGTACACCTCTAAGCTACGAGGAAAATTATTGGTATCTTGAGGAAAATCCATATGGATTAACTATTGAATTTAAGCTTTTTGGAAGTCTAACAAATGCGGGCTCGCTTGATAATGATGAGCTTCTTGAGCTTTGCAAGGATAGAATTATAATTTACAAGGATGGAGTAGATGTTACAAATCAGTATGAAGTAGCCTTTGAAGGCGCTCCACTTACAGTCCATAAGCGCTTTATTGAAATTACTGTCGCTTCTGCACAGAAGGTTTATAATAAAGAGCCGTTAATTGCTCATTCCTATACAATTTCCAAGGGATCATTAGTAGATGGTCACTATATTGATCCACAGTCAATAGTTTATTTAGACAGTCAGACTGAAATTGGAATATCTCCAAATACTATAAACGCAAACTCGTTGAAGATTTTGGATAGAAATGGAAATGATGTAACTGATAACTATTTTGTATCAGTTATAGATGGAGTTTTAGAGGTTATCGAAGATAAAAATCAAAAATAATATTAAATAATATAAAATAAAGGAGAAATATTATGAATCAAAAGGTACGTGATTTATTAAATCAACAAATTAACAAGGAGTTTTACTCAGCATATCTCTATTTAGATTTTTCTAATTATTTTGATAGAGTAGGACTTGATGGCTTTGCAAACTGGTATATGATTCAGGCACAGGAGGAGCGAGACCATGCAATGCTATTTTACCAGTATCTCCAAAACGAAAGCCAAACAGTAACCTTGGAAGCAATTGATAAACCAGACAAGGAGTTTAGCTGCCATATGGACGTTTTAAAGGCAGGACTTGAGCATGAGGAATATGTAACCTCATTGATTAATGATATTTATGCAGCAGCCTATGAGGTTAAGGACTTTCGTACAATGCAGTTCCTTGATTGGTTTGTAAAGGAGCAGGGCGAGGAAGAAACAAATGCTAATGATATGATTACAAAGATGGAGCTTTTTGGCACCGATCCAAAGAGCCTTTATATGCTTAATCAGGAGCTTAAGGCACGTATTTATTCGGCACCATCGCTCGTTCTATAATCTAATAACAGGGGTTTTTAAAATCCCTGTTTTTCTTATATTTTATAAATAAGGTTGACAAAAAAATTCAATTGGGCTATACTTAAAATGGACTATAAAAGCATCGAGTTGAGGAGTTGTTATGGATATTAACGAGATTTTAAAGGGTGTAAAATGCTCGGAATGCAATAGAGAGCATACGTGCCCTATAGAAAGTGTTTATATTGAAAAAAACGCTACCAAGCATCTTAAAGAGATAGCAAACGACTATGAAGAAATTCTTGTTGTAGCTGATGAAAATACATATAATGCACAAGAGGGGAGAGTCGAAAGGGCGCTTGATGACAAAAAAATTAAAAAAATTATTTTTTCAGGAGAATGTGTTTTAATTCCTGATGAAACCGCAATAGATAGGGTAAACAAGGAAATTAAGGATATTGACTTAATTGTTGGTATCGGCTCAGGTGTTATACAGGACCTTTGTAAGTATGTTTCATATTTCTCGAAAATTCCATATGTAATTGTTGCGACAGCACCATCAATGGATGGCTATGCTTCGACAGGCGCAGCTATGATTTTAAAGGGAATGAAGGAAACTGTTAAGGCAGGACTTCCTAAAGCAATTATTGCTGATATAGATATAATCAAAAATGCTCCTATGGAAATGATTAAGGCAGGCTATGGCGATATAATTGGTAAATATTCAGCATTGAATGACTGGGAGCTTTCAAGAATTGTAAATGACGAATACTTTTGTCAGTACATTTACGACACCACTCTTGAAATGATTGAAAAAACCTTAAAAACAGCCACTGGGTTGCTAAAAAGAGATGAGGAAAGTATAAAAAATCTTACCGAAGCATTAGTGATTGTTGGAATTATGATGTCCTTTGCTCTCTCATCACGTCCAGCCTCTGGAAGTGAGCATCATTTGTCCCATTATTTTGAAATAACAGGCATTGTTAAAAATGAGCCCTATCTTGCTCATGGAATTGACGTTGCATATTCAACAATTATAACTGCTGATATTAGAAAAAAGCTACTTGATAAAAAATTTCCTCTTACACAATACAAGGAGGATAGAGAAAATTATATTAAAAATCTTGAAAAATCCTATCTAAGTGTGGCTAAGGGCTGTATAGAGCTTCAGGACAAGCTCGGCACATATAATAGAGATAGAGTGAAAATCTACTTAGAAAAGGAAAAGGAGATAAAGGCTCTATTTGAAAAAATGCCAAGTGGTAAGGAAATTGAACAAATGCTATCCTTAGTAGAGCTTGATATAAGCGAATACTATAAGCTTTATGGAAATGAGAAAATTAATGATGCTATAAGATACGCAAAGGACTTAAAGGATAGATATACTGTGCTTTGGCTAAATTACGACATAGGAGAATAATATGCTTACATATAAGAATAGAATGACAGTTGCAGCACATCGTGGTGACTCATATAATTTTTATGAAAATACAATGAGTGCATTTCGCTTTGCGATTGCGTCAGGCGCTGATATGATTGAAACAGATGTGCACCTAACCCTTGATGGTTATCCTGTTTTGATTCATGATGATACTGTTAATAGAACGACAAATGGTAAGGGACGTGTCGATGAAATGCTATTTTCAAGCTTGCGTGAGCTAAATGCAGGGGACACGGCTGTGTATGAGCAAATACCTACCTTAGAGGAGCTTTTTTTACTTGTTTGTGACACAAAAATCACACTCAACATTGAAATAAAGGAATACTATAGCGCAAAAAACGAGGCTCGTTGTGTAGATTGCATTGAAAAGACAATTGCTCTTATTGAAAAATACAATATGACAGACCGATGCTTGATAAATAGCTTTGATGCTTGGGTTTTGGAATATGTATATAAGAAATATGGTAAAAAATATGCACTTCATGGCTTTTATCCGTATTGGGAGCTAAAAAATGTAACAATAAATCCAGACGAATATTTATATTGTGCCTGTATATTTGACAATGAGAATAAAGCACATTATGATTATTTAGCTGAAAAAGGAATAGAAGCGTGGATTGGTGCAAGTGTAACTCAAAAATCAAAGCTACAAACCTGCATTGATAATGGTGCAAGGCTAATAACCACCAATAACCCAAGTGATATTATAAATAAGTTAAAGGAAATAGAAAATGGATAAGTCTAAAATTAAAGTAATCGCTATGGATTTAGACGGCACATTAACACAACACAAGGAACAGCTTCTTGAGGGTCAAAAACAGACACTGGATAGGCTAAATTCCAAATACAAGCTGCTTATGGTTGGCGCAGGACAGGTTGGGCGTATATTCAATCAAATGAATAAATATCCTATTGACATAATAGGAAATTATGGTATGCAGTATGCAGTTTATGACAAAGAATCAGAAAATCTTTCCATAAAAAGGGATATATCCTTAAAGGTGGATAGGGAAGAAACAGAGAAAATAGTAACAGAATTAAGAAACAAGCATGGCTTTTTAAATTATCGTGGGGATAATGTGGAATATCATGCATCAGGCTGTATAACCTTTCCAATTTTAGGCACTAAGGCACTTCAGCCAGACAAGCTTTCCTTTGACCCAACAAGAGAAAAAAGAAGAGCGATATACGATGAGGTGTGTGAAAAATTCGAGAAATACAATGTGTTTGTAGGGGGCTCGTCGTCATTTGATATGGCTCCAAAGCCATATAATAAGTATTATGCGCTTGATTTGTATTGTAAGGAAAATGGATATGAGCATAATGAGGTGCTTTATATTGGAGATGACTATGGCTTAGGTGGAAATGATGAAAGCGTTTATCTTTCCGATATACCATTTTTAAAAATTGATAACTATCTTGATTTTCCAGCCTTAACCGAATTTTTATTGGAGGAATAAAGCTAAAATGAAAAATGTAATTATAATTTCTGCGACACCGAGAAAAAATGGAAACTCGGAAATATTAGCCAAGGAATTGATGCGTGGTGCTGTTGAAAAGGGACACAAGGTTGAGCTGATTAACCTCAGAGAATATAATTTAAAATACTGCATTGGCTGTTATTCTTGTGCAAAAAATGGAAAATGTATCCATAACGATGGTATGAATGAGCTTTCAAAAAAGCTACTAAAAGCTGATGCTATTGTTTTTGCAACACCTGTTTATTTTTACTCGATGAGTGGACAACTAAAGGTGTTTATAGACAGACTTGTTCCAATTTACACAGAAATTAAAGCGGATATTTATATGATAGCAACTCAATGGGACGAAAATAAGGAAATGATGAAAAACACCTTTGAGGCTATTAGAGGCTGCACAAGAGATTGCTTTGAAAACTGTACTGAAATAGGAGTAATTTATGGTGCAGGCTTGAATGAGCTCGGTGAGGCAGAGAAGAATATAGAATATATGAGCTTAGCCTACGAAATGGGCAAGAAAATTTAGATGAAATAAGAATTTGAAATCTGACAAAAACACCTCAAAAGGCTTTGAGGTGTTTTTTGGTAAAATTATATATAAAATACTATTGACATAGGCACTCAATAATGTTAAAATAAATTGAATTCAATTTAATTGAATTTAATTAAAAAACGGAGGTAAAATATGAACGCATATGATTTTGAGGTAAAGACAAGAGACGGGCATGAGGTTTCCTTGGAGCAATATAAGGGAAAGGTGTTGTTAATCGTCAACACAGCTACGGCCTGTGGATTTACACCTCAATATGAGGATTTGCAGAAGCTTTATGATGAATATAAGGAAGAGGGGCTTGAAATTTTAGATTTTCCTTGTAATCAATTTGGAGAGCAGGCAAAGGAAAGCGACGAGGAAATTCACACATTTTGTAAGGGCAGATTCGGCATAACCTTTCCACAGTTTGCTAAAATAGAGGTAAATGGGGAAAATGCAATTCCGTTATATAAATGGTTGATAGAAAATACAAAATTCGGAGGCTTTGGCAAGTCACCTATGGCATTAATCCTTTCAGGCGTGGTTAAGAAAACGGACAAGGATTACAAAAATAACGGAAAGGTAAAATGGAATTTTACTAAATTCTTGATTGATAGAAACGGTGAAATAGTAGCAAGGTTTGAACCAACAGAAATGAAAAAGCTCAAAAAAGCAATTGAAAAATGCATATAGTTAGGAGCTGACATCTGTCAGCTCTTTGTTTTTTTAAAAAATAGCAACCCTGTGTTTAATTCAAGTGGTTTAGTAAGTGGTAAGAAACCCAGAAAAATCAACACAGGGTGGAGCTTTTTAAACATAATGTGGCTCGAACCTAAAAAGCGAAGTGACAATAATAGACAATAATAATTGAACTAAATGTAAACAAATTGTCTTATTATTTTGAAATAGTTAAAAAAGATTGACAGTAAAGTAATATTTTGTTATAATAAATTTATTAATTTAAAATAAGGGGCGTATATGAATATTTTTGAAAGGTACAAAGGCAAGGCGCTGGTGCTTGTTATAATTAAGGCACTTTTAATAGGTATAGGTGTTGGCTCTCTTGTTGGTGGTGCTTTACTGCTTTTAATTAAGCATGAGGTTATTTTAACTTCACCTATGTTATCCTTGCTTTTTGGCTTTTTGTCCTTTGGCTTATCATTTTTGATTGTTTTTCTTTCTTTGAAGGGCAATGATAAAATGCTGGCTAAAAGACTTGATAAGCAGTTTGACCTAAAGGAAAAGATGCAGACAATGCTGACTCATAGAAATAGCGAGGGTGCTATATATGAGCTACAAAGACAGGACGCGAACGATTCTCTTGAAAAAATCAAAAATAAATCTTTTGACTTAAAGCGTATTTGGATATACATACTAAGTGCTGTTTTAGGACTTGCTGTTTTAATTTTGGCTCTTGTAATCAATCCAGTAAAGCCCGAGCCTGAGCCTGAGCCTGAAATTCCGTTTAAGCTTAGTGAGCTTCAGGAGGCTGCACTTGTGGAGCTTTTGGATTACATAGATAAATCCTCAATGATTGAAGCATCAAAGGAAATAATTAAAGCATCTGTAAATGATCTTATAACAGGATTAAAGCTTTCTACGACAGCAAAAGAAAAAAATATGTATATGGAGCAGGCGCTTGACGAGATTTATGAGGAAACTGATAATTCCTCTCTTGCCTTGGAGCTTATGTCTGAGGTTTGGGCACAAAATACCGATGAGGCAAGAGCGCTTGCTATTATGCTTAACTACTATGACTGGCCACTTTATGACGAGTGGGACAAGTATGTTGACTCTGTAGCCAAGCTTAGAAATGAATTTGTATTTGATGGTGGAGAAGAGGGCGATGTGGTAAGTGAGGAGGATAAAATCTCCTTTATGGTAAATAAATTATCCGACCTTTCAAGTAAGCTGTTGACTGCAATTACAAAAAGTAAAATATCAGAAAATGACGAATTAACTATTGCTCTTAAAAGATTTGCTGAGGCAAATGAGGTAAACGAGGAGCTTGGAACTAAGGTTTTAGGACTTTCAGCTCTTGCAAAGCAGGTTGAAGTGCTTGGGTATACCGAGGCTCAAAGAGCGCTTGACGACACAATACTTGCGTTAAATAGTATAATTTACAAAGCACTTTCAGACCATAAGGTGAATACAGACACAGGCGAATATGCAATGACAAGAATTTGTGAGCTGTTTAATTACCCAATACCACAATTTGAAAGACCAAGGTTTATCAAAACCTCTGTTGGAGAAGGCGGAGGAGAGGAGCCTGAGGGTAGTGGAGGCGGAGGAATTGGTGCAGGACCTACCTTCGGTAGTGACGACCTCGTTTACGACCCTAACACAGGAGAATATGTGGAATATGGCGAAATCTTAAACAGATATTACACACTTATGTATGGTAAAACAGAGGCAGGCGTTTATACCGAAGAGGAAAAGCTTGCTCTTGAAAAATATTTTGCAATATTGCAAGACGGCTTCCCAGAGGAAAATGAAGAGATACAAGGAGAGGATACAAATGAGTAATGCGGAAAATCAAGCCCTTGAAATTGAAAGGGTAAAAATGTTTAGCGAAAAGGTAAGCAGAGTTAAAGAGGAATTAAGCAAGGACGTGGTTGGTCAGGAGGATATTATCAATCACGTAATTATAGCAATCGTCGCTGGTGGTAACGTGCTTTTAGAGGGTGTACCAGGTGTTGGTAAAACTCGTCTTGTACGTTCACTTGGTAGAGTTTTAGGCTTGCCATTTTCAAGAATTCAGTTTACCCCAGACCTTATGCCATCTGACGTCACAGGTACAAATGTAATTGAAAAGGACGAAAACGGCAGACTCAATACAAAATTTAACCCAGGTCCTATATTTGCAAATCTTGTGCTTGCCGACGAAATTAACCGTGCAACACCAAAAACTCAGTCAGCTATGCTTGAGGTAATGCAGGAGCACAAGGTTACAGTTGCAAAGCAGACCTATGAGATTAAAGAGCCTTTCTTCGTTCTTGCTACAGAAAACCCAATTGAGCAGGACGGTACATATCCATTACCAGAGGCTCAGATGGACCGCTTTATGTTCAAACTAATAGTTAAGTTCCCTGCAAAGAAGGAGCTTTCTGATATCGTAAGAATGACACAAAAGACAATGCTTGAAACTGCTGAAACAGTTGTTGATGGCGAAACAATTTTGGAAATGAGAAGGCTTGCTTCAACTGTTCCCGTTATTGACGAGGTTCTTGACTATGCAACAGACTTAGTATCAAATACTCACCCTGAGCTTGAGGATTCCTGCTCTGTAGCCAAGAAATATGTTAAGTATGGAGCATCGCCACGTGCAGCACAGGGACTTATTACTGCTGCAAAGGTAAGAGCGCTTATGGACGGAAGATATAATGTAGCGCTTGACGATATTGATGCACTTGCACCATCTGTTTTAAGACACAGAATAAAGGTAAACTACACAGCAGTAAATGAAAAATTAACTGTAGATAATGTAATTTCAATGATAATTAAGGAAACAAGAAAAGGTCACTAATGAAAAATATAGTAATAGATGAAGCGCTTCTTTCGGAAATAGAGGCTCTGCAAACATTACTTGAAAATAATATTGCCGGTATGTTTGGTGGAAACCATAAGGCAAGGACCTTTGGCTCGTCCTGTGAATTTTCGGATTATCGTGACTATCAGGCTGGTGACGATATTTCAAAAATCGACTGGAACGTCTATGCAAGATTTGATAAGCTATATCAAAAGCTTTATTTAGACGAAAGACAGATGCACACAAGAATTTACATTGATGCGAGTCGCTCAATGGCTCATGCAGATGAGGAAAAGGCAATGCAGGCTGTAAGGCTTGCTGCAACTCTTGCGTATTTGTCTATAAACGAGATGGACAAGGTTTCCATTTATGCAATACACGGAAGCGTAATTGAGGACGTAATAGTTGGTATGGTAGGTAAGGATTCATTCCTTAGCTCCATAAACAGGCTTAATGAGATAGAATTTGATTCTGATGCGAAAATCAGCGAGGCAATAGTTCCATCAACCGTTGGTATGGGTGACGGCTATTCAATTTTAATCTCCGACTTTTTAACAGATGATGATTACGAAAGGGCAATAGACAGGTTTTGCGAGCGTAGAAGAGATATACTTTGTATTCAGGTTCTTTCAAGAGACGAGCTTAATCCTCAGCTTAGAGGAAAAATGCACCTCTTCGACTCTGAAAATCAAAGAAACTTCTTCCGTAAAAGAATCGACAAGGACCGTATTAATGCTTATAAGACAGCATTAAATCACGTAATAAACAGAATAAAGGAATATTGCGAGTCACGAGGAGGTAAATACCTCTTAGTTCCTGCATTTAAGGGGCTCTTTGACGTGTTCTTTGGCGATATGACAGATTTGGGGGTACTGAAATGAGATTTTTGTTCCCCTTAGGATTACTCGGACTTATTGGTATTCCTGTAATCATATTAATTTATATTTTACAAAGCAAATATAGAGAGCAGACTGTAAACTCCAACTACATATGGCATTTAAGCGATAAGTTTATGAAGCGTAGGAATCCTCTTAGTGGAATTACAGGACTAATCAGCCTTATTTTGCAGATTCTTTTGGTAGCATTTGTTTCATTTGCTATTTCAAGACCAATATTTACGTTACCAGATGCAGCAAATGAGTACTGCTTTGTTCTTGATGCCTCTGGTAGCATGAACACCTATGAGGGTGAAAAAACACGCTTTGACAGAGCAAAGGACGAAATTTCTGGTATCATTAATAGCTCCAGTGACGGAAGCACTTTCTCCTTAATTGTTGTATCCGACGAGGCTGTAAAGGTTTATGAGGGAATTAAGGATAAGGAAAATGCAAATGAGCTTTTATATCAGACAAATCCAAGTCATACCTTGGGAAGTGAGGCAGAGCTTCTTTCCTGCGCACAGAGTGTATTTGATCAAAACCCATCGACACTTGTTTATCTTGCAACAGATAAGAGCTATAAGACTCACAATAACATAGATATAATTGACGTTGGAACAGATACCTTAGAAAACTATACTATAACCAATGTTGATTATTCTCATACTGGTGGAAGGCTTACAGTTACTGCAAGCGTTATTTCTCACATAAGCGATACTACTCTTGATGTATCTATTTATCTCGAAAATCAAAAAATGATAACTAAGAAAATAGATGTAAAGGGAACAGAGGAAAAGCAAATTGAGCTTGAATGTATTTGTCCAAGCCTAAAAAGCTTTGAAATCCGTATTGAAAATGAGGATAGCTATATGCTTGATAACTCTGTAATGGATTACAACCCTAAGAGTGATAAAACATATAGTGTTTTAATAGTAAGTAAGTCAGGCTTTTTCCTCGAGGCAGTAATAGACTCCCTTGTTGACTCTGATATCAGGGTTGTATCACCAAGCGTTTATGAAACAATCGACGAAAAATATGGCTTATATATCTTTGACTCTTATACACCATCATCCTTGCCTGACGGAGCTGTATGGCTAATCAATTCAGACAAGAGCATTGAAAATTCAGGCTTTGGTATAAGAGGAAAGATTGAAATTCCAAATGGTGACGTTATAGAAAAGTCAAAATCCTCCTCAAGCAGTGTAAGAAAGCTTCTTGAGGGCATTGGCGATAGCGATATTTACATTACTGACTATGTAAAATACAGTGGAATGTATTTAAGCTTCTATACGCTATATTCCTACAACTCAAGTCCACTTATTTTTGCAGGAGCAAACGGACTTGGCAATAGACAGGTTGTATTCGGCTTTGATCTTCACAGGTCAGATATAGCATTATCAACTGATTTTGTTATGCTTGTTCGCAATCTGCTTGAGTATTCCTTCCCTGATGTAATAGACGAAACAAGCTATACAGTTGGCGATGATGCAGTTTTAAATGTAGTATCAAATGTATCTAATTTGAAGGCAAAATC
This sequence comes from Clostridia bacterium, assembly GCA_017453255.1. GTDB lineage: Bacteria > Bacillota > Clostridia > Oscillospirales > CAG-272 > RGIG2000. The sequence goes on along the minus strand of JAFTKN010000012.1, from coordinate 37,451 downwards.
ACCATCAGGCAAGGATATTTTCCTTGACACCTCAGGAACAATGGCGACAATTAAGCTCGACGAGATAGGCACATATGAAATAGGTATGACCTTGGCGGGCGAGGAAATAACAAGATACATATATTCAAGCGCTCATTTTGAGGAAAGTAAGCCTGCAATCGAGGAGGAGGACTTTTCCTTGGCTGGTGAGCGTACATATGATAAAGCAGATGGAGAATTTGACCCACTTGTAATTATCTTTATATGTATCGCAGTTTTATTCTTGGCAGATTGGGGGGTATATTGCTATGAAAAATATCAGCTTCGATAATCCTTACCTACTGCTTCTAATAATTCCAATGGCGCTTTTAATCCTTGTACCATTCTTTGTAATCAGAAACAAGGATAACAAGGCTATTACGTGGACAGCCTCGGTGGTAAGCCATCTATTAGTAATTTTATTTGTGGTGCTTGCGATAGCAGGGCTTTCCACAACAAGCGTGCTAACAAAAACAACAGTTTATGTATTAGCCGACGTTTCTTATTCATCAAGCGAAAATCTTGATAAGATTGATGAGCATATTGAGGATATTCAAGCTAACCTACCAGAAAACACCTCACTGGGTATAGTTTGCTTTGGTAGAAACTGTGCAATTATCACTCCAGCAGGAAGAAGAGTAGTAAGTGTTAAGGAGGCAAGTGTTGATATAACCTCAACCGATATTGTAGGTGCACTTAGCTTTACTGAGGCACTTTTCGAGGGCGATTCTCTAAAGAGAATAGTGCTCATAACCGATGGTAATGATACAGCTAATAATTCAGCTGGCTCTCTTGCCTCAACCGTAGAAAGACTTACCGAAAATGGAATCAGAGTTGATGCTATCTTCCTTGATAACTCTGTTAAGGAGGGCGAAACTGAGGTTCAGCTAATGGAAACTGAACAGACAGAATCAACATATATCGGTAGTAAAAATGAGGCAAAATTCCTTCTTCAATCCTCAAAGGATACAGAGGTAATGCTTGAGCTTTATAGACGTCAAAAGGCTCAAGATGGCGAAAGTGAAAAGGAGTTTGAAAAAATTACATATACCGTAATCAGAGCAGATAGTGGACTTAATACCATAAGAATGTCCCTTCCTACTGATGAGGGTACATACGAATATCAGATAAAGGCAATAGCAGAGGGTGATATATCCGAGCATAATAATACTCGCTCATTTACACAGACAATAGTGGGCAAGCAAAAAATTCTGATTATCACAGGCCTTTCAAGTGAGGTTAGCACTCTTACAGAGCTATATGGCTCTAAGGCTGAGGTCGATTGCTATGTTGTAAATGGTTCTAACAGAAACGCTCCATTTATGATTGAGGAATTAGCAGCCTACGATGAGATAATTTTATCAAATGTTGACGTAAGAGATATGAAGAATGCAAATGCCTTTATAGACTCTGTTGATATGGTTGTTTCCCAGTATGGAAAGAGCCTTGTTGCGATAGGCGATCTTGGTATTCAGTCAAATAGAGATGATGCAATTCTTAAAAAGCTAAGTGAGCTTTTGCCTGTAAGCTATGGTAGCGCAAACAGAGCAGGAAGACTCTATACAATAGTATTAGACGTTTCCCACAGTATGTTTATGGCGTCTAAATTTACGACAGCGAAAAGCTCTGCAATTAATTTAATTTCTGTTCTTGATGAAGAGGACTATGTCAGCCTTATAGTATTCTCAGGCACAATAGACGTTAAAAGACCTAAGCCTGTTAAAGAATGCAAGGAGGAGCTAATTGGCTATATTAATAGCTTGACAACTGATCACGGAACAGATCTTGGCTTAGCCCTTGATGATGCGTTGACAACTATTAAGGACTTAAAGTACGAGGAAAATCATATTATGATTATTTCTGACGGCTTTAGCTTTACAAACCAATATAACGCTACTACTATCGCTGAGGAGATTTATAAAGAGGGTGCGACAATTTCTGCAATCAATACCTATATCCCAGCAGAGGGCACAAGTGGTATTGCAACCCTTAGAAGCGTAGTATATGCAGGAGAGGGTGGAAATTATTACGAAATCAGTCGTCCAGAGGACGTTTATGATGCGGTCTTTGGTGATATTTCAGAGGACCTTGCAGATGCAATAATAACCAAAGATGGAACTGTAAATATTGCAAAATATGACGACGATATAGTAAACGGCTTTTATGAGCTTCCAAACGTTTCACAGTATATTGTTTCAATGGAGAAATACGATGCAACTGTAGCATTAACTGTTACATATAAGAGAAAGAACGAGTCACAGCAGACAGTTCCTCTTTATGCTTACAGAATGCACGGAAATGGTAAGGTTTCCTCATTTACAAGTAGCTTGAGTGGTGTATGGACGCAAAATTGGTCAAGCGATGTTAAGGAAAAGCTTGTAGGTAATATGCTTGTAAGCAGTACACCAGCTAAAAGAATAGACCATCCGTTTACAGTAAATGTGGATTATAACGAGTATAATGCTACTATTGAATTGCTTCCAAGCGTTTTAAATCCATTTGCTAAGACAACTCTAAAAATAACCACACCAAATAATAGAACAGTTACAAGAGAATTAAGCTTTGATTCAAATAAGTTTTCTTATGTAATGACAACTAATATGGTTGGAACATATTGGATCGAGATAACATATAGCTATGATGATGCTATTTACGTAACAAATGCAACCTTTGATATTCCATATTTACCAGAGTATAACGCATTTGCGACCTTTGACAAGTTTACCCTTTACGAGTTTATGCGTGATAATGGAACGGTGGTTGTTGATGATATACCAGATATGTCGAACAATCCAGATGAGGTTACAACATATAAGGTAAGCTATGTAATTCCATTACTCATAATTGCTATTGCAATCTTTGTTTTCGATGTGTTTATAAGAAAGCTAAACATTAAGAAAAAAGTGCAGGCTAAAAAGCAAAGAAAGGAGAAAGCGTAAATGAAGCATTTTAAAAAACTATTGGCAATCCTTTTAGTGCTTTTGACATTTTTCTCCTTATTTAGCTGTAGTGGAGAATACCACGAGGGAACAAAGCCTGGTCAAGACTCGTCGGGTGGTTCTGGTAATACAGGTGGCTCTGGTAATGAGGGTGGTGGAGATGAATTTGTTCCACCAACAATGAATGATGACCCTGCCGATGATTTCACCGTTACATTAATGGCTGACGGAGTATCATATAAGCCAAGAATGGATATGTATGCTTATTGGAATGACGGCTTTAGTGTTCATACTGCAAAGTTTGACGAAAATGGAATAGCAAGAATTGATGGTCTTGACGGAGATTATCGCGTAACCCTTTCAGCCGTTCCTAATGAGTATGCATATGACCCTAATAACAACTATGCAACAAATGATGATAAAAACATAGTAGTTAATTTGTATACCTTAAACTATATGAGTGATGGTGGCGCAGGTATATACGATTGCAAGTCCTTCAGATACACAGGAGTTTATTCTGCTGTAATAGATGGTCCTGATGATGCTATTTATTTTGAGTATGCGCCAAGTGAAATGGGTACATATACTATAGAAAGCTGGATGGACGTAACTGCAGATAACATAAATCCATATATTGACGTTTATGGTGGACACTCTGAATTTAAGTATTATATAGGACAAACCAACGATGGTGGAGCTATGGGTAGCTATACAATCAACTTTGTTCATACAGTACAAATAGCGAGTGAAAATATAAGTGCTGGAGGACAGGCTACATATACCTTTGCAATTAGAGCAGACGTTAAAAATAATAAATACCCTGTAACTATTATGTTTGCTGTTAAGCGTGATGGTGACTTTGAGCTTCAAAGACCATCAACAGGTGGAACGGCTAAGGGTACTAAGATTCCTGAGCACGATTTTAGTGATTTCAATGTAAGCGACCACGAATATGATGATTCTTATAGCTTGGTAAATCCTGAGTATCAGCTCAAGGAGGGAAGCACGACCTACGTCTTTAATGAATCAAAATTCAAGCTCTGGTCAAAGGACGAGGGTGGTGACGATTTCTACCACGTTTATGATAAGGAAAAATATTCAGAAACAGGTGGCTATGGACCAATACTTTATGGTTACATAACAAAGCCTACTCGCTTTATAGATATTGCCTTTAATAGAATAGAGTATAATAGTAGTGGTGAGGTTATAAACGCAGCACTTAGCGCTGGTGGCTACAATTATAAGCACTTTATTGAGGGGTACACAGCTCTTGCAACCTTTGGAAATATCAATGGTGGTAGCTATTATTGTGATGCCGAATGTCCGTGTCACGATTCCTCGGTGTCTAATGAAAATTGGGCGTGCACAGCAAGCTGTACACAATGCTTGGCTAATTGTAGAAGATGCCCTGAGGAGCTAATCGGCTTCGAGGGCTATCAGGCATACGCAAACTCTGATGGACTTGTTCCTGTGACAAAGGAGCTTAGAGATTTCTTCCAAAACTACTGCACTAAAGAGATTTTCTTCTACGATGGTACAGGAAGATTTGAAAGAGAACCCTTTAATGGAAAATATTTTCAATCCGTAGGTGAAAGTGGCTGGCTATTTGCCTGCGCATACTACGAAAAATAAAAAACAGAGCACCCTGTGTGGATAATTTGCACATTTGGGGGCTCTTTTTTTGCATAGAATGAAGAGAAAGCGTCGTTATCACGCGAAAAATAAAGAAAAAATTTAAAAAAATTTATAATATTAAATATATTAGTGTGTTGAAATTGTGAAAATTATGTGATATAATAATCACATAGTATACCTTCTACATCATTTTGGTATTACTAAATTTAATTTGTTTGTTAAAAACAAAAATATTTTGAGGAGGCTCTTATGAAAAAAAGAGTATTAGCATTAATGCTTCTCTGTGTACTTTTCGTTATGTGCTTTGCTTTGGCATCATGTGGCGACGGAGAGGCTCATGTTCATACCTTTAAGGATACTTGGTCTAAGGACTCAAGTGGACACTGGTATGATGCAACCTGCGAATGTACTGACGCTCCTAAGAATGTGCTCGGACACGTAGATGCAAACAATGATGGTGCATGTGACGTATGTACATACACTGATCACACACACGAATATGCAGAGAGCTGGACAGCTGACTGCACAAATCACTGGAAGGCAGCAAGCTGTGGCCACATAGTTGCAGGCATAGAAATAGCGCCTCACACTGACAACACAGAAGACGGTGTTTGCGATACCTGTGGTTATGTTATTGAAAACCTTCACAATCACTACTACTCAACAGAGTGGTCAAGCGATGGTGAGAACCACTGGCATGCAGCACTTTGTGAGCATGGTGTAGAGGTTGCTGACAAGGCAGCACACACAATTAACGATGCAGGCTACTGCACAGTTTGTGATGCAAAAATCAAAGAAGTTGATTTGACAGATATTGAAGCGGTTCTTAAAGCAGCTGTCGCTAATAACTATAAGGTTGTAAGTGGTAAGGTTATTTATCGCAACGACATCTATGATCTTAACGAAAGTGGCGATGGCTTGATATCTCTCAGCCACATATACAATGATGTTTACTTTATCTTGGGTAATGGTAGCTCATACGTTAACTGGATTACAGTTGAAGACTGGGGCAATACATCAGAGCAACAATGGTTCCAGCTTGTTGACGCAGAAACAGGCGAAATTTTTGGTGTAAACTCATACGATGGTGGTGTAACCATTAATCTTACAGATGGCGTTCCAGAAAAGCTAAATGGCTATACATATCTCCCATCAACACTTCTTGCAAGCTTTGATGATACATCAACACTTGCAGCAACACTTAAGGCTATGTATGACCTATCTAAGTCTGACACAGCAAAAAATGTAACTGCTAAGTATAATGCAGAAACAGGCACATATCAGATGGCATTTGACTACATTGCTCTTAATATAGTTGATTTTACTGACCCAGACACACAAGAAAAGACAACAAGCTATGAGACCTCTTACTTTGAGGTTAAGGCTGAGTTTACAGTGGATGAAAGCTTTGTTATCACATCTGCAAGAATGATTGTTGATGGATATCAAGATCAAGATTTTGATGATGACTACAACTATGATGTAGAGACTGGCACAATCACAATGAATGATAATGCAGCTCCTAACAGATATGCATACGAGGTAGGACAAACATCAGGTGAAAGAACCTATAGCACAGCTTATCCAAAGGCTTCACTTATCCCATCAAGCTTTGATATTACCTACAATGGTGAGGTAATTGAGGATGCAATTGAGGTTGAATATGGTGTAAGTCAAAATTTGTATCTTGACAACTTCTTCCCAACAACATCAGGCGCTGAATATATTGATAGTCTTGAATTTAAGGTAGTTAATAATAACGCTGAGGACACATATGTATTTAGCCCATATTACTATGGTGGTGCTATTAGCTTCTTTGCAGATCAGGCAGGTAGCTTCACAATGGATGTTATCTATCTTGGCAATACAGTAAAGACAATAACAATTAATACAGTAGTTCCAGAGGTAGCTTCAATCGACGTGCTTACATTCGTTTGGGCGTCTGGTTGGGGTGATGAATGGTATGAAGCAAACAGTGCGGTTACTTCTGCTAAAATTATGCCTGGTGAAACACTTGACTTTACAGTTTTTGTAAGACCAAATGCAGCACCACAAGGTTACACATATACAGTTTCTGATGGTGCAACAGTTACAGAGGTAGAGCTCACAAATGTTATGGTTAGCTGGGAAAACTTTGCTACATATAATGCACTTCAGTTCTCTGCAGAGGCTGAGGGAGAATATACAATCACAATCACATCAACAGAGGACCCAACAATTATTCAAGAGTTTGTAGTAACAGTTGGTGGCGATGGTGGTTCAACTGAAGGTAGCGGAACAGACGCAGATCCATACATTCTTGTAGAGAATGGCGACTACGTATGCGAATTCCCAGGTGGTTATAACTACGTATTCTATAAGTACACAGCAACACAGGCTGGTACACTTACAATTTCAGTAGCTGGTGACGATTATTATTGGGGAATTGGTCAATCTCCTATGGCTTTAAATGCTGGCAACAGCAATCCAACACAAAGTGTTGACCTTGCAGCAGGTGCATCTGTTTATGTTGGTATTTCAACTAATTCAGCTGATGCAGCTGATATGAACTTCACAGTAATATTTGAGTCAACAGGCTCAGGTGAGGGTGGAGGAAGTACCGAAACAACTCCTGACGGCTCAGAATCAAATCCATATGAGCTTCAAGAAAACAACACCTGCGAATACCCAGGTGGATATGCTTGGGTGTACTACCAGTACACAGCACAAACTGCTGGTACAGCAACAATCACAGTAACAAGTGATGACTATTCTTGGTCATATGGCTTTGCACCAGACCAAATGGAAAACGTTGGTCAAGTTCAAACAGGAAGTGTAGAGCTTGAGGCAGGTCAAACAGTTTATATTGGTATGTCAACAAACTCAACAGAGGCTGCTACAATTACATTCACAGCTTCATTTGAGGCATCAGGCTCAGGCGAAGGCTCAGGTGATGCTGGAAGTGGCAACACAGCACTTACAATTGGTTACAACAACATCGAGGCTGCAGACGTAACATATGAGTACACAGCAGAGACAGCAGGTACACTCAACCTTTCTGCAGGTACAGCAATAGGTGGAATGGTTGAAATAAGCTACACAGTAAATGGTGGCGATTCAACAGTACTTGAGCTCGGCACAAACGTTGACCTTGCACTTCAAGCAGGTGACGTAGTAGTAATCACAGTTACAGCTGAGGGCTATGCAACACTTACAGCTACTTGGACAGGAACAACTGCATCTTCAAATACAGCACTTACAATTGGTTACAACAACATCGAGGCTGCAGACGTAACATATGAGTACACAGCAGAGACAGTAGGTACACTCAACCTTTCTGCAGGTACAGCAATAGGTGGAATGGTTGAAATAAGCTACACAGTAAATGGTGGCGATTCAACAGTACTTGAGCTTGGCACAAACGTTGACCTTACACTTCAAGCAGGTGACGTAGTAGTAATCACAGTTACAGCTGAGGGCTATGCAACACTTACAGCTACTTGGACAGAGGGTACAGGCTCCGACTCAGAGGGTGAAACCACAACAGAACCTGATGGTTCAGTAGATAATCCATACATAATTGCAAACGGAACAACAATTACTATTGGAGCAGATTACTATACACCAATATACGTTACAGTAAATGCAGGCGTAACAGCAACAATGAATGAAGGTGCACAATTCGTTACTGAAGCAGACGGACCTCTTGGAACAACAGTAACTCCAACTGTTGATACTACATATATGGTTTATGCAGATTCAATGGCAGGTGCAATGGTACAAATCGTTGGTTCCACAGGAACAACTGAAGAGCCAGAAAGCAATGCACTTGTACTTGGTGAAAACGCAGTATATGTAACAATTGAAAACTACTACTGTGCAGGTGTTGAAGTAACATTTACAGCAACAGAGGCTGGAACATACACAATCAGCGCAGCTGAAGGTGAAGAAAACGCAGACCTTTATGTAAATGAAGAATATATTGAACTCCCATACGAGTTTACACTTGAAGCAGGCGAGTCCATTACATTCCGCGTTTGTACATTAGCAAATGTTATGACAACAACTGAGGACACAATTGACCTTGTTATTGCAAAGAAATAATTTAAAGGTAATAACCTTAAACAAACAAAAAGAACCACTCCAATCGGAGTGGTTCTTTTTACTTTTATAATGTTTTAATATTATTGGTTTATAATTTAATATATCTTAAAATAATATAAAATTATATTTATGTTTAAGAGAATTTTTTGTATGGTGGCTATTACTTTTAAAGTAGCCCTTTATTCACCAACAATCTCTTGTATATCCCTTACGTCTAAATCACGTAATCCTTTATTTTGCTTAATTGATAAAGCTGCTGCCGCACCTGCCGCCTCTCCAAGAGCAATGCAAACAGACATAATTCTGAAATTAGAATGTGCAAGGTGAGAGCCACTTATATTTCTACCTGAAAGCAACAAATTATCAATTTTCTTAGGTAATAGACAGCCGTATGGGATAGTATAGTCGTTTTGTTGCTTCCAACCATGCTGAACGCCTGTTTTATCAAGGCTTGGACCTGTAAGGTTATGAACGTCGAAATTAAACCACGCACGGCGCACAACCCAGTTTTCATGATATTTTGCCTGTAAAATGTCGTCCTTTTCGATCGTTTCAAGTCCCTCAAAGTGACGTGTTTCTCTGATTCCGATTAAGGAGGCAGAGCTCATTAGCCAGCAATTTTCATATCCAGGAACATATTCCTTTAAAAACTTAATAATAGGAATAATCTGTGAACGGCAAATCATAACACCCTTAGTTACGCTTTCAGCATCTGTTCCATCAATCTCAATAGCGTTTGTCATATTACAACAAACAGTATCAGGAGTAGGCTGTGTATATAAAAGCACGTGACCAGCAGGGAAAGGTAAATGCTCCTTACCGAGAGCTTGAATTTCACCCTTAGGAAGCTCTATTGTAGTTTCAAAGGAAGGTGGAAAAACAGCTCTTTCATAATCAACACCACAGATTTTAAACATAATAGTGCAGGGTTGCATTTTTCCGTCCTCCTCACGTCCCTTGAAGTAAGGAACGCCAGCAGAAAACGCAATATCACCATCGCCCGTTGAATCAATAACACGTTTAGCCTTAATAAAGCCACGCCCACTCTTGTTTTCAACAATAACACCGATAATTTTATCATTTTCAGTTATAGCCTTACAAGCCTGAGTATAATACAATACACGAATATTTTCCTTGCGTATTATTTCATCAAGGACAATTTTTTGCACATCATGGTAAATTGAATCACGTCCACAGCCATTTTTATGTTCCCAGCCAACCTCTAATGCCTTTTCGTAGGTTAAATCCCAAATTTCCTTCATAACCTTACTTGAGGAGCGACCACCCCAATGGGACATCATTCCTGCCGTAGCAATACCACCAAGACAGTCCTGTGATTCAATAATCATAACAGAAACCCCTTGACGAGCAGCACAAATAGCCGCACCAATACCAGCAGGACCTCCACCACAAACTAAAACATCAACCTCGCAAATAACAGGTACCTTATTTGATTCATTTATATAATTCATAGTAACACTCCTTAATAATTTATATATTTAACTATAACACAATATTAAATATAAATCAATAAAAAAGCAGGAAATTAATTCCTGCTTTAATTATTTTACTAAACAACCGATGAGTGCTTCATTTTACATTTTCCAGCGTAAGCAGAAAGTAAGAAATAATAGTTATCTGCAAGATAATTATAGCCACAGGCAACGCCGTTTTTAGTACGCCAGTCAACACTTCTAACATATCCAGGCATAAGACCAGAATGAGTAAAGTCGTTTTCATAGGTGTTTAATATAGCCCTAAAAATTTCGTCAGCCTCCTTCTCAAGTCCCACCTTATACATAGAGGTTAAGAAGTGGTAGCCATTCATACCATTAAGTCCACCATTTTCATATTGTCCCCAGTCACTCATACATGGCCAGTCAATAGTGTCTGATTGACTAACAGGCTTAACATTACCAGGAATACCAAAGCGTAAATCGCCATAGCCCTCCTTTTTCATTTCGTCAAGAAGGAGAAGTAGCATACGCTTGCCCTCATCTATTGGAATTAAGCCCTCGTTAATTCCCATTGATACAGCAAATGTAAACATATAGTCGTGGTGCTTACCATTACGGCTAATCCAGCCAGACATAAGAGTGGATTCTGGATTATAGAATGTATCAAAGAAGCACTTATCAAATTTTTCAAGCTGTTTTATATATTTTTTTGCTTTTGCATTACAATTAATTGAGCAAAGATATTCAGAAAGCTCACGCAAAGCACGATGACAAAGATAGTTAAAATAAATATCCTTGTGCCCAAAGGCAAAGTTATCCCACCAGTTGCCCTGCTGACCGAATTCAGATGGCTGGAACATATAATCACCAGGAAAGTCCACCTCAAAAATACCGTCACCGTCAACGTCACGGGATAAAAGATAATCAGCAGCCTTAATTGCATATGGAAGTAGCTTTTTTGCAAGGCCCTGATTCCATTTAGCAATTCCCATAAGTGAAATTATAGCACTTGGAGTTGAGTCAACCGAACAGCCAAAGCCCTTTTCCTTTTCCCTTTTATAGAAGGAAACACTAACCTCACCATCATAAGCCTGTGACTCCTTAAAGCCTCTTTCAATTTGTCCCTCAAAGGCACGGCGTATCATTTTAAACTGCTCATTATTTTCGTCAGTCATCATCTCCAAAAGGTCAGCCTTCATATGTGTGCTAATATGAGCAGTACCATGAAAATAGATATTATCGCCCATATCAAAAAGCTCTCTGTTTAATGCAAAGGAGTTAAGCCAGTTGCGCTTAAGACCATTAAACATTTTGTCATTTTCACAAGGGAAGTGTGGATAGCACTCATCTAATACCTTAAAGGTAAGTGAAGCCTTGCTTAGTGGCTTATTTGACTTAAAGGTAAGGTGGGATGAGCCAAAATGCAATGAGTGCATTCTATTGTGGTTATAGCTATAATTCTTGTAGCCTAAGTCAAGTCCTGTAAAGTCCTCAGGGAGTAAAAGCTCCTCTACACAATAAATATCGTCATTTGAGGAAATTTCGAGTCGTCCAAAGTCAGGAAAATGTATAATTAATGGTAATTCATACTTGCTTTTAAAAATAGCTAATGGGTTTTTACTTTTAAGCTTTTTAGGCTCGCTTTTAGTCCAAATCGTAGGTGGAGCAGTTTTGATTGCAAGGCGCATTGATAAAATATCCTTGCTATCAAGTCCACTAAAGCTCCAATTAAAGCATTTATCATCTATAAATTCAGCAATATAGCCCTTTTCACCCTCGCCCTTATATATAAAAGCATTTTCTGTCGCATCAAAGAATGTAGGCTTCTTTTTTGAAACAGAGGCTAAGGCACCCTTACCTGGAAGCAAGAGATTAAAGGTGGTATGCCTGTCTCTAATACGTCCACTTGATTCAATTCCTAAAAATGCAAGCGCTCCTGTTTGCTTATTAAAGGTAGCGGAAAGAAAGCTACTGTCAAAGGAGGCGTATTTTTCGTGCTTATTTTCTATCATATGTTTTCTCCTAATAAGCTTAGTATTTTTATCATTATAACATAAATAATTTTACAATACAATTGCATTATTTATCATTATATATTGTATTTTATATCAAATGAATTATTAATTTTTAAACTGTTTATGTTAGAAAAATGCCATATATAAGAACATTATAGCTTGGATTTAGCGATTTAATTTTGACTTGTGAAATTGGCTTTTTCTTGGTTTTTATTTCGAGCAGATTTATTATATATTCCTCAAAGTTCTTATCGTAGCTAAATGACAAAATTCTTTTTGCATTTTCCGAGATAGGATTTATTCGTGAAGAGCCAACTGATGTGTAAGCGATAGTTATGTCAATTCCGTTTTTAGCAATATAATTTTGATATTCACCATCTTCATACTGAATTGATATTTCTAATACGTCCTGACCATAATCGCCTAAAATCGGATAGCCATAATTTAAAGAGGTCATTCCTAAAATTGAAAGCTTGTCAGTAGAAAATCCACCTTCAAATATAAGTGGAGCATCGGATATAAGATAAGGAATTTTTGAAGCACCACAAAACTCCTCGTTTTCCAATACAGGTCCGTGTGTAATTTGCTTTTTTCTTGTTTTTGCAAGCCTTGTTTCAAGGTTCATCTTAGCAACCGATAAAACATTATTATAGTCTGGCTCGCTTAGACACCTTAGTGCCTGTCCGTTAAGCTCTCCATATTTGCAAGCCTCATATGTATCGCAAATAGTAGTTATCTTTTCATAATCGCTATATTTAGGTAGCTCCATCTTATCAATGCTTGATTCCATTGACTTAAGTGCACTACAAAAAGCATCATAAATAAGGTTTGGCTTTCTGTTAAAATCAACAAGAGCTTCCTTTAGTGTACCATCTATGCAGGCAGGAGCACCACGATTGTAGTCATTTATCTCTGCCCAATACCAAAGGCATGTACCACATAGAGCATTTTTTGTATATAGCTCATACATTGACATTAAAAATTCAGTTAGTAAGCGGGGATTATCGTAAACATAGTATCCACCCCATTCAGTAAACATAAGAGGCTTGTCGCAAAGCTCCTTGCTTGCTTTTTTTGCCATATCAAAGGTGTCGCTATATGGATGCATAGTATAAAAATCAAGGTCACAAAGATTGTAGTATTTTTTCGTGTCCTCGTTTGACATATTGTTTGCACCAGAAACTAAACGAGTTCCATCGTTTTCACGGCAAACCTTTACAGCGTTTTTCAAAAAGCCTTCTTCAAAATCGCACTCATTAAAGGCTAAGTAAAAAACTATACTTGGATGATTTCTATCTCTTAAAACAACTCGCTTTAAAACCTCAAGACATTCTTCGGTTAATTTTGTATCGGTAACATCTGCTTGCCACATTCCAGGCTCCTCACAGCATAATAGACCAAGCTCGTCGGCAATATCAAGAGTAGCCTTGTTGTGTGGATAATGAACCAAACGTACAAAATTGCACCCAGCATCCTTAATCATTTTTAAATCCTTATAAATTTCCTCATAGGATACAGTATGACCACTATTTAAGCCGTACATTTCATGCTTGCAAACACCCTTTAGGAAAATATCCTTGCCGTTTAAGGCAAAGTGGTTTTTATTGCACTTGAATTCACGAAAGCCAACTTGTAATTTATATGTATCTATAGCTATATCTTTTTCTAAGAGCTCAACAGTTAAGGTATATAAAAAAGGTGATAAGGGTGACCATAGCTTAACATTTTTAATAGACCTTGTTTGACATTCGTTTGATATATATGTGTCTATAATTGTGCCCTTACAGGATAAGGTGATTCGATACTTAGAGGGAAGAGAGGAGGAAACCCTTACAGTATATTCTGCATCGGTATAATTATTTATAAGGCTCTGCGTAAAGAAAACATCTGTAATGTAGCATTTTTTCTTATAAATAAGAGATACGTTTCTTATAATTCCACCATAATTTTCCCAACCCTCGCTTGGACCAAAGCTTGCATTTATATCCTCAATTTCAACGAGTAATGAGTTACCCCTTTTCTTGACAAGCTTTGTTATATCAAATATATACTCGCTATAAGGTAGCATGTTACCTATGTAGGTGTCGTTAAGATAAACCCTTGCATTATAAGTAATTCCGTCAAATTTTAAAAGCACAGTCTCTGAGCTATTTTCTAAATCAAAGCATCTTTGACATTCAAAGTGACCTACACATAGTTCAGAAAAGGGAACGCTTTTAGTTGTCCATTTGCCCTTACCAATTCTGTAATTCCATATTCCGTTAAGCGTTTGTATCATTTTTGTTCCTCTTAATATCAAATCGTATTATACCTACAATGATTGAAATTAGGTTTAATATTTCACTTGCAATTGCACCAATTGAGCCACTAAAGCAATTATATGTAAGCCACATTGGAGAGCTTGCAAGTCCCAATTTTCTTACAGCCTTTGCCGAGCCAAGCCTTAGGCTTATCGTTGCTATAATCATCGCTATTACAGGTAAAAGCTCTATTATAAAATTCTTCGCTATAGGCTCAGTGCCGAAAAGTAAAAATGTAAGTGGATACGCTAAAGAAAAAGCACAAATAAAGAATATTAGCCAGAAAATGCTATTTGCATGAGTCTTTTCCTTAAAGAAAAACACAACGGAACGCAAAGCACCTACTGTGTTTAGCATGCCACCGACAACTGCGCCAACCATAAAGTAATTTACAGCAAAAACCGAAGCTGCAAAAAATTGCCAAACTAAAACACGTTTGTGTGTTTTTTGCTGAAACACTATGATATTACATATCATTCCTAATATGCCAAATGCTTGAGCAATTATTATCGTTAAATTCATTATAATCACCTTGAAAAAATATAATCAAAACTATTATATCACGCAATATTGAAAAATTCAATATAGCGCGAGTGAAGAAAAAGCCTCGGAAGCGTGACACCTCCAAGACTTTTTGGTCGCAATGATGTTATCTTATTTGAACCCTGCCTCGAAAAGTATATTAAATTCTTGTAACATAAGGCTTTACCAAATTTTAAAAAACGCAAAAATGAGAAGCAGTTGAACTTGTGGTATGAATTTATTCAAATTTGGTTGTATATGAAGTTAATCTATGATATAATTCAAAGAAAGCAGTAAACTAAAGGGGACTAAAATGTGAAAAATCAGGGATATATTCTTAGATATTATCTACCACTAAAACCTCATTTTGACGAGGAATATACTGAAAAACGATTTACTCAATTGATAGATTTTTGCAAACGAACATCAGTAGGTGCGATTATGTTTTATGTCGCACTCGATCCAAATTGGTATTATATGCCTGATACTGTCGAATATGCAAGACAAAGCAAGGAACAGATGCTTCCATATATCAAGCGTCTGCGTGAGGCTGGAATAAGCTATCAGCTCAATTTTCAAAACATTCTCGGAGCGACTCTTGGAGGCGTTGATTTTACATCGGTATTTAATTGGGAAATGCTTGTTGATCACAAGGGGAGAGGTAGCCTTGGCTGTGGATGTCCAATCGGAAAAGGCTTTAGAGAGCAAGCAGGCGAGCGTCTGCGTATATGGGCAGAAACAAAGCCTGATGTTATTTGGATAGACGACGATTTTCGATATCACAATCACGGCACACCAATATTTGCAAGGATAGACGGTGAGAGCTGGTATAACGATTATTATTGCTTTTGCGATGATCATTTGCGTTTATTCAACAAAAAATATAAAACATCATATGACCGAGAAGAGCTTATTTGCCTTATGACTAAATGTGGAGAGCCACTTGATATAAGAAAAAAATATCTTGATTTTCTTGGTGAAACGATATCTGACACTGCCGATTGGATAAGGCGTACAGTACAGGCTATAAGCCCCGAAACGCGCATAGCACAGATGACGGGTGTGCCTGATATTCACTCTGCCGAGGGACGGGATTGGAACAGCTTTCTTTGTTCGCTCTCTGGAGAATATTCTCCTATTATAAGACCTCATTTTGGACCATATAAGGAGGGTGACCCTCGTGATTTTATAGAATGCTATCGAATGTTAGCGCAGACTATGGTGCAGATAAATTCAAATTATCAGGGTAAGGTTGAATACTGTCCCGAGGTTGAAAATACACGCTTTACAGTATGGTCAAAATCAATGGCGGCAACAGCTTTTCAGCTTCGCCTTTCGGCATTTATGGGATGTAAGGATATCACTTTGTCGCTTTATGACCTTGATGGTGGAGCTCTTTGTGATGAGCCTAATTATGAAAAAATGCTTATCAAAGAAAAGCCATATCTTGATAAGCTTGTAGCTCTTGGACTTGGTGATGCAAGCGAGGAGGGAGTGATTATTCCTATTTCGCAAAGTAGCGCAAAGAATTATCATATGAGAAATGATGACAGCTATGAAACGCTCGGGGGTAAGGATAGATATATTGATAAATATTTATTGCGTATGGGCATTCCATGCTGTTATCTGCCACCTGAAAAAATATGTAATGGTGTAGTTGCACTTGATAGCTATTCGGCAGGCTTCTTAAGCAATGAGAAGCTAAACGACATATTATCTGGAGCAGTGCTTATTGATGGTGGGGCAGCAAGGACGCTTGTTGAACGTGGCTTTGGCGACAAGATAGGCATAAAAGCACTAAAAAAACAGAATGTTTTTGTAAATGCAGAAATTTTCATGTCTCAAAAGCGTATTGATGATACATATATTCGTGTTCCTTCAAGGATACCATTTGACTGTTGGTTTGATATGGAGCTTAATCCTAAAGCACAAAAATTGTCTGAATTTCTAACTCCTAACGGAAAAAAGCATCCTGCGCTTACATACTTTGAAAATAATATTGGTGGAAAGGTGGTTACTTATCCTGCGATAAATGATTTTGGTGATGGCTTCTTTACACATCACAGAGTCAAGGCCTTCAAAGATGTGCTTGGGATATTATATCCTTCCTTACCACAAATTAATTGCCATAGCTATACACTTGCCGTAGTAAAAAGAGCAAAAAATGGTGACAGATATTATTTCATTGCAAATCTTTCTACCGATACAGTTGATGAAATAAGCATCAATGGTAAAGCCGTCAAATGCACAATGAATACTTATGGTACAGTAGTGGTTAATGAAAAAGATGGTAGCTTGGTGGAAGAAAGATACTGTTGAAATTCTTGTTTGCGATCTGTCTTTTTTTAAGACAGGTGAAAATTGACAAACCATCATTTGATTGGTATAATCTTCTTAAATAAACAGGATAGAAGCATCGAAACCTCGTTGCTCGTAACACTTCGTAGTCTAAATTATGGCAAAGCCGTGCATATCACCAAAACTAAGTTTTATTTTCTGCGATTCTGTAATTTCACTATTGTTCAAATAACAAAAAGGGCTCAACCAAAGAGCCCTTTTTTAATTTAATTTAAAATAATACGCTAAAAGGCTTATAGTTACTTTTAAAAGCTTGCGAAAAATATTAAAAATGTAAATTGTCGTTAAAAATAGGAAAAATATATGGCTTTGTTTATTTGTGATTTGTCGTGTTTTTAAGACAGGTGAAAATTGACAAACTATAATTTGATTGTTATAATTTTTTTAATTAAACACGATAAACTTTGCAAAAAAGCAACCTGAAATATGTTTGACGTAAATTAGTAATAATTTGTTAATATCTTTAAGATAAAGTAAGCAAAAAGGAGGAAAGTATGAGCACTAAAAACAGGATTTTTTCAAATAATTTTAATACGACAGAGTATGATGGTAAATATGGTTTAAATGATAAAAGTGGAAAAACGATTTTGCACCCCGTATATGATTCAATATGGGAGCTTGATAGCTTTGATTTTATAATTGAGCAGGACGGAAAATTTGGATATGCTGATTTTAATGAGCAAGGTGAAATTGAGTTGCTTTTGCCCATTTATGATGTTATAATAAAAAAAGAGCATGGCATTTTTCTTACAGAACGAACAGAGCAGGGAAACAAATATTTTTGGTATGATACAAAGGCACATACCTTACATTCAAATATGATGTACATTCGTTCATTTAGAGAGTACGATTTGTTTGTTTCCACAAAAAAATGTGACTACAAAAAGCCACCATTTCTTAAAAAATGGGGAGAGAGTATCTATCTTGAAATACCATATGATGTAAGTGTTGATATCCTTTACGAAATACCCTGTGGCTCTTTTTCCCTTTTTGTTGTGGTTGAGGAGTGCAAAAATGACGAGTATGAATATTGCCTTTTAATAGTAAAAACGGACGGACAATATACATTTACAGCCCCTAAAAATAATCTTGAAGAACTATATAAGACAATACCAACATTAATGGAGGATATAAAATGCAACTCGAAAACAGTATGGCTTTTGCCAAGACAAAAATAGTTTGCCACGGAGCACGTGCAACCAGAATCGGCGAAAGGCTCTTGCACAAAGTATTGAAATATTTACGAAGCACCGAATTTGTCAAGGGCAATATAAGCGAAAACGAAAGGAAAGAAATGTTTAATTCGATTTCCTTAAAAGGACTTATTTCGTATCCTGATGATGTTGAAAATTTAAACACAGAGTGCGATATTATTTATCAAATCATTATGGGTGATGACAGTCGTTTTGAAGAAAATCTAAACTTAGTCACAGAAAATTCAAATGGAATACCATGCATTGTTTTTGTAATTGGAGAAAAAAAGGATGAAATAGTAAACAATGCATATATAAACGTGGAAGAAGCTGAGCTTTTAGATACATTTCTTGACTTGTTTTCCGTTTACACATTCCCACAGGAATATGGAGCCGACTTTGAAGAGCTAAGACCACTTTTTGAGCGCAAAGGCGAAATATCAGCCGAAAAGGGCGAGGACTTTAACCTTTGTGTAATAAGAAAAGCAACTAAAGAAGAACCCGACCGTGATGTTATTCAAAATGCTGAGAATAGCAAGGTAAGCTTTATTATCACAAGCAGAATAGGAAAAGAAAGAGAAATTAAATATTATAGCATATGAAAGGAAGATTATTATGACAGCGAAAGAATTTTGGGAACGCTTTGAAAAGGTATGTAAGGATGAAAAGCTTATTGATAGTTGGAACAATACTAAAAAATTCACAACAAGAATGTTTGAACTTCTTGAAAATGTAGTTAAGGAGGAAGAATGTTCTATCGAATATGAATATTTTAGAATAGACTTAATAACATATAAAAATACAAAAACCAGTGACAAAATAGGCTATTTGAAAAACTATTCTTGGGAGCTCCTAACAGCTGTTGAGCATGAAAACGATTCACGTCTTTGGGTTGATGAGGTTGTAAAGCTTGCTCATATAAGTGCAGAGCTTCGAGTTGTTATTGGATATATACCACTTGCCGAAAAAACAAACCAAGAAAAATATATGGATGAAGTTTCGACTATTATAAATAGCATCAGTGCATGGAAACAAACAAAAGATAAGGACTTTCTCTTGATAATAGGAGATAGCCGAATAAACGATAAGAAGGAACGTTGTAACTATACGCCTTATGTTTACAACAGGGAAGAACAAAGATTTAAAACTTTAAAGTAACATATGACCAAACAAGAATTTATATATGACGGCTGTGGCAGACGAATTGGCTGGATAGAAACAGATGAAAAAGGCAATAAGCGCGCTTGCAGTATGACAAAGGGCGTTGTCGGCTATTACTATAAAGACACAAATCGCACAGTCGAAGCATCAACAGGCAGAATTGTATCCTTCTGCGATTCTGTGATTTCACTATTGTTCAAATAACAAAAAGGGCTCAACCAAAGAGCCCTTTTTAATTTAATATAAAATAATACGCTTAGGTGCACGCCATACGGTAATCTGGGATGAAAGGAATTCATTCTTTGAAAGTCCATCAAGATCGGTAAGAGAGTTTATTTCCTTATCTTCAATAGCAACAATTACGTCGCAGGGCAAAATACCCTTTGCCGATGCCTCTGCAAATTGGTCAACGTCTAAGACAAGCACACCATTATGACCTGCCGTTGCAAATGCTGACATTTCACCATCGGTTTCAATATTTTTAATTTGCATATCAAATAGAGTAATAATATTGGACTTACCCTTTTTTTGATTTTGATTAATTTTTGGTAAAACAGGAGTCCTTGCAAGCTTTTTAAGTGGCTCATATCTTACACCAAATTCACAGGGAAAGTTCTCAAATCCACAAATCTTTGGAGAAATCAGCGTGTAATCACCATGCTTTACATCTTTAAAAATGCACCTTGTTTTTATCGAGCCCTTATCCATACCTGTGATTTTTTCAAGCTCGGGTGCTTTTTTAATACCATTTGTATTCTTTGAATGTAAAACATTGAAATCAATGCTTTTTCCAAAGCCGTGGTCCATTAAAATTGGCTGATATTCTGTGAAAATAATATTATTTTCAACCACGTCCCCGCTATTTTCATACCAAACGTGCATATGAATGGAGTTGTTTACCATTATGTTATTATGAACATATCGGCAAAAGCCCTCACGTAGCTTTATACCACCGTTTAAGCATAAATTATTGTAAATTTCATAATTTGACGAGCCGTCATCAAGGTCAATATCCCAGCCCCTGTCACAACGGAATCTTGAGTTTCTTATAACTGTTTTAGAAATACAGTCAAGGGAGGCATGCTTGTAAATTTCATTCTGTGGAAGGTCGTAAAGATGCCAAAATCTGTCCCTGCCCCACGAGTTAAAGCTACCGTGGTCACCCGTTTCCTTAACCGTGTCAAACACATCGCATCCGTCAATTATATGACCACCAAACGTACCCTCGGAAATATTTATTCCTGCACGGGATGCATCGTAAATGCTTGTATTGATAACACAAATACCATAAGACATTGAAATTTCAACGCCAGTCGCCTGCTTTTCAACTATGCCAACATGCTCAATTAAGCAATTTTCAACAGTACAGCTCTTTGGATATTCACTATTCTTAGGGCCTCTTTTTTTGTCTATTGTAAGAAAGCTTTGACTTTCGGTTGCCTCAAATAACGGACTTCTTACTGAGCTTGGCTTACCAACAAAGCAAACACCACTTGCCCCAAGGTCCTTGAAATGACATTTTGAAATCGTGATATTACTGTTTTTACCATCAACGAAAACGCCATTTGTACCAATATCAAAAAGCGAGCATCTTGATAGGGAACAGTCACTTGAATTTGTAAAATAAATCGCACCACCCCTGTAAATGGTCCAGTCACTTCGTAAAAGTGGCTCACTTGTGAGCATAAAGGTTCTTTTCGCACGTCTTATTTTAATATTTTTAAGGCTTACGTTTTTGCATCCCTTAAATACGAAAAAGCTTGAATTTACGCAAATTTCAGCACTCTCTAAGCTATGCCCAGACTTTAAAATTACATAAACACGCTTATTTTCCTTGTCAAAATACCATTCACCAGGTAGAGTCATTTCCTCACGCACATTTTCAATGTATTTGAAATCTGAGTGCATACCCATTTGTCTGTTATTTTGCCAACCACCAATATATGTAAGGTCGCCTTTTTCATCCTTGCCAGTCACCTCATAGGAAAACCCACCCCAATTATGTAGGTGCATTGCATGAATGTAAGCGCCACTTGGATTTTTCCACGTTTCAGCCTTCGCCCTTGATAAAACATCTCTTGAAAATCCACCAAAAATTCTTATATCGGGATTATATTTAGGAAAACGTGCCATTTCGTATTTTTCACCATTAATATAAAGCGCATCAGCATCATATTCTGTCCTTGCAGAAAAAACGCCATTACCCTCATCTACCCAGTTATCAATTTTTGCACAACCTTGTATAATAGTATTTTTTTCTCCACAAATCTCGATGCTTTCACCCTTAACTAAAATCGCATCTGTCAAATTGTAAATGGTATTTTTTAAGCAAATAACTGTTTTTTCACCCTCTTTATGACAGGTAAAGCCTCCCACTTTTTTGCTCTTAATTAATGATGAAAGCTTAGCAGAAGGTAGCTTTTTTAGATACTCTGTGCGCTTTTTTGCCTCGATTTTGTCTTTAAACACCTCAAAATAGCAAAGACCAATCGGCAATTTTTTATAAAGAAGCTCTGAGCACACACCAAAGCTGTATTTCCCTTCACATTGTGTTAAATAGGTATAAAACATAATCCACCTCAAAAGCTTTTTTCATAATTATATCGTGATAGGCAAGGAAAGTCAATTGTGCAAAGCAAATATTATTTGATTTCTTTCTAATTCATATAGAATTTCTTTGATTCCATCTTATCAAGTTGCAAAAAATACATGCAGGAGCATGTCGACATATGCACTAATTGCTTGGATAAAAAAGAACAAAGCGATTGCTCCGTTCTTTTTTTGTCGAAGTGAAGTAAACTAATTCGAATAACTGTACAATAAACTATCTTAAAAAATTAACTGAGGATAAAGTAGAGTGTTTTTGTGCTAAGATAGTTGTTTTTCTCGTAAAATGTGTTATAATTAAACTGTCTTACAACAATTCGCAATAGCATTTGCTAATGGTATAGAGAGGCAATATAAAATGACAAACGATGGGTTAATGATTGCAGATAATAATATATATTCATTTTTGACTATAGGACAGTCGAATATGGCAGGACGAGGAGATATATCTGACATTGAAGAAAAGGAAAACAATAAATGCTTTATGCTAAAGCTGGGTAGGTGGCAGATGATGCGCCGACCGATAAATCCGGATAGAGGAGCATTTTCAGGTTTTTTCAAAAGCGGGGTTTGTCTTGTGGAAGGCTTTGCTGACCGACTTCAAAAGCATACTCAAAAAAACATAGGTATAATCCCTTGTGCCGATGGTGGAACTGCACTTTCTCAATGGATGCCGGGAGAGGTGCTGTTTGATCATGCGATCATGATGTCAAAGCTTGCTATGCGAACGTCCACATTATCGGCGATACTTTGGCATCAAGGCGAAAGTGACTGTAGAAGTGAATGTGATATAGCACAGTATAAGGAACGCTTTATTAAAATGATTACCGAGATGCGCAGGCAACTTGGAAACGAGAGGATTCCAGTTATTATAGGTGAATTATCTCACGATTTAGGAGAAAATTGTCTAAGTTGGGCTTTTGATGACAGACCAAAAAGATTAAATCAAATCTTTCACGAGATCGGAAACGAACTACCATTTTGCGGTGTAGTAAGCTCAGAGGGGCTCATGTTACAAAATGATGGGCTTCACTTCGATTCGAGGTCTTTGATAGAGTTTGGGGAAAGGTACTTCGAGAAATATTGTGAAATAGCAAAAATAAACCCTATTGGCGAATGAAAATAACGGTCACAAATATTTCATTATATGGTTCACAATTTTCATGAGCTGTATTGACTTTTAACATTTGTAAATGTTAAAATAACCAAAGCTATAAATGATAAATGGAGGATAGGTTATGGCTAAAAATGACAGTATGAGCATTATGAATGAATTTAAAAATGCTCCTCAAAAGGAAAAGATTGAGGCGAAGAAAAAGCTCAAGGTCGGAATTATAGGTACAGGCTGGATCGCAGATGCTCATGCAAGCAAGTATAAGGAAATGAGCGACGTTGAGGTTGTTGCTCTTGCAGACATTGTACCCGGAAAAGCTGAAAAGTTTGCCAAGAAGTGGGAACTTACTGACGCAAGATGCTATCTTTCTCACAAGGAACTTCTTGATGCTGAAAATGACATTGATGCAGTTTCTATTTGTACATATAACAGAACACACGCAGAATGTACAATATATGCTCTTAAAAAGGGAGTAAATGTTCTTTGCGAAAAGCCTATGTCAGTAACACTTGACGAGGCAATAGAGATGCGCAAGGCCGAAAAAGAGAGTGGAAAAATACTTTCTATTGGATTCCAGCCCCGAATGGATCCGAATATGAAGAAAATAAAGAAAATTGTAGAATCTGGTATTCTCGGAGATATATACTACATTCAAACAGGTGGTGGACGCAGGAGAGGAATTCCAACACCATACGGAACATCTTTTATTGAAAATGAGACTGCAGGAATTGGAGCAATGGGAGATATAGGATGCTATTCGCTCGATATGGTTCTTAATGCAATTGGATATCCAAAGCCTCTTACAGTAAGTGGATATAAATCAGATTTCTTTGGAAAAGATCCAAACACCTATACATGGCATCCAGAGTATGCACAGAAGTTTGGAGTTGAGGACTTTGCAGCAGGCTTTATTCGTCTTGAGGGTGGAATAATCCTTGACTTCCGTATCGCGTGGGCTATGAACCTTGACACCCCTGGTGACACTATCATTATGGGTAAGAAAGCTTCACTCCGTATACCATCAACAGAGTGCTGGAATGGTTCTGTTGGTGGACCTATGAAGATATATAGTGAAATGGCAGGATCTCAGGTTTGCACTGAAATTCCAATCATTAAATCTCCTGACATTTTCTATGAGAAGATTCGCTCGTTCCTTGACGCCATAATCACAGGTGGGAAATCTCCTGTGCCAAGTGAGCAAATCGTTATAAACCAAGCTATTATAGATGGTATAATTAAATCGGCTGAGCTTGGAAGGGAAATAGAGATCAATATTCCACAAATCTAAAAAATAACAAAAGAGGAATTTGTTGCAGTAAACCAAAGAAAAATGACTTCGCAATGAATTCTCGTGACACATTGGAATAAATCACGGTAAAGCCGTGTATATCATCAAGTTGCAAAAAATACACGCAGGAGCGTGGCGACATACGCACTAATGTGCAATAATATCAAGTCTGCGAATGGGATAAATTATCTCGGCAGTCAGCTCGAAAGCGAATTTGGCGACAGATGCTTTGGTATAGCAGCAAACATGGACTTCCTTCTGGTATGTACTTACGAAGAAAATGGCGAGAACCCCGAACTTGTGATATATAAGAAAAGATAACACAGAGGGCTGACGAAATTAATCGTCAGCCCTCAAAATTTGCATCGGAAGTAAACGAAAGAAAACGCCTTGAAAACTGTAAAATTAAAGCAACTCTTTAATTGAATTTTAGAAATGCTCACTTTTATTTGCCTAAAATATGTTGTATAATGAAGGTACAAAGGCGCTTTTGAATGAAACGAAAAGGAAAAATCTATTATATGAATATAGGAGAAAAAATTAGAGATTTACGAAAAAGCAAAAATATGACGCAAGAGGATTTGGCTGAATGCCTTAATGTGTCAATTTCTGCTGTGTCTCAATGGGAAATGGGCAAAACAATGCCTGATATAACAATGATTCCTCTTATTTGCAATGTTTTTGATGTTTCCTCTGATAAGTTGCTTGAAATTGATGTAACAAAAAAGAATCAGAAAATTGAAAAAATTAGAACAGATGCAGGAAAATATTACACTCGTGGTTTTGTTTTAGAGGGAAAAGAAATATTAAAGCAAGGATTGATAAATTTTCCTAACAGCTATGGAATTATGTGTGATTATGTTCATGTGCTTGAATTAGAAAGAGATTTACTATCTAAAGAAGAAACAAAGAATAACGAGGAAGAAATTATAAGGCTTGGTGAAAAAATAGTTGCTGAATGTGATGATTTCAACATTCGTGCAACCACTATTCAAAAGCTTTGCATAATTTATAGCGATATTGGCAATGAAGATAGAGCTATCGAGTTAGCTAACAAAATGCCAGCTTACACATTAAGCAGAGAATCACTTTTAGGCTTAATTTATAAGGGCGAAAAATTAAGAGACTTGGAAACCAATGTTCTGCTGTATGATCATGTGCAAGCGATGGCAAACAGAATAAAGTGGAATTATCGAATGAATTCGGGTGAGTGGTTATACACAGGGGACGAAAGAGTATTGCTCGTGAAAAAACAAATAGATTTTCTAAAATTGATTTTTGAAGCTGAGGACTATGGCTTTTATAATGAATCACTTTGCGATTCATACAAGATTTTGGCAAGCCACAGTGCAAGACAAAATGACGAAAAGCAAGCACTCTCTTACATTGAGCTTAGCGCAAATCATGCAATTAAATTTATAGAATATATGGCATGCAAGGAATTCAAATTTTCGTCACTTCTTTTCAAGGGAAGAACAGAACTCCCAGCTATTCATCTTGATAGCAAATTTAATTCAGCATACCATCTGCTAGAGTTTCTTAAAGAGCCTCAATTTGATTTCATAAGAACAAAGGAAAAGTTTGTTGAAATGACAAAAAAGCTTGAACAATATGCAGGCAAATGGCAAGTATAACTTCTCGCAGTAAACAAAGAAAAAAGCCTTGAAAACTTAGCGTTTTCAAGGCTTTTTTTGCCTAAGCGCGGAGATGACTTCGCAACAAGTTGCTCGTAACACTTCGTGCGTCTTATGAATGCAAGCATTCAACGACTTACTCGCTAGGCGCACTCCATTTTCGCTAGCGAAAAGCGGAGTTTTCACAGCCAACACTACGATAAAACAAAAAAGCACCGAGTGGTGCTTTTTTGTTTTATGGTCTAAGTGCGGAGATTCAAACTTCGGGCTGCAACATCCCGAACCAGTTCTGGACAATTTTTATCATCATTTCCCCTCATCTTGGCACCTTTCCTCTCGAAAAACCATGCTTTCGTGACCTCTTGTGAACACTGTTTCCACATAGTCCACTCCCGTATATGGTATAAGGTGTGGTCAAACCACAAATTTAACTCAAAACCCCACCCTGTGTATGATTTTTATTCCCACACTCATATTACCATACAATCTCCAAATTTGTAACCTTGTGTCAAAAATCACTCATAGCGTTGCGTTTTTTTCTTTCTTTCAAAAACTTAAGAACTCAAAATTTGCTGCACAGTAAATAAGTTTTATGTCGAGATGAAAATTATTTTAGATATGACATTTTTCGTTTTTTTGAAAAAAATTAAACTTTTTTTAAAAATTTTTGAAAAATTTGAATGATTTCGACAAATTTTTTACTTTTTATTTATAGAGAGCAAATAAAGGGATACTATTTTGCTTCGTTTTTTATAACTCGCATAAGGAGAATTGATAATGAAACAGACGTAGAAAGTACTGAAAAAATCAAGTAATTAGTTATAACTAAAACTTTACTGATTTTAAACATATTAATACATTTTATACAAAATTATAATTTATAAAGGAGAAGGCGATAGGATCGCTACTGAACAGGTATGGATAATACAAAAATCAACGCAGTTTTAACAATTAAAAACCCACCGCAATATGGCGTTGTTAGGGAAAATCAAGATGAAATATCAAAATCAATATTTTATTCAGTATATGCAGATGCTTTAAAGAATATTTCTGACATTATAAAAACTAATGAGAATAACGCTGAGCATGATGAAAAAGAACGTAATTTTTCGCCAGAACGAATAAATACGACTATAGCGTTTGTAGGAAAAAGAGGTTCTGGAAAAAGTACAGCTATGTGCAACTTTGCTGGCATATTAGATAGAGTTTCTCCTTATTATGACCTTGCATGGGCGCAAGGGAATAATTTAAATAAGGAAGATGTTTTTAAGATTAAATCTAATAAATTTCGAGTTTTGGATGTTATAGATTCAGCACAGCTCGGATTTAAAGAAACTCTAATTGGTCGTATTTCTGCCGCGATGTACTCTAATTATAAGGAGATGGCTCAAAAAAACGAACCGCAGTTAACAGCTGAAAAGAAGCGCTCTTTCGTTAATAATATGTCCAAGGTTAATCAATATGCCGTAATGTATCATACTGGAGAATGGTTTAAAAGTGGTGAAAGCTTACTTGATGATACATATCATGTTAGTTCATTAAGAAAAGAAATGAGCGAATTGGTAAAGTCTTATTTAAAGCTTGTTTCTGGAAAAGAAGTAGTAACAGATGAATACTTAGTAGTAAGTATTGATGATTTAGATATGGGAATCGAAAATTCATATTCCATTATGGAGGAAATTAGAAAATTCCTTTGCATATCAAACATTATCGTTTTGGTAACCCTAAGAATGGATCAAATCCACGTTGCATTAAAGGCTAAATTTGAGAAGCAATTAGAAAGTAAAATAGATGCAGTTGATGGAAAGATGCTAATTGAAGACCTCGCTTATCGTTATACTGAAAAGCTTTTTCCTGATAACAGACAGCATCAAATGCCTTTGATTTCTTATGATCAATTAAAACAATGGGAGGCTAGGTTTGAGAGTGTTACTCATATGACATTTGGCAAACATGAGCCGTATGTTTTGTATAGCATTTTAGGATTAATATGGAAAAAAACATTAATGATTCCTGTATGTAATTCGGATGGAGATCATCTCCTTGTTCCCCGTAATTTGCGTTCGCTTTGCAATATGGTTTCTTTCCTTCAAAATCTCCCTGATGCAGAAAAATCGGAGAATAATGAAGTGAAAAAAACAGAGGAAAATAACGGAGAACAAGAAAACAAAGGGCAGGAAAAATCAAAGCCCCAAACCCAAGAGAGAACTGGTGAAGAAAAAGAAGTAATTAGAAAAAATCTTCATGCCTTTTCACGATATTTAGTTTCCAATATTCGGTCTTTTGAGCAGGAGCATGTTTCAGAAGAGGATAGAAGATTTTCAGAAGAGTTAATTTCTATTATCCATAATATTGAACATATACCATTAAAAAAGATGAATGCTTGCATCGTTGGAGATATTTTATATTATTTAAAGGGTCAAACCGAAAAATCCTACTATCGTAAAATCTTTGAAGATATTTATCCGACTGAAATCATTTTTTCAAAAGAAGCATCAAAAGAGTCTGGTGAGAATAAGCAAAAAAAAGACAGTAAGCCAAAAAACGACAGTAAGCCAAAAAATGACAGCAAGGCAGAAAATGAATTAGATATACTAATAACATCCTCATTACATCCTGAGAGCATCAGCTTAGGCGATTTAATGTTTGTTCTCGGCAAAATAGATAGCAAGACTAGATGCTGGTATATTAAATATTTAATAGAGGTTATTCGAACTCTGTGGAGCGCAAAAATGACAGAACAATATTTTACCGCGGAGGAAAGCGAAAAGCATAAAACATTCTATAATGTTGTTGGAAATTTAATCGTAAATCCCGATGTTGGATTTTTCAAAAGCAACACTTCGGATTTTGAATCAACATCTAGTAATCAAGATATTGTTTTTTGTGTAAGTGATGCCCAACTTTCAGATCCTTATTGGAGACAAAACCGTTCAAAAGAATTTAGTAGTATTGAAGGCAAAGTGATAAAGCATCCTTTGGCACCCATAACTTTTGGAAAGCTAAGAGAATATATGCCATTTTATTCGTTTGATTTTGTGTATAGGTTATATGAGGTATTGCATGATAAAATCAAGCCTCAAAAGGATTTTAATTGGAAGGTGGTTCATTTATACACAGAGGAAGGCGCAATATCAAATGCTTTAAAATATATTAACAACGAACAAGAAGGTAATGTATCATCGTATGCTAAGGATGCAATAAAAATAAATGATTTAACAAACGAGCTCTATAAAATTAGAACTGAAATAACAGATATAAAGGAAACGTCTCTTTTTATAGAAGATGTAAATGCTTGTAACACTGTTAAGGAATTATCAGATTTGATACAAAAATGTGATGAATATGAATTAGAACCTGATATGAAAATGCGAATAAAACAAATAGACTATTCTTCTGAAAAAGAGAAAACGCATCCTGTAGAAATGCTAATTAAAAAAATCATTGAAATAGTAAATCCAAGTGAGGAATACGCAAATGATCATTAAAGATACACTGCATATTCTTTTCCGTAGAATACAGCCCGAGGTTGTGATTAAATCGTGGCTTGAATCAAAAAGAGAAAGATTAACTCTAGAGCCAATGTGTATGCTTCAGCAAAATGCTAATTCCCATTTGGGAAAAAGCTTTATTAATGCAATGCAGAATGAATTTACTCATTATACCGTTGATGAGGCGCGATATGCCTTTAACTATGCAAAAGAGTATAAGCTAAATGGATTGGAGGGTTGTCGGAATCATGGTGTTTTTGGCTTGCTTGCCAAATCGGTTGAAAATATGCTGACAACTGACAGTGCCAATGAATGCCTATGTGAATATAAGGAGGTTCTCAATTTTAGAAGCTTAACTCACACTATCGATCCTACAATTTTTGTTGCGGCATATTTGGCGAGATTCGATGCAATGCATGGATTCCAAAGATGCAGATTTTCTTGGAATCCAATTGTTAGAACCAACAATATAAACTTGCATAAAATGTTTAATAAAGGAATCTCCGAAAATCATTTTCACATAGGCGGCTCTTCAAATGCATTTTTGTTTTCTTGGGTGTGCCTTATGAACAACTACACTCCAGATAGAAAAAAAGAGTTCGAAAATGAAAGCATAACTAAAGAAACCTTGGACACATTATATTTAGGTGTGAATGTCAGTCAAGATAGTAATTATCTTTTGACCTTCAAAGCTGTTTGCATTAGATATTTCTTATATATGCGTTTAAGAGATGATTGGGCAATTTTATCCGATTCTGACAAAGACTCAAAGAACTTACAGAAGAAAAATGACGAATGGCTCCAAAAAATGCTTTCTTTAACTGAAGAGGATTGCAATCTTGAAATGAATGAGGTAAACAATTATCTCGCTACAATGCGTAGTTTTTGTGCACCTGTTGACAGTACGGGATTTATACCAGATTATGCATTAAAGGAAGAACCTATGGCTCCATGCGATGATAATGATGCCACTTGCTATAATGGCGTTGCAGTTAGAAATTATGAGCGTAGATTATTTCGTCCACTTGCGGGTGAACAGCGCTTCTTATATGATATATTCAAGGCAATATTTACAAAAGATAAACGTATCGAACCATATTTAGATGTAGCTTATGCATATCTTTTGATTTATTGCCGTTTACGAGGGGAACTAATTCAGGCAAATAATAGAATTGGATTTGGTAATTTTTTAAAATATCAGGATAGAAAAGACCTGTTTACGCAAAATTATCCTTATTATGACATTATGAGAACAGGAATTGCAGAACGAGTTGTTGCTGAAAATCCACAAATAGTTTCTTTTGAAGGAAGATTTTGTCCAGAATCAACTCCTGAAAAGCTAATCGAAAAGGTAACTAATTTTCTTAATTGGGGAACTAAATCACTATGCGGAGTTTCTGATTATTATATTGATGGCGAAAAAGAAATTAATAAGCATATTAATGAAGAAAAGCTTCGGGCTAAAATGCAGTTTGTTATCCATTTTCCCAAAAGATCACAGCCTATTAGGCAGGAAGAAGCCATAGAGCTTATTACTCCAAGGGACAATATTATAAGGAACAAAACAATGATTCAGGCAAATGCGATAATAAAGGCTCGTAGTATAAAGCCAGAGGTAATGGGGTATATTACAGGTGTTGATGCATGCTCTAGTGAAATTGATTGCCGTCCCGAGGTCTTCGGTTGTGCAATACGCAAGATTACCTCACATTGCGAGGAGCGCGATTGCACTTTAAAGCCGCCACTTCCTATTATTCGTGTTTCTTATCATGCGGGCGAGGATTTTCTTGACCCATTGGATGGACTTAGAGCAATAGATGAAGCGATCAAGTTTTGCAATATGAAGGCTGGGGATCGCTTGGGGCATGCATTGGCATTAGGAATAGACTGCGAAGAATGGTATGCACAAAAAAACTATACTGTTTTGATGCGCGCCCAAGAGCTTCTTGACAATTTGGTATGGCTTCATGGTAGTCTGAGCCGCTTTGATATTGACAAAAAGGCTGCTGAAAACGAAATTACAAAAGAATTTCATAGGCTCTTTGCTCGAATTTATCAAAGAAATCAAGATAGAGGAAATGCTATGCTAAATAGTGTTGATATAGATCAATATTACGCAAGCTTAGCTCTTCGTGGGAATGATCCTTCATTGTATTTGCATAATCCTGAATCAGAAGGCATATTATTTGATAAGGCTTTTTTGGATGTTGAGCCTTGGCAGATTATTCAATCTGATGCAAAGGAAATTGACCAAGTTTCAAGCTTGTTGTATCATTACTACCATTATAATTTTAAAATGAAAACAGCATCGGAGGACATTGAATGCTACAAAGTTCCCAAATCTATAGTTGATGCTGTTTGCGCCTTGCAAGAGAAAATGCAATATGAAATTGCAAACAAAGGCATCGCTGTTGAATGTAATCCATCATCGAACTATTTAATCGGTACATTTAAGGATTATTTAAAGCATCCGCTTTTCAAATTTAATAATTCTGGACTTTTTCCACCAAATGATGAGAGATTTTCTTTAAAAAATCCTCGCATTTGTGCTTCAATTAACACAGATGATTTGGGAATATTCGACACTTCTCTTGAAAATGAATATGCTATTATGGCTTCTGCTCTTGAGAATTACAATGATGTATCAGAGAATAAAATTCCTGTGGAAAATATCTATATGTGGTTAGATGGTATAAGAGAGAATGGCTGCAAACAAAGCTTCGAAAAATTTGATATATAAGACATTTGTAAAATATGAAATATAAAATTAGTAAAATAATATTGACAAATTAAAATAGTTATGTTATAATTAGGAGCATATAGCAAATTTATAGAAATAGGAGATATTTATAGCTATGATAAAAATGGCTAAGGGACGTTGCTTTGATATACTAGATTCTTTCAAGAGTGATAGTGCGGGCATGCCTAATACTTCTTATGTTCGTACAAAAGAATTGGCGGATTCTCCCTCATCTAAGTACAGATGGTTTGAGGATGGTTATAAATTAACTACTGTTTCTGGTAGATATAGAAATCGTTTTCACGGAATATACAAGAATTCATTTTCTAAGCAGAGGAATATTTTTGATGAAACTGCAAGAATTTCATTAAACGGTCCAAAAAGGAAGTGATTTAAGCGCGATGCAGTTTGTATCGCGCTTATTCTGTCTTTATGAGAGGAGAAAAATACACATGAGCAAATATGTTGCCATCGGATTTGAAGGTTTAACTGAAGATAAAAAATTTATCGATGTTGCTAAATTATGTTTATATGATAATGAAACAGATCTGTCTAAAGCAGAGCTTTTGATAGAAAGCTTACAGGATTTACCTCAAGATATTCCATATAGAATTTATTTTTTCTCCGTTGGAGCTGCACTTCGCGAGGAAATTATCAACTCAACAATGCGACACATAAGCTTTTCAGATACAGACACTTGGAAATTTGTGTCTGATGAGTATCTTATTCTATTGAAAAAAATGCAAATTCACCTTGGGCAACAGTTTAAGAATGTACATTTTGCCATTAACCTTTCCTTTGGTGATTTTTGTCTCCTCATTCCTTACAATTATCAAGAAAATGTTTATGATGTATTAAAAGCTGTTGAGGATTTTTTAAACCCTCAATCTCAAAACGACAAAAATATATGGGAAAAAGAAAATGATCTTGTTTGTGTAAAGCAAAGAATTTTTTGCAGACTGAATACGCAATATATATACCGATACACTCCACATATAGATGATTATAAAGAGCTGTTTACATCATTGCTAAATGCAGATGTTGATACAACAGACAAAGCATGGGAACTGGCTAGACAAGCTTCTGTGTTGTTGTATACTTTTTTGGAAGAAATTTATCGTGTATGGTTATATCCAAATGGTGAACCAAAAAATCAAACATTGGAATATAAACAAGATATAAAGCGCTCGTTTGAGAATATGAGAAAAAATTATCAAAAATTTTTAAGTCAGGTGTCTTCAAGTAGTATATTTGCTGATTCTTGTTGGAGCTATTCCTTTATATGCGATGCGTTACTTTCATCATTTGTGGGACAAAGCGTAAATACTACAACGAAAGTAAGTAGCGATGAGTTTAATGATTTTCATGGATTTATGCCGATTATATCACAAGAAACAAAAACAATGGAATCTTTTTTTTGTGAACAGTTTGGGGTTCTTTATTCAACGGGATTTTTATTGATTCCATATAACGCAGCATTCAATATTTGGAAAATGATTCCTTCTTTAATTCATGAATTTTCTCATTATATTTCAACACCTAACAGAAAAGATAGAAATGATTTTGTTCTTTATTTAACCTTTTGTTCTGTAATAGATCCATTAATAGCAAAATTGAAAAAAGTAATTGATGGATTTTCTATAACAAGTATAGTCAAACAAATCTGTGAAAAGATATTAGAAAGATATGACGAACTTGCTACGTGGGTTATTCCTTACAGAAAAAGTGACAACGGTAAATTAATTGATAGTATGTATTTTTTAAACGAAACAATGGATTTGTTTGAAATCATTGACTTTGAAGATTTATATGATTATGCTTTTGAGTCCATATGTGCTACAGAAAATATTGAATCGATACCATCTAATATTAAAGATGAGTGCATTAAGAACTGGAACGAAAGTAAGGTTTCGTATTTGTTAACTTATACGATGGCTTTGCGAGAAATACGTTCTGATATAGCTATGTGCTATTTTTTAGATATTGATTTAGAAGAATATATTTTGTTAATGGCAAACGAGCCTACCTGGGCAAAATACTCTTGGGATTTTACGGCTGATTCCGTTTTTCTTCGCTTCGGCTTTATGACAAGGTATTTGGTTTATAACAAGGAGCCTCAATGTACTAGTCGAAATAAATTTAATAGTTTATGGGAAGAAAAAGTTGATGATGTTTTTCTTAAACTTATAAATGATCATTCCGATTTGAAAAATCAATTAAATAATATGCGTGGATATGTAAAGCAGTATATTAAAATAAATCTTGCAGAAGAGTACGAGTGTGACTCGGATACTGTTGTATCAATTTTTGAAAAAAATATATTTCCAATGCCAATGCCTAACAATGCAGAAAGAGAGCAAACTATTGTTGGAAGTTGGGAGAAACAGTTTAAGCAGAAAAGCGAAAGCTCGTTTATCCATAATTTAAATAAGTGCTATAAAGAATATACTGAAAAAAACAACGAAGAGCGCATTATTATGAACTATCAATCAAGATTGATAATGAGAGATTTGTTTATGTTTTTCCCAGATGTAGATGAATAAAAGCACGTCCAAATTATAATTATAAAAAGCCATATCATCCGAAGCTAATGATATGGTTTTTTGTTATGAATAGCTATTTTAACAAATTTAAGATTTTGTCAAGCGGATTTTGGAATACCTCACTCCTACAATCCTTGCATTCGTTAACTATAATCCCAAGGCAATCTTTTAACATTTCCTTTTGGTATTTTAAACGGTCAGCCTTTGAGTATCTTTCTAAACCATCATCGTTGAGCATTAAACAAGAGTCTTTGGAACCATTGCTTGCAAACTCCAAATAAGCTTTTGAAGACTCAATCAATTCCTCAAAGCATTCAACTGCACGAGCTTCGTTTTCAAGTCTTAAATGCTTGCTAATAAGTCCACAAAGCAATCTTAACTTTTGATAAATTTGGTTGAATGGCAAATAATCGCCATTCGAAAGCAAAGCATTTATTATGCGTAGCATATATTCTTCAAGCTCGATTTGTTCTTGAATGGTTTTGTTAGGCAAAGATGCTACAAGAGAAATGCTCTTAATTAAAAATCTTGCACGATAGGTAAAGCTTTGCTTGCAGAATTTTTCAACACTTGCATAATCTCCACCAAGCTTAGCAACCTCGGCAGAGAAATAAGCTCTATCGCCATATTTAAATGGCATTTTTGAAAGAACATTATTTGCTTTTTCCTTTTGTCCTATACGCATATACACGGAAGCAATCAAAAATCTTGCCTCTGCGAGCAAGTCAGCATCCTCGCTAAATCTAAAAATACAGTTAGCAAAGCGTTCACACTCTTTAATAGTAGTGGCTTCATCAAAAATATCAAATTTTCCAAAGTAAAGCTCTGCCATATCAAGCAGATATTTTGCAGCTTTAGGATTTGTAGGATGTGTGCAGAAATAGTCATACATTAAGCGAAAACCTTTTTCAGCCTCTGTTGCTTCTGGAGGCCATTTGCAAGGACTAAGTGTTTCTATTTTCATACATTTTTGGTATATCTTTTCAAATTCCTTAGTATCATTATCATCAACGACACCAAGCAAAATATCGGTTGAAATATTTAATACTCGTGATAGCGGAACAATTTGTGAAATATCAGGCATACCTGCATCGGTTTCCCACTTGGAAATAGCTTGTGTACTAACATCAATCATATCAGCCAAGTCTTGCTGAGTCCAACCCTCATTTTTGCGAAAAGCCTTAAGC
Source organism: Clostridia bacterium (assembly GCA_017453255.1). GTDB lineage: Bacteria > Bacillota > Clostridia > Oscillospirales > CAG-272 > RGIG2000. Next base: position 1,166 of record JAFTKN010000012.1, on the reverse strand, counting down.
CTTTGTCCGAAAGTCATAGCCATAATTATATCTCCTTTGTGCTTTGTACCTTAAGTATAGCATACAAAAAACACAAAATCCACAAAACAAACGAAGAATACGAATCCACGCTCCGTTGATAAATTATAATTTGTTCCTAAAGTTGTATTTTTTTAATACTTGCTTTTTCCGGTTAGTAGTAACCTCAGTGTATATTTGTGTAGTTGAAACGCTTGAATGACCTAAAATTTCTTGCACAGAGCGTAAATCGGCGCCATTAGCTAATAGGTTCGTTGCAAATGTGTGTCTAAGGTAGTGTGGAGTAGACTTTGTATTTATTTTTGCTTTTTCGGCGTACTTTTTATAGATGCTTTCTATGCCGTAAATGCTTAAGGGTTGTCCTTTTGAATTTGTAAAAAGATAGTGACCATTGACTTTTTTTCTGTGTTTAATTAATAGGTTAAGCCTTTCCCAAGTAATAGGCGAGGAAATGTAAATTAAGCGTTGCTTTCTACCTTTCCCATGAATTAGAATAGTTCTTTCACTGTGAATTATATCATCAAGAGTTATCGAAGCAGCTTCACCAATACGTATTCCTGTGCTGATCAGCAAATCCAACAGAGCAGAGTCTCGTATAAATAACAATCTTTTAAAATCAGTCAAATTATTTGTTTCAATATCGAAACAGTTTAGTAATAGTGAGATTTCTTTTATAGATAGTGTTTTCGGTAATCTTCTTTCTTGACGAAACTTGAATTTAAGCTTAGAAAAAGGGGACGAATCAATAATTTCTTGATATTCTAAATACTCATAGAAATTCTTTATTGTAACAATTTTTCTTCTGATAGAGGTATCTTTTAATTTAAGTTCATCAGATAAGTATGTAATGTATTCACAAATATTCGGATTTATTAAATCCTTTTCAATTGATATGAACTGAGTCAAATCCCCCTTGTATGCCATAAGCGACTTAGAAGTTAGGTTTTTAGTTACCTGTAGATGATTTAAAAATTGAAAAATGTAATTTTCCATAGAAATCCTCCTGTTTTTGTTGAAATTCATTGAAAATTATATCATACCGTGATATAATTTAATTACAATAACTAACAATTATTTTAAGTTGAAAATAAGAATAACAAAAAATCATTAGGAGTGCAGATATGCTATTGGATTATCAAAAAAAGAAT
>JAFTKN010000002.1 GCA_017453255.1 Clostridia bacterium | reverse complement strand
TGGGGTGGATGATGAGATTCGAACCCACGGCCTTCAGAGCCACAATCTGACGCTCTAACCAGCTGAGCTACACCCACCAAAGTGCTCTCTCCTTTTGGAGAGTATATAGTCTTACCACACTTGGGCAAGACCCCAAACCACAAAGTGGTTGGCGTACCCGGAGGGATTCGAACCCCCGACCTACTGCTTAGAAGGCAGTTGCTCTATCCGGCTGAGCTACGGGTACATAGCAAAAAAATGGAGCGAGTGATGGGAATCGAACCCACGCGACCAGCTTGGAAGGCTGGAATTCTACCATTGAACTACACTCGCAAATATTATTTCGTTTTTGCCTACATATAATATCATACAAAAAAAGCTTTGTCAATAGGTTTTTAGAAATTTTTTAGAAATTTTTATTGACAAAAAACAACCTTGTAAGTAGAGAAAAGGCTCTGCACTTTCGTACAGAGCCTTATGGGGATTATAGCAAGCCTACTCGCTAACAACCATACAATAACTACCCATTTGCCCATAGCGAGCCTCAAAAAGCTCCATATCGACCTCAAATACGTTACCCTTTGGATTTGCTAACGTAACAGTATTCTTGTCGAAATCATAGCCAATAAGCACCATAGTACAGCTATTCGATTTAGCATAGTAGGTATTGCCATCTATAATCCAAATGCGAGAAATTTGTGGGGTAATATCAAAGTCCTCGCATACCCATACAATAACAGGAATATCCTTTGAAACATAGTCATAAAGCATATGAGTGTTAGCTCCGCTAATATCCATAGCCGTATGATTACCATCATTTACCATAATAAATTTATTTGATGCCTTAACAATAACAGGGGGTAGGCATCCGAAGGAATTAAAATTACTTTCAGGATTTCCAACATTAGCCTCGGTTGGCTTAGTATATCCAACAGGACCCTTTTCTAAGTACAAATCACTTAGCTCGTTTTTGTCAGCCTCGTATTTAAAATAGTTTAAAACCATGCTAAGACAGGTGATTTCGTCACCACTTGGTAAGGACGGAAATTGTGATATATGCTCAAAATCAATTAAATGTGAGCCACTAAGCTTGCTTAAATTCTCATTAATCATTAAATTTCCAGAAGCCTCAAGCATATCAAGTGTAACGCCATTTTTATCTGAAATCGAGGTGTTTGCGATAGCACTTAGCCTAATTTCTTCAGTATCCTGTAATTCCTTAGTTACCGAATGTAAAAGAGTGCCTGTGCCTTCACAAACAGCCTTACCAAATTCCTCTTTTTCCTCATTAATGTAAATGTATCCATCGTCAATAGTTATTTTTGTATCTGTATCAGCATATAGCTCACAGCTCAAAAAAATACTATCACTCCCATTCGGCTTTAAAACAGCCCATTCAAGCCTTAATGTAACATAGGTAAGGCTTTCGCTAAAAATTGTTCCGTCCATTTGAATCAAAGGGGGTAAAACCTCGTCATCAACAAGTCCATTTCCACCCATTGTCTGGGTGCTTTCCTCGTTTTTGTTTTCTGCTTCTGGTACATTAGGAGCAAAAAGCTCGTTTGCGTTAGCATAAAACACCATACCACAAACAAGGCAGAGAATAACTAATACAATACAAGAAATATATTTTTTCATCCATTTTTTTACCTTTCTAAAATTTGGCTTGTCCGTGACTTTATTATACAGGAAAAAAATACCAATTCAACACAAATCGTATGACAGAAATAAACCTAAAACGACAATACGACAAATTTCCTGATAGATAATTGTCGTATTGAGTGTCAAAAACCAAAAATCCTGTTTTAAGGTTTTTTAATTGAATTTTATAAATCTTTGTGATATACTAAATTTAATAAATATTTTCGAGGTAATATATGAATATTGAAGAAAGAATAAATAAGCTTAGAAAGCTAATAACATATCACTCAAAAAGGTATTATGAAAATGATAATCCGGAAATTTCCGACTTTGAATATGATAAGCTTTTTGAGGAATTAAAGATGCTTGAGCTTGAAAACCCTCAATATTATAGCGAAACATCACCTACACAAAGAGTAGGAGGAAAGGCACTTGATAAGTTTGAAAAGGTAAAGCATCAGGTTAAAATGGCAAGCCTTACAGACGTATTTAGCTATGACGAGCTTCGAGCATTTATCAAAAAGGTAAAACAAGAGGTTGGTGAAAGCACCGACTTTTCCGTTGAGCCCAAAATTGATGGCTTAAGCGTTTCCTTAGAGTATGTAGATGGCATATTAAAGATAGGTGCAACTCGTGGTGATGGCATAGTGGGCGAGGACGTAACTGCAAATGTAAAAACAATAAGAACTATTCCATTAGAGCTTAATGAAAAATGCGATATAACAGTTCGAGGCGAGGTGTATATGCCTCATAAATCCTTTGAAAAGCTAAATAAGGAAAAGGAAAAGCAAGGACAAGCACTTTGGGCAAATCCAAGAAATGCGGCAGCAGGCTCACTAAGATGCTTAGACTCAAAGGAAACTGCTAAAAGAGGCCTTGATATTTTTGTATTTAATTATCAGGCAGGTCAATTTAACGAAAAAACACATAAGGACACAATAGAAAAAATCAAAGCCTTAGGCTTTAAGGAAATACCACTTCTTTATGTAGGCTCAAACGAGGATGATATTATTAATGCTGTTGAAAATCTGGGAAAATCAAGATACAATTTAGATTATGATATCGACGGCACAGTAATAAAGGTAAATTCTCTTGAAAAAAGAGCAGAGCTTGGTGAGGGCACAAGCACTCCAAAGTGGGCAGTAGCCTATAAATTCCCACCCGAGCAGAAAAAAACAAAGCTTCTTGACATAATTGTTCAGGTAGGACGTACAGGAGTTTTAACACCTAATGCAGTATTAGAGCCTGTAAAATTAGCAGGAACAACCGTTTCAAGAGCAACACTTCACAATATAGATATAATCAAGGAAAAGGACATTCGTATAGGGGACACTGTAATAGTTCAGAAGGCTGGAGATATTATTCCTGAGGTTGTTGGAAGTGATAAGAGCCTAAGAACAGGAAGTGAGCTTCCATATAATATGCCAGAAAAATGCCCATCATGTGGTGGAGGCTTAGTATATGACGATGCAGATGACTTTGTAGACGACTACGAGGATTTCACCTTAGGTGCTCTTCGTTGCACAAATCCATCGTGCCCAGCTCAGCTTGAAAGAAACTTAGCCCATTTTGCATCGAAAAAGGCTATGAATATGGACGGAGTTGGCGAAAAGCTTGTAAAGGCACTTTTAGCAAACGGATTAGTTAAGGATGCGTCAGATTTATACTATATAACTAAGGAACAAATCCTGTCCCTTGAGCGCATGGGAGAAAAAAGTGCAGATAATTTTATAAAATCAGTACAGGGCTCAAAAAATATGGGACTTGCAAGGGTTATTTATGCTCTTGGAATAAGACATATAGGCGAAGTAGCATCAAGTGAGCTTGCTGATAAATTCGGTTCAATAGATAAGCTCTTTACTGCAACAGAGGAAGAGATAAAGGAAATTGGAGATTTTGGTGATGTAATGGCAAAAAGTGTAGTTGACTTTTTCTCCAAGGATAGCACCAAATATATAGTTGCACGTCTTAATGAAGCTGGCGTAAGCATGGCAAACGAGGTTAAGGAAAAGACTAATGAATTTGAGGGACTTACCTTTGTTTTAACAGGTACTCTTGAAAATATGACACGTGATGAGGCAAGCGAAATGATAAAAGCAAGGGGTGGAAAGGTTTCCTCCTCAGTTTCCTCTAAAACAAGCTATGTTTTAGCAGGTGAGGAGGCTGGCTCTAAGCTGACAAAGGCACAAGCCTTAGGTGTAAAGATTATTTCTAAGGAAGAATTTTTAGAAATGTGCAAATAATCAAAAAGGGGGATAATTATGCTTATAAGTGAAAATGCAACGTATGCTATAAGTCTGCTAAATAAGGCTGGCTATGAAGCTTATTTAGTCGGTGGTTGCGTACGAGATATGCTAATGAACATACCCCCCCACGATTATGATATAACAACAAGTGCCTTGCCTTCTGAAATGAAAGAGGTATTTAAGGACTTTCGCACCATAGAAACAGGACTAAAGCACGGTACACTTACTGTAATAATAAATAATGAAAGCTTAGAAATTACCACCTATCGTATAGATGGCGAATATAAGGATAATAGACATCCAGAAAGCGTTACCTTTTCAAGAAGCTTAAAGGATGACCTTTTAAGAAGAGATTTTACAATAAACGCCATTGCGTATAACGAAAAAATTGGCACAATAGATCTCTTTGATGGTGAAAACGACATAAAAAATAAAATAATCAGAGCAGTAGGCAATCCAGAAAAGAGATTTAATGAGGATGCCTTACGTATCCTTCGTGCGATTCGCTTTAGCTCCACATTAGGCTTTGAAATAGAAAACGAAACAAAAAAAGCGATGATAAAATGCGCCCCCTTGCTTCACAATATAGCAAAAGAGCGCATAAGCGTAGAAATAGAAAAATTTTTACTGGGCAAAAATGTAAAAAATGCACTTCTTGAAAATTATGAGGTTCTGTCGGAGCTAATATGCGAGCTTAAAAAAATGTATAAATTTGACCAAAAAAACAAATGGCATATTTATGATATTTTAGAGCATACAGCAGTAGCTATTGAAAGTGCACCCAAGATTCCACATTTAAGACTTGCTATGCTTTTACACGATACAGGAAAGGTGCATACCTTTTCTATTGATGAAAATGGAGTAGGGCATTTTTATGGACATGGAGAAAAAAGTGCAGAAATAGCAAGGGAATACCTTAATAGATATAAATATGATAATTTTACTAAGGATGAGGTATATAATTTAGTAAAGCTACACGACTTATATACAGAAGAAGACAGAGTTTTAGTAAAGAAACGACTTAATAGAATAGGCAAGGAAAGATTTTTAGATTTGTTAAAAATCCAAAGAGCCGATAACATGGCACAGAATCCAGCCTTAGTAAATCTTTCTCATATAGATGAGCTTGAAAGATTATCGTTAGAAATTTCAAATGAGCAATGCTTTTCCTTGTCCTCACTAAAAATAAATGGAACAGATCTTATTTTCGTAGGCTTTAGGGGAAGGGAAATAGGAAACACTTTAAATATTCTTTTAAATGAGGTAATTGAAGAAAAGCTCCAAAATGATAAACAAGCACTTATAAAAAGAGCTATAGAAATAAAAAATGACTGCAATTAAGCAGTCATTTTTTTGTAAGTATTAGTTAAGCTGAGCGTATTTTCCGTAAGGTGTGTTTGTGATGTCAATGCCGTTTTCGTTAGCAATCTTGTGCATCTCAGCACTATTAGCCTTTAACCAAAGGTTGTTTATAATGCTTACAACAATAATGCTTACGATTGATAGAGCAAAGCCAACAATAAACATTACTAACTCGTTATTGAAAACTTCAAGAAGCATAGATGCATCGTTCATATATTCAAGAACGTATATGGAGCTGATTACATTCTTTACAGCTGTCATCATTAAAACATTTGCCGCAACCGCAAAGCCGATTATGCAGACATACATAATTATTGGATAAATCCATAGTGTCTTGCCTGATACGTTTGATGCAACACAGTTAGCCTTAAAGTTAAGATCAAGTGTTGTGTGCTTAGCAAAAATCTTTGGCTTGTTAGCCTTTGAATCCAAAGCGAGATAGCTAATGTGGTTGTTAAGACCATCCTTTGAAGATAAGCCTAAGCCCTTGTAGTAAGCACCGAACTTAATAAGAACAAAGATTCTATAAAGTGGGAGAAGGGTAGCAGTAATACAGCTACAAATCATAGATATAGTAAGTACGTTGTTAAGCTGGTCTGGTGCAAAAACATTGTACCATACGTATGAGAAAGATCCATAGCTTGCATATTTTTCAATCTCAGCTAGTTTGGTTCCAACATTAAATCCCCAAACAAATGCGAAAATAAGTGTGAGAATAACCAATCCGAGTGGAACAAAGAAGCCTACCTTCTTCATAATTTGGTTTACTTGGTCGTTTCTCTCCCAAAGGTCGAAGTGAGCTGCCTTTTCGTAAACAGGCTGCTCTGGTGCTACAGGTGCTTGATATTCATTTGTAGCGAGTTGAGCACCGCATTGTGAGCAAAATGTTGCGTCAGCTGGCTCAGCAGAATTACATGCTTCACAGTATGTAAATTTATAGCCACATGCAACACACTGTCCTGCAGAGCTTGAAATTTCTTTGCCACATTCAGGGCAGGAAATTAGTGCCATTGTCAATACCTCCAAAATAAATTTTATTTATAAATTAATCTTTATAAATTTTGTAAGTGGGGACAAGCTCCTTGACCAAATCCTTCATATGGTCGCTTTCATTATAAGCCTCTTTGTAAAGCTTGTCAAGAGTTTTGAACAGCAATTCGTCGTCCATCTCAAGTGGCTTTCCAATGCTGATTCTATTATTACTTGTTTTTGTAAGTCCCTCCTCAGCCATAAGTCTTTCCTCATAAAGCTTTTCACCGGGACGAAGTCCTGTAATCTTAATTTCGATATCCTTATGAGGCTCAAGACCAGATAATCTTATAAGATTTACTGCAAGGTCGTAAATTTTAACCTGCTCGCCCATATCAAGAACAAATATCTCGCCGCCCTTAGCATATGCACCAGCCTGTAAAACAAGACTTACAGCCTCTGGAATAGTCATAAAATATCTAATTATATCCTTATGTGTAACTGTAACAGGACCACCCTCGGCAATTTGCTCCTTGAATAGAGGAATAACAGAGCCGTTAGAGCCAAGAACGTTACCAAATCTAACTGCAACAAAGCAGGTGCTTGATTTTTTTGCATAGGCTTGTATAATCATCTCGCAAACACGCTTAGTTGCACCCATAATGTTTGTAGGGTTAACAGCCTTATCTGTTGAAATTTGAACAAAACGCTTAACGCCGTACTTGTCAGCACATTTTACAACCTTATATGTACCTAAAATGTTGTTTTTAACAGCCTCATTTGGACTTGTTTCCATAAGAGGAACATGCTTGTGAGCAGCAGCGTGGAACACAATATCAGGACGGTAGGTTTTAAAGACATCGTCCATTTTGACACTATCACGCACAGAAGCAATAAGAGTTAGCAAATTCAAGTTTGGAAGCTTTCTTTTAAGCTCCTGCTCAATAGCATATGCGTTATTTTCATAAATGTCCAAAATAATTAATTGCTTAGGATTATGCTCGGCAATCTGTCGGCATAGCTCGCTACCAATAGAGCCACCACCACCAGTAACCAAAACTACATTGTTCTCAATATATGTCATAACCTCGTCAAGATTTGTATTAACAGGCTCTCTGCCGAGCAGGTCGTTTACATCGACCTTTCTAAGCTTTGATACAGAAACAGCACCATCAATCAACTGATAAATACCAGGCAAGGTCTTAACCTCGCATTTTGTTTCTAAGCAAAGCTGTGTAAGCTTTTTAATTGTACTACCGTTTGCTGATGGAATAGCAATAATAATTTGTGTAGCCTTTGTTTTTTCTGCAATTTCCTTAATGCTTTCACTGTTACCCAAAACTCTAACGTCCAAAATATCTCTGCCAAGCTTGTTTGGGTCATCGTCAATAAAACCAACAGGAATGTAATTTATTTTATCTGTAATTTGTAGCTCACGCAAAATCATAGTGCCTGCTGAGCCTGCACCTATTATTAATACTCTATGTCCTAAGCTATCTGCTTTAGAAATGAATTTGTACTTTAAATAAAGCAAAATCCTATATGAACAAATCAAGGATGCTGATAAAATAAACATGCAAAGGAATGATAAAACACACCACTCAATGTCATCACGATTTAAGGAAAATTCGTTTCCATAGGGAATAAATAACAAAATAATATTTGCGACAAACGTAGCCATAGCAATAAAGAATATCTTGATAATCTCAGTAACACTTGCGTATCTAAATGAAATTGCATATAGCCTTGTTAAGAAAACAAAAACAATAATAACTCCAATGTTTACAAAAAGAGGTATTAATGCCACATCAAAGAAAAAGTCCAGCGTTTTCATAGTTAAGGCAGTAGATAAAATTGCTGAAAGGAAGAATGAAAGCGTTAGACCTAAGAAAATAAAGGAATTTCGAAAAATACCTGTATGAATGATTCTTTTCATCTAAAAACTCCAAAATTAAACATATATCAAACAACTTAATTATAAACGGACAGTGGTTAAAAGTCAATACTAAAGTTATTTTGTCGCTTGAAAAAAATAAATATTTTTATTCAAATGTACTTGAAATAGTGCGTAAAAAAGTGTATCATTATTATGTATGGATTTATAAATGCGTGTCTAATATAGGCTTTAAGATAAAAATGGAGGAATTTAAAATGGGTTTTGAGCTTGATAATGATTTTGCATCAGGTGTTGATATAAGAGTTTTAGGAGTAGGTGGAGGTGGAAATAATGCTGTAAACCGAATGATTTCCGATAATATAAAGGGCGTAGAGTTTATTGCTATAAATACTGATAGACAAGCTCTTGATAGGTCTGGCGCTGCAAGAAAAATTTGCATTGGCGAAAAGATAACAAGCGGTAAGGGTGCAGGCGCTGACCCTGAAAAGGGTGCTATGGCAGCTGAGGAAAGTGCTGATGAAATCAAGGATGCGATTAAGGGAGCAGATATGGTTTTTGTTGCAACTGGTATGGGTGGTGGAACTGGTACTGGTGCAGCCCCTGTTGTTGCAAGAATTGCCAAGGAAATGGGAGTTTTGACAGTTGGTATTGTAACTAAGCCATTTAAGTTTGAAGGTGCAAGAAGAATGTCGCAGGCTGATAATGGTATAAGAGAGCTTTCTAAATACGTCGATTCATTAGTTGTTATCCCTAACGAAAGATTAAAGGAAATTTCCGAACAAAAAATCACTCTAATGAATGCCTTTGGTATTGCTGACAATGTACTTAAGCGTGGTGTTAAAAGTATATCAGATTTAATTAATTTCCATGGCTTTGTAAACCTTGACTTTGCTGACGTTTCAGCTATTATGAAGGATGCTGGAATGGCGCATATGGGAGTAGGAGAGGCAACAGGTCCTAATAAGGCTATTGAGGCTGCAAAAATGGCTATTTCAAGTCCACTATTAGAAACATCAATTAGTGGTGCAAATGGTATTCTTATCAGTATTACAGTTTCAAACGGAGTAGAGCTTGATGAGGCGGATGAGGCTTCCTCAATGATTACAAGTGAGGCTGCTGCTAATGCTAATATCATCTGGGGTGTAAATTTCGACGAAACCTTAGAGGATACAATGAAAATTACAATTATCGCAACAGGCTTTGATAAAAAGGTAACAAAAAAGGTTAGTAGCGATGAGGAAATAGTAGTAGTTAAAAAGGAAACAGAGCTTGGTGATTCGATAGACGACATTTTGAAAATCGTAAACGAAACACGCAAAAAGACAATTAATAACGATTTTGACAACAACTATTAATATAATAGAAATGCCACAGCTTAAATCTGTGGCTTTTTATTTAAAATAATGAAAAAATCGTGATTTATGCACAAAAATGTTCAAATGAGTAGCTGTAAATTCAATAATTTTGTGCAAAATGTAGATTTTTTGAACAAAAAATACTTGCACTTGACTTTAAAACCTTCAAATGATATAATACAAATGTGTGTAAACGCTAATAAGCCATAACTATGCCTATTTGCGATTACTACATTATAAATACTTCGTGCCAATAGGCCCCGACGTATAAACATTTATTTTTGAAGAAGGAGGAACGAAATGCCAACCTTTAATCAGCTCGTTAGACAGGGTAGAAGCGACAAGACATACAAGTCTCAGACACCAGTTCTTCAAACAGGCTTTAACACCTTGAAGAACAAGGCTATCGACCAGAGCGCACCTCAAAAGAGAGGCGTATGTACAAAGGTTACAACAACCACACCAAAGAAGCCAAACTCAGCTCTCCGTAAGATCGCAAGAGTAAAGCTTACAAACGGTATGGAGGTTACAACCTACATTCCTGGTATTGGCCACAATCTACAAGAGCACTCAGTTGTTCTTATTCGTGGTGGTAGAGTACGTGACTTACCTGGTGTACGTTATCATGTAATTCGTGGTACACTTGATGCACAAGGTGTTGCTAACCGTAACCAGAGCCGTTCAAAATACGGCGCAAAGAGAGCAAAGAAGAAATAATCTTTGCCAAGGTAACAAAAGTTAAATTTTTAATCGTAGTTCCTAAACTTGTAGCTGAAATAAATGTTTATTATGTCAGTGACAACTTGTTTGGACGCGACGGGAGAATTTCTTTCGAGTACCAATGATATCATATTTTTAATGAAGGAGGGAAGAAAAGTGCCAAGAAGAGGTCAAATTTCTAAAAGAGATGTATTGCCAGATCCACTTTATGGCTCAAAGCTCGTAACAAAGCTTATAAACAACATTATGCTTGATGGTAAGAAGGGTGTTGCTCAAAAGATCGTTTACGATGCATTTAAGCTTGTAGAAGAAAAGACTGGTGAAAATGGACTTGAAATGTTCACTCAGGCTCTTGAAAATGTAATGCCTGTATTGGAGGTTAAGGCTCGCCGTGTAGGTGGTTCTAACTATCAGGTACCAATGGAAGTAAGAGCAGAAAGACGTCAGACACTCGGTTTACGTTGGATCACAGTTTATTCAAGAAATCGTGGTGAAAAGACAATGGCTGAAAGACTTGCAGGAGAAATCCTTGATGCAAGAAACAGCATGGGTGGAGCTTTCAAGAAGAAAGAAGAAACTCACAGAATGGCTGAAGCTAATAAGGCTTTTGCACATTACAGATATTAATAAATATCGCCCTGTATTATTTGAAAGGAAAAAACACAGATGCCAAGAGAATATTCACTTGAAAATACCCGTAATATTGGTATCATGGCTCATATCGACGCCGGAAAGACCACTACTACAGAACGTATTTTGTTCTACACAGGTAGAACACACAAGATAGGTGAAACTCACGATGGTTCTGCTACAATGGACTGGATGGAGCAGGAGCAGGAGAGAGGTATTACAATTACTTCTGCTGCTACAACATGCTTCTGGTCTGGTTCAGAAAAGCAGTTCAATCCTACACGTATCAACATTATTGATACCCCTGGTCACGTTGACTTTACCGTAGAAGTTCAGCGTTCACTCAGAGTACTTGACGGTTCCGTTACCGTATTCTGTGCTAAGGGCGGTGTTGAACCTCAGTCTGAAACAGTATGGAGACAGGCTGACGAATACGGCGTTCCTCGTATGGCGTACGTAAATAAAATGGACATTATGGGTGCAGACTTCTTTAGAGTTGTATCTATGATGAAGGAAAGACTTCATGCAAACGCAGTGCCAATTCAGTTGCCAATCGGTGCTGAGGATACATTCAAGGGTATTATCGACCTTTTTGAAATGAAGGCTGACGTTTACTATGATGACTTAGGTAAGGATATGAGAGTTGAGGAGATTCCTGCTGAGCTTCAAGCAAAGGCTGAGGAATACAGATCAAACCTCGTTGAGTCTATTTGTGAAACAGATGACGACCTTATGATGATGTACCTTGAGGGTGAAGAGCCTTCTAAGGAAGAGCTTAAGGCTGCACTTCGTAAGGCAGTAATTAACAATAAGATTGTTCCTGTTTGCTGTGGAACATCTTATAAAAACAAGGGCGTTCAAAAGCTTCTTGATGCAGTTATTGAATATATGCCTGCACCAACTGATATTCCTGCAATTAAGGGTGTTCACCCTGAAACAGGTGAGGCTGATGAGCGTCACGCAAGCGATACAGAGCCATTCTCTGCACTCGCATTCAAGATTATGACAGACCCATTTGTTGGAAAGCTCTGCTTCTTCAGAGTTTATTCAGGATCTGTTCAAGCAGGTACAAGCGTGTATAACTCCTGCAAGGATAAGAACGAGAGATTCGGTCGTATTCTTCAAATGCACGCAAACGACAGACAGGACATCGACGTATGCTACGCTGGTGATATTGCTGCAGTTGTTGGCGTAAAGAACACAACAACAGGTGATACCTTCTGTGATGAAAAGAATCCAATTATCCTTGAGTCTATGGAATTCCCAGAGCCTGTTATCAGCGTTGCTGTTGAGCCAAAGACAAAGGCAGGTCAAGAAAAGATGGGTATTGCCCTTGCAAAGCTTGCTGAGGAGGACCCAACATTCAGAACCTACACAGATGAAGAAACTGGACAAACTATCATTGCTGGTATGGGTGAGCTTCACCTTGAAATCATTGTTGACCGTTTGCTTCGTGAATTTAAGGTTGAGGCTAACGTAGGTAAACCACAGGTTGCTTACAAGGAAACAATCAGAAGAGAAGCAAATGTTGACCACAAGTATGCTCGTCAGAGTGGTGGTAAGGGTCAATATGGTCACGTTAAGATCATTATGGAGCCAAACGAGCCAGGTAAGGGATATGAGTTTATTAACAAGGTTGTTGGTGGTGCTATTCCAAAGGAATACATTCCATGCGTTGATGCTGGTATTCAGGCAGCTTCACAAACAGGTGTACTTGCAGGATACAATGTTGTTGACTTCAAGGTAACACTTTATGATGGTTCATACCACGAGGTTGACTCATCAGAAATGGCGTTCAAGATCGCTGCTTCAATGGCGTTCAAGGAAGCTATGAGAAAGGCAGATCCTGTACTTACTGAGCCAATCGTTAAGGTTGTTGTAGTAACACCTGATGATTACCTTGGTGATGTTATTGGAAGCCTTAACTCAAGACGTGGACAAATTCAGTCCATGGACCCAGTTGCAGGCGCTACACAAGTAACTGCAATGGTACCTCTTGCTGAAATGTTTGGATACGCAACAACGCTTCGTTCCACAACACAGGGAAGAGCTAACTATTCAATGGAGCCAGATCACTTTGCTGAGGTTCCAAAGAATATCCAAGAGGGTATTATTACTGCTCGTGGAAAAAACAATTAAGTAACTAATTTTAGTTAATATAAAAATTAAAAAATATTTAAATTCGGAGGAAAATTCAAATGGCTAAGCAGAAATTTGAAAGAACAAAACCCCACGTAAACATTGGTACTATCGGTCACGTTGACCATGGTAAGACCACACTTACAGCTGCAATCACAAAGACACTTTCTCTCGCTGGTGGCGCAGAATTCATGGACTACTCCCAAATCGATAACTGCCCAGAAGAAAGAGCAAGAGGTATCACAATTAACTCACGTCACGTTGAGTACGAAACAGAAAATCGTCACTATGCACACGTTGACTGCCCAGGCCACGCTGACTATGTAAAGAACATGATCACTGGTGCTGCTCAGATGGACGGCGCTATCCTCGTTGTTGCTGGTACAGACGGCCCAATGGCTCAAACTCGTGAGCACATTCTTCTCGCTCGTCAGGTAGGCGTTCCTGCACTCGTTGTATTCATCAACAAGTGTGATGACGTTGACGACCCAGAGCTTCTCGACCTCGTTGAGATGGAAATTCGTGACCTTCTCTCTGAGTACGAGTTCCCAGGTGATGACATTCCAATCATCCGTGGTTCAGCAAGAAACGCTCTTCTCTCATCAAATGGTGCAGACGCTGAAGAGTATGCTTGCATTAAGGAACTTATGGATGCTGTTGACTCATACATCCCAACACCAGACAGAAAGGCTGATATGCCATTCCTTCTCCCAGTTGAGGACGTATTCTCAATCTCTGGCCGTGGTACAGTTGCTACAGGTAGAGTAGAGCGTGGTACAGTTAAGATGAACGACAACGTTGAAATCGTTGGTCTCCAAGACGAGCCAAAGACAACAGTTATTACAGGTATCGAAATGTTCCATAAGCTTATGGACAGCGCTGAGGCTGGTGATAACGTAGGTCTTCTTCTCCGTGGTGTTAACAAGAACGAGATCGAAAGAGGTCAGGTTCTTTGTAAGCCAGGTTCAATCAACCCACACACAAAGTTTGTAGGTCAGGTTTACGTTCTTACAGAAAAGGAAGGCGGCCGTTCAAAGCCATTCTTCACAAACTACAGACCACAGTTCTATATCAGAACAACTGACGTTACAGGTATCATCAATCTTCCTGATGACGTTGATATGGCGAAGCCTGGTGACAACGTAACAATGAACGTTGAGCTTATCACTCCTATCGCTATTGAAAAGGGTCTTCGTTTCGCTATCCGTGAGGGTGGTAGAACAGTAGGTTCTGGTACAGTTACAGAAATCCTTGCTTAATTAGTTAAGCTAACATAAAAAAGAGCTTCCTTTGATGAAAAAGTCAATAGATGGTAGACACTAAAAAAGCGAAAAAACTAAGCTGCCTGTTCAATGCGGAATTGGACAGGTGGCTTTCCTTTTAGTTTACGAATAGGTTTTATGTAATTGTA
>JAFTKN010000011.1 GCA_017453255.1 Clostridia bacterium | reverse complement strand
TTGCGGCTTCAGTGATATTCTATTCGCCCTAAACTTGCGTAGCAAATATAACTCGGCGTAAGCCGAATATCACTGCGTAGCAATAGAACTCGCCGAAGGCGAATAGAGTTAGCGTGATACTCCGTTAAGAGTATCACGCTATCCAAGCTCTTTTTTTATTTTCCTGCTCTTAAAGCATTTATAATTGCTATTAGCATAATTCCTACGTCGCCTAAAACAGCTACCCACATTGGTAATGGGATTATTATATTAAGCACAAGCAGTAATGCCTTTAAGCCTATTGAGAATATTATATTCGCAATAGCTGTTCGCTTCGTTTTCTTTGCTATATCGATTGCAAGAGGTATTTTTTCAAGGTCGTCGTCCATTATTACAATCTCGCCCTTTTCAACCGCTGCATCTGAACCGACAGCTCCCATAGAAATTCCCACATCTGCACGGCTTAGGCATGGTAGGTCGTTAATTCCGTCACCACAATAGCCAATTTTTACATTTTCGTGAGTATTTATTATATCCTCAAGAGCATCAAGCTTATTTTCAGGTAATAATTGTGAGTAAGCGCCATCTGCATATAATGCACTTGCTACCATGTCAACCTTAGATTTCTTATCTCCACTTAGGATATACATTTTTTCAATGCCCAGCTTACGAAGCTTATCGAAGGCTCTTTTACTGTTTGGCTTTAGGTCGTCGCCAACACCTACATAGCCAACATATTTTCCATTTACTGACACAAACACAGTTCCTACATTTGTTTGAGTAACTGCACCTACAAAGAGCTTAGAGCCAGCCTTAATATGACCATATTCAGAATCACATTCAACGCCAAAGCCTATCTTTTCCTCGTAGTTTGTACCCTCCTTGACATCAATTTTAAATCTTTCAGCCTCGTTTCTCATAGCCTGAGCAAGTGGGTGATTTGACTTGTATTCTGCGATGCAAACAAGCTCAAGGAGCTTAATTTTAGTATATCCCTCAAATGCCTCAACCTTAGTTACGTGAAGGTCGGACTTTGTAAGAGTTCCTGTTTTATCAAAGGCGAGCGTGTTTAGCTCCTCTAATTTTTCTAAAACTCCAGAGCCCTTTAATAGTATTCCCTTCTTCGCTGCATAGCCAACTGCACAGTAATATGTAAGAGGGATAGAAATAACAATAGCACAAGGGCATGAAATTGCAAGCATTGAAAACGCCTTATATGCCCAATCAGTCAAGTCTTGACCAAAAATCGGTGGAATTAATGCAACTAATACAGCAAGTCCTATTATAACTGGGGTGTATATTTTTGCAAATTTTGAAATAAATCTTTCGCTCTTTGTCTTTTTCTCGCTTGCCTCAGCTGCTAAATCAATAATTCTCTGTGCTGCACTTTGAGATACAAGCCTTGTTACCTCAATATATAAAACGCTGTTTATGTTAAGACAGCCTGCAAAGACCTCCTTGCCCTGTCTTATCTCCTGTGGATCACTTTCACCAGTAATAACAGAGGTATCAACTGTGCTTACACCGTCAACACAAATACCATCAAGGGGTATTCTTTCACCTGGGAAAACCTCAATTATATCACCAACCTTTATCTCGTCAGCAGAAATTAGGTCAATCTTTCCCTTAGGCCTTGCTCTGTCAGGTCTGATTTTTTGAAGCTTTTCAAGAGAAGCCTGTGAGCCCTTCTTCGCTCCGTCCTCAATAAGCTCGCCTATCTCAAATAAGAAAATAACTAATGATGCTTCAAAATATGCTCCTGTGATAATTGCACCAAGTGATGCAATAGTCATAAGCATTCTTTCACCGATTTCGCCTTTTTTGAAAAGCTTAGCTATTCCTTTGAAAATTGTCTTATATGCGATGATAATATATGACGCTATATAGATAATAAAGGAAGCCTGTTCGTTGAAAATGCCACAAATTGCGGCAGCTATAATTAAGCAAAGGGTTACGCTTAGCTTAATTAAGTTAAATCTATGTTCCTTTATAAATTCTTTCATTTTCCTTACTCCACTATATGGTCCATTCCACAATCGATAATTGTACGAACATGATCGTCGGTTAAGGAATATATGATTGATTTGCCTGCTCTACGTGTTTTAACAAGATTACTTGTTTTTAAAATTCTTAGCTGATGAGAGACAGCTGACTGAGTAATTGATAAAAACTCAGAAATTTCGCTAACACACATTTCACTTTGTGTAAGCGCACACAAAATTTTTACTCTTGAGCTATCTGCAAAAATTTTATAAAGGTCAGCAAGCTGTTCAAATAGCTGACTATTTCTTGTTATTGCGTTCTGAATTCGTGAGATTGAATTTTCCTGTTCCATTTCTTCCTCCATATATGAGCATTTGTTCATATGTTCATTATACTACTCATTTCACATATTGTCAAGTGCTTTTTTAAAATTTTTCTATTGATTTTAAAGCACCTTATTGATATAATGAATTTAGCTACAACTATATAATAAATTTTACTTACTATCGAGGTGTTTTATGCTTAATAATTCTAAATGGATTTCCTACCCTGAAATGCAACTAACTACCTGTCCTGTTTTTAAAAAGGATTTTAATTTGAAGGGCGAAATCAAAAAGGCAATTTTACAGCTTTCCTCATTAGGCTGTTACTATGCAACTATAAACGACAAAAGAGTTGGTGATTTTATTTTAGCGCCTGGCTTTACATCAAATAAGCGTTCACAGGTTCAAGCATACGATATAACAAGCATGCTATCCTCGAATAACGAGCTTAGAGTTACTCTTTCACAGGGCTGGTTTAAGGGTAGAATGAACTGGAGAGCTACTCAGGATATGGCTGACATTTATCCTTCCATTATTGGTGAATTAAAAATAACATATCAGAATGGAGAAAGTGAAGCTATCGTAACTGACGAAGGCTGGAGCGTTTCACTTAGCAAAATTACATTTGCTGACATTTATGACGGTGAGCATTACGATGCTAATTTCAAGGAAAGCTTTGTGCCTGTTAAGGTAAATGATTATAGCAAGGCTCGTCTTTGCAAGCAACAAGGCGAAATAATAAAGGAACAAGAAATTATCAACCCACACAAAATTTTCAAAACTCCTAAGGGTGAAACGGTTATTGATTTCAATCAAAATCTAACAGGATATTTCGAAATATGCCTAAATGCAACTAAGGGTGAGCGTGTTTCCTTTTCTGTTGCCGAGGTTTTAGATAAGGATGGTAACTTCTATAACGAAAACTATCGTAGTGCAAAGAGTGAATTTATTTACACATGCTGTGACGGATATCAGACATACAAGCCAAAATTAACCTTCTATGGCTTTAGATATATCAGAGTAAACGAATTTCCTTTTGAAATTACAGAGGATAATATAAGAGCTATTGTTATTCATTCCGAAATGAAGCGCACAGGCTATTTAGATTCCTCAAGCGAGCTACTTAACAAGCTATTTTCCAATATAATTTGGGGACAAAAGGGCAATTTTGTCGATGTTCCAACTGACTGTCCTCAAAGAGATGAGCGAATGGGCTGGACAGGTGATGCTCAGGTGTTTGTAAAAACTGCATCATATAACTTTGACTGTGAAAAATTCTTTGAAAAGTGGCTTACCGATTTAAGAATTGACCAAACAAAGAGTGGCTATGTTCCCAGTGTTGTTCCTCAGCTATGGGGTGACGACTGGAGTGGCTGTGGCTGGGGTGATGCTTCAATTATATGCCCTTGGCAAATTTATTTGACTTATGGTAACAAGGAAATTTTAAGGAAGCAATACAATTCAATGTGCTTGTACCTTAAATATATTGCAAGCAGTACAAAAAAGAAATATTTATGGATAGATTGCGAGCATTTTGGTGACTGGCTCGGACTTGACTCTCCAGCTGGTAGCTACAAGGGTGCATCTCGTGATAATTTGGTTGCCTCTGCATTCTATTACTACTCAACAGGGTTGGTTATTAAGGCTGGCAAGGCACTTAACAAAAACGTAGAAAAATACGAGAGGTTAAGAGAAAATATTCTAAAATCATTCAGAAAGGAATTTACCTCTTACGAAACTCAAACCGAGTGCGTTTTAGCATTACACTTTGGTCTTTGCGAGAACAAAAAGGCTGTAGCTAAACAGCTTAGTGATATGATTGTTGCTAATGGAAAGCGCCTTAAAACAGGCTTTCTCGGTACTCCTTATTTGCTTCACGCATTGTCAGATAACGGCTATACCGAGCTTGCTTATGATTTGCTTTTACAGGAAAATTATCCTTCTTGGCTCTATTCAGTTAAGCAGGGTGCAACGACAATTTGGGAGCATTGGGACGGAATTAACGACAAGGGTGAATTCTGGTCTAAGGATATGAATTCCTTTAACCATTACGCATACGGAAGCGTTGCCGATTGGGTATATGGCGTTGCCTGTGGTATTCAAACGGTTGAGGATAAGCCTGGCTTTGAGGAGATAGTAATTGCTCCAAAGCCAACAAAAAAGCTAAATCATTTAAGCGCTTCGATTGAAACAAGACATGGACTTGTTTCTTCAAAGTGGATTAAAGAGGGTAATTCCTTCAGATACGAAATAATCACACCATCGAAATCAACCATTATAATTGATAATAAGGAATATAAGGTGGATAAAGGAGCTTATGTGTTCTAAAAACAAAAGAGTGCTTGTCGCCATGAGTGGTGGAGTTGATAGCTGTGCTACTGCAATTTTAGTAGCAAACGAGGGCTATATGCCTCTTGGTGCTACCATGAGGCTAAATAATAGCTCCTGCGTAAGCGACAAGGATATAAATGATGCTAAAACAGCCTGTGAAATTTTAAAAATACCTCACCACGTGGTTGATTTTTCATCAGATTTTGAAAAAAGCGTTATTAAAAATTTTGTAGAGTCCTATGAAAACGGGCTTACGCCAAACCCCTGTATCGAATGTAATTTCAAATTAAAATTCGACAAGCTGTTTGATTTTGCCTCTGAGCTTGACTGCGACCTTATAGCAACTGGACATTACGCAAGAATAGAATATAGTGAAAAATATGGTCGTAAGGTTTTAAAAAAAGCTACTAATATTAAAAAAGACCAAAGCTATGTGCTTTATAGAATTAGTAGTAAGCGATTAAATAAGATAATTTTTCCTCTTGGAACGATTAATGAAAAGAGCGAGGCAAGAGAGCTTGTAACCAAACATAACATTCCAATCGGTGAAAAAAAGGATAGTCAGGATATTTGCTTTGTACCTGACGGAGATTATGCTAAATTTATCGAGGAATATACAAAAAAGTCCTACCCTGTGGGTGATTTTGTAACTACAGACGGCAAATTCTTAGGCAAGCACAAGGGTATAATAAGGTACACAATAGGGCAAAGAAAGGGACTTGGCTTAGCGCTTCCCCATTCTATGTATGTAGTTGACAAAAATCTTGACACAAACCAAGTTGTAATAGGCGACCCACCTGATTTGATGGCTAAAGAGCTTTATGCTGATAACGTCGTTTTATCGGCACTCGACGATATTTCAGAATGGACTAAGATTAAAGCTAAGGTGCGCTATAATCAAAGCGAGCAAGATGCTGAGGCTACCTTGGAAAACGGACTTTTACACGTGATTTTTAACGAAGCACAAAGAGCAATTTCACCAGGGCAAAGCGTTGTTTTATATGACGGAGATATTGTTTTAGGTGGAGGAAGAATTGTTTCTGTGGTAAAATAATTGGGCAGATTTTATCTGCCCTTTTTTATAACTATTTATTTTAAGTCTTGATTTAATATTATAAGTGTGCTACAATTATTGTGTATCGACTAATTTGTGGAGGACATTATGGCTTTTTTGAAATGTAAAATGTGTGGTGGCGAGCTTACTCTTGATGAAGGCTTGTCTGTTTGCACCTGTGCCTTTTGTGGCTCAAAGCAAACTGTACCCAATGTTGACGACGAAAAGAAGATAAAGCTTTTTGAAAGAGCTAATGGCTTACGCTTAAGCTGTGAGTTTGACAGAGCCTATGGTGTTTTTGAAAGTATAATTGAAGACTTTCCTAAGGAAGCAGAGGCATATTGGGGGCTTTTGCTTTGTAAATACGGAATTGAGTATGTTGACGACCCAAAAACAGAAAAGAAAATTCCTACCTGTCACCGTTCCTCCTTTGACAGTCTTTTTGACGACGAGCTTTTTGATATGGTTATGGAAACTGCCGACAGCGTTGCAAGAACCATCTACAGAGATGAGGCAAAGCAAATTGAGCAAATTCGTGAAAAAATCATTGAGCTTTCAAGTAAGGAAGAGCCTTACGATATTTTTATCTGCTACAAGGAGTCAGACGAAAATGGAAATCGTACATTAGATAGCGTTTTAGCACAGGATATTTATAGCGCTTTAACAAAAGAGGGCTATAAGGTGTTCTTTGCACGAATTTCCTTAGAGAGTAAATTAGGACTTGATTATGAGCCTATTATCTTCTCTGCCCTTCATTCCTCAAAGGTAATGCTTTCTATCGGTACTACATATGACTATTTCCAAGCTGTTTGGGTTAAAAATGAATGGTCGAGATTTCTTAAGCTAATTGAGGCAGGAGAGGAAAAAACCTTAATCCCCTGCTTTAAGGATATTGACGCATATGACTTGCCTAAGGAATTTAGACGCCTACAAGCACAGGATTTAGGAAAAATCGGTGCTATTCAAGACCTTTTACACGGAATTGAAAAGATTGTTCCAAAGAATACATCGACAAATGCACAAGCATATTCCCAGTCTGCTTCAAACGGCACAAGCAATCTATTACAGCGTGCGAAAATGTTTTTAGATGACGAAGATTATGCAAAGGCTAAGGAATATTTTGAAAAAGTGCTTGACATTGATATGGAAATTGGTGAGGCTTACTTAGGTCTCGAAATGACAAAATATAGTGTATCCACGCCTTCAAAATTAGCATATATTCATGCAAGTTATGTAGTTAAGGGATCAAATATAAAGCATGCAAAGGAATACTGTAAAGGCTCACAATGGCTTGACGAATATGAACACTCTTTTCAATATGCGAAGCTTGTAAAAGCATTAAAGCTGGCAGAAAAAAAGCTTATCATTGAAGAAAAAAAGAAGAAACGAAACGAAGAAGAAGAACTAAGAAAACAGCTTTTAGCAAAGCAAAAGGCTGAAGAGGTATTTGAACGGCAGCGCAGGATGCGTGAGGAACACGCAAGAATGCGTCAAATAGCTGCAGAGCAAGCTGAGCAACAATTTATGTGGCGCAGAAGTGGACTTTGCCAGCATTGTGGCGGAAAATTCAAGGGGCTATTTACTAAGACTTGTTCGAATTGTGGAAGGAAAAAGGATTACTAATTTATAAATTTTACGAAGGGGGGATTTTATGTATCTAATTATTGCGGAGAAGCCGTCGCTTGCGAGAAATATTATTCAAGGCATTGCAAGGCTACAAAAGGAAGAGATGGTTAAGAAAAACGGATACTTTGAGGGTGGCGACTATGTGGTTACCTGGGTATTTGGTCATCTTTTTTCTCTTGCTGATATAGAAGAATATTCCCCATCAAAATCTGGAAGGTGGGAAATGGATAATCTTCCCTGCTTTCCAAGTGAGTTTAAATTTAACTTAAAAACTGGTGCTGACAAAAAGGTTGATTCTGGTGTTCAAAAGCAATTTAACACTATAAAATACCTTTGCAACAGAAAGAATATTGACACTATTGTAAACGCAGGTGACTCCGACCGTGAGGGTGAAATTATTGTACGTCTTTGCGTAAAGCACGCACTTGAGGGTGACAAGAAATTTGTTCGTCTTTGGCTTCCTGACCAGACTCCTGAAACTATTTCACAGGGCTTACAGGAGATGAAGGACGAAAGCGAGTATGAGTCCCTTGCTAATGAGGGCTATGCAAGAACCTTTATTGACTGGCTATATGGCGTAAACCTTACAAGGTATGCAACCTTGAAAACAGGAAAGCTACTTAGAGTTGGTAGGGTTATTGTACCTATTGTAAAGGCTATTTACGACAGAGATTTAGCAATCAGGAACTTTGTTCCTGAAAAATACTATGTAATAAGCTCTCACGAAAAAACAAACGAGGAATTTGTAGATTTAACCTCTAAATCTAAATTTACAAAGGACGAAATAAACAACGCAAAGGAGCTTTGCGATAAGTATAATAGCGAAACAGCTACGGTTACATCGGTTAAAACCAAAAAGGACGTTTTGTCCCCACCTAAGCTATTTTCATTATCAAAATTACAAAGCTACTTAGGTAAAAAATATAAAATGTCAATGGACGATTCCTTGTCAACTGTTCAAAAGCTTTACGAGGACGGATATGTAACATATCCAAGAACTAACTCAGAATACTTAGCAACGGCTGAGCAGGGAAAAATAAAGTCTATAATTACAAGCGTAGGTAAAATGGGCTATCCTGTAAAATTCAAATTTGCTAAAAGCATTTTTGACGACTCAAAAATTGAGTCCCACTCTGCTCTAACTCCTACCTACAAAATTCCTGACCCTAAGGCTCTTAACGAGCGTGAAAAACAGGTTTATTCAACCATTTTAAGACGCTTTGTGGCTGTTTTCTGCTCTGAGGATTGTGAGATAGAAAAGAGCGAAATTAAAATCAGCGTAGGCAAATTAGAGGAATTTATTTTAAAGGGTACTGTTATAAACGTACCTGGCTGGACAAAATTCGACGACTACACCCCTAAGGATAAGATTTTACCAAAGCTGTCTAAGGGTGATATTGTAAATATCAATTTTGCTCCACAGGAAAAGGAGACTACTCCTCCTAAGCACTACACCATTGAAACCTTAAACAACTACCTTAAAAATCCGTTTAAGGAGGATAAGGCAAACGCTGATGAAAGTGACGATGAGGATTACAAGGCTATCTTTGAGGGCTTAGAGCTTGGAACTGAGGCTACCCGAACGGGCATTATTGAAAACGCATGTAAGAGTGCGTATATAATGCTTAAAAAGGACTCATATCACATTTTGCCAGATGGTGAATATTTAATTGAGGCACTTATTCAGCTGGGAATTAGCATGGATAAATACAAAACCTCTCAATTAGGACAGGCATTAAAGCGAGTTTACAGGGGGGAGTGTTCGATTTTCGACTCTGTTTCCCTTGCAGAAAACGAGATACGAGAGGTATTTGACGCATCAAAGAATGCCTCTATTGAAAAGGACACAAACATTGGTCTTTTTGGTGAGGTTGTGGGAAAATGCCCTCTTTGCGAAAAGGACGTCGTTAGAACTAAATTTGGCTATGGCTGTGTGGGCTATAAGGATTCAAGCTGTAAATTCAGCATAAACAAATCAATCTGCTCCCGTGTCATTTCCGTTTCTAATGTAAAAATGCTTTTAGCAACAGGCAAAACAAGTAAAATTCAAGGCTTTATATCAAAAAACAAAAAGCAATTCGACGCTTACCTGAAGCTTCAGGACGGCAAGGTCGTTTTCGATTTTTAGGAGATTAACTATGGAAAGAGTTTCTAAGCATAATTATTATTTGGATATTGCACAGACAGTATCAGAAAGAAGCACCTGCATAAGACGTCGCTTTGGCGCTATAATTGTTAAAAACGATGTAATCGTTTCAACAGGCTATAATGGTGCTCCAAGAGGACGCAAAAACTGCAACGAAATAGGTAGCTGTACTCGTGACGACTTAGGTATTCCTAAGGGTGAAAGATATGAGCTTTGCAGAAGCGTTCACGCTGAGGCTAACGCTATAATTTCTGCATCAAGAGAGCAAATGCTCGGCTCTACATTATATATGTGCTGTACCGACCCAAAAACTGAAGCAATTATCGGTGGAATGAATAGCTGTATGATGTGTAAAAGACAGATTATAAACGCAGGTATTAAAACTGTTATTATAAGAAATACAAAGCTTGATTTTACCGTTGTAAATGTCGAGGATTGGATTGAAAACGACGATAGTCTTTCAGGAAAGTTCGGATATTAAAATGGATTTTGTAATCGAGCCACTAACAAGTAATTTTGCTTATGACGTGTCTATAATTGAAGCCGAATGCTTCTCTACCCCCTTTAAAGAAAGTGATATTTTAGCTTATCTCAAGGAAAGCTATTGGCACTTTTTTGTAGCGAGGAAGGGAGAGGAAATTTTAGGCTACATTTCGTTTACCTTAATAATTGACGAAATAAGCATTTGTAACGTGGCAGTTAGTAAAAAATATAGAAATCAAAAAATCGCCTCCAATCTAATTAATGCCCTTTTAGACTTTTCTAAGAAAAACGAGGTCAAAAGGATATTTTTAGAGGTAAGGGAAAGCAACAATCCTGCAATTTATCTATATGAAAAATTTGGCTTTGTGCGTGTTGGAATAAGCAAAAACCACTACACCTTACCAAAGGAAAATGCGATTTTAATGAATTTAGAAATTTGAATGGCGTAATCACACCGCTATTCAAACAAGCTCTACACAATGTAGTATTTTTACTACTCATCCACCGCCACTTTTGTGTCGGTCCCCCCTTCCCTTGCAAGGGAAGGCTTAGAGAATTTAGAAATTTGAGGTTATTTACGTGTTAGTTTTAGCTTTCGAGTCCTCCTGTGACGAAACTGCCTGTGCAGTTTTGGAAATGAGTGAGGAAAAAAGAATTATAAAATCGAATATTATTGCATCTCAGGTTGATATTCATGCTCTTTATGGTGGAGTTGTGCCTGAGATTGCAAGCCGTGCGCATATCGAGGCTATTTCTAAAATAACCTATGAGGCACTAAGCACGGCTAATGTAACAATTAAGGATATTGATTTGATTGCAGTTACTCAAGGCCCTGGTCTTATCGGTGCCTTGTTAGTTGCTGTAAACTTTGCAAAATCACTGGCTTATGCAAACAATATCCCACTTGTCCCAGTTGACCATATCAAGGGCCATGTGGCGGCAAATTACCTAACTCATACCGAATTAAAGCCACCCTTTTTGGCTCTTGTTGTTTCAGGAGGTCACACCTCATTTTTTGAGGTAAAATCATACACGTCCCTCGAGGAAATTGCCTCTACACGTGACGACGCAGCAGGTGAATGCTTTGATAAAATCGGCAGGGTTATGGGGCTTTGCTATCCTGGTGGAAGCGCTATGGACAAGTTAGCTACCAATGGCGACAAATTAGCTATTGCCTTTCCCTCTCCTGCAATATCCAAGGACACCCTTGACTTTTCCTTCAGTGGCTTAAAAACCGCTGTTGTAAATTACCTAAATACAAAAAATCAAAAGGGCGAGGAAATTTGCAAGGAGGACGTTTGTGCAAGCGCAACATACTCAATAGTCGAGGCTATCAAAAGCAAGGTTTCTTTAGCTCTTAAGCAAACGGGCTACAAAAAAATTGTTTTGGCAGGTGGCGTTAGCGCAAACTCCCACATACGTAAGGGAATTTTAGAAGTATGCAAAAAGCTGAAGGCAGAATTTTATGCCCCTGAATTATCCCTTTGTGGAGATAATGCAGCCATGATTGGTGCACAGGGCTACTATGAATATTTGAATGGAGCAATAGCTGATGTAGGCTTAAATGCTTATCCCAGCTGACTATAGATAATGAAAATAGAGGTTAAATATACAGGTGGTATTTTAAATCTACCCTCGTCTGCCCTCTCGTTTATTAAAGAGGCTGACGAAACAGAATTAAAGGTGCTTTTAGGCATATTTAATTATGCACACGCCTTTAATCAATTTGATAGCTATATACCTATGCTTGCAAAGGACTTAGAAATTGAAGGCTCAGAAATTAATAGAGCCCTTGCCTTTTGGGCAAAAAATGGCGTTTTATCAGTTGAGGGGCTTGACTCTGCCTATTTCGAGGCAGCTTCTATAAGCTCAAGTGAGAAAAACTCTATGCCCTCCTATACAGGCGAGCAAATTAATGCTTTTATTTCAGAAAACAAGGATATTGAATCATTATTTAATAGCTGTCAAAGTGTTATGGGTAAGAGCTTTAATACCCACGACTATAATTCAATTATATATTTAAGGAGCTTTTACAGGTTCAGCGACGAATATATTTTAATGCTTCTTGCCCATTGTGTAGAGATTGAAAAGGCCAGCTGGGCTTATATAAGAAAAACAGCTAAGGGTCTTTACGACGAGGGCATTGATACATACGAAAAATTAGAAAAGCACTTTGCGCAAAGACGAAACAAGCGTTCATTAGAATATAAAATAAGAAAGCTCTTTGGAATTGGCGAAAGAGAGTTTACTAAGAGGGAAAAGGACATTTTTGAAGCTTGGATTAATCAAAAAATCAATTTTGAGCTTATCAAAAAGGCATACGAGGTTACTGTTGATAATACAGGAAAGCCCTCGTCAAGCTATACTGCTAAGATTATTGAAAACTGGTTAAGCACAGGAATAAAAACTGCAGAGGATGCAGAAAATGCCCTTGTTGCCTATAAAAATAGGCTTTCTATGTCCTCGTTTGATACTGATGACTTCTTTGAGGCGGCATTAAAGCGCTCAAGGGAGGAATTTAAGAAAGGAAGCAAAAAATGAGCTACTCGAAAAAAATAGTTCAAGAGGTAAATCTTGAATTTGAAAATCGTCTTGCCTTTGTTGAATCCGATAGAAATAGAAGGCTTGATATTGCCTATGAAAAAGCGCCAGAGCTTCTAAAGCTTGATACCGAGATACAGAAAACAAGCGTTAAAATTTTGGGCGCTGCTATGCAGGGTAAGGACGGATTAAGCGAAAAAATCAATGCTATTAGGCAAGAGGTTAATGCTCTTAAGGAAAAACGAGAAAAAATTCTTGAAGCATGTGGGCTTGATAAGCATTTTACCGATTATAAATATGTGTGTGAGCTATGCAACGACCACGGCTTTGTAAATGGTCAAGTATGTATCTGTCGCAAAAAGGAGCTTACAAAAAGACAGCTTGACGCGTCAGGACTTGGCAGGCTCCTTGATACACAAAGCTTTGAAAGCTTTTCTTTTGACTATTATACAGAAAAAGAAGAAATTAAAGAGCTTGTTTCCTACCTTGAAGAATATGTAGAAGAATTTGGAAACAATAGCAAAAGTCTTTTGTTTGTAGGTGGTACTGGTCTTGGCAAAACTCATCTTTCAACAGCTGTTGCAAGAGTATTAATCGAAAAGGGACACAATGTAGTTTACGAAACTGCACAAAATATTTTTTCTGACTTTGAAAAGGACAGATTTAGAGATCATTATGATACAAGCTACGAGATGCTTGGTGATAGATATCTTGATTGTGACCTTTTAATAATCGACGACCTCGGCACAGAAATGGTGACAAGCTACTCTGTTGCATGTCTTTACAATATTATTAACACAAGACTCAATCGTGGCTTGCCTATTATTGCAAGCACTAATCTTTCCTCTGGTGAAATTCGCAAGATTTATCACGACAGAATTACAAGCAGACTTTTCGGCGAATTTTCTATCCAAAAATTCGTTGGAAGCGATATGAGAAAATTAAGTAAAAAAATTTAAAAAAGCTATTGACAAGCACTATTTTGTGTGCTATAATGTCAAGGCTAATCCAAAGACAGTAGGTTACAGTAAAAGTGGTTTTACACTTTCCTACCGAGGAAGAATTAATATTTAATAATTAAATCTTTTTTCGGTATGGTATATTTATGCACTTTACTTGAAAAAAGATTTTTCTTTTCTTTGGAAATAACTAAGGAGGTTGTTTTATGCCAAGCGTTTCAGTTCTTGAACAAAAGAAGGCCATTGTTGCTGACCTCGTCGAAAAAATGAAGAAGGCTCAATCAGGCGTTGTTGTTCAATACCAGGGTATCACTGTTGAAAATGATACAAAAATGCGTGCCGCTTTTAGAAAAGCAGGCGTTGACTATATGGTTGTTAAGAATACACTTATTGGTCGTGCTTGTGATGAGGTTGGCTACGGTGCTATGAAGGAAAGCCTTAACGGTATGAGTGCTATTGCATTCGGTTATGACGATCCAATTGCTCCTGCAAAGATTGCTAAGGAATATGCTGACAAGGTTCAAAGCTTCGAGATTAAATGTGGCTTTATCGACAACGGTGTTGTTGATGCAAACGCAGTTAATGCTCTTGCTGAAATTCCATCTAAGGAAATTCTTCTTGCAAGATTCTTGGGAAGCATTCAAGGTCCTATCTCTGGCTTTGCTCGTGCTTTACAGGCAGTTATTGACAAAAATGGCGAGGCTCCAGCTGAGGCTGCTGCTGAGTAATAGGTTAGCATATACCTTAAACGTGCAAAACTAAAATTTAAAAAAATTAATCTAAATTTACGGAGGATAATTTATCATGGCTAACGAAAAGATTACAAATATTCTTGAAGAAATCAAAACACTTACTATTCTTGAGCTTGCTGACCTTGTAAAGGCAGTTGAAGAGGAATTCGGCGTATCTGCTGCTCCTGTTGCTGTTGCTGGTGCTGCTGCTCCTGCTGCTGCAGCTGTTGAGGAGAAGACAGAATTTGACGTTGTTCTTGTTGAGGCTGGTGCTTCAAAGCTTAACGTTATCAAGGTTGTAAGAGAGCTTACAGGTCTTGGACTTAAGGAAGCTAAGGAGCTTGTTGAAAGCGCTCCAAAGACAATTAAGGAAGCTGTTTCTAAGGATATGGCTACTGATATTGCTAAGCAGCTTACAGACGCAGGCGCTAAGGCTGAGGTTAAATAATTATAAAACAATCCTACTTAAAAAGGACTACCGTTCGGTAGTCCTTTTTTATTATTTACTCTCTATTTCGCTTACTGTTAGCTCTTTTTCTAACTCTTCTTTAGTTAGCATTTCTTCGGCTGTGATTTCTTCATTTTCTTCTTTTAAGGAGCTTTCTATCCTTTTAGATTTAGAAAATCTTTTTTTCTTAGCGTTTACTCTTTTTACAATTTCCTCAATTGTACTTATTAAGCCCTCGGTATCCTCTACTATGTATTTAGCTCCTGCATCACTAAGTACTCTTTCGCTACGATATCCCCAGCTAACACCAACAAATTCCATTCCTGCATTTTGTGCAGTTTTTACATCAATATCAGAGTCACCAACCATTATACATTTGCTTGGCTTTGCTCCGAGTAGCCTTGAAATTAATACTGCTGAGGTTGGGTCTGGCTTTGTTGGCAAATCGCTTTGTCCCATTACAACCTTAAATAGCTTTTTACCAAATAGCTTACTGCAAATATCCTTTACAAATTTATCAGGCTTATTTGATAATACAGCAAGCCTAATCCCTCTCTCCTTCAGTCCCTCAAGCGCTTCCTTCATTCCGTCAAACGCCTCGGTCCTTTCAAGATAGCATTTCTCATACTCTTCCTTGTAAATTTCTATACCACTATCTACTATAAACTCAACATCTTGAACCTCTAAGGGCAAGGACTGTCTTACAAAGGCTCTTGTTCCACGATTTATAAATCTAATTAATTCCGCCTTTGTTCTTGTATCATAGCCTAATGTGACAAGCATTTTATTAATAGCCGTCATCAAATCGTCCATTGTATCGGCTAAGGTTCCATCTAAATCAAAGATAATTGCGTTAACCATAATTTCCTCTTTCACAGATAATTCTTAATTAATTTTACCATACTTTGATAAAAAAATAAAGGGCTTTATTAAATATTGAATTTTTTTATATGATATGATAAAATAATTAAGAGGTGATTATATGATATACAATTCTGTTACGGAGCTTATTGGTAATACCCCTGTAATAAGGCTTAAAAATATTGAAGCACTTTATAATCTTGATTGTGAGATTTATGCTAAGTGTGAAATGCAAAATCCTAGTGGAAGCATAAAGGATAGATGTGCACTTTTTATGCTAAACGACGCAAGGGACAAGGGACTAATTAAAAATGGCTCTGTTATTATTGAGCCTACCTCTGGCAATACAGGAATTGGTCTTTCTATGATAGGCACCCTTCTTGGATATAAGGTTATTATAGTAATGCCTGACAATATGTCTAAGGAACGAATAAGCGTGATGAAATCCTATGGAGCATCCGTTGTTTTAACTGATAGCAAATTAGGAATGAAGGGTGCTATTGACAAGGCAACAGAGCTTTCAAGGGAATATGAAAACAGCTTTATCCCATCACAATTTGAAAATCCATATAATCCAGAAAGTCACTATAAGACAACTGGTGTTGAGATAGTAAATGATTTTGGAATTAGCCTTGACTATTTTGTTTCGAGCATTGGTACAGGTGGAACTATTTCAGGCACTGCTAAATATTTAAAGGAAAATTCGCCTAACACTAAAATTATCGGCATAGAGCCAAAAAGCAGTCCTCTTATTACAGAGGGTGTTTCTGGTTCTCATAAAATTCAAGGAATTGGCGCTAATTTTATACCGAGCATCCTTGATTTGTCCCTTGTTGACAGGGTTTTAACGGTCAGTGACGAGGACGCATACAAATTCGGCAGGCTCCTTTCGGAAAGTGAGGGGCTTTTATGTGGAATTTCCTCTGGAAGTGCCCTTTATGGAGCAATACAAATTGCGAAGGAAAATAAGGGTAAAAAAATACTCGCAATCCTTCCTGATACAGGACTTAGATATTTATCAGTTGAGGGCTATTTATAAGAATAAAGGACGACTGAAATGTCGTCTTTTACTTTATATATTCATACTTTATTCATAAAATCGTGTTATAATGTAAGTTGGGTTATTGGTACAAAACCCAACTTTGACAAAAAAGAAGATTTTTTTACATATTTGACCGTTTAGTAGCTTCAATTATATTTGAGCTATGAAAGGAGATTTCAATGGAACTTTATCGTATTGGTATTGATATTGGCTCTACTACCGTTAAGGTAGCAATTATTGATGATGATAACAAGATTTTATTTGGAGAGTATGACAGGCACTGTGCCCACACTCAGGATAAGCTTTGCGAGCTTTTAAAAATGGCAAGAGAAAGGCTTGGAGATTTTAGAGTTAAGGCTAAAATTACAGGCTCAGGCTCTATTAATCTTGGCAAGGCTTTAAATATTGAATTTATTCAAGAGGTTGCCTCTGTTGCATCATCTCTTAAATTTTTAGCACCTCAAACCGATGTTGCTATTGAGCTTGGTGGTGAGGACGCCAAAATTATTTACTTCGACGGAAACAATGTCGAGGAAAGAATGAATGGTATTTGTGCTGGTGGTACAGGCTCATTTATTGACCAGATGGCTGCTCTTTTGCAAACTGACGCCTTAGGCCTTAATAAGGAGGCTGAAAATTATCAACAGATTTACCCTATCGCAGCTCGTTGTGGTGTATTTGCTAAAACAGATATTCAGCCACTTATAAACGAGGGCGCTACTAAAGCCGACCTTTCTGCATCTATTTTCCAATCAGTTGTTAATCAAACTGTTTCAGGTCTTGCCTGTGGTAAGCCTATTCGTGGCTGTGTTGCATTTTTAGGCGGTCCTTTACACTTTCTACCCGAATTAAAAAAGGCATTTATCAGAACCTTAAAGCTAACACCTGAAAATATAGTTGACCCTGATAATTCTCACCTTTTTGCAGCCTTTGGTGCTGCTATTGAGTGTGATAGCAATACAAACGAAACTACTATTTCCGAGCTTATTGCACGTCTTGAAACTGGTGTAGAAATGGCATTTGAGCTTAAAAGACTCGACCCCTTATTTGAAAATGAGGAGGAGTATAATGAGTTTACCACTCGCCATGCTCTTGCAACCGTTAAAAAGGGTGATATAAATACATACACAGGTAATTTGTTCTTAGGTATCGACGCAGGCTCAACTACTACTAAGCTTGCATTAATTGGTGATGAGGGAGAGCTACTTTACTCCTTCTATTCAAATAACCAAGGCTCACCAATTAAGACCTCTATGAGAGCTATTGAGGAGCTTTCTAAGATTTTGCCTAAGGATGCTAAGATTGCCTATTCCTGCTCAACAGGCTATGGTGAAAACCTACTTAAATCCGCATTTCAGCTTGATGAGGGCGAGGTTGAAACCATTGCTCACTGTACTGCTGCCTCATTCTTTGACCCACAGGTTGACTGTGTATTAGATATTGGCGGACAGGATATGAAATGCGTTAAAATCAAAAACGGAAGCGTTGATAATATCCTATTAAACGAGGCATGCTCCTCTGGCTGTGGCTCGTTTATTGAGTCCTTTGCTAACTCACTTGGCTACACTGCTAAGGATTTTGCAAAAGAGGCTATCTACGCTAAAAATCCTATTGATTTAGGTACTCGCTGTACCGTATTTATGAACTCAAACGTAAAGCAGGCACAAAAGGAGGGTGCTACAGTACCCGACATTTCTGCTGGTCTTGCTTATTCTGTTATCAAAAATGCACTTTACAAGGTTATTAAGCTAAATACTGCCGATGACTTAGGCAAGCACGTTGTAGTGCAGGGTGGTACATTCTATAACCATGCTGTTTTGCGTGCCTTTGAAAGAATCAGTGGTGTTAATGCTACCTGCCCTGATATTTCTGGTATTATGGGTGCCTTTGGTGCTGCTTTAATCGCTAAGGAAAGATGGCATGGTAAGGAAAGCACAATTCTACCATTTAATGAAATTTTAGCTCTTACATACACAACCGATACAGTTAGATGTAACGGCTGTTCAAACAAATGCTTACTTACTATAAACCGTTTCCCTGGTGGAAGACGTCACATTACTGGTAACAGATGTGAAAAGGGCTTAGGCAACGAGGGTGGAGCTAAAAAGGGTCCAAACCTTGCTGAATATAAGCTAAATAGAATGTTTAACTACGAGCCACTTAGCGAAAGCGAGGCTAAGCGTGGCACTATTGGTATTCCAAGAGTTTTAAATATATACGAAAACTATCCATTCTGGGCTACCTTCTTTAAGGAGTTGGGCTTTAGAGTAATACTCTCTCCTAAATCTACAAAGAAGCTATATGAAATGGGTATGGACTCTATTCCATCAGAGTCAGAATGTTATCCTGCTAAAATGGCACACGGTCATATTAAATGGCTTATTGAACAGGGTGTTGACACTATATTCTATCCTTGCGTTTTCTATGAGCACAAGGAAAAGGAGCAAGCGCAAAACCATTATAACTGCCCTATCGTTGTTTCCTATTCTGAAAACATTAAGAATAATGTTGAGGAAATCGTTGAGGGTAAGGTTAGATACTTAAGACCATTTATTGCATTTACAAGCGAAAAGGTTGCAAGTGAGCGACTTGTAAACTACTTCTGTCACGAAAGAGACTTTTTCGGTCTTTCTAAAAAAGAGGTTAAGCGCGCTGTTAATAAGGCTTGGGCTGAACAGCAAGGTGCTAAGGAGGATATTAAGAAAAAGGGTGAGGAAACTCTTAAGTGGCTTGAGGAAACAGGCTCACGTGGAATTGTAATGGCAGGTCGTCCATATCACTTAGACCCTGAAATTAACCATGGTATTCCAGAGCTTATTTCATCTTATGGCTTTGCTGTATTTACAGAGGACGCTATTCCTGATATAAACAGTGAAATGGGTGCGTTAAGAGTAAACGACCAATGGGTATATCACTCACGTCTATATAATGCTGCTGCATTTGTGCGCAAGCACGAGAATATGGAGCTTATTCAGCTCAACTCCTTCGGCTGTGGCATTGATGCAGTTACAACAGATCAGGTTTGCGAAATTCTCGAGGGCTCTGGTAAGCTATATACCGTTTTAAAAATTGACGAGGTTAATAACTTAGGTGCTATCAGAATACGTATAAGAAGCTTAATTTCTGCTATGAATATGCGTAAGGAAAAGGGCATTTCTGCCGACGTTAAGCCTGTTAATTACAAGCGTAGTGAGTTTACTAAGGAAATGTATGACCAAAGATATACTATCTTAGCTCCTCAAATGTCACCTATCCACTTTGATATATTAGAGCCACTATTTGATAAGTATGGCTATAATATGGAGGTTTTGGATAACGATAATCGTGGTGCTATTGATACAGGCCTTAAATACGTTAATAACGATGCCTGCTTCCCTTCCATTACTGTTGTAGGACAGGTAATGGAGGCTGTGCTTTCAGGAAGATACGATACTCACAAGCTTGCTATTATTATGACACAGACAGGTGGATGCTGTCGTGCAAGCAACTATGTAGGCTTTATTCGTCATGCACTTGATAAGGTTGGCATGTCCTATATCCCAGTTATCTCCCTTAACGCAGTTGGAATTGAGAAAAACGAGGGCTTTAAAATCTCATTAGGACTTGTTTTATCAGCGTTAAAGGGCGTAATCTATGGTGACCTTTTAATGCGTTGCTTATACGCTACAAGACCTTATGAAAGGGTAGAAAATTCTGCAAACGAGCTACATAAAAAATGGAGAGATATTTGCATTGACTCTCTTACAAATAAAAAAAGCAAGTGGAGCTACAAAAGGGTTTGTCGTGGTATTGTCGATGCTTTTGATAATTTAGAGCTTGACGAAACAATTAAAAAGCCACGTGTTGGTATAGTTGGTGAGATTTTGGTTAAATATATGCCTCTTGCTAACAACCACTTAGTTGAGCTTCTCGAAAAGGAAGGCGCTGAGGCAGTTGTTCCTGACCTTATTGACTTCTTAAACTACTGTATTTACAATTCAGAATATAAGCATCGATTCCTTGGCTTTAAGCTTAAGTCATTGATTGTTTCAAGGCTTGGTGTTTGGGCTATTGAAAAGATTCGTAAGCCTGCTAAAAAGGCGCTTAAAAGGAGTAAGAGATTTGAAGCTCCTATACACATTAAGGATGTTGCTAAGCTTGCAAAGCCACTTCTCTCTATTGGTAACCAATATGGTGAGGGCTGGTTCTTAACTGGTGAAATGGTTGAGCTAATCAAGTCTGGTGCGCCTAATATTGTATGTATTCAGCCATTTGCATGCTTACCAAACCACGTTGTTGGTAAGGGCGTAATTAAGCTACTTAGAAAGAATTATCCCGAGTCAAACGTAGTTGCAGTTGACTATGACCCAGGTGCTTCCGAGGTTAACCAGCTTAACAGAATCAAGCTTATGCTTACTGTTGCTAAGAAAAACCTTGAAAGAAAGGAAAATGGTGAGGTAATTACTGCCGAAATTAAGGACGAGGAATTACAAGAGGTTTAAAATGAAGAATAATAAGGCTTTAAAGATTACCGTTAAGGTAATTATGACAATAGTATTAGTTATAGTTATGCTTTTGGCACTTGTTAAGGTGGGTGAAAGACTATTCTTTACTCCATTCTATTCAAATGCGCAGGCTGAATTTAAAATTCCAGGTCTTAGCGAGGGATATATTCCTCAGGGACTTGAAAAAATAACACTAAAGGATAATGACGGAAACGATTGCGATTACTTCCTTGCCTGTGGATATATGAATAATCATAGTGCCTCAAGAGTTTATTTGCTTGATAGATGGGGAAATGTAATTTCTCAAACCTATTTAAAAAAGGTAAATAGTCAAGGTGAAACAGTTGATTACACAGGTCATACTGGTGGTATTTGCGTCAATTATGCAAAGGACTTAGCCTACATTTCAGGCTCTGGTGGACTTGATATATTTAAGCTATCAGACCTTATAAGCACAGAAAAAAATGAGGCTGTTTTAATTGGCGAATTTAAGGTTAGTGATAAGGTTGACCCTGCATACTGTAAAATAAATGGTGATTATCTATATGCAGGCTCATTCCACCATGCTGGTCCATATGACACAGACGAAAAGCAACACTTTGTAACTCAATCAGGCGAAACAAATATGTCAGTTATTTTAAAATACAAGCTTGATAATAGTGCCGAATACGGAATCAGCTCAAAATTAGAGGCTATTTATTCAACACCCTCATATGTTCAAGGAATTGCCTTTACTGACAAAAACGAGCTAATTCTCTCCTGCTCATGGGGTCTTTCAATATCAAAGCTCCACGTTCACGACTTAGAAAAGGTTCATAGCTATAATAGTCTTTCAGATGAAAGCGATTGGGGTACAAGCGTGCCTGTTTACTATGTAGATTCACTTTCAAATACATACTCAATTTCAGCGCCACCAATGGCTGAGGAAATTGTAGTGTTTGAAAACAGAATTTGGATAATGAACGAATCTGCCTGCAATAAATACATCTTCGGAAAATTCACAAGTGGAAGCTATTTGTTTAGTTATGGCTTAAATTAAAGCAAAAGAGGAACAGCTATTGGCTGTTCCTCTCTTTTTAATTAACCATGCCTTACGTGAATGAAACGAATCGGATTCGAGGTGGCAAATTTTCACGTCTTTGGCGTTAAAATTTTTTGAAATTTCTATAGAACTAAAAAAAGCACACGCAAGTTGCGTGTGCTAATTTATTATGCTATTAGAACAATGTTTCAATGTCAACGTGTGACTGACCTTTAGTATAAACAGTATCAGCAGAATCGCCATCGAACAAGCCTGCTGAACCATAACCAAGAGATGCAGCTGTACCCTTTGTTTCTGAGATATCGTTAGGTGAAAATTCCATATTATTCATGATTTCACCAGCTGTCAAAACCTCGTTATTATACTCTG
Organism: Clostridia bacterium; assembly: GCA_017453255.1. Classification (GTDB taxonomy): domain Bacteria; phylum Bacillota; class Clostridia; order Oscillospirales; family CAG-272; genus RGIG2000. Next base: position 14,549 of record JAFTKN010000011.1, on the reverse strand, counting down.
GACTTACGTATTTCATAATTGTTCTCCCTTCTTAAAATCGTATAGAGATATCCTTGTAACTATAATATCATATTTTAAAGCATATGTCAATATCTTTTTTTAATTTTTTTAATATATTCCAAAATAGGTTTATTTTTACTTTTTAGACCTTTTAAAGCCTTATTTTATAAAGCTTTTTTAAAAAATTCAAATTGTGAATTTTTTGTAAAATCTTAGCTTTTCTTGTTATTTTTGCTTTTTTGGGACAAGGTGTCCCGAAATTACCCCTAATGAAAAAATGTTTTTCTTGCTCTCTATTCTTCCAAGGTGTAAAATATAGATAGAAGATACGTTTCCCGTTTCGTATTTTCAATTAACCCAAATGAATAAAAAAATTGGAGGTAGAAAAAATTGACTCGTTGCAAGGTCTGCGGTCAAATCATTCATTTAGGTGAGAGTTACTTTTCATTGTCAAGTAGTTTTTTCCACTCGGATTGCTTGCTTGATAACTACACCGTAAGCGAGGTTTTAGAGCTTCTTAGCATTGAAGAAATGGCTATGTCCCCGTTTGATAGCCTTGATTCAAGCTGTAGCTATTACCTTTTAGGTAAAGGTAAAAACATTCGTGTGACAAAGGATTTTTACGAATATTTTGTAAAAAGATTCAGCTTTTTTAGAGAGGTCATCTTTCATCTGTCGGAGTATAAGGCTAAAAATAATATTTCAGACTTAGAAAACGACCAAACAATGCTTGAATGGTGGGCGCTTAATTTTGAGCGTCAAGGTAATTTTTTAAATGGGGCTTTCCCATCGGGGTACAAAAATGACAAGTGCACATAAGATAAGACAGGATTTACGTCAATTAAAAATCAACACCCATGCAATTAATGTTCTACAAAAGGCATACGAAACACACAAAAGACGCATTAAAATGCTTGAGGGCTTAGAGGAAAATTCCTATCGTGCAAGGGTTATTAAGCGCGAAAGGGCAAAGCTTGCCTCTCTTAGATTTGAGGAACAAATTGAAGCTCTTACCGACCTTGAGCTTAAATATATGCACTTAATCGAGAGCTTGCCTGCCTTGGATAAATCAATTATTGTGGATTGCTTTATAAATGGAAAAAGCTATTGGCAAATTGGCTTAGACTTAGGCTTTTCTGAAGAAGGCATACGCAAAAAGGTTGGTGTTATTATCAAAAAGCTTGCTGTGAATATGGATAACCTTGTCATTTAATAAAAAGGAACAGGCATTTTTAATGTCTGTTCCGTTTTTTATATTAACTAAGCTGTAAGACCACTATAGGTAACTGACACTGTAGCTTTTTCTTGGAAATCTGTATTATTTGCGTAGTAGTATTTTCCGTTTACACAAATGTACATTGTGCAGTAAAGCTCCTTAGCATAATTTGCTTCTGCGATATTTGTTATCTTCATCGAAATAATATCATAGCCTCTGCTTGTAAAGTCAACTGATGCCTTTACACTTGCACTCATCAAAAGTCCTTCATTTTCCTCTGCTATTTTCTCCTTAGATGCAGCAATTAATCCGAAGGCTGAAATCTTTTCCTCATCGCTAACTAAGGTGTTATATTTTGCAATCGCATCGTTATTAACTACAAAGCTATTAGAAATTGAGCTTGAGCTTGTATATTCTGCCTTTGAATAGCCAAGAAGCTTAACTAATGCCTCTGCGCTATCAACCTCTTCGCTAACTCCACACTTGTTTCCACATGCTGATTCTACGATAAATCTTGAAACATATGTTCCGTTTTCAAAATATTTTGTAAGCTCAGTTGTTTCCTTATGAACACCATCATAATAAACATTACAATGGTTTTCGATTGTAACAGTTGCACCTGTAAGCACACCTAATACGTCTGTCAAAATTGCATCATCTGCCTTACCTGTGTAGATAACAGTCTTAAGATTGGTCCTTGTTGTACCAAAAAACGAAGTGTTACCTGTTGTGGAAATTGATGTAAGACCTCTTGGAAGAGTGATTGTTGTTAATGAACTACAGTAGTCAAATGCCTTGTCAGAAAGTGCAGTTACGCCCTCAGGCACTACAAATTCTTGAAGTGCAGAACACTTAATTATGCCAAGTGAGGTTGTGGAATTTGGGAATACAAGCTCAGTAATCTTACCACTACTAATACCTGAGCAGGTCTCAAAGCCCTCTGGGAACACAAGTGAGGTTGTAACGCCCCAGCTATTATTTGTACCTGTGCTTTTAAGGCTCTTAGCACCTGACATATCAATACTTACCTTTTCACAGCCTGCGAAGGTATAATTACCAATATACGTACAGTCTCTTGGAATGTTTATGTATTCAAGAGCTGTACAACCATTAAAGCAGTCCTGACCAAAGGATGTGGTTGTTGGTGGGAACTCAAGTCTTGTAATACCAGAACAGCCTTGGAATGTCTTGCTACCAAGTGTAACTAAGGAATCGGGTACGTCAAAGCTTGTAAGTCCACTACAAGAAAAGAAGCAAGAGCCACCAATACTTGTTACAGTATTTGGGAGCTTAATTGACGTTAAGCCTGTGCAGTTGTAAAACGCACTACCGCCTATTGAAGTTAGCTTGCCGTTATCCACATCTAATGACACAAGAGATTCGCAACCATAAAACGCATTATCTCCTATACTTGTAATATTGTCCTTAATGCTATCCCAGTTTTCAACGCCTGTAAAAGAAGTACAGCCATTGAATATATAGCCTGGAATTGTGGTTATGTCAGAAGGTAGCTTAACAGTTTTTAATGCTGTACAACCAGTAAAATAGCTTGAATCGGTTAGATTTGTGAGATTTTCAAAGCCAACAACCGTAGTCAAATTTTTACAACTTGAGAAAAGGCTTCTTGCTCTACTTAAGGATACGCTATATGGAAAACGAACCTCCTTAAGCAATGGGTAAGAGCGCATACAGCAGTGGTCACGATCTATAAACGTAACGTCCTTTGTAAACTCAAAGCGAACAAGCTCTTCAATACGTCTGTTACCCCAAGTACTACTTAAGGTAAAGGTTGGAAGGGTTGTTCCCTCTGCGGTGTTCCATTCGGTAATTGCATTGTTAATACCTGCGTCGGTATCTGTACCAACATAGACTTCGAATTTACCTATTTGGTTTCCTGTTGTAATTTCCTTAACGATGTATGTTGATGGAAACACATAGTAATATGTACCATCATAAAGGATACAGAGTGCATCCTCATCTGTACCTAAATCGTTAATATTATTCAGAGTTGACTTGTACTGCTCTGCATTATCAAGTCCTGGGTCAGCGCTAAGCTGATAAATTGTGCCGTAGGTCTCGCTTGTAATTGTATTTACTGTAATTTCCTCTGCACTTACTAAAAAGGCTAAGGTAAATACCATTATAACAAGCATAGCTATGGCTAAAAGTAGCTTCTTTTTCATAAATTTCTCCTATTATATCGAAATAAATATACATAATTATTTTAACATTAATGTGGAAAACTGTCAAGTCTCACAAAAAAAAAAAAAAATACATCATTTTTGTTTATATTGTACAAAAAGAAGGTAAAAAAAGCCTGCTTCAGCTAAAAGCAGGCTCTTTATAGTATTTATTCTTGTCAATTTAAACAAAACTTTTAAAATGTTACTTTTTTATGAACTATTATTAAGAGATTGAATTATAATTAATTGATTCTGTTAATTTAGACACCAATTTACCATTTTCTGCATAGTAGATAGCATCATCAATTTCAATATATGCAGTTACATAAAGTGCAGTACCCTTTTTTGTATCATCTATTAAGCCTGATACCTTTATTTCAAACACGTCATAACCCCTATTTGTAAAATCAACACTAACGCCTGTGCTTGATGCAAATATGTCACCATTTGTTACTGCTTCGGCTCTTGCAGCAGTCAAGCCATACTCTGTAATCTTTTCATCTGCGTACTTATTGTATTCTTCGAGTGCTGTGCGATTTACTCCAAAGCTATTCATAATAGCCTCTGAGCCAACGATTTCACTCCTTGAATAACCTATCCACTTGAATAGCTGTGCTGTTTCCTTGCTTTCGTCAACAGCTGTGCATCCCTCATTTGTGCACTCGTGTGTATATACACCAGCCTCGAAAACACCATTTGCATATACGATTGCTTCAACAATTTTGTGTGTCATACCCTCTGTTTGTGCATTACATACAGAGCAAATATCACCTGTTTCACAGTTATGGTCGTCCTCTGCATAAATATGAGCAACTGCTACATAGTATGTGCCCTGTGCGTCTGTTACAGGTGTTACTACTTCACAGTAATTTGATTTAGTTGTCCAGCTATAATTGCTTGGTATAGCAATTTCTGTTGTACCTGTATAAGCTTTAGCAAGTGTGCCGTCGCTGTTTATCATAAACGCCTCAACAACACCAAGTGCATCACTTGTAAAGAAAATTGCAGAATGGTTAAATAATGTTTCATTTCCCTTCGAGGTTCTTTGGAAGTCAACTATTGACATAAAGGATTTGTCCTTTACATTGTATGCACCATTTAAAAGTGTTTCAAAATAAGTATCAAAGTTGGTTGAGGAAATTGCTGTTACTTGTTTAAAGCAGTAGTTACCATAAACACATGAATCAATGAAATATGCATGGCATGGAGTTGACTTGTCCGCCTTGCTTTCAGCAGTTCTTGATCCAAACACTGTTCCACCATAAGAGCTACTTCCCTTTGCTTGATAGTTATTATAAATCTTACCACCATAAATATTTTGAGTTACAGCATTGATAAGGCCAGGACCGTGGTCGCTACCTGAAGATGCGTAGAGATTGTAATTGTTGTAGATTTCTCCACCATACATATTAAAGGCACCCTCGCATCTTATCATTGCGTAGCCACCTGACTTAATTACGTTTCCGTAAATCTTACCGCCATAAATGTTTATAGCCTCTCTTGCAACGATAAAGCCGATTACAGCCTCTTTCCACTCTCTGTTTCCGTATATTTCGGCACCGTCATACATATTGAACACATTACAGTCAATATTTACCTCGCCTGTGGTAAATGTACCGCCTGTAAAGTGTGTACCCTTATAAAAGTTTACAGTTGCGCCAGTAAAGCCATATAAAAAGCGTCTTGTAACTCCTGACACATCAAGCTTTAAGATGTAGTCTTCTTCACCGCCGAAGCTTATAATCGTACCTGTTGTATCAGAACCACCATAAGCGTTAAAAAGACAGTCACCCTTAAAGGACATAGTTCTGTTTCCACCACGAGCATATACAGAAATTGTCTTGCCAGCAGTATCCACTGCTGCATTACTATCACCAATGTTAGTCCAGTTTGCCTCTAAGATATAAGTCAAGGACTTAGTCCAGCTTATAGTACCACCTGATACGTCTGTTTTAATAATGATAGTGTCTCCGTCACTTGCATTACTAACGGCATTGTTTACGCCAGTATAATCACATCCCTCAGAGCCAACTGTTATTTCCTTTGCTGAGGAAACAAAGCAAAGCACGAACACAGCTAAAATTGTAATAGCTAACGTAAATAAAAGCTTAATTTTAGTTTTCATTTTTTCCTCCAAATATAATATTTATTCAGTTTAACTATACTACATAGGTGTGGAAAAATCAAGCAGGTTGAACAAAAAAAAAAAAAAAATACATCAAATTTGTCAAAATTGCACAACAAATGGTAAAAAATGCACCCCTTTCGGAGTGCATTTTTATTAGGTTAAATTATTTTTCCTCTGGAGCATAAAGAGTTACAAATCTCTTAAGTCTTTCGTACTTAGCCTTTGCTGCCTCTTCGCTCTCTGCAAAGAGCTTTTCTGCTCTTTCTGGGAATTGCTGTGCAAGACGGCTGTAACGTGTTTCGTTAGTCAAGAATGCACGGTAGTCACCTGTTGGCTCCTTAGAGTCAAGTGTAAATGGATTCTTGCCCTCAGCCTTAAGCTGTGGATTGTATCTGAAGAGATCCCAATATCCAGCCTCAACAGCCTTCTTCATTTCGCCCTGACAGTTAGTCATACCACCCTTAAGTCCGTGCATTTCACATGGAGCATAGCCGATAATGAGTGATGGACCATTGTAAGCCTCAGCCTCAGCAATAGCCTTAATTGTCTGGTTAGGATCAGCACCCATAGCGATTTGAGCTACATATACATAGCCATAGGACATAGCGATTTCAGCAAGATTCTTCTTACCAATAGCCTTACCAGCTGCTGCAAATTGAGCAACCTGACCAATGTTAGAAGCCTTAGATGCCTGTCCACCTGTGTTAGAGTAAACCTCAGTATCAAATACCATTACGTTTACGTCCTCACCAGAAGCAAGCACGTGGTCAAGACCACCGAAGCCGATGTCGTAAGCCCAACCGTCACCACCGAAGATCCATACAGACTTCTTGGAGAGGTATGTCTTTTCAGCAAGGATTTCCTTAGCTACTGGGCAACCCTGTGCCTCAGCCTTTTCAAGCTCAACGATAAGAGCCTTTGTAGCCTCCTCGTTAGCCTTGCCGTTATCCTTTGTATCTACGTAATTAGCAATAGCGCTCTTAAGCTCGTCTGAAGCCTTGTCGCTTTCAGCCATAGCCTTAACCTTGCCAATTAGCTTTTCACGGATTGTCTTTTGACCGAGGTACATACCAAGACCATGCTCAGCATTATCCTCGAAGAGTGAGTTAGCCCAAGCTGGACCACGACCACTGTCCTTATTTACAGTGTATGGTGTTGCAGGAGCAGAGCCACCCCAAATTGATGAACAGCCTGTTGCGTTAGAGATATACATTCTCTCACCAAAGAGCTGTGTAATAAGACGTGCATAAGATGTTTCAGCACAGCCTGCGCAAGAGCCTGAGAACTCGAGAAGTGGCTGGTTGAACTGGCTACCCTTAACGCTAACCTCTGCGAATGGAAGATCCTTCTTAGAAACGTTAGCTACTGCGTAGTCGAATGGAGCCTGTTGATCCATTTGTGAAGCCTGAGGAACCATTCTGATAGCTGTCTTTTCTGGTGTACCGTTAGCCTTAGCCTTGATAGCAACTGGACAAACGTTTACGCAAAGACCACAGCCCATACAGTCAAGTGGGCTAACTGCCATTGTGAACTTGTAATCCTCACAGCCCTTACCAATCATCTTAGCTGTGTATTTTGTAGCCTTTGGAGCCTTCTTAGCCTCATCAGCATTTAATGCGAATGGACGGATTGTAGCATGTGGACAAACGTATGCACAGTTGTTACACTGGATACAGTTTTCTGGAATCCACTCTGGAACAAGCACAGCAACACCACGCTTTTCATAAGCAGCAGCACCCTGTGGGAATGTACCGTCAACATAGTCAACGAATGCAGAAACAGGAAGCTTGTCACCCTCCATCTTAGATACAGGGAGAAGTACGTTTTCAACATACTTAACAAGGTCCTCTCTCTTACCCTCAACCTTTTCCTTCTTGCTTGTAGCCTTAATTGTCTTCCAAGCTTCAGGAACATTTACCTTAACAAGTGCGTCCTTACCAGCATCAATAGCCTTGTAGTTCATTTCAACTACAGCCTCGCCCTTCTTTAAGTAGGACTTCTTAGCCATGTACTTCATCTTTTCGATAGCTTCGTCAATAGGCATAATGTTAGCAAGTGTGAAGAAAGCGGATTGGAGAATTGTGTTAGTTCTCTTACCCATACCGATTTCTACAGCCTTGTCAATAGCGTTTACGATATAGAAGTTAATATCGTTTGTAGCGATATACTTCTTAACCTCATTTGGAAGGTTCTTTTCGAGGTCCTCTACGCTCCATTGGCAGTTTAACAAGAATGTACCGCCTGGCTTAACGTCGTTTACAATCTTGTAGCCCTTAAGCATATATGAAGGGTTATGACATGCAACGAAGTCTGCCTTTGTAATATAGTATGGGCTCTTAATCTGCTTATCGCCGAAACGAAGGTGTGAAATTGTTACGCCACCAGTTTTCTTAGAGTCATACTGGAAATATGCTTGAATAAACTTATCTGTATAGTCACCGATAATCTTAATTGAGTTCTTATTAGCACCAACTGTACCGTCACCACCAAGACCCCAGAACTTGCAAGAAATTGTACCCTGTGCACTTGTATCTGGAGCTACCTTTTCAGGAAGTGAAAGACCTGTAACGTCGTCAACGATACCGATTGTAAAGTTAGCCTTTGGCTCTCTCTTCTTAAGGTTTTCATATACTGCAAAGATTGATGCAGGTGTTGTATCCTTTGAGCCAAGACCATATCTACCACCAACAACCTTAGCCTTTGAGCCCTTAATAGCAAGAGCTGAAACAACGTCTAAGTAAAGTGGTTCACCAAGTGAGCCAGGCTCCTTAGTTCTGTCAAGAACAGCAATCTTCTTTGCTGTAGCAGGAATAGCCTCATAAAGCTTGTCTGCAACGAATGGACGATAAAGTCTTACCTTTACAAGACCAACCTTTTCACCCTTTGCGTTTAGGTAATCAATAACCTCCTCGCAAACGTCACAAACTGAACCCATAGCAACGATAACTCTATCTGCATCTTCAGCACCATAGTAGTTAAAGAGCTTATAGTCAGAGCCAAGCTTTTCATTAACCTTGTCCATATATTCTTCAACGATAGCTGGGAAGTTATCGTAATATGTATTACAAGCCTCTCTGTGCTGGAAGAAGATATCACCATTTTCAGCTGAGCCACGAAGAACTGGATGCTCAGGGTTGATTGAACGGCTTCTGAATGCTTGGATAGCATCCTTATCAACCATTTCCTCAAGGTCCTTATAGTCCCAAACCTCAATCTTTTGAATTTCGTGAGATGTACGGAAGCCATCGAAGAAGTTAAGAACAGGAACTCTACCCTTAATTGTTGAAAGGTGAGCAACTGCACCGAGGTCCATAACCTCCTGTGGATTTGTGCAAGCCATCATAGCATAACCTGTTTGACGGCAAGCATATACGTCGGAGTGGTCTCCGAAAATGTTAAGAGCGTGTGAAGCTACGCAACGAGCTGATACGTGAATTACGTTTGGTAAAAGCTCACCTGCGATTTTGTACATGTTAGGAATCATCAAAAGAAGACCCTGTGATGCTGTGTAGGTTGTAGTAAGAGCACCAGCAGCAAGTGAACCGTGTACTGTACCAGCAGCACCAGCCTCAGACTGCATCTCTGTAACCTTAACCTGCTCACCAAAAATGTTCTTTAAGCCTGTTGCAGACCATGAGTCTGTAAGCTCTGCCATAACACTTGATGGTGTGATTGGGTAAATCGCTGCAACCTCTGTAAACGCATAGCTGACAGTAGCGGCGGCGGTATTACCATCCATTGACTGTTTCTTTCTTGTTATCATAAAAAACCCTCCAGTTTTATTTTTTCCACCTTATATAATACCATTGTTTTTTAAAAAATGCAAGATATTTAGGTCATTTTCTACATTTTTAATAAATATAATAATAGATTATAGCTTTTTAAACTTGTTTTTGTGTTAAATACATAGAAAAAGGAGAGATAGCTCTCCTTTCTGTTCACTCCTCTGTTATATCTGATGAAATTGAAAATTGAGTTAGGTCAACGCCTTGCAGGGCTTGTGGCTTAATATTTCCCTTAACTCTTTCAAAGTATTGAATTTTTTGGCGAATCAACGTAGTGAGCATATTTTGTATGCTTAGTCCCTCGCTTTCAGACACGTATGCTAATTTTTTAGCTATATCCTCGCTTAATTTAAGGCTATATGTAAGATTCTTTTTCATAAAAATTCTCCTTATCAAGATTTTAATTTATTTTACCATATTTTTCTTAGTTTTTATTGTTATTTGCATAAATTTATGATAAAATTTTATCATAGATTGATTTTAAGGGGGATTTTATGTTAAGTCACGCTTATGGTGCAGGTCTTTTAGGAATTGACGGATATTTAGTCACTGTTGAATGTCACGTTGTAAATGGATTATCCTCGTTTGAAATTGTGGGTCTTCCCGACAATGCAATTAAGGAGGCTAAGGAAAGAGTTAAGGCTGCTATTCAAAACTCTCGTATTCCCTTTCCAAACAAGAAAATTATTGTAAATTTAGCTCCTGCTGACACTAAAAAGGAGGGCTCGTGCTTCGACCTTCCTATCCTTGTTAGCCTTTTGGCTAATGTTGGTGCAATTACCGAGCCTGAGCGTTTAGAGGATTGTTGCTTTATTGGTGAGCTTTCTCTATCTGGTCAAATCAAGGGCGTTAAGGGAGCTTTGTGTCTTGCTATAGCTGCTAAGGAGGCAGGCAAGAAAAGGCTTTTTGTTCCTGAGGAAAATCTCAAGGAGGCTGGAATTGTTGACGGAATTGAGATTTACGGGGTTAAAAATGTATTCTCTATTGTTAATCACTTTACAGGCTTTGAAGCTCTTACTCCATATAAGCCGACTAATGAAGAAGAAAGAGAATATATACCTTACCCAGATTTTAAAGACGTAATGGGGCAATATATGGTAAAGCGAGCATCTGAGGTTTGTGCTGCTGGTGGTCACAATCTTTTGCTTATAGGTCCTCCAGGTACTGGTAAATCAATGATAGCAAAAAGAATACCATCAATTCTTCCTAAAATGACCTTTGAGGAATCTATCGAAACTACAAAAATTCACTCTGTGTCTGGTATTTTGCCTTCAGGTGTTTCTCTTATCAAAAATCGTCCCTTCCGTTCACCTCATCATACAATGTCAGCACCTGGCTTGGCTGGTGGTGGAAGAATACCACAGCCTGGTGAAATTTCACTTGCTAACAATGGCGTTTTATTTCTTGACGAGCTTCCAGAATTCAATCGCAACGTTACAGAAGCACTTCGTCAACCCTTAGAGGACGGAAAAATTACTATAACAAGGGCTATGGGTAGAATTACATATCCGTCAAGCTTTGTTCTTGTATGCGCTATGAATCCTTGTAAGTGTGGCTACTATGGTCACCCTACTCACCCCTGCACCTGCACAAGAGAAAGCATTCGCAAATATATTTCAAAGATTAGTGGACCACTTCTTGATAGAATTGACATTCAAATTGAGGTTCCATCATTAAACTATCAGGAGCTAAACCAAGGTACGAAGCAGGAAAGCTCTGAGGAGATAAGAAAAAGAGTTAATAAGGCTCGTAAAATTATGCAGGAAAGATTTAAAAGTGACAAAAGGGATAACGGCTTGCCTGTTACCTGTAATGCACAAATGGAATCTAAGCATCTTAGAAAATACTGCAAGCTAAGTAAAGAATGTTCTTCTCTTATGGAAAACGCCTTTAATAATTTAGGCTTATCAGCAAGAGGACACGACAGAATTTTACGCTTAGCAAGAACGATTGCCGATTTAGAGGGCAAGGCTGATATTGAAATTAGCCACTTAGCCGAAGCAATTCAAATGCGTAGCCTTGATAAAAAATACTTTAACTAAAAAAATGCGACCAAACGGTCGCATTTTTGTTTTAAGTAGGTGGGAAAAATTCCACACCAAACGCACCTAATAAGGAAGACTATTTTCGGTCCTATCCTCATTTGTTGTCTGATAAATAACCTTGCTGTTTTTATCAATTATTGTGATAACACAAATTTTTAAATCGTTTAGGCTTTCACAAATTTTATCCACTCTTCTTTTTGAAATTGTATATAGTGACATAGCCAATCTTTTATTTCTTATTCCTGTGAATTGATTTGAATAATCTTTTTTAAAGGACTTGCCGTCTTTATACACAAACTTTATCATAACAGAAAATTTATTATTTTCCCATTGATTAAAATTAATTGAAATTCTTTTTAAATCAATTAATTTTATCTTTTTTAATCTAACATCAGGGATAAAAATTATTCTGCCTTTTTTGTTCATATACATTCCGTTTAACGAAACGATTATAAATCCAAGCAAGAAAATAGATAGTAAAATAACTAAAATGATTTTTACACTTATTGGAGCATTCTTTTCAGGATTAAATACAAAAAAGGCAAAAACAGCAAAAAGAATGATAAGTAAAAACAAAAACCAACATATGACACCCTTTTTAATAAACGAAAGGGAAGTTTTTTTACAAGTTATAAAGCCACTGTTTAATTCCATCAAGCCATCCCCACATTTCATTTGTTTTCTCTATAAGCTATACCGATTGGCCTCTGTCTTTCTTGTTAACCTTTAACATTCGTCCTCCGATAAAATAATTTTATTATGCTTTTTTTGAATTTTCCTAATTTTGCATTGCTGTTCATAGGTAATTATGCTCTTACACTTTGAACACACATAAACATATTTACCTATATATGTTTGCTTTGGCGTTCCAATATATCCTCTTATATTAACTTCTTCAAATCCTCTTTCACCTTTGGTATAAGTTCGACCCATAATGCTTCTTTTTAATTTTGTTCCACATATGCTACAATGCATTTTTTTAAAAAGCATTCCTATCGGTGGCATAGATATGGTATATGATTTCATTTTATATTATCCTCCAAAAAATTCCCATATTTTAAAGAAATCTATAGATATCTAATTTCGAAAAATCCAAAGCTAATTCCTGCTTTTTTGTGTTAGTTTTTATTTTTTGAGGTTCTGTACTTTTCTATTGCTTTATTTAGGTCAATTCTACTGTCTGTTTCTTTAAAAGTGAATTTAAAATTATTTAGCATTTCGTCAATATCTATATCAGCAAGCATAGAATTATGTTGACTAACGCGAGCCTTTATTTGTGTTAGCATTTCCTTTATTTGCTTTTTAGTGTATCCACGCAAAAGTATTCTCTCTATTTTTCTTTCTCTTGTGTAAAGCTCAATATATGGTTTCATTACTAATTTTTCCGAACCAGCTGCACCCGATGGAACATTTGGCTCTGTAAGAATAGATGTAGCATGACTATATGTTAACTTCATTCCTATGACTTTTCTATATTCAACTATAGTTTCAAATTGAACAACTCCAGCCGTTATCCATTTTGGTCCTGGAACATACAGAGAATTTTGACCAAACAATATTTTTGTTTTATCAGATTGATTTTTTACATAAAAAGTAGCAATAAGAGGCATAATATCGATAAATACTATAATACCTGCGATTGCAAACCCTCTATTTGGTTGATGTTCATCCCATATCGCAATCATATATATTACACAAAAAATCGCTATTGCTATTGTGACAAACATAGCTATATAAATAGTAATTCTTTTTCTTACAGAATCACTTGCTTTAATAATTTTTTCATTCATTACTATAATTCCTTTAATCGTTATAATATTTCGAATACCCTGAGTGTACCATATCCCAATATCCATAGAATAAGTCGTCACTTACTTTATTATAAAAGTCTTTAAATATACCTGCAAACGAATAATATATTTTTTTAATTTCTTTTTGCCAATTCGCTGATATGAATATAGTGCTCTTTTTAGGGAAAAACTTAAAGGTTAATCCAGTTGCTACCATAGAAAACAGTCCTGCCTGTACAGATCTTTTCAAAGTACTTCCAATGTCAAAATCCTCACCATCAAAAGTATACTCAAAAACGTCTCCCATAAAGACAGAAGTAAATCCTGAGGTCATAGCTCCTGCAAGTTTTGAAAGCATTTCAAACGACTTCAATAATTCCCCTACAGTACCACCAACAACTCCACCTATAACACTACCAAAGAATTGTTCCCAAGACCAAGTCCATTCGCCTTTTATAGAAAAGGCAATAAGCTCACTTCCAGTATATGATAGCGCGCTAACTGCAACACCAACCAATATACTTCCTAAAAGAGAAATAATAAAGTGTCCGCTTGGGTCCACATACATAACTGGATTATTATCACAGTAGGCATATAGATTGATGCCTGTTAATGTGATTGGATCCATATATGATATATCATCAGCATTTATAAATCTTTTGATTTGTGGGTCATAATAACGGCTATTTAAGTAATAAAAGCCTGTTTCACTATCATGATAATAGCCTCTATACCTAAAGGGATTTACATTACCAATATTGTCCTCTGTGTAATTGGTTATTGTGCACTCACCCCATGCGTTATAGGTATATTCCGATATAAGCTCATAGCTACTATTGCATATTCCTATTATATCGCCCTGTAGGTTTTTAAGATATAAATAATAATCAAACACGCCCTTTGCATAATCATTTTCTCTATAAGCTATACCGATTGGCGAGTTAGTTTCATCATAGATATAAAGCATTGTTATATTCCCATAGGATTCAGATAAAATTCTGCTTCCCTCTAATGTATAGATATGCTCTACTCCATTTACTGTTTTACCTATTCTTATTCCTTGGCTGTTATATTTATATGAAAACGTATCTTCTCCCTTTATAATTTGAGATAGCTCTTTTCCGTTTTCCCATGACATGCTCATTCCGTCTTTATACAAAAGAGGATTTCCTATACTGTCATAGGTTATTGTGCTACCATTATATGAGGTTAGCCTTACGGAAATCGAACCCATTTGTCTTGGAACGATAAATCAGTGAGCCTTAGTCCGACCTTTGATTTGAAAGTTTTTTAACTGTCTGCACCAAAGCTCGAAAAAATCCTCTACTGATTTATTCGTTCGAAGATGCACACAGTTTCAAATGAGAAAATAGGTTGGTTTACAAGGCAAAAAAGTGCAGGT
>JAFTKN010000010.1 GCA_017453255.1 Clostridia bacterium | reverse complement strand
GCTAATTTTTCCTCTTTGCTGTGGAATTTGTTTGTTCCACCTTTTGGTCGTCCCATTTCTTTCACCTTCCTTTCTCACATTATACCATAGAAAAATGGTAGACACCTCTTTTTTAGTGTCTACCATCATTATATCATCTTAATTTACACTCGCTTTTTTCAACTGTTGGTTGATAAACTTCAACTATCTGTATGTTGTTTTGAATAGTTTACTATGATATAATAAAGTCAGAAAGGAAGTGGGACGATGGAAAATATAAATGAAATTTTAGCAAAAAATATAAGCACATTAAGAAAAGAAAAAGGCTTTACTCAAGAATCCTTAGCTGAAAGGTTAGGTATATCTTATCAAGCTGTATCAAAATGGGAAACTGCAAAATCAGCACCAGATATTACCTTGTTGACAGAGTTAGCGGACACATTTGATTGTAGCATTGATTATCTGTTTTCAAGAACTAAAAGACTTACAATGACGTACGAAGAATTAACATGGGAGGATGATGAAAAAATTCGTGCAATTGTTTTTCATGGTAAAAAAATTTTAAAAGCCTCTAATCCTCAGGATGTTAGTATTCTTGAAAGATTGACTGTTGAGCTTTCTGGAGATGTTAAGGGTGTTGAGTGCCAGTGCAATGTAACGGTGACAGGTTCAGTTTCAGGAGGAGTACATGCAACTGGGGATGTAGTGGTCGGCGGACATATAAGTGGTGGTGTATGTGCGTGCAGAGAGGTTACTGCTGGAGGTAATATATCAGGTGGGATTCACTCCAATAGAGAGGTAACGATAGGAAAAGATGTAATCGGTGATATAAATTCCGATAGAGAGATAGATATTGGTGGAAGCGTAAAGGGTAACATTATCTGTAAAAGAGACATGACTGTAAACGGAAACGTAGAAGCAGATAAAATTGTAGGAAATGTTTTATGTAATAGCCTTGGTAGGTGCGATAAAGTAGAAGGTAATCTAACAATAAACAAATTAAGCGAGTGATTTGCACTCGCTTTTTATTTTTTTGTTTCTTTAAATAAAAAAATTAAACAAATTAAATTGATAATAGTCATAATAGCAAGAACAAAATCTGATATTTGCCACATTACTGACATTGGAATTATTGCACCTAAAATAATTACGCTTAAAAATAAAACAGAGTAAATAGTTAAACTAATTTTAGACCTTGTAAAATATGAAATGGATTCTGAGCCATAGAAAAATTGCGTGCAAATGGTTGCAAAAGCAAATAAAATAGAAGAAAAACCAATGAAATATTTACCACCAGTACCTAAAAATATACTAAAAGCATTAATAACTATATTCATGGAATTTCCATTTAGTGAGGTGTTTGAGATAATAATAACAAAAGCAGTTAAGGTACATAACAAAATGGTATCAACAAATACCTCGAAAATCCCTAAACAGCCTTGACCATGAACGCTTGTTGATTCTGAAGAGGCGTGAGCGCAGGGCGAGGTTCCACAGCCTGCCTCATTAGATAAGACCCCACGGCTAACTCCATATCGAAGTGCAGATGAAATAGTAAATCCAAATATTCCACCACAAATTGATTTATTAGAAAAGGCGTCCCTGATAATTAATAGAAAGGCATTTGGAATATAGCTTGCATTTTTTAAGATTATTCCTAAGCAAACAATGGTATAGGACAACGAAAGTAAAGGGATTAAAACTGAATTAAAGGCACTTATTCTTTTTTTGCCACCAAGTATTACAAGCATACATAAAAATGCAAAAATTGCACCAAATAACAGCTTAGAAACAGGTAAAATATTGGAAACAGCATTAATTTGAACTAAATTTCCAGTTGTCAGTGAATTAGAAACACAAAGCAAGGCAAAAATTACAGATAAAACAAAAGCCAAGCTATTTCCTAATTTTGATTTAAAGCCGTGATATATGTAAAATGGAGCTCCACCCTCATAACCTGAAGCTTTTTGCTTTCTGTATTTCATAGCAAGACAAACCTCGGCATATTTTAAGCTCATAGCACAAAAAGCACTAATCCACATCCAAAAAATAGAGCCATATCCACCCATCGAAATAGCACTTGCGACTCCAACTATATTTCCAACTCCAAGTGTACCAGCTAAAGCAAGTGAAAGTGATTTAAAGCCTCCCTTTTGATTTTTTAATATGGTTTTAAAGGTTTTGATAGGATGAATAAGATAGAAAAATTTATATTTTATACCGAAAATCAAGCCGACGAAAAGAAGGAAAAAGGGCATTATTACACCACACAAAATATCCATAGTAATTACTCCTTTTTAATTAATTATATTCCTTTAAAATTCTTGCAATTACTATAATTTTAGCAATTTGTTAATATTTTGTGAACAATAGTCTATACCCCTTGATTTTTAATATAATAGGATATAGAATAATACTTGTATTAGCACTCTAATGGTTAAAGTGCTAAAAATGTATGGAGGTAAATAAAAATGACAATAAAACCATTATCTAACAGAGTTGTTTTAAAAAATCTTGAGGCAGAGGAAACAACAAAGGGTGGAATTATATTGACAGCTCAAGCAAAGGAAAAGCCACAGGTAGCTGAGGTTATTGCAGTAGGCTGTGGCGAAACTAATAATGAGGGAAAGCTTATTCCTATGACAGTAAAGGTTGGCGACAAGGTAATTATCAGTAAGTATTCTGGTACTGAGGTTAAGCTTGACGGAGAAGAGTATGTTATTGTTAAGGAAAATGATATTCTTGCAATAGTTGATTAAGGAGGGTTATTCAGATGGCAAAGGAAATACTTTATGGAATTGATGCAAGAAATGCAATGCTAAGAGGTGTTGATAAGCTTGCAAATACAGTAAAAATTACATTAGGTCCAAAGGGCAGAAATGTTATTTTAGATAAAAAATATGGCTCACCATTAATTACAAATGATGGTGTTACAATTGCTAAGGAAATTGAGCTTGAGGACACAGCAGAAAATATGGGTGCACAGCTCGTTAAGGAGGTTGCATCAAAGACAAATGATGCAGCTGGTGATGGCACAACAACTGCAACACTTTTAACACAAGCATTTATTCGTGAGGGAATGAAAAATGTTGCTGCTGGTGCTAATCCTATTGTAGTACGCAAGGGTATTATGAAAGCAGTTGATGTAGCAGTCGAGGGGCTTGTTGCTAACTCAAAGAAGGTAAATGGTAAGGAAGATATTACAAGAGTTGGTACAGTGTCTGCTGGTGACGAAACTGTTGGTAAGTTAATTTCTGATGCAATGGAAATGGTAACTGCCGATGGTGTTATTACAGTTGAGGAATCAAAAACAACAGAAACCTCTTGCAAAATCGTTAAGGGCATGCAATTTGATAGAGGATATTTGTCAGCATATATGGCTACCGATATGGACAAAATGGAGGCTGTGCTTGATGATGCTCTCGTTTTAATTACAGATAAAAAGATTTCAAATATCCAAGAGATTTTACCATTACTTGAGCAGATTGTTCAAGCTGGTAGAAAGCTTTTAATTGTTGCTGAGGATATTGAGGGTGAGGCTCTTACAACATTAGTTCTTAATAAGCTTAGAGGAACGTTTACAGTAGTTGGTGTTAAGGCTCCAGGCTTTGGTGATAGAAGAAAAGCTATGCTTGAGGATATTGCAATTCTTACAGGTGGTGTTGTAATTTCTTCTGAGCTTGGTCATGAGCTGAAGGATGCTACTATTGAGTGTCTTGGTAGAGCGAAGCAGGTTAAGGTTAATAAGGAAAACACAACTATCGTTGATGGCTATGGTGATCCTGATAGAATTAAAGCAAGAGTTTCAAGCATCAAAAATGAAATTGAAACAACTACCTCTGATTTTGATAGAGAAAAGCTACAGGAAAGACTTGCTAAGCTTTCAGGTGGTGTAGCAGTAATTCAGGTTGGTGCAGCTACTGAAACAGAGCTCAAGGAAAAGAAGTTAAGAATTGAAGATGCACTAAATGCGACAAGAGCTGCAGTTGAAGAGGGCATTGTTGCAGGTGGTGGAACTGCATATATTAACGTAATTGATAAGGTTTCTGCATTGATAGATAAGGTTGAGGGCGACGAAAAGACAGGTGTTAAAATCGTTGTAAAGGCTCTCGAGGAGCCACTTCGCCAAATTGCAGATAATGCAGGCTTTGATGGAGCTGTTATCGTTGACAAGATTAAAAATAGTGGCAAAATCGGTTATGGCTTTGATGCTTATAATGAGATTTATTGCGATATGATGGAGGCAGGAATTGTAGATCCAACTAAGGTAACAAGATCAGCCCTTCAAAATGCAGCAAGTGTTGCTTCAACAGTTTTAACAACTGAAGCGCTTGTTGCTGATATAAAAGAAGAACAACCAGCTCAACCACCAGCACAAATGGGTGGAATGTATTAATTAATAAAAAGTGTCATAAGCCCTTATAAATAAAGGGTAAATGACACTTTTTTGTTGTTTTTTTAATATTCAAAATTCGACATATGAACACATAATAATATAAAAAGCAAAGAAAAAACCGAGAAATCTCGGCTTTTATCGTTCTGAACAGCTACTGCCATAAAATTTATTTAAATCAATAAAATACTGATTATCTTCATTTTTTCTGTAGCCTGAAAGCTTAAGAAGCTCATTTGTAGTGGCGTTTTCCTCAATAATTGATACGCCAATACCACACCTGTGCATAAAGCTCATTGTGGCTCTTAGCATGATAATCATTGCCTCGCTATCCTCGATATTTGGTGCGTAGCAGAGATTTTCTATGTAACCAATTCCTTTTTCGAATCTAAACTGACAAATTCCAATGAAATGTTCATCATCAGCACGATACGCAAATGAATTTATATTGTATTTAACATTACACTTTAAGCAAAGCTCTTCTTGTTCAAGCTTCGATTGAATAGGAAAGACCGTTAGCATTATATACTCTCCCTTCGTCCACATAAGTAGTCTATTTCGTCTTTAGTTAAATATCGCCATTTGCCTCGTTCAAGCTCTCCAAGCTTGAGCTTTCCAATAGAAATTCTTGTTAAACGCATAATTGTAAGGCCACATTTTTCACACATTTTACGTATTTGTCTATTTCTACCCTCGTTAAGCGTAAAAATAGTGTTTGAATTACCATTTTTATTAGATACAATTCTAACCTTGACAGGCTTTAGCTTATATCCGTCAATTTCCATAGGAGAATTAAGTATATGTAAAGCGTCAGGAGAAATTTCTCCCTTTATAATGACGCTATATTGCTTTGGCATGTTATTTTTAGGGTGAGTAAGACGATTAGTAAGCTCACCATCGTTTGTAAGGATTAAAAGCCCCTCTGAAAACATATCAAGTCTTCCAACAGGGTAGATTCTTTCACCTATTTCGCTGACTAAGGAGAGAACAGTTTCTCGCCCCTTTTCATCAGAGGTGGTAGTTACATAACCAAGAGGCTTGTTCAACATTATATATGTCTTTTTATTGCTTATGGGCTTAATAATTTTTCCATTATATTCAATTATATCACACTCTGGGTCAACCTTATCACCTAAAATAGCAATTCTTCCGTTAATTTTAACATTTCCAGCCGAAATTACTCGTTCAGTCGCTCTGCGTGACATAATTTTATTATCGGTAAAAAATTTTTGCAATCTTATTTTTTCCATTTTCCGAAAATTCTTTCCCAAATTGATTTGCTGTATTTTATATTTTCAACACTCTCAAGTGCGTAAAGAGGAACAGAGCCAATCTCTTTATTGTTATTGTAAAAGACTATTCTTCCTACAATATCGTTTTGTAAAACAGGAGCAGAGAGTAGTCTGTCATATTCTACCTTTGCAGAAATATCAATATTATCTTTTTCAAGCGTTACATTTAAGCTGTCATAATTTGTTACTAAAATGCTATCACTTTTGCCATTAATTACGTTAAGCGAAATGGTATAGTCACCACTTTCGCAAAGCGAAACCGATTGAAGCAACGAAAAACCATAATCAAGCATTTTAATGTGGTCGTTCCAATCGTTTGGAGCGTTTAGTGTAACAGCAATTAGCTTAACTCCATCAACCTCGGCAGAGGAAACTAAGCACCTACCACATCGTTTAGTAAATCCTGTTTTAACTCCACAAGCACCCTCGTAAAGCCTAAGTAGCTTATTGTGGTTAATAAGCACTCGTGTTCCTTCACCATTATCAAGAGGAATCGTGTGCTTATAGGTAGAACAAATCTCTGAAAAAACAGGGTTTTTAAGGGCGTAAGCAGTTAATCTTGCTAAATCTAAGGCAGTAGTATAATGCTCAGTGTCATCAAGTCCATGTGGATTAGTAAAATGTGTGTCTTCAAGACCTAATTCTTGAGCCTTTTCGTTCATAAGAGAAACAAAAGCTTCACAATCTCCAGAAGTAGCATAGGCAAGAGCGATTGATGCATCGTTAGCACTTTCTAATAAAACAGCATACAAAAGATCAGATATGCTTAGCTCTTCACCCTCGTGAAGATATATGCTTGAGCCTTCAATATTACATGCTTGGCTTGGAATTTTTATAACAGTATCAAGCTCGCAATTTTCAATAGCTAAAATAGCAGTCATAATTTTTGTTGTGCTTGCCATAGGTAATACCATATCTGCATTCTTCTGATAAATGATATTTTGACTTTCAGCTTCAATCAAAATTGAAGCCTTAGCAGAAATATCTATTCCGTGAGCAGAAAAGCAGAAAACAAACAAAAAAACGATTGAAAAAAGTGCGAAAGAAAGCCTTTTACTCATAAATACCTCATAAAAATTAGTTTACAAGGGTATTATGCGTAAAAAAGCAGGAATAAGTACTATTTAATTATTACTTTTCTTCCTCTTTTTTCTTTTTTGAGGAGCTAAAAAGCTTTTTAAATTTATCTATTAACTCAGGTGAGTTTTCAATAAAGG
The DNA here is from genome assembly GCA_017453255.1 of Clostridia bacterium. Lineage (GTDB taxonomy): Bacteria > Bacillota > Clostridia > Oscillospirales > CAG-272 > RGIG2000. Next base: position 437,604 of record JAFTKN010000010.1, on the reverse strand, counting down.
TAACAATTTTGCTAACTGCATCCTTTGGCTCTTGAGTTAAATTCAATATGTCAACCTTTCCAAATTTGTCAACAATTAAAAATGCAACAGGGGAAACAGAAACACCAGTTCCACCGCCACCGCCAAAGTTTTTGTCAGTGTTAGATTTTTTTCCAAAAAAGTCAACACCACCTGTTGCAAGACCAACAGAAATTTTGGAAACAGGAATAATTACAGTGCCATTTTCTGTTTTAATAGGTTCGCCTGTAACAGCATTAGCATCAACCATTCCCTTAACATTTTCAAGGGCAACTCTGATAATTTCGCTTTGCTTAGTTTGTTCCATTTTTTGTATCCTCCGATTTTAATTTAATCTGTGTAACCAATTTTACTACCTTCATAAGGACGGGAAGTGCGTGATATACTCTTGTATAGAGAAGCACACTACCGTCAAGTGATGACTCCTCAGATAAGAAGTCGGTATAAACATTAATGCTTGAATTTTTGGTAACATCAATATTTGAATAATTGTCTAAAAAGCTTACAAGATAAGACACTCCTTGAACAGCTAATGAATAGGTAATAGCTGTTTTAGCAGCATCATCTGTTGCGATTTTTATATTTATATTTAAAAATCTAAAATGAAGCACGCTTGCAAATTCCTTGACAATTCCTAAAACTGTCTCACGATATTCAAATAGCTTAGGTATTATGTCGGATTTCTTTTTTTCTTCCGTTTTTGCAGGTGGTTTAGGAGAGGCAACTTGTGGTTTTTTGCCTTTCGTTTTCTTCTTTTTCTTTTTTTGCTTTTCAGGGTAAAGCTTAAAGCGTAAAAAGAGAAATTTTGCAGAAATTGTAAGCTCGTTTCTATACGAAATTCTTAATTCTACCTTTGCTATAAGCAAAATAATTACTAAAAGGGCAATAAACGATAATATGCCAATAATTATCCATGCAAATAATGGCAAAATATGTCCCTCCTTTTAGTTAATCTATTTTTTATTCTTCTTATTCTTCCTCAATTCCGTTAATTTCGTCCTCAGCATCTGAAACGTCGGACATATCAAAGGGCTCAACATCTTGAGTAGGCTCACTGATTTGACCACTTTCCTCAATTTGCTCAATTACATTTTCCTTGCTTTCCTCAGGAACCTCGATTTCAAGAGGAATGACAACACCCTCAGAAGGTGCCATAGGAAGCTCAACATAAGGTAATTGTTCAAGGGTTTCAATACCAAAGCATCTTAAAAATGTTGGTGTAGTACGATAAACATGAGGTCTGCCAGGAGCATCAAGTCTGTCATATGGCTCAATTAGATTCTTTTCGCATAGAGAAGCTACAATATATGAGCTGTCAACACCTCTTACCGCATCAATGTAAGCTCTTGTAACAGGTCTAATGTTTGTATTGTAAGCAATAATAGCCAAAACCTCTAATGAGGATGCAGAAAGATTTCCACCCTTCTTAATACCAAGAACCTCTTTTATATAAGGCAAATACTTTTCCTTTGTGCAAAGCTGACAGCTTTCCTCGAAGCAGAGAAGCATAATGCCCTTTTTCTCATCTGCATTATATTTTTCAGCAAAGTCCCTAACCTTTTTCTTGATTTGATTAACAGAATAGTCAAGCACCTCTGCAATTTTTGAATATTCAATAGGATGTCCTGCAGCAAACAAAATTGCTTCAATCGCATTTTCCGTGTACTTAGGGTCCAGTCTTTCGAGATTAGTATCCATTGTTTTCCTCACTGTCTGCTTTGATTTTGCCTGTATATAAATCAATATAAACGTTTTTATTTAAATCAACTATTTGGTCTTGAGCATAAAGCTCGTCAATTTCGTTGATAGTAATTCTGCCTGCCTTAAGCATTTCTAAAAGTGCCATAAATGTAGCAACTGCCTCGTGCTTAGTGTGAACTCCACTAAAGCAATCAATTACATTAACACGACCGTTATTTACTACCAAAATTCTTAAAACGGCATAAACCCTTTCACCAACTGAAACAGTTCTTGTGCTGATAAGGGGCTTAATTTTTTCAGAGGCAACCTCATCGCTGATTTCAATATTGCTTAAAACATGCATAAATGCACTTGTAAGCAAATTAACATCATGGTCAGCAACATAAGTGCGGTCTGGAGAGATTTCGTCAGTATCCTTTTCCATACGACCAAAATATTTAGAATATAAGCCCTTTAATTCACCAGACGTTTCTTTAATACGCTCGTATTCAAGAAGCCTACGCTGTAATTCCTCAACAGGGTCCTCCTCATCCTCGGTAACACGAGGGAGAAGCTTTCTGCTCTTTATAAGCATAAGCTGTGACGCCATAACGATGAATTCAGTTGAAAGCTCAATGTCAAGAGCTTGCATAGTTCTAATATAATCCATATATTGATCAAAAATAATTGATATTTGTATATCCTCTATGCTCATTTTGTTTTTATGGATAAGTGAAAGGAGCAGGTCAAGAGGACCCTCAAAAAGCTCCATTTTGTAAATGATTTGTTTCATCTATGCTCCTAAAAGAAAATGTTATAAAATGGCTTTGTAAAGCCGTCAAAGATTTTACCTGATAAAAAGCTTAGACCATAGGTCAAATTTCCGTTTAAAAGTCTTCTGTCAAGGAAGAGAATTACCAAAAAGCCAATTGAGATATACATTTGATATTTTTGTATTTTTTCAACTGTACGCTCTGGTAGAACAGAGAATAAAACCTTCGAGCCATCAAGAGGTGGTATCGGTAAAAGATTGAAGATTGCCAAATTAATATTAATTAAGCTAAAAAAGTTGTTGAATAGTATCCATGCATAAACAATATTTGATGCAAATTCACTCATAGGAACGGTCAAATATATTCTAACGGATAAAACATAAAAGAATGCGCCAATAAATGCTAAAAGCAAGTTCATAATAGGACCTGCTATAGAAACAAGTGCAAGACCTAAGCGTGGACGCTTAAATCTATATGGATCAATAGGGACAGGCTTTGCCCAACCAAAATGGAAGAAAAGCAAGCAGATTGCTCCTATTGGATCTAAATGCTTTAATGGATTTAAAGTCAATCGACCAAGATGCTTTGCAGTTTTATCGCCTTGCCAGTTTGCAACAAGTGCGTGAGCATACTCATGCATTGTAAGCGCAACAATTACTGTTGGTATAAGCAGGCAAAGCTCAATAATAAAATCTTTCATTTAAAACTCCAGTCGGTTAGCTTTTTGCTAAATTCCGATTATTCACAATACTTGATAATAGCATCCCAAACATCGTTTTTTCCTTCATTGCTTTCGGAGGAAAAAAGAATAATTTGTGTGCCAGGTAAAAGACTTGAATCAGTAATCAAGGATTTAACGGCCTTTTCACGCTCTGTTTTGTTAAGCTTGTCCGTCTTTGTTGCAACGATAATATAAGGAATTTCAGTCTCATTTAAAAAGGAAACCATATCCCTGTCGTCCTTTGTAAGACCAATTCTTGAATCTACAAGCTGAACAACAAGTTTAAGAAGGTCAATGTTGGGGTTGTTAGTAAAGTAACCGTCAACAAGCATAGACCATTTCTTTTTATCCTCAAAGGTACGCTTTGCATATCCGTAGCCAGGCAAGTCAACAAGATAAAGCCTACTGTCAACATCATAAAAGTTAACCGTAATAGTTTTACCTGGAGATGCACTTACTCTTGCCATAGATTTTCTATTAAGCAGAGTATTAATAAGAGAGCTTTTTCCAACGTTTGATCTACCAGAAAAAGCAATTTGTGGTAAGGGAGTGCGTACAAATTGAGAAGGTACGCCTGCGCTAATCTTCAGTGATACATTATTAGTGTTTATTTTCATTTTTTACAAGTCCTGTAACATTGTTTATAATTGCAATGATTTCTTCGTCAGAAAAGGCAACAGCTAAAACCTCAAAAATGTTAGAGCATGGAATAAAGTTTACATTTTCTCTAACAACAGGGTCAATATCGTTTAAGTCCTTTTCGTTTTTCTTAGGAATAATAATATTACGTACGCCCGCTAAATATGCTGCTAAGGTCTTTTCCTTAAGTCCACCAATAGGTAAAACCTTACCACGTAGAGTTATTTCACCAGTCATAGCAACATCGCGTCTTACAGAACGATTAGTCAAGACACTTACAAGAGCAGTAGTAACAGTAATACCTGCGCTTGGACCGTCCTTAGGAATAGCACCCTCTGGCGCATGAATATGTATGTCAAGATTATTATAAAAATCAGGGTTGATACCAAGCTTGTCGGCATTTGCACGAATTAAGCTTAATGCTACCTCACAGGATTCGCGCATAACCTCGCCAAGCTTACCAGTTAAGGTTAGCTTTCCAGTACCCTTCATAGTGGTAGCCTCGATTTTAAGCAGGTCACCACCAACAGATGTGTAAGCCATGCCGTTTACAACACCAATTTGGTTTGAATCATCTATCTTTTCACTTTCAAACTTGTATGTACCTAAGAAGGAAGAAAGGTTATCTAATGTAATTTTTACAGATTTTACACCCTTTTCAATTATTTCCTTAGCACTCTTTCTGCATAGAGAAGCAATTTCTCGTTCAAGACTACGAACGCCAGCCTCAGAGGTATATGAATCAATAATACCCATAATAGCATCGTCTGATATTTTGAGCATACGTTTGTTTAATCCATGTAGCTTAAGCTGCTTTGGAATTAGGTGATTTTTAGCTATATTTAGCTTTTCATTCTTTGTATAAGATGAAAGCTCAATTATTTCCATTCTGTCAAGCAGTGGAGAGGGAATAGAATCCATACTGTTTGCCGTAGCAATAAACATACAGCGCGACAAATCAATGTCCATTTCAACGAAGTGATCTCTAAATGCCTTGTTTTGCTCGCTATCAAGCACCTCAAGCATAGCTGATGCAGGATCACCTCTTGAATCAGAGGACATCTTATCTATTTCGTCAAGAACCATAACAGGGTTAGCGGTTTTGCATTCGCAAAGAGCGTTTATAATTCTTCCAGGCATAGCTCCTACATATGTTTTTCTATGTCCACGAATATCAGCCTCGTCACGAATACCACCTAAGGAAACTCTAACATATTTTCTCTTTAATGCTCGTGCAATAGATGAGCATAGAGAGGTTTTACCCACACCAGGAGGACCTACTAAGCAAATAATTTGGTTCTTTATGTCAGGCTTCATTTCCTTAACAGCGATAAATTCCAAAATTCTTTCCTTGACCTTTTCAAGACCATAGTGATCTTTTTCTAAAATCCTGCGGGCATTTTTAACACTTGTTTCGTCGCTTGAATACTTTTCAAATGGAATATCTAAGCAAACATCAATATATGAGCGAAGCATAGCAGCTTCTGGAGAGCCAAAGGCGGATTTATTAAATCTAACAAGTTCCTTTAACAGCTTGTTTTCTACAGCCTTAGGAAAGTGCTTAGCGATTATCTCATCGTAAAGCTCCTCACTTTCACTTTGAGCATCGTTTCCAAGCTCTGCTTGAATTACCTTTAATTGCTCACGAAGATAATATTCCTTTTGGTTTTCCTCGATTTTACTGTTAGTCTTTCTTTTCAAGGCACTCTCAAGCTTGATTATTTGAACCTCGTTGTCAAGTAAAGAAAGAGCAAGCTCTGAACGCTTTATCTCGTTATGCTCAAATAATAAAGCATACTTGTCCTCAGGCTTGGTTAAAATCATTGCACCACAAAGGTCGGATAAGCTATCCAAATTGTCGCAATGCTCAATTTTTAGCATCAAGTCCTTAGAAGGAGAGGAGAAATATGAAATAGCAGATGTAGCCTTGTCCTTTAATGCTCTGAATAAAGCTTCCTCGTACACCTTGTCATTATCAGTAATTTCAATTCTTTTGGTGATAGCATCGCACATAAAATGAGAGTTAACAGGAAAAACATTAACATGCTCACCACGACATATGCTTTCAAATACAGCTAAAACTCCCTTTTCGCCTCTTTTGGAAATCTGCTTGATTTTTGCAAGAGTACCAACGGAATAAAGATCCTTTATTTCTAATTTTTCAGCAAAGGGATTTTTTTGTGTAGCCAAAAAAACATAGCTGTCTGTTTTTTCGGCATATTCTACTGCTTCCTTTAAATAAGTAGCAGAAACGTCAATCATAACTGGAAAGTTAGGAAAAGCGAAAACAGCACCCATAAGTGGAATAAGAGGTACGGTAATATTTTCGCACTTTTCAATGTAATTTGCCATTTTAATTCCTTTCAAAAATGAAACTGATAGCAGGATATAACCCGCTTAGAATAAAGTATATCACAAATTTATGAAAATTTCCACTATTATTATAAAATAATCTTCAATTCGTAAAGTAAAATAAATTTTTAATTATCCTCGGATATTTTCTCTCGATTAACTCTCGATTATATCCGAGGTTTTTATATCCCATATAGCTATCTCTTTATTGTCGTTTTTTATTGCCGTCCTTTTCCACACATTGACATTATTTCAAAATTATGCTATAATATCTTGTCCATTTACGGAACTATCGTAAGGGCAAGAAAGGAGCTGGTCTTTTTGACACAGTTTTTGAACTTGCCTGTCTCTGAAGCAATGTCTATGCGTGGGCAAGGGTAACTACTACTCAAATGCAGAACCCAACTGCTAAAGTGACGACACCTTGGGTAAGAAGGATATGAACATCGATATCCGTTTATATTGTACCGATAAAATATTTGATGTAGGTCGACCTAGTTTTGTTAGTTAAAGCAAAATGAAAAATATATTCTAAATGTAAATAACATTTAGGCGTTACAATATAGATTGCGCCAAGGCTCAGAGAGTTTAAATACGGGAGAAGACTGTCAAAGTGATGTGCTTGACAGCCTTTTTATTTTCCGTCAAAATATTGACAAAATTCAACAATTGTGTTATAATTTGTCCCATAATTTACTTATTCTTTCAATAACCTCATAAGTAGTCAAAGTATTGACATCTACACCGAGTAAATCATTTAAAGCTTTTAAGGAGAAATTTTCTATGTTGGGTTCCAAACAATGTGAATTAGCTCGTTTAATTACTGGTGATACAACCTCTGATTCACTAATTAATAAAGAATTTGAAGAAATATCGTTATCTTCAAAAATAACAGCAGTATTAGCCATTGATAACCTCCTAAAATCACATGATATGCCTTTTGATAAAGGCTTTAAATTAATAAAAAATGATTTTTATCGAATTGCAAATGAGTTTTCTATAAAACCAGCAACCCTGTTTTGTATTTATATGAATAACAAATAATAAATTTTAAGACTGTCGTTAATCGGCAGTTTTTTATTTAAAAAATTCTAAAAGATATCTTTTCACCTCCGCAGAACAACTTTCTCTAAACTCAAAGAATTCTATCATACTCATACAACAGAAATATTTACCACCATACAATACGAGATAATTTAGAGCATGTTCGTTGTAATTTTTCAAAACGACAGGCAAACTCTTGCCTAAATATTTACTTCCTTCTGTGCTGTTAATGTATATCTGATAAAACAAATATCCTAATAAAACACAGATAATATGAAAAGCAATTACGTTGTATTTTGTTGTTTTAAAGTCTTCTATCTTCCAAAACTCTTTTAACTGTCTAAAATCTTCTTCTATTTCTGGTCTTAATTCATATGTAGAAACAATTTCTTTTGCTGATGCTTTCATATTTGTTGTTACTATTACCATATACTTTTCGGTTTCAGTATCCCAAATTACACAAGCATTAAGCGGTACATCTCTTGAGGCACCAAAAGTATCCCAACCAGTAACATTAGATACAAATGCTATTTTTTGTCCTGTTCTGTATTTATTAGGATGTGCTATCCAATTATTTTCACTTATTGCAATACTAACAGCATCATAATAAGCCGTCATATTATTCCTTAAAGGAACATAAGTATCAACACATCTTTCGTTTTTCAAGAAATTTATTAGTTCTCTTGATAAAAAACCTTTGTCGTTAATCAATATATCACCACGATTAAAACATTTTGTTGTCTTAATCATATCTTCAGACAGTGCTAAATCGTGCGTAGAGGCTGTTCCAAATCTAATTTCTTCAATAATACCAGTATCGTTGTATATGCCTCTTAAAGAGGATAATTTATATCCTCTCATAGTCTCACCTTTTCTGTCTCTTGATATAGTAGAATTCTCATAATTTTCGTTATCGAAATTTACTGCTATCTTTGTACAGTCTAATATATGAATATTAGGTCTTATATCCATTAATGGCATGATATGATTTTTAACAACACTGTTATAATAGGCGATTAAATCCTCGTTTGAATATTTGCTTAATAAATACCTAATAGTACCCTCTGTAAAGAATTCATTTTTATTGTCGCAAACCAGATTATAACCAATCTCTGCTAATACTCTATGGTCTTGTATTGCCGTCGGAATATCGGATAGACTAGTATGTATTTTCATTTTTGCTGCTATGGACATAGCGATGATTAACTTGAACGGAACATATGAGTTATGTCTTCGTTTGTCAGAAAATCCATTTGCCAAGCAATCAATTACACCATCACGACACATCGACAATATAATATCATCAATCAAATTACTATTGCTTATAACAATATTTCTTAGATTCTTACTTTGAATCAACTTTTTAATTTGTTCTTTGTTGTTTTTACAAATGGTCAACATATAGTCTACCTCCTTTCCACTTATAGTGTACCACATTTTCCACAATTTGTCAACATATAGTTGACATTTTTTTCAAAATAGTGTATAATGTTGGCAGAAGGAGTGTGATTATTATGGGATTATCTATGGGAACAAAGATTAAAGACCTAAGAGAAAAAGCTGGAATGTCTCAAACAGAGCTTGCAGATAAACTTAATTTAAGCAAATCTGTTATTTCCGCATACGAAAAAGGAATAAGAAATCCTTCTTTTAAAGTTTTACCTCTATTAGCAAAAATTTTTAATGTAACCGAAACCTATTTTTTTGAAAAAGGCGAGTGGGGAAAACAAGCCGTTACTATTGACATTTCGGATTTAAACAAAGACCAGCAAAAAATTATTATATCGTTGGTTAATGAATTTAAAGAAAGTAATAAAAATAATTAATAACTTGGAGGCACTTATGTCATATTGTCAATTTACTCTTTCTCTTGATGGTAAATCTTATATCAGAGGTGAATTAACTCATACGCAGGGCGAATTCTTTACTGTTGAAAGTCCGAAGCCATACGGATGCTCGTTATCTATTGATAAGACTGAGCCAGCCGACAATAAAATAAAACTTTCAAAGAGTGCAGTAATTTATTATTTCGAGATAGAAAACAATCAAATATAGTCTTTTTCTACATAATAAAAGTCTTCTGGGATATAGCCGCACCCCTTGTCCATTTGCAATCTATCCATATCTTCTATTATATCCACGATTTTTCTAATCTTCAAAGCAAGCAACACTTTCTTGTATGTTACTTCCTCTAATTTAATCTGAGAATTAATTTTATCAATTTCATTAAATAAAATATCTATCGCTCTCATTATTTCACCACCTTTCACAGAGGCATTCTTTTGAATGTCTCTTTTTTATTTGCTTTTGTTGCAAATATTGACAATTTTTAAAAATTATGTTATAATGCGTCTGTCACACAATTGCATATATTTCTGTCTATAGGGAAACTATACTTTTTGGTAAAAGGTGTTTCTCTCTTTTGCGTATGCCTATAGATAGGATTAGCAATTGTGTGACAACAATGAGAGAACACTTTTTCGGTGTGTCTCTTATTGGGACACACTTTTTTATTTTTGGAAGGAAACACTTTTATGGCTTTAATTAAATGTTTAGAATGTGGTAGAGATGTCTCTAACAAAGCAACTGCATGTCCTAATTGTGGTTGTCCGATAGCCGAAATGTCTACAGGTGGTCTTGTAAAAATCAAGTTGCCTAGAACAGAACAAATTTCTGGAGGATTAGTTGGCTTATTGTCATCTAAAGATGCCTACATTAGTCTAAATGGTCGAATTCTTTGGTGTGGAAAGCACGGTCAAACAGCAAGTTTTACCATTGATAAACCTTCGAATATTACAATTAATTTAGGCACTTGGGGTAATCCTGTCAAGGGAACCGTCTCCCCTCGTAAAAAATATGAATTAATTCAAGATTATGGCTTCCATTGGAAAGCTACATTTAAACTATCCGAAATAGATGTAATTGATTCAGGTCTATAATTTTTTAGAAGGAAATACTATATGAAACATCGTATTCTGACATTAATACTATTTGCGACTTTAATAAGCACTGTTATGCTTATTTTTATAAGTTGTAACTCGAACCAAGCGATGATAGATGAATCGAGGAACAATATTGCTCCATACCTTGAAATAATCCCTTGTCGCCCAGATGAGGAAACAGGTAAAATTCTATTGCCTAGTGAGTTATACAAAAACAGAAATAATGTTGAGTTTTTAGGCTTGACTGGCTCTATATCTTTCGAAAAAGATAAATATGGTGTTGTCGATACTGTCTGTTGGAAATCGCATGATTTCTTCACATTTGAAGAGAAACAAGATTTTGTTTATAAATTAAATGATTTTTTTGGAGCAGATGCAGTAATGGAATATGACATAATTGGTCAATACACATCAAAAAATTATTATTGGGAAGACGATACTGTGCCAACTGTTGTTGTCTTTTACACATCGGTAAGAGCAAATCATGAACAAGAAACCGATAGAATTGAAATCTATTGGAATATGGATGCTGAAATGCCAAATTAATTAAATTTAAAAATCATAACAATTTGAAAATATATTGCAATTAAAGTCACTATTGACAGAAAATTCAAAATATGTTATAATGTCGCTTGCCATAATATTATCTCGCCTTTAATGTCTATTACTTGAATGTATTATCTTACATCAAGGAGGTGAGCCGAATGGCTAAGAGAAGAATTCGAATCAAAGTCAAAGGTACGGTTAAAATCCGTATCCGTCGCCACTAATATTATGCGACCCTAAGAGAGTGCCCCAAGCACTCTCTTTTGTGAAAAATACATAAGAGGTAAATTATTATGAACAAATATGTTGAAGTATTTTGTCAACAAAATCCTAAGATTTCTTTTCCTTGTGGAAATCCACATTGTAAAAAAGAACATACATTCAAGAGCAAAGATGTATTTAAAGGAAACTCCTTTGAGTTTAAGTGCGAATTTTGTAATAATACCACCAAAATAGACACATCGGAATTTATTAAGAACTTTGAGGTTCAGTTAAAGAAACTTGGGATTCGTCTGGGATAAGGCTAAATTTATAATCGAATTTAACGATTTCTTTTAATATTTCCTCATCGCTTTTTGTTCCTCGTTCTTTCATTAGTTTGGATGCGTGTTGCAACCATTCATCTTCGTTTAAAAATTCAAGTAGAACTTTCATCTTTTTTTCACCACCTTATGTTTCCAAGAGAGTGCCACAAACACTCTCTTTTGTATTTTAGAAATTTATATTCTGAATTTATCTGTCAATAACTACTTGATATGTTATTTAAAAGTTACTTTACGAATTGAAGATAAAATAATATAAAAAATATTTGACTTATAATGCAGAATGTAGTACAATAAACGATAGGAAAAGCAAAGGAGGAATGATTATGGCTTTTGATGCAGGAATGTTAAGATGTAGTGTGAATGAAATTAACAATTTAAAAGAATCCAGAATAGAAAAGATATATCAGCCATCAAATGACGAAATTGTCATTCTTCTTCATTCTGCTAAGGAGAAGGCAAGGATTCTTATAAATGCAGGAGCTAATTATCCAAGGATTAACATAACAAAGATTGTATCAGAAAATCCACAAAAAGCACCAATGCTTTGTATGCTTTTAAGAAAGCACTTAGGCGGTGGAAAGCTCTTAAATGCAAGGGTTTATGGCTTTGAAAGAGTGTGCTCACTTGAATTTGAGGCTTATGATGAAATGGGTTTTAAGTCAAGCAAGTTTTTAATTTGTGAAATCATGGGCAAGTATTCAAATATAATTCTGACAGACAATAACAAAAAAATATTAGCTCTGCTTAAAACTGTTGATTTTACAACAAGTAAGGAAAGACAGCTTTTGGTTGGAATGAAATATGAGCTACCACCCAAGCAGGATAAGCTTGATACTGATACACTAACCGAAAGTCAGTTTTTGCTTGCGTATGATAGAACACCATATTCTATGTCTATTGCGAAATTTATTACATCTAACTTTACAGGAATTGCAATTTCTACTGCAAGGCAAATAGCATACAAGTGCTGTAAAGATGCTGATGGAATACTGGAAAATGTAGAAAAACAGACACTCTGTCAAGCTTTTTTTGAAATTATAAACAGCATTAAGCTAAATATAGCTCGTCCATATCTTGTTTTAAATGAAAACGGAGAGCCAGTTGAATTTTCGTACACTCCTCTCAACTTTTTTGGAAAAATGTACGAAAGTGTTTTGCTTGAAAGCTTTGGTGAGCTTATTGATAAATATTTTTCAAAAAAGAGCAATAACGAAAGAATAAAACAGAAATCAAGTGACATTTTTAGGCTACTTGTAAATGCGGAAAATCGTATAAATAAAAAGATAGCCTTACAAAGCGAAGAGCTATTTGAATGCGAGAGCATGGATAAATATCGTATAATGGCTGATTTAATTACTGCAAATTTATATATGATTAAATCAGGTGTGCCATACGTAGAGGTTATAAATTATTATGATGACGAAATGAAAACAATAAGAATACCACTTGATATTAAATTTTCTCCGTCACAAAATGCTCAACGTTATTATAAAAAATACTCTAAGCTTAAAAAAGCCAAGATAGAGCTTGCTAAACAAATAGAGCTTTCAAAAAGAGAGCTTGACTATATCGCATCTGTTCTTGACTCACTTACAAGAGCAGAGTTGGAAAGCGACTTGAATCAAATAAGAGATGAGCTTTATCATAGTGGATATGCCTCTAAAATGAAAAATTATAATATTCAAAAGGGGCAAGTGCCAAAGCCACTTAAATTTATTACAAGTGGTGGATATACAGTTCTTTGTGGAAAAAACAATGTGCAGAATGATTATATAACTACAAAGCTTGCTGAAAAGACTGACTGGTGGTTTCACGTAAAAAATATGGCTGGCTCTCACGTGTTAATGCAGTGCACAAAAGAAGAACCATCGGAAATTGATTTTACAGAGGCTGCTGAAATTGCTGCATTTTATTCAAAGGCAGAGGGAAATAATATTGCTGTTGATTATACTAACGCAAAGCATGTAAAAAAGCCTGCTGGCTCAAAGCCAGGATATGTAATATACCACGTAAATTGGACTGCGTATGTATCTCCAAATGAAGAAAAAATTAAAAAAATGCAAGTGAAACAATAAAAAGCATAGGCTTAATCAAGCCTATGCTTTTTTAAACTAAAGTTCTTATTTGCCGATTTTTCCTCTGAATTCGAGCAAGGACATTAGAATTTTTGCAGTTTGCGCTCTTGTAAGAGGTTTGTTTGGAGAAATTTTACCATCGGTTTTTGAAAAAATACCTATTTCAGTAAGTGCAGAAATAGCATTTTTTGCATGCTCTGGAATTTCGTCATTATCCTTAAAAACAGTTAAATATGTTTCTTTTTTAATTCCAATAATTTTATTAATTATGACAGCTGCATCAGCAGTAGTTACCTTGCTCTTAGGATTAAAATGCACACCATCATTTTCAATTGTGCCCTCGATGATGCCAAGTGAAAATGCACTTTCGATATATCCCTTATATTCCTTTGAAATGAGCTCATCGTCAGCAAATCTTGTTTTTTCCAGCTTTGGAACATTTTTTGCACCCATTGCTTTCATAACAAGAACAACAAACTCCTCCATTGTTATGTCCTCGTTAGGATTAAAGGAAATAGTACCATCTTCATTTTTTATCACATTCATTAAATCAAAATCATACATTGTAGTAACTGCATTAATATATCTTTCGTCATCTAAATCCTTGAATACCAAAACGCTATTATTACCTTCAATTTTTAAAGTAACAGTACACTCGTTTGAATAATTCCCATAAGAATCCCTTACTCGATAAGTAAAGCTGTCATAATCACAGGCATCAATATATGGTGTGAATTTATAGTCGCCAGAATTATCGTTTTCTAAAAATAAGATACCCTTTGATGGATATGAAACGATTTCATATTTTAATTCATCACCCTCTGGGTCATATCCATTTAATGAACCGAAAAGAGAGGTGTTCTTTAATGTCCATGCAAAAATACTTTCACCATTCGATGCAGTAGGAGTCAAGTTTACATTTTTAAGTGATTTTAGTGCACATTCAATGGTATAATTATTTCCGTTGGGTGAAAATGAGAAAAAAACATCCTTACATTCTTCAGTGATGCTAACAAAACGAAGTAAAGAAAAATCATCACGATAAATAACTTGATTTTCAAGTATATATAGATTGTCAAGCATCAATCTGCCTTGTGATTTATCTGGAAGCGAAACTATTTTTATGTATTGAACGTTAGTACCAAGAGGCAAATCAAAGTCGTCTACATCAAAGCATATTTCTCCGTTTGTAAAAATACCTGCTTTAATCATTGAGTTTTCACAGGCGATAACGTCTATTGCAGGAGAAATTTTGTTGTCTGCCAAAACAGTAATTGTAAGGGAAAAGATAAAAATAAAACAAAAAGCAAAGAATTTCTTCATTTTAAACTCCTTTTTAAAATCTGTATATTAAATTCTATTCCAAAGATAACAAAAAATGACATAAATGCTATTAAAAGCTATAAAACACGTATTTATTCATAAAATTAACCATTATAAGAAAATATTAAGTCTTGCACAAATTGACTTGAAATTTATATAATGGTAGAGGAGGATAAGAATATGGAATTTATGAAAATAGGAAACAATTCATTGAAAATAACGATGAATGCCAAGGAGGCGAAGGGATATGATCTTATTGAAGGTGCAACACTCGAAGGAGAGGAAGTAAAAAGAACCTTTGAAAAACTACTTTTAAGAGCAAAAAGAGAAATAGGATATAAATACGCTGGACAAAAGGTTGTTGCAGAAATTTTTTCATCTAAAAATGGTGGTTGCGAAATATTTTTAAGCTATGCGGAGGAATCAATGTATAAGGATTTAACGCCTAAGGAATCAACAAAAAAGCCTCCAAGATCTATAACAAATATTTTTGCTCTTGACTGCCTTGAGGATTTAATTACTGTAGCATTTGGACTTGAAAGCGTAAGCTATAAGGGGAAAAGTGCAGTATATTACGACGATATAAGAGAAGGCTATTACATAATTTTGGATGATGTATCAACAAAAGAAGAAAAATATTGCTTTATAAGTGAATTTGCGCGATATATAAAAAATAGCAATATCGCATATTTAAAAGAACATTGTAAATGCTTAGCCAACAAAAATGCTGTTAAGCTTTTTGCTATGCTGAAGTAAAAATTGCTTTCCACTGTGAAGTGAACTAAAGCTGTTCACTTCAATGGAAAGCATTTTTTTATGATAAATATTTTGAAAACAAATCTGCAAAATATGTAGCGCTATTTGATGCTTCATCAAAGGAATTAGCATAAGAGCCGAATTCTATTTCAATGCAAAACGGAGAATAGTCTTGCGCTAAAGAAAAATTTGAAATAGTGCTTTGCTTGACAAATGAGTCAATTGAGCTGTTTATGAAGCTTGATAATGATGAAGAAAAGCAAGCATTTTTTAATTGATTTTCACTAAATGTATCAAAGCTTGAGCCTGAGACGAATGAAATTTGTGCAAGCTTTTGTTCATTATGTTCAATTACTCCTCTTATCATACTCATATCTTTATTTATAGATAAGTCTCTTGAAACATTGATTACATAACAGATGCTCGGAAATTGTGAAAGAGTAGCATTGAGTGATTTCTCGTATTCCCCTCTTGAATTATAAATACTACCTGACGCATAAATCTCATTTAAATGTATAGCGTTAATGCCAAACTTGTTAAGCTCATCAGATAATTTTTCACCAATCATTCCTACGTTTTGGATATCGTTATAAAAATTATCATCCTTAGAATAATATTTGCCGTTTGAATAGGACTCTCTTGCTGAAAAATGGGTTATTAAAACAAGAGGGGCATCGAGTCCGTATTTTGAATAAATATCATTTGCTTTAATGGTCGAAAAATCTTCAGCAATTTGAAATTCAACTTGGCTTTCATTGGTGAAAAGATAGCTTGAGGTAGCCTCAATTATTGGATAACTGCCTTCTGGAATTGTTGATTCGTTAGATGGGGTGTTGTTTTCGTTTGATATATTATTATTGTTATTACTGTCATTTGGTAAATTAGGCAGTGGCGTGTCGCTATTTTCCTCATTTTTTTGATTTTCATTTGGTGTATACGTAATGCTTTGAAAATAAGGATAGAGTTTATATCCACCATATAATAATAAACAGATGGAAAACAAAGCAAAGAATAGCTTTATGTGCTTAGCTTTGCGCTTTTGTTTTGTTCTTTTACTTCTTTCAATTCTTATGTTGTTTCGCTCTAATTCGTCTTCATTTTCATAGGTAGTAATTTCTTTTTCGTTCATATTAACACTCCTTTTTTATTAATGTGTATTAATCAAACGAGATAATTATGATTGTTTTTTAATGTCAGCTGTAAGAGATTGCAAAGCATTGGCTATTATATTTGATATGTGTTCAATAGCATCATTACAGTTGTTTGGTGAAACAAAGAAGTCCTCATATTCTGAAATATTTATATTTTGATGACTACAAAATGAGTATATTAAACTTGATAAAGAAATGGTTGTGGGAACTCCCAAAGAAATAACTGGTATTCCAAGAGTATCCTTGGAAAATTCTTTGCCCTCGTTCCTTATACCACTGCCTGCCATAATACCAGTATCGGTAATTTGTATTGTGGTACAAAGGCGGGACTTGCTTATAGAGGAAAGAGAATCGATAATTATGACAAGATCAGGCTTGATTTCGGATAACAAAACGCTTACCTTCTCAAATGAGGAAATGCCACTTTGACCGATAACTCCTGGAGAGAGAAGCGACAAGCGAAGATTGGTGTCATTCTTTAAAATATCGGGGTACGTGTCGATTAAATGACGAGTTGGAACCAACTTGTCTATGACTATTGGTCCTAATGAATCTGATGTTATATTTCTGTTTCCTAATCCAATAATTGTCACTTCTTTTATCGTTTTTTTAAAAATACTTAAAAATTCATCTAACAATATTCTTAGAGAAGTGGATATATTGTTTTGTTCATTTTTTGTGTATTTCCACACGTTTCCTACATACAGAGTTGCATATTTTCCAATTTTTCTGCCTGTTTTTAATTCTGCATTCTTTGTTTTTATTTCGGTGTAAATTATATCAAAGTTATTTATCGTTTTTGTATATGTGAAAATACCATCAGCTGTTGAATAGCTTTTAATGTTTGGTATTTCACATGCCATGTCTGTCTTTAAATAGTTGTTCATTTTGCACCTCTAAAAAAATGTTGAATAATAAACTAATTTGTGATATGATAAAAGCATAAAGTAAAAAGAAGGAATATAAAATGACTGATAAAAACGAAATTAAAATTTTTATTTTGCATCTAATGGATAGAATTGGGTATCCATTAAGCTGTGATGATGTATGTTCAATCCTGCGTCACGATGGTATAAGCAGTTATTTCGAATGTGGAGATTGTTTTGCTGAGCTTATTGAGGCAAAGCATGTTGAAAGCGTAGGCGAGGAGGACGAAAAGGAGCTTTATATCGTTTCTCCATCGGGCAAGACGATTGCTGTTGAGTTAAGTGGTCAAATATCTCCAACTGTTAAGGAGTCAAGCTATCGTAGTGCGGTAAGATATTTATCCTTTGAAAAGAGAGGTTCATCGGTAGATTGTAGAAAAACAATGCTTCCTGATGGAAAATACTCTGTTCATTGTGAAATTGTTGAAAAGGGCAGAAGGGTGTTGGAAATCAATGTTGATGTTGATACTCTTGAGGAAGCTGAAAAGATGCTTTTTAATTTCAGAAAGCGTCCAGAAATAGTTTATAAAGGAACGCTTGCACTCGTTTCGGGTGATAAAAATTGGATTTTTGGTGATAATTAACAACTATTTAGCAACTTTTACCAAAATATCGTCAAAAAAAGTATGTTTTTTCTCATTAATGCACAAAAAACTCTTGACAAGCTAAATTTAATTTGATATAATTGATTTATCAAGAGAGGATTTCGACTTTTTTTGATAAGGAAAGGTTTACATGGATGAATTAGTAAAGCTTATTTTATCAGCACGAAGGGGTAGTGAATATTCTTTTGCACTTTTGTGTGATAAATACAAAATGCTAATTATTAGTCTTTCGAAAAAGTATTCAAATATGTGTGCAGATGAGCAAGTTGAGCTTGAGGACTTTTTGCAGGAGAGTAAAATAGCCTTCGATAAGGCTATCTCGACCTATGACATAAATAGTGAAACAACCTTTGGTGCATATGCTAAGGTTTGCATACGTAATGGTTTAGTTTCTTTCTTGCGTAAATGCAAGTCTAAGAAATCAAGAAAGGAAGAATTTAAAGAAGAAGGGTTTTGTGACGAAACTGCTTTAGATAATATTGCTAAGCAAGAGCTTAAGCAACAGTTGTTACAACACGCTGAGGGTCTTCTTTCACCACTCGAAAAAAGAATTTTCATGATGATATGTGAAGAAATGAGCATCAAGGAAATTTCCGAAAGCATCAACAAAAGTATTAGATCAGTTAACAATGCAATATATAGGGCAAGGCGAAAACTAAAAAAGGAATTCAAGGAAAAGATTACTTAGCGAAATGCTTTGTATATATAAATTTAGAGGAGAGAGAACATGTTTGAGGACAAGACCTTAGTCTGCAAGGACTGTGGAGCAGAATTTGTATTTACTGCTGGTGAGCAGGAGTTTTATGCTTCCAAGGGCTTAGAGAATGAGCCAAAGAGATGCAAGAGCTGTAGAGATGCAAAAAAGAATGCTGGAAAGGCTCCGAGAGAGCTATTTACCACTGTTTGTGCAGAATGTGGAAAGGAAGCAAAAGTTCCATTCCAGCCAAACAACGAAAAGCCTGTATATTGTAGCGAGTGCTTTGCAAAGAAACTTGAGCAAAACTGATCTACATAAATAGTTTTTTTAGTTAAAAATTGAACCTTTGCGTTTGCAGAGGTTCTTTTTTTATTTTTTTATTTAAAATAACTGTACAAATTAAAATATATATGTTAAAATAATATTAACTATGAATTTTTGGAGATAAAAATCTTGAAAAACAATAATTTTGATAAAAACAACAAATTTAGAAAAAATTTTGACAGAAGAAATAGTCAAGGGAATGAGCAGAATGACGAAAGTGGAGTAGTAATCGGAAGGAATGCAGTGAGAGAACTACTAAAGAGTGAAAGAGCAATCGAAAAGGTATATGTAAAAAAAGGTGGAAATCACGAGGGCTCAATCACTGTGCTTGTTGCTGAAGCTGCCGCACGTGGTATTCCAATTTCAGAGGTAGAGGGGCAAAAGCTTGATTTTTTAGCAAATGGAACAAACCATCAAGGAATTGTTGCCGTTGCATCGTTAAAAGAGTATTCGTCAATAGATGATATGCTTAATTTAGCAAAGGAAAGAAACGAAAAGCCTCTTATAGTTATAGCTGATTCGATTGAGGATCCACACAATTTAGGTGCTTTGATAAGATGCGCTGAATGTGCTGGAGCACACGGAATAATTATTCCTAAGAGACGTGCTGTTGGTATAACCTCGACAGTTTATAAATCCTCTGCAGGAGCGATTGAGCATATGCTTATTGCTAAGGTTACTAATATTGCCACTACAATTGAGGAGCTTAAGAAAAAAGGACTTTGGGTGTTTGCGTCAGAGGCTGGAGGAACACCATATTATGAAACAGACTTTAATTGTGCTTGTGCAATAGTTTTAGGCTCTGAGGGAAATGGAGTTTCACATTTAGTAAAAGAAAGAAGCGACTACATTGTATCAATACCTATGTACGGCAAGGTTAATTCTTTGAACGTATCTACTGCAGCGTCAGTTATTTTATGTCACGTTGCAAGAATGCAAAGAATGTAAGAAAGGAGTAGCGAATGAGACAAAATGAGCAATTAAATGACGAGTTGAAATTTGAAGGTACTGAAGAAGCTAATTCACCAAAAACGGTATCTGTAGGCATAGATAAGGATGCAAACGAGTTAGATGATGACGTTTTATTCGTTTCTCCTGATGAAAGTATATTTAAGCAAGTAGCTGAAAAGGTTAATAAGGTTACAGTAAATACAGGCTATGCTGCTACATGGCATGGAAGCGAAAAGGAAAATACTGGGGATTTTGAGATTGATGAGCAATATGCAAGTACATCACAAACAAACAGACAGTTTATGGAGGCCTTTGGATTAACACAGTCAGGAGTACATAAGCAGGTATCAGATAAAGCATCGGGCGTAAACGATGATACAAGCGATGACGTTGAAAATAGTGACTTTGAATACAACGACAGAATGCAAAGAAAAGAAATTATAGGAATGTATAAGTATGCAAAAAGAAGTCTTAGGCTTAGACTTATATTTTCTATAATTTTTGCCTCTGCAATATTTTTTATTGAGAATATTTCGATTTTTGTTAATACTAATGAATCGTGGGAGTTTTTTGATATTATTCAGCACCCATATGTTCATACTGTTTCGAGCTTGGTTGCATTAATTTTGTGTGGTATTTGTGCATATGAGCAGCTTTATCATGGAACAAGATCCATAATAAAAAAGGATTTAATTCCTGAGTCAATAGCAACAATAGGCTTAAGCGTTTCAATCTTATATTCTTCACTTCAGCTTTTGCTAATTTCTGTTGGATACGGACACAAGCCTGTTTTACTTAATTTCCCAGCAGCAATTATTGTTTGTTCAACAATAATGTTTTCTTATGTAAATATACTGAGGGAACGCTTTGGATTTGGAGTAGTTTCCTCAAAGGATTCAAAGTTTATACTTGAAAAGGTACAAGAAACTAATGCTGAGGCGGAATATGATACCTTTACTACCACCTCAAATGGCGAATTTAATGGTGAAATTGCAAGAGTTGGTAAAACAATGTTTGTAAGAAACTATTTTGCAAATACAAATGCTCCAACCCGCATAAGAAAGTTTTTAAGTGTATATTATATAGTTGCATTTTTTGTAGCTTTTGCCTTTGCAATTATTGCTGCATTTCAAGTTAAGGATGTTGTGGCATCGATTACATATTTTGTAGCATCAATGCTATTTATGCTTCCTATTGGGGTTTTATTTTCATATAGTGTACCATTTTATTTTGCTAATAAGGCACTATACGAAAAGGAGGTTACCATTGTAGGAGAGGAGGCAATAGCTGAATTTTCAAATGTAGATGCCGTTGTTGTTAATGATACAACTGCTTTTCCACCACGTAATGTAAAAATTACTAACTTCAATGTTTATAACGATTTTGATATGGAAAAGGTTCTTTATTATGCATCAAGTGGCTTTTCTGTAGTTGGGGGACCATTAGCAGATGTTTTTGATGCAGCAACAAATAATGCAGTCCCCAAAAGTGGTCGAGTTAAATTTGTATGTGCTGGAAGAAGCTATCTTTGTGTTAGCGTAGATGGAAGCAATATTATATTTGCTGACAAATTCGGTATGACTGCACAAGGTATAGAGGTTGGAGCAGAGAGAGATGACAAGGACGATGTATGCGTTATGTATATCGCTTGTAATGGTGTTTTATGCTCAAAAATGTATATCAAATATCAAATGGATGAGGATTTTATAAAGTCAGCTATTCAATTAAACAAAAACGGACTGGTAGTTGGAATTAGAACCTTTGATCCAAACATTAGTAATGATTTAATTAAGAAAATAACTAATTTTACAAAGCAAAATGTTAGAATTATTAAGCTAACCTCAGTTACGGATATCCCAACCTCAACAGGTAGAAAGGATGCAAAAATCGTATCCAAGGGACGCTCATCTGCACTTTTGAGTGCAATTCCTGCTTGTAAAAAAATTGTCACAATACGAAAGGTTACAAGGGTTTTAAAAATAATTGCATCACTTACGGGTGCTGCATATATAGGAATGTGTGTATTTGGAGTAATTAATTTGCTACCATCTGCAATTATAGGATGCTCGTATTTAGTGTTTACTGCAATTTCATTGCTTGCTACATTCACATTATTACCCAAAAATAAATAAATGCAAAATATTAGCGCAATCTTGAAGTCTGTTTCAAAGCCTGGTAGATACATTGGTGGAGAATACGGAGAAATAATAAAAGATAAAAGCAAAATGAAGCTTAGAATAGCATTTTGCTTTCCCGATACCTATGAAATAGGTATGTCCAATCTTGGTATGAAGATTTTATATGGTGCTCTTAATCAAATGGAAGACGTTTGGTGTGAAAGAGCGTTTGCCGTATGGCCAGATATGGAAGAAAAAATGAGAGAGAATAATATCCCTTTGTTTACGCTTGAAAGCAAGGACAATATTAAGGATTTCGATATTATGGCTCTTTCGTTGCAATATGAGCTTTGTTATACTACCGCTGTAAATATGATTGATATGGCTGGTATTCCAATTTTTTCAAAGGACAGGGGAGAGGAATATCCAATCATATTAGGTGGGGGACCATGTGCATATAATGCCGAGCCTGTTGCCGACTTCTTTGATATATTCAGCATAGGTGAAGGCGAGGAGGCTCTATGTGAGCTTGCACAGCTTTACATAGATATGAAAAATAGCAAAACATATACAAAGCAGACATTTTTAAGGGAGGCATCGCACCTTGATGGCTTTTATGTTCCATCTCTTTATAATGTAGAATATAACGAAGATGGTACAATAAAAAGCTTTGAGCCTAAATATGATGACGTTCCAAAAAAGGTTGTTAAAAGAATAGTTGAAGACTTAAATACCTCTTATTTTCCAACCAAGCCTGTTATGCCATACATTGAAACGGTTCACGATAGAATAATGCTTGAAACATTTCGTGGATGTATTCGTGGATGTCGCTTTTGTCAGGCTGGTATGGTATATCGTCCTGTTAGAGAAAAAAGTGCTGAGGTTTTAAATAGACAAGCAAGAGAAACCTATGAAAATACTGGATATAATGAAATTTCATTAACATCCTTATCAATTAGCGACTATTCTTGCTTGCACGATGCAACAGACATGCTTCTTTCTTGGACAAACGAAAAGAAAGTTAATTTATCATTGCCTTCACTACGAGCAGATAGCTTTACAAGAGAGCTTATGAAAAAGGTAAGCTCTATACGCTCAAGTGGACTTACATTTGCTCCAGAGGCAGGCACGCAAAGGCTCAGAGATGCTATTAATAAGAATCTTTATGAAAAGGATCTTTTAAATGCTGTAAGACTTGCGTTTGAGGGTGGAAAAAGTCAGGTAAAGCTTTATTTTATGAACGGCTTACCAACAGAAACATACGAGGATATTGAGGGAATTTCAACACTTGCCTCAACTGTTGTTGAGGAGTTTTATAAAACACCAAACAGACCAAAAAAGCCCGTAAGCGTTACAGTTAGTGTTTCATGCTTTGTTCCAAAGCCACATACACCCTTTCAATGGGAGGCACAGGATAGCTTAGAAAGCTTGAGATCAAAGCAAATGTTCTTAGCTGAAAAAATAACAGATAAGAAGATTAGATATAATTGGCATGAGGCAAAGGTATCATTTTTAGAAGCAGTATTTTCTAAGGGTGATAGACGCTTATCAAAGGTAATTGCATATGCTCAAGGCAAGGGAATGATTTTTGATGCGTGGGATGAGTATTTTGATTATGATAAGTGGATGGAAGCATTTGAAAAATGTGAAATAGATCCTCATTTTTACGCTAATAGAAAAATGTCATATGATGAAATACTTCCTTGGGATGTTATTGATATAGGTGTAAGCAAAAGCTTTTTAGTAAGAGAAAATAAAAGAGCATATGAGAGCCAAACAACACCAAACTGTAAGGAAAAATGCTCTGGTTGTGGTGCAAATATGCTTGGAAAGGAGCTTACATGGTGTCCCAAAATGAAGTAATACCTGTTAGAATTAAGTTTTCTAAAACAGGAGATTTAATGTATATATCTCATCTAGATTTGCAAAAAACAATGCAGAGAATAATTACAAGAGCAGGTATAGATATTTGGTATAGTGAGGGCTTTAATCCTCAGCCGAAAATTGTGTTTGCAGTTCCATTGCCTGTTGGTGTCGAAAGCACATGTGAGCTTTTTGATATAAAAATTAATTCCTTCATGTTAAATGAAGAAATAAAGGAAAGACTTCAAAAAAGCTTTCCAACTCAGATGAAGGTGCTTTCTGTATATAATCCAGAGAAGAAATTTAAAAACATTGGATATATCGATTATACAATAAACCTTAATTCTCCAAAAATAACAGAGAATACAGTAAACGAAATTAAAAATCTTTTTTCCAAGGAATGTATAATTACAAAAAAGACAAAAAGCGGCGAAAAGGAAATTGATATTAGCCAATTTATAAAGCTATTAGAGGTATCAAGTGCCGAAAATGGATTAGTGCTACATACAATTTTAACTGCAGATAATGAGAATTATCTTAATCCAGAGCTTTTTGTTGAGGCGATAAGACAAAATCTCAAAATTATTGATAAGGATAGTATTGAAGAGAGCTATACTATTATGAGAAATAAAATGTTAGATTTTGAATTGAATGAGTTTGAATAAAAAATATGCACCAGTAAAGGTGCATATTTTTTATTTGACTAAGTGCCATACCTGCATTTCATTTTCGCCTCTGTTAGCAAAACAATAATAAGGTATAAGCTTTGCAGTAATTTTATAAAAGTCATTTTTTTGCAAAGGAGTAAAGCTCCTTGCATTCCTTGCGCTTATAAGCTGATATGGTGAGTATATTTGCTTTTAATTGCTCGTCATAGTCTGTGGTAAAGCTATCGTTAGAATCAAGCCTTATATCACGTATATTTTCGCCATTATCAAAGCTTTCCATGCAATAAACTATAGGGCCCTTAGAAACGGCAAATTTTTCGCAATTTGCACTTATTAATGGGTTAGCCTCTAAAAAGCATAGCTTCATTTTAAAATCAAGAGAAATGATTTCGCTATCTTTAACATCAAAATAGGCGTATCTATTTATAGTTTCACCTTGGTAATATCTCCAAAGGATTGCAATAAAAAACAGACATTTCACAACCCAAACTTAGTCAAACTAAGAAAGCGAATCGCTTTTACAAGTGAAATGTCTGTTTTATTAAATTGATTTGATAAATTTACGCTTTTTAATCGGAGCTAAATTTTTTCTATCCAAAACTTGTATTTCCTCGTTAGAAATATCAAGTATTCTTAAAAGATCACTAATATCGAGAATTTCAATATTTTTGCCCTCGCTAAGCGCAATATCAACCTTGTCCTTGCGATAGCATCTATATGGCTCGCCGTTTTTATCTAATAAATTATAGGTAACAAATATGTTACAGCTAAATGCGTGACGAGTATATTTTGCGCCGTTTTTTGCAAGACAAGAAACGATATTCATCATTTCATTAAAATGATATTCCTCATATAAAGAGCTAATACATACTCGCTTGCCCTGAAAATATGATGATGCAGCTTTATCAACATAAACTCTTTTATAATAGTTAGAGAAGTCAAGAGCATTTTTTTCAGTAGTATGTATCCAATTGGAGCGAACACTGCCTGTTAGCTTTTCCATTTTTGAAAGCTTTTGAGACTTCATAATCTCTCTGTATTTTAAATATTCCGACTCAATTTCGCCATTTATACACCTGCATTTACAGTGAGGAAATCTCTCGATAAGGGCTTGAGGGTCAAGACCTGTTTCCTTGCATAAGCCCTTCAAAACAATCATTGTATAGAACGAATCATCATCACTTTTGTGAACGTCTTGATTATCAGAAATTCCGTATTCGTGAGCACATTTTATAAGACCAGGGGTATTATCAAGCTCATTGAAATCAGTATATATACGTTGAATATCAATGAAATCAAAATCAAAAAGCTCTTTAGAAAATCGTTCGCATTCGCTTTTTAAAAAGCCAGCGTCTGACAGCACTGCAAAGCCAAATTTGATAGAGTTAGGTCTTGTAAGAAGATTACGAATAGTATTATAGTAATGCTTAAAATCAGGTGAGGAGTTAAAGGCTTTCTCGTCATATCCAAGTACAATACCAGGATGGTTCTTATGACCAGTTAGGCAAAATCTTGAATGAGGATTCATAAGAATATCATTTTTTTCAATTACATTAAAGCTCTCATCGGTAATAACATATCCAAAGGAACATATTTTACCATGACCGTGAAAGCAATTTGCACATTCAATATCGAAAAATATATATTCCATTTTTGTTCCTTAACTAAATGTCGCGTCTGCCTTGAATAGCGCGAAACAGAGTAATTTCATCTGCATACTCCAAATCAGCACCGACAGGAAGACCATTTGCAATTCGTGTTACTTTAATATCAAGAGGCTTTAATAGCTTGGAAAGATACATAGCAGTAGCTTCACCTTCTACAGTAGGGTTAGTTGCTACAATTACCTCAGATACGTTAGAATTATTGATTCTATTTAAAAGCTCTTTGATCTTGAGCTTGTCAGGACCAATGCCCTTCATAGGAGCGATAGTTCCATGAAGAACATGGTAAGTTCCACTATATTCCTTGACTCTTTCAAGGGCTAAAACTGCTTGATAATCTTCCACTACACAAATCGTTGATTGATCTCTTGTAACAGAAGAGCAAATAGGACAAACCTCACTTGCAGAAAGATTTTGACAAACAGAGCAGAGACCAATCTTGGTTTTTGCATCTAAAATTGCTTGTGCAAAATCATAAACCTCGGAATTGTCCATATCAAGAACAGAAAAAGCCATTCTCATAGCGCTTTTTTTACCAACGCCGTCTAAGGAACGGAACTTTTCAATTAAGTCCTGTAAAGGCTTTACAAGTGTGTCCATTAGAACATACCTGGCATTCCCATGCCCATACCACCTGTAATTTTACCCATTTCCTCGTCAGTAGCGGAATTAACCTTCTTGATTGCTTCGTTTACAGCAGCAACAAGAATATCTGACAATGTTTCAATGTCATCTGGATCAACAATTTCGGGATCAATATCAATGTTTAAAATCTCTCTTTTACCATTAATCTTTACCTTAACAACGCCACCACCAGCTTGAACCTCATACTCTCTTTCTTCAAGCTCAGCCTGTTTTGCTTGCATGTCCTGTTGCATTTTTTGAGCCTGTCTTAACATTTCATTCATGCTTGGACCCTTTGGAATGTTTGCTCTCATTTTTAATACCACCTTTTTTAAAATTCATCAAGGTCAGAATAATCTGCCTTTATATTTTTAGTTACAATTTCAAGCTGAGAAGGAGATGAAATATCTACATCACAGCAAATTAAAGCATCAAAAATCTTTTTCTTAGTTTCGCCATTATTCAAAATCATCAAATTAAACTGATTTGCAATAATATAAAATTTATTGTTTTTTTGTGAGTAGGCAGGTTTGCATGTTTTTAGAATACTGCTAATTGAAATATCTACAGATGCTACTTTAGCAATTACTTCCTCCCACGAATCAACAAAAGTGCTAGTGCCGAAGGAAATGTTTTCTTCCTTAGAAATTTCGTTTTGTACCTCATCAGTATTGATATAGCTTTCATTAGTATTGGGATTATCAACATCAGTATTATCAGTACTATTCGGTTGAACAAGCGCACCCTTTGATAGTAAAGTAATTTTATCCTCAAGCGATGCAATTCTTGATAAAAGTGCATCGTTTGATTCGTTTAACCTTGGGTCACACATTTTCATAAGCGTAATTTCTGCACAAAGACGCTTGTTTGCTGGGTTTCTAAGCATATTTGAATATGCTTCGTCAAGAAGAGTAGTGTGATATATAAGAGTTGCCATATTAAAAAGCTCTGTAGCAGTGCAAAGTGCTTTGTCCTCGTTTGGTAACAATTCCAAATAATCCTGAGCAGGTGCAGACTTTTTAACCATCATATCACGATAAAACGATGTTAAATCTTGGAAAAATACCAAGATGTCTTTAGAAGATGATACAACCTCATTTATTGCATCAAATAGCTTTCCATAGCTTTTGTTAGCAATATCAATAGCCACATTAGCCATCTTTTCATACGAGCTTGTGCCTAAAATTTCGTTAACTAATTCAGGAGTAATCTCCTTGTGCGAGCCAGAGCAAAGCTCCATTAGACTTATAGCATCACGCATACCACCCTGTGCAGTTTTTGCTATTAGCTTAGCCCCCTCAACTGTAAGACTAATTTTTTCACTTTTTGCAATATATAATAGTCTTTCTACTAAGGAATTTAGGGAGATTCTG
Source organism: Clostridia bacterium (assembly GCA_017453255.1). Classification (GTDB taxonomy): domain Bacteria; phylum Bacillota; class Clostridia; order Oscillospirales; family CAG-272; genus RGIG2000. The sequence continues at coordinate 409,227 of JAFTKN010000010.1, read as the reverse complement.
CGAAATTCAAATCGTTGACAACGCGAAATAATAGTAGCAGGAATCTTATGTTGCTCAGTAGTAGCGAAAATGTATAAAACATGCTCGGGGGGTTCTTCAATAGTTTTTAAAAGAGCATTGAAGGCACTATCTGAAAGCATATGAGCCTCATCAATAATATATACACGCTTTTTAAGCATGGCAGGAGTAAACATTACGTTTTCTCTCAAATCACGTATGTAGTCAACGCCAGTGTTAGTAGCAGCGTCCATTTCTATAACGTCGGTAGTTGTACCCTCATCAATTGCTATGCAATTTGCACATTCATTGCATGGATTTCCGTCTTTTAAATTTAGGCAGTTAACACTTTTTGCAAGAATTTTAGCACAAGTAGTTTTACCAGTACCACGAGAGCCAGAGAAGAGGTAAGCATGGGAAATGGAGTCATTTAATGCTTCGTGACGCAAAATAGAGGTAATATGGTCTTGTCCATAAACGCTATCAAAGCTATTTGGACGATATTTTCTGTATAAGGCTTGATGCATAAAAAGCTCCTTTCTAAATAAAAAAATAAGTCGCAATATAAGATCATACACCCGAAAATCGAATTACACTTACACGCGCTATCCGATAGTCTTTGCTCGAGACAAGCACTCTCGCGGCACATCATCTCAACCGCTTAGTGCTGCTTGGTCCCCCATCTGACACGGTTCACAGCCGACAATTGCGCAAGACTCATCTGTCAACACATCGACTAACGGTGCTGACCACACAAGCATAACCCTCAAAACGGGATTCTCCCCTGCATATAGCGGATTTCAGGTACAGGGCACCGCTAGCGCCCCGGATAGTATGACCTTATATCACGGCTTATTTTGTGATATTAATAACATATGTAGTATATCATAAACATATAACAAAAGTCAAGGCAAGAAATTAAAAAATATTATAATAATATAATTTTAAATTCTTGCCCTAAACTTTGGATTAATTATTTACAATTTCTATAAATTTCATCTTCGATTTTTAAAAGCCTGTTATATTTACAAACTCTGTCCATTCTACAAGGCGCACCTGTTTTTATAAAACCAGCGTTAGTAGCAACGGCTATGTCTGCTATGCTTACATCATCTGTTTCTCCAGATCTATGTGATATTATAGTAGAGTAGTTGTTTTCTTTTGCAAGCATAATAACATTTAATGTTTCTGATAATGTTCCGATTTGATTTGGCTTTATTAATATTGAGTTACCAAGCCTTTCACCAATTCCTCGTTTTAGACGCGCTTCATTTGTAACAAATAAATCGTCGCCAACGAGCATTATTTTGTTACCCAATCTTTCTGTTATTTTTGACCAGCCGTCATAGTCGGTTTCACTCAATGGATCCTCAATGGAAATAATTGGATATTTTGAAACTAAGCTTGCCCATTTTTCTATAAGCTCCTCGGAGGTATAGCATGCTTTTGCCTTGGGGAGCTTGTATTTACCATTACTATACCATTCACTTGAAGCAATATCTAATGCAATTTTTACCGACCCTGTGTCGTATTTTGCATGCTTTATCGCTTCAATTATAAGCTCAATAGCTTCTTCCTCATTTGATAAATTTGGAGCAAATCCTCCCTCGTCACCGACAGAGGCTGACAGACCACGTTCCTTTAATATGATTTTTAGAGAATTATAAATTTCACAGCCTGCTCGTAACGCTTTTTTAAATGTTGTAAAGCCAATGGGAACAATCATAAATTCTTGTATGTCTAAATTGTTTGTTGCGTGCGCACCACCATTTAAAATATTCATCATAGGGATAGGTAGCTTACAGCCAAAAATACCACCTAAATAGCGATATAAGGGCAGAGAAAGAGCACTTGCATTGGCTTTTGCACAAGCAAGTGAAACTGCAAGTGTAGCATTAGCACCTAAATTAGATTTATTCTCAGTTGCGTCAATGTAATTTAAAATTTTATCTACATTTCGTGGAGAAGAGTGCTTTAATCCCACTAAATTTTGTGCTATTAAATTATTTACATTGTTTACTGCTTTGGTAACTCCTTTGCCGAAATATCTCTTTTTGTCACCATCTCTTAACTCAACTGCCTCATAAATACCTGTTGAAGCACCCGACGGGACGGATGCTATTCCTTTATACCCTCCTGATAGATAAACGCATGCCTCAATGGTAGGCATTCCTCTTGAATCAATTATTTCTCGTGCTTTTATTGAATTAATTCTCATATATGAACTCCTTTTTTGAATAGTATTAGCAAAAAAGGATATTTTTAAGCAAAAAATACTACCATCGTAATAATGGTAGTATTTAGTAATTTATTCTTTTGTTTCATTCTCTTCAATATTAGTATTTTCTTGCTCAACTGAAGAAGAATGTTGCTCATTTTCTTCCACGTGATATCCTCGCTCTTCAATTATTCTGCAAGCTTCGAGGAACTTTTCGTCTTTATAGATATCAGATGCCTCATAAGCCTCTTCTTCAAGTGGAAGCTTTTTCTTTTTAAGTCTTTTTTCGAATATTTGAGCAATAATATAGCATATAACAGCACTTAGTGGAACGCCAATTACCATACCTACAAATCCAAAAAATTCTGAGCATACTGTTGTAGCGGCAATAACTCCAATAGGAGTAAGACCAGTAGATTCACTATGAATGTGTGGTGCAATTAAATTACCATCAATTTGTTGGATAATTAAAATAATAGCAACAAATAAAATTACTGACCATATATCACCTGTAGCTATGAAAATTAAAATAGCAGAAGGAATAGAGCCAATAAAAGGACCAAAGAATGGAATAATGTTAGTTATACCACAAATTAAACCTATAAGAGCTGCAAATGGTAATTTGCAAATTGCGCAAACAACGCCGATAACTATACCTACTAAAATAGAGTCTAATATGGCACCAATTACATATCTACCAAAGGTATTGTTTGTATATTTTGCAAAATTGATAATTCTATTGTAGTTCTTTTTCTTGAAAATAGCACATAATGCACGTTTGCTTCTTCTTATGATGGATTCCTTATAAATTAAGAAATAAATAGAGAGGACAATACCTACAATAAACGAAAAAGCATGGAAAACTAAGGATTTTATAGCAGTGAATATACCCGAAATAAGGGATTGAATTATACCATCAAGGCTTCCGTTTTCAAAAGCATCGATTAAAGCACCACTCATTTGTCCTGTTTCTGATTCAGTATTTACAAAGAAATGAATAATACTGTTCCAGGTTTCGTTTGCATCGTTTACAAATGGGAGAGTATCTAAAAATCCAATAATTGCATTTTTAAACTGTTCAATATAGGTAGGGAATCTATCTGCAAGATATTTTACATTTTCAACAATATTAGGAACGATAATTAAACCAAGGCCAATAATTACCAAAACAACTAAAACATAAGTAGTTAAAATAGAAACTAATTTTCTTAGTGTGGGATGAGCCTTTTTCTTTTCAATAAACTTGAAAACGTACTTGTGGATTTTTTTATAAAGAGGATTAAGCAAGAATGCAATAACGAAGCCGTAAATAAATGCAGAAAGACATTCGATGATGGTTGATACGAAACCAAAAATTGTTCCGAAATTCATTATAGCAAACACTAATCCAATAAGTAAAGCACCAACCAAAAAAGCAAGAATAGCTATTTTGAAGTGCTTATCATCTTTATTGAATTTTTTAAACATCTAAAATGACCCTTTCATATAGTGATTAGTATTATTTTATACTAAAAAAAATAATAAGTCAATAAAAAAATAGAAAATAAAGTAAAAAGGTTGCTATCAGATGATAACAACCTTGATTTTTTAGTCGATTTGCGCGCTGTAGTTTGGAGCTTCCTTAGTGATATTGATATCATGAGGATGTGACTCACGTAAGCCAGCACCAGAAATTCTAACAAATTGTCCTCTTTCCTTAAGCTCTGGAATAGTTGGAGTTCCGCAATATCCCATACCAGAACGAAGACCACCCATAAGCTGATATACTGTATCAGAAAGTGGACCCTTATAAGGAACACGACCCTCAACACCTTCTGGAACAAGCTTTTTGTTGCCCTCTTGGAAATAGCGGTCCTTAGAACCTTTTTCCATTGAAGCAAGTGAACCCATGCCACGATAAACCTTAAAGCGACGACCTTGGAATATTTCCTCATCTCCAGGGCTTTCCTCACAACCAGCGAGAAGAGAACCAACCATGATTACATCTCCACCAGCAGCAATAGCCTTTACAAGATCACCACTATATTTAATACCACCATCTGCGATTACAGGAATACCATATTCTTTAGCTACTGTATAAACATCAAATATAGCAGTAATTTGTGGAACGCCTATACCAGCAACAATACGAGTTGTACAGATTGAACCAGGACCGATACCTACCTTAATAGCGTCAGCACCAGCTTCAATCAAATCACGTGCAGCTTCACCAGTCGCAATATTACCAGCAATAATTTGAGCATCTGGATAAGCTTCTTTAATTTTCTTTAAGCAAAGAACGATATTCTTTGAATGACCGTGTGCAGAGTCAAGAACAAGGAAGTCAGCACCAACAGCTAAAAGTGCACCAGCACGCTCAACAACATTATCTGTAACACCAATAGCAGCACCACAGAGAAGTCTGCCATATTCATCACGTGCTGTATTAGGATATTTGTTAGCCTTTTCGATATCCTTAGTTGTGATAAGTCCCTTTAGTATGTAGTTGTCATCTACAATTGGGAGCTTTTCAATCTTGTATTTGCAAAGGAGAGCCTTTGCATCATCTAATGAAGCACCATCCTTTAAGGTGATAAGGTTGTCCTTAGTCATATAATCCTTAATAGGAACATTTAAGTCTGTCAAGAAACGAATATCTCTGTTAGTGATAATACCAACGAGTTTTTTGTTTTCAACGCAAATTGGAACACCTGAAATTCTGTAACGAGCCATTAATTGATCAGCTTCGAGAACTGTATTTTCTGGAGAAAGGTAAAATGGATCGCGAATAACTCCATTTTCGCTTCTTTTTACTCGTTCAACCTCTTCGGCCTGCTTTTGAATTGACATATTCTTGTGAATAACACCAACGCCACCCTCACGAGCAATAGCAATAGCGAGATCAGACTCTGTAACAGTATCCATTGCAGCACTCATAAGAGGAATGTTTAATTTGATCTTCTTGGTTAAATGGGTTTCAAGGTTGATCATCTTAGGAACAACCTCACTCTTAGCTGGGATAAGAAGAACGTCATCAAAAGTGATACCCTCTTTGCCAAACTTGTAATCGAATAAATCCTTTGACATAAAACTCTCCTTGTATTAACTTAAAATTATTTTTATAATTATAAAACGAAAAAACCAATTTGTCAACAAAAAAACAAAAAAATCAAATGGTTTTACACAAAAAAGCACGAATTGACTGATTTTGTAGCTCGTTAAATGCTTTTAATTGTGAATTTTCATCAGTAAAAATGCCAAAAACTGAAGGACCACTACCACTCATTAAAGCACCGATAGCACCATTATTTAGCATTGTGGCTTTTATTTGCGTGATGCTTTTATTGTCTGGCTCAATAACTGATTCAAATTTATTATAAAGACACCTACCAATTTTAGAAATATTTCCTTCGTTTATAGCTTGAATGATTTCTTCAATATTATTAGAAGGGGAGCAGTTAGTTCCGTATTTTTCGTCAAGAAGCTTAAATGCCTCTGGTGTTGAAACGCTCGAATTATCAATAGCACAAACAATAAGTGCATCAGATAGTGAAGTAATCGGAGTGATTTTATCACCAATTTCTTGACAAATAGCAGTTTTGCCAGTCAAGCAAAAGGGGATGTCTGCTCCAATTTTTGCACCAATAGAGCATAGCTCGCTAAGACTAAGGGGATTTCCAAGTGCAGTATTGAGAAGCTTCATGGCACATGCACCATCGCTACTGCCTCCAGCCATTCCAGCTGCAATGGGAATGTTTTTTTCAATGAAAAATTTACAGATAATTCCGTTTGTATGTGTGTGTGATAAAATAGCTTCTGCACATTTATACACGATGTTACTTTTATCATTTGGAATTTTACCAGATGAGGATTCAATTTCTATAATCCGTTCTTGATTATTAACATGTGATATTTTAAGCGAAACCTTATCAAAAAGAGAAACACTTTGCATAATTGAATCTATGTTATGATATCCAGAATCCATTTTAGAAAGAACATCTAAATATAGATTGATTTTAGCGGGTGCAAAGTCCTCATAAATCTTCGTGTTATTTTGCATCATACCACGTCTTTCCAACGGAAACATCTGCAGTCAAAGGAACTAAAAGCTTAACTGCTGATTCCATTTCTTGCTGTAAAATTTCAAGTGCCTTATCAGCACAACTGCTATGCGATTCAACAATTAATTCATCATGAACTTGCAAAATTAATTTAGCATCTATATTAGCATTTTTTAATGCATGATCAACATTTATCATTGCTATTTTTATAATATCGGCAGCTGTACCTTGAATAGGACTATTCATTGCGGCACGCTCTCCAAATGCTTGAATCATTTTGTTTTTATTGGCTAATTCAGGAATATATCTAATACGACCAAACATTGTTTTTGCATATCCTGTTACCTTAGCATCATCAATTAGTCTTCTGATGAAGGCGTGAACATCGGGATAAGTTGCAAAGTAAGATTCAATATAGCGCTTTGCTTCTTTTTTAGGAATGTGTAAATCCTTACCGAGAGAGAAGTCACCAATACCGTAAACGATTCCAAAGTTTACAGCCTTAGCGCGCTTGCGAAGTTCGATCGTAACCTCGTTTGGTGATACGCCAAAAACTAATGATGCGGTCATTGTATGAATATCCTCCCCAGTTCTAAACGCATGTATCATATTTGCATCTTGAGACATGTGAGAAAGAACCTTTAGCTCAATTTGTGAGTAGTCTGCATCAATTAAAACATAGTCGTCCTTTTTAGTCGTAAAATATTTGCGAAGATTTCTGCCGAGCTCTGTTCTTATAGGAATGTTTTGCAGGTTAGGCTCAGTAGAGGATAATCTACCAGTTACAGCAACGGTTTGATTGAATGTAGTGTGTATCAAGCCTTGCTCATCGGCAACCTTTATTAATCCAACGCAATATGTGCTATTTAACTTTGCAACCTTACGATATTCCAAAACCTCAGCAACAATTTCGTATTGGTCTGCTAAATTCTCTAAAATATCAGCGCTTGTTGAATATCCAGATTTCGTCTTTTTACCATGTGGGATTCCCAATTTTTCAAATAAGATTTCGCCAAGCTGTTTAGGAGAATTAATATTAAATTCCTCGCCTGCAAGCATATAGATTCTATGCTTATAAGCATCTTCCATTTCTGTTAGATAATTAGAATACGACTTAAGTCCTTCTAAATTTACCTTAAAGCCTTCATTTTCCATAGAGAAAAGAACTCTTGCTAAAGGTATTTCAATATCTGTGAGAATGTGTAATGTATTATCTCTTTCGAGAACACTCTTCATTTCTTTATATAAATTGTAAATAGTCTTAGCACCAAATGAAGCATCAAAGGCAGAATCTAAATATTTTATGGTTAAAGAAGGTAGATCATAGCTTGAATCGGATGGAGATATTACATAACCAGCAAGCATAGTGTCAAAAACACAATTAATATCTGCTATCTTTAAAAGTGATTTAACATCATGGCAAATAACAGTACTGTTTGACAAGAAATCCTTTGCTTCATTTATAGGGCAAGTGTATAGCTTCTCGTCTTGTGTATATATTTGAACACAGTCGCCTGTAAAATAAACTGCACAATGAGTAATAGCTTCAGGCAGACCAGCAATATACTTCACATTCAAGGGAACAGCATCACTACAATTACACTTGCTTGTACCATATGGTGTAAGTTCTATGTCGTTTGTATTTGTACTTGTTTTATCAAGCTCAAATTTTCTAATTAAACTACCAAATTCAAATTTTGTAAAGGATTTACGAAGGTTAATAGCGTCAATACCATGATAAATATAGTCATCAATCGATTTATTTAAAGGTACATCTAAAACAATGGTGGCTAAAAATTTTGAAATGTATGCCATCTCTTTCCCGTTTGTTAGCTTGTCCTTGAGACCTTGAGAAAGAGAAGAGCTTTCGTAATTTTGATAAACACCATCAAGGCTTTTGAATTCGGAAATGAGTTTAAATGCTCCCTTTTCGCCTATTCCACTAACGCCAGGAATATTGTCTGATGAATCTCCCATTATAGCTTTAACATCAATATATTGAAGAGGGGTAACTTCATAATCCTCGATGAATTTTTTAGTATCATATATAACATCCTCTTTAGTTTTTAATAAGACTACAGAGGTGTTATCGTTAATTAACTGGAGGGAATCTCTGTCACCGGTGAGAATGTAAGAGTGAATTTTTTCCTCATGCTTAGTTCTTGAAACTGTACCAATGATATCATCAGCCTCATAACCTTCTAATTCTAAAACATTAAAACCAAGCATTTTAACCAGTTCCTTTGCATAAGGTAGCTGAATTGCTAAATCCTCAGGCATTGGTTTTCTGTTTGCCTTGTAAAAATCATATTCCTTATGTCTAAAGGTTTTCGCTTTTAAATCAAACGCTATTACAGCATATTCTGGTTTAATGTGATCTAAATGCTTTTTAAGTATGTTCATCATTCCAAAAAGAGCATTTGTAGGCATACCGTCCTTTGTGGAAAGGGCATGGACACCATAATAGGCTCTATTTAAAATGCTGTTTCCGTCTACAATTAAAAGATTTTTCATTTCGCTATTCCTCTGATTGTTGTTTTAATGCGTTTTCCAATACAATAGCTAATTGATCTGCACAGGATGTGCTTTTGAAACCACAGGTATTACCCTTTAAAATAGAAATAACTTGCGTCGCTTCCATTCCGTTAACAAGCTTTGATATAGCTTTGAGATTACCATTGCACCCACCATAGAAAACAACATTTGAAACAATTCCGTTATTTAGTTCAAATTCGATTGTAGAGGCACAAACACCCCTTGTTTTGTATTTGTAATTCATAAAAACTCCTAAATTTTACAAAAAATATACAAATAAAAAAAATTATGTGATAAAATATCAATATATATTTTAACAAATTATGGAGAAAATATCAATATGAGAATGAAAAAAAAGAAAAACGGAAAAGAAAGGTTAAACCTTCTTTCCAATTTGATTGTTAGCGATATAGAGAATTTTTACAAAAATAAAGATGAAATTTATAATGAGAATAAACCCTTGAGAATAGAAATAGGTTGCGGTAAGGGAGATTTTGTGTGTGGAAAATCAACGCAAGAGCCTGAATTCAATTATCTTGCTATAGAAAAAATTGCCGATGTATGCACATTAGCTGTAGAGAATTATGCTGTTTCTCGTGGTTTAGGAGCATTAGCACCTAATGGTGGTTGGAAAACTGCTGATGGAAAGATTTATCCTTTGGGTGAAAGCGTGCGGTTTGGTAAAGAGCAAATAGGAAATGTAAGATTCGCTATCGGTGATGCAAAAGAAATGCTTTGCTATTTCCCAGAAAATTCGGTCGATGCAATTTATGTTAATTTTTGTGATCCTTGGAGCAAAAAAGGGCATACAAAGAGAAGACTTACATACATAGAGTTTTTAAAGCTTTATTCTAAGCTACTTAAGCCTGACGGAAAATTTTATTTTAAAACTGATAATAGACCATTATTTGATTTTTCTTTAGAGGAAATTGAAAAATCTCCCTTAGAGCTTGAATATCATACCTTTGATCTACATAATTCTGAAATGGATAAAACTAACATTAGAACGGAATACGAGCGTAATTTTAGCGAAAAGGGTTTTTCAATCAATATGTTAATAGCTAAAAATAATAAATAATCAAGTATTTTTCCTTGCATATACTGTATTGAGAAATATTTCTCAATATTATTTAAAACGTGAGGAAAAAATGAATATTTGCGTAATATCAAATGATCAAAGATACAAAGAGCTAGGTCGATTATTGTGCGACTGTGGCTTTAATCTACTGGAAAATACAGTGCAAAATTTTAAAATGTGTAACGTTTTGATTTTATCTGTTGTTAATGAATATAGTGATAGTGAGCTGATACAAATAGGCAAGGAGATAAATGATAGCTGTTTAGTTTTTTCTGGTAACGGTCATAAAATAGAGAAATTATTAAACAGAAAAGTAATTGACTATTCTAAAGACTCATATTTCTTGCAAAAGAATGCAGAACTCACTGCCGAAGCGACCATAACTCTAATTTACAATCATACTCAAAAATCATTGGATGGACAAAGGGTATTAGTTGCAGGGTATGGAAGAATAGGAAAGGCTTTGTGCAAAATTCTTGACTTCTTTGGTTCAAAAGTTTATGTATATGCAAGAAGAAAAGAAATTCAAGATGAGATAAATGCTCATGGCTATAAATCTGTGTCGCTTGATGATTTAACATATGATATTATCTTAAATACCATACCATCTATTATTTTCACAAATGAAATGATGAAAAACATTCCTAATAATTCAGTTTTAATCGAGCTTGCTTCTAAGCCTGGTGGTTTTGGGGATGAAAAAGGAGTAATAGATGGAGGAAGATTGCCAGGTAGAATTTTACCAAAAAGTGCGTCTAAGATTATTTTTGATACAATAATAAAAGGCTTTCCTTGCGAGAAGGGATAATTATGATAGGCTACGCATTCTGTGGTTCATTTTGTACGCATAAGCAGAGTGTTGTTCAAATGAAAAAGCTGAATGAAAAGGGAATAAAAATATTACCTATAATGAGCGAAAATGTCTATAACACAGATACAAGATTTGGAACTGCTACAGAGCTAATTAATATAGTAGAAGAAACAGTTGGTAATAAAACAATACACTCAATTGTCGAAGCCGAGCCGCTAGGACCTAAAATTAAGCTTGATGCATTGATTATTGCACCATGTACTGGTAATACTTTGGCTAAGATTGCAAGAGGAATTACTGACACCACTGTTACGATGGCGGCAAAGGCACATTTAAGATCAGACAGACCAACAATAATTGCGCTATGTTCAAATGATGCCTTATCAGCGAATTTGCAAAACATTAGTATTTTATTAGAACGAAAAAATGTATTTTTTGTACCAATGAAGCAAGATGATCCAACAAATAAGCCACATTCATTGGTTGCTGATTTTAATAAATTGGAGCAGACATATGAGCTTGCTTTAAAATATAAGCAGCTTCAGCCGCTTTTCCAATAATTATAAAAACGTAAGAAAGGAAGTGTAAAATGAAAGGAATATTAAAACTGTTCACGAGCAGGTTTGTCCAAACATGTGCTGGAATACTATTGCAATTTATAGTTATTCTTCTGATAAATATGTATTTTAGTGGACTATTTGTTTACTATTATGCAACAATGTTTGTTGTAGGTATGTTTTTAAGCTTAATAGTTATTAATACTCGTGCTAATCCTGGCTATAAAATAGCTTGGTTGCTTTTGCTTCTTGGCTTACCTATGTTTGGAGTAAGCGTATATATTTTGCTCAGTGGACGCTTATTCAAAAAGAGAAGAGCCAAAAAAATGGGGATGATTAATCTTAGGGTAAGAGAGACCTTGAAAACATCAAGTCGAGTAAAAATCGGTGATATATACGCACAAAGACAGTCTAATTATATAAAGCAATATTCATTCTCATCTCCATATAAGAATACAAAAACAAAATATTTTAGTAGTGGTGAACAATATTTTGAATCATTATTATCCGATTTAGAACTTGCAGAAAAAAGCATTTATCTTGAATTCTTCATTATAAAACCAGGTTACATGTGGAGTAGAATCAAAGATATTATAACACGCAAGGCTTCTCAAGGAGTCGATGTAAAAATTATTTATGATGATGTAGGATGCTTAGATAAACTAACATTTAAAGAAATTTCAACACTTAAAAAGAGTGGTATTAAAATAAAGGGCTTTAATTTATTTGTACCTGTTCTTGATTTGGTTTTGAACAATAGAGATCATAGGAAAATAGTTACAATTGACAGCAAGATTGCTTATACTGGTGGTATAAATATAGCAGATGAATATATAAACAAAGTAGAAAGATTTGGATATTGGAAGGATAGTGGTATTGCTTTGTATGGAGAGGGAGCTTTTTCGTGTGAGATTTATTTTTTGTGTATGTGGGAACACATTACAAAGGAAAAGATTAGCACAACAATACCAACTTTTGATAATGAATATGAGGAAAGTGGAATAGTACAACCATATATTGATAGTCCATTAGATGATGAATTAGTGGGCGAAAACGTATATATGAATATAATTTCTACTGCTAAGCGATACGTTTATATTAGTACACCATATTTCGTTGTTGATGATGAAATGTTAAGAACCATTACCAATGCCTCTAAGAGAGGGATAGATGTAAGAATAATAGTTCCACATATTCCAGACAAGAAAATAGTTAATCAAGTAACAAAATCTTTTTATTTACGGCTAATCGAAGCTGGAGTTAAAATTTATGAGTATAAAAAAGGCTTCAATCATTCTAAAATAGTAGTGGCTGATGATGAAATCGCAACTATTGGAAGCATAAATTTTGATTATCGAAGCTTCTATTTAAGCTTTGAAAATGGAGTGTGGCTGTATAAGACTGATTCAATTAAGGACATATTATTCGACTACAACACTATGCTTTCGCAAAGCATTCCTATTACAAAAGAGAAGTGTAAGGTTTCAATATTTACACGTGTATTAAGAGGAGTTTTGTCAGCATTTTCTCCAATGTTTTAATAAAAAAACTCGCAAAATGCGAGTTTTTTTATTTATATTTTTGAAGAAGTCCGAAAAAATTCTTTTGTCGTAGATATTCATATGAGGCGATTGCGACAGAGTTAGACTGATTTAATGACCTTAACCCTTCCTTCATTGGAATCCGTAAGCATTTATCATTATGAGTAGATAAAAAATCCTCTGGAAGTCCAACACTTTCTCTACCAAAAAAGAAAAAAACATCGTCATCATATTCAATATCACAATAGCTTTTGATAGCTTTTTTAGTAAAGCAATAAAAATTACAACATGGATTTTTATCAAAAAAGTCATCTATACTATCATAATATGAAATATCTAAATGAAACCAATAATCCATGCCAGCGCGTTTTAGTTTGGCATTATCTATTTCAAATCCGAATGGTCTTATCATATGAAGTTTAGCGCCAGTTGCTGCGCAGGTGCGTGCGATGTTGCCAGTGTTTTGAGGAATTTCTGGCTCTAATAATACAATATGTAGCATATATCCCTCCACAAATTTATTACTAATAATTTAGCATAATGTTAAAAGAAAATCAATAACGAATCAAATAATAAAATAAAATTTAAAATAACTATGGAAATTTTAGAAATATTATTGTATAATATATACTGAATAATTATGGAAGGGCGCCTTTTGGCGAATTAAAATGGGATTATTTTCTAAAATTTTTGGAACATATAGTGAAAAACAGATTAAAAAAATTGTACCGATCGTTGATAAAATTGAGGCATTAGCTGATAAATATGCCAAGATGAGTGATGAGGAGCTACGAAGGCAGACTGATATTTTTAAAGGTCGTTTATCAAATGGTGAAACGCTTGATGATATTTTGCCAGATGCTTTTGCGACAGTAAGAGAGGTTGCTGATAGAGTTCTTGGAAAGCGTCCGTTTAGAGTACAATTAATGTGTGGTATTCTATTGCATCAAGGAAGAATAGCTGAAATGAAAACAGGTGAAGGAAAAACACTTGTTGCTGTCATGCCATCATATTTAAATGCGCTAACAGGAAATGGTGTGCATGTTGTTACTGTTAACGATTATCTTGCACGTCTTGGATGCGAAGAAATGGGCAGAGTTCATGAATTTTTAGGATTGACTACTGGTCTGGTTGTTCATGGTCAAAGCAAGGAAGATAAGAAAAAGGCATATAATTGCGATATAACCTATGGAACAAATAATGAGTTTGGATTTGATTACCTTCGAGATAATATGGTTATTTATAAGAAAGATATGTCGCAACGTGGTCATGCCTTTGCTATTGTCGATGAGGTAGACTCGATTTTAATTGATGAGGCGAGAACTCCATTGATTATATCTGGTGCTGGAAGAAAATCAACCGATTTGTACGATAAGGCGGATCAGCTTGTTAGTAAATTTAGCAAATTTACGATTAAAGAGCTTGATATGAAGGTTGATCACGATGATGTAGCTCAGGATTATATTTTCGATGAAAAGGCGAGAACAGCAACACTAACTAAACATGGTGTAGCGAAAGCGGAAAAGTTCTTTGGAATAGATAACTTAACAGCACCTGAGAATAATGAGATTTATCACCACATTCAACAGGCATTAAAGGCTCGTGGAGTAATGCATCGTGATACAGATTACGTCATTAAAGATGGTCAGGTAGTAATTGTTGACACCTTTACAGGACGTTTGATGCCAGGAAGAAGATATTCTGACGGCTTGCATCAAGCAATCGAAGCAAAGGAAAAGGTTAAAATTCAAAGAGAGAACAGAACAATTGCTACGATCACATTCCAAAATTATTTTAGAATGTACAAAAAGCTTTCTGGTATGACAGGCACAGCTCTATCTGAGGAAAATGAATTTCGTGAAATTTACAACTTAGACGTTGTAGAGGTTCCAACCAATAAGCCTATGATACGAAAAGATCATGTTGATGCTGTATATAGGTCTATTGCTGGTAAGGATCGTGCAATTATTGAGCAGATTAAATTTTGTCATCAAAAGGGACAGCCTGTTCTTGTTGGTACTGTTTCAATTGAAAAATCAGAGGCGTTATCAAGAAAATTAAAGGGAAGTGGTATTCCACATACCGTATTAAATGCAAAATATCATGAGCGTGAAGCTGAAATAGTTGCCCAAGCTGGAAAGCTTGGGGCTGTAACCATATCAACCAACATGGCTGGACGTGGTACAGATATTATGCTTGGTGGTAATGCAGAATATCTTGCTAAAAGCGAAATGAGAAAAAATGGCTACGAGGAGGAAATCATTGCACTTGCAACTGGTAGCTCAATGTCAATTAGCGATGAGGCATTGGCGGCAAGAGAGGTATTTAAATCTCTATATGAAAAGTATAAAATAGAGATTGAACCTGAGGCAGAAAAGGTTCGCGAAGCTGGTGGCTTATATATTATTGGTACGGAAAGACATGAAAGCAGACGAATTGATAATCAGCTAAGAGGTCGTTCTGGACGTCAAGGAGACCCTGGTGAATCTAAGTTCTTTATTTCGTTGGAAGACGATCTTATGCGTTTGTTCGGAAGTGAAAGGATTATTGGTTTAGTTACACGTCTTGGCCTTGATGAAGATACACCTATTGAGGTAGGATTTTTGTCAAGACAAATACAACGAGCACAAATGCGTTTAGAGGACAGAAACTTCTCTCGTAGAAAGAATGTTCTTTCTTACGACGATGTAATGAATCAGCAAAGAAATCTTATTTATTCACAGCGTGCAGATGTTTTAAATGGCGTTGATTTAAAGGATAAAATTGAAGATATGATTATTACTACCATTGGCGAATCAGTAAATGAATTTGTTAATGGAAGCAAGGATAATTGGGATCTTAATGGGCTTAAAAATAAATATCTGGGTACGCTTTGCACAGCTGATGATTTTAAGGATGATAATAGCGCAGAAAATATAAAAGAATTGTTAATTGATCGTGCGATAAAGCTTTGGAAAAGCAAGGAAGAGATATTTGGCTTAGAGAATGCACGTGAAATAGAAAGAGTTATCCTGCTTAGAAATGTTGATGAAAAGTGGATGGATCACTTAGAAACAATGGATGATTTGAGAGATAGCATTGGCTTGCAAGCATATGCTCAAAGAAATCCTTTAAATGAATATAAATTTGCAAGTGCTGACTTATTTGATGAAATGATACGCTCTGTTCGTGATGACACAGTAAGAGGAATATTGTCGGCAATGCCAGCTAATAAGCCAATTACAAGAGAACAGGTTGCAAAGCCAACAGATGAGGGCTTTATGAAGTTCGGTCAAAGACGTGTAGCAGTAAAAAAGACCAATACTCCTATTAGAAACGAAAATAAGGTGGGAAGAAATGATCCTTGTCCTTGTGGAAGTGGAAAAAAATATAAAAAATGTTGTGGTGCACAAGAAAGTGGCGGTGATGAATAGTGGGCTTTGGACTATTATTTTTTGGCTATTTCGTTGCTTATTTAGGATCTTTTTTATCAGAATTTTCAGTATTTACCTTTATTTTAGGTGCAGGAATAATATTATTTTCTCTTAAAAACCTTGTTTTCGAAAATAAAATGTTTGTAGTATCTGCAGTAGTATCTTTTATTCTTGAAGTCTCTGCAATCTTAGTTGCTATATTGGGATTTATGTTTGTGCCCGAAACAAGCACCTCATATGTAATTATTTCACTTGTTTATAAATGGATAACGTATGTTTTAAATGCCTGCCTAATGATCGCAATTTTCGTAATTGCAAAAGAGGTTGACATTCTAAAAATAAAGGTAATGTCTATTGTAAATTTAATTTTCATCTCGATAGGAGCAATTGTTGCATTCGCCTATGATTTTATAAGTGATGAGTTTACACAGCTTAGATTGAGATATATTTCAGTAGGTTCACAAATTTTATTTGTAATTTTAGGTTTGTTTATTATTTTTAATTGTTATATGAAGATTTGCTATGAGGATGATCAAAATATGCAGAGAAAGTCATCAGGAATACCATTTTTTGATTTTCTAAACAACAAATTAGATAGAGCATTTGAGAAGAAAAATGGTATAGGCAAAAAAAGAGGAAATAACAAATGAAATTGAGATACTTTGTTATAGCGTTCATTTTTATGGCAAATCCCTTTTTATCAAACATAGATATTTTGCCTGATTTTATTGGCTATTTGCTTATAATGAGAGCCTTGTCCAAATCAACATATATTTTTGGACACGCAGAGGATGCTTATAATTCTGCACGCAAAATGTGTTTGATCTCCTTTGTAAAGACGATAACGATTCTTTTTGGTTCATTAAATGATGCAACAATGTCATTATTGTTGTCATTTAGCTTTATGATTATAGAGCTTATTTTTGGAATTCCGTTTGTTTTAAATATGTTTAGATTTTTGACAAAAATATCAGTTGATATTGGTCAAAGCAAAGTAGCAGAGGAATCAAACATCATAAAATATTTTACAATAGTTACAATGATTGTAAGATTATCAATTGCAGTTTTACCAGACTTAACAGCTCTTACTATGAATAATGGAATAGACACCGTTACGATACCTGATTTAACTGGTTTTAGGCCGATAATATTCTTATTTACAGGTTTGTTTTCATTGTTGTTTAGTATTGTTTGGCTTGTATTGGCTATTTTGCACTTTAAAAAGACGATAACTAAGGAATTTACCCAAAAGTGCGAGGAAGAGTATTTATTCCACGCACAGAATAACAAAGCATTTTTTGAAGGTAAAAGAACAGCTACTGCATTGTTTATAATGCTAATAGGCTTGTTATTTTTATTTGATGTTGGTTATAGTCATTATGTTATTACTCCCGACGCAATAGCATATATATTTGCAATTAGTTGCTTTGCGTATCTTTTCAAAAAAAGATATCAAAGACCAACAGTATCGTTTTGGATACTATGTGGCTCTACCTTGGGACAAGCTATTTTTCATGTAATAGAAACAGCCAAGATTAATGAATTTTATAGCAAATATACATTAAATCACATTGGTGCTGTACAGGAGGCAAATGATTTATATAATATGTTGCCTGTATATAGTGTGATTTTATCTGTTTTTTCTGTAATTTCAGCTGTAATGCTTTTATCAACGCTATACAACTATGGGAAAAATAGTTTAGAGAAGCATAAGGAATTATTTTTAGGCTGTGATTTTTCATATCAAATGCAGGAATATAAAGAAAAAATGAAAAATAACGCGATTTTAGTTGTTTTGTTCTCTATAGTATCTGCGATCACATATTCACTCAATATTTTACTTTTACCAATATTTAGTGGATTTATTTTTATTAATATTTTTATAGAAATCTTGTTCATTTTATTAATGATGAAAACTATTTTTTATGTTCACGATGATGTGTACAAAAGGATAATTTCTTTTTCATCATTAAAACCTATAAAAAGAAATACAGAGGCATAAAATGGCACAAAAAATAAATATGCTTAGTGGTGGACTTTTCAAAAAAATAATAGTATTTACCATACCAATTATGTTACAAGGGTTGCTTCAAAGTATTTACAATGCTGCTGATTTAGCAATAGTTGGACAGTTTTCAGCAGATAAATCAAATGCGGTTGCAGCAGTAGGATCAACCACAAGCATTTACAATGTTTTAATAGGTTTTTTTATGGGACTTTCCGTCGGTGTAGATGTAATATCATC
Source organism: Clostridia bacterium (assembly GCA_017453255.1). GTDB lineage: Bacteria > Bacillota > Clostridia > Oscillospirales > CAG-272 > RGIG2000. Next base: position 390,792 of record JAFTKN010000010.1, on the reverse strand, counting down.
TCGATTATATGGAAAGGGTGATCATAAGGGTGTGAAGCAGGTAATTGATACCGCGGTAATTTTAGCACCCATATTAGGAATTATAGTAGCCATTGTTGGATTTTTCGTTACATCTCCAGTTCTTTCTGTAATGTCAACTCCAACTGACGGTGGAGTTTTCGATGGAGCGTGTACATATCTTAAAATTTTGATGTTTGGCGTTCCTTTTTCTATGATGTTTAACTTTATTTCTGCAATTTTTCGTACTGCAGGAGAAACGACAAAGCCGTTTTTAATGTTGGCGATATCAGGACTTGTAAATGTAGGGCTTAATTTCTTGTTCTGCGGAGCATTTAATTTAGGTGTTGTGGGCGTTGCTGTCGCAACAGTAATATCTCAAATGCTGTCTGCTGTTATGATATTTATTTATTTGATAATAAATAAAGGACTCTTTTCCTTTAGTTTCAAGAAAATTGCATTTTCCTTTGAAAAGTTAAAAAGAATCGTTATTATTGGAATGCCTGCAGGGTTGCAGAGTGCTGCATTTAGCTTGTCAAACACATTTTTACAATCAGGTGTAAATTCTTTTAATGATGCAGACGTAAATGCAGGTAGTGCAGCAGTAGGCACTGTTGAAGGCCTATTATGGGTAACTCTTAATTCTTTCCATAATTCTACAACTACATTTATGAGTCAAAATGTTGGAGCAGGAAATGTTAAACGAGCGAAGAAGGTATTAGTATATACTCTTTCTGTTGCGGGAGTTTTGGGTCTAATTTTAGGATTAGGATCATTTCTTCTTAAGACACCAATTCTTTCTATCTTTATTAAGGACAATCCTATTGCTATGGAATATGGATATCAAAGATTAATGTATACCTTCCCATTATATTTTTTAGCGGGAATAATGGGTATATTACCAGGTGCGATAAGAGGATTTGGTTATAGCTTATCACCATCATTGATTACCTTGATAGGTACCTGTGGTGTAAGAATATTGTGGGTATATACTGTATTTGAAGCATATCATGACTTATCGGTTTTATATATGGTGCATCCAATTACTTGGGTTTTAACAATAACGGCATTACTAATCAATTATGCAATCGTGTTACATATTTATAAGAAAAAGCATACACCAAAAATGACACAGTAGAAGCATAAAATAGCATCTAATTTGCATATTTTATAGTAAATTTAAAAAAATAAAAAAAAGGTATTGACAAACACAACTTAAATGTGTAAAATATAATGCGTGACGTTTGTCATGCTTAGGGACCAATAGCTCAGTTGGTTAGAGCAACCGGCTCATAACCGGTTGGTCCGGGGTTCGAGTCCCTGTTGGTCCACCAAATAAAAAAGCACCCAATAAAAGGGTGCTTTTTTATTTGGTGGATTAACAAATTTCAAACATTGCTTTGCATATATAAAAATGGAATTATCAAACAAATTTATTTGTTGAAAAAACAATTAGTATATGTTAAAATATACAAAACAAAAGAGAAGAGGGTAGATGGTATGAAAAGAAAAGCTTTATTATTCTTTATATTAACTTCGATAATCTTTGTTCTTTCTTCATGCAGCAAATCGGAAGTGACTTTTGTTACGTTTTGCGATTCTGGCGAGTTTACCCTAACTGTGGAAAATGGATGTTCATTAGATTATTTTCCTAATATAGCGAGAACTGGCTATCATTTTGCAGGTTGGTCGTTGAGCGAAACTGAGCCTATAATTATTGATAAAGATTACGTTTTTCATCAAAACACAACACTCTATGCGTTTTATGAAATTGATAAAAATGAATATTTAGATAATATGATGGTTTATGATGGTAGTAATTCATTAGAAAGATTTTTTGCAAATGGAAAAAGAAGAATTCTAATAGAAAATAAAAACAACCTACCGATTACTAAAATTTCAATTATTCCTATTGAAAATAGCGAGATTAAAAATTGGTATATATCAGCAACCGATGAGTTTGGTAGAGATTTAATTAATACAAGCGAAGATAAAAAAGTCATTGTTTTTGAAAAAGTAACGTATGGTGATGTTATTATAGATTTTGAGGTATATGAAAAGGGAAAGGCAAAAATAATAGTAAACTAAAAGGACACTGGTGTTTTAAACCAGTGTCCTTTTTGGTGCAGGTAATGGGATTTGAACCCACAAGGTTTACACCATTGGCTTCTGAGACCAACGCGTATGCCAATTCCGCCACACCTGCAGTTATTTAAGCTTGTTTCTTTTGTCTGATATCTTTTCTTTAAGAAAACTCTTCAGTTCATCGATTGAGCCATCAATACCGTTTTTGTCAACAATTAAAGCATTATATTTATCAACAAAAAAATAAAATGCACTTGAACCTTCTTGAAGCTTATAGACTTTTTCATATGGAATGGTATTATTTTCCTTTTTTCCATTGAATCTTGATTTGATTTTTATAGCATGTTCATCAAATTCAATTTCATTTGTTATAATATCAGAATCTTTAAATTTTTTTAACTTAAGCTTTGGTGATATAAAATAGTAACAAACAAAGACAATATCAATAATTAAAGTTGAAACTAAAATTAAAATAGAAATTGTAAAGAAGTCACTATCAGCGTTAAAAATACAGAGAAGAATACTGCAAATAGTAGCAAGTAAATATATAACCCATTTGAGTGGGTTACTTATAAGATTAAATTTTAGTAATTCTTCATTAACCTTTTTATCATAAATAGTAGTAGCCTTAAGCATCGAAACCTCATTTATTCTTTGAATTTATTCTCATAGGCTTGCTTACATAAATCAATCGCCTTAATTGCCTCACTTTTCCCAACGATGTTATCAACTCTGGTTTCTTTATTCTCCAAGAATTTATAAACCTCAAAAAAGTGTTTAATTTCATTAAATTGATGCTGTGGTAACTCACTAATATCGTTATAACTATTTAAAAAAGGGTCGTTTACAGGTATAGCGACAATTTTTTCGTCAGACTCGTTTTCGTCAATCATAGTAATCATACCGATAGGATAGCATTCAACAATAGACATTGGCTCTAAGCTTTCTTGGCATAAAACAAGAACATCAAGAGGGTCGTTGTCCTCAGAAAGAGTACGTGGAATAAATCCATAATTTGCAGGATAGTGCGTGGATGTATATAATATTCTATCTAAACGTAGAAGTCCACTTTCTTTGTCAAGCTCATATTTGTTTTTGCTTCCTTTTGGAATTTCAATAACTGAAATAAATCGCTCAGACGTGATTCTATTTTTATCAAAGTCATGCCAAGGATTCATAATAACACCTCCAAATATATACGTGTAAATATTATATAACATTTTTAGTACCATGTCAATCAAGAAATTATTAAAAAAATAAACAGACCCTTGATTTAGAGTCTGTTTATGACAGTAGTCGTCTTAATTCTGCAAAAATCTTCTTTTCTTCACGAGAAATTTTTACTTGATTTAGACCTAAAATTCTTGCAGTTTCTTGCTGTGAATATTCTTTTAGGTATCTTAGGGTGACTATTTTGCGCCATAAAGGTGGAAGAGATGAGATAGCTTGTGATAAGGCGATATGTTCTATATGACGTTCGAAATCATCATTTTCGTCACATAGAGTGTTTTCTAATGTAAAGCTTTCGTCCTCGTTGCTAAGAGATTCTGATAAAGAAATAACAGTGCTTGTAGCATCCATAGCCAAAATTGCCTCTTCGACAGAAAGACCACATATTGCTGAAAGCTCCTCTATATGAGGTTCGCAACCATTTTCAAATATATATTTTTCTCGTTCCTTCATTAAGATTGCGCTTTGTTGTTTGTATATTCTACTTACTTTTATTAGACCATCGTCGCGCATATACTTTCTAATTTCACCAATTATTAAAGGAACTGCATAGGTAGAGAAAACAGTACCCTTTGTTAAGTCAAAGCTTTTTATTGCCTTTAGCATACCAATTGATCCAATTTGAATTAGATCATCGTATTCAACACCACGGTCTTTAAATCTTAGTGCGATTGAACGAACAAGACCTAAATTAGTTTGCAATAATTCTTCGGTGGCTTTTTCGTCACCTTGTATAGCCTTTTCTAATAAAATTTGATTTTTTGCGTAATCCATTACTTAAGCTTTTTTGTCATAACGACACGAACACCCGAACCAATTTTTGATATAACATCAAGCTTATCCATAAAGGTTTGCATGACCGCAAATCCCATACCACTACGTTCACCACTGGTATCAGTAGTGAATAGAGGAGTCATAGCTTGTTCTATATTTTCTATGCCACAACCTTTATCCTTTATTTCAATAACAATTGTACGGTCGGAAAAATATTTTACACCTATGTAAACAATACCCTGCGAATATTTATATCCATGAACTATAGAGTTAGTCACTGCTTCCGAAACAGCACATTTTATATCAGATATCTCTTCAATTGTTGGATTGATTTGTGCTATGAACATAGCAACTGCGTTACGAGCTAAGCCTTCGTTTATGGAAAGCGAAGGAAGGTAGAGCTTCATTTGATTTTTAGCATGCCTCATTGTTATCATCTCCTTCTATTTTCATAAGTCTATCAATACCAGCAAGATCTAAAATTCGTTTAACATTGCTTGATGGTCTAATAATCTTAAAATCTGCACCTATGTCCTTGGAAATAGTGTATCTTCCTAAAATCAAGCCTAAGCCTGAAGAATCCATAAATTCTACTGCACTTAAATCTAACAAAACCAAAATAGGTTTTTTATCAAAAATTATATAGTCAATTTTTTCTCTAACTCCACGAGCACTATGATGGTCTATATCACCTATGATTCGTACAGTTAAGACTTTGTTTTCAAAAATACATTTAATTTTTTCCATACAAAATTTTCACCATCCTTTTTCAATATTGTAACCCGAGAATGGAAAGAAAATTGTCGCATATAGGGATGTTGAAATAATTTTTTTGCGACAAAATTCGATTGTTATTGACTTAAAAAAAGTAGTATGATAATATATAATAAGAATGTTATATGAGGTGTTATATGGAAAAATATCTTCAAATTGAAAAAACCGAAATTACCATAGGGTTAAAAAGAGAATATAGGTTTTTTCAAATAAGCGATGCACATATTACTGCAATGAATGAAAACAGCTCAGAGGATGACATGATTGAATATACTCGTTCTAGAAATCAATGGCATAAAATGAAAAAAGATTTTGCAACTCAATTTGGAGAATTCTGTGACGAAAGATATGATGGGGATCCGTCTATACCATTTGAAAAACTAATGAAATATGCGAATGAGCAAAATTATGATGCCATAATTTGGTCGGGAGATATTATTGACCGTGTTACGAAAAGTAATGTAGATTATATTAGTTGTGTAAAAAAAGAGAACAAAATACCGATAATTTATTGCCTTGGAAATCACGAAAGCATGGATATTGATGGTAAATACAAAAAGCTTTATGAAAAGTTATATTCCGTAATAAAAAATCCTGCGTGCGATAAATATGAGTTTGAAGAATTTACCGTTGTTACGTTTGATAATGGTACTAAAAATATTACTGACGAACAAATAAATTTTCTGAAAAATCAGTTTTTGAAAAATGAAAAAATTTTGGTTGTTTTACATGCTCCTTTACGAATTGGTGCGTTTGGAGAGCGAGCAATAAAGGAATTTGGTAGCTATTTTGTTATGGGAACAGATAACGATAGTGAAAATGTTCATAAGTTCATAGGTACGATAGAGCAAAATATTGACAAGGTTATCTGTATTCTTGCAGGACATGTTCATACAAATTTTGATGCAGAAATTGGTAATGGCGTAAAACAAATTACTACATCAAGCACTCTTATTGGTATGGGAAGAGAAATAATTATAAAATGAGGTAAAAGACATGCATTTAATACCTGAAGTAAAAAAATTTAAGGAATGTGAAAAATTTGTAATAAATGGTTGCAAGTTTATTTTTGATGATAATGTTGATATTCGAGTAATAAATTTATCAAAAAAAGTTAATGAAGGTAGCACAATTGTTTCAGTCAAGGTAATTGACGAGGGAAAAACTGAATACAAAATGTCTTTATGTAAGGATAAAGTTGAAATAACTGCATATTCTCAAGAATCTGCTTTTTATGCAATTCAGACATTAAGACAAATAATCAAGTTTGGCTATTGTGATGTTTGCCAAATTATAGATAGCCCTGATTATAACGAAAGAGGATTTTATTTAGATATAACAAGGGGTAGAATACCTACTCTTGATACATTGAAGGAGTTAGTTGATAATTTAGCATACTATAAAATGAATATGCTTCAGCTTTACGTAGAGCATACGTTTCCATTCAAGGAATACGATGGTATATATCAACGCACTGGATACATAACACCAGACGAAATTGTAGAGCTTGATAAGTATTGTATTGAAAACTTTATTGAATTTGTTCCATCCTTGTCGTGCTTTGGACATTTGTATGAGCTCCTAAGTGATGAAAGATACAAGGATCTTTGTGAACTTGAAAATTATAGTGATTCAACAGTTTTCTGGTGTGAAAGAATGGGTCACCATACTATAAATCCACTTGATGAAAGAAGCATTGAGCTTATAAAAAGCTTAATTGATCAATATAGTCCGCTGTTTTCAAGTAATAAATTTAACATTTGCTGCGATGAAACATTTGATTTAGGTAACGGAAGAAATAAAGGCAAGGACAAAGGCAGGCTATATGTTGATTTTGTTAGAAAAATCGTCGATCATGTGAAATCAAAGGGAAAAATTCCTATGATGTGGGGAGATGTAATAACTCAACACGCAGATCTTATTGGCGAAATAGGTGAGGGCGTAATTTACTTAAGCTGGGGATATAGTGCAAACGAATCTCCAAACGCAGTTAACAAGGTTAAGGAAGCTGGAAAGGTTCAATATGTTTGCCCTGGACTTTCTAACTGGACAAGCTTAATAGAAATGCCACAGACATCAATTCCTAACATTACAAAAATGGCTAAGTATGGATATGAAGCAAAAGCAGAGGGAATATTAACTACCTGTTGGGGAGATTATGGACATATTTCTTCTGTATATGCTTGTATGTATGGAACAATTTTTGCTTGTGCTAAATCTTGGAATGTTAATTACGATTATTGCACTTTTGATGAGTCGCTAGATACTTTATACTATGGATATAGTGGTGCTTCAAAGATTGTAAAAGCTATTGCTAACGCATACAAGACATGTTATTGGTATGAACTTGTTTGTGATTATTCAAATGAAAAGTTTGGTAATACAAGAATGAATGCTTGGAAAAAGGCTGAGCCTGACGATCTTGTTTCTGGATATAATGAGCTTGAGGAGGCAATTATAGAGCTCTTATCAACAAGCTGGGAAAATAATAAAGTAAAGGATATACTTCTTTGTGTGGCTCAAGGTTCTCAACTCATGATATCTATGCTTATGGCAAGAGCAACTGGAGAAAAATTTGGAACAGTTTTGAAAGATGTTGAAACGTGGTTAACAGAATTTTCAAAGCACTACTTAAAAGAAAGCAAAAAAGGTGAGCTTGAGGAATTTGTTAAGGTTATGTATTACTTGGGAGAGAAGTATATTAAGTAGAGGATTAAGCAATGGAATTAAAATATAAAAATGCTAAAGAAATACTTATGAGTCTTTTTGTTGGAGTCTTTATAGGGCTTTCAGTAATCGTTCCTGGTATAAGTGGTTCAACAATCGCTATAATAATGAAGGTGTATGATAAGCTTATGTATTCCTTTGCAAACATTTTCAAAAGATTTAAAGCATGTTTTATCTTCTTACTACCTATACTTGCAGGAATTGTTGTAGGCTTTGGTGCAGGATTTGTTTTGGTTAAGCTTTTAATAGAAAAATTTCCTTTTATAACAATTTGCTTTTTTGTAGGCTTGATGATAGGTACGTTTCCTTTACTATTTAAAGAGATTAAGGGAGAAAAAGTTACCAAAAAAAGATCAATATTATTTAGCTTGGGAGTAATTGTTCCGATAGCGATAACTGTTATTTCATTATTTATAAGCACAAATAATACACTTTTAGATATTCAACCATGGCATTATATATTATTTCTTTTTATTGGAATACTTATTTCAATTACTCAATTAATACCTGGATTAAGTGCTACTGTTCTTTTGATGATTTTCGGATATTACACGACATTAATTAGTGGAATTGATAGAGAACTATTTTCTAATGTAAAATTGATATTTATATATGTTACATTAGTTGTTGGCTTTGTTTTAGGCACGTTAATCTTTTCAAAAGGAATTAATAAACTACTAAATACACAAAAAATACCATTTTATTTTGTAATTTGTGGGCTATCCGTTAGCTCAGTCATATCTGTATTTTTGGGAAGTGACTGTGTAAGCATTTATAAGTCGTGGATTTACGTTGAAGGAATGAGTTCTACAATGATAAAAGATATAGTAATTGGAGTGGTTTTCTTGGCTGTAGGGTTGTTTGCAACATTATCGATTTATTTTATTGATAAAAAAATGAAACAAAAAAACAAATAATTTTACAAAAAACTATTGCAATATAAAAATGTATGTGTTATACTTACATGCGTAAATAAATTCTTATCAAGAGTAGCGGAGGGACAGGCCCAGTGATGCTACGGCAACCTATCATTTGACAAGGTGCCAATTCCGAGAGATGAGACTTAGATTAAAGTATCAGCCCACGGAATTTCCGTGGGCTTTAATTTTTAAGGGGTATATTATGAGAAAATTTTTCACTTCAGAATCAGTAACAGAGGGACATCCTGATAAAATCTGTGACCAGATTTCAGATGCGATACTTGATGCAATGCTTGCACAAGATCCAAATTCAAGAGTTGCTTGTGAAACATTTGTTACAACAGGTGTTGTAAATGTAATGGGCGAAATAACAACAAAGGCAAGTGTTGATATTCCTAATATTGTTAGAAAGACAATAGACGAAATTGGTTATAATAGAGCTAAATATGGATTTGATGCAGAAACCTGTGCTGTAATTACATCTATACATGAGCAGTCTGCTGATATTGCACTTGGTGTAGATAATTCACAGGAAGCAAAGCAGGCAGGAAATGATGAAAAGGACCATGGTGCAGGCGACCAAGGACTTATGTTTGGTTATGCTTGTAATGAAACAAAGGAGTTTATGCCACTTCCTATTTCTTTAGCTCATAAAATGGCGAAAAAGCTTACTGCGGTAAGAAAAAATGGAACATTGCCATATCTTAGACCAGACGGAAAAACACAAATAACTGTTGAATATATTGATGGAAAGCCTGTAAGACTTGAGGCTATAGTTGTTTCTTCACAGCATAGTCCAAATGTTGAACTTGAAACAATTAGAGAAGACATAATTAAGCATGTTATTATGCCAACAGTTGATCCTTCAATGGTTGATGAAAACACAAAAATATATGTTAATCCCACAGGACGATTTGTTATTGGTGGCCCTTGCGGAGATACAGGTTTAACAGGAAGAAAAATCATAGTTGATACATATGGTGGATATTCACGTCATGGAGGTGGTGCTTTCTCGGGCAAAGATCCAACTAAGGTGGATAGAAGTGCATCATATGCTGCAAGATATGTAGCTAAGAATATTGTTGCATCAGGAGTAGCAGATAAATGCGAGGTTCAAATTGCATATGCGATTGGTGTAGCCAAACCAGTGTCCGTATTAGTAGATACTTTTGGTACAGCAAGGATTGACGAGGATAAGCTTTCTGAATTTGTATATAAAAACGTAGATTTAAGACCATCAGCAATTATTGATAAGTTTGATTTACGTCGTCCAATTTATCGTCAAACTGCTGCATATGGACATGTGGGCAGAGACGACCTTGATTTACCATGGGAAAAGCTTGATCTTGTGGAAAAAATTAAAAAAGAGCTTAAATAAAATTAACTCCCAATTTTATTGGGAGTTTTCTTTTTAAAATATTGAAATAAGGATTGTAATATGGTAAAATAAAACATATCAAGAGTGGAGGTAATATGGTGGCAGAGCGTGTTAAGATAAAGGGTACTGTTGAAAAAATCATATATCAAAGCACGGAAAGCTGGTATAGCGTTTGCGATGTGTTTACTGATAATTCAAACCAAATTGTAGTTGTCGGAACAATGCCGTATATCTCTACGGGAGAGGAAATTGAAGCAACTGGTTGTTGGGTATTAAATAAGGATTACGGAAGACAATTTAAGGTTGAGGAGTATAAAAAAATACTTCCAAAACAAAAAAATAGCATATTACGCTATCTTTCATCTGGTGCTATAAAGGGTGTAGGGCCTAAAATTGCAAAGAAAATTGTAGATCAATATGGAGAGGATAGCTTTGATGTCATAGCAAATCATCCGGATTGGTTAATACAAATTAGTGGCATTTCGAGAAAAAAAGCATACGAAATAAATTTTGATTTTAAAGAAAAAAGTGAAATAAGAGATATTTTAACCTTGTCAAACGGAACAGTTTCGTCTAATGAAGCTGTAAAAATACATAAAAGCTGGGGTAAAAATTCGATAAACATTCTAAAAGAAAACCCATATATGCTATGCTTCGGAGATTTTGGTATTGGGTTTAAAAGGGCAGATGAAATTGCGTTTTCCTTTGGAATAGGGATAAGGGATAAAAATAGAATTGAATGTGGATTAAGATATGTTTTGCAGGTTTATGCAAATAGAGATGGGCATACATATGTTCCAAATAAGCTTATAAAAGAATCTGCTTGTAAGCTATTAAATGTTGATCAGACCGATTTAGAGGGTTTTTTTGAGGAAGAAGGCAAAATCAAGGGTGTTGTTTCTATAAAAGTAAACAACGAGCCTTGTTTGGCACTAAATGAGCTTTATTTTTCAGAAGTAAATATTGCAAAAAAGCTTGAATATTTGGATAAACATGTGACTCGGCTTGATAGCTCGAATACATTATATATTATTGAGGAACTTGAAAATCGCGATGGTATCAAATATGCAAATATGCAAAAAAAGGCGATTTTTAAATCGCTGGAAAGTGGAATTTCCATAATTACTGGCGGACCAGGAACTGGTAAAACAACTGTAGTAAGGGCTCTTATAAATATTTTTAATAGATTTGGTATGGATTATGCCTTGTGTGCACCGACAGGAAGAGCTGCAAAGCGTATGAGTGAAGCAACATTAAATGAGGCAAAAACTATACATAGGCTATTAGAGGTAGAATCGGGGGGAGAATTTTCGGGCAAACCAAGATTTTGTCGAAATGCTCAAAATCCATTAGAACAAGATGTTATAATCGTGGATGAGACATCGATGATTGACGTTTCGCTTATGAATGCTTTGCTTACTGCTATAAAGCCAGGAACAAGAATCGTGTTTATTGGAGATATTAATCAACTTCCATCAGTTGGCGAGGGAAATATTTTGCATGATATGATTACTTCCGAAAAATTTTCGGTTGTTTGCTTAAACGAAATATTTAGACAGTCAAAACAAAGTGGAATAGTTGTAAACGCACATAAAATTAACAATGGTGAATATCCTGATTTTAATGAAAAATATGATGATTTTTTCTTTATTCCTGTCAACGAAGAGGAAATTCCAAATTATGTAGCAAATCTTTGTAAAAATCGTCTACCCAAAAAATATGGTGATGATATTGAAGAAAAAATTCAAATTATAGCACCTACTAAAAGGAGTATTTCTGGAACTATAAATTTGAATTCTGTAATACAAGATCATATAAATCCCAAATCCTCAAATAAAGAGGAGATTAAACACGGTGAAACTCATGTGTTTAGGGAAGGCGATAAAATTATGCAACTTAAAAATAATTACGATGTTGAGTGGTATGACTCAAATAACGGGATAGAAACGCTTGGAAAAGGTGTTTTTAATGGCGATATAGGAAAGATAACAAGCATTTCTGATGAATTTATACAAATAGATTTTTCAGGTAAAAAGATAGAATTTACAAATGCTGAAATTGATCAAATTGATCACGCTTATGCTATAACAGTACATAAAAGTCAAGGAAGTGAATATCCAATTGTAATTATACCCATACCAAGTACATGTCCACCAATCCTTCGAACAAGAAATTTAATCTATACAGCTATAACAAGAGCCGAAAAAATGGTTATTGTAGTAGGGGATAAGGAAACCTTTTTGCAAATGATTGATAATAATTCAAAGGCAAATAGAAATACCATGCTATCTGCTTTGCTAAGAGGAAAAAATGAAAATTAAAGAAATATTGAAAAGAATGTTTATTGAGCGCGATTGTATCGTGTGTGGTGAGCCTATTTCTTATGATAATATAGATTATGTGTGTGAGGATTGCGAAGAAGACTGGTACAATTTATTAACTACACGATGTAATAGCTGTGGAAATGAAAGAGACCTTTGTTTTTGCTTACCTAACTTAGTAAAGGAAATTAATGATTCTCTTGCTATTTGGTGTGTTTTTTATGATAAAGAGAAGAATCCAAATGCAAATCGAATATTTTTTGATTTAAAGAAAAAGGGTTATAGAAGTGTAGTTAAGGTAATGGCTGAATATATTTCTAAGGTGCTAATTTCATATTGCTATGCTCATAATATTAAATATAAAACCTTTGCAATAACATATGTACCAAGAAGAAAATCAATGAGGCGCTATTATTCCTTTGACCAATCGGAAAAACTTGCTAAAGCATTGGGAAAACTGCTCAATTTACCGACGTTTTCTTGCTTAGATAACAAAGGAAGAAAAGAGCAAAAAAAGTTAAATAAATATGAAAGATTAGAAAATGCAAGAAAATCGTATCAATTAAAGAAAAATGCTAAGGTAGAATACAAAAATATATTTTTGCTTGACGATATTATTACATCAGGAGCGTCAATGAGAGCTTGTGCTGAAATACTTTACGATAATGGAGCAAAAAGTGTTATACCAGTTGCATTTGCAAAAGATAATTATAAAAAAGGAGAATAAAAAATGTTAAAAGGAATACCACAAATTATATCACCAGAGCTTTTAAAGGTTTTATGTGAAATGGGACACAGTGACAGAATAGTTATAGCAGATGGAAACTTTCCAGCTGAATCTATGGGGAAAAATGCTATTGTTATTAGATGCGATGGACACGGAGTTCCCGAAATTTTAGATGCAATTTTGCAGCTATTTCCACTTGACACATACGTAGATAAGCCTGCAATTCTCATGGAGGTTATGAAAGGTGACAATGCAAAAACACCAATATGGGATAAATACAAGGAAATAATCACTAAGTATGATAATCGTGGAGCAGAGGCAGTAGGCACCATTGAGAGATTTGCGTTTTATGAGGAAGCAAAAAAAGCTTATGCAATAATTGCTACAAGTGAAAAAGCAATTTATGCAAATATAATGCTCCAAAAAGGCGTAATATAACAAAGTAAGACAAGCAAAACCTTGCTTGTTTTTTGTTGAAATAAAACGTCAAATATAGTAAAATAAACTTAGGAAATTTTTAAAATCGTTCCAACATTTGTTTTTTTTGCGACACTATTATGGTGACGGGCAAGGAACCAACCCGACAATAAACTTTTAAAGGTGGATAAAATGGATATTTCAAAAGATATTATTGAAAAGTACGCAAAGAAAATATATGGCTTTGCATTTTCTAAAACGAGAGATTATAACGATGCTCAGGATTTGTCACAAGAAATTCTTTTAACATTATTTGATAAGGGTACAAAAATCTCACAAATAGAAAATATGGATGCATACATATATAGAATTTGCTGTTATACTTGGATGAATTTTTACAGAAAGGACATTTTAAAAAGAAAAAATCTTGAAAATGCATCTGTGCTTGAATTTGTAGCTGATGAAACCGATATAGAGGAAGAATATATCAAAAAGGAGCTACACGAAAAGCTCAGGCAAGAAATAATGTATCTCTCCAAAATGAAGCGAGAGGTAACAATAATGTTCTATTATGAAAATAAAACAAGTAAAGAAATATCAGAAATATTAAATATCCCCGATTCCAGCGTACGATGGTATTTAGGAGAAAGCAAAAAAACACTAAAGGAGCGAATTGAAATGACAGAACAACAAGGAATCTATAAGCCTGTTAAAATAGGCATAGGACACAATGGCTGGACTACTGATTACGATATGTTTGGGCTAAGAAGCGATGTTTTAATGCAAAACATATGCTATCTTTGCTATCAAAAACCACACACTACCGAGGAAATCGCAAGAACCTTGGGCGTTGCGGCGGTTTATCTTGAGGATAAGATAGACAAGCTTTTGCATATGGACTATCTTAAAACAATAGGTAAAAATAAGTATCAAACTACATTTTTTATAATGGAAGATGGGTTCTATTTTGAAAGTAAAAAGTTTATGTATAAATTTGCTGATAAAATATCAGTTCCATTATACAATTTAACTGTGACTGCAAAAGATGAATTAAAGAAAAGTGGTTCTTTACTCGGAGAGTACAATGACAATTTCTTAATGTGGTCGTTACTTATGCTTACAATAAACAATGCGGTACATTACATTAGTGAGCTTGTCTCAAAAAAGAAAGGCTTGAATTATATATATCCAAAACGCAAGGATGGAAGTGAGCACTTTGTTTCTGCATCAATGGTAACAGGGGAAATCGTTGATAACGCTGATAAGGACTTTAAAGAGTTTTTCTTACGATGTGAGGGCTGTGGAGTAAAAACAAGAACAAGTGATAAATTGAACTCTTTGCAGTATGATATTGGCTTTTTCGAACAAGGCTGGAGAGATTTTGATGATATAGAGCTCAATCAGCTATCAAGAGTAGTTGATATTATTGAAAAGGATGAAATACCAAATGAATATGATAAGCACGCGGTTGCTAATCTTGTTAAAAAGGGCTATGTGCGTGTGGAAAATGAAAAGCCAATAATTTTAATTCCATATCTCAAACACCAAGAGCATCCTACTCTTTTTAAATATTACGATAAAGAGCAATTTTTCGAAAAAATAAAGAAGGAACTCGATATAGATGAAGTAATAAATATGTGTTGTGAGCACATAGACAATGTGCGAAAACTAATACCAAGCTTCCTTGACGAAACAGAAACAAATCAAATTTTATGCAATAGCTTTACAAATCAGTATTCTTTCCTTTGGAATTTGTGGAAAAAAGGTTATTTGCAAACACCGTCAAATGAAGAAATTAAAAGGCTTTGCACCTTTGTTAATGAAAAATAACCTCAAAGAAAATCTTTGAGTTATAACCTCCTAAATGGCGAGTGCTTTGGCACTCGCTTTTCTAATTGCGATTGATAATCAAAGTCAAAAATCTCTGATTTGGAGAATTTGTATAATTATTCTCCATTGACTCTACGATAGGTTTCAAGTATAATTAAGGTACAAGGACCGGAACTTGAATAATTTTTCGAGGTACACTTATGGAAAATATCAATGTAGGAAGCAAATTAGCAGAATTAAGAAACAGCTTGTCCCTAACACAAGATGAGGTTGCTACAGCTCTTGGGGTTTCAAATAAAACCCTTTCTAAATGGGAAAACGGAATGAGTGAGCCAAACCTTACCATGTTAAGTAAATTGGCAGAATATTATGGCGTTAGCACGGATTATATTTTAGGAATAAACTCAACAAAAGATGTTAAATCCACAGACTTATTGAAGCAAGAGCTTTCAGAGCTTGATTTTGAAGGTGGCATTTTAAAAACATTCCAAATTAACTTTGAAATGCTAAGGACAAAGATTATGGAATCGATTAGTGCACCTACTGATAAGAAAACAATTGTGCCAAACAGTGATATTTTAGACGGGCACTATTTTTGCCGTTCCCAAATAGAAACAAACGAAGAGTTTGAAATGCATCTAAATACAGATGATTTATCAATGTATATTCAATTGCTTGGTAATAGGAATAATTTTGATTGGCTTGGCAAAGAAGATGCTCAAAATAAAATATCTAAGCTGTTTAGTTTTCTTTCAAAACCAAATGCTTTAAAGGTCATAAAGCTGATTCATACCAAAACCACATCAACAAACATTTCAGCATCATTTGTTGCTAAAAGGACAGGGCTTACTGATGAAATAGCCACGGAAATTTTAGATGAAGCATGTAGTATAGGCTTTTGTACAAAAAATGTAGCACATATAAAGGATAAAGAGATTACTATTTATATGTCAAATGGCTCTGGAAAAATTTTATCCCTTGTTTGCATAGCATACGAATATATGTGTGGTGATGCACTTAACGACTACATGGTTGGCGCACAAAACTGTAGACTGATTGATGGAGGTAAAATATGAGCTTAGGTGAAAACATTAAAAAATACAGACTTAAAAAGAAAATGACACAAGAACAGCTTGCTAATATACTTTATGTTTCATCACAGGCAGTTTCAAAATGGGAATGTAATGAAAATTTCCCCGATGGCTCATTGCTTGTACCACTTGCAAATGCATTAGGTGTTTCTCTTGACATACTGTTTGAAAACAAGAATATTTGCTTTAATGATGCCGTAAGGAGCGTATCAACGTTTTTACGAAATGATAAAAGCGAAAATAAATTTGAGCTTGTAAGAAGTATTTGCTGGCATTTACAAGAAGCATTATTCGGAATACACGAGGAAGATTCTTTTGGAATAAGAGAGGATGACAATGATATTATATACAAGTGTGGCGTAGGCACTAATAACAACTCATACATTCTAAAAGAAAACGGCTTTACTCAAATATCAAACGGTCGTTCTCCATATTTTGCGATATTTCCCGAGCCAAAGGATGGTTGGGCGCAGACAATAGAGGATGGAGAAAATGTACGAAAAATATTTGAATGCTTTGCGGATATAGATACAATGAAAGCAGTTCTGTTTGTGCAAAAAGCAGGCATTGAATATATATTTGACAAAGAGCATTTATACCAACAATGCGAAATAGACAATTCAAGCATTGATAAAGTAATCAGCAATTTAATATATCTAAGGCTCATATCGGAAATAAAGACAAGTATTGATAATGAGGAACATATTCTTTATACAACTGCACCATCTCACAAGGTAATTTCATTATTTTTAATGGCTCACGAGTTTTACTACAATGGCGGATATTCAACTCAAATACATTGCAGAAAAACACCGTTTTTGAAATGAATTCAGAAAATTTTCACAAATTTGTTAACCGACACCAACCAAATGATACTATATAGGTGAAAGCTTTCAAAAAGGACTAACAGGAGAATAATATGAAACAACAGGTAGTAGCAGAATTGATTTCTAAAAATATGTCTGCATTTTATGGCTATGCCTTTGATAAGTTATACGACAAGGACTCGGCAGAGGATCTAACCTCCGAAATTATATGCGAAATTCTTGCCTCTGCTGAGAACCTTCAAAACGATGAAGCATTTTGGGGATATGCTTGGAAAATTGCAGAAAATACCTTTAGAAAATTTATTCGCAGAAATAAAATCATATCAAAAACGGTAGATTTAAACGAAAATATTGACAATGTTGGTTTTTATCTTTCTCCGTTAGATCAATACATTGAGAAAGAAGAAAAGGACGAGCAAACCTATCTTTTGAGAAGAGAATTGTCCTTACTTTCCTCGGTGCATAGAAAAATTACCATTTCATATTACATTCATAATAAAAGCTGCGGGGAAATTGCAAGCGAGCAGAATATGACTGTTGAAATGGTAAAGTATCATTTATTCAAATCAAGAAAGATACTAAAGGAAGGTGTTAGTATGACAAGAAAATTAGGAGAAAAAAGCTACAACCCTGGCGTATTCCGTGTGGATTTTTGGGGTAATGTTTCACCAAAGTACAGAGAACTTTTTGACCGCTCATTGCCAGGAGCAATAATGCTATCCGCTTATGAAAAGCCACTTACAGCAGAAGAACTATCAATCGAGCTTGGTGTTGCAATGCCATATCTTGAGGAAGAGCTTGAAATTCTCGAAAGCGCCGAAATGATAAAGCGAGTAGGCACAAAATATCAAACAAATATTGTTATTATCACAGATGCGTTTGAAAAAGATTTTATAAAGTCTGTTAAAAGCATTTACACAAAGGCTGCAAAAGAAATTTTTGAAAGCTCAAAATCCTTGCTTGACAAAGTAAGACAAATGAAATTCAAGGGTAACGACCTTGATGATAACAGACTTATGTGGCTTATTATCAGCATGGTTTTACTTGAAGCAACAGATTTGCCTGAAAGCTATCCCGATTTAGTGCTTGGTGGATGTGGCTTTGTGTATGGCTATGATAATGACTATCTTAATATGTCTATTAATGGAGTATCACATTGCTATGTAGATGAAGTTGAGTTTTTTGCAGTGAACTACAAGAAAACACAAAATGTGCAAAATTATGAGCATTTTCGCTTTATGGATAGAGCAAAGGTTATGAAGGATGCCATTTTAGGAAACAAGGCTGATGAAAGCAATCCAATGCTTCCTGTAATGATAGAACAAGGTTATGTATATTGTGAAAACGAAATAGTATATCCAAACTTTTATTTGTTTGACAAGGAAAATTACAAGGCAATAAGCGAGCTTCTTGCACCCGTTTCACAATACACAAAATCATATATGAAGCAAATCTTTGATAAAGCTACTATCGAGCTTGCAAAAATCACTCCGAGCTTTGTAAAAGACCAGTGTAAAAACATAGCTCAGCTACATTATAGCACTGGTGTTATGGGCTTTATTGTAAATGAGCTTATCGACAATGGTAGCTTGATTGTTCCAAAGGAAAAAACAAACCTTGCTATCTGGGGAGTAAATCACAGATAGTATTGGTAACAAAAGACGAGTGCTTTTTTGCACTCGTCTTTTCAGCTTTGAATTTATTATTTACCAGAAACAACTCTTTCGGTATCCATAGCAATCATAAGCTCTTCGTTTGTTGGAAGAACGTAAACCTTAACCTTTGAGTTTGGTGTAGAAAGCTCTACTGTATTGGGTTGACGAAGTGTCTTTGCGTTTAGCTCATAGTCAATTTCGATTCCGTAGTATTCCATATCACGGCAAACTCTTTCGCGAAGTTCTGGGTTATTTTCACCCATACCAGCAGTAAACACAATTGCATCAAGACCATTCATGGCTGCAGCATATGAACCAATGTATTGTTTAACTTGGTATGCAAGAATTTCGGCAGCGAGCTTAGCATTCTTAGAAACTCTTGCCTTACCCTCATCAGTTGTTGGGCAAGTCTTAAGATCAGGATTAAAGTTACCTAAAATAGCAGCCTCAATATCACGGCTATCAGATGAATATTCGCTAACACCAAGGAAACCACATTTTTTGTTTAAGAAATCAGATATTTCATCAACACTAATGTTGTGTTTTTTCATGATATAAGGAACAATAGCTGGGTCGATTGAGCCACAACGAGTACCCATTTCAACACCTGCAAGTGGAGTGAATCCCATGCTTGTATCTACGCATTTACCATCTCGTACAGCTGAAATTGATGAACCATTACCTATGTGACAGGTAACAATCTTTGAATCAGCTTTGTTAAGAATTTTATTCATCTCTTGAGAAACAAACTTGTGTGATGTACCATGCATACCGTATCTTCTTATACCATCGTTTTCAATCATGGACATAGGAAGAGCATATGTGTAAGCAGCTGGTGCCATTGTCTGATGGAAAGCAGTATCAAAAACTACTACCTGAGGAACATTTGGCATAACCTTTGAACAACCATTAATGCCCATAATGTGAGCAGGGTTGTGTAAAGGCGCGAACTCGCTACACTTATCAATAATATTAATAACATCATCGTTAACTAAGCAACTATCAAAGAAGTATGAGCCACCATGAACAACTCTGTGACCGATAGCATCAATTTCATCCATGCTACTTATACAACCATACTCCTTATCCATAAGCATTTGAACTACTATCTCTGTTGCAACAGAGTGGTCCTTCATAGGAATTTCCTTTTTAATCTTTTTAACGCCATCACCTTGCTTGTGGTCGATAAGGCTACCTTCCATACCAATTCTTTCACAAATACCCTTACCAAGAATTTCCTTTGTCTCGGTGTTTAAAAGCTGGTACTTAAGTGAAGAGCTACCTGCGTTTACTACAAGAACTTTCATTATAATATCCTCCAATTAATTTGTTTCTTGACAAAACATAAAATATCAAGTATATTATATATGAAAAGGACTCTAATTTCAAGACTTCTTTGAAAATATTATAATATTTTTTTGGATGGTTAAAATGAGAGATATAATTGGTATAATTTGTGAATATAATCCATTTCATAAGGGACATAAATATCAAATTGATAAAATAAAGGAAAAAATGCCTGATGCGATTTTGATAGGTATTATGTCAGGTAATGTAGTGCAAAGAGGAGAGCTTTCTTTATTTGATAGATACAGAAGAGCAAGCTTAGCAGCTAAAAGTGGACTTGATGGAGTTTTTGAAATTCCGTATCCATACTGTGGTTCAACAGCAGAGATTTTTGCTAATGCAGGTGTTGAGATAGCAAGTCAAATTGGATGTACTCATATATGCTTTGGTATAGAAAACAGTAAAATTGCTGAACTCGAAAAAATAGCTGAAGCTATAGATTCTGAAAAGTTTAACTCTGAGATTGAAAAAATAATAAATAACAACACAAATTATTTAGAGGCAAAGGAAATAGCTTTGAAAAATCAAGGTTATTTTTTGCCTAAAAACTCAAACGATATATTAGCACTTGAATATATTAGAGCAATTAAAAACAAAAATATTAATTTAAAGTATTTTTCTTTTGAAAGAATTGGTGCAAAATACAACGATTTAAGAGAACAAGAAATAATGTCTGCAAGCGCGATTAGAGAATACTTTAAACAAAGGGAAGAGATTGTATCAATACCATCTTATCTTGAAAATGATTATTGTAGTATTATAAACGAAGGTGAATATATATGTTCAGATTTAGTCAATGACTTTCTGTTCCGTTTTGCAATAATTACACCAAGAGAATATTTTGATAATTCCTTTGACAGCTGTTTAGAGATAGGGGCTATTATTAAAAATTCTGCAAAATCATCGAAAAATAGTAGTCAGTTTTTTGAAAAATTGAATTCTAAGTCATATACCACCTCTCGAATTAAACGAATATTGATATATACACTTGTAGGTGTTAAAAGCATTGACAAAAAACCGACATTTTCTGTTCTTTTATATGCAAACGATAAATGTAAGGAAATTTTAAAAAACATTAGAAAAAACGATAAATTTAGCATTATAACAAAGATGTCAGATTCAAAACAATTGGATGTAAAATCAAAAGAGCAGTTTAATGTAATGCTGAGATTAAATGAAATATATTATTCATTTTATAAAAAGCCAAAAAGCTCAACAGATGCATATGTTTTAAAACCAATAATAGAATAAAAGTGGCTACAAAATAGCCACTTTTATTTTATTCGATTCGTCTGTCTTTTTTCTCCTCAGAAAGAGCGCTTTCTCTAAATAGCAGAGAAATGCACCAAAGAGCGCATAAGCCGACAATAACATATATTATTCTTGCACCTATACTTGAAGTGCCTCCGAATATCCAACCGACAATGTCAAAGTTGAATATTCCAACGCTACCCCAGTTAATTCCACCTATCAATAATACGGAAAGTGCAATTTTATCTATTATCATCATAGATTTAACCCTCCAAAAAATTTGAACATAATGTTCATACATATTTTTCTCAATATGCTTACTAATATTCAAAAAAATCAGTGTAAAATTTTGGTTGACAAGCAATTTAAGGGTTTTATAGCAATAGTATTTATTGAGGTGATTAGATATGGGAATTTTTTCAATGTTTTTACATGTAGCGTTCATGATTTTAGGTGTTGAACAAACACAAAAGTTTCCACCTGCGTTAAGCAAAGAGGAGGAAGCAAAATATTTTGAATTGCACATGCAAGGTGATAAAAAGGCAAGAGAAAAGCTTATTGAGCACAATTTAAGACTTGTAGCTCATGTTGTGAGAAAATACTATACTTCTGCAAGTAATACTGAGGATTTAATATCAGTGGGCTCAATAGGATTGATTAAGGCAGTAGATACATACAAGGTTGGCAATGGAACACGATTTGCAACTTATGCTGCTAAATGTATTCAAAATGAAATTCTAATGCTTTTTAGAAGTCAAAAAAAGTTAGGCTATGAGGTCTCATTAAACGATACAATAGACATTGATAAGGACGGAAATCCACTTACATATATAGATATAATTAGTACGGATGATACAATAGCAGAAGATATTGATAAGAAAATAAAAATTAATAAAGCACTTTCCTTTATCAAAGATAATTTAGATGATAGAGAAAAGAACATATTGATAATGAGGTATGGCTTAGGAAACACAAGACCTTATACTCAAAGAGAGGTTGCAGATTTATTAGGAATATCAAGGTCATATGTATCAAGGATAGAGAAAAGTAGTCTTGAAAAAATTAATAAATATTTGACAACGTAAGGTTGATTTTTTCTTTATTATAGTATATAATATAAACTGTAGTATAATGCACTGGAGAAAAATAAAAGAATGGTAAAGATTATTGATGTTATGAAAAACTCAATTTCTGATCTTTGTGGAATAAAAGCAAGCGATTTATTAATCAGCATTAATGGGCATGAAATTAATGACGTTTTAGACTATCGCTTTTATCTTTATGAGGAAAACATTTCCATAACTATCGAAAGAAATAATAATTTATACATATTCGATATAGAGAAGGAAATGTATGAGGATATCGGTCTTGAATTTGAAACACCGTTGATGGATAATAAGCACAGATGCGAAAATAAATGTATATTTTGCTTTATAGACCAATTACCAAAAGGATTAAGAGAAACACTGTATTTCAAGGATGATGATTCCAGATTATCATTTTTGCATGGGAATTACATAACTTTAACTAATCTTGATAAAAGAGATATTGAAAGAATTATCGAGATGCACATTTCTCCTGTAAATATCTCTGTGCATACTACAAATCCTGAATTAAGATGTCAAATGATGCATAATAAAAGAGCTGGAGAAACGTTATCTTATCTAAAAATGCTTACTGATAATGGTATTGAAATCAACGCTCAAATAGTATTATGCCGAGATATAAATGACGGAAAAGAGCTTGAAAAATCGTTGAATGATTTATCAAAGCTATTTCCTAAGCTTGGAAGTGTTGCTATTGTTCCGTCTGGACTTACTAAGCATAGAGAAGGACTTTATCCATTAAAACCATTTGACAAAGAAAGCTCTAATAATGTCATTGAAATGGTTGAGCGGATAAATGATAAATATGCATTAAGCTTTGGTAAAAATTTATTTTTTTGTTCAGATGAGTTTTACTTGTTGGCTGAAAGAGAGCTACCAAAAGAGGAGTATTACGAGGAATATAGTCAGCTTGAAAACGGCGTTGGAATGTTACGTTCGTTTGAAACAGAGTTGGATTGTTTTTTAAATTTACTTACTGAGGAAGAGTGTAAAATAAGTAGAAATGTAAGCATAGCTACTGGATATAGTGCTTATGAATTTATATGCCGTATGGTAAAAAAGGTGCAATTGGTATGTAAAAATTTAAATTGTACTGTCTATAAAATTGATAATAATTTCTTTGGTACTACAGTTACAGTAGCGGGTTTGATTACTGGCGTAGATTTAATTGATCAGCTGAAAGAAAAAAACTTAGCAGACGAGCTTTTAATATCAAGAAGTATGTTACGCGATGAGGGTGATTTATTCTTATGTCAAACTTCTCTTGAGGAAGTAGAATGGGAATTAGGGGTAAAGATTACTCCTGTCGAGCAGGATGGAGCAAGCTTTGTTGAATGCTTGCTTGGTATAAAGGAGGTATAAATGTCTAAACCAATAGTTGCAATAGTGGGCAGACCAAATGTTGGAAAAAGCACACTATTTAATAAATTAATCGGTGAAAGACGTTCCATAGTTGAGGATACTCCAGGTGTTACAAGAGACCGTATTTATGGAGAAAGTGAATGGAACGGAAGAAAGTTCATACTAATTGATACTGGTGGTATTGAGCCAAAAACAGATAGTATGATTCTTAAAAAAATGCGTGAGCAGGCTCAAATTGCAATCGAAACTGCAGATGTTATTATATTTATGTGTGATATTAACACAGGTTTAGTTGCAGATGATAGAGATATCGCAATTATGCTTAAAAAAAGTGGGAAACCAGTTGTTATTTGTGTGAATAAAGCTGATAAAATAGGCGAGGTTGACCCTGCATTTTATGAATTTTATGAGCTTGGATTTGATATTGATCCTATACCTGTATCATCAGTACACGGAACAGGTAGTGGAGATTTATTAGATGCAGTTTTTGAATGTATGCCTGAGATGGATGAGGAAGAGGAGGAAGAGGATGTCATTAACGTTTGCGTTATTGGCAAGCCTAATGCAGGAAAGTCATCAATCATTAATAAAATTTTAGGTACTGATAGACTTATTGTATCTTCAATGGCTGGAACCACAAGAGATGCCATTGATACACGCTTTGAAAATGAGTATGGTAAGTATAATTTTATTGATACTGCAGGAATAAGACGCCAAAGCAAAATAGATGATAAAATAGAAAAATATAGTGTTTTAAGAGCACACATGGCTGTTGAAAGAGCAGATGTTTGTTTACTTGTTGTAGATGCGACTGAAGGTGTTACTGAGCAGGACGAAAAGATTGCTGGTATAGCGCATGAGGCGGGAAAAGCAGTTATTATTGTAGTTAATAAGTGGGATTTACCAGAAACCGAGGATAAAAATACAGTAAATTATTCAAAAAAGGTCTATGATGCACTTTCTTATATGACTTACGCACCAATAGTTTATGTTTCAGCCTTGACAGGGCAAAGAATTATTAAGCTATTCGAACATATTAATTATGTATTCAATCAATCTAAAATGCGTGTATCAACTGGAATGTTAAATGACGTTTTAAATGATGCTATTACAAGAGTTCAACCGCCTTCTGATAAGGGAAGAAGATTAAAGGTTTATTATATGACTCAAGCAAGTGTTGCACCACCAACCTTTGTTCTTTTCTGTAACAGTGCTGCGTTATTCCATTTCTCTTATCAAAGATATATTGAAAACTGTTTAAGGGATACTTTTGGCTTCAAGGGTACACCGATAAAGCTTGTAATTAGACAAAGATCTGAGGAGGATGAAACAAGAATATGAATTACGACATTTTTTATACTTTTGGAGTATTGCAATATTATTTTCCTGTACAGTTTGTTCAAGAAAACAGTGGAACTGTGTTGAAAGTTGTAATTTTAGTTGCTTGTGCGATTTTAGGTTATCTTATAGGAAGCATAAACACAGGTGTATTATTATCAAAAATTTATGGCAAGGATGTGCGTAGCGAGGGAAGCGGAAACGCAGGTGCAACAAACATGACTCGTGTGTTTGGAAAAAAAGCTGGTATATTTACATTCCTTGGCGATTTTCTTAAGAGTGTTATAGCAACATATATAGGAATGGCACTTTGGGGATTTATAGGAGCTTATATTGCAGGCATTGCTTGTATTCTCGGACATGCTTATCCTTTATACTTTGGATTTAAGGGTGGCAAGGGAGTAGCTTGTATCGCAGCAATGGGATTAGTAACAACATGGGATATATTATTAATCTGCTTGCTTGTTTGGATATTAGTATTACTATTTTCAAAAATGGTTTCATTAGCTTCAGTTATGGCTATGGTTGTTTATCCATTCGCTCTTTATACTCTTCATATATTCTTATATAATGAGGGATACGGACCACATCCAGGAAAAAAGGTTATCTTTGCTATGATTTTAGCAGCTATAGTAATATTTTTGCATAGAAAGAATCTTGTTAGAATATTTAATCACGAAGAATCAAAAATTGGACAAAAAAAGGGTAAAAAATAATGAGAAATGTTAAAAGCGAAGTATTGACTTCGCTTTCTCGAGCTATAATTGAAATTTGGAAGAAAACAGCTCTAAAAAAAATTGTTTTATCTAAGCCTGATGCTATTGATGAAATCAAAAGTGTTATTACTCCAGTTATAATATCTGGAGAAGAAGTATTGCAAAAAGAAACCTTTTCTAAGGATAATAAGGCGTATCATTATAATATTTGTAACGATTTTCAAGACCAACTATATAAATTATTTAATTCATATGGTCAAATTAATGTACTTTCTACAGCTGGACAGATTCAGTATATGAAATCTAAGAGTGGAAAGGAAACCTTAATTGGAGATAAAAAGGTTTTAAATGCACTTTCCAATGTTGACGAAACTGTTGTTGCTAATGGTAACAACAAGCAAAAGAACTATTTATTAACTGGTAATGAGGATTTTTTAAAAAAATTAGGTATTTCTGATGCAAGTGGCCGTATTCATGACAAAATGCAGTCAAAATTTAGGCAGATTAATAAATTTTTAGAGCATATTGATTCAATTCGGGACAAGCTTCCAAGCGATAAAATAAACGTTTATGATTTGTGTTGTGGAAAAAGCTATCTAAGCTTTGCTACATATCATTATTTTAAAAGCATTTTAATGGTTAATGTTAAAATGGTTTGTATAGACTTAAAGGCTGATGTTATTGAGTATTGCAAGAATGTTGCTGATAGAATCGGTTTTAATGATATGGAATTTATTTGTATGGATATAAATAAATACGAAATGAAAGAGAAGCCTCATTTAGTAATTTCCTTACATGCGTGTGATATTGCAACCGATATTGTGCTTAATAAGGCAAGCTCAAATGGAGCAGATGTTATATTGTCAACGCCATGCTGTCATCATGAATTAAATCATACATTGAATTGTAAAACACTTGATTTTGTTTCCAAACATTCAATGCTTAGACAAAAAATGTGTGATGCATTAACGGATGCATTGAGACTTTTGAAGCTTGAATCGCTAGGTTATAAGGTAGATGCCTTAGAGTTTATAGATCCTGAGGATACACCTAAAAACATTATGCTTAGAGCAATAAAGAAAAAATCAGTAAACAAGGAAAAATTAGCAGAGCTAACTTATGAGTACAATAAAACGAAGGAATTTCTTTTAGGATTATAGGAGTTAACAATGGGACTTGAAATTATTGAAAAGATTTCACATAAATATGGTAGTAATCCTGCATATGTTTTAGCGGGCGGAGGAAACACATCATATAAAAATGAAGAATATTTGTATATCAAAGGCTCGGGTACATCTCTTGCAACAATTACAAAGGATGGTTTTGTAAAGATGTCAAGAGAAGCTCTTGCAAATATTTGGAGTAAATCATATTCAAGGGAGCAGGATAAACGTGAGGCTGAGGTTTTGGCTGATATGATGGCTTCTAAGTGCGAGGGTGAGGAAAGTAAAAGGCCGTCTGTAGAAACGCTTTTACATAACTTGTTTGTTCAACCATATGTGTTGCATGTTCATCCTACTATGGTTAATGGATTGACTTGCTCACAGGATGGAAAAAACGGAATGGAAAATATGTTTCCAAATGCAATTTGGGTTGAGGAAACAGAGCCAGGATATACGCTTGCTTGTAAATGCAGAGAGAGAATAGCTGATTATGAAAGGCTAACAGGAAAGAATGCAAACCTACTTTTCTTACAAAATCATGGAGTTTTCTTCGCTGCATATGACGAGAAAGAAATGGATGAGCTTGTTAGCAACGTAATAGCAGAATTTGAGAAAAGAATCAGCACATATCCAGATATGACAGCGATAAAAGCAGATCAAGATAAAGTAAATAAAGCTATAGATGTATTGAAGACAATTTGTGATGACGGCTCTGTAATTAATTTTACACTGAACAGAGAGGTTAAGCGTCTTTGCTCGACATATGAAAGCTTTGAAATACTTGTAAATCCGATGACACCCGACCATATTGTTTATTGTAAGGCAGTCCCTTTGTTTGTCGATTCTGTTGAGCAGGTCAAGGAAAAATATGCTGAATTTAAAACTGAAAAATGTTATGCTCCAAAAATCATCTTTGTTAAAAATTTAGGAATGTTTGCTATCGGTAATAGCGAGAAGAACGCAAGCGTTGTAAGTGATGTTTGGCTTGACGCTGTAAAAATTTCTGTATATGCACAAAGCTTCGGTGGAGTTAGACATATGGCACCTGACATGGTTGACTTTATTGCTAACTGGGAAGTGGAGAATTATAGAAGTAAGGTTGAGCTTAAATAAGAGGTGCTTATGAGAAAAATTGCTAGCTTTAGTGTGGATCACGATAAAATCAATGAAGGAATGTATATTTCAAGAATTGATGGTGATATCATAACTTATGATATGAGAAT
The DNA here is from genome assembly GCA_017453255.1 of Clostridia bacterium. GTDB lineage: Bacteria > Bacillota > Clostridia > Oscillospirales > CAG-272 > RGIG2000. Next base: position 362,533 of record JAFTKN010000010.1, on the reverse strand, counting down.
GAGAAAACCAAATATGGGTGACTACATAGACAACATAACAATGCACTCTCTTGAACACATGTTTGCAACATTTGTAAGAAACTCAAAAATTGGTGAAAATGTTATATATTTTGGACCTATGGGGTGCCAAACAGGCTTTTATCTATTGGTAAGAGATACTGAGTCAAATGTTGTTTTGGATACAGTGAAAGAGGTATTAAATCAAATCATATCTCATAAGGGCGAAATGTTTGGTAACACAAGAAAAGAGTGCGGAAACTATAGAAATTTAAATTTAGAGTGTGCTCAGCTTGAAAGTGCAAGATACCTAAAGGTATTAAACTCTAAAGAGGTGACATTTAAATATGAGTAAGCTTATTGGAATAATTGGTGCTATGGATATTGAAGTCAATGGAATAGTTAATTCTATGACCGATTTAGAAAGCAAAAATATTAGTGGAATCACTTTTTATAAGGGAAAGCTATATTCTAAAGACATAGTTGTAGCTAAATGTGGTATAGGCAAGGTTTTTGCTTCAATTTGTGCTCAAACCATGATTCTTGAATATAAGGTTGACATAGTAATCAATACAGGTGTAGCAGGTAGCTTGACAAACAATCTTAAGGTATTAGATATAGCAGTTGCAAGCAAGGTAGTTCAACATGATATGGATACATCACCTTTAGGAGACCCAAAAGGCTTGATTTCAGGCATAAACGTTATTTACTTTGATGTTAACAACACTGTTAAAGATTTCTTGAAAAAAGCCTGCGAAATGGCTGACTGTAGGTGCTTTGAGGGAGTTATAGCTTCAGGTGATAAGTTTATAGCTAATAAGCAAGACAAGATAAATATAGCAAATGAATTCAATGCGATTGCATGCGAAATGGAAGGTGCTGCTATTGGCCATACTTGCTTTATAAATAATATACCATTTGGTATTATTCGTGCAATTTCTGATGGAGATGGTGCAGAAATGGATTATCAAACGTTTTCAAAATTAGCAGCAGAAAATTCAATTAAAATTACAAAAAAATTCGTAGAGATATATTAAGAGGTTAATATGAAATTAGGATTACAGCTTTATTCAATCAGAGAGCAGCTTGAAAAGGATTTTTATAAAACACTTGAGCAAGTCAAAAATATGGGTTATGACGGATGTGAATTTGCAGGACTTTATGGAAATGATCCAGCTGAAATTAACAAGAAATGTGTAGAGCTTGGTTTAGAGCCGATTTCTGCTCACGTTACATATGATGAGCTTACTGCTGATACAGAAAAGGCAGTTAATGCCTATAAGACTATTGGTTGCAAATATATCGCTGTACCATATCTTCCTGATAATCTTCGCTATGGTACCGAAGCTTATCCAACAGTTGTTGAAAATATTAGAAAAATCGGAAAGGTATGTAAGGAAAACGGAATAACTTTGCTATATCATAATCACGATTTTGAGTTTGCAAAGAACGAAAAGGGCAACTATGTATTAGACGAGCTATATACAGAAATTGACAGTAGTCTTTTACAAACGGAAATTGATACCTGTTGGGTAAATGTAGCAGGCGAAAACCCTTGCGACTATGTGCGCAAATACACAAACAGAGCCCCTGTTGTTCATTTGAAGGACTTTGTAGGTGAGAAAAACAAAAATATGTATAAGCTAATTGGATTAGATGAGGAAAAAACAGAGCAGGCTAACACCTTTGAATATAGACCTCTGGGCTTGGGTAAGCAAAATGTTCAAGCAATAGTTGATGCTGCAAAGGATGCAGGTGCATCTTGGTTAATAGCAGAGCAGGATGAGCCATCTATGGGGCTTTCTCGAATGGAATGTGCACAAAAATCAATTGATTATATGAAAAATATTAATTATTAAGAAAAAACCACTTGCATTGCAAGTGGTTTTTATTTATTTTGTTTAAATACTTCAAAAGCTAATATTGTAGAAGCAGAGGCAGCTGAAAGTGCAGCACTAAAATCTCTGCCGTATTCAATTCGCACTATTTGGTCAGCTTGCGATAAAACAGAGGAGGAAATACCTCTTTTTTCACCACCAACAATTAAGAATATTGGCTTTTTAAGGTTACTTTCGTAAACGCTAACCGAATTTTTTATGTCAGCACAAACAATCTGATAACCTTTGCTTTTGAAGTGCTTTATAAAGTCATCACATGCAATAAAAGCATCAAGCCTCTCACTTGCACCAGCAGAGGAACGACAAACAACGCCAGCGGCACTTAACCAGTTACGTTTGCTTAATATAATACCATCAGCTCCTGATGCGTAAATGGACCTTAGTGCATATCCAAAATTATATGGGTCTTCAATGCCTTCAAGCATAACATAGAATCCATTTTCCTTGATTTTATCGCTTGTTAATTCATCGTATTGCTTTTCTCCACATAGTGCAATAATTCCACCATGAGATGCACCAATAGAGTAGTGATCAATTTCTTCAAAGGATGTGCCTCTTACTTGAAAGCTATATATATCACTCATTTTTCTAAGGTAACCAAGCTCCTTAGATTTTGACTTTTCTTTATCTATATCGTAGAGAATTTCTATGATTTTCCGTGTATTAGGCTTGTTTTCTTTTAAACAATCTAATATTGCACGGATAGATGTCATTCCTTCAAATACAGTTGAATTATTAAACCTGCTTTCTTCTTTAATCATAACTATTTGTTAGCATTATCCTTTAAATAAGCGTTTATAAATCCGTCAATATCTCCGTCCATAACTGCTTGAATGTTACCATCCTCATAGCCTGTTCTTGTGTCTTTTGCAAGTGTATATGGCATAAATACATATGAGCGAATTTGAGAACCCCATTCGATGTTTGTTTTGTTACCCTTAATGTCCTCAATTCTATCAAGCTTTTCGCGTTCCTTAATTTCCATAAGCTTTGATTTGAGCATTTTAAGAGCGGTTTCCTTGTTTTGTAGCTGACTTCTTTCTGTCTGACAACCAACAACAATACCAGTTGGAATATGCATGATTCTAATGGCAGAATCGGTTTTGTTTACATGTTGTCCACCAGCACCAGAGGAGCGGTGAGCAGTTATTTCCAAATCCTCATCCTTTAATTCAATAGAATTATCATCATCAAACTCTGGCATAACCTCGACGGAAGCGAAAGAGGTGTGGCGTCTGCCAGAAGCATCAAAAGGTGACACTCTTACAAGTCTATGAACACCATTTTCACTCTTCAAATATCCGTAAGCATTAAGTCCTTCTACCAGTATAGTAGCGCTTTTAAGGCCTGCTTCTTCTCCGTCAAGCCAGTCAAGTAGCTTTACATTAAAACCATGCTTTTCGCCCCATCTTGTATAAAGACGATAGAGCATAAGCGCCCAGTCTTGTGCCTCGGTACCACCTGCACCAGGATGAAATGAAATAATAGCGTTATTTTTATCATATTCACCAGAAAGTAAAACCTCAATTCGTTGCTTTTCTTCCTCTTGAATAATTGATTTTTGGTCATTCAATATTTCTTCAGTTAAGCTCTCGTCATTTTCTTCGATTGCCATATCAATCATAATAATTGTATCTTCAAGCTTTGAAGAAAGAGCATCGTAACGTTCAATTTTATCCTTCATTTGCTTTATTTTTTGAAGAATCTTGGTTGAATTTTCTTGATTTGACCAAAAATCAGGATCGAAAGTTGTCTTTTCAAGTTCGCTTACTTCGATTTTTTGTTCTTCAATTCGCAATGCAATGCCCAATTCTTTGATATTTTCGCGAAAGCTAATTAATTCATGTTTTGCGTTTTCTAATGCAATAATCAAGGAAAAGACCTCCAAAATGTTTAACATAGTATTTCAACGTATAGTATAGCATAAATAAATGGAAAAAACAAATATTTTTTTTAAAAACCTATTATTTATTGATTTTAATAATTAATTATGATAAAATAACATATGAGGTGATATTATGAAGCTGTTTTTAGATAGAATTGCTCAAAACCAACAGGGTGAGAGAATTGCTGTATTTGAATGTGACGATAATATGATTGAAATTAATGAGAATGATATGCCCAATGATATATTTGACCAATTAAGCTATGGAATTATTATTGAAGCACAGATTTTAAATGGCAAGTTAATTAATCCCACATTGCTTAAGGATGAAACAGAAAAAAAGCTTGAGTTGAATAGAGAAAGACTTAACAGATTAAGAAATCGCAATAAATAGAGGTTTATAATTGTATGAAAAAAACTAAGAAAAAAACGCCGTCAGTTTTATCTATATGCCTAGCGTTAATTTTGGCTACAGTTATTAGTGTATTTGTAATATCTATTTTGCATGATAAATACGGATATTTTGAAGATGAAACACCACTTGTTGAGGACGGAGAAGAGATAAATAATACAAAAGCTACATCTTAGAATGTAGCTTTTTATTTTAATAAAATTTTAACAATAAAGAGGTAGGTAAAATTTTAGATGCAAGATGAAAAAGCTTCATTGAAAAGGAAGGAACACAAAGAGCCTTTCTTTTTTGTGAAGATTTTATAGCCTTTTTTGCAACTTTTTCAGGAGTTATTACAAATTTTTTCTTATATTCCTTGACACCCTCTAATGATGCAAAAAATGCTGTATCTACAGGTCCAGGACAAACAGCTGTTACTGATATTTTTCTGTGCCGCATTTCGCGTCTAAGAGCTCGTGAAAAACTAATAACATATGCTTTAGTTGCAGCATAAACGGCGAAACCAGGTTGGGGGGCAAAGCCAGAGCCCGAAGCAATCTCGATAATTCTACCTTTGCTTACGATATATGGATCAACGCACTTTGTAAGAAGTGTTAAAGCAACACAGTTAAGATTGATCATAAAAGATATATTTTTTTCTGTAATTTTATCAAAATTACCATTATAGCCTATACCTGCACAACAAACTAAATATTCTACCTCTGGTTTATATTCCTCAAGTGTTGATTTAATTAAATCAAATGAAGTACTTTCCATCAAATTAAGGGGAAAAATTCGGGTGTTAGTTTCAAGCTCATTAGACAAATTATTTAACCCCTCTTCGTCAAGGGCAATTATCCACATTTCGTCAAGATGTAATTTATCTAATTTTAATGCAATTTCTTTTCCAATACCTGATGAGGCACCACTAATTATAGATATTTTCATTACAATTCTCCATAAATTATATTACATTAAAATTTTATCATTAAATTTGTAGTAAGTCAAGTGATTTTTCTTGCAATAAAATATATGTTGTGCTAAAATAAAAATAATAAATTACTAAGGAGCAAAGAATTATGAATTGTGTACATTTAGATTTTCATACAAGCCCAGATATTGAAAATATCGGAGCAAAATTTAATAAAGAGGAATTTGCAAAAACACTAAAGAATGCACATGTAGATCTTATTACTGTGTTTGCAAAATGTCATCACGGTTTGTGTTATTATCCGACTAAGGTAGGTACAATGCATCCAAATTTAAAATTTAATTTATTAAAAGAACAAATTGATGCTTGCCATAGTGTTGGAATTAAAGCTCCTATTTACATAACAATGGGATGGAGTAAAAAGGATGCGGATGAGCATCCAGAATGGCATCACAAGGACTTTTGGTCTGGTGAAAGTATTTACTTTGGTAGCAAACCATCGGATAATTTAGATGAACCAATTTTTGATTGCACATGGACAACTCTTTGTCCAGTTGGTGAATATAAAAAACACTTGATTGATATAACAAAAGAAATTTGTGAAAGCTTCGATGTTTCAGATGGTGTTTTTTACGATATTTGCTTTATGAGAGATGCTTGCGTTTGCGAAAGCTGTAAACAAGGAATGAGTGAAATGAATCTTGATCCATCAATATACGAGGATGCGCAAAAATATTACAGAATCAAACGACTTGAGCTCATGAAGGATTTGAATGATTTAATTCATAGCTATAACAAGGAAGCACACATTTTCTATAATGGCGGTGCTGATATGAATAGACCAGAATATCACCCGTTACAATCACACTACGAGCTTGAGGATTTGCCAACAGCGTGGGGTGGATATGATTTCATGCCATTAAGAGCAAAAAGCTTTGAGAAATATGGTAAGCTCTTTTTAGGAATGACTGGTAAATTTCATCATGCTTGGGGTGAATTTGGTGGATTTAAAAATAAGGATGCTTTAAAGTATGAGCTTGCAGATATGATGAGTGTAGGTGCATCTATGTCAGTTGGAGATCACTTACATCCAAATGGAAAAATTGATAAAAGCACATATAACATAATAGGTCACGCATTTAAGTATATTGACCAATTGGATGAATATGCCCATAACACAAAAGCCTATACTGATTTAGGTATATGGTTAAGTCATAATAGTGCCTCAGATATGGGTACATCAAAAATATTACAAATAATGCATCTTGAATACGATGTAATTACATCTGGAGACGATTTATCAAAATATCAATGTATAATTTTACCTGATAAAGTAAAGTTATCGAACGACGATAAAAAACAAATTTTAGAATTCGTAAAAAATGGTGGTAAAATTATTGCAAGCTATGAAAGTGTTTTTGACGAACTAGATATAAAAAAGATAGAAAAATCAAAATGTGATATTGATTACATAAAATGTGATATAGATGAGATAGTAACACCATTTTTATCATATTCGAGTGCATATATGGTTGAATGTGAGAATGGAGAGGTGTTAGCAGAGGTTTATGAGCCATACTTTAATAGAACACGCCGTCATTTTTGTGGTCATAAAAACACGCCCTTCAAGGAGAACGCCGAAAAATATCCTGCACTTGTGAAAAAAGGAAATGTACTTTATTTTGCACATCCGATTTTCGAAGCATACGACAAATCAGGTAACTATATTTTACAAAAATATTTACAAAGAGCCATTGAATCTATTTATGATAAAAATATTTCTGTGAAAAATTTTTATTCATGTGGTAGAGTAAGAGTAAGAAAAAGCGAACAGAATCGGTTTTATGCGATACATATGTTATATGCTCCGCCTGTTAATAGAGGAAACGTTTGCTTAATTGAGGACTTCCCTGAGGTTAATAATATTAGAGTTACTATTAAAATCAAAGAAAACATACGCGAGATTATTTCTGCTCCAGATAATGAAATTATTGAATTTGTACAAAACGGGGAAGAGGTAATGTTTACTGTAAACAACTTAAAGTTACATAAACTAATCGTTATTAAATATTAGAAAAAAGCCTGTTGCGTTTGAGCAACAGGCTTTAATATTATAATTCCTCTGGATTTGAAATAATTCTTGAGCAAATTACATCTAAGTTAGCATTTTTCACACGGATTTCATCGATGAATTTCTTCTCATCTTTAATATCTTTTAGCAAAATATCATAAGTAAGCTGGAAAATTGTACCTAAATTTTTCAATTTTACTCTTAACAATGTTGCTTTTTCTGTATAAGTGTCAAAAATATCATCGAAAATATCAGTGTAGTCAAGTTCTTCTGGAATAGAAACCTTTAGCGTTCTTCTTTTGGAGCTTGATTCACCAAATTTTGTTATAACAAAAATAATAGTCATAAGTTCAATTATAACAACCAAGATTATTGCAATATATATGTATCCTAATCCAGTCGTCAAGCCAACAGCCATTGATAAGAAAATTTGTGTGATTTCCTTTGCTGAGCCTTGTGCAGAACGGAATCTTGTAAGAGCGAATACACCACCGACAGCAACAGCTGCACCAATACTACCACTAACAAGCATAATTAGTACACATACAATAGGTGGCAAGATTGCAATTGCTATTACTAATGTTTTTGAAAACTGGTTTTTATACATATAGCAAAAAGCAGCAATAATACCAAGAGCTAATGCGACTCCAAGACATGTAAAAAACATCCAAGGTTTTATATCAATAATTTGATTACCACTTGTATCGGTAAAACGGTCAAAAATAGGATTAACAATAAAATCCATTAGTTTATCTCCTTTGTGTATGTATTTGTTACTATAACTTCAAAGGTCTCATCATCTTTGTCGTTATTTCCCATTAGTAATTTCAAGTTACCCGTAGATATAGGATTTGCACCTGTTTTTTTAGCAAGCATAGTTTTATAAGCAGTACCAACCTTAGAAAAGGAAGTAGAGTAGATTTTTAATTCAGATAAAAGCTTTGCAAGCCACAATGGTACAGTGTTAGGAACCTTAATTTCCATAATCGTATATCCATCCGGTAATAATTGTTCACCGTACGATCCATGACGTAAGTCTAAATCGTAATTACGCCATGTAAGGTTTGTGTCAAAGGTTATGCGTATATCGCTTGTTTCCTTATAAAAATAAGCACATCTATCATAAGAAATATAGAATCGAGGTGCTAACGTGTTGTAAAATTCAAAGAGATAATTAAGCTCCTTTGAAATTTGCGTTTTTTCATCCTTGTAATTATTTTTACCAAATTCAATGGCTTCTACATAGGGAAGATGAATTCTACGCTTATATACAATTTTATTAAATTTTCGCTTAACCTCTAAAAAAGAAACGCTTTCATTGGAAGGAATACCATATGTACGAAGTCTAACCTTTTCTTTGAAAACTGGCTTATCAATTGAGCGCTTTATAAGAACGTAGTCATCGGTATCATAATACAAGTTGCAAATCTTTGTTTGACCATATTTATCAGGCTCGAAGTGTTTATCAATTTCGATTTTTAATTTAGAAAATTGATCGGGAGATAAAAGAAATTTTTTTTCAAATCTTTTAAAAGTAACGCCAAATGCCATGATATCCCCCCTTTTACTCTATTATAATAACACTTTAATATAAATTTGTCAACAAAATTGTACAATTTGAATATAATTCTTTACAAATTAATAATAATTTAGTTAACATAGCCAAATGTAAGTGAATTTTAACAGAAAAATATCAAAAATTCCTTTAAATGTTGAAAAACTCTGTGTAAAAAATATTGACTTTAAATATCAAAATGTTATAATTAAAATATAAACTAACTTTTTGGAGGGAAATATGGCAAATTTTACCGAATATCTTAGGTGGCGTGGCGACATTCCGTTTAGCTATGTTCCGTTAAATGAAATTGATTCAATGATATTTTGTGAACTATGTTATATTCCTTATGCTGATGATATTGTTGAGAAAATCAATACACAAGGTGTGACCATTTGTGAACTTTCTGAGTTAGTATTCAATCAAAAGAATTTAAAAAGCATTGGCGCAATTCTTCCTACTGATAAAATTTATAATCTGTTAATGTTAGTTTCTAACACCGAAAGATTTAAAAATATAATGATTAAAAATTATGTAAACGAGGTTGATTTAAGTAGTCAAAAGCAATTTTCGGCTATGTGGTTTGATGTTTTTGGAGATGCTTATATCGGCTATTGTGGTACAGATGACACAATTGTCGGCTGGAAAGAAAGTCTAAATTTATCGACTATGACTCCAATTCCATCGCAGGAAGAGAGCGGGAGATACTTATCTAAAATTGCTAACTGCTCCAAAGGAAATATTTATTTAGGTGGACATTCAAAGGGTGGAAATTTAGCCGAATATGCCGCACTTACCGCAGAAAAGGAAATACAGCAAAGAATAATTTCTGTTCACAGTTTTGATGGACCTGGATTTCAAAAGGATTTTGTTGAAAAATATTCTAATGATGAAATTTCAAAAAAGATTGTTAAGATATTACCTCAATCTGCTATTGTTGGTCTTATTTTTGATTCAGCAGGAAGTATGAGACATATTATAAGCAATGCTAAGGGCTTTTATCAGCATGATGCCTTCACATGGGAAATTGAGAGTGGTTCGTTTGTGTTAGCAAATGGACCAGACAAAAAATCAATTAAATTCTATGAATTTATGAAGAATTTATATTATGATATTGATGAAAGCGAAAGAGCTGAGTTTATTGAAGCTATTTATCATTTATTATCCTCTAACCAATCAAAAACGCTTACAGATATAGTAAATGATAAGTTTAGTTTTTTTGTGGCTATTCTAAAAACTGAGGGAAAATATAAGAAACCATTATTCAAAATGTTTAAAAAGTTTTTACATGAGCGCTACTTTAAAAGAAAAAGACAAAACAATAAAAAAGAACAGAAAATTTAAATCTCAATAAGAGGAGTAAAAATGCAAAAAAATATCAGTTTAATTTATCCATTAGATAAAATCGTGGATTTTGAAAATAATCAATTAAAAATGCTTAACATTTCAGAGGAAACACTTCATTCCTTAGAATTGAATCATGTATTCGATTTAACTGGAAGAAAACTTAGTGTATTTTTCTCTGATGATAAAGAAACGATCGAATACCGTCAAAGAATGTTTTCGGATTTAATTGTGAATGAAAAACTAAGCCAGCTACTGCTTGAGCTCTCTCCAGTGTTAAATGATATATCCGAAATACGTCGTTTAAGCGATGAGAACCAAAGCGTTGATTCATATCTTTATAGTATAACTGAAATTGAGCTTTACATAACAGCAGTAGAGCTATTGTATAATGGCCTAAAGGATATAAAGGACAATCTTAAAAGTGAGGCTTTTAAGACTTTAACAGATAATATATTTGAGCTTGTAGAGAGTGAATATTATAAGGATCTTAATAAAAGATTAAAGGAGCTGACATCAAGAGTTAGGGAGGTGAAAAGTGTTACAATTGGTGTAAACCTTGATTCTCGTTTACTCCCTGAAAAAGCAGGGGTTTTAAGTGTGAATAATGAACGCTTTAAATCTGGTGATTTGTTACAGAAAATCTTAAGACTTGATTTTAAAAGCAATGAATATACATGTATTGCAACGTTAACCCCATTTAAAAAAGGAGTTAATGACAACCAGCAAAGTGCACTTAATACAGCGATGTTTAATGCACTCAATGATGTATTTAAAGGCTCTATGAAGTCATGGAAAAAGGTAGTTGATACATATGTTTTAGAAAATTCAGATTTCTTAATTAAGTTAGCACCTGAATTTGAATTTGTTGTAAAAGCAGTTGAATTTGTTAATACAATCAAAGAAACCGGTAACGAATTAACATTTCCAGTAATGTTTAAAAAAGAAGAAAAAATTTTTGATATAAAAGGATTATATAATCCTGTAGTAGCAACAAAGCTTAATGAAAAGCTTGTATTAAATGATTTTACTTTTGATAAAAATGGAATGTTCTATGTTCTTTCAGGACCAAATAGAGGTGGTAAATCTGTTATAACCTGTGCAATAGGGCACATCTTTGCATTGTGTCAATTAGGTTTACCAGTTCCAGCAAAAGAAGCAAAAATAAGTCCAGTAGATGGAATTTTTACTCATTTTCCTACCGATGCAGAGGATACGATTGATAAGGGCAGACTTGGCGAAGAATGCGCAAGACTAGATGATATCTTTAATTTTGTTACCGAGTATAGCTTAGTTTTACTCGATGAATCGCTTTCATCTACAGGTTCTTATGAAGCATCTTATATTGCATCTGAGGTGTTATCAGGCATTTCCATGGCTAAGTGTAGAGGTGTTTTTTCAACTCACTTGCATGAATTATCTTCTATGATAGATAACATAAATGATAACTGCATTAAAATGGGTGGAGAGAGAATAGACACTCTTGTGGCTGGAATGGAAGAGGGAGAAAGAAGTTTTGTCATTTCTCGAAAAAAACCAGATGGTAGAAGTTATGCTAGCGATATTGCAAGTAAATATGGCATATCTCTTGATAAAATAATGAAAAAAATAGAAAAAAATAAATAATTTTTTAAAATTAACTATTGCATTTATAAAAATACTGTGCTATAATACTAATCGTAATTTTATGACATTAGTCTTATATGCATAAACGGAGGTGTAAAAATGGCTATTTGTTCTGTATGCGGAAAAGGTGTTTCTTTTGGACACAATGTTTCTCACTCTAACCGTAAAACAAACAGAGTTTGGAAACCAAATATCAGAAAAGTAAAGGCAGTTGTTGACGGTTCAAACAAGACAGTTAATGTATGTTCACGTTGTCTTCGTTCTGGCAAGGTAACACGCGCCATCTAAGTTTTGAAAAAGTTAGACCGTATTTTTACGGTCTTTTTTCATTTTAAGGTGAGATTATGAAAATATTAGTTAATGATAAAATTGCAGAGAAGATAGAGAGTATAACGGGTGTCAAAACACTTGGATTGAAACCATACGATAAATTAGATAAACCTATTTGTTCACATGCAGATATGTTAATTTGCATAATTGATAAAACAATTTTTTGCTATAGTGACTATTATGAGAAAAATATTGATGTTTTTGCAAAAATTACAGGATATAACATTATAAAATCAAATCAACAATGCAAGGCGATATATCCATATGATATAGGTTTAAATGTTCTTGTAATAGGAAAAAGAATATTTTGCAAAAAGGCTTATGTGGTGAAAGAAATTTTAGATTATGCAGAGATCAATCATTATAAAATAATAAATGTAAATCAGGGATATTCGTGTTGCTCAACTTTAGCAATTGATGAAAATTCTGCTATAACATCTGATAAAGGAATGTTTGATGCACTTGTAAGTGAAGGAATAGATACACTTTTAGTTTCTAATTGTGATATTAAATTAGAGGGCTATAATTGTGGTTTTGTCGGGGGGAGTGGCTACATTTTTGACAAGACTCTATATTTTTTTGGATCTATTGATAATTTAAGAGAAAAATCGGAGGTTAAACAGTGGTTAAGAAAGAGAAATTATAAATTAATATCGATTTTTATGGGGGACGTGTCTGATTTTGGCGGGGCGAAGCTCGTTTATGATTAAACAAAAATAAAAGCAGATTGAAATTTAATCAGCTTTTTTGTTAAAATTCTTGTAAAATTTAATATTATATGATATACTTATAATATACAGTTTTTAGGAGGATGAAAATGTATTGGTTTTGGCATATTTTAGCATTATTTTCAAGAATTAATTTCTTTGATATTTTAGACATAATTTTTCTAACCGTGGTCATTTATAGTGTTTACACATTTATAAAAGTTAGACGTGCAGGTAAGCTTGCAATAGGTGTAGGAATCTTATTAATATTCTTGGTTGTTTGCGAATTGCTCAATTTAAGAGCTATGCAATTTATCCTTTCTAATTTCTTCCAAGTTGGAATAGTTTTACTTGCTTTAATTTTCCAGCCAGAACTTCGCTCTGCTCTTGAAAAAATCGGTGATAGCTCCATTAGAGGCTTTAAGAGTATTAGTGATCAACGTAACGCTACCCCTACTAATGCTATGATTGATGAGTTTACTGAGGCAGTTTTTGATTTAGCAAAGACAAAAACTGGAGCACTTATTGTATTTGAAAGAAATACTAAATTGGGTGATATTATCCTTACTGGAACAATTGTTAATGCACAGTTTAGTTCCACTTTATTAAAGAGCATATTCTTTAATAAAGCTCCACTTCATGATGGTGCTGTTGTAATTAGAGCTAATAGAATTCATTCCGCTGCATGCTTATTACCTCTTGAATCTAGTAGAGATGTTTTTCAAGAATTAGGTACTCGTCATAGAGCAGCGATTGGAATTAGTGAAATAAGTGACTGTGTTTCTGTTGTAGTTTCTGAAGAAACAGGAATTGTTTCTATTGCTCATGAGGGCAAGCTTTTTAGAAATTTCACAAAAGCAACAATGAAGAAGAAGCTACAGGAATATCTCGTGCAAAAATCATCTGAAACTAAGAAAAAGTTTGGTTCAAAGGTAGTTATACATACAGAAGAAAATGCAAAGGAGAATCAATAATGGATAAATTTACTAAAACAACTGAAATTGATATTTCCGCTATGCATGATGTTATGGAGGAAGAAACTCCTAAAAAGAATAAAATTGGTAAAATTGTTGCAATAATTATTTCTTGTTTAGTAGCGATAGGAATTTGGGTTTACGCTTCTGAAACAGATAACAATATTGAAACAGATACATATGAGATTCAAGCAACGATTGACAATGAAGTAAAAGAGTTTTATGCGTATGTTTCTGGAACAAACAGTCAGCTTGCTGATTTTGATGCTAGTAAAATTGTAATAATCAAAAACAAAGATGGTACTGGATATTTAGCTCAAGAGATAGAGAATTATACAATTGAGATTGAGTTGAAAAAATAGTATGAAAATTATTGTTGAGCAAATAAAAGCATCAAACAATTTATCGAATAAAGAGATATTTGATATTGCAAGGGCACGGTTGAAAAGAACTCGTGCCTTTTCAAATTTTGATAACTTTTTTATTTATAAGCGTTCTATTGATGCTAGAAATAAAGATGAAATAAAGCTTGTCTATTCGGTATGTCTTGAAGCTGAGGCAATAAAAAATATCAATGATGAGTTTTTAAGAAAAAATCAGCTTAAGATTGTCAATGATGACAAAATTGATTTTTCTTTCAAAGGAAGTCTTCCTAATGATCCACCTGTCGTAGTGGGGTTCGGTCCTTGTGGAATGTTTTCTGCACTTGCATTAGCTCGTGCTGGTTTGAAGCCTGTTGTTATTGAGAGAGGTGCTGATGTAGATACTCGTGTTGAAAAGGTTAGTAAATTTTATAATGAAAAAATACTTGACCTAAACACTAACATTCAATTTGGCGCTGGTGGAGCAGGAACATTTTCTGACGGAAAGCTGACAACTGGAATTAATGACCCCAAGTGTTCGTTTGTGTTAAAAGAGCTTTACGATCATGGTGCACCTGTTGAGATTCTTTATAGTGCAAAGCCACACATTGGAACGGATATACTAAGAAATGTTGTTAAAAATATCGAACAGGAAATTGAAAGCTTAGGTGGGAAAATTTATTATAATACATGCCTGATTTCCTTTGAAAATGGTGTTGCAAAAACTACAAATGGTGAATACAAATATTCAAATTTGATTTTAGCAATAGGACATAGTGCACGAGACACCTATGAATACCTATTAAAACGAGGTACTGCGATTGAGCCTAAGCCCTTTTCGGTTGGTGTTAGAGTTGAACATTTACGTGCAGATATTGACGAAGCTATGTATGGCTCACATGGCATGACACTTGATTTGGGCTCTGCAAGTTACAATATTTCTCATAGATATAATAACAAGGGTGTTTATTCTTTTTGTATGTGTCCAGGTGGAGAGGTTGTCGCAGCACAGAGCGAAGAAAATTCAATCGTTGTAAATGGTATGAGCTATAATGCAAGAAATGGAAAAAATTCTAACTCAGCCATAGTTGTTCAAGTTGACAGAGAAGATTATGGTTCAAGCCCCATATCCGCGATCAATTTTCAAAGAAACATAGAGAAACAGGCATTTATTAATGCAGGTTCGAATTATAGTGCACCAATGCAGACATTAGGCGATTTTTATGAAGAAAAAGTGTACCATGAGCCAAAAAGGATTATGCCTTCTTATATGCACAACTTTACTAAAATGACTGATTTGAATAAAATTTTACCGAAGTTTGTGTGCGACTATTTAAGACTTGGGTTTCAAAAATTTGGCGAAAAAATTAAAGGGTTCAATGCAAAGGATGTACCTTTAACAGGGGTCGAAACGAGAACCTCTGCACCTATAAGAATATTAAGAGGTGCAAATTACACAATGCTTGATGATTCGAATGTTTATCCTGGTGGTGAGGGAGCTGGGTATGCAGGTGGAATTATGAGTGCAGCAATAGATGGTACAAATATCGCACTTGCGATTATAAATAAAGGAAATTATGAAAAGTAATAAAATTTGGAATATTATAGCTAAAACCGAAGATTCATCAATTATTAATGAAATGTCATCTAAAATTGGAATTAGTAGAATTTTAGCAACCTTGATTGTCAATAGAGGATATAGGGATGTTAATAGTGCGAAAGACTTTATTAGAAAAGGTCAAGAGGTAATACATAATTCTTTTTTGCTAAACGATATAGATAAAGCAATTGAAAGAGTTCTAAAGGCTGTCGATACAAAAGAGAAAATTACTATATATGGCGATTTTGATGTTGATGGTGTTACATCTGTCTGTATATTGAAGCTATATCTTGAAAAAATAGGTGGAATTGTTGACTACTATATTCCTAATCGTAAGCTTGAGGGATATGGTGTGTCTACGGAGGCGATAGATACATTAAGGAAGAATAATACTAACTTAATGATTACAGTTGACACAGGTGTTACAGCAATTGACGAGATTGATTATGCAAATAAACTAGGTATAGACACAATTGTCACTGACCACCATGAATGCAGCGATGTTTTACCTAATGCAGTAGCTGTAATCAATCCGAAAAGAAAAGATTCAACTTATCCTTTTCAGTATTTAGCTGGTGTTGGCGTTGTTTTTAAGTTTCTATGTGCATTAGAATCTGTAAGAGCAGGCATTGATATTTGGGATGCAACACGTAAAATTGCATATGATTATTCTGATTTGACTGCTATAGGAACAATAGCCGATGTAATGCCAGTTATCGATGAAAATAGAATAATAATTTCTATCGGATTAGCAAGAGCAGAAAAAACAGATAAAGTTGGTCTTAGCACATTAATAGATATTTGTTCAAATGGTGAAGGCAAAAGCTATAAAGCCAAAACAAAGAGAAAAATTAACTCTAACTTTGTTGGGTACACCTTATCTCCAAGGATTAATGCAGCAGGACGTATAAGCTCTGCTAATATCGCTGCAAATTTGTTTTTAGAAAAAGATAAGCAAAAGGCATATGATTATGTTTTGGAGCTATGTGAGATTAATAGAGAAAGACAAGCTACTGAAAACAGGATTGCTGATACAGCATATGAAATAATCGAAAATAATGGCTATATAGGGAAAAGTATTTTCGTTTTAGATAATAATGATTGGCATAATGGCGTTATAGGAATAGTATCCGCAAGAGTATCTGAAAGATATGGTGTTCCTTCAATTCTTATATCCTTTGAAGGAAACGATGATCCAAATTCGCCAGAGGCAGTAGGTAAAGGATCAGGTCGAAGTCTTGGTGGCTTAAACTTGGTAGAGGCATTGAACAGTTGTTCTGATATTCTTGAAAAATATGGAGGTCATGAGCTGGCTGCAGGATTGACAATTAAACGCAAGCATATAGAGGAATTTAGGGCTCGAATGGAGAAATTTGCAACTAACTCCTTTGATGGTACAGAGCCTGTTAGACTACTCGATATTGATTGCGAAATATCTTCTTGCGATGTTAATGTTAATTTAGCAAGAGAAATTTCTTGTCTTGAACCCTGTGGTGCATCTAACCCAACACCTACGTTCATGTTAAGAAATGTTGTAATAAAGGATATTGTTCCTGTTGGAATGAATCGTCACTTGAGGTTAACATTATCTAAAGATGGTTATGATTATACGGCAATGTTTTTTTCTGTTTCGCCACAGGACTTTATGTTTTCAAGAGGCGATGAGGTTGACGTTGCGTTTAATCTTGAAATCAATGAATTTAATGGAATAACTAACGCACAAATTAGCTTAAAGGACGTTAAGTTAAGCGAAAGAAATGTTCATTTTGAAAAGATAAATGAAGAGCTTTTTCAAAATACAAAAATGGGGGTTTCCGACTTAGCATATGATTATGTTGTTCCTTCTAGAGATGATTGCATGAAGGTTTATAATTTCTTAAATCAATCATCAAGAGTGGGAAAAAATAATTATCGCTATCTAAGGTTGCTTTCTGATTTGTCGAACGAAAGCTCATTGAATTATGTTAAAATTAAGTTTATTATTAGCATTTTTAGGGAGTTAAATATTGTTAATATTGATTTTATTGACGACTATTCGTTTTCTTTTCGTTTTTCATATCCTAAGGTTAAGGCGAATTTAGAAAAATCAAACATTTTAAAGAAATTAAAGCAACAATTTAAATGAGATCATAAGGAGCTCAAATGGAAACTGAGAAATATATAGAGATACAAACACTTTTAAACGTAATAGAAAAAAGTGGAAAGCATTATGATATTGACAAAATTAAATCGGCGTTTTTGTATGCTAAGGAAATGCATGAGGGACAGGTGCGTCTAAGTGGAGAACCATACATCATGCACCCTGTTTCTGTAGCTGAAATTGTAGCTGGGCTTGGCTTAGACACCGATTCCATTTGTGCTGCACTTTTACATGATACAGTAGAGGATTGCCCTGATAAAACGGATTTGGAGGAAATTACTAAGCTATATGGCTCTGATGTTGCGTTACTTGTAGATGGTGTTACAAAGATTAAATCTATTAATGTTGAAGACAAGGAAGAAGCACAAATTGAGAGTATACGTAAAATGCTTCTTGCAATGTCAAAGGATATTAGAGTAATTTTTATCAAGCTTTGCGATAGAGTACATAATATGCGAACATTGTATGTTAAAAAGGATGCTAAGCGTCGTTTAACAGCCCTTGAAACAATGCATGTTTATGCTGCATTAGCTCATAGATTAGGTATGCAAAAAATTAAGCAAGAGCTTGAGTCATATGCGCTTCAGTATCTCGATCCTTTTGGATATGCCGAAGTTAAAGGACATATTGACGAAAAATATGGCAAAAACGTTGATTTTATGGAAACAGTAAAAGGTAACGTTGAGAGCGAGCTTGCTAAAACAGCAATTAAATTCTCTGTTAATGGTCGTGTTAAAACGGTATATAGCGTATATAGAAAAATGTACAATCAAAATAAATCCTTTGATGAGATTTATGATTTTTATGCGTTGAGAATAATTGTTGATACAGAGCTTGAATGTTATACGGTTTTGGGCTTAATACATGAAATGTATAAGTCTGTTCCTGGAAGATTTAAAGATTATATTTCAACTCCTAAGCCAAATATGTACCAGTCGCTTCATACAACTGTAATAGGTAAAGACGGAATACCGTTTGAGGTACAGATTAGAACTAAAGAAATGCATCAAATTGCTGAATATGGTATTGCTGCACACTGGAAGTACAAAAGTGGAGAAAAGTCGAGTGCAGAGATTGATAAGAAGCTTGACTGGATTTCAAGACTTATTGATACAGAGAAGGAAGCAATTGATCCCGAGGACTTTATTCATACCTTTAAGATTGATATTTTTCACGATGAAACCTTTGTTTTTACCCCGAAGGGAGATGTTGTTGCGCTACCATTTGGTGCGACTCTAATTGATTTTGCCTATAAAATTCATACTGGAGTTGGTAACAAAATGGTTGGTGGTAAAATTAATGGAAGAATTGCACCTATTGATTCTACACCTAAAAATGGTGATATTGTTGAAATTATCACATCTAATTCAACAAAAGGTCCAACTCGTGATTGGTTAAATATTGTTAAGACTGGTGAAGCTCGAAATAAAATTAGACAATGGTTTAAAAAAGAAATGCGAAATGAAAACATTTCGTATGGTAAAACTGCTGTTGAAAAAGAAATGGCTAAGTATAAGAGCATAAGCGAAGAAGACAAAATAAATATTATTTTGTCTGTCTCTAAGCGCTTTAATATGGCTGATATTGATGACTTGTTTAATGCAATTGGATACGGTGGTCTTGCATTTTCCAAGATTCAAACCAAGATTAGAGACGAATATGACAAGAATTATAAGGATAAAGAGCAAAAAGAACTTCAAAATCTTGTAATTGAACCAAACATTTCACAAACGAAACACAAAAGAAAATCAACTGGTGGTGTTTTGGTTGATGGTGAGGACGGATGTGCAGTTAAATTTGCAAAATGCTGTAATCCGTTGCCTGGTGAGAGTATTATAGGTTTTATAACTAAGGGATACGGAATATCTATACACAAAACCGATTGCCCAAATGTAAGACACGCATATGCCGATGAGGAAAACGCGACTAGATTCGTAAAAGCAGAGTGGGATACTCCAGCAAGTAATTCTTATAAATCCTCATATGAGTCTGCAATTCAAATATTAGTAACTAATAGAATGTCAATTCTTGCTGAAATTTCAATGGCTTTATCTGAAATGAGAATTGACATAGTTTCTATTAATACAAAAAATATAGAAGATACAACCTTGATTAATATGACAATTTCTTGTAGAGATATCGGACATTTTAATTCTATAATATCAAGAATAAGAGGAATTAAGGATGTTATAAGAGTAACAAGAGCTATTGGCACAGGAAGATAAAAGGAGAAGCAAGTGAGACTGATACTTGATGGAAAAATCAATAAAACATACGTACAGTCTCTTTGTATGATGTTTTTTCATGGTGAAAAATTTCCCGAAAATGAATCTAATCCAAATGGGATTTTAAAGCTTAACACGAAAGATACAAATGATGGGATTTCGTGTGATTGTGAGTTAATATATAACGGCAAAATAGCTAAATCTAATACATATGTACCATTTAAAGAAAATGTTACATATGAACGCATATCTAAGTCTGTGATTGGAAAAGCTGTTTATTCAGTTGGAAAACAACTAACAGGAAGAGATATCGAATGGGGGATTTTGACAGGAATTAGGCCTTCTAAGGTAGCTTGGGAAATCTATCAATGCTATGGATACGACACTGCTCTTGATATACTTTGTAACGAATATTTATTAAGCAAGAATAAAGCAAGATTAGCACTTGATGTCGCACTTAATGAGAATTCTATTTTAAAAAAATATACTCAAAACGCATGTAGCATATATATTTCAATACCATTTTGTCCAACAAGATGTGCTTATTGTTCATTTGTTTCATATTCAACAAAAAAGTTGTTTGATTTAATTCCTGAATATATAAATCATTTATTATACGAGCTTGAGGAAAAAATAAATGTGATTAACAGGCTCGATCTCAAGGTTGTTTCGCTTTATATTGGTGGTGGAACTCCAACTACACTAAGTGCAGAACAATTAGATATATTATTATCAAACATAAATAACAAGATCGAGTTGTGGAAGTTAGATGAATTTACAGTTGAATGTGGTAGGCCAGACACAATTACTAACGATAAAATTGAAGTTTTAAAAAAGTATGGTGTAAGACGAATTAGTGTAAATCCACAAACACTAAACGATCAGGTTTTAATTAATATTGGAAGAAAGCATACAACAGACGATTTTTTAAACGCATACGACCTTGTAGATAAATATAATTTTGAGATAATTAATACTGATTTAATTGCAGGCTTAGATGGTGATGATGAGCAGAGTTTCAAAGCCTCAATTGATAAAATAATTGAATTAAATCCTGAAAATATAACGGTTCATTCATTTTCAGTAAAAAAGTCAGCTCAAATTTTAAGAGACGATTCAAGTATTTATGAAAAAAGTGGAGAGGTAGCTAAAAAAAGTGTGGAATATAGCTATGATGCCCTTACTAAAAATGGATATATTCCATATTATATGTATAGACAAAAAAATACTATAGCGGATTTAGAAAATGTTGGTTATTCTAAAAAAGACAAGCTCGGTATATACAATGTTTTAATGATGAGTGATGCACATACTGTTTTTGGTATTGGAGCAGGTGCTACAACAAAGCTTGCGAAAAATAATAATGGCAAAACAGATATTTTAAGAATATTTTCTAAAAAATATCCATATGAATATTTGCAGAATAACAAAAGTGATATAGGAGAAATAATCAACTTCTTTCATACGGAGAAATAATTATGAAAAGTATAACTGTATCATTCGCCTGTGAACAAGATAAAATAGATTTTGTAAACAGGTGCGAAAGGGATTTTGAAGAACGATTAACAACTGCAATCAAAAAAGTAATTGATAGCAATAAAAATATAGTTTTATTATCGGGTCCAACATGCTCTGGAAAGACTACTACTGCAAAAAAATTGATAGATGATTTTGAAAGCATTGGTAAGAAGGTTACGATAATTTCAATCGATGATTTTTTTAAAGAGAGAAATGAAGGGCGAATTGTTGATAAAAATAAAAAAATTGACTACGATTCAGTTGATGTATTAGATGTTGACTTGCTAAAAAAATGCATTAAAGATGCAAAGGCAGGAAATGTTATTAGAGTACCTATCTTTGATTTTATATCACAAAAAAGAATAGGGGTAAATGTTCACGAAATAGAAGAGAACGAAATATTAATGTTTGAAGGCATACAAGCTGTCTATCCTGATGTTTATACACTTTTTGATAAAGAATATGAGGGTGTATTTATAAATGTTTGCGAAGATGTCTGTGTAAACGGCATATTTTTCTCTAAGCATGAAATTAGATTGATAAGACGCATCGTTCGTGATAGAAAATTTAGAGGAGCCAGTCCTGATTTTACATTTTTTCTATGGGAAACTGTTCGTGAAA
The DNA here is from genome assembly GCA_017453255.1 of Clostridia bacterium. GTDB lineage: Bacteria > Bacillota > Clostridia > Oscillospirales > CAG-272 > RGIG2000. The sequence continues at coordinate 340,358 of JAFTKN010000010.1, read as the reverse complement.
ACGAGGATAAGTCAATTTTTCCCAATAAAGATATTTGTCAAGTACAAATAGATTCATTTATGGGATATGAGCTATTTTTAATGAAAAACTATATACAAGAAGCTCTTAGTGAAATACCAAATAATAGTCCTTATTATAGTAACGCTAAGATTCTAATGAAAAAATTTGATGACTTTGATGAAATTAGCTATGATTATATTCCAGATGAGTCATTATATACTGAATTTTTAGGAAAAAATAGAAGGAAAGATTAATTTTGAGTAAAAATGTAAAAACAGAGAAAAAAAGTCCTGTTAATATGTTTTTCTCTGGAGTAGCGATTTTGACTATTGCAAGTATTCTTGTAAAGTCGGTTGGTCTGATTTCAAAAATTGTTTTAAATACTGTTGTTGGGTCAGAGGGAGCAGGTTATTATAGTACTGCATATGAAATATATGCTTTTTTATATGTTATTTCTACGTCTGGATTACCGATTGCAATCTCTATAATGATTTCAAAGTGTAAGGCAAGAGGAAAGCTTAAGGAAGCTAAAAAAACATATGATGTCGCCTTGATAATGTTCATAATTATAGGTACTATATTAACAAGCTTGATGATAATTTTTTCACAAAATATCGCCCAGTTTATTTCTGCGCCAGATACAACAATATGTATTATTGCAGTAGCTCCAACGTTATTGTTTATTTGTATCAGTAGCTGCTTAAGAGGATATTTTCAAGGATATCAGTTAATGCGTCCAACTGCTATTTCTCAATTTATTGAGGCGGTTTGTAAAGTGGGCGTTGGTGTTGGATTTGCTATATATGCTATATCCATGGGGTACGATACCTACACTGTAGCAGCTTTTACGATATTAGGTGTAACCGTTGGTGTATTTTTAGGTATGTGCTATCTTTATGTAAGAAAATTATTTTTTAAAGAAAAGCAATTTTACAATCATGATTTAGTAGAGTCTGATAAAAGTGAAATAAAAACTAAGAGTATAATTAAAGAGTTAATTTCAATTGCAGTTCCTATTACCATTAGCTCATCAGTATTATCTCTTACAACAATTATAGATACATTTATGGTTCAAAGTCGTTTGTTAGAATCGGGTGTCGGAGAAGATATGGTAAGGGTTTTGTATGGTGATTATACAACACTTGTTATATCAATGATAAATTTACCAACAATACTAATTTATCCAATTGCAAATGCACTTGTACCATTGATTTCATCTGCAATTGCTAAAAATGATTTAGCTGGTAGCGATAATATGAGGGCGTTTAGTCTGCGTGTTATTAATATAATTTCAATACCATGTGCACTTGGCTTAGGAATATTCTCAAAACCGATTCTTGATCTTCTTATGTTCACTGAATCATCTGTTAATAGAGCATCTAGTTGGCTGTCTATTGGGGCGGTGTCCGTTGTTTTGTTGGGTTTAATTGCCTCGACAAACGCGTTTTTAAATACAGCTGGAAAGCAAAAATTACCTATACTTTCAATGCTTGCAGGAGCAATAGTTAAATTAATTTCGAATTATTTTCTAATAGGCAATCTGGGAATATATGGAGCACCAATTAGTACAGTTCTTTGCTACTTTACTGCAGCAAGCTTAAATATTTTCTTTACTGTGAAATATGTTGGTAAACTTCCAAATGTTAAAAAAATATTTGTTTTACCACTATTTTGTGGTGTATTTTCTATAGGAACAAGTGCGTTAATTTATTTGGCATTAGACCTTATAATGCCTGGGAAAATAGCAACTGTTATTTGCATATTGTTATCTGTGGTAATATATTTGTTTATGATTTTAAGAACGAAAACGGTAACAAATAACGAGATTAAATTATTACCTCATGGAGAAAAAATAGTTAAAGTTTTTACCAAAATTGGATTTTTATCAAAAAAATGTTAAAAATATATAAAAAAAGGCAAAAAAAATAGAATTTTTTGTAAAAAAGTTAAATAAAACTATTGAAAAATGCAAATAATCGTGATATAATTAAGACAACAAAAGCCGTAAGAATATGGCAAAGAAGAAGAGGAGAAAAAACCAATGAACAAATCAGAACTTATTGAAGTAGTAGCACAGAGTGCAGATCTTAAGAAGAAGGACGCAGAGGCAGCGATCAACGCTGTATTTGCAGCATTTGAAGATGCTCTTGTTAAGGGTGAGAAAATCCAGCTTATCGGCTTTGGAACATTCGAAGTAAAGGGTAAGGCAGCTAGAACAGGTCGTAACCCTAAGACAGGCGAGGCAATTGATATTGCTGCATCTAAGCAGGTTAAATTCTCTGCAGGTAAGACACTTAAGGATAAGGTTAACGCGTAATTTAAAATGGTGTTGCATTTGCAACACCATTTTTTTCGAGGTTTATATGAGAATTGATAAATATTTAAAGGTAACGAGAATAATTAAAAGAAGAACAATAGCTAATGAGGCATGCGACGCTTCACATGTTAATGTAAACCAAAAACCAGTTAAGGCATCATATGATGTTAAAATTGGAGATGTGATTGAAATCACTTTTGGAGAAAAAAAGCTGAAAATTAAGGTAACTGATGTTAAAGATGTAATAAGAAAAGACGACGCTTCTTCTTTATATGAGGTCCTGCCCGAGTAATATATTCGGGCTTTTTTTCATATATTATTACATACAATTACGTTTTAAGTCGAGGAGAATAGTATGATGGCAGATAAGATAGACGAAATAAGGCACGATGTAATAATAAAGGGAAGAAAAAGAATGGAACTTACTGGCGCAAGCGATGTAACCAGCTTTGACGATAAGGAAATTGTAGTTCAAGTTGAAAACTTTGGAGTCACAATTGAGGGTGAAAATTTAAAAATAGAAAAATTTAATTCTGAAAATGGCGAATTGATTTTAAATGGATTAATTACTGGTATGTTTTATTTTAATAAAGATTTGTCAAAAAAGAAAAAAACGGGGGGATTTTTTAAATAATTGATAAATCAAGGTACTATTTTTGAAGAAAGCACTGTATTCATTAAATTCATTTTTGTTGGTGTCTTTTTTGCTATACTGTATTATTTTTTAAACATTATAAAAAGAATATTAATAAAAGGCAGCTTTTCAGATTCTTTCAAAGAAAAATTTTCAAAAAAAGAATATAAGTATATTAAAAATCCTTTAACGTATAAGGGGACAAAAAGAAAAATAATTCTTGATAAAGTGTTAGAAATTGTATTAGATATAATATATTTTATAATAATAACACCAATGATGGCAATATTTTTGTTTGGCTATAATAACGGACAGGTTAGATGGTATATTTATGGCGCAACTCTTCTTGGCTTTTTTGTATACAAGCTAATTTTTGGAAAACTATCAAATTTAATAATTGAATATACAATTTATTATTTTTTAATAATTCTAAATTTTGGTGGATTTTTAGTTTTAAAACCAATTAATGTGATGATACACAAATTAAAATGTAAGATAAAACACAGAGTACAGAAAAGAAAAAATCAAAAAAGCAGGGTAGTGGTATATTCTTATGGAAAAAGCAGACGCTAACGCGCCTGCTTTAACAATTATAAATTGCAAGAATTATCAGAACAATTTTTACCTAAAACAAAGGACTCACAGTCAACACATTGTGAAACAGTTGGATTGCATTCATGAGTTCCAATTTTAACGGTATCTAATACACAATAGTTTTCCTTATCAGCATGATTTGCGCAGGATGTTACAGTACATTTAATACAATGATTAGGTTTCTTATTCATATTTAGCTCCATTTTATTAATATTTGAAATCAAAGATTTCATATATTAAATTGCCCAAAATGAGATTAAAAATACTTAAAATAAAAAATAAATCTATTGACTTGTAAAAATAGATATGATATAATATCAGCGTTGTAAATTGGTATCTGGGTATAGCGCAGATGGTAGCGCGCTACCTTGGGGTGGTAGAGGCCGTGGGTTCAAATCCCGCTACTCAGACCAAAATCATAAAAAAATGAGGCAAAACTGCCTCATTTTTTTATTTTTACGTGTTATTTATAAATATAAGCTGGTTTTTTATTATTTTCAACACAATCTTTATTTATAACAACTTTTATTATGTCCTTGTTTGAAGGAATTTCAAACATAATTTCGGTCATTATTTCTTCCATTATTGATCTAAGACCACGGGCACCAGTTTTGCGTTCAATCGCCTTTTTTGCAACTGCTGATAGTGCTTCATTTGTAAATTTAAGCTCAACACCATCAATTTCGAAAAGCTTTTTATATTGCTTTTCGATAGAATTTTTTGGCTTGGAGAGAATTGCAATTAGTGCCGCTTCATCTAATTCATCAAGTCCTACAATAACTGGTAAACGACCAACAAGCTCTGGAATTAGACCATATTTAACAATATCATGGGCACAAACATTTTCAAAAACCTTTGTATTTTGTTCCACAATTTTACTCTTAACATCGCCACCAAATCCCATAAGAGTTTTTCCCTTACGACCTTCGATAATTTTGCTAAGCCCATCAAAAGCACCACCACAAATAAATAAAATATTTTTTGTATTTATTTGAATAAATTCTTGATTTGGATGCTTTCTTCCACCCTGAGGGGGTACATTTGCAGTAGTTCCTTCAAGGATTTTTAATAAAGCCTGTTGAACACCTTCGCCTGAAACATCGCGAGTAATGGAGCGATTCTCACTTTTTCTTGAAATTTTATCAATTTCATCAATGTAGATTATGCCTTTTTCAGCTTTTTTTACATCAAATTCAGCTGCTTGAATAAGGCGGAGTAGAATATTTTCAACATCTTCTCCAACATAACCAGCTTCTGTTAGTGTTGTTGCATCAGCAATAGCGAATGGTACTTTAAGTGCATGTGCAAGCGTTTGTGCTAAATAAGTCTTTCCTGAACCAGTCGGACCTAATAAAAGTATATTACTTTTTTGGATTTCAACATCATTTTCGGAATTCTCATTTTTTTCATTATAAATGAGACGCTTATAGTGATTATAAACTGCTACAGAAAGTGCAACTTTGGCTTTGTCCTGACCGATTACATACTCATCAAGCAAGTCTTTAATTTGTTTTGGAGTAGGTAAAGGTTCAAGCATAAAATTGTCTAAATCAGTATCATCAGTTGATTTTGCTTCTTCGTCATACTCATCTAAAAGCTGGCTACATAGCTCGATGCACATTGGGCATATATAGGCTGTGCCATCAGGCGCTGGAATTAAAAATTCAACCTCACCATCGCCCCTTTTACAGAAGGAGCAAACCTTTTTGTCATTCATAGTTAAGCTCTCTTATCAATTACTTTATCAATTAGACCATATGAGCAAGCTTCATCTGCACTCATAAAATTATCACGCTCAGTATCAAGCTCAATAGTAGATAGCTCCTTACCAGTATTGCTTGCCAAGATTTTGTTTAATTTTTCTCTTGTCTTTAAAATGTGTTCAGCATGAATTTTGATATCGCTTGCCTGACCTTTAGCACCACCAAGAGGTTGGTGAATCATTATTTCGCTATTCGGTAAGGCGAAACGTTTACCCTTCGCTCCACTTGAAAGCAAAAAGGCGCCCATGCTTGCTGCCATACCAATACAGGTAGTGCAAACGTCGCATTTTATAAAATTCATTGTGTCGTAAATTGCTAATCCAGCGCTAACACTTCCACCAGGACTATTAATATAAAGATTTATATCTTTGTCGGGGTCCTGAGCCTCAAGGAAGAGAAGTTGTGCTACAACCAATGATGCTGTAGCATCATTTACCTCATCGCATAAAAAAACTATACGATCCTCTAAAAGTCTTGAGTAGATATCGTATGAACGTTCACCCCTACTTGTTTGTTCAACGACCATTGGAACAAGTGCCATATTTTAATCCTCCTAAAAGTAGATTTTTGTCGTATTTGGTATATATTCAAATTACCGCTGTAGAGAATATACAGCGGTAAAGAGAAGTATCTTATTTTACAGTTACATTTGCGTTAGTTTTAACAAATTCAACTGCTTTTTTAACACAGATGTCAGCCTTTACAGCATCAACCTCAACATAATTTTTAACATCTTCAGCCTTCATTCCATAAGCCTTAGAAAGGTTTTCGTATTCAGCCTCAGCCTCTTCATCAGAAGCAACAATATTTTCGAGCTCAACAACCTTTTCAAGAGCAAGACGAGTCTTAACTTGTCTTTCAGCCATAGGCTTAAATTGATTACGAAGATCATCAAGTGTTTGACCTGTGTACTTGCAATATGTTGTTAAGTCAAGTCCTTGCATACGAAGTCTGGAATCATAGTCACGAACAAAGTTTTCAGCTTCATTTTCAAACATTGGAGCAGGGATTTCTGCCTCAAGGTTTTCGATGAGAGTGTTAATGATTTGTTCTTCAACTGCATTTTCGCTTGCTTTTTCGTTTCTGCTTTCAATTTTTGCCTTAACGTCAGCTTTATATTCATCAAGAGTGTCAAATTCACTAACATCTTTAGCAAATTCATCATCAAGAGCAGGAAGCTCATTAAACTTAATGCCATTTAACTTGATTTTAAATATAGCTTCCTTACCTGCAAGCTCTTCTGAATGATATTGCTCAGGGAAGGTAACATTGATATCAAATTCATCACCAACATTGTGACCAATAATTTGCTCTTCAAAACCAGGGATAAAGCTTCCAGAACCGATTGTAAGGTTATAATTGTCACCTTTACCACCCTCGAAAGAAACTCCGTCAGCAAAGCCTTCGTAGTCAATTACAGCGATATCACCGTTTTCAACAGCACGACCTTCAACATCAACAACTCTTGCATTACGTGAACGAGCTTGATCAATTTCAGTATTAACATCCTCGTCAGTAACCACCTTAACCTCTTTAGTTACCTCAATACCCTTGTAGTTCTTGAGTGTAACCTCAGGCTTAACGTAAAACTTAGCCTTAAGAACTACGCCGTTATCGTCAATTGAAACAACATCAAACTCAGGGCGACTAACAACAGTTAAGCCAGTTTCCTTGATTGCAGTTTCATATGCTTCAGGAATAATCTCGTTTACAGCATCTTCATAGAAAACACCCTTACCATACATCTTTTCAATGATAGAACGAGGAGCTTTACCCTTTCTGAAGCCAGGAATGTTAATCTTTTTTACTTCCTTGCGATAAACCTTTTCAACTGCGGCATCAAAAACTTCCTTAGATGCATCAAATTCAATTTCATAAAGGTTGGTTTCAACCTTATTTGTGCTTTTTAAAGCCATTTTAATATTCCTCCATAGATCAATGGTATTTTTACTTAACTATTATATATAATTAAATAAGAAAAGTCAATATAATTTTAAAAATAAATAAAAAAATAGGCGAATCAATAATTTAAAGGCATAATAATCATTGGTACAAAATTATTAAAATCAGATGAAATTAATGTAAAATTAATATTCTCGTATGTAAATGAACGAGGTACATTATAAACACCATGAATATGACCAAAATAACAATTTTTAATATTATAATGCTTTAAAGTGTCAATAAATTCTTTACATACAAACGATTTGAAAACAGGAGGGAAGTGGAAGAATACCAAAATTTCTTCATTGCTTTCGCGTAGCTTTAATGCTTCCTCAATGCTTGTTTTTAAGCGAGCATTTTCTCTTGCAACAATTTTATCGTATTCAACATCATTATCAGTAGATTGAAGCTTTTCGTCAACATACCAGCCTCTTGTACCACAAACAATAAAGTTTTCGACTTTATAAGCGTTGTTAAATAAAAAATCTATACTATTAAATTTATTGTCAGTAATAAATTTGCGATTTTTTGCCATAGTTCCCCACCAATAGTCGTGGTTTCCTTTTCCTAAAAGCTTTTTTCCAGGTAAATCATTAATAAATTTAAAATCGTCAATTGCCTCATTATAATCAATAGCCCATGAAATATCACCTGGAACAATAACTGTGTCCTCATTTGTTATGATAGAAGACCAATTTTTTTTGATTTTATTCATATAGTCAGTCCATCTTGCACCAAAAACATCCATTGGTTTGTTTGTGGTGGTAGATAAGTGAAGATCTGCCATAACATAAAGTGACATAGTAAGCTCCTTTCTTAAATGATATTTTTACAATAGAAATTATAAGCATTGAAAAAGAAAATTTTTTGTGCTAAAGTTCTTCCGAATTCCTTTTCAATGCGATCATATAAAATGACTAGATCTTTTATACTATAAATCGGTGTAGGTAGAGTGGCGGTACCATCAAAATCACAGCCTAAAGCTATGCAATTTTCACCACCTAAACAAAGAAAATGATAAATATGCTCAATAATACTGTCAATAGAGCATTTTGAATCGCTAAGATGCTCACATACAAGAGAAAGACCAACAAGCGAATTTGTATTTATAATATCTACAAAAGCATTGTCATCTATATTTCTTTTGTGATTACAAACAGCATAAGAATTAGAATGGGAAAATAAAATTGATTTTTTATTTTTTAAGCAATATTCTAATGCTTGCATTGATGCAAAATATGATGAATGAGATAAATCTGGAATAATGTTTAGTTCAAAGCACTTAATCAAAACCTCATATCCAAATTTTGATAGAGGCAAATTGGTATTCCAAGCACCACCAATTATCGATTCATTTTGCCAATTAAGCGTAAGAATTTTAACACCATCACTAGCTAAGGAATATAAACGATTAATATTGCCATTGAGCAAACGTGCATCTTCAACGCCTAAAATGAAAGAAAGCCTATCTAAATCTGCGGGCTTTTGAGAAAAACGAATGTTTAAAGCTTTAGAATAGTTAAGGATCTTTTTGTATTGATCAAACGACTGTTTATTATCTAATTTATTATCGCTCCATATGGATAATACTTGAATATAAGGAGAAAAATTAGCAAAATCGTTTTTATTTATGTGGAGAGCTTTATTGTCAAAGGTTAAGTTATTATAAAATAGTTTAAGTAGTGTATCACAATGCAAATCAAAGAGTGGTATCATTATTCTGTAATAGCGTTTTCAATATAATTTAGCTCGCTTACCTTCAGTTTTTTGTCCCCACAAACATATATTTCACATACATCTATACGAATAGAGAGATTACGAAATTTTGTAGGGAGCTTCTTAACAAAAGCATATGCAAATGTAATTAAATTAGTTCGCTTTTTGCTATTTACAGAATCAGCAGGGCGTGAATAATTATTTTTATCTATATTACGAGTTTTTACTTCAACAAAAACAATGTACTCTTTGTTATAAGCAACTATATCTGCTTCTAAATGCCCAATAGTAGAATTTCGTTCAAGAATCTTTAATTTTTTCGATTTTTTTAAATATTTGGTGCATACATCTTCACCAAATTTTCCTACATAGCTTTTTGAAAATTCAATACTCATTTTAATTTTTTTAGAAAGCTCGGGCGATGAACTGGGGTAATACCATATTTTTTTATTGCGTCTGTATGTAGCTTAGTGCCATAGCCCTTGTGCTTAGCAAATCCATATTCAGGGTATTCTTTATCGAATTCGTAGCACATTCTATCTCTTGTAACCTTTGCAAGAATAGATGCTGCAGCGATAGATTGGGAAATTGCATCTCCATGTACAACAGTTTTTGTATTAACAGTAAATCCACGAGAAGTATTACCATCGATTAATGCTAAATCTGGAACTGTATTTAGACCATCAATTGCACGTTTCATTGCAAGCATCGCAGCATTAAGAATATTAATTTCTTCAATTTCTTCAACAGTAGCTAATCCAACAGAGAAGTCAAGAGCAACCTCAGTAATAGTTTTAAAAAGCTGCTCTCGTTTTTTTTCGGTTAGCTTTTTCGAGTCATCAAGTCCCTCAATAATAATTCCTTCTGGCAAAATACAAGCTGCAGCAACAACTGGACCAGCAAGAGGTCCACGACCCGCCTCATCAACACCACAAATAATTTTGATGGTTTCAGTTTTGTGAGAGCTGTCAAAACAATAATCTAACATAATAATCCCCGTTTATGGTAATTCTAAAGTAATATTTCCAATTTTTGCACTTCTAAATTCTTCTAAAAGTGTAGCAGCGGTGCGCTCGGTATTGATTTCACCACCAGAAATCAAAAAGCCTCGTTTTCTTCCAACCAACTCAAAAAGCTCGTAGTCGGTTTCACAAGAATTTAGTTCGGCTTCATTGATTTTGTATCGTGTCATAAATTCTTTTGGAGCAATATTTTTTAGTTTTGAACACAAAATCATAGCAACGTATTCCGTATCTAAAATGGCGTCCTTTATAGCTCCTGTAATAGCGAGATTTTCGCCAACAATCTTTTCTTCGAATTTTGGCCATAAAACCCCAGGCATATCCATAAGGTCAAAGCCAATACTGGTTGGGATCCATTGTTTATTTAATGTAACGCCAGGTCTATTTTCAACCTTTGCTTTTTTAGAACCACAAAGCTTGTTGATGAGTGAAGATTTACCAACATTAGGAATACCAACAAACATAGCACGAAGCTTTTTTGACATTCCTTTTTGTTCGTTTCTTTCTATTTTATCTGCTAAAATATTTTTTACAGAGGGAGAAAGCTGAGAAAATCCTTCGCCAGTGATACAATCAACTGAAATAGCACAAATTCCTTTTTCTAAATAGTATTCAATCCATTTCTGTGTAGCTTGTTTGTTGGCTAAAGATGCTTTGTTTAAAATTAAGAGAGTAGGCTTGCTTCCTACAATTTTTGAAATTTCAGGATTTCTTGAACTGTATGGTATTCGAGCGTCTAAAATTTCAATAACTATATCGACTTCCTTTAAGTTTTCGGTAATTAGACGACGAGTTTTCGCCATATGACCAGGAAACCATTGGATTACTTCTGATTGCATAATAAAACTGATTTAGAATTCTTTAAAAGAAAGTAAATGGAGCGATTCTAAATGCTACCTTTCCTAAAATATAATTGTGCGGAACAAATCCGATTTCGGCAATACGACTATCAGCAGAGGCATCTCTATTATCACCCATAACGAAAACATGACCCTCAGGAACAGTTACCTTAAGAATCTTTGTGCTTTCGTCGTAATATTTATTAGTGACTACTGGATAGCCAAAGTCGTCATAAACAACATTGCCATTTTCATCCTTTAAAATATCTCCAATCGTTGGATATAAGCGCATAGCCTGACCTTCCGACCACTTTACGCCCTCTGGCTCCTCGAACAACACATCATCAACATATACAGTTTTAGTGGAAAAGTTGATTTCAACAGTTTGCCCACCTGTAGCAATTATACGCTTTACAATTGGATGATCATATCTATCTCCTAAAAAATCGCCATGAATAACAACAATATCGTTTTGATTTGGCGTATATGTGAAAAAAGGGTTAATAACTACTAAATATTGTTTTTCATAGAGAGTATTCTCCATAGAAGAGCCGTCAACAACCGTAAGCTTTGCAAAGAACGTGAAAAGCAATATTACGACTATGATAGCATAAGAAAGCGACTCAATAATATCAAATAGCCCTTTAAAAACACCAGATGACTTGAATTTTTCTTCAGTGTAATTTTCTTCCATTATTTTAAAACCTTTCAAAAATTAACATTAATTATTATAACACAATTATTTTAAAATAACAATAGATATAAAAGAAAGATAAAAAAATTTACAAAAATTTGAAAAAACTATTGAAATATAAAAATTTGTATGATATAATACCACTCGGTATGCGTGTGCATACAAATTAAAAGGATGGTCCGCTGCTTAGCTCTGCATGAACATCCTAAGTAATGGAGGCTTATAATGAATAAAATCGAAGCTTTTGTAAATGAGCAATTAAAGACAGAGGTACCACAGTTTAACATTGGTGATACTGTTAAGGTTCACAATTTAATTAAAGAGGGTACAAGAGAGAGAATTCAAATTTTTGAGGGAACAGTTATTGCTAAGCATAACGGTGGCATTTCTGAAACATTTACTGTTAGAAGAGTTGCTTATGGTTGTGGCGTTGAAAAGACATTCCCACTACATTCTCCAAACGTAGCAAAGGTTGAAGTTGTAAGAGCCGGTAAGGTTAGAAGAGCAAAGCTTTACTACCTTCGTGATAGAGTTGGCAAGGCTTCAAAGGTTAAAGAACTTAACTAATTACTTAAAAATCTCCACCAAAAAGGTGGAGATTTTTATTTTTAATATGCTTTATGTCGGTGCTTTTTATTTTTTGTTCGTCTTTTTCCACATTGTGATCCTAATACTGCCATGGCAGGAAGAATCATATGCCAAAAAATTGAATATTGATTATTTCTAATAAATAACGAGATAACAAACGTAATTAAAAATATTATTGTACCTAAGATTATACTATGTATAAGAATTCGTTCACTAATAATTCTTGCAAGCATTATTCCGCATATAAATGATGAAAAGTAAATAGATATAATCGCAACTACTCTAATTTTAGATGTAGGGTTTTCGGTTTTAAAGAAAAATAAAGAGAGCAAAGTTGCAAATATAATCGAAAAAAGAAAAAATGCAACACAAAGTAATAATATAGTTTTTATAATTGATAGACCTGTTTTTTCATCATTTTTATGATTTATGCGTCTTTTTTTATAATTGTGCATAAAAAAACCTCACAAATACTTTTTAGTAAAGTATATTTGTAAGGTAATCTTAATATGCTAAATTTAAGCGTTTTTGATTTCAGGTTTGTCGGTAGCTGTATCTTTTACAACAACATTTTCTTGCTTTTTCATTACGTTAGCAACAGCACTACGAGTAATTGAAAGCTTTGTTCTATCTCTTCCTGATTCAATAGTGATGTGATCGTCTTTTATTCTTACAACACGTCCTTCGATACCACCAATTGTGATTATTTCATCACCAATAGCGATTGAATTAAGCATATCTTGTGCCTCACGTTGTTGCTTTTTACTCTTTTTCCATTGCCATACAAAGAACAAAATTATTAATCCAACGATAATTATCATTGGAAGGTATCCTAAAATACCACTACTTCCTGTAGCTTCGCCACCATTGGAAGAACCTGAATCGGAAAGGAAAACGTTATTTAAAATGTTCATTTTTAAACCTCCTAATAAACAATTCTTGACTATTATACATTATTTTAAGAATATAATCAAGTATAATTAGCAAAAAATTAACAAAAATTTTTAAAACAACAATAAATATTGAAAAAAGAGTATAGGTATGATAAAATATTACCATGAAATATATTATTGATAAAAACAATGCTGATTTTACAGTTAAGGAATTTTTGAGAAAGGAAAATATCTCTCATTCACTATTAAAAAGATTGAAGAAAATTCCAAATGGTATTACAGTAAATAAAAAACAAGAAAATGTTTTGTATAGACTTAAGTGTAATGATATTTTAGAATTAGAAATAATGGACTTTGAATGCGATGAAAATGAGCATTTATTGCCAGTTGAACTACCTATTGAGATTGTTTATGAGGATGAAAATTTAACTGTTGTGAATAAATCAAGTAATATGCCTACTCATCCATCAATTAATAATTATGATAACACTCTTGCAAACGCGTTAAGGTTTAGATACAAGGATAAACCATATGTGTTTAGAGCTGCCAATCGTCTTGATAAGGACACAAGTGGTTTAGTTATAACGGCCAATAATAGCTATTATGCTTCTATAGTTTCTAAAGCAATAAAGGAAGGAAAAGTTTTAAAAAAATATATTGCTGTTGTAGCTGGAAGACTCAATGGTGAGGGCGTCATAGATAAACCGATTGGTAGAATTGGTAAAAGTATAATTAAACGTGAGATAAGAGAAGATGGTGAAAAAGCAATAACAAGATATAGCTCCCTTTTATCTTGCGATGAGGCAAGTGTTCTTGAATTATATCCCGAAACTGGAAGAACACATCAATTAAGGATTCATCTTGCAAGCATTGGGCATCCTATAATAGGTGATTCGTTATATTTTGAGCAAAGCAACAGAATCGATAGGCAAGCTCTACATTGTGTTAGTATGATAATTGACGGAGTTGGGAAATTTTATGCACCAATTCCAAATGATATTTTAAATTTAATTAGGAGTTATTTTAATAATGAAGAGTGCATTTTCGAAAATTAGAGAATATGTGCCGATTTTTTCGATTATTATTTTTTTATTTACCATTTTAAGTGCAATATTCTTCATAGTGTATATTTCTTCTGTAGGATTCGCTGATTTCTTTAACCAGTATTTATCTGTTCCTTTTAGGGTAGTCCTTTCGTATATTACATCAATTATTCCGTTTTCAATAGCAGAATTATTGCTTATTGCAATACCACTTTGGGCGGGTATTTTGATTTTCATTGCTGTGAAATGCGGAAAAAAAGGAAAAAAGTCAAGCATTAAATTTATAGTTAGTTTGTTTTCTGTGATTTGTATAATATTTATTTGCTTTGTATGGACAAATACAAGTGGTTTTTATAACACAAAAATAGAAGATAAATTAGGACTTAATCGACAAAACATAACTGAGCAAGAATTATATGATACTGGTTCAATTATTGTTGAAAAATTAAACGAGCTGTCGCCTAATATTAGCTACAGAGATGATAAATCTTCTATTATGCCGTATTCATATGATGAAATGAGTTCCAAAATTTGTGATGCATATGAGGTTTTTGTTTCAATGCATAACAATGTTTTAACTACATTTGATTCGCGAATTAAACCAATTTGGTTAAGCGAGCCAATGACGTATACTCATTTATCAGGATTATATACTTGTATGACAGGTGAGGCTAATGTAAATGTTAATTATCCCGATTATGTTGTAGCATCAAGCTCTGCACACGAAATGGCACATCAAAGAGGAATAGCAAGAGAAGATGAGGCTAATTTTATTGCCTTTGCAGTATTAATTTGCTCAGATGATGAATTTCTACAGTATAGTGCATATTTAGATGTTTTAACATATATTATGTCGTCATTAAGAAGTTCAAACAAAGAATTATATAACGAAATGATTTCGAAGTTAAATATTGAAACTAAGCAGGATTATAATAGCTATGTTGCCTTTTTTAAAAAATATGCTGATTCTCCAGCATCAAATGTAACAGATAAAATTAATGACTCTTTTTTACAAGCAAACGGACAACAAAATGGAACTAAGAGTTATAGCTTGGTAACTGAGTTGGTATGCGCATATCTTTTAGATAGAACTAAATAAGCAACAAAATTTCTGCCATGAATAAAATATAGTAGTAGCTATATTAGAGGTGGAAATGGAGCATTTAGTAATTCAAGGTGGAAATAAGCTATACGGAGAGATAGATATAAGCGGAATGAAAAATTCTGCGCTTCCTATTATTTTTTCATGTATATTGATTGAGGAAGATTGTATTTTAGACAACATTCCACGTGTAAGTGATGTAGAAAACGCACTTGAAATATTAAGATTGATGGGTGCAAAAGCTCATTTTATAGAAAAAAATAAAGTTTTAATTAATACAAAAAACATTTCAGAAAATATATGTGGATATGATTTGATATCCAAAATGAGAGCCTCCTCATATTTAATGGGCGTAATGCTAAGCAGATTTAAAAAAGCATTTTTACCTACACCAGGTGGGTGCAATTTTGGTCATAGACCAATAGACCTACATTTAAAAGGGTTTAAATCCTTAGGTGCGAGTGTTGTGTGTGACGATAGTTTCGTTTCAATTTCAGCACCAAATGGACTTGTTTCGCGTAAAATAGTACTTGACAAAATTTCTGTTGGTGCTACAATAAATATGATATTAGCATCTGTTTTTATAAATGGAACAACAATTATTAAAAATATTGCGCAAGAGCCTCATGTTGATGATTTAATTTGCTTTTTAAATAGATGTGGCGCAAAAGTTTCAAGAGAAAAAAATATGATAGTATGTGACGGAGTAAATAAGCTTCATGGTACAAGCTATAAAATATTTCCTGACATGATTGAAGCACTTACATATACTACTTATTTAGGCATTACAAAAGGAGAAATTTTATTAAAAAATATTAATTTCTCTCATTTAAAATTTTCAAGTTGTATTTTTGAAGGAATGGGATATACTATAAAGCATTCAAATGAAGAACTTAAGGTGAAAATAAATAAGATTCCATTTGGTACAAGTGTGATAACCAAACCATATCCTGGTTTTCCTACTGATTTGCATCCGCAACTTGCATCATTATTGTGCTTTACAAAAGATGGTGGTATAATTAAAGATGAAATATTTCCGACGAGATTTCGGTATGTAAATGAACTTCAAAAGATGAATGCAAAAATATCAAACATTGATAACTATGTTTTGATTAAGCCATCAAAAATGCGTGGAGCTACAACAGATGCAACAGATTTAAGAGCAGGCGCTGCTTTAATTGGCGCCGCATTAGGTTGTCGAGAAGAGAGCCGAATTAATAATGTCAATTATATCGTTAGAGGATATGAAAACATAGTAAGCAAGCTTACCTCTATCGGTGGAAAAATAAAAATTATAAAAGGAGACACAAAAAATGGTAGTAACTAAAGCGTCAATAATTGGAGATGTACTTGATTTTAACCCAGAAACAGCTCAATTTTTCTTTGAAATCGGAATGCATTGCTTAGGCTGTCCTCACTCAAGAGGTGAAAGCATTGAGGATGCTTGCAGAGTTCACGGCACAAATGCAGATGAGCTTGTAAAGAAATTAAACGAATTTTTGTCTAAATAATGTTGGATTTAAAAATTAGTGATAGATTGCACACCGTCTCTTTGTTTGTGAGAGACGGTGCAATCTTAGCAGATATAGGTACCGATCATGCATATTTACCGATCTATTTGGCATTGAATAATAAAATCAAATTAGGATATGCAAGTGATATAAATTTAGGTCCAATAGAGCGTGCAAAAGAGAATATCAAACGATTTAAGCTTGAAGAAAAAATCTTTACAAACGTTGCAAGTGGGCTTGAAAATATAGAAAATATTAAGCCAACTGATATTGCCATATGTGGTATGGGTGGAGAACTTATTGCTAAAATTATTGATGCTTCTTCATATGTTCGCAATAATAAGATTAGATTAATATTACAGCCGATGACTTGTGTAAAAGAGTTGAGAGAATACCTACAAAACGGGTTTTCTACAATTGACGAAAATGTTATTTTTGAGGATGGAAAGCTCTATCAAATCATATGTGTTGAATATGATGGATGCTATCATGAGTTGTCAGAAGTAGAGAAAGAAATTGGTCCAAAAAACCTTGTAAATAAAGGAACATTTGTTGATAAGCTTATAAATTCTACAATTGTAAAAAAACGTAAAATCGCAGACGGAATGAAGCAAGGTGGATACGATATCATTAATATTGAAAAAGAAATTTCTGATTTGGAGAAATTATTATGAAATTTTATGATTTGTATAAAAAATTATCGCAACTTTATCCTGAAACATTAAGTTGTGAATGGGACAACGATGGAATAATGTGTGCAGTTTCCTTAGACGATGATGTGCGTAAAGTATTAATTACCTTAGATGTAACAAGCGATGCAGTTGAATATGCAATTGAAAATGGATTTGATACAATTATTTCTCATCATCCATTAGTATTTAAATCACAAAATGCTATAAATCCTTTAAATTATGTTCAAAAAAAGCTTATTGATTTAATACAAGCTGGTGTTCGGGTAATGTCTTTTCATACTCGTTTAGATGCAGCAGAGGGAGGCGTAAATGATACCTTATGTCGTTTGCTTGGCTTGGATAATGTTATCGTTGATCCCGTTGATCCTATTGGACGAGTTGGCGAGTTGACCGATGCAATGGAGTTATCCACCTTTGCCGATACTGTAAAAGGTGAATTAAATGCACCTGTAGTTTTGTATTCTGGTAACAAAATGGTTAAAAAAATATATGTCGTTGGTGGAGATGGCAAAGATTTAATTACGCGTGCAATTTCTATGGGTGCAGACACATTGCTAACTGGTCGTGGTAGCTATAATACCTCAGTTGAAGCAGAAGAAATGGGTTTAAATATTATTGAGGCAGGGCATTTTTATACCGAAAATCCAGTTTGTTGTTCATTAGAAGAGGATGTATTACTTATTGATTCTGAAATCTATACCGAAATATTCTTTTCTAATAAAATCAAATTAATTTAATTTTATTTTTAAAAAAACTATTACACTTTGGGCAAAAAATATGTTAAAATATACATAGGGCGTGTACACGGCTACACGCCATTTTTTATACTGAGGTGATTTGATGTTAAAAATTGGTTCTCTTGTAATATATGGTGTTGAAGGAGTATGTCAGATAAGTGAAATAGTAAGTCAAAGCTTTGCTGGTAGCTCTGAGAAGAAGGATTACTATGTTATGATTCCTGTTCATAATTCTTCTTCAAAGCTTTATGTCCCTGTTGACAATGAAAAATTAGCATCAAAAATTAAGCAATTATTAACATATGACGAAATTATTGAGTTAATTGAAAAATGCTCTAAAAATAACGAATGGATTGCCGATAACAAGCTTAGAAGCAAATACTATAAAGAAGTAATGGCGTCATATGATAGAGAAAAAATATTTTCTCTTGCGCGTATTTTGTATTTAGCAAAATCAGGCAAAATTCCTGAGGTTAAAAAGCTTTATGTTATGGATGAGGATGTATTGAGAAAAACATCACACATATTATATTCTGAATTTTCATATGTTGTAGAATTAGAATATGAAAATGTTTTGCCGTTTATAGCAGGGGAAATAGTATGTAAAAGAAAATAAGAAAAGGGCACTTAATAGTGTCCTTTTTTGCCATTTATTTTAAAAAAACAACCGAATACGTTTTTACTATTGAAATGTATAGAATTAATGATAAAATATAATCAGAGGTGATAATATGAAATTTACCATTAATATTGATGAAAAGATACAGGAAAATGAATTAATTATTAATGCAAGTGAGTATGATGATCAAATAAAAAATATTGAAAACTTTATTTCGAACTTAGACAACGAAATATATGGATATAAGGATAAATATACTATTAAACTGTGTTTAAATGATATTTTTTGCTTTACGACAGAGGACAACCACATAGTTGCGATTTTAGAAAAAGAAAAATATTTTGTAAAAAAACGCTTATATACAATTGAGGAAACTCTAAATGATAGTTTTTTAAAAATTAATCAATCAACCATTGTAAACGTAAAGAAGATAAAAAGATTTAATGCATCATTTTCTGGAACTTTAATGGTTGAATTAGAAAATGGATATAAGGATTTTGTTTCGAGACGACAACTAAAAAAAGTAAAAGAAATAATAGGGAGGGGCATATGAAGAAGCACGTAAAAAGTTTTTTGCTAAGAGGTATGTTATTTGGTGGTTTTGGACCAATTATTGCAGGTTTTATTTATTTAATTTTATCATATACGATTGAAAACTTTACACTAACAGGAAATCAAGTTTTTATCGCAATTATATCAACATACTTGTTGGCATTTATTCAGGCTGGAGCATCAATATTTAATCAGATAGAGGGTTGGCCAGTAACAAAATCGTTGCTATTTCATTTAACCTCGCTATACTTAGCATATATTTTATGCTATTTAGTTAATTCTTGGATTCCATTTGATTGGAAAATTATATTAATATTTACGGCAATTTTTGTAGCAACATACTTAATTATATGGATAAGTGTGTATTTATCTATGAAATCCATAAGTAAAAAGCTGAATAAAAAAATTTAAGGGTGCAACTTGCACCCTTAATTTATTACATATAAGTTTAGATCCCAAGCAGGAATATAAGGAAGTCTTCGTATAAATAACTTAGCAGAGGGATTAAGTGAATTAACTAATATTGGTAATTTAAAAATATCTTCACTTTTATGATATAAGGAAACGATCAAATCACTACCTTGTTTGATTAATTTTTCACTACCTAATATTGCTTCATATTCTAATCCTTCAACATCGTATTTAATAAGAGATGCTTTTTTTGTAATTGAATCAAGAGAATGAGCTTCAATTAGCATTTCTTTGTTTTGAAATGATTGAGTTGCTGTTGCAGACGAATTTCTGTTTCCTGAGGAAGAAAAGGAAAGTGTGGTATTACTATTGTAAACAGCGCAGTTTAAAAGATTGATTTCAATATCAGATAAATTGTCGCAAAATTGAGAAAGCTTCTTAAAATTGCGTTTATCTGGCTCAAACGCATGAATAAGTTTTATGTTCGGGCATAAATCAATGTATTTTTTTATGGTATCTCCATTATAAGCTCCTAAATCAGCATAAGAGTCATATTTATGGATATTAAGCAAAGCATCACATTCTGTAGTATCAAAAGCAGTCTTTTTTAGGTAACAAAGCTTACCAGATAGCTTGTATCTAATAATGTTGTCATATACAGCTTTTGAAATTTCATCGTGCAGGTATGTGCGTGCAGTATAAATTTCTTCAGCGTGCCCCTCAAAAAAGGCAGTGTTAAAAATATTATCACCACAAATTGGTACATCTGGTGCATAAACATTATGATTTTTTTCTAATGAATAAATTTTATTTATGACGTCAGGAAGCTTTGAGCCAAATGATACAACAATATCGAAGCCGTTTGGGTATTTCTCTAATGCTTCTGAATAAGAGAGTACGCGCTTACCCTTGTAGCTGTGGCCTCTGACAAATCCATCACTTGCAAATATATCTTGATATTCTATTCCGTAGGCGCTGAATACATCAATTATTTTATCAGCACCATTTCCCATACCATAAATTAAAATAGGTAAAGAAGAGCTTTGTAATGTATTCCACACATCCAATTTAAAATCATTAAAAATTATATTTCTGTAATTTATCATTATATTTCCTTGATTTTTAAAAAATTATCTTGTATAATTGTACTATAAATATTAAAAAATATCAAGGAGTATTTAAAATGGATTGTCTTTTTTGTAAAATAATCAAGGGTGATATACCTTCAAACAAGGTCTATGAGGATGAAAGAGTAGTTGCGTTTTATGATATTAATCCAGAGTGTAAAATTCATGTTCTTGCTCTTCCAAAAAAACATATAGAATCAGCAGACCACGTTGACGAAACAAATAGCGGTGATATAGCGTATATTTTTGAATGTATTCCTAAAATCGCAAAGCTTGCTGGAATTACCAATGGATATCGAGTTATTACAAATGCTGGCTCCGACTCATGTCAAAGTGTAAACCATATACATTTTCATATTTTAGGTGGAGAAAAGCTACCTGAGCATATTAAATAAGGGTGTTTTAAACACCCTTTTATATTTCTTTGCGAAGTCTTTCGAGAGCACCTTTTTCAAGTCTTGAAACTTGAGCTTGCGAAATACCAATTTCTTTTGCTATTTCGCTTTGTGTTTTGCCTGCATAAAATCGCATGTCAATAATCTTTTTTTCACGTGCATTTAGCTTTTTTATCGCTTCTCTTAAAGCAATATCCTCAATCCAAGCGTCATCCCCAGTAGAATTGTCTGCTATTTGGTCCATTATATATATTGAATCACCAGAATCGTTAAAAACAGGTTCATATAGAGATATTGGTTCGGTTATAGCCTCTAATGCGTTGACAACATTTTCCTTTTTTTCACCGAGCTTTTCTGCGATTACATCAATAGTTGGTTCGCAAAAGGCTTCCTTTTCTATTTCCTCACGTATTTGTAATGCTCGATAAGCAAGATCACGAACAGATCTTGAAACTCGTATTGAGTTATTGTCTCTCAAATAGCGCCTAATTTCTCCTATTATCATTGGAACTGCATAGGTAGAGAACTTAACCTCTAATTCAATATTAAAATTATCAATTGCTTTGATTAAACCAATACAGCCGACCTGAAATAAATCGTCTAAATTTTCCTTTCTACCTGTAAATCGCTGAATTATTGATAAAACTAATTTTAAATTTCCATTAATAAGCTCTTGTCTTGCTTTACTGTCGCCATTTTTAAAACGAGATAACAGGTCCTTTTTCTCATCTTCAGTTAATACTTTTAGTTTTGAAGTATTAACACCACAAATTTCTACTTTATTATAATGCATATGTTTCTCCTAATCTTTGTTAAGATTATTGGCAAAAAAATAGAGAAATTATGCAACAGTGCTGGTAACAAAAATTACCATATAAAATTTTACGCATAAAAAAATCCCCAATTTGGGGATTTTTATCATTTTAAGATTTCAGGCATGGAATTCAACATGTTTTCAATGAAAATACCATATCCTTGAGTTGGATCGTTTATTAATACATGTGTAATCGCACCAATTATTCTACCATTTTGAATTATTGGACTACCACTCATGCCTTGGACAATTCCGCCTGCTTCCTCAAGAAGCTTTTCATCTGTAACTTTAACCTTGAAATTTTTTGTTTCTGAATTATTATTTGAAATGTCGAATATTTTGATAGAGAACTTCTGAGGTCCCTTTTCATCGATTGTACACCAAATATATGCATCACCTTCCACAACCTCGTCCATAGGACAAACTTTTAATTTATTTTCTGGAAAAGCTATTGTTGAGCAGGACATAATTCCAAATACACCACATTCAGAATTTTTTGTGAGAGTACCTATTCTTTTTGGTAAAAAAGAGCCTCTTAATTCACCAGCACACCCTTTTTTTCCACGATTTACACCATTTATGCAAACATTCAACACCATTCCTCTTGATACAGGAATTATTTTTCCACTTTGTGAATCTGAAATAGCATGACCTAATCCTCCAAATGAATTATTTTTAGGATTAACGAATGTAACTGTTCCTATTCCTGATGTAGAATCCTTTACCCAAATTCCAGTTTTAAAGCAGTTGTCTTTGTTGCTAAATTTAGGTGTAATAATGAAATTATATTCTTTATTATTTCTAATAATAGTAACATCGATGGGCTTTCCATTACAATTGTTTATTTCGTCTATAAAATCATTAATGTTCTTTATTTCTTTACCATTGATTTTTGTTATTATATCTCCAATTTTGATTCCAGCTAAAAAGGCGGGAGAAGTGTTTACACCTTCTGTTTCTGCAAATTTGACGACAGTGAGTCCCCCTGAATTTATTCTAACACCAAACGGCATACCACCAGGATATAACTCTAAATTTGAAATGTCAACATTGTCATCTTTACATGTCGCACTTACAGAATCAGCTAATATAGGCAAAATAAGAAAAATAAAAACCAAAACCAAAGAGAAAGCTTTTATTGATTTATTTTTTATCATTTTTATATTCCTTTCTAATCGTGCATACTTAATTTATGTAAGTTTAAGATAGATTATGAATAACAAATTTATTAGTATGAGATATTTAATTCCAAAATTTTTGTTGAAAAAAATATTTAAATATAGTAGAATATAAAAAAACATAATAAAAGGAAAATATTATGCGACATATTTTAGATATAGAGAAGGATAGAATATCAATTCTTTCACTTGCCAGTTGGTTAGAAAAGATTTTTGATGATGAATTTGCTAAACTAAGCAAAAGCAAAATTCTTAATCAACGCGCATCAAGATACATTTTATTAACACTTTCCGTAGAAGATTGTTTAACACAAAATCAATTGGTAAGACTTACTCATTTGAAGGGGTCTACAATTAGCGTAGCGCTTGAGAAAATGGAGCTTGAAGGACTAATTGAGAGAGAAGAAGATATGTACGATGGCAGGCAACATCGAGTTTTTCTAACAAATAAAGGATATGAAATAAAAAAATCAATTGATGAAGCTATCAAAGAAATTGAGAAAAAAGCGTTCGATGGATTGCTTCCGAAGGACATATCGCGTGCATCAGAGGTGCTATCAAGTATAATCAATAATTTAGAAAACAAATAAGAGGTACACCAATGTGTACCTCTTTTCTTAATTTTCTTTAATAGTTTGATCTAGCCAGATTCCACCTAAATCAAGAGCCTCATATAAATCTTTTTTAAAAGCTTGTTTACCTTTAACTATTTTATTTCTATCATTTGTTTGACAAATTTGAACCATTATCATATTAGGATTCTCATTTGCATCCTTGCCTAAAATGTTAAGGGTAAGTATATATTTTTCTTTTAAATCGCCATAATACAAGGTATCTCCATCTCTAACAAGAGGAAGGCCTTTATAAAGAACATATTGTCCTTTTTTAAGTTGCATATAGGTTACCACCTTTCAAAATATCATTTCTTATATGATACAATAAAAAATGGTATTTGTCAAGTTAATAAAATACGAGGAGTTAATTTTTTTCTACAATCTTTAAATCTGTTGGAAGAATACCAGATTGCTCATAAACTATTTCGTTAATTTGTGCAACCTCGCTTGCGAGTAAGCCATCAGTTTGGACAATAATTGTTGCTTTGCCGTCGTTGATAACTGCAATACAAGCTTCGATACCCTTTGCTTCAATAAGCGTTTCAATGTTTGACTCATTTTCAATGTCTTTAGCAATTTGAGCTATTTCATTTAAAGCTGATTGAACGGCTTCTGGAAGAGCGGTTTCACTTTTTGCAACTGTTTGCAAAACCTCGAGAGCTTCATCTCTCGCTTGCTGACGAGAGAGAATAGTTTGTGCAAAGTAATCTGATGCGTTAGGGTCTTTGTCTAACATATCGTTAAAATCTGTGTCGTCAAGATCAATATCAACATCAGTTGATGGGGTGTTTGCTTGATCTCTATAAAGTATGTAGTTAATACCGATTGCTGTTCCAATTAGCAATACAGCGCAGATAACTACTAAATTACGAGTGCCAATTTTTTTAATGGCTTGTTTTAATTTTGTAAATTTTTTCTCTGTGTTCATAATTGTTTTCTCCTATGTTTGTTTACATTAAATTATATTTTTACTTGTTTTCAAATATACCTATCCAAAGCTAACAATTTCAATTCTATTAAAAGGTATTCCTAAATAAGCTGAAATTAGTTTTGTAATTTTAATTTTAGTATCATAATTGTCTCCGTTTGTACAAGCGATTGCAATGCCACTTACGCAGGGAAAATAATCGGAATCTTCATAATAATTAAATGATGTGTTGATATCAGCATCAACTGTAACTATTGCTTTAACATTTTTGATTCCATCAACATTTAATAAAAATTGTTCGATTCTTGTTTCAAGTTCAAAAATTGAATTGTTAAAGCTATTTTCAGAATTAGAATCGTCAGAATTTGTTTTGGAATTCCATATAAAAAATATTCCTAAAGTAGCTAAAATACAAACAATAATTATATTACGGTACTTTTTTATTTGTTTACCCCCCTTTACATTTTTTTGATCTCTATATCACAGCTTATTAGTCCATCTAAGTAATTTCTAATGCTTTCTGAATTTTCCCAAGTAGCATTTCCTTTAAGAATAATTATGATTTTTGCAATTTTTATAGCACTTATGTCAGTATCATCACTAATTATGTCGATATCAATGTTAGATTCATCAATTTTAAATTTATTTATTAAAACTGATTTTATACCTATTGATACTTTTTCTATTCCAGTTTCTAAGACAAGGTTATTTGACGTATCGATTGCTTTTTGTGAAAAATTACTGTCAAAAAAATCATTAATATTACTTTGTAGCTTTGTTATGTTTCCCAAAACCGATGTTAATGGTGAAATTAGCGTTATAGCACAAATTAAGCCGATTACATATTTAACATATTTTTTTAAGCTATTTGATTTTTCAGGTAAAAGAGAAGTTATTATTCCTCCTACTAACGATATGGTTAATATAGTTGTAAAATATATTTTCATACTCCAGTACCTATTGTAGATTGAATAAATATGGTTAAGCCAAAAATAAACAAAACGCATGCACAGACAACTAATGTTAGCAAAAAAGTACAAATCGAGTTTGCTTCATCGAGTATTGCTTCCTCACCATTTGATCCAATAAGCTTTGATATTGAACTTAATAAACCAAAGGATAGCTTGTTTAGTAAAAGATTGATAATTATCGGTATAATGATTATCATAATTACAATTATTGCTATTACACCACAAGAATTCTTAATAATACTAAGACTACTGGTCACGGTTCTTAATGCATCATTGATTGATGCACCTACTATTGGTACAAAGCTACTTATTGCAAATTTAGCGGTTTTTATAGATAAAGAATCAGATCCTTGTGATATAACATTTTTTAAAGAAAAAATAAACATGAAGATTGACATTGTAAAAATGATGACTGAAGTAAATGTAGCTTTAATAGTTTTAGTTATCCCACTAAAATCGTTATTACCTATTGGTTTAATACAGATAAAAGCGAGACAAATTTTGACAAGAGGAAGTAAAGAAACAATCAAAAAGCTTTCAATAATGGCTATAAATAAAGTCATGGAAGTACTGATAACCGCAGCATTTGTAATGTTTCCACACATAATGCTTAACACACTCATTAATGGTAAGAAGGAATTAACAACTCGACACATGCTTTTTAAATAAGCAGTTACAAAATTAGCTAAATTTGTACAAATAGTAAATACAGCAAGTCCAATACACAAAGTGTTACATAAAGAAAATATCTGATTAATTGATTGATTCTTTAAAGAATTTCCGATTGAAGTAAGAATTGATGAAAGTATAATAAGAACTAAAATGGACGAAAAAGATTTAATTACAGAAGAAATGTTTCCAAAAAAGTATCCAAAAATATAATTCCAAAATCCTTCTTCGCTTAATGCATCTGAGAAATCAAACGACATTTCATTATCAAAGAAATCATCGGGAAAGAAATCAATTACAAAGTCAGGTAAGCTATCTTTGAAATTATTAATCTCATCTTCAAGTGAATTGTATATATCACTTTCTACATTTGCTGCACTTGTGCTGGTTGTAATAAATAACATTAATAAAAGGAAAAAGAAAGTAAATAAAAATTTTTTCACTCTAACAACCCCGTAGCAATGTTAAATAGTTCTTTTATCAACGGAAGAGATAATGCTAGTATTTCGATCTTGCCAAACAAAATAACCTTTTCTGCTAAACTTGTTTCACCAGCATCATAGCAGACATCTGAGGTTATATGGATAAGCAAAGAAATGCCCAAGGCCTTGAATAATATAGGAATATACCGGCTTACAGGAGTGTTCATGCTTATTTTTTCTATATATTCTAATAAAGGAGAAATCATTGTTAATACAAGGCATGAAACACTTAATGTAGCAGCAAGACGAATGAATAAGGAATATTCTGATCTAATATTTTTAAAAAACGAACATAATACCAATATACATAGAATAAAGCCACATATCTTTATTTCACTCATCAAAGACCAAATAAATTGGATATAGTAGTTAGCAGTCCACTTAACTCTTTCAATATTAGAAGCATGGCTATAATTATTCCGGCAACTGATAGCATAGTTGATTGCTCATCACGACCACTTTTGGATAAAACCTGACAACCAATCGCTACAAGTAAGCCTATACCTATTAGCTTTAACAAAAGAGATATATCCATTTTTTCTCCTTTACTTTAAACTATAAAAATAATGATACAAGCACTCAAAAAGAAAGCCATAGTGCGAAATATTTTGATTTTATTCTTGATGTCAGACTTTTGAGATACAAGCTCTTTATTGAGTATGTCGGCAAAAGCTTTACAACTTTTTAATTGCTGATCCTTGTATCCTTTACCGATATTTTCAAAAAAATTTATGACTTTAACGGAAAAATCTTCATCATAAACATAAAAATCTTCATATTTTTTTTCTTTTATCTTGTATATAAGCTCAGTGTTAAGCTTATAATTTGAAAAAATTGAATTAATGGGTAACGAAAATAAAGATATTTGAGTTTCCATATAAGATATAAAATCAAATAAAGCTTCAAGTCTGATAATTTTTATCTTAAGTTTTTTTTCATAACAAACAGTAGCAAACAAAGAAGCAAAAATAATAAATATAATTCCAATAATTTTCAAATTTTCAATTCTGTTAATTCGAATTGATAATGCCTTTCGCCGTAATTTCTGTAAACACCCAATGCATAGTCAAAAACATTATCATTAATTAACCCTTTAAGTATTTCTTTCGATAAAAGCTCATCTTTACTACCAGCATGAGTTGTCGCTACTATTTTAACTCCACAATTCAACGCTTTTTGGATTGAAGTAGCTTCATCATAAGAAGAAATTTCGTCACAAAGTATATATTGTGGTGTCATGCCTTTAGTTGCTAATTCTATTGCTAATCCCTTCGGATAAGATAAAAAAATATCACCTGTAATTAATGCATCGACCCCTGATGTAATTTCTTCCTTTGTATCTATAATTGAGTATCGAATTTTAGGGTAAACATCTTCAATTTTTAAGATTAAATCTCGTAAGATAGAAGTTTTTCCAACACCAGGTGCAGAGTAGAGCAAAACTGATTTAGAAAAATTAGTTTTTTCTAACAAATTAAATAAATAATTGCTTGCATTAAGAATTTTATTTGGGATTCTAATGTTTATTGAGCTGATATTATGTATTCCAAGTAACTCATCGTTTTCGATTGTTGCTTTTCCACATATACAGGCTCTAATCCCGTTACCAACGTTAATATATCCCTTTTTTATTGTGTCAAAATGAGCATAGATAGAATAATTGCACAGAGCATTAAAGCATTCTTCTATTACATCTGTAGAAATATAAATGTCAGTTACAATATTTTTATAATCTGCAATTAGACAAAGAAATGAGTTTGCTTTTAGACGTATTTCATCAATTTGTCTATATGTTAAAGCTTCAAGATAGATTGTTAGCCTTGTCCCTAAATAAGGCGGTAATTTATTAATTACATTGGTTAGAGTGCTTGGTGCTTTCTTTTTATAATCAATTAAATATTTCATTTTTATCTCCATATCTTGTCCTTTGTAAGATTATATTCACAGGAGAATGCAAAAATAACAAAAAAGCAAGAAAAAGAATAAAATTTCTTGCTTTTTTAGATTAATATGTTAAAATTTAATTAGTAGGAGATTCAGGCATCTGAAGGGTATGAATAAATCCTTTTGCATCGGCAGTACATATGTCGCCAGCAATTACCCTTCCACCATAAGTGATTACATTTGCATAAACTGTTCCACTATAGTTTGGGTAATTAGTAACCTTGTATGTAAATCGATTTGCACTTTTTTTGCTATATTTGCTTAAATCTAATCCTTGTTGCTTTTGTATTTCATTATATTGTAGCATTACTTTATCAAAATCCTTTGGAATAGTTATTTCACATTCTTCATAAACATTTTCCTCTACTTTCCAACCAAATTGTTCAAGAAATTTTATTACGTCCTTCGCAGATTTAACATTATCATATGAAATATTTTGATTCATTGTTTCAATATCCTTTGTTGTTGAAGCTACTGAATTTGTTGGTATTAAAAATATTAAAGCAACAAGCGTGACAATGGCTAGAGCAGAGACACCTAAAAATTTCAATGTAGATGCTTTGCATGAATATATAAACATATTTAATCTCCTTATTGTTTGGTTACTAAATTCTATTTCAAATTTTCGATAAATATTACAGGTGGTGAAAAAATGATTTTAATTCTTGATAATAACCAGTATAGAAGACGTGATGTATTTAATAAATTAAGAATTAATGGTTATATGGTTTCTGCACAAGATTTTGAAATAGGCGTTGATTTTACCAAACCGTTTTTAACTGTGGTTATCAATCCTACAAGTGCACAGCTAATGACAATCAAAAGAGAAAATACAAAATATCTTATTATTAAAGCAAATAAACCTGATAATTTAAGGGAATGGATGGATTACATTCCCATATCAAACGAAATAGATATTGATATAGAAAGGTACTTTTGGAATAATTTCAAATACGAAAATCCAAAAGTGATAAGTAAATTTGGGTGTATTTGTGTAGATGACAAGGGAATCTCAGCGGGTGGAATAAGACTACATTTGAAGAGAACTGCAACGAAAATTGCTAAATTTTTTCTATACAACAATCAAAAGAAATTTAAGGATAGTGAGGTTATTTCATATTTTAGATTTTTGAGTAAGGAACCAGAACAAAATCTTTATTATCATGTATCTTATATAAACAGTGCATGTAAAAACAATGGCAGGTCACCGTTGATTTCTATAAATAAGGGAATATATTGGTTAAATAATGATTATTTAAGATATACCCTTGAATACAGTAACGATTGTTATAATGATTTTACAAAAATATATAAAAAATAAGGTGCAAATTTTGCACCTTATTTTTTAATTTTCATCTAAGTAGCGCTTGGCTTGTGTAGTAAATAGATCATAATATTTACCTTGCTTATTCATTAATTCTTTGTGTGAGCCTTCTTCAATGAGCTTGCCATGTTCTATAACTAAAATATTATCAGCAGTAGTTGCACTAGATAGTCTATGAGAAACAAATATTGAGGTTTTATCTTTTGTTAACTCCTCAAACTGTTTAAAAATTTGTTGTTCAGCAATTGCATCGAGGGAAGCTGTAGGCTCGTCAAGTATCATAATATCTGAATCGGAATAAAAAGCACGAGCAACAGATAGTTTTTGCCATTGCCCAATTGAAAGCTCAGCAGCGTTATCATCAAAAAACTTCATTAAAGATGTATTATAGCCGTTCGGATAATTTTGTATAAATTCATTTGCACCACTGTGAGAAGCCGCCATTTCAACGCGCTCTAATTCTTGATCCTTAGAAATGTCGCCAAAGGAAATGTTTTCTCCAATTGTTACAGCATATTTTCCAAAATCTTGGAATATAGTGCCGAAAATGCTATAGAGTTGCTCGGTGTCATATTTTCTAATATCTTCGCCGTCTAAAAGAATTATACCATCTATAGGATCATATAATCGTGTAAGTAATTTAATAATAGTTGTTTTGCCTGCACCATTCAAGCCAACTAATACGGTTGTAGTACCTTTTTCTAAAGTAAAGCTTAGATTATCAATAACCAATTTGTCACTACCGGGATATGCAAAAGAAACGTTTTTAAATTCAATTGTATGTGCAACATGTCTTTGAACATTTAAGGCAGGTTCTTGAATAGGAACTATTTTTGGTTTAACTGTATTAAATTCCATTACATTATCTATGAAAAGTGTACCTTGATAAATTGTAGCAGTTGCAGCAACAATCGTTGCCACGCAAGAAATAATTGAATTAAGAGAGCCAGCATAAAACGAATAATCACCAACATTAATGTCACCATAGCAGACTCTTATGGCTACATAAAGGAACAGCGCAGCATTAACAAGTGCAGTTACTATAGATATTACAGTATGCCAAATGTTTTCACGGATTATTAAGCTTTTTAGTCCTTTAAAATATTTTGCAAAGGTAGATTTGAATTTTCCAATAAAGGTATCTGAAAGGTTGAAAATTCTGACTTCCTTAACTAAGTCTTTATTTGTTAAAACATTGGAATAATACTCCATTTGGCGTCTATCCTTGGATCTCCTACGCATATAGAGAAAATTTTTCCTACCATAAACGAACTTTATTATTGCAGCAGGAAGAGAAATAACGAAAACAACAATTGGTGCCCATGGGGTTAGAATTGCAAGTACAGTAATAAAGGATATCAAGCTAATCAAATTACTTATCATATTGAAGGAAGCACTTATGATTTGAACAGGTCTAAAGCTTGCCTCGCGACTTGCATTTTCAAATTTTTCATAGAATTCTGGCATATCAAATTGAGATAGGTCAATATCCTTTGATTTTGAAATGATTTTGACCTTTATGTGATTTGCAACCTTCTCTCCAGACACAGTTACAAATGCGTTATAAGCATTATTAATAAGGCTTTTTACAATTAGATAAACAAGCTCAATACAAATCCAAAAAACTATTTGAATTTCTGGGTTATGAAATACCTCTTGAAATATTAGGTTGCTAGCTGTATTTGTACTTGATTGAGCTAAATTAAAAGCTTCAACAATTTCATTTAAAAGTTGTGAAGTAATATATGCTCCTAAAATAGGGAAAAGTCCATTAAGCAGAGAAACAATGGACATAACAATAAGTATTGCTGGACTTGCTTCCCATACAAGCTTAAATATATAAGCGTATCGAGACATGAAGCTACGAGAAACTTTATAAGTTGTTTTCATAGGTGGTGGGGGAGGGGGTCCGTACATAATATACCTCCTTGAATTAAATATATTATATTATAACACTATATACCATTATTTGCAAGTGAAAAAATGTCGAATCTTTTTTTCTGCTCGGATCAAAAAACGACCTTTTTCTATCTTTTAAAAATGTATAATTCAATTGGAAGGGAGTGTAACGATGGTTGTTTATGCAGATGTTTTGTTTGCAATAAATTTTAGTATGGATTTCGTCTCAATATTTATATGTGGCATTTTGTTACATAAGAAAATGAAGAAATTACGTCTTTTTTTAGCATCGGTTGTTGGAGGTGTTTACGGAACATTCATAATTTTTATGAATTTAAACCCTTTGTTAGATTGCTTTGTTTTAATATTAGTTGCAACATTTATTTGCTACATAGCGTATTATGACAAAAAAATTAAAAGACTAATTATTAGCTTAATAATATATTTACTAACAAGCTGCATTCTTGGTGGAATAATGAATGCGTTATATTCTTTATTAAACCGAGTATTAACAAAATATATGGTTGATCAAACCTTTGAAAGTGTTTATTCTGGTGCAAGATTTTTTATTATAGTTTCAATCACTATTATGGTTGCGATGCTTTTTAGTAAGGTTTTAGTTAGGAAAAAGAATGTTTCGGAAGTAAATTTAGAAATAGTTTATAAAGGTGAAAAACATAATGTAATAGCTTTAACTGATTCGGGTAATATGCTTGTAGAACCAATAACTGGGAAGTCTGTTATTTTGATTTCTGAAAGATGTAATTTAAGCAAGAAAATTGATTTGAAATCCGAAAAAAATTTAAGATATATACCTTATTCTGATATAACAATAGATGGAATATTGAAAGGAATAATTCCTGAAAAAATAATAGTAAATGATAACAGTGTAGATGCAATAATAGCTCCAGTTAATAAAGAAAGCTTTGGAGAATATGATGCTATTGTTCCAATATCACTTGTTTAGGAGAACATAATGTTTTTTAGTAAATTGCGCAAATTAATAGCTAAAATGTATTTAAAATTAAAAAAAACAAAGGGAGTATTTTATGTAAATGGTCCAGATTTGTTGCCAGCACCACTCTCAATTTCTGAAGAAAACGAGTGTATTGAAAGATTGAGCTTTGATGAAGAGGCAAAATCAAGATTAATAGAACATAATCTAAGACTTGTTGTATATATTGCAAAAAAATTTGAAAATACCGGGATTGGCTTAGAGGATTTGACTTCAATTGGTAGTATAGGGTTAATTAAAGCGGTCAATTCTTATAAGGCAGACAAAAATATTAAACTAGCTACGTATGCCTCACGCTGTATCGAAAATGAAATATTAATGTATATCAGAAAATATAATAATAGGCGAGTTGAAATATCATTTGATGAACCATTAAATATCGATTGGGATGGAAATGAACTCTTACTATCAGATGTTTTGGGAACTGAGGAGGATATGGTTTATCGGGATTTAGAAATTAATGAAGAGAATAAAGTGCTACAAAATGCTATTTTGAAATTAACTAAAAGAGAGCAACAAATCATTAATATGAGATTCGGATTAAATGATACCGAGGAAATGACTCAAAAAGAGGTTGCGGACTATCTTGGAATATCACAATCTTACATATCACGTCTTGAAAAAAAGATATTTAAACGATTAAAAAAAGAAATAGAGTCAAAAATTTAAAATAATTTAAAAAAAGACTTGACATATTCGTGGCTAATGTTGTATAATTAATCGAAAATTATAACTATAACATAAAGAGGTGAAAAAAATGAAGGCAGGAATTCATCCAGAATACAAGGAAGCAACAATAAAGTGTGCTTGTGGAAATACAGTTGCAACAAAGACAACAAAAGGCGATATTTCTGTTGAAATTTGTTCTAAGTGCCATCCTTTCTACACAGGAAAGCAAAAATTTGTAGATGCTGGTGGACGTGTTGACAAGTTCAAGAAGCGTTTAAATAACGCAAAATAATTAATCATTTATTTGGGTAAGTTGCTTTTAAGTTTCTTACCCATTTAATTTTATTAAGAGGTTATATGAACAATAAAGCGATACTTGTAGGAGTTTTTACACAAGGTCAAGAAGATGCGTGTTTAAGGTCACTTGATGAGCTTGAAAGGCTTGCTACTACAGCAGGTGATTCTACCTTTGCTAAAATTACTCAACTTAAAAATATACCTGATCCAGCTACATACATTGGATCTGGTAAATTGGCAGAAATTAAAGATTTATGTGAAAAAAATGATATAAAGGATGTAATATTTGACTGCGAATTGTCTCCAGCACAAATTAGAAATATTGAAAACGAAACTGATTGTAATGTAATAGATAGAAGCATGTTGATACTTGATATATTTGCATTACATGCTACAAGTGCAGAGGGAAAAATACAGGTTGAGCTTGCTCAGTTAAAATATACAGCTCCAAGATTAATTGGAAAAGGAAAGGACATGTCAAGGCTTGGTGGTGGTATTGGTACTCGTGGACCAGGTGAAAGCAAGCTTGAAATTGATAGAAGAAGATTGTCATCTCGTTTGGCTTTTCTTCAAAACGAATTAGCTGAGCTCGAAAAAAATCGGCAAATAATGCGCTCGCAAAGAAATAAAAGTAACATACCAAAGGCGTGTATTGTAGGTTATACGAATGCTGGGAAATCAAGTTTACTAAATGAGCTGACTAATGCTGGCATTTTAGCGCAGGACAAGCTATTTGCTACTCTCGATCCTACAACGCGTAAGCTTGAGCTCCCAAGTGGAATATCAATGTTGGTTACAGACACTGTCGGTTTTATAAGAAAACTACCACATCACCTTGTCCATGCGTTTAAATCTACACTTGAAGAAGCGGTTTATTGTGATTTTCTTATTAATGTTATTGATGCCTCGGATAAAGAATGTCTTGAGCATATGGAGGTTACAGAGGGAATTTTAAATTCATTGGGAATTGATAACAAACCAATTCTTTATGTATTTAACAAGTCTGATCTGTGTACTAATGAAAGAATATATGATTTGAGATTGATAAATAATACTCGAGGTAGAGTAGTAACTTTGTCAATTAAAAGTAAATTTGGTTATGATGAATTAATAAGTCAATTAGAGTCTTTATGCCGTTTTGGAAAGAGAAGAGTTCATTTTAAAATACCCTATGATAAGCAGAGCATTGTTAATACAATATATAATTCAACAGAGGTTGTTTCGGTTGAATATTTAGATGACGGAGTGTTGATATATTCTTGGACTGATGAAAAGATAAGAGGCGCCTTTTCTGATTATATAATATAATTTTACATTTGCCTAAAATGAAAAGGAATAATTAAATGAATAAAAAAATCAAGAGATTAAAGAACACTGCAAAAGTTGAATTTGTCGAGAAGCGATCGGTGTTTATCGGATATTCTACGGTTGTAAAAAATGAAAATGAAGCACTTGAAATTATTAAACAAAAGAAAAAAGAATATTCGGATGCAACTCACAACGTATATGCGTATATTATTGGTGATAGTATTTCGAGATATTCTGATGATAATGAACCACAAGGAACAGCAGGAATGCCTGTTTTAAATTCAATCAGAATGTCTGGAATAACAGATGTGTTAGTTGTTGTAACAAGATATTTTGGTGGTATTCTTTTGGGAGCAGGTGGGTTAGTTCGTGCTTATTCAACTGCTGCGTCAATGGCACTTGAGGCAGGTGGAATTTCTATTTTCGAAGATTATTCAGTCTACAGCATTGATTGCTCGTATTCTGATTATAGTAAGATCACTATCGAATTAAATAATTATGAAGCGATAATTGATAATACAACTTTTTCTGATACAGTTAAAATAGAGTTTGCAATAAAAACTGATGTTTCTTATAATTTTGTTGCTCGAATTAATGATGCATTTAATGGGCGAATTGTGCCTATTTTCAAGCATTCACGGATTGACACAAAATAGCATAAGTTCACAAAAAAAGTATTTACTTCATTTTTTGCGTATTTAATATGTAAGCGAGGTGAAAGATATGACTGTTAGTGAAATGTTTAGTCAGCGTGAAAAAACGTTTCTTTCTGAATATGCTTTTTTGACGTCAAATACCAAGGGCAGAGAAAAAAGCTGTCCACCTTGTCCTAACAGGACTGAGTTTCAGCGTGACAGGGATAGAATTATTCATTCTAAATCCTTTAGACGTCTTATGCATAAAACACAGGTTTTTATTTTCCCACAAGATGAGCATGTTAGAACAAGAATGACTCATACATTAGAGGTTGCTCAGATCGCAAGAATAATTTGCCGTGCATTGAGATTAAATGAAGATTTAGTTGAAGCAGCGGCATTAGGACACGATTTAGGACACACTCCTTTTGGTCATTCAGGTGAATTTGCGATGCAACGTTTTTACAACAAGGACTTTGCACATTATGAACAAAGCATAAGAGTTGTTGAAAAGCTTGAAAATAATGGTGATGGCCTTAATTTAACTTGGGAGGTTAAGGATGCTATTCTTAATCATTCTGGCGATAATGAGGCATCTACACTTGAAGGCAAAATTATCAAGCTTGCTGATCGTATTGCATACATAAATCATGATATTGATGACGCAGTTAGGGGTGGAATATTATCATTGGATGATATCCCTAAAGAGCTTCTTAACGAATTAGGTCGTGGTCATGGTGAACGAATTAATAATATGGTTTCAGCAGTTATTAGCGAAAGCATGGACAAGCCCTATATTAAAATGGAAGATGGTAAATGGGAGGCTACTATGGAACTTAGAAAGTTCCTTTTTGATAATGTTTATAAGAACAAGACTGCTAAAGCTGAAGAAGATAAAGCAATTGAAATGATAAGAATTTTATATGAGTATTTTCTTATCCATCCTGAAGAAATGCCTCAAATTTATTTCAACAACACAACGCACGAATCGGTTGAAAGGTGCGTGTGCGATTTTATATCAAGTATGACCGATAGATATGCAATTGATTTATTTAGAGAACTTTATGTTCCCGGAATGTGGAAGAGACCAATATGATTATTTCACCAGAAATTATTGAAGATATAAAATTCAGAAACAATATTGAAACAGTAATTTCTTCATATGTAAACCTAAAACGAGCAGGCTCTAATTTCAATGGACTTTGTCCTTTCCATAGTGAAAAAACGCCATCATTTACTGTTTTTCCTGCAACTCAATCATTCTATTGTTTTGGTTGTGGTGCTGGTGGAGATGCGATTACTTTTACAATGCGAATGGAAAATCTTGATTATCTTTCTGCTGTTAAGCTATTAGCTTCTCGAAGTGGTATATCATTACCAGAAGATTCAAATATTACTGGAAAAAAAGAAGTTGGTAGACAGCGTATTATAGATATGAATAAAGATGCTGCCCGTTTCTTTCATAGCATGTTGTTAGATGAAAAAATCGGAGAACCAGGTAGAGAGTACATCATTGATAAACGTGGACTTTCTATGCCGATTATTAAGCATTTTGGAATTGGATATGCTCCAAATAGCTTTGCTTCACTTCATGATCATTTAAAAAAGCTTGGTTATTCTGATGAAGAAATGATAACTGGCTTCTTGTGTGCAAGAAGTAAGAAGAACAATTCTGTTTTTGATTTATTTAGGGATAGAGTAATATTCCCAATTTTTGATATTACAGGAAATGTCATTGCCTTTGGCGGACGAAGACTTGACGGAATTAAAGAGCTTAAGTATTTACATACTAATGATACGCCTGCATTTAAAAAGAGTAAAAATCTCTATGCCTTGAATTTTGCAAAAAATCATGGTTCTGATTCAATGATACTTTGCGAAGGTTATATGGATGTAATAGCACTCCATGCTTCAGGATTTGAAAATGCTGTTGCGACTCTTGGAACTGCTATTACACCTGAACAGGCTCGTGTATTTTCGCGATATACAAAAAAAGTCATAATTTCTTATGATAATGATGAAGCAGGACAACGAGCAGCAGATAAAGCTTTTAGAAACTTACAGGATGTAGGTATTGATGTACGAATTCTTAAATCAGATAGTACAGAAGCTAAAGACCCAGATGAGTACATAAAAAAACATGGAAAAGATAGGTTTTTAAAATTACTTAATAGCTCTAAATCGAAATTTGAGTTTGAAATGGATCGTATTCTGTTAGCTCATAATATTAATATTATGGATGAGCGTGTTAAGGCCTCCAAAGAGTTATGTAACGCTATTGCTGGCTATCCAGCACAAGTGGAAAGAGAGCTTTATGCAAGAAAGGTAAGCAAGTTGCTTGAGGTTCCACCTGAGAGTATATTGAAAGATGTTGATTCTATTTTAAATAAGCGTCGTAAGCAAGAAAAAAGCAACGAAAAAACAGAAATCTTTCGTCAATCAAGTGGGATTGGCGATAGAGTTAACCCTGAAAGCTCATTGAACATTAAAGCAAATAAAATTGAAGAGTCAA
This sequence comes from Clostridia bacterium, assembly GCA_017453255.1. Classification (GTDB taxonomy): domain Bacteria; phylum Bacillota; class Clostridia; order Oscillospirales; family CAG-272; genus RGIG2000. The sequence goes on along the minus strand of JAFTKN010000010.1, from coordinate 301,906 downwards.
TTTTAGGATTAATGCTATATAAACCTGAGCTTTTAAAGATTGGAATTGACCATTTGACTGTGGACGATTTTGTAACATCGCTATGTAAGCGCATATTTGATAGCGTTTCTTCTACGTTTAAGGAATGTGGAAAATATGATATAGGGTATATTCAGGGTGATTTTACTATTGACGAGATATCGCGCATAGCGAAAATGGTTGCATCTCGTGAACTACTTACCAATAACAATGAAGATGAGTTAATGAGATTAATTAATTCGTTGTCAAACGAAAAAAATAAAAATGATATTGCCGGTTACGACAATATCTTAGATATTATCAAAAATAAAAAGAGTTAATAAGAGGGGTAAATTATGAACTCAGAAAAACAATTTGACATTAATGAACTAATAGAAAAGGGAAAAGCAGAAGGTAGTATTTCTAATGATGATTTGCTTGATGCTCTTGATAACTATCAAGATATTGATATGGATCAAATCGACAAGATTTATGAAACTCTTGCAAACAATGGTATAGAGATAACTGACGGAATTACAAGCGACAAATTTGCTGATCTTGAAAGTGAAGTTGAGCAGATGATGAGTCCTGAGGAAATCGAAAAAATGCAAGAGAGCTTTGCAGTCGATGATCCTGTTAGAATGTATTTAAAAGAAATAGGTAAGGTTCCGCTTCTTGATCCTGAAACAGAGCATGCATTAGCTGAAAGAATGATGAATGGTGACGAAAGAGCTAAAAATAAGATAGTTGAAGCAAATCTTCGTCTTGTTGTAAGCATTGCTAAAAAGCATGTTGGAAAGGGTATGGCATTTCTTGATTTGATTCAAGAAGGAAATCTTGGCTTAATGAAAGCTGTAGATAAATTTGATTATGCAAAGGGATTTAAGTTCTCAACATACGCTACTTGGTGGATTAGACAAGCAATTACAAGAGCAATTGCCGATCAAGCCAGAACTGTAAGGATACCAGTTCATATGGTTGAAACCATTCATAAGGTTTCAAGAGTATCACGACAGCTTTTACAAGAGTTTGGAAGAGAACCTACACCAGAAGAAATTGGTGCTGTAATTGGAATGACTCCTGAAAAGGTTAGAGATACTATGAAGTATGCGCTTGAGCCTGTTTCTTTAGAGACCCCAATTGGTGAAGAGGAGGACAGTCATTTAGGAGATTTTATTCCAGATGAGGATTCACCAGAACCATCAGAGGCAGCATCATATACACTTTTAAAGGAGCAGCTTGAAGAAGTACTTCATACATTAACTCACAGAGAAGAACAAGTATTAAAACTACGCTTTGGATTACTTGATGGAAGAACAAGAACTCTTGAAGAGGTTGGTAAAGAATTCAATATTACAAGAGAAAGAATTCGTCAAATTGAAGCAAAAGCATTAAGAAAATTACGTCATCCAAGTCGCTCTAAGCGTCTTCGTGATTATCTCGATTAATATTTTGTAAATTATATACAAAAACCTTGACAAATTCTAATAAATATTATAAAATATTACTTGTAACATAAACGCGGAGGTTTTAACCGATGAAAAAAAAGCTTTTGTGCTTAGCCATTGCTATGCTTATGGTTTTGCCAATGATTTTAGCTTCTTGTAGTGATGTAAGAAGTGATGAGGAGATTATCGCAAGTATTTTGGGCGGTGAGGATGCTGCTATTGCACATACACTTTCTATTTGGATTCCTACTGAATCTAATACTGATGACCCAAATTTTAAAGAAAGAGTTGAAGCTGTAGAAAATGCTATTAATGCAATTTTGGTTGAAAAGAACTATACTACTCAAATCAAGATTGAAGCAGTTAATGACAGTGAATATGAGAAGAAATTAAGCGATAGATTTCTTCAAATGGGAAATAATGCAGGTCAAGCTTATACTGATGGCTTAAAATACAAAAATGAAATTGACTATTATTATCCAGATGAGGAGAATAAAGAAGATTTTATTTATAAATTGAAGTATCCTGATGTTTTAGATTATCAACTTGATTTATTTTTAATTCGTGGATATGAAAATTATATGTCATATTACGAAAAGAATTATATTTCTGACAAAACAGATGGTTTTATCAGGAGCGGAAAGACATATTCCAACATTTCAAAGCTAATTAGACCTAGTATTCTTGAGCAAATGAAAATTAATGGTAAGATTTATGCTGTGCCAAATAATCATTTGTATGCAGATGAATACCAATATGTTGCTATAAATAAAAATGTATTTGATAGCTTAGGCTTTGATGCGAGTGATTTAACTGATATATATGCTTGCGAAAGCTTTATTATAACAGTGGGTGAAAAACTTGCAAGTGGTGAGCTTTCTAACGTCGTTCCTTTTGTAGGTACACTAAATGATGCACCAAATTCGAAAATTTACGACGAAGACTCCTTGATTGGTGCAGGATTCACCGATGGAAATGTTTCTAACATTTTCGCTTCAAAGGATTACACAGATTATGTTTCGTTTTATAAAAGACTTTCTGAAAAAGGTTATGTTGGAAACGATCCCACAAATGCAGCAGTTCAATTTTTATATGGTACATCTGAAAATATTGAGTCTGCATATGGTGATGATTATTATTTAATCAAGTCACGTGGTCCTGTTGCAACAACTGATGATATATTTGAGTCAATGTTTGCGATTAGTACATATTCAATAGAGTATGAAAGAGCGATGAAATTCTTATACTTGCTTCAATCTGATGTGGAGGTAAGAACACTATTACAGTATGGTATTGAAGGTGAAGACTATACAATAGTATTTGATGAAGAGAAGAAGGAAAACATTATTAAGGTTAAAGATGATACACCTTATAAAATGAACATTCTTTACACTGGAAACAACTACTATACTTATCCTGAAAATGGTTCTTTGAATGATTGGGATGATGTAAAGGATGCAAATAGAGATCTTATTGTTGACCCATTCATTTGCTTTGATGAAATTTTAAATAGTGATAAAATTTCCGATTCGGAAAAAGAATTACTTGAAGAGAATAAGCTTGCCGTTGTTACTTTGATTGATGCATATCTTGATGAAATTAATGGAATGACAAGTGAAGAGTTCGACAAATTTGCGTCTATTGATTTTGCGACAATTATTTGGGAAGATCTTGCATTCTATAAAGAAGAAATGGGATACGAAAAGCTTGATATGCTTGATAGCTTGGAAAGTGACTATTCTAAGCTTGAAAAAGAAAAGAGTAAGATTGCTAAGGATGAAGAACTAAGTGACGATGAAAAAGCTACATTAATTAGCGAAATAGACAAAGAAATTAATTTAATTTCATTATCTATAAGGGAAGTTCTAAACTATCGTCTATCCGATAAGGAAATTAGTTATATCATAAATGATTACAAGACAGAGATTGCAAAATTAGAAAAAGAAATTGCTGATATCTTAAATAATGCAGAACTCGAACAAGAGTATAAAGATGAAATCATATTGGAAATTCAAGAGGAAATAGCTGAGATTAATGTCAAAGTTTCATACTATGATGCAAAGCGCACCTCAGAAGAAAGTAACGTAAAGGCATCTTTGATTCAATCACTAATTGATCATGTGAATTCTGAAATAGAAAGTTTAATAGCTGAAGAAAAAGATGATAATGCTGATAAAATCAATGACTATAAAAAGTTAGTGAATTATTTATCTAATGAAATCGCTGAAGAAAATGGTGGAAATTCTGTTCTTCTTACAGATGTAGAATTAAATGAATATGTAGAGTTATTAGATGAACTAATCGACATCCTTGATTTGGCTAAAGACAATATTAACGATGATGATAGCTTAGATGATTCTACTAAGGATTCTCAAATCAAAGTTATTAATGAACTTAATGATTACGTTTTACTTCTTCAAGAAATAAAAGAATATGAAATTGTAATAAACGAGTATTTATATGAAATTGATATAGTATTAGAGCCAACCAAAGGCTACGAATTTGCAGTTGATTTGTATGATAACGACAAATACAAGCTTATTATTGATTTCTACTCAAAATTAGCTAATAAAAACTAATATTTATAAAAAATGAAGTGAGCTATTTTTGGCTCTCTTCATTTTTTAATAATTTGATAAAAAAATTACTCTCGAATATAATATATTGAAAGGAGTAATTATGAATGAAACATTAAGCGATCTAACAGAGAAGGAAGTTGTAAATGTTTGTGATGGAAGAATATTAGGGAATGTAATCGACTTTAAGATTGATGTGTGTTGTGGAAAAATTACTGCTATTATTTTACCAGGTGAAGGTGGAGTCTTTAATTTCAAAAAATGTGTTGACATATTAATTCCTTGGGATAAGATAGTAAAAATCGGTAAAGATACGATAATTGTGGATATAGGTGATATTAAACCTAAAGATTGTGAATGTGATTGCGAAAAGCCAAAGAAAAAGAAATTCTTTCGATAATTGTAAATTTTTTGTGAACTGAAAAGAAAAAACTTGCAAAATATATATGAGCGTGTTATAATGCGTGCGTACGCTTGAGAGGCGTATAGAACACACACAAATATTTCGAGTGCTGTTGGTGCCAAATTGGTTACAGTATGAGTATTTGTGGTGGAAAATAACCAAAGGAGGACATTATTATGTCAGTAATCTCAATTAAGCAATTGCTTGAAGCAGGTGTTCATTTTGGACACCACACAAGAAGATGGAACCCAAAGATGGCAGAGTACATCTTCACAGAAAGAAATGGTATTTATATCATTGACCTTCAAAAGACAGCAAAGAAGTTTGAAGAGGCTTATATGTTTGCTCGTGACATAGCAGCAAACGGCGGAAACATTCTTTTTGTTGGTACAAAAAAGCAGGCTACAGACGCTATCCGTGAAGAGGCTGCTCGTTGCGGTATGTACTATGTAAATGTACGTTGGCTCGGTGGTATGCTCACTAACTTCCAAACAATTAAGAAGAGCATTGCTCGTCTTGCGCAACTTCGTCAAATGCAAGAAAATGGCACATTTGATCTTCTTCCAAAGAAGGAAGTTGCTGGTTTAACAAAGGAAATGGATAACCTCGAAAAGAACCTTGGTGGTATCAAGGATATGGAAAGACTTCCAGACGCTATTTTCATTGTTGATACTAAGAAAGAACACAATGCTGTATTGGAAGCTAAGAGACTTGGTATTCCTGTAATTGCAGTTGTTGATACAAACTGTGATCCTGATGATGCAGATTATATCATTCCTGGTAATGATGATGCTATCAGAGCTATTAAGCTTATTTCTGCAGCTATTGCTGATGCAGTAATTGAGGGTAAGCAAGGCGAGACTCCAGTTGAAGAAACTGAGGCTACTGAAGAAGTAGCAGAAGATGCTGAATAATTTTAAAACACGGAGGATATTAAAATGGCAGCTATTACAGCTAAAATGGTCGCTGACCTAAGAACACAAACAGGTTGCGGTATGATGGAGTGCAAAAAAGCTCTTACAGAGGCAAATGGTGATTTTGATGAAGCAGTAAAGGTACTTCGTGAAAAAGGACTTGCAGTTGCTGCTAAGAAGGCTGACAGAATTGCTTCTGAAGGCGTTGTTGACATTCTCGTAAACGAAAATGGTACAAGTGCAGCAATGATTGAGGTTAATGCTGAGACAGACTTCGTTGCTAAAAATGAAAAGTTCCTTGATTTTGTAAAGAATATTCTTAAGACAATTCTTGCAACAAGACCTTCTTCTGTTGAAGAGCTTCTTACAAAGAACTATGATGCAGAAATGACTGTTGAGGCAAAGCTTAAGGATATGATCTTCACAATTGGTGAAAATATGAATATCCGTAGATTTGTAATTGTTGATGGTATCGTTAGCACATACATTCACGGTAAGGGCTCAACAGGTGTTATCATTAACTTTGAAACATCTGATGCTGTTAAAAACGCAGCTGGTTTTGCTGAGTTTGCTAAAAACATTGCACTTCAAGTTGCTGCTATTCCTGCTCTATATCTTAACAAAGAATCTGTTCCTGAAAAGGACGTTGAGGAAGAAAAGGCTATTATTCTTGCTCAATTAAACAATGATCCAAAGAATGCTAACAAGCCAGCAAACATTCTCGAAAAGATGGTTGTTGGTAAGCTTGGTAAGTTCTATGAGAGAACATGTTTACTCGAGCAGGGTTATGTAAAAGACGACAAGATGAGCGTTGGTCAGTATGTAAATCAATCTGCTAAGGAATTAGGCGGAGATATTAAGGTTGTAAGCTATACTGTTTACGAAAAGGGTGAAGGCTTACAAAAGAGAGAAGACGATTTTGCTGCTGAAATCGAAAAACTCGTTAAAGGTTAATAAAAAAATCCCCACAAATTGTGGGGATTTTTTTAGAATTGTTTTTTATAATTTTTTTCCTGATTCTTTGCTTTCTGTTTATAATATACAAAAAAGAAATATCCAATAGCAGAAATAGCAAAAATGATTAAATATGCAAAAATTACGAAAATTAGACCAGATCCACTACCAATTTTAAATATTGCTAATGTTAAAATGAAATAGAAAAGTCCAGTCGTTGCAAGCTGAATTAATACATTTATTAAATAATTTTTAATCTTTAATAAACGTAATGCTCCTTCTAATGCAGAGAAACCTAATACAAAAAACATTAATTGTAAATTCCATAGATATGGTGTTGTTAGTCTATTTGACAGTAAAATGTTGTAAAAAATATATACAACAAAAATGCAAATAGTAAACAATATAAAACTAAAAAATATTGGAAAGATTTTGTTAATAAATTTAGTTTTTTTACTATAAAATAAACAAATCGCGACTAAAATACCGATTGCAGAAGCAAGTGCAAGTAAGAATAAATCTCCTTCAATCATTAACGCACTAAAGCTTAATGCATAATGAAAAAAGATGTTGGCAAGAAAAAAAAGAAATGTAAATATTGCACAAGTTAAACTGATAAAGGGTAAGAAAATTGATTGTTTTTCTTCTACTTTTTTCATATGTACCTCCATATGTCACTTAATATAAGATAACACAAATTTAACCTAAATTCAAGTGCTTTTAATTAAAACCTTTATAATGAATAAAAAATGAATATTTTCACTTGACAATAAAACTAATAAAATATATAATAAATGTATAATATAAAAAGAGGGAAATAAAATGCTTGGTAAGAGAAAAGTAAGAAAAAATATTTTTGAGCTTATATTTGGATATGAATTCAATAAGGAAGAAAGTGCCTTAGACTATTATAACAGGGCTTATGATAATTTTATTTGTGAGGACGATGAGGAAGAATCTGTTAAAATATCGTTTTTGGAAATTAATGAAAAAATCGTAGAAATTGATGACATAATTTCGAAACACTTAAATGGATGGAAAATTAATCGTTTATCTAAGGTAAGCTTATCAATATTACGTTTAAGTACATATGAAATGCTATTTAAAGGATTAGCCCCTGCTATCTCTATAAACGAGGCTGTAGAGCTTGCAAAGCAATATGCAGAGGATGGATCGGCTTCTTTTATTAACGGTGTTTTAAACAACATTTCCAAAAGTAATTAAAATGGATAATAGAGTTATTGTAGGAATTGATACAAGCAATTACACAACATCATGTGCAATTTGCTCCTTAGAAGGCGAGATAATCGAGAATTATAAAATATTATTACCTGTTAAAATTGGAGAGAATGGCTTAAGGCAAAGTGATGCAGTTTTTGCTCATGTTAAGAATTTCCAAAATATTGCAAATATAATAAAAGAGAAGCACGCAAATTACGATATAGTAGCCATTGGATATTCAGCATATCCTCGTGATGTAGAAGGTTCGTATATGCCGTGCTTTCTTGTAGGTCAATCAATTTGTGAAATGTTATCGTCACTTTACAATATTCCGATTTTCAAGTTTTCCCATCAACTTGGTCATATTCGAGCTGCATTGTATTCAAGCAAATTTGTGTGTAAAGATTTTATTGCATTTCACATATCTGGTGGAACAACCGAGATTGTTAACGTCCATAATCATGATGGTGAGTACAAAATAGACATAATCGGTGGTGCAAATGATTTGCATGCAGGACAGGCCATTGATAGAATTGGTGTTAAAATGGGGTTGTTGTTTCCATGTGGTAAAGAAATAGAGAAATTAGCATTGGATAACAAGGAAATTATTCCTAAGCCTAAAACATCTGTTTCTGAATATTTTTGCAATTTATCAGGCTTAGAGAATTTAGCAACAAAAATATATCAAGATACTGGTGATAAATGCTTGACCGCTGCTTATGTACTTGATTTTATTGGATCAACTCTTGAAAAGCTTGTGATTAATCTTAGAAAAAATATGAATTTTCCAATAATCTTTGCTGGTGGGGTTATGAGTAATCAAATCATTAAGAATAGACTTTTTAAATTTGATAATGTTTATTTTGCAGAGCCACAATTTAGCTCTGATAATGCTGCTGGCATTTCATTATTAGCGTGGGAAAAGTATTTAAGAGGTAAAAAATGAATTATAGCTTTGATGAATATGGAAATGAAATTATGCCTATACCTAAAACAGTTTCCGAAATCAATGAATATATAAAAGCACTTATTGATGAAGAAATGATTTTACAGGATATCTACATTCAAGGCGAAATTTCGAATTTTAAAAATCATTCCTCTGGTCATTTATATTTTACATTAAAAGACGAAAATAGTGAAATAAAAGCAGTGATGTTCAAGTCCTATGCCTATAAAGTAAAATTTAGGATTGAGAATGGAATGAAGGTAATTGCACATGCAAGAATTAGTGTATATGCACAAGCTGGAAATTATCAACTTTATGTGGATAGTATTCAGCCTGATGGAATAGGAGCACTTCACTTAGCATACGAGCAGTTAAAGAAAAAATTATACAACGAAGGACTTTTTGATGTAGAGCATAAGCTTACGCTCCCTAAATATCCAAGTACAATAGGTGTAATTACATCTCCAACTGGAGCAGCAGTAAGAGATATTATAAACGTTGCTACACGTCGTTTTCCATATGCAAAAATCATATTATATCCTAGCTTAGTACAAGGAGAAGATGCACCACGAGACTTAATTAAAGCGGTTGAATTTTTCAATAATCATATGCCCGTGGATGTGATAATAATCGGTCGTGGTGGAGGCTCAATTGAGGATTTATGGGCATTTAATGACGAGGGATTAGCTCGTACAATATATAAATCTCGCATTCCAACTATATCTGGAGTTGGCCATGAAACTGATTTTACAATATGTGATTTTGTAGCAGATGTTCGAGCGGCAACACCGTCTGCTGCAGCAGAGATTGCGACTCCAAATACGCTTGAGATTATTGATTTATTTAATGGATTCAAACATAGAGCACTAAAATCAATAAAAAATAAGATAGAACAGTCAAGATTAAGATTATCAAACATAAAAAAATCATCATTATTTAGAAATCCAGAAAAAATGTTTGATGCACCGAAAATTAAACTTGATATTTATAATGATAAGATTTTATCATCGTTTAATTTATTTTTGAATAATTCAAGAGGTCAGTTTTTACAATTAAGTGGAAAGCTTGCTTCTTTAAATCCAATGTCTGTATTATCGCGTGGTTATGGTGCAATGAAAGATATTAAAAATAATATAATAAAAAGTATAAATAATGTTAATCTCGGAGATACAATCAACGTTATGTTATCTGATGGATGCGTTATTGCAACTGTCACCGATAAGAAAGGAAATTAAAATGACAAAAAAAGAGATAATTTTTGAAGATGCTATAGAGAGATTAGAAGAGATTGTTAAAATGCTTGAAAGTGGCGATTTCCCTCTTGATAGGTCACTTGAACTATTTGAGGAAGGAACAACTCTTGTTAAGGAATGTAATAAAAAGTTGTCATCTGTGGAAAAATCAGTTAAAATTTTATCTCAAACTATTGGTGAAATAGAAGAAAAGGATTTTGAATCTAATGAATAATAGAATTAATTCATATTTTGAAAAAACCGTGCCTATTATAGAACAAAATCTTGAAAAATATTTGACTAATAAAAACGATAATGGTCTTTCAAATGTTATGAAGTACAGTCTTTTGTCTGGTGGAAAAAGACTAAGACCGATATTTACATTGGAATCATATAAGCTTTTTTCTAATGGTGCTACTATCGAAAAAGCTTTGCCCTATGCATGCGCTCTTGAAATGATACATACATATTCATTAATTCACGATGACCTTCCTTGTATGGATAACGATGAATTTAGACGAGGAATGCCTACAAATCATATGGTTTTTGGTGAGGCTCAAGCACTTTTAGCAGGTGACACTCTATTAACTTATGCATTTGAAATTATTGCTACAAATAATTTGGCTTCATTCGAAAGTAGGGTAAGAGCTGTCGAAATATTATCTAAATATGCAGGTTTTTCAGGTATGGCAGGTGGTCAAATGATTGACTTAGATAGCTCAAATAACATTAGTTCTTTAGATGAGTTATTTAAAATGCACTCCTTAAAAACAAGTGGCTTAATAAAAGCTGCTTTAGTACTTGGGTATGTTGCTTCTTGCGATAAGTTGGATAATTTGATTATAAAGGATTTGGAAAAAATTGCTGATAATATTGGCATTTCTTTTCAAATTAGAGATGATATTTTAGATGAAACTTCAAATTTAGCGATACTTGGTAAAAAGACAGGTTCAGATTCTAAAAACGGAAAGGCGACTGCACTTAAATTTCTTACAATAAATGAAGCAGAGGCAGTTATTGATAATCTGACAAACGAAGCAATTTTATTATTGGAAAAGTATTATACAAATGATAAAAACGATTGTATGCTTATTGAGCTAGCTAAATATTTAATTAATAGAGAAAAATGAGATTAGATTTATATTTATTTGTTAATGGTTATGTTAAAAGTCGACAAAAAGCTAAGATTTTAATAGAGACAAACAATGTTACTGTCAATAATAAAACTATTTCTAAACCTTCGTTTGATGTTGATGAAAAGACCGAATATGATATTAAAATCTTTGACGATTGTAAGTATGTTTCGCGAGGTGGAATTAAGCTTGAAAAAATTTTAGATTTGTCCAAGATTAATGTAACTGATGCTGTTTGTTTGGATATAGGGGCTTCTACTGGTGGCTTTACAGATTGCTTACTGCAGCACGGGGCAAAAAAAGTATTTGCATTAGATTCTGGCACGAATCAGCTTGATCAGTCTTTAAAAAACAGCAATCGAGTTGTTTCAATTGAAAATTTCAATGCAAAGAGTGTTGATATAAGTATCATTAATGAGATGATTGATGTAATAACTATTGATGTGTCTTTTATTTCTCAAACCTTGATAATGAAGAACGCATTTACTGTTTTAAAAGATGATGGTAAATATGTAAGTCTTATAAAACCACAGTTTGAGGTAGGAAGGGAAAAAATAGGCAAGGGCGGTATAGTAAAAAAGGAAAAAGACAGGTTGTTTGCTGTTAATAAAGTTATTGACTTTGCTGAAAATCTTGGTTATTGTTGCACAAACTTTATAAAGTCACCAATAAGTGGTGGGGACGGAAATATTGAATATTTAGCTATATTTGAAAAATCTAAAAATAAAGTTGAAAAAGAATATATAAATAAAATTGTATTAGATCGGTGAGGAGAAAATGAAATCTAAAAGACAAGAAAAAGTATTAGAAATTATAGCAAGTAAGAATATAGAAACGCAAGAGGACTTGATAGAAGCTCTTAGAAACGAGGGCTTTAAGGTTACTCAAGCTACTGTATCAAGGGATATTCGACAACTAAAGTTACTAAAAATTGCCAAAAATGGTGTATACAAGTATGTAGCTCCTAAGAGTGAGATTGAAAATTCTGGAATGTACAGTCAAGCACTATTGTCATCTATCATTGATATTCAATATGCTTTAAACAACGTTGTTATTAAAACAAATCCTGGACTTGCTCAAGCTGTTGCTGCTGGTATCGATTCAATGCATGATCCGGACATTTTGGGTTGCGTTGCTGGTGACGACTGCATAATTTTAGTTTCTACATCATCAGAGGCTAGTGCTAGAATAAAGGAAAATATAAATAAAATTATAGAAAAATAGAGGAAATTCGATGCTTGATTTTTTACATATTGAAAATATAGCTGTCGCAAAAAGCCTTGATATTAATTTTCATCATGGATTTAACGTTTTAACTGGTGAAACTGGTGCAGGAAAATCTGTTATAATCGGTTCGATTAATTTGTTACTGGGTGCAAAAGCCAATAAAGATATAATTAGATATGGTGAAAATTTTTCTACTGTTTCTGCATTTTTTTCAAATGTTAGCAAGGATGTGTATGATCTATGCGATGAACTTGGTGTAGCTTATGATGTTGATGATGTTTTTTCTATTTCGAGAACATATACGTCCGAAGGTAAGAATAATATAAGAATTAATTCGCGTCCTGCAACCTTGATGCAATTGAAGCTAATTGGATCTAAGCTTATAAATATTCATGGTCAAAACGAAAATCATTCTTTTATGGATAAAACAAACCACATTTATATGCTTGATGAGTATGCTGAAAATCATGATTTAATTGATGAATATAAGATACTATACGACCAATTAACTCAAAAAAAGTCAGAAATTTCAAGGCTTATAGAACAAAATAAGCAAACAAGAATGATGCTTGATGCACTAAAACTTCAAATTAAAGAAATATCCTTTGCAAAGTTGAAGGAATTTGATGAAGAAGAAAGGCTTACCGAATTAAAATTAAAACTAAAAGGAGCAGAAAAAATTGTAAAAAATTCTTCTAATGTTTATAAACTACTTTTACAAAATGATAGTGGTGTTAGTGCGGTTGTATTAATTGAAAAGGCAATTGATGCCTTAAAACGTTTAGAGAATTATGAGCCATCTGCTAAAGAGCTTTATGAAAAGCTTAACAATTTTAAATTTGAAATTGAGGATATTGCAGAAACAGTTTTAGAATATAAAATGATTCAAGGAATTGAGGATCCTGATAAGCAATTAACTGCTGTTGAAGATAGGCTTGCTTTAATCAATCAACTTCAAAAGAAATATGGACCAACAATAAAGGATATTATTAAGCACAAGGAAGATGCTGAAAAAAGGATACTTGATTTAGAACGTGGTGAAGGTGATCTCGAGGATTTAAAGTGTGAATATAAGGAACTATATTCTAAAGCCAGTACCTTGGCAGATAGAATTCATGTAAACAGGTTAGAAAACGCTAATAAATTAGGTGCTTTGGTCAAAAAAACGCTTATGTTTTTGGATATGCCTAAGGTTAAATTCAAAATATCAGTTGAAAAGATAACACGTGATAATAATTTAGTATTGTCTTCAAATGGTTACGATAATGTTGAGTTTCTTATTGCTACTAACTCTGGAGAAGAGCTTGCTCAAATGAACAAAATCGCCTCTGGCGGTGAGTTATCAAGAATTATGCTTGCTCTAAAAAGTACGCTCTCTAATAAAAAAGGTGCCCAAACGATAATTTTTGATGAGATTGATACAGGCGTATCTGGTAGCACATCTCAAAAAATTGGAATTAAGCTTGCACAAATAGCAAAAGATACACAGACGATATGTGTAACTCACTCTGCACAGATTGCAGCCCTTTCTTCTACTCATTTCTTGATTAAGAAAGAAGAGAAGGATGGACGTGCTGAAACAAGCGTACGCGTTTTAAATGATAGGGAAAGAATTGATGAAATAGCAAGAATTATCGGAGGAATTGATTTAACTGAAAAGCAGTTTGCTGCAGCAAACGAACTTATAGCTCAATCTAAGGATATTTTAAATGAAGAAGTTTAATTTGCTTTATCATTTAATTAAAGGTGGATAAAATGTCGGAATTGTCGCCTAATGAGTTTACCTATTCAAAAAACAAACCAAATAATATACTCCTGCATAAACTATAATGAGTTAACGATTTTTAGATTAATATAAGGAGCATTTCTGTGGTTTATAAAAGCGTTTGTGAGCTTTGCGATAATTTAAGCATTGAATACAAAATCTTTGAAAAAACAACTAAATTAGTGTCTATACAGGTAGGTGGAACGGCTTCATTAGTTGTTTATCCCAAAACGATAAATCAATTTGTTAGAATATTAGATGTGGTTTTGTTGAGAAAACATAAACATTATATTTTAGGCAACGGAACAAATACTTACTTTTCTGATAAAAATTTCAATGGTATATTAATTGTCACCAAACGAATAAACAAGTGTTATGTTGATAACGAACAATTAATAGCAGAATGTGGGACGTTATTGTTTGATTGTTGTGAGCTTGCTCTAAAAAATTCTTTATCTGGCATGGAGTTTGCGTATGGTATTCCAGCGACAATTGGTGGCGCATTATATATGAATGCATCTGCCTTTGGCTCGTCAATCTCAACTGTAGTTAAAAAAACGCTTGTTTATGATACATCATTGTTTAAAACATATTATATATTTGATGATGAACATTTGTTTGAAGAAAAGAAAAGTGTCTTTTCTGATAAAAAGCATTTGATTGTTTTAGAAACTGTGTTTGAGCTTAAACGTGGATTGAAATTTAATATTGAATCACTAATGAATACATATTTAACAAAAAGAATTTCAACACAACCACTTGAGTTTCCAAGTGCAGGGAGTGTATTTAAAAAGCCAAAAAATAATCACGCATCTCAGTTAATTGATTTAGCAGGGTTAAAAGGTACTCGAGTTGGTGGAGCAGAAGTGTCAAAAAAACATGCTGGCTTTATCATTAATGTAGGTGAAGCGAAAGCTAACGATATACAATCGCTAATTTCAATAATTAAGGAAAGAATATACAATGAATTTAAAGTAAAATTAGAGGAAGAAATAATTTTTGTGGAGTAAAATAAGATGACTTTTTCTAATCAAGTTAAGGATGAAATATTAAATTTTGACAATAAAATTAAGAAGTGCTGTGCATTTTCTTTTTTATATGGATTTATGTTTGCTGCAAGCTTTGTTGATAATTATATTCAGCAGTCTTTTACATTTGTAAAAAATGCAGAAAACTTAGGAAACATATGTAATCAGCTATTTTGGAAATCGCCGGAATTGTTTCAAATAAATAATAAAAGAATCGTCCTAAAAAGTGATGTAATACGATATTCTACAATTGCCGAAATTGAAAATAATGTATTCAAATGTCCTCATTGCCACGAATTTTATTTAAAAGGCTTGTTTTCCTCAAGAGGAATGGTTTGTGACCCAACTAAATCATATCAATTGGAGTTAATCTTAATGTCTTTTGAACAAGCAGATGAAATAAAACAATATCTTTTGGAATTAGGGTTAAATCCACATATGTCTAAACGTGGTAAGCAATATGTTGTTTATTTTAAACGTAATGAGGATATAGAAGATTTTTTGATACATATAGGTGCGAAAAATTCTGCCTTTATAGTTATGAATAGTAAAATTAATAAAGAAATTAGAAATACTGCTAATCGAATAACAAACTGTGATTCTGCAAACATAAATAAATCAATTGTTGCTTCACAAAAATATGTCGATGCTATAAAAGGAATAATCGAAAAAAATATGCTTGAGTGTTTGCCAAAGCATTTGCAAGAAACAGCAAAATTGAGATTAGAACATATAGATTTGAATTTTTCTGATTTAGGTTTACAATTTACTCCAGCCATATCAAAATCAGGCGTATATCATCGTCTTGAAAAAATATTAGAATTTTATAAATCATTAGAATAGAAAGGAGAAAGAAAATGAGTGGTTTTGTTCATTTACATTTGCACAGTGAGTATAGTCTTTTGGATGGTGCTTGCAGAATTCAAAACATTCCTAAAATGGCAAAAGAGCTTGGGCAAACTGCAGTTGCTTTAACTGATCATGGCAATATGTTTGGTGCAGTTGAATTTTATCGTGCTTGTAAAAACGAGGGAATAAAGCCAATCATTGGATGTGAGGTTTATCTTTCTCCACAAAGCCGTTTTGAAAAATCAAAAATTAATAATGTATCATATTATCATTTAGTTTTACTTGCTAAAAATGAAATTGGATATAGAAATTTATCTTATCTTGTATCATGTGGATATACCGAAGGCTTTTATGTCAAACCACGTATTGATCTTGATATCTTAAGACAGCATAGTGAAGGCATAATTGCGTTGTCTGCATGTTTAGCTGGATTTATACCATCAGCTATTGTTGCTGGCGACATTTATGGTGCAAAAGAGCATATTCTAACTATGCAAGAAATATTTGGTGAGGGTAATTTTTATTTAGAGCTTCAAGATCATGGATTAGAGGAGCAAAAAATTGTAAATGAAGTTATATTAAAGCTTTCAGAGGAACTTAACGTTCCTATGGTTTGTACGAATGATATTCATTATTTAAAGAAAAACGATCACTATTTACAATCAGTTCTTATGTGTGTTCAAATGAACTCAACTCTTGAAAAAAAGCCAGCTAATCTATTCCCAACAAAAGAGTTTTATATGAAAGATGAGATGGAAATGCGCCATCTGTTTAAAGATTTTGAAAACGCTTGTGAAAATACCGTTAGAATTGCAGAACAATGCAATTTCGACTTTAAATTTGATGAATTAAAGCTTCCAAAATTCCCGCTTGATGAAAATACGAATTCGAAGGAATATCTAAAAAATTTAACATATAATGGATTCGAAAAAAGACAAAAAGCTGGTCAAATTTGTTTTACTAATACCAACACTAAAGAAATATACGTAAGTCGTATCGAATATGAGTTATCAGTAATAGATAAAATGGGCTATAATGACTATTTCCTTATAGTTTGGGATTTTATTAATTATGCAAAAAAGCAAGGAATCCCTGTTGGTCCAGGAAGGGGTTCGGCTGCTGGTAGTTTAGTAGCATTTTTACTTGAGATAACCGACATTGATTCAATAAAATATGATTTACTCTTTGAACGCTTTCTCAACAGCGAAAGAATAAGCATGCCCGATATTGATACTGACTTTTGTTATGAGCGACGTGACGAGGTAATTGATTATGTCAAACGTAAGTACGGAGACGATCATGTAGCCCAAATAGTGACCTTTGGTACATTAGCAGCAAAGGCTGCAATAAAGGATGTTGGACGAGTTTTAGATATTCCGTATAATGACGTTGATTTAATTTCTAAGCTGATTCCCAAACGCTTAAACATAACCATTAAAGAGTCATTAGAGGAGAGCGCTGAGCTTAAAAAGCTTTATAATGAGAGCCCTAAAATACGTCAGCTTATTGATACTGCGATGGAGCTTGAGGGGATGCCACGCCATGCATCTACACATGCTGCTGGTGTTGTAATTACAGATAAACCTTTAGTTGATTACTTACCTGTAGCGACAAATGCTGGAGTGGTAGTTACTCAGTTTGATATGGATACTGTTGCCAAGCTTGGATTATTAAAATTCGATTTTTTAGCAATTAGATATTTAACAATTATTTCTGATACTGAAAAAATAATTAGACAAGCTGAGCCTAATTTCAACATTAAAAACATTCCTATTGATGATGAATATACTTTTAAGTTTGTATCCTCTGGTAGAACTGAAGGTGTATTTCAGCTTGAATCTGCTGGTATGCGGCAAGTATTAACCAAGCTACAGCCTTCATCAATTGATGATATTATTGCCTGTATTGCACTTTATCGTCCAGGACCAATGGATTCTATTCCTCAATATATTAGTAGGCGCCATAATAAAAGTGGTATAACTTATTTAACACCAATTATTGAGCCAATTTTAAAACCTACATATGGATGTATTGTTTACCAAGAGCAAGTAATGCAGATATTTAGTAAGGTAGCAGGATATTCATATGGACGAGCTGATATAGTAAGAAGAGCTATGTCTAAAAAGAAGGAAGAAGAGCTAAAAAAGGAACACGATGTTTTTGTAGGTGGTGCAATTAATAATGGTGTAGAAAAAGAAGTTGCGGAGAAGCTGTTTGACGAAATGGAAAGCTTTGCAAAATATGCTTTTAATAAATCACATGCAGCTGCTTATGCGATGGTATCCTATTGGACTGCATATTTAAAAGCACGTTACACGAAAGAATACTACGCTTCATTAATTACGTCTGTTTTGAATAATGTAGTTAAGGTTTCTGAATATATTGACGAATGTGGTAAACTCGGAATAAACGTTTTGCCTCCAGATGTAAATTATAGTAATATTAATTTTTCAGTTGAGGGAAATAACATAAGATTTGGATTGTTAGCACTTAAAAATGTTGGCAGAAACTTTATTTCTTCAATAGTTTATGAAAGAGAAAAAAATGGCAAATACAAATCATTTGATGATTTTGTATATAGATTAAAGGATACAGACATTAATAAACGACAGGTAGAATCATTAATAAAAGCGGGCGCATTTGATTCGTTGGGTAAAAAGAGATCTCAACTCTATTATACCTATGAGATTGCGTTAGATAATGCTATTAGTATTGCAAAAACAACCAAAAATGGTCAGATCGACATTACTCAATTGTTTAGCGAGGAAGAACTTGCTGAAACTTTGCCTAAAATTATTTATCCAGATGTAAAAGAATTTCCGACTAAAGAACTTCTTTTATTTGAAAAAGAGGTTTTGGGTATGTGCTTTTCTGGTAAAATATTAGATTCGTATGACAAGCATTTATCAAAATTCAAAATTGAACCAATATCTAGTATAATTGATGATGAAAATTTAACCGATAAATCGCTCAAAAGTATTGCTGGTATCATTGTTTCACGTTCAATTAAAAAAACGAAAAACGATGATGAAATGGCCTTTTTACGATTATCTGATTCATTAGGCGAAATAGAACTCATTGTTTTTCCAAAACTATTCGAAAAGTGTTCTGACTTATTGTATGTTAACAATGTAATTTTTGTCAAGGGTATAATAAGCATAAAAGAAGATGAGCCTCCAAAGCTTATTGTTAATGAACTCGAGTGCGTTTTAGAGAACGAAGTATATGAAAAGAGTATATTAAGCAATAAAAAAAGTAAATTGTATTTAAAAGTTAATTCAATTAATAATCCATTGGTTAGTCAAATAATAGAATTATTAAAGCAATATAATGGAGAATCACAAGTAATTTTTTATGACATAAAAGAAAAAAAGTATATCAAAGCGCTTGACATATCGATAGATGTAAGCGATGATATACTTAATGCTTTAAAATCTATACTTGGTGATGATTCTGTTGTTTTTAAAAATTAATAATATTGTTCTATAATTTTATAAAACTCTTCAGAATCGGTTGTATAAATACCGTCTCTGAGGAGTTTTTTGTCATTTTCAGGTAAAGTAAATACATATTTATCAATTGTATATACTAATGCATCGTTTTTATAAATTCCTATTTTCCCATTATATTCTTTTATACAATAAATGTCTTTTTCTGTTATGTCTTTTATAGTTTCATCTTTTGTTTCTTCAAAAACAGGTGTGTGTTCATCGTTTTTTATATTATCTAATTTTGTTAATATTTTCAAACCAAAATAAATTATTAATAACAAAACTACTAAACAAAAGAATATTTTAAATAATTGAGATAGTAAGCTTTTTGAACTATTTGTATTTTTATTTTCTTGTTCCATTTTTTAATACCTCATTTTAAAGAATATACAATATTATTGAGCAAATAATAATTTTGTATTCAAGGAGTTAAAAAAATGGCTAAAAAAAGACGAAAGAAAATGATAAAAATTTTATTATTAACTTGTATATTTCTATTTATAACGATGATTTTAATTTCTATTATTTATATATCAAAAATAGACACAAATATTGATTATACATTTGATAATTTACGAAAAAGCTCAATAACAAGAGTATATTATTACGATTTTCTAGATAGAAAAAATAGAATAGGTGTCCCAGTAGAGCTACAGGATGAAGAGATTTTCCAAAATAAAAGTGAATGGGTGTCTATCGAAGACATTCCTAATAACTTAATAAATGCCTTTATTGCCGTAGAGGATAAAAGATTTTATGATCATTCAGGTGTTGACTGGCTTAGGACAGTAAAAGCGATTTTTAATTACTTGTTTAAATTTGAAGACTCGTCATTTGGTGGTTCAACTATTACACAGCAATTAATAAAAAATTTAACTGGTGAAAACGATAATTCTCCTAAACGTAAAATAAATGAGATATTTCGGGCTTTAAAACTTGAGAAAAAGCTTGATAAAAAAGAAATATTAGAAATATATCTTAACGTGGTATATCTTTCACAAAATTGTTATGGAGTTAATACTGCTTCAAAGGTATATTTTAATAAAGAACTTAAGGATTTAAGTCTAACTGAATGTGCATCTTTAGCTTCAATAGTTAAATCACCAAAATATTATGATCCATATATGAATTATGAAAATAATACTAATAGAATTAAAACTGTTTTAGCATTAATGTATGAACAAAATATGATAACAACAGACGAATACCAAAATTCATTAAACGAAGTGCTTCTAATTAACGAAAATGTTGAGAACTTGACACAAACAGGTACGTTTTCTTGGTACACAGAAGCATTGATTGATGATGTAAGTAATGATTTATCAAAAAAATATAATATTAGTAAGGAATCAGCTCGTCAATACATTTTACGTGGAGGACTAAATATTTATTCGCTTGTGGATCCAAGGATACAAAATGAATGCGAAACAGTATATGAAAATTATGTTAAGTATTTAACACCTCAGAAGCAAGGTTATCCTCAATCAAGTTGTATCGTATTAGATCCTTACACCTCAGATATTTTAGGCATTGTTGGCGGTATAGGAAAAAAGGATAGTAATTTAATATTGAACAGAGCTACAAATACTAAACGCCCACCAGGATCAGTATTAAAGCCATTATCTGTATATGCACCAGCTATAGAAGAGGGAGTTACTACTTATTCATCTGTTTATGATGATACACCACTTATTTTGAGTAGTGGAAAATATTGGCCCAAGAATTCACCAGAGAAATACAGAGGATTAGTTCCAATTTCATTGGCAGTTGAACGGTCGTTGAATACAGTTAGCGTCAAAGTATTAAGGGAAGTAGGGATAAATCGTTCACTAAAATATTTAAATAAGTTAGGTATAAACTATAATAATAGTGATAATAATGAGTCATCGTTAGCGTTAGGTCAGTTGACAAATGGAGAAAGCTTATTAAATATGAGTAATGCTTATTGTTCATTTGTTAATGGTGGTAAAATTTCAAATCCAAAAACGTATCTATATGTTACTGATGTAAACGGTAATATAATTTTAAAGAATGATAGTAAAATAACTGAAGTTTTTTCGGAAGAAACGGCATATATCACTACAAAGCTTCTTGCAAACGTAGTAAAAAATGGAACTGGTAAGGGTGTCGATGTTGAAAATATTGAAATAGCAGGCAAAACAGGCACCTCAAGCAACAACGAAGATAAATGGTTTATAGGCTACTCACCTTATTTTGTGTGTGGTGTATGGAATGGATATGATATCCCAAAACCTATTTACACATCGAAAAATCCATCGGTGCTAGTTTTTAACGAGCTTATGACAGCCTTTCATCAAAATGTCAAATCTGGTTGCTTCAATACACCAAAAAATATTGTTGAAAGGGAATTTTGCGCTGATTCTGGTTTGTTACCATCTAATGCTTGTAGCAATGATTTAAGAGGTAGCAGAACAATGCTTGGGTATTATAAAGAAGGCACAGAGCCAGAAAAAATATGTGATATACACAAAGAAGTAATTGTTGATAAAACAACTAATAATATACCAAACTATTACCTTCCTTTTTGGAAAAAGAAAAAAATCTCACTTTTAGATTATGACAGAATAGAATATAGTGATTTAATGATTTTAGATAATCAATATTTAATTAAAAATCGAATAGCAGAGTAATTAATACAAAAATCACCTCATATAATCAAATGAGGTGATTTTTTTGTTTAAGAAAATATTTTGTTTTATTAATGGTATAAATCATGATTTAAGGCTATTAAGTTTGAAAAAATCAGGGATTTTTTCAATAGTTTTTCTTATTTTAGGCATTTTTTCATGGATAATAGGTGGAAGGACAGATAGAGTTACAATTTATTATATTTTTCCAAGGCTTGCATTGCCTTTAGGTTGCGCTTTTCTTATATGGGCACTATCTTTTGCTATGTGTGGTTTTATATTTGGAGCAGTTCTGTATGGATGCGAAAAATATAAAAGGCAGTACGCGCAAAAAATAGCTATACTTGTTGCTATTATGTATTTATTTACGTTATGCGTATATCCTCTTTTCTTTGGGGCAATGTCATCAATTTTAACATTTTTTACTTTATTATTATCTCTCTTGTTTTGTTTTTTAGCTATAGCATCTGCAGTTAAAATATACTCGTTATGGACAATTATATTAAGCATACATTTTCTTTGGCTTTTATACAATGCTTTTTTAGCATTAGCATTTGCATTCGTAAATTAATTTAATAAATCTGTTGACAAATTTTGCGCTTAAATGTATAATAATGGTAAAGAAAAGGAGCGTGATATTTATGAAAAAATGTACTATTCAACTTTCATCCATTCAAGATGTTCGTGAATTTGTTGATATTGTTACAAAGCATGATATGGAAATTGACTTAACAAGTGGTAGATATATCGTTGATGCTAAATCAATTATGGGTATTTTCAGTCTTGATTTGATGCAACCAATTGGAATGCAAATTCATTCTGATAATTGTGATGAATTGATTAATTCACTTTCAAAGTTTATAGTTAAATAAAAATGTCGCATTAGCGACATTTTTTTATTGCATACAAAATATATTTTATTGAGGTGATAAAATATGTTAAAAAAGAGCTTTATTTCAACGTTATTAGTCTTTATTTTATGTTTTACGTTTATAATTCAAGTTTCTGCATTAGAAATTAAACAAGTTAACTTTGAATTGACTTCGAAAAGTGCAATTTTAATGGATGTAAATACTGGAACAATTTTATATGAAAAGGACGCAGTTAAGCCACTTCATATCGCTTCTGTAACTAAAATAATGACAATCTTATTAGCATTTGAAGCAATTAAAAGTGGAAAAATAAATTTAGAAGAAAATGTAACAATAAGCGAAACAGCAGCATCAATGGGTGGCTCTCAGGTTTATTTAGAAGTTGGCGAAGAATTAAGTGTCAATGAACTATTAAAATGTATAATAATTGCTTCAGCAAATGATGCAGCAGTTGCATTAGCAGAGCATGTTTCTGGTAGTGTTGAGACATTTGTTGTAGAGATGAATAAACGTGCAGGTGAACTAGGTATGAAAAATACCAATTTTACTAATGTTACTGGTTTAGACGACACTGCGACAAATCATTATTCAAGCGCATTAGATGTAGCATTAATGTCAAGGGAACTTCTAAAGCACGATAAAATAACTGAATATACAACAATATGGATGGATACAATAAGGAATGGTGAATTTGGACTTACAAATACCAATAAACTAATTAGATATTATAAAGGTATTACAGGTTTAAAAACTGGCTCCACAGATAAAGCTGGATTTTGCTTAAGTGCAAGTGCTAAAAGAGAAGGCCTTCATTTAGTAGCAGTGGTTTTAGGAGCTGAATCTCCAACAATAAGAACTCAAGAGGTCACAAAACTGCTAGATTTTGGATTTGCTAACTACTCGATAGTTAAATTAAATAGTGAAAATTTCGGCAAAATGACAGTATATGGTGGATGTGAGGAATATGTTTCAATAAAAAGTGTAGAAAATGAAGTATTGATAAATAAAGGATATGAAAATAAAATAACGAAAGAAATTATTCTATCAGAGCATTTGAATGCACCAATACAAAATAACGAGGTAGTTGGGAAAATAGTATACAAAATTGATGGTAATATACTATGTGAGGTGGAAATTTTGAGCACAAATGAGGTTGAAAGAATAACTTTTTTTGAATATCTTGTTAAAGTAATAAAAAATTTCTTTTAACTTTAAAATTTAATAATAAAAAGTGTTGAAATTTTGTGAAAGTTGTTGTATTATAATATAAGATTAATTAAGGGGTAAAACAATATGGTACTTTCACTAAACGACAAATTTGTAAAAAAATATGTAACTAATGAGGAAGTTAATGCAATTTCCAATGAAGTATATACTGCACAAAGTGCATTATTTAATCGCAATGGATTAGGTAACGATTTTTTGGGTTGGATAAATCTTCCATTCGACTATGATAAAGAGGAATTTGAAAGAATTAAAAAAGCTGCTAAGAGAATTCAAAATCAATGTGATATTTTTGTTGTAATAGGTATTGGCGGATCATATCTAGGTGCAAGAGCAGCTATCGAATTTATTAAATCTCCTTTGTACAATAACATAAAAGGAAAGAAAACACCTGATATTTATTTTACAGGCAATTCCATTAGTCCATCAGCCTTAAGTGATTTACTCAAAATTTGTGAAGGCAAGGATATTTGCGTTAATGTAGTTTCGAAGTCTGGAACAACAACTGAGCCAGCTGTTGCATTTAGAGTTTTTAGAGAATTACTTGAAAAGAAATATGGAAAAGAAGGAGCAAAAGAAAGAATCTTTGCTACAACTGATAAAGAAAAGGGAACTTTAAAAAAGTTTTCTGACGATAATGGTTATGAAACATTTGTAGTTCCTGACGATGTAGGTGGTCGTTTTTCTGTACTAACAGCAGTGGGCTTGCTTCCTATTGCAGTAACAGGTATCGATCTTGATAAAATTATGCAAGGCGCTCAGGATGCAATTAGAGCATTTAATACACAAGATATCAATGAAAACGATTGCTTGAAATATGTTGCTATTCGAAACATCCTTTATCGTAAAGGAAAAAACATTGAAATCTTAGCATCGTACGAACCTGCTTCTCAAATGCTTTGCGAATGGTGGAAGCAGCTTTTTGGAGAAAGTGAGGGCAAGGATGGCAAGGGTATTTATCCGAGCTCAGTAATTTTTTCCACAGATCTTCACTCACTTGGACAATATATACAAGATGGTGAAAGGATAATGTTTGAAACCGTTTTAGATATAAAAAAAGCATCTGATGAATTAATAATTCCATTTGATCCATTTAATGTTGATAAATTGAATTTCCTTGCAGGAAAAGATTTAGACTATGTTAATCATACTGCTATGCTTGGCACATTATTTGCTCACTCTGATGGTAATGTACCTAATATAGTTTTAGAGATTGCTGATAGAAGCGAATATTCATTTGGTTATTTGGTTTATTTCTTTGAATTAGCTTGTGCCATTTCTGGTTATGTTTTAGGTGTTAATCCCTTTAATCAGCCTGGTGTCGAAAGCTATAAGAAAAATATGTTTGCTCTGCTTGGTAAAGAGGGATATGAGGATTTAGCAAACAAATTGAAGAATAGAATGAATTAATTTAAAGGCCTACATTTAAAAGTAGGCCTTTATTTATGAAAAATTAGCAAAGTTTTTAAAAAAAAATTAAATTTTTTAGATATTTTGACCAAAGGTATTGATTTTTTTTATAACTTAGTGTATAATCAAAGTAGAAAGAATAGATATTGTGGAGGACAATAAAATGATGAAAATTATTATTGGTGTTAAAGGCACAGGTAAAACAAAAACACTTATTGAGATGATTAATTCCGCTCTCGAAACTTCCAAGGGTTCGGTTGTGTGTATCGAAAAGGGAAGCAACTTAAGACTAACCTTAAATTACAACTGCAGACTTATTAATTCTGATGAATATATGATTAATGATGCACAGTCACTCTATGGATTTATTGCGGGATTACTTGCTAGTAACCACGATATCACAGATCTCTTTATTGATGCAACATTTAGAATCTGTAATAGAGATTTAGATTCTTTCGACAAGTTCGTTGTAGAAGCAGATGCACTTGCATCAAAATATGATGTTAATTTGGTGATGACTTTGTCTATGCCAACAGAAAACGCAACTGAGAATATCAAAAAATATCTCTAAGCCAATACGACGAAGTTTAACTTAAAGAAATTGGAGGATGGACCAATGTACGATTTAGAAAGTGAATTTATAGGTGTAAATTCTTAATTAAGCAAATCCAACAGTTGTTTTTATAACAGAAAGTTAAATTTTGGTTGATGATTGTATAAGATTATGAGTTTACACGAGGTCACATTTAAATTTTAAAGTAAATTAGGTGTTTATTATGTTTAAATATCATTTGAAAGAAAATTAATTAATGTGAGGGCAAACCAATGTACAATTAATATTGATTTAAACAAGCACGAAACTTGAATAAAAAAAGAGGAAAACCAATGAATGATTTAGTTTATTTGAATTCACGCGTTCAACTAAAGCTTAAGTAATCTTCGTGCAGTTTATATAGATTTTAAAATTAAATATAAGAGGGAATCCAATTTTTGGATTCCTTTTTTCATTTTTTGACATTATTCGGTAAACTGCATAAGATATTATAGAAGACAAATATGTTTTCAATATATAAGGAGGTAGCTTATGGATAATAAAATTTGTTCTAATTCTCACCAAAAAGAAAATATCTGTATAGACACATATAGAGTATTAGATTCATGTAGGGATAAGGATTGTTTTGAAAATGTTAAAGTTTTTCTTACTGATTTAGGGGAAGAAATCATTGATCGTACATCAATAGTAAGAGCAAAATGTGCGAAGATTATGTCAGCATATATTGATATAAATGACGTGCCATTTAATCGTGGATTTTATCAGCTAAATATAAAAATATATGTTAAATTAAGCTTTGAAGCATGTATTTCGCAAGGAAATATTCAAGAATTTGAAGGAATTTGCGTGGTAGAAAAAAAGGTTATTTTGTTTGGAAGCGAAGGTAATGTAAGCGTATTTAAAAGCTCTCAAAACAATACAGGGTTCTGTCATAATGCTTGTGAAGTGAATCATTCAACAGCATCTCCTGTGGCTGTATTAGAAACAGTTGATCCTGTTATATTAAACTGGAAAATTGTAGAACCGAGAGAATGTCAATGTTTTTGTTGCTGTTGCTTAGATGATCTACCAGATTATATACATTCCTCAGTAAATGGACATTTATGTGATAGAGAAGATAAAACACTAGTTGTTTCACTTGGATTTTTCTCTGTTGTAAAAATTGAACGTCCAACACAACTCGTTGTATCAGGAACTGAGTATAATATTCCAGATAAAGAGTGTATTACAGCAACTGAAAATGATCCATGTACTTTGTTTAAAGCTATGTCGTTTCCAATAAATGAGTTTTCTCCACCAACATTTAATACATGTGGATGCTCTGTACCACAACAAAAGAGAGAACATGGTTCGCGTGGCTGTGGCTGTTCATAAAAAACACCTCAAGGATTTAATCCTTGAGGATGTTTTCATTTAGATTAATTATATTATCGGCATATTGCTGACAGTCGATTTCGTTATGTGAGACGATAATTACCGTCTTATTTGATAATTTTTCAAATATTTTGGGTAAAATACGTGCTTTTAATTCTTCATCAAGAGCGCTAAATGGTTCATCCATTAAAACTAAATCACTATCATAATTTAATGCTCTCGCAATCGCGACACGCATTTTCATACCACCAGAAAGCGAATTAGGCATATTATAAAGCTCGTTTTCCAGTTCGAAAATTTTAAGTAATTCTGTTGTGGTTTTTATGGTTGAATTTTGGTTAACGATGTTTACATTTTCAAGAACATTAATATATGGTATAAGCCTTGGCTCTTGAAAAACAATGGAAATTTCACCATTATTACCCTCAATAGCCCCTTGAAAGTCTTTGTCTAAGCCTGCGATAATTCTTAAAAGTGTGGTTTTACCAGAACCACTCTCACCAATGATAAAATTTATTTTATTATCTATGAATTCACATGAAAAATTGTTGAAAACACATTTGTTATCAAAGCTTTTTGAAAGATTATTAATTTTCATGTTTATATCTCCAAATCAAGTTGCTTTTTCTTCAATATTGATTTTAATACCTTTTTTGTGCAAAATTCTAATAAAATACATAAAATTATGCCACAAACAGTCCATGCAAAAAGATCAACAAGCTCCAAATTTATATTTGCATCAGAAATTTTAATACCAATAGATATAATAGGAGTACACAATACTTCGGCTGCAATTCCAGCCTTCCAAGCTAGTCCTATCGACGAGATTAAAGATGATATAAAATATGGAATAACAGTTGGCAAATAAATAGATAATAATTGCTTTTTAAAAGGTATTTTATAGACCTTGCAGACTTCAATTAAATTCTTATCAGTACTTTTTATTCCCTGATAAACATTTGAAAAAACAATTGGAAAAACCATTAAAAAACAAATGAAAATAACTGTATTTTCATTGTGTAAAAATAAATTTACTAAATAGACAAAGGCTACAATTGGAGTTGATTTCATTATTGAAACCAAAGGAATAAAAAACTCATAAACAGTTTTTGAAAGAGTACATATTAAAGCCATAGCAGAACTTAAAATTAATGCAATTAATATTCCTAATAGTATTCTGCCAAGAGAGGATAGAACGATGAGATAAAAGCTACCTGTAATCGCTAATTCGCCAATTCTCTTAATTACATCCCATGGAGCAGGAAAGAGCAATGGTAAATTAATAATTAATGAAAATAAATACCATATCAAAATCCAAAATAGGGTAATAATAAAAACCTTGATTACTTTTTTCATTGATTTGCACTAGCCATTACTATGGAAACCATAGGCTCTGGTAATACTGCAATATCAACTCTTCCAGCAATAACAGCAGTTCTTAATGCAGCTGGAGTGCTATACTCAGTTGAGTTAATAGTTGCATTAATATTGTTTGCTTTAAGAATATACTCTAAAATAAAAGTAGGATTTTGAGCTGGACAATATATAGTTTTTCCTTCTAAATCATTAATGGAGTTAATCTCGCCAGTTTTATCAAGTGTATATAGAACTCCGAGTGTATTTATAGATAAAACCTGTACATTTCCGTTTGTTTTATTGTAAACGTTTGATGCGGCATTAGTAGGCAAAGCTGCAATATCTATTGAACCGTTTACTAATCCTGCAATAATTTTTGTAGCATCGGTAGCAACATTAAATGTATAACTATTGCTTGTTGTCCCGTTTTTATTGTCTGACATAAGCTTCGCCATTCCAAAACCAGTTGTTCCATTTAATGTGGTAATTCGAACATTTGATGTTTCGGCATTTTTGTTTTCGTTTCTGAAATAGTAGAAGTCATCTTGTGGGATAACATTGCCTATGCTAGCAGGTGCAACAGAGAACATGGCAGTAAGAAAAGCCTCCATGGAGCTTTTCATACTTTCACCCTCCATAAATGCAATATTACAACTTGGAATTGCTGTAGCGGCTACATCCGAGTTATCAAAAATTCCAAATTCCTTTATATATTTTCCTGCTTCAGCAGGATTAGCATTTGTAAACTCTATTGAAGCTTTATATTCATCTAAAAACTTGCTTATAGTATCTGGGTTTTTCTCCGCAAAATCTTTTCTAACAACAACACAGCCCTGAACCAACTGTGTTCCGTTTGAAATTTTATTCCATTCGTCAGTTAAATTTAAGGCGACTTTGTAGCCTTGTTCGTTTGTCACAGGCTGATTATTGTTGCATGAAATTAACAATAAGCTTGTAAGCATCATTGCTGTAACTAATAAGATTGAAATGATTTTTTTCATGATTGTACCTCTTTTAAAATAATATTTTTTTCATTTTTTATAATTAATCCTTGAGAAATTAATTTATCGAATGAACGATAGATAGTAGCTCTACCTACACCTAACATTTTTGCTAATGTAGCCATATTTATGCTTAGTGTTACTGAATCTTTGTTGCGTGGTAATTGCAAAAGATAAGTATAAAGCTTATTTTCAGCAGATTTTGCAGTATATGCGTTTATTTTTGTATTTAAAAAGTTTATTTTTTTCGATAGAAATTTAATGTATCGCAATGACAAATTAGGAAAAGTATCTAAACATTTAACGATAAATTCTTTACTTAAAGTAATCAACTCAACATCGGAAAGTGCGACAACGGAGGTAAAATAAGAAGGAGAATCAAATAGAGAAGCGACACCAAAAATATCATTAGGAGAGAGACGTCTAATGATTACTCCTTCTTCGCCTGATCTTATTGCAGCTTTTCCTTTTGTTATAAGTCCAATTTTTTGCGAATTTTTATTATTGTGTAAAATATCACCACAATTAAATAATTCTAATTTAAAATTTTCATCCTTCACAAGTGAATTAAAATCAGCGTCATTTAGCTCGTTAAAAAGAAAAAAATTTTCATGTAAAAATTTTTTTATATCCATAAAAACACTATCCTTTTAAAAGTGTATCATTTGATACACTAATTTTATCATTTTAAAATAAAAAAGTCAATATAATTTTTGAAAATATCTTGATTTTTTATTTTAAATAGTTTATCATATTATTTAGTAAGCAAAAAGGAGATTAATCATGGCAATTCTTGTAACCGGCGGAACTGGATATATCGGCTCTCATACCGTTGTTCAACTTTTAAACGATAATAGAGAGGTTATTATTCTTGATAATCTTTCTAATTCAAAGCGCTGCGTCATTAATAGAATAGAAAATATTACTGGTAAAACTGTTAAGTTTTATCAAGTAGATTTATTAAATATTAACGATTTAGAGCAAGTTTTTGTTGAAAACCAAATAGACTGTGTTGTTCACTTTGCAGGTTTAAAAGCTGTTGGTGAAAGTGTAGCTAAGCCAATGCTTTATTATCATAATAATATAACTGGAACATTAAATCTTTGTTCAATTATGGCTAAATATGGTTGCAAAAAGATTGTTTTCTCCTCATCTGCTACAGTTTATGGTAAACCAAAATCAGTTCCAATTAGTGAAGATTTTCCGTTATCAACTACCAATCCTTATGGTGAAACAAAGTTGATGATTGAAAGAATACTTTCTGATATTTACAATTCAGATAAAGAGTGGAGCGTATGTATATTAAGATATTTCAACCCTATTGGTGCTCATGAAAGTGGCATGATGGGTGAAGATCCCAAAGGAATACCTAATAACCTCTTACCATATGTTTCTCGTGTAGCGTTTGGTCACTATGATCACGTTAATGTTTTCGGTAACGACTATGCAACACATGATGGAACAGGTGTTCGAGACTATATTCATGTTGTTGATTTAGCTAATGCTCATTTAAAGGCGATTGATAGAACTAATATTGTTTCTGGTGTTGAACATTTTAACATTGGAACAGGGGTTGGATATTCTGTGCTTGATATCATTCGTGCCTATGAAAAAGCCGTTGGTCATGAGATTAAATACGAGATTTGTGAGAGAAGACCTGGAGATATTGATGAATGCTATGCAAATCCTGAGAAAGCATTACATATTCTTGGTTGGAAGGCAAACTATGACATTGATAAAATGTGCTTAGATGCCGCAAATTGGCAAAAAAAGAATCCAAATGGCTATGATGAGGAAGAGTAATTATGATAACTAAAGAGCTTTTTGGTAATAAACCTTGCGGTTGCGAGGTTTATTCTTATACAATGACAAATTCACAAAATGCAAGCGTTAAAATTATTACTCTTGGGGGAATAATTGTATCAATTAATGTTCCAGATAAAAACGGAGAATTAGCTGATGTAATTTGTGGTTATGATAATGTAAATTCGTATTTAAAAAATAGTGGTTATCAAGGTGCATTAATTGGCAGATTTGGTAATAGAATAGGAAATTCTAAATTTGTATTAGATAACATAGAATACAAACTGTTTAATAATGAGAAAAATAACCATCTACATGGTGGAAAAGAAGGCTTTGATAAAAAAATATGGGATGCAACTTCTTGGGAAATTGGCAATACCATGTTTTTAGAACTTTCATATTTATCTAAGGATATGGAAGAAGGTTATCCTGGTAATTTATCAGTAAAGGTTTTATATACCTTTGATAATGATAACAAGCTTTCAATTAATTACAAAGCAACAACTGACAGAAAAACGATTTTAAATCTCACAAATCATGCATATTTTAATTTAGGTGGCTACAATTCTGGTCGTATAGAAAACCATAGCCTTTGGATAGATAGTGATAGAATTACAGAGGTAAATTCTGAACTTATTCCAACTGGCAACGAAATATCTGTAGAAAATACGCCTTTTGATTTTAGAACCGAAAAGTTAATTGGTAAAGAAATCGACAATGATAATGAGTTGTTAAGATTAGGCAAAGGTTATGATCATAATTTCATTTTAAACAATTATGGAAAAATCAAACACGTAGCAACATTGAAAGATACTAAGTCTGAAAGAGTCATGAAAGTATATACTAATCAACCTTGTGTTCAAGTATATACTGCAAATTGCATTAATGAAGAGGAAAGTGCGTTTAAGTCAAATTATCCTCAAAAAATTAGGTGTGCAGTTTGTTTAGAAACTCAACATGCACCAGATTCACCTAATCATGTAAATTTTGAAACCAGTGAATTAAATGTTGGTGAACTCTATGACTATACAACAGTATTTAAATTTGAAAATTGATAAAAGCCGCATAAAAATGCGGTTTTTTTCATATTTATTACTAAATATAATTATAAACGGAGAATTTATGAATTATTTTAGTACTATCAGTGAAAGATGTGAATATTTAGCAAAATATTTGGTTGAAAATAAATCAACAGTTAGAGAAACAGCTAAAGCTTTTAATATAAGCAAATCAACAGTACATAAAGACATAACAGAAAAATTACAAAAAATTAATTATGATTTATTTTTAAAAGTTGAAGAAGTTTTACAATTTAATAAACTTGAAAGACATCTTCGTGGCGGAGAGGCAACGAAATTAAAATATAAGAAGGCAAGAGGTAATTAATTTATCTCTTGTTTTATTTTAGTTAAGAAAATCATAATTTTGTTAATTATACAAAATACAAATTTTATATAATTTAGGGAATAAGAAAAACCATAATTTATGTATTTTATAATATTTTTTAAATTATCTGCAATTATTATTTATTCGTTATGATCATGTGTTTGGATCAATATAAATAATCCTTTATAATGAATTTTTATTTAAAATGAACTTATTTTTAATGGATTATAAAGCAAAAAAAATTTAATTTATAAATTTTTTATATATAACTACAAACTACTAATTTATTAAAAAATATTTTAATAGTATGATTATGATATAATTACAACTAATATTTTATATAATTAAAAAATTAAAATAAAATATAATTTTGTATTGACAAATAATCATTTACATGTTATACTTGTAAAGTAATTTGGTTTACAGTATTTGGAGGGTAATATGTTTGAGAAAAATTTGAGCATTTCCCTACTGTTAGATTTTTATGGTGACATCTTAAACGAGAGACAAAACGAAATGATAAATATGTATTACAATGAAGACTGTTCTCTTGCTGAGGTTGCTGAAAACTTCTCTATTTCAAGACAGGGCGTTCGTAGCGTACTCAAAAAATGTGAAAATATTTTGATTGAAATGGAAAATAAGCTTGGTTTAGCTGCTCGATTCATTAAAATGCGCGAAAAATCATCTATAATCGCCAGTGAATTAGAATCAATAAACTCCACTATAAATAATAAAGATGTTTCTACTAAAATACATAACTTAATTAAAGAAATTAAGGATATGGTAGATTATTGATAAGGAGGTACTTATATGGCATTTCAAAGCTTGACTGAAAAATTAAAAAATGCATTCAAAAGGTTTAGAAATAAGGGAAAATTATCTGCTAACGATGTTAAAGAGGGTATGCGCGAAATTAAACTTGCTCTTCTTGAGGCTGATGTAAGCTTTAAGGTCGTTAAAGATTTTATAAAAAATGTCACTGAACGTGCAATTGGTTCAGAGGTTTTAGAAAGCCTCTTGCCTGCTCAACAGGTTGTTAAAATAGTAAATGAAGAATTAATTAATTTAATGGGTAAATCTCAAGCAAAATTAGAAATTTCTTCTAAACCACCTACAATTATCATGATGGTAGGGTTGCAAGGAGCTGGTAAAACTACACATTCTGGAAAAATTGCTGGCTTATATAAAAAACAAGGTAAAAATCCACTTTTGGTTGCGTGTGACGTTTATCGACCTGCTGCTATCAAACAACTACAGGTTGTTGGTTCGCAACTTAATATACCTGTATATGCTGATGAAAAATCAAAAAATCCTGTTTCAATCGCAAAAAATGCTATTGATTTTGCAAAAAAGAATGGTCATGACATGGTTTTCATTGACACAGCTGGTCGTTTACATGTTGATGAAATTCTTATGAAAGAACTTCAAGATATCAAAAAAGTTACCGATCCTACTGAAATTCTTTTAGTTGTTGATGCGATGCTCGGACAAGATGCAGTTAACGTTGCAGATACATTTAACAGTCTACTTGATATTACAGGTGTTGTTTTAACAAAGCTTGATGGTGATACAAGAGGTGGTGCTGCTCTTTCAGTTCGATATGTTACTGGTAAACCTATTAAATTTGTCGGTACTGGTGAAAAGCTTGATACAATAGAACCATTTTATCCTGATAGAATGGCATCAAGAATTCTTGGAATGGGTGATGTTCTTTCTTTGATTGAAAAGGCTGAAGAAGCATTCGACAAAAAACAAGCTGAAGAATTAGAAAAGAAAATGAGAGCAAATACATTTACTCTTGTTGATTATCTTAGTCAGCTTGATCAATTAAAACGAATGGGCAACTTAGAATCAGTTTTATCAATGATTCCGGGGGCTCCTTCTGATCTTAAAGTCGATGAAAATATGCTTGTAAAAACGGAAGCAATTATTCTTTCAATGACTGTAAAAGAGCGTACAAATCCTGAAATCATCTCTTCTTCAAGAAAAAAGCGTATAGCACGTGGTAGTGGTACAACAGTTGAAGATATAAATAAGCTTTTAAAACAATTCGATCAGATGAAAAAGATGATGAAGCAATTCTCTTCTGGCAAATTCAATGGTTTTGGATTTGGTAAAAAGATGAAAATGCCATTTAAAATGTAATGGCTTTTTATAAATTAGAAAAATAATATAAATATATGGAGGAAACAAACAATGGCAGTAAAAATGAGACTTAGAAGAATGGGTGCTAAAAAGGCTCCTTTCTATCGTGTAGTTGTAGCAGACGAAAGATCACCAAGAGATGGAAAGTTTATCGATGAGATCGGTTATTACAATCCTCTTACAAATCCAGCAGAGGTAAAAATCGATGCTGAAAAGGCAGAAAATTGGTTGAAGAACGGTGCACAACCTACTGAAACAGTTAAATCTCTTCTTAAGAAAAGCGGCATCGTAAAATAATCAATATATAGAAAGGGATTATTTACGAATAATCAAGGTGTGCAAAATGATTGATCTTAGCACAGTTCTTGGAAACATAGCAAAGTCAATAGTTGACCATCCTGATCAAGTTCAAGTTACTGAGCATGCTGAAGGAAACGAAATACTTATGACACTCAGTGTTGCCGAAGAAGATATGGGCATGATTATTGGAAAGCGTGGTAAAATTGCCAAAGCAATCCGTACTGTAATGAAAACTGTTGCAAAAATTGACGACAAAAAGGTTACAGTTGAAATTAAATAGAAATATGGGTTTTGCAACCCATATTTTTTTGTTACTTCTCTCTTTTCTATTGAAAAAACAATTTAAATGATATATAATTGTATTATAAAAGTATAGGAGAAAAAACATGATAAAACCGTTAAAATTACAACCTGAATTTAAAGAAATTATTTGGGGTGGAAATAGACTAAAAACCGAATACAACAAAAAATCAAACTTAAATAACATTGCTGAAAGTTGGGAATTGACTGTTCGTTCTGATGGGATGAACACAATTATAGGTGGTGAATTTGATGGAATTACACTTGAAAAATTTATCGAAATCAACGGATTTGATGTTGTTACAAATAAATCACTTGATAGATTTCCTCTTCTGATTAAATTTATTGATGCACAAGATAATCTTTCAGTTCAAGTTCATCCAGACGATGAATATGGTCTTAAGCACGCTAATAGCTTAGGAAAAACTGAAATGTGGTATATAATTGATGCTAAACCTGGTGCAAAATTGGTCTATGGTTTAAAAGCAGGTTGCACTAATGAGATGTTTGCTAACGCTATTAAACATGGAAATGTTGAGGATATGCTTAACTACGTAGATGTAAAAAAGGGAGATGTTTATTTCATTCCTTCAGGATTAGTACATGCGATAGGCAGTGGAATTTTATTAGCTGAAATTCAGCAAAATTCAAATATTACGTATAGAGTTTACGACTATAACAGAATAGGAAAAGATGGAAAACCAAGAGAGCTTCACGTAAATGATGCATTAAACGTAATTGTTAATCGA
Source organism: Clostridia bacterium (assembly GCA_017453255.1). GTDB lineage: Bacteria > Bacillota > Clostridia > Oscillospirales > CAG-272 > RGIG2000. The sequence continues at coordinate 265,598 of JAFTKN010000010.1, read as the reverse complement.
TCTGAAGAAGAAATCAAAAAAATCCAATATTCTACAAGTGTAAAAAACAATACAACATTAGCAAATTGTCAATATTTTAAAGTTGACAAATTCAATATTGACGGCATGTTACAGTTTTCTACAAATGCCGAAAGTTTCAACTCTATTCTCTGCTTAGATGGAAATGGAAAAATTATATATAATAATGAAGTTTTTGAAATTTCAAAGGGAGATAGTTATTTTATTCCAGCTAAGTTAGGTAGTTATACAGTAAATGGAAAATTAGAAATTATTATTAGCAAAATAAATTAAATAAAAAGCAACCACGAATGTGGTTGCTTTTTATTTAATCGCAATTTTCCCAGTTATGATAAACCTCTGTTACATCATCATTATCTTCGAGATGCTCAATTAAGAGGTTCATATATTTTATATCGTCATCTGAGGTTAATGTAACGTAATTTGATGGAATCTTATCTTGCTCTGCAGAAACATATTTAAAACCATTTGCTTCTAATGCATTAGCTATTTCTATAAGATCGGCAGTTTCGGTGTAAACAATATAAGCGTCATCATCAGATATAAAATCAACTGCACCGGCTTCTAATGATGCTTCCATAAGGGCATCCTCGTCATATCCATCTCCTTTAGAAAACATAATAACGCCTTTATCCTCAAAGAGATATCCAACACAACCTGTTGTACCAAGATTTCCTTTATATTTGCTGAAATAAGAGCGGATTTCGGGAGTTGTTCTATTAGTGTTATCGGTTGCTGCTTCAACAATAACCGCTACTCCACCAGGACCATATCCCTCATATCTCATTTCTTCTAGCGTTGTAGCATCAGATGAGCTTGCTTTTTTAATTGTTCTTTCAATGTTATCATTAGGAACATTGTTTGACTTTGCCTTTTGAATTAATTGAGCAAGCTTAGAGTTTGAAACGGGGTCTGGACCTCCTGATTTAACCGCAATAGCTATCTCTTTACCTATTTTTGTGAAGATCTTTGCTCTTTGAGCATCAGTCTTCTCCTTTTTATGCATAATATTTTTCCATTTACTGTGTCCTGACATATAAAACCTCGTTTAAATCTTTTCTGTTTTTTTCATGCAAATTAGACCGAACGCCGTGCCTAAAACTATTTTTGTGGCGTTTACAAGCCTAATACGTGAACATTTGATTTTATCATCATCTGCAGTTATGATATTGCAATTATGATAAAATTTATTAAATATTGAACAAATGTCTATGATATAACGAGTAATAATAGATGGTTCGTAATCTTTTATTGCACCATTTACTGCCTCGTTAAATTTTGAAAGTACCTTTAAAAGTTCAGCTTCATCGTTAGTTGTGATAATAGGTTCGGAATTTTGCCAATTAACATCTTTTGCTTTTTCTAATATACCACAAGTTCTGGCATAAGTATATTGAGCATATGGACCAGTATTACCTTCAAAGCTAAGTGCATCACTCATAACAAAATTGATGTCTTTAATTCTATTATTATATAAGTAATAAAACACAACAGAGCCAACACCAACCGCTTCAGCAACATCTTCTTTGTTTTCAAGATTAGGATTCTTTTCACTAATAATCTCATTAACTTTTTCAATAGCAGTAGAAAACAAATCTTTCAAAAGGATAACATTTCCAGTTCTAGTTGCAAGTTTTTCACCATTTATACTAACGGTTCCATAAGGAACATGGACAAGCTTATCATACCAATCATAGCCCATCAATTCAACAACCTTAAACCATTGAGCAAAATGCAAGCTTTGCCCTGCAGCAGTAACGTAAATACATTTATCAAAATCATAAGTATTTTTTCTATAAACTGCAGCAGCAATATCTCTAGTTGGATAAAGTGTTGAGCCATCCTTTTTCAAAATTAAGCACGGTGGCATATTATATTTAGATAAGTCAACTATGGAAGCACCCTCGTCGAGCTTCAAAAGGCCCAAATCACGAAGTTTTTGTACTTGCTCAGGCATTTTATCGGTATAAAAGCTTTCGCCCTTATAACTATCAAATTCAATTCCTAACTGTTTATATGTTTTTTGATATTCCTTTAAACTAATATCAACGAACCATTTCCAAAGTGCAATATTTGTTTCATCACCATGCTCAAGCTTTGTAAATTCATTTCTAGCCTTTTGATTCAATTCATTATCAAGCTCTGCTTCATTATGAAATTTTACATAAAGAGAAACTAACTCATCTACGCCATTCTTTTCGATTCTTTCTTTATTTCCCCACATATTATAAGCAACGATAAGCTTACCAAATTGTGTTCCCCAGTCGCCTAAGTAGTTTATTCCTACACAATCATAACCTTGAAATTCATGTAGCTTTTTTAACGAGTGTCCAATAACAGTTGTACCTAAATGTCCAATATGGAATGGTTTAGCAACATTTGGAGACGAGTAATCAAATACGGCGACCTTCCCTTTTCCAGATAGATCGGAGCCATATTTATCTTTTTTATTTTCTATTTCAAATAAAACATTTTTAATTAAATATTCATTTGATACAAAGATATTTAAATAACCATTTACCGCCTCTGCTTTAGAAATAACATCAGATGAAAAAACTTCACTTAGTTCTTTAGCAATGACTGGTGGAGCTTTCCTTAATATTTTGCTTAATTTAAAGCAAGGAAATGCAATATCTCCTAACGAAGAGTCTGGTGGATATTCAAACATACTTAATAAATCATTTTCTGTTAACTGAATATCAGATGAAAGCTTAAGAAGACATTTATATAAGTCTTTAGCAACTGACAATTTAAAATTAAACATTTTTTACCTTCTTTGTGAATCAATCGTTATGCTTATCAAGTAAAGCGTGAATTTTTTGAACAGGATTTAACAAGCTACTAATTGACTCATCAAGGTTGATGGTGTCAATAAGATATGATACATATTTGCTCATATTAACATCACAATACCACTCTCTTGAAAGGATTTCCTTTGTATGATATGTAAGATTAGTCGCAAATATTTTGTCAAAAATTCCCTCTTCATATGCCTTATCGAATTTTTCAAGACCATTGCAGAAAAGAGCAAATGTCGCAAATACAAAGACTCTCTTTGCGCCTCTTTCCTTAAGTTGCATAGCAACATCAATCATTGAGTCACCTGAAGAAATCATATCATCAACAACTATAACATCTTTGCCAGTTAAATCGTTTCCTAAATATTCGTGTGCTTCAATAGGATTTTTACCATCAATAATTATTGAATAATTACGTCTTTTATAGAACATACCGAGCTCAATGCCAAGCACAGAAGCTATATACATTGAACGACCAATAGCACCTTCGTCTGGTGAAACAACCATTATGTTTTCCTTATCAAGCTTTACTTCAGGAACATTTCTAACAAGTGCTTTAAGCATTTGATATGCAGGTCTTACATTATCAAAACCACTTAATGGAATAGCATTTTGAACTCTAGGATCATGAGCATCAAAAGTAATGATATTTGTAACACCCATAGAAGTAAGCTCCTGCAAAGCTAATGCACAGTCAAGTGACTCTCTTGCTGAACGCTTGTGTTGTCTTCCTTCATAAAGCATAGGCATAATAACGCTAATTCTTCTTGGCTTACCACCAGTTGCAGCAATAACTCTTTTTAAATCTTGGAAATGGTCATCAGGACTCATTGGTACCTGCATACCATACATTTTATATGTAACACCATAGTTAAAGCAATCGGAAATAATGTAAAGATCAATTCCTCTCATAGACTCACTAATAAGCGCCTTAGCTTCACCTGAGCCAAATCTTGGACATTGAGCATCTACAATAAATGTCTTATCAGTGCCTCTTAATTGTTTTAAGTAATGATCAACCTGTTTGGTAAACTCCTCACAGCCTCTCATGCCAATTACCTTTAACTCTCCGTTCAAGTGTCCGTTCATAATTTCCCCCATTTTATATGTCTTTTATTTTGTAACAGTAATTTTAGCAATAACGTTTGACTTATCAGGGTCAATACCTTTTAATAAAACTAACTTTAGCGCCATTAACTGCATAGAAATAGCAAAAATAAAAGGCATAGTAAAATCACTATTAGTATTTTTAATTTTAATTGAATTCTTTGTGTTTAATCCTTCGAGATCACTTATTATAACTGTATTTGCATTAACGGAATTGAGCTTGTCTATCATTTTAATAGAATCATCATACATAATTCCGCTTTGTGCAAGAACAACAGCTAAATCATTATCATGCAACTGTGCTACTGGTCCATGATAAAAGTCAGAAATTGGATATCCTTTTACTTTCATTTTGTTCGTTTCTAAAATTTTAAGTGCACCTTCTAATGCAATAGGATATGAAAGACCTCTTGCCAATACAACTGCTTCGTTATAATTTAAAAGAGTTTTCGCAACACATTCCATTTGATCAGGAATATATTCAAGAGCATCTTTTACTTGAGAAGGTAAAATTTCTAACGCGTTGATTAATTCAAAATTTTGGCTCCATTCCGCACATAAAAGAGCAAGTAAATACATTTGTGCTGTAAATGTTTTTGTAGCCGCAATGCTCTTTTCCTCACCAGCACCACAAAATAAATGATATTTTGATGTTTTTGCGAGCAAAGAATCAACATTATTGGTAATAGATACTGTGATCATACCTTGTTTATTCGCACTTTCTAAAACAGCATTTACATCTTCTGCCCTTCCAGATTGAGAAACGCCAACTACGAGCGAGTTGGAAAAATTGATTTGTGTATTATACTGCGTAAATAATGATGGAGTTCCTAATGTGCATTGTATACCTAACACAGATCCAAATAAATACTGAGCAAAAACACACGCATGATCAGATGTACCTCTAGCAGCGAAATAAATATTTGTAATATTTTTTTCCTTAATCTCTTTGACTAAATTTACAATCGTACATGCGTTAATCTCTTTAAGTCTAGCCAAAACCTCTGGTTGTTCTCTAATTTCTTTTTCAAGATTAATCATATTCTCACCTCATTTACGCTTAGAAAGAACTTCTTGCTCATACTTGTCAACTTCATTCAACCATTCAATGCCACAAGGAACACCACAAACATCACAATATTTGTCCCATACAGCTTCAAATGGCATGGTTTTTAATTCTTCAAGTAATGCTAAACGATGAGTGTAATTCATGTTCAATTCAAGGTTTTTAAGTAGTTGTGTAGGTTCAAGCATAGCAAACAAAAGTGCTTTTTGAATATTTCTCGCACCAATAGCCCATGCAGCTATTCTATTAATGCTTGCGTCAAAGAAGTCAAGACCAATATGTATTCTATCCATTGCATTACTTCTTACAATTTCTTGTGCTATAGCCTTGAGTTCATCATCAAAAATTACTACGTGGTCACTATCCCATCTAACTGGACGAGAAACATGTAAAAGTAAACCAGGAGTAAACTGTAAAGCAGTCGAAATTTTATCTGAAATAACTTCGGTTGGATGGAAGTGACCAGAATCAAGTGTTAAAAATTGGTTCTTTTTAGCACAATATCCAAGATAAAAATCGTTAGATCCAATGGTACAGCTCTCAGCTCCAATACCAAAAACCTTACCTTCAAGACCAGCAACGTTGTACTTTGGATCAACCTCAACAGCAAATATTTGGTCAAGAGAATCCTCAAGACGCTCTCTATAACCTTTTCTATCTACAGGAATATCCTTAAATCCGTCAGGAATCCAATAATTACTTGTGCATACCTCACCCATTTCTTTTCCTATGTATTCAGCAATTTTACGAGTAGCGATTACATGGTCTATCCAAAATTTACGAATTTTATCATCGTGATGAGAAAGGGTAAAGCCATCTTCAGAATATGGATGAGAAAAACACGTTGGGTCAATATTCAAACCAAAACCATTTTTCTTAGCCCATTTAATCCATGAATCGTAATGTTCAGGTTTAATTTGGTCACGTGGAACGCTTTCTCCCTTATTATCAAGATAAATCGCGTGTAAGCAGAGTTTTTTTCTACCAGGAATTAAAGATGCTGCTTTTTCAAAGTCTTTTTGAAGTTCTTCGATGTTTCTTGCAGCGCCTGGGTAATTTCCTGTGGTCTGAATTCCACCTGTCAATGGTCCACTGTTTTCAAATCCCTTAACATCGTCGCCTTGCCAGCATTGAATGGAAATTGGAACGTTTTTTAACCTTTCAATAACTGCGTCTGTATCGATTCCACATTCTTTATATGCTTCACGAGCAAGCTCGTACATCTTTTCTCTATTTTTATTCATAATTATAAGTCCTTTCCACAAATAGATAAAAATCTTTGATAAGCATTTTCCCATGCATCGTTATGCTTTGGTTCATATATTTTCACATCGAATGAATTTCTTATAAGATCACGTGCTTGCCATATGTCTTTAATTTCACCAGCAGCAATTGCTTGCATTGAAATATTACCAATCGCGGTTGCTTCAACTGGTCCAGCATAAACAACACGATTAGAAGCATCTGCTGCCCATTGACAAAGTGTAGCTTCTTTAGTTCCACCACCAACAATATTGATTGAAGAATATTTTTTTCCTGTTATATTTTCAATAGTTTCAATCGTTTGACGATAACATAAAGCTAAGCTTTCAAAAATACATCTAACAATTTCACCAACAGTTTGAGGAACGTATTGACCTGTTAATTTGCAAAATTCCCTTATTCTTCCAGGCATATCGCCAGCAGGTGAAAACAAAACATTGTTTGGATCAATAAAACAAGCAAATGGTTTGGAGTTTAATGCAAGATCAGTAAGCTCATCAAATGTGTAGCTTTTGCCTTCTCTTTTCCATTGTCTTCTCGACTCTTGTTCAAGCCATAGACCCATTATATTTTTTAGGAAACGAATCTTTCCACCTGCTCCACCTTCGTTTGTAAAGTTATACTTTAACGATAATTCGTTAATTACAGGTTCATCTGACTCAACACCCATCAAGGACCAAGTACCACTACTTATGTAAACAAAGTCATCACCATAGCGCGCAGGAACAGCAATAACAGCACTTGCAGTATCATGTGCAGCAATATTAACAACATCTGCATTTGTACTACCAAGCTCAGAGATTAACTCAGAAGTAAGCTTTCCAACCTTATTTCCAGGCATTACAACCTTCGAAAAAAGACTTTCTTTAATTCCAAAGTTAGTTAATAATTCCTTAGATATTGATCTGTTTTTTGCGTCTAATACTGCTCCAGTAGAAGCAATAGTATATTCAGTCAGCTTTTCACCAGTTAAAAAATAATTAAGTAAATCTGGCGTAAATAACAATCTTTCAGCATTTTCGACAATATATGGTCTATCCCTCATGTCGGCGACAAGCTGATAGATTGTATTGAAATTCATAGTTTGAATACCAGTGATACCATATAGCTTCTCAAAAGGAACTGTCTTAAAAGCATATGGTTGAATATTGTCAGTTCGCATATCACGGTAATGATATGGATTGGCCATTAAGGCTCCATTTTTATCAATATAACCATAGTCAACACCCCAAGTATCAATACCGATACTTTTAATATCTTTATCCTCCGAAAGAATACATTTTGAAATTGATGCTTTAATTTCGTGGAAAATTCTTAAAATATCCCAAGAAAAGTTTCCATTTGTGTTAACTGGTTCATTTGGAAAACGATGATTTTCATTAATTGACAATTTATTACCATCAAAAGAACCAATAATTCCACGACCACTTGAAGCACCAAGGTCAATTGCTAACATCTTTAACTTAGCCATAAAATACCTCACAAATATTTAACTATGCGTATGCAAATAGACATACCGATATAATTATAACAGTCTTAATAATAAAATTCAAGTATTATAATATAATTATTTTAAAAGTAAGACAGTAACTCCGAAATCACCTTCACCATATTCTCCATTACGATAGTTGGCAATTCTCTTATCTTTTCTAAAAAATTCCCATAATCCAGATCTTAATGCACCAGTTCCTTTCCCATGTACAATAGTTACTTGCTTGACACCAAAAATACATGCTTCATCAATATATTTATCGATTTCAAACCATGCATCTTCGACATTTTTTCCTCGAACATCATAAGATGGAGAAAATTCTTTTGTAATTAGATGCCTCTTAGGAGTAGGTGTATCATTTTTATTTTGAGTATCAATTTTATTAGTGATTTTATCAGTTACTAAAATTAGATTTGATATATTTGTTTTTGTTTTAGCAATTCCAGATTGAACTAATACAGAACCATTTTTATCAGGATTATCAAGTAAAACAGCATCAGAACCAAGGTTTTTTAGAATTACTTTATCCCCTTTTTTTAGTGGTCTGGGCAACACATAATCATCAGGAATTTCTTCAACTGGATTATAAACACTATCAGCTTCATTAAGTCTGTTTCGTAGTTCTTTTTTAACATCATTATATTTTTTAGAAAAATCCTTAGAATCCTTTTCTTTTTGAAGCTTGTCTAATTTATCAAAAACAAATTCAGCACTAACCTTAGCACCTGTAATCATTTGTCTTGCTTTTTCAAGAAGTGCTTCACTTTCTTGCGTTGCATTCTTTAACTTTGAATTAAGTTCGTTTTCCGCGCTTTCTTTGAATGCTTCAAATTCAACTTTTAACCTTTTTGCTTCATTTTTTTCTTTCTCAAGTTGAATTCTTGAAATTTCAAGTTTTTCGATAACATTTTCAAAGCTTTTAGAATCATCAGAAATTAATAAATTTGCACGATTTATAATATCTTTGGAAATTCCAAGCTTTTCAGAAATTAAAAAAGCGTTCGATTTTCCTGGTGATCCTATGATTAGTCTATAAGTTGGTTTAAAAGTCTCAACGTCAAATTCACACGAGGCATTAACTACTCCCTTTGTATTAAGTGCAAAGGCTTTTAATTCTGCATAGTGAGTAGTCGAAGCACATAGCGTGCCATTTTCAAGCACCCTTTCAAGTATAGATTGTGCAAGTGCTGCACCTTCTATAGGATCTGTACCGGCTCCCAATTCATCAAAAAGCACTAGCGAATTTCTTGTAGATTCATCTAAAATTCTTACTATGTTCACCATATGTGATGAGAATGTAGATAATGATTGTTCTATGCTTTGTTCGTCACCAATATCAGCGAACACTCCATCAAAAACACATATTTCTGCATCATCACATGGAAGTTGCAAGCCAGCCTGTGCCATTAACGCAAACAAACCCAATGTTTTGAGGGTAACAGTCTTACCACCGGTGTTAGGACCAGTTATAACAATCATGTTATATTCAATACCTAAAGAAACAGTTATTGGAACTACTGCACTTGTATTTAAAAGTGGATGCCTCGCTTTGATAAATGAAACTTCTCTTTTATTAGTTATTTTGGGTCGCACAGCGTTCATTTTATATGCCAAATCACTACAGGCAAAATAGAATGCAATTTCGGTAATATTGTAGTAATTGTTCTTTAATTGTAACGCAAAATCAGCTATTTTTTGTGAAAATTCGGAAAGAATTCTTTCAATTTCTTCCGATTCCTCATTAAATAGCGTTCTTAACTCATTATTTGCTTCAACAACAGCGAGAGGTTCAATAAAAAGTGTTGCACCTGTTCCTGACGAATCATGAATTAAACCTTTTACCTCATTTTTTGCCTCATTTTTAACTGGTAAAACAAATCGTCCATTTCTAACAGTAATTAAATTTTCACGCAAGTGCTTAGACTTCTCACCAACCAAATAGTTTTGAAGTATCTCACGTATTCTGTTTGACTGGTAGCGAATTTTACGTCTGATATCAGAAAGTCGAGGACTAGCTTCATCGGCAATTAGATCATCGCCTAATATTGATTTATATATTTCATCCTCAAGCTTTTTATTTGGAGTAAGCTTTTCAAACATCTCTGTTAAAGCAGATTCTCCAACACTGTCAGAATGAATATATTCTAACAATTGTCTCGCTGTTCGCAAAGAACTAGCAATATCTAAAATCTCGCGTGGAGACAATATAGAATTCTTTTCAGCTTTTTCAATTATATCCAATATTTCTGGTAAAGAATTGAATGAAGGAGTACCCTTAATAGCTGATAATGCTTTAGCACAATCTGTCAGCATTTGTCTTTTTTCGACAACTGTAAAAGATGAAGAAGGCACTAACGACAGAGCTCTATTTTTAGCTCCAATTGTCAATGCCAAATCAGCAAGCATCCCTTTAATTTTATCAAATTCTAAAATTCTTATTGATTTATCTAAATTAAACATATTTCTCACAATAAAGTTTTATAAAAATCTAATGAATAAAAACCTCTTTCGAGCTGATGAAGTAAAAACCTTTCGCAAACATTATAAAATGAATCACATTCGCTTTCATCTAGCGTAAACGATAAATATCGTTCTTGCTTACAAGATGAAATATATTGAATAGCTAATGATACAGATTCGCTTAGTATTGCAATAGGCTTTTCAAGACCTCTTTCTAAAAAAGGATCTATTGTTAATTTAATGGCATCTCTACATTTTTCACATTCTGCAACACCGTCAATTATGTCTAGACTAATATTGTCAGTTAACTTATTTCCACATTTTTTGCATCGTTCAATATTCGGTGCAAATCCAAGCTCGGATGCTATTCTCATCTCAAAGCACGCTCGAATAAATTCGAGAGGTTTTATGTCTTTAGCAATCGCAAAAAGTGTATTTAGAGTTAATTTTAATATTACATCCTCACAACTTTCCTCTTGACAAACATCATTCACAACATCACAAATAAACGAAGCAAGTGCTACCTTGGCGATATCATTACGTATCTCATAGTAACTCTCTATCAGATCGCTTTCTGTAATATAGTAATAATTCCCTTTTTTTCGAAGGTTGAAAGAAGCATATGTAAAGAGCTGACTGCAAGCCATATGTCGATTCCTAACACTTTTTGCACCCTTCGCAATAACAGGTACTTTTCCATATCGTTCCGTTAGAATAATTAATAGCTTGTCATTTTCACCAAAATCAGATTCTTGAATTACAAGTCCATTTTTTTTAAAATCAATCATTGGAGCTCCTTGAGATTATAGCCAAGATTGTTTAAGTTTACGGTATTATCCCTCCACTTTTCTTTGATCTTAATCCAAAGATTAAGGTAAATCTTTACGCCAAAAAACCGCTCTAAATCTTCTCTTGCGTAAGTACCTATTCGTTTTAGAGTGGCACCATTTTTCCCAATAATAATTCCCTTGTGCGACGCTTTTTCGCAATATATATCTGCTCTTACTTTAATTATATCTCCTTCATCAATAAACTCTTCGACAGAAACTGCGGTTCCATGAGGTATTTCATCAGACAACGTACGAAGAATTTTTTCGCGAATTGTTTCAGCTACAATGTTTCTTTCTGGCTGATCAGTTATAATATCATCAGGGAAAAACCATTCGCTTTCAACAAGAAAATTTTTACATTCATTCAACAAATCACTGATGCCTTGTCCCTTCGAAGCTGATGCTGGAATAACAGCATCAAACTTATAGTAATCATCGTATTCCTTTATCCTTATTGCAATTTCTTCTGGATTTGACATGTCGGTTTTATTTAATACAAGGATACAAGGAAGCCCAGAATTTTTAACTCTGTCAAGAATGTTTTTTTCAATTTCGCCCAGTGGATAATTAACATCAGCAATCAAAATAACTGCGTCAGAATTGCCTATAGATGACCCGGAAGCAGCAAGCATATATTCACCAAGTTTTGTTCTCGGTTTTTGAAAACCAGGCGTATCAAGAAATACAAATTGTATTTCACCAGATGTATATATTCCAGTTATTCTGTTTCTGGTTGTTTGAGGTTTGGACGAAACTATAGCAACCTTTTCCCCTAATATGGAATTAAGCAAAGTGCTTTTACCAACGTTTGGTCGTCCCACGATAGCTATAAATGCAGTTTTACTCATTAGAATCCTATTATCTCCATAATTTCTTTTTGACGTCTAAACATATCTTTTTCATCTTCATTTGAAGTTTCATGATCATATCCAAGCAAATGCAAAGTGGAATGAATAGCGAGAAATGCTAACTCATGATAGATACTGTGACCTATATGATAGCCTTGCGTGATTGCTCTCTCAAGCGAAATTACTATATCACCAAGTAACACAGGTTCAATTACAGAATCTAAGTCATTTGCGTTTTCATACATTGGAAATGACAAAACATCGGTTGATGAGTTTTTGTTTCTATACTTATTATTTAATTCTTTAATTTTTTCATTATCAGTAAATGTAACTGAAACCTCTGTATCGAGATCAAATCCTTCATAAACTAAAGTATTAAAAATTGCCTTTCTAATTACGGCTTTCATTGCTACTCTAATTGGAAGATCATTTTGATCATTATTAAATTCAACAGTCAATCTCATTTTCTTCTTTCCTTTTCATATCTTTTGTTTTTATTTTGTTCATAATCGTCATATGCAACTATTATTTTTTGAACTAATCTATGACGAACAACATCTTTTTCAGTAAATCTATGAATAGCAATATCATCAATATTTTTCAATATTTCAACTGCTTCAACAAGACCACTTTTCTTTCCTTCAGGTAAGTCGATTTGTGATAAATCACCAGTAACAACAACCTTTGAATTAAAACCAATTCTTGTTAAGAACATTTTCATCTGTTCAGAGGTTGTGTTTTGAGCTTCGTCTAAAATAATAAATGAATCATCCAATGTCCTTCCTCGCATATATGCAAGTGGCGCAATTTCAATTATTTGTTTTTCCATGTATCTTGCACAGTTTTCTGGCCCTAACATTTCATAAAGCGAGTCGTATAGTGGCCTTAAATATGGATCAATTTTACTCTGTAAGTCGCCAGGTAAAAAACCTAATCTTTCACCAGCTTCAACAGCGGGTCTCGTAAGTACAATTCTATTAACTTTCTTATCACGTAAGCATTTGACTGCCATCGCTACTGCCAAAAATGTTTTTCCTGTTCCAGCTGGTCCAGCCCCAAACGTTACTGTGTTATTTTTTATTGAATTGATATATTTTTGTTGCCCAATTGTTTTAGATTTAATTGGTTTTCCTTTAAAAGTAACGCAAAAACAATTATCGTCTATTTCGTTTAATTCATTAGTTCTGCTCTCATTAACCATTGAAATCACATAGTCAACAGTTTGCTCAGAAATAACGCTATTCATTTCAGCCATTTTCTTCAAGTACACAAGTGCTTCATACACTTTGTTAACGTTATCTTCTTCTCCAGAAATTGTAATCAAGTCACCTAATTCGTTATTTAGGGGACGATTTACAATTTTAACTGAATAAGCATTTTCCAAAGAAACTGTATTTGCATCAAATGCACCAAAAATTAAACTAGTAACACTCGGTGATGAAGTGCTCAAAGTCTTTTCAAACATAGTAGCTCCTAATCAGAATTAACTTGTATTGTTTTATTCTCGCAAATATCCTCAAGGCAATAAATGTCACAAAAAATATAAAAGTTCTCTCCATCATAGTGTGTTTCAACGTTTTTAGTTATTAATTCTGCATTCTCCAAACAAATATCGAGTTTTTCGCGTAATTCTAAAAATGCCACATCAACCGCTTCTTTTATGGAGTATTCATACTCTTCTTCACAATACTCTAAATATTTAGTAATTGTTTTTTTATAAGGTATATTTGTTATCCCGAAAAAACCTGTGTTTTCTTCTTTAATTATTGTATCATAATTTGATGGTAAATTTCCATAGTTAAATGAAAAAAAGCTTATATTATTAAATAATTTATATACAATTTCAATTCTTTCATTACCAGTATATTTTTTTTTGATAGTTTTAATGGGTAGCTTAACCTCGATTTTTTTATTAACATAACCTATTATCTTGGCTTCTGATTCAACGTATCTCACACCTAATGACTGTGAATCTAAAACACCCGAAACTAACAAATCTCCTTTTTTTACTGTATCACCAATGTTAACAATTTTTTCACCATTTGACACTATTACTGAGTAAATTTGAGCATCTGAAGAAGCAATAATATTTGAATATGTTGGTAAACTATTATTTTCCGATTTTTTTGTTTCTTCAACTATTACTTTCGCTTTATTCCCATCAATATTTACCGATAACCAAGAAATTTCCTTTAGATTTATTAAAACATTATTATGTAACTTATCATAATCAATATTTGGAATAAATGAACCTAATTCTAATCCCGCCTCATTTAATGCTTCTAAAATTTTCTCTTTAGGAATTTTTTCATTTCCACTAATCTCTATTGACCATACAATATTTGAAGAAAAAAAGGTTAAAACCAACATTAATAATAACCCAACTAAAATACCAGGTCTTTTTTTTATTTTGTTTAACTGAGCAATCATTCCCTTTCTTTCGATAATTTTAGCTTCTATACCATTGTTTTTTAAGCATTTTACCAGTTTATCTGCTTTATTCAAAGGAACAAATAGATTTATGTTATTTTCATTAAACTCGATCTTATAATATGAAAATTTATTCTCGAGCAAAATTGAAAGTAAAACAGCCTTGTTTAAAAAATATATTTCAATAATTGCATGATTTCTTAGTATTTTTTTCATTTATAACTCGCTTATTCTATAACAGAATATTTCTCCTCTTATAGAAACTCTTCCTTCGGAAAACATAAGCATAGAAAGCGACTGACCTACTATCGTTAACAAATAAGTTTGTGTGCGAATAATAATTTCTTCGTTTTCGTATTTTTTTATTCCCATACAGCCATCAATATTAAGCATTGTATTCCCAATAAATTGTGCGCACGGCATCGTTTTTATCCCTTCAATTGGTATATCAAATTTGTCTGCAATCATATGTCCAAAACTTTTTTTCATATATACACCTCACTTACAATATTTTATGAAAATTCCTTTAAAATAAGACGAATTTATTCATGTTTTGCTGAATAATTAATTTTATTTTAAGCATATAAATTAAGCTCAATTAAAACTATTGATTTTTTTTAAAAAAGTGTTATAATATAATATGAAATTGTTTTGGAGGAAATGTTTATGGACACAAGCAATAATACTGTTCCACGAGGGTGCATAATATTGAATTTGCTTGTGTTACAAGACAAGCATTTATAATATTATGTTTTCCCTTCTAATTTAAAGGAGGTATAAACATGGATGAATTAAAAGAAATCATTGAAGAATTAGATATTTTAATCGAAAATCATGATTATTATGCTATAAAGCTTCTGTTAAAGGATTTAGAACCAGCTGATCTTTCTATTATCTTAGAGGAATTTCCCAAAAAAATTGGTACATTATTTAGGCTTTTACCTAAAGATCTTGCTGCAGAATGCTTTGTTGAAATGGAATCAGAAAACCAGGAAGAGCTACTTTCCTCGTTTACCGATAATGAGATTAAAGAGGTAATGGACGAATTATATATTGACGATACTGTTGATATAATTGAAGAAATGCCCGCAAATGTCGTTAAGCGTATTCTTTACAATTCTGATCCCGAAACAAGAAAAATAATTAATGAAATTTTAAAGTATCCTGATGAATCTGCTGGAAGTATCATGACAACAGAATATGTGCATCTTGATGAGAATATTACTGTTGAAGATGCTCTAAAGCGTATTAGACGTACAGGTCTTGATAAGGAAACCATTTACACCTGCTATGTCACTTCTCAGGATAGAACCCTTCTCGGATATGTAACCGCCAAGCAACTTCTGCTTGCTGATGACGAAACTATTATATCTGATATAATGGACAAAAATATTATTTTTGTTCATACGCACGAAGATAAAGAATTTGTTGCGCTCGAAATGAGCAAGTATGACCTTTTAGCTCTTCCTGTTGTTGATAACGAAAACAGATTAGTTGGTATTGTAACTGTTGACGATGCAATAGATGTAATGGAAGAAGAAGCAACCGAGGATATTGAAAAAATGGCTGCTATGACACCTTCCGATAAACCATATCTTCAAACAAGTGTCTTTGATATATGGAGAAATCGTATCCCATGGCTGATAATTCTTATGCTTTCTGCAACATTTACCAGTACAATAATTTCTTCATTTGATGATAAATTAGCTGCATGCATAGTTCTTAATGCCTTTATTCCAATGATTATGGGTTCGGGAGGTAATGCAGGTGGTCAAACATCAGTTACAATAATACGTGGTTTAGCAATTGATGAAATACGTGTTTCGGATGTATTTAAAATTATTTTAAAAGAGGCACGTGTTTCGTTTTTGTGTGGGACTACACTTGCCTTAGCTACATTCGTAAAAATTTTGTTTATTGATTACAAATTATTAAATATTTTTACGCCTTTTTACCCTAATAACGTAGATATTCTTTATTTTGATCCTAATGTGATTAGAATAGCTTGCGTTGTTAGTTTGACAATTCTGTTAACTATAATTTCTGCAAAATTAATTGGTTGCTTGCTACCGATCTTTGCAAAAAAAGTCAAACTTGATCCTGCCGTTATGGCAAGCCCTTTAATCACTACTGTTGTCGATGTGCTATCTTTATTAATTTATATCGGCACTGCTTCTCTATTTTTATTAATCTAAAGACCGTTTGCAAAAACGGTCTTTTTGCATATTATAATATTAGTGTATAAGGAGGAAAAATGTGCATTATTTCATTAAAATCAAACACTTATGCTCAAAAAGTACGCAACATATTACGCAATTATGGAATGAACGTTGAAATTATAAGATTAGAGCCTCAAAAAACAAAGCATGGATGCTCTTATGGTATAAGCTTTCAGTGCGAAAGACTATATTATGTTAAAACCATATTAAATCAAAATAATATTGACTATGTCGAAATATAGGTATATTCGAAATGATTTATTTAGACAATGCCGCAACTACTTTTCCAAAGCCAAATTGCGTTAATGAAGCTATGTATAATTTTGTTAAACATGAATGTGGTAACGCTGGCAGAAGTTCTCACAAGTTATCTGCTATAAGTTCAGAAAAAATATTCGAAACTCGCGAATTAATAGCAAATTTTTTCAATGGTGATATGGAAAACGTTGTTTTCACTTTAAACACAACCTATGCATTAAATTTTGCAATAAAATCGCTAGCAATAGATAATTCTCATATTCTCTTAAGTGATATAGAACACAATTCTGTGCTTCGTCCAATATATTCGTTGTGCAAAAACAATAACTGCATTTATGACACATTTGATAGTGATGGTACCAATGAGCAAATTATAAACAACATCAAGAAAAAGATCAAAAAAAATACAAAAATGCTTGTTTGTACACATGCATCTAATGTTGGTTGTAGAAAATTACCAATTAAAGAAATTGGTAGTTTTTGCCGAGAAAATCAAATAATTTTTATTGTTGATGCTGCTCAAAGTGCTGGTATATATGATATTGACGTAAAACAAATGGGAATTAACGCACTTTGTGTCCCTGGGCACAAAGGCTTGTATGGACCTCAAGGTGTTGGATTTATTTTATTTAATGAAATAATTCCAAAGAAAACAATTATAGAAGGTGGTACAGGAATCGACTCATTTAACCAAAATATGCCTGAATATTTACCAGAAATGCACGAAGCAGGTACAATGCCTACACCTTCAATTGTTGGCCTTTCTGCTTCTTTGAAATGGATAAATACACTAACAATTGATAAAATTCGCAACCATGAAGAGACATTATATAAATTGCTGTTAGATCTCTTAAAAACTAATGAAAAAATTAAAATCTATGCTATGAATGACTACAACGGAAACACTTTAATGTTTAATATTAATAATATTTCTTCACAAAAGGTTGCATCACAGCTTGATAACTTAAATATTTGCGTTAGAGATGGATTTCATTGCTCTCCTCTTGCACACAGAAAACTTTCAACAGGTAAAAATGGGGCGATAAGAGTTGGCATTAGCATATTTAACACAAAGCTTGATATATATTCATTGTATGATGCTTTAATGGAGATAATTATTTCAAACAAAATATAAAAGCAACAGGAATTTAAACCTGTTGCTTTTTTCGTGCTTTTATTCTGTTATTTAAGAAAATTAGAGTTAAATACAATAAGAAACCAACAATAGCACCACTTGTATCAATCAGTACATCAATAAAGCTTGGACCACGCCCATCAGAAATATTTTGTACAATGTATTCGTCAAAATTTGCATAGACAAAAGCTCCAAAAATTGACATGGCACTATATTTAATACTAAAGGTTAAGGAGATAGCGTTTGATAAAGCATATCCCAAAAGCATGTATATGCCAAAATGAGCAATTTTTCTCATTGGCAACTGAAATGATTGAACCATTTCTTCGGTAACATTTTCTTTTCCTAAAAAAGCATTTAAAATACTCTCAACTTGCGATTTGCTTGTTTCTCCAGAAGTTTCAGCATTTTGCATTGATAATGAAAAAATCATAAGCATAGAAATAACGACTGTGAGCCAAGATAAAACGACAATTATTTTTTTGTTTTTACTCATTTCAATAAGTTAGTAAATTCGCATGGATTATCACATTTAAAGAAAGCAGTACCAAGCACAAAAATATTAGCTCCACTCTCCTGCGCAACCAATAATGTATTAGAATTTACACCCCCATCAACTTCAATATCAATCGAATAATCTTTTGAAATAATAATATCTTTAATTTTAGAAACTTTTTTCATTGTATCAAAAATAAAGCTTTGTCCTCCAAATCCAGGTTCAACAGTCATTACTAGTACCTGGTCAATCAAATTAATATACGGTAATATTGTGTCAACTTCAGTATTTGGCTTTATCGAAAGACCTACCTTTTTACCGCGTTTGTGTATTATATCTATTGATTTTAAAATCTCATCATGTGTTGTTGATTCAACATGAAATGTAATTATATCTGCACCGCATTGAATAAATTGTTCGATATAACGTTCAGGCTGAGTAATCATCAAATGGACATCTAAAACTAATTCAGTAGCTTTTCTTACAGCCGTTACAATCGGCATGCCATAACTAATATTCGGTACAAAAATGCCGTCCATCACATCAATATGAACATATTTCGCACCTGAAAGTTCAATTTTTTTAATTTCTTCGCCTAAATTCAGCATATCTGCTGCTAATATAGAAGGAGATATAGTTTTCATAATTACCTCGTAAAACAGTGACATTTATTAAAAAATTGTATATTATGTAAATAAAGAAAGCGAAAAGGTAGTAAGAAAAGACATTTAAAATAATAGCAGTATATGATTGTATCTTACTACTTTTTCGAAATTAAACAAACTGCATGAGCACTAATTCCTTCATAGCGACCTGTAAATCCAAGCTTTTCTTCTGTGGTAGCCTTTATATTTATGCAATCCTCAGCTAAATTTAATGCGTGCGCTATGTTAGTAATCATCTGGTTAATATAATTCATCATTTTAGGTGCTTGTGCAATTATTGTACAGTCAATATTAACAATCGAATAGTTTTTATTGTATAAAAGTGAGTTAACAGATTTGAGAAGCTCTATACTGCTTATATTTTTATATTTGTTATCAGTGTCAGGAAAATGATATCCAATATCATGAAGACCTGCTGCTCCTAAAAGCGCATCACAAATAGCATGAAGAAGCACATCACCATCAGAGTGAGCAAGTAAAGTTTTGGTATAAGGAATACTAACTCCACCTATAGTAATGCTGTTTCCGTTAATCAAACGATGAACATCATATCCATGACCTATTCTCATTTCTTTATCTCCCTCGATTTTAAAATTGCCTCAGCTAAATATACATCCTCTTTAAAAGTAATTTTAATATTTGTTTTACTTGTTTCAACAAGCTTAACTTTATGGCCATATGCCTCGATCAACATACAATCATCAGTTACAGTAATAGATTTTTCTTTTGCGTTTTCAATACATAATGTATATAAATCTTTGTTGAATATTTGTGGTGTTTGAACATTCCACATATTTTCACGACTAATTGTTTTTGACACAATTCCGTCCTCATCAGTTATTTTAACTGTATCATTAACCAAGGTTGCAGCTGATGCAGCATCATGAATCTTTGCTTCATATATCACACTATCAATAATTTCAGGAGTAACCAAGCAACGTGCTCCATCATGTATAGCAACATATTTACATTTATCAGAAATATGCTTAAAGCCTCGCATTGCTGATATTTGGCGTGTCTCACCACCTATAACAATACATTCAACCTTAAAATAGTTATTCAAGCATACTAATTTATTATATTCCTCTGCATCTTCTCTACGTACTACTAAAATTATCTCTCTTATTGCTGGACAATTTTGAAACGCTTCAATAGTATGAGAAATAACACATTTACCATTAATATTATATAATTGTTTGTTCTCTTTCTCATTTGAAAATCTTGTTGAATTACCAGCACAAAGAATGACGGCGGAAACATCTCCACTTTTTTTAGGCTTAAATAAACCACTTATTTTCGCAAATAGATTGAACATATAAATAAATCCTTTTGTGTTTTTTTATATTATAACATATTCTTATAAAAAATTAAATAGAAAAATAAAAAAGAACCTAATTTAAGGTTCTAAATTATTAAACTCGTATTTAGGTTACCCTACGAATTTATATATCGGATCATCTTAGTATTGTTGTTGCAGCCACTTAAGCATTTCATCTAACTCCTTTGAGGAAAGTGAATTCTTGCCATAAAGTAAATCCATCATTTTTACAAATGAACCAGAATGATATCTTTCCAAAAAATCAAAGGTTACATTACGAATATACTCATCTTTATTTGCATCTGTATAATAATAACGCTCTTTTCCCTTTTTTTCAGAATGGATAAAGCCTCTTTCTTCAAGTCGTGATAGAAATGATAAAAGTGTAGGAGCTTTCCAACCTTTTTGCTTTCCGATATTTTCCATAAGATAAGCTGTATTAACCGGCGATTGCTTACAATCCCAAAGAGCGACCATCACATCGAACTCTGCTTCCGGCAACTTTCTTATAATGTCCATATCATATTCCCCTTTTAATTTGTGACGCTTTTATATTATACACTTGTCTAATATGTTTGTCAACATTATTTGACAAAAAAATTAAATAAAAAAGCACTATTTTATAAATAGTGCCCATTTTTAAACAATTTTTCTAAATACAATATTTTCAATATCTTTAGCAGTTCTTATGTCAACTATTTCTTCATCTTCAAATCTTATGCTAAAGGTTTGTTCAACATCCATTATAATTTTAAGTATTGTTAAAGAATCAACATCTAACTCTAAAATATTTGTCTCATCATTTATAAGCGAAACTTCTATTTTGGCATAGCTTGAAATAATTTCAATAATTTTTTCTAACATCATAAACCTCCAAAGATTGCCTTGATTACATTATAATCGAATTCTCTTGTGTTTTCAAGATTTTTTGTTAATTTTATTGACTTTTATTTAATTATTATTTATAATTCAAAAAAGGAGGTGTTGTAATGAATTTATTAGATCTTCATCATAAAAACTGTATTAGTGTTTTTGATGCGATACAAAACAATTGTCGTACTGCCTCATCAATTATCGAAAAAACAGGACTTGCTTCAGGCACAGTCAGCCAAATTTTAAACGAGCTAATAGCCCAAGGATTGATTATTTCCGAGTCGAAACCAAACCTTAGAAACGCATATTTTCAATATTCAATTAATTCTGATGTGTATATAATCTATATTGAAAAAAGAGGAAAATATTTTCATTTCATTTATATATCTCCCTATGGGGAGGCAATTAAAGATTTTAAATTCCCAATCGAATATAATTACCTCAATCCCTCATATTCACTTGAATATATTATAAAAGTATTGAAAAAAGACGATGAATATATTAATTGTAAAGGTATATATATTTCTGACATTAATTTAGAAGATGTAACTATATTTGATCACGACATAAAAATTATAGATACATTTAACATGTTATTAGAACAATTCTCTAATGATTCTGAAATTAATTTTATAGAATATAACGATAAGAAAGTATTGATTTTATACTCTCATATTCATTTCACGGAAGCAAAATATAGTGACATATCTAAAATACTCAAAATAGATAATCACATTGTTTTTGATGAAAATAAAAAATATGACTTTATATTTAATTCACTAACCTGCATTTCATCAAATTCTGTTAAGAACGATATCTATAATATTTCAAAAAAGTAAATAAAAATAACCTTGCAAAATGCAAGGTTATTTTTTATAACATGTCAAATAGCGAAATTTGATTTGTCTTTGCAAGATTATCAAATACATGATTATTCTCAAGTATTTCCATAACAGCCTTTGTCAACATGGTTTTTTGTTGAAAATCTTCAACGGAAAATACCTCATTACTTTCGCGCGCTTCTTTAATTTTAATTGCGGCATTTTCTCCTATTCCTTCTATAGAAGAAAATGGTAATCTAATTTTTCCATTTTCAGGTAAAAAATTGAATGAATCTGATTTAGTAAAATCAACAGGAAGAAACTCTATTCCTCTTGCTAAGCATTCATATGCAATTTGTAGCGCAACAACTGTTTCTTTTTCTTTTGCAGTTGCGTCGTTTCCCTTCTTTTCTATTTCATCAATTCTAAATAAAATACCACTTTTGCCATTAGCAACCATAGAAGCCTCAAAGCCACCAGGAGCAACGCTTAAATATGCGGCATAAAATTCGAGTGGTCTATGGACCTTGTACCAACCAAGTCTAATTGCTGAAATAACATATGCGGCTGCATGCGCTTTTGGGAACATATATTTAATTTTTTTGCACGAAGAAATGTACCAATCTGGAATTTTATTATCACGCATTGTTTTTTCAAACTCTGCGGTAAGGCCTTTTCCTTTTCGCACATCTTCCATAATTTTAAAAGCTATTCCCTTTTCAAGACCATTATAAATAAGATAAAGCATTATGCTATCGCGCGTACCAACAACGTTTGAAATTGTACAAGTACCAGCTTTAATTAAATCCTGAGCATTACCTAACCAAACATCTGTTCCGTGCGACAATCCAGATATTTGCAAAAGGTCTGAAAAATTCCGTGGTTTTGAATCAACTAGCATTTGTTGAACAAACTTCGTTCCAAACTCAGGTAATCCGTATGTACCAACTTTGCATTTCAAATCCTTTAGTAGATCTTCCGACCCAAGAGGTTTTGTTGATAAAAACAATTCATATACCTGAGGGTCATTCATTGGAACATCTAGTACAGATGTATTGGTATATTTTTCAATCATTTTATACTTTGTAGGCATATCATGACCGAGCTCATCAAGTTTCAATAATGTATCATGCAAGTATTCAAACGTGAAATGAGTTGTTATTATTCCTGTACTTGCATCATTAGCTGGGTGCTGAACAGGACAAAAATCGTATATTTCATATTCTTTTGGAACAACAACAATTCCACCTGGATGCTGTCCTGTTGTTCTTTTAACACCTGTACACATTCCAGCAATACGTTGAATTTCAGCTTGATTAACATTATATTTGTGTTCATCACGATATTTAAGTATATATCCAATCGCAGTTTTTGTTGCAATTGCACCAACAGTACCAGCTCTAAATACATTTTCTTTGCCAAACAGCTTTTCAGTGTATTTATGAACTTCGCCTTGAACTACACCAGAGAAGTTCAAATCAATATCAGGAGATTTATCTCCCTTGAAACCAAGAAATGTTTCAAAAGGTATATCGTGTCCATCTTGATACATTTTGGTGTTACAATGTGGACAATTTTTATCTGGAAGGTCAAATCCCGAACCCACACTACCATCGGTTATAAATTCACTATAGCAACAATTTGGACATCTATAATGTGGTTGTAACGGATTTACTTCGGAAATACCTGCCATAGTCGCTACAAAAGATGATCCTACAGAACCTCTTGATCCAACAAGATACCCTAAACTTTCACTATATTCAACAAGCATTTGTGCAATAACATATAACACAGCAAAACCATTTTGAATAATGGAGGAAAGTTCTTTACTTAGCCTCTCAGATACAACATTAGGAACCTCGCCGTTGAATTCATACATCTTTTTTGCTCGTTCCCAACACATTTTTTGTAGCTTTTCCTCTGCACCATCCATTTTTGGAGTAAATGTACCTTTAGGAAAAGGACGAATATCATCATATTGTATCATATCCGCAATTAAATTGGTGTTAGTCACTACTATCTCATATGCTTTTTCTTTACCTAAATATTCAAATTCTTTAAGCATTTCATCGGTAGTTCTAAAATAAATACCTGTATCCTTGTCTGCATCCTTCATCTTTTTATATGACAATAGAATCTTTCTTCCTATTTCATCCTCTTTATTAATGAAATGTGCATCACAAGTAGCAACAACTAATTTGTTTAGCTTCTCGCCTATTTCAATGATTTTTTTGTTGTATCGTTTCAAGTCCTCAACGGTTGCTTGTCCTTCGTGAACAAGAAACATATTGTTACATATAGGTTGAATTTCTAAGTAATCATAGAAGCTTGCGATCTCTTCCAGTTGTTCATCGTCTAATCCATCTATAATTCCTTTGAACAATTCACCTGCTTCACAGGCTGACCCAATTATTAATCCTTCTCTAAGTTCATTTAGACGTGATTTTAATACACGAGGCTTTTTGTAAAAATTTTCTTTTTTTATAAATCCTTCAGAAACAAGCTTATATAAATTTTTAAGCCCAATTCTGTTCTTTACCAAAATTATCTGATGGTAGGTTTCAAGTTTTTTTAGATCAATTTTATCAGACTCATGTAAAGTCGCGCTCAGTAACTCCTTGACACTCGATATTCCTTCATATTCAAGCTTATTAAACATGCAAGAAAGGATTTGCCCGAGCATTTCAGCATCATCGCATGCTCTATGGTGATTAAAATTACCAAGTTTATAATAATCAGCAAGTACATTTAATTTGTGCTTTTTCAAATCAGGATTGATATAACGAGAAAGAGCCAACGTATCTATATATGTAGGATTAAAATCAATAGCTAAGCGTCTTGAAGCAGCTCTTATGAAGCCAATATCAAAATTTGCATTATGGGCAACAAGTATTCTACCATTTATAAATGATAAAAATTCTGGTAAAACCTCATTTATTAGCCTTGCATCCTTAACCATTTCGTTAGTAATACCTGTTAATTCGATTATGTTTTTTGGTATAGTTTTTTCAGGATTCACAAATGTATTGTATCTGTCAACAACTTGTCCATCTTTAATAATAATGGCACCGATTTCAGTTATCCTATCCTCTTCTGCTGATAGTCCTGTAGTTTCTATATCAAATACACAAAACTCATCGGTCAAATCGCAATTTAAATTTCCATATACTACTTTTGAAGTATTGCTTCCACCACTTCGCGCTTCAATATCATTTACAAAATAAGCTTCCATTCCATAGATGATATTCATTCCAGCTTTTTCAGCAGCTAACATTACAGGTGGAAAAGCTTGAACGTTTCCATGATCAGTAATTGCCACTGCTTTATGCCCCCATGACTTTGCTAATTTTACAATTTCTGTAGGATCTATTGTAGAATCCATTTCGGACATCATCGTATGTAAATGCAATTCAACACGTTTTTCCGGTGCGTTGTCGATTCTTTTTAAAGAGTTTATTTTATATACGTCAAGATAATCAATATATGTTTCTCCGTCTTTTTCGTTAATTTTAACATTGCCCCTAATTGCGTAAGATTCGCCAATCTTAAAACAACTCAAAACCTCCTTGGCTAATTCTTCCTTAACTATCGACTTTACAAATATTGATGAATCTTTATCAGTTAACCCAATATTAATTGTTGTCATCGAGCCATTTTTGCCTCTAAAACTTCTGTCAGAAACATCAAAAACTGAACCTAAAACAACAATATCATGCATTTCATATGTAATGTTTCTTATGGGCACAACCTTGTCAATTTCAAATTCTCCACCTGTTACATATTCTTTTACGGATACATCGAAATAAGTATTTCCACAATGTATAATGTCTCCATTTCGCTCTACAACAGCTTCTGCTTCAACAAAAGAGTTAGTTTTTTTATAATCATTTAGATGGATATCTTCTTTTGATTCTTCTTTTATTTTTTCTTTTTTGGCGCTACTTTGAAGATCTAATGCTTTTTTGAGAAAACTTAATTTCTCCTCCTCAAACATTTTAATGTTTCGTGCGTAATCTTCTCTCTGAACTATTGAAACAGGGATATTTAAATCAAACTCTCGTTGAATAATTTTTTCAATTATTTTCGCGGTATTCCCAACTCCAAGTAAATCAATTCCACCCTGAATAAATGGCACCTTGATTAAAATCTTTTCACGAGTACATTCTAATGAATAATCCTCAAAAAAACCTTTCCCGATTGAAGCTTCTCTACAAGTTTCTTTAATTATCTCATCTACATAACTACTGTTAAACAGATTTGATGGATATTGAGGGTAAATTCGCATGCGATTAAGATCATATGCTACTAATATTTCTTGCTCGATTCTATATAAAATTGCCTTAGGAATAAGACTTTCTGATAAAATATCGACTTCTATTATTCGTAGTTCTTTGTCTACTCTTGTAGCAGTTACAACATTAGACATAAAATTAATCAATTCATCAGATGCTGAATACTTAGGAAATCGAGCCGCTAATGTCATTTTACTCATTTTCGTTTATCATTCTTTCTATTTCTTCATATAAAACAGATATAATCATATTTTCTTCAATCTTACGTATTATTTGGCCATGCTTAAATAAAACTGCTTCACCAATTCCACCAGCAACACCAATATCACACTCTTTGGCTTCGCCAGGACCATTGACAACACACCCCATCAATGCAACCTTAATATTTTTTCCTTTGGTATCTAAGGTTTTAATTTTTTGTTTAAAACTTTTCGATAAAGTAATCAAATCTATTTTGGTCCTTCCACAAGTCGGGCAAGAAACAACTTGTATTGAACCATCATTGTAACAATCTACTGACGTAAGTAATTCCTTAGCAGCACTTATTTCTTCTAACGGATCTGCAGTCAAGGAAACGCGAATTGTATCACCAATACCATCACACAATAGCGAACCAATACCGATGCTACTTTTAATTAATCCAGTATAATTGTCTCCTGCTTCAGTTACACCAAGATGTATGGGATAGTTACAGCTTTTAGCAATTATTCTATTTGCATTTATCATTTCTCGCACTTGTGATGATTTAACAGAAACAATTGAATTTGAAAATCCATTTTTTTCAAGTAAATCCAAGTGATAAAAAGCGCTTTCAGCTAATGCATCGGCACATGGGTTTCCATATTTCTCTAGAATATGTTTTTCCAAAGAACCACCATTTACTCCAATCCTTATTGGAATTCCTTCGCTTTTACACGCGCTGACAACCTCTTTTACTTTCCATTCTGCTCCAATATTTCCAGGATTTATGCGAATTTTATCAATTCCCAACCGTACGCATTCTAACGCAATCTTATAGTCAAAATGAATGTCTGCAACAATGGGAATACTAATATCACTTTTTTTTATATCACTTATAGTTTTTGTTGCATCAATAGTCGGTACTGTAATTCTAACAATATTACATCCAGCCATCTCCAAATCTTTTATTTGCTTTATAGTTGATACAGAATCACACGTATCGGCATTAGTCATAGATTGAATAGAAATTGGAGAATCTCCACCTATGAAAATATCTTTAACTCTTATTTTCTTTGTTTGTCTTCTAATTTGATTAAATTCCATTTTTACCTCTTAAATAAAAATATGAACAACATCCTTGATTGTAACAATCAAAACTAGTGATAAAAGTAAAATCAACCCAACTGCTTTAATTGCTTTTTCTACTTTTGGATGAACAGGTTTTTTGAATATCATCTCAATCAATAAAAATACTAACGTTCCTCCGTCAAGAGCAGGTATAGGCAGTAGATTAAATATACCTAAATTCATCGAAATTACAACTACCATATAAAATAGTGCATAAGAACCAAATTGTGCTGCATCACCAATAGCCCCAGTTACCCCAATTGGGCCTGATATTTGGTCTATTCCGTATCTTCCACTAAATAAGCCTAAAAAGGAGTCCCAAACCATTTTAATCGATGATTTTATAGATACAAAGGAATTTTTAATTACGGTTCCAAAACTTTTTTCTTCAAAATAAACACCAAAATCCATTTTACCGAACATAACACCCTGAGATTCAATTGTAGGAAAAGAAACATTATCAATCGTAATTACTTCTCCATTCCTATTCAATGTTATTGATACAGGTTCATGTCCATTATGCATTATTTCATAACTTAAATCATCATAAGTGTAAACATTAGTGTTATTAATTTTTATTATTTCATCATTAACCTGCAAACCGAAGTCATCACTAGTTGAGTTCTGTCCAAATCCACTTACAGTTGTAGTTCCAAAATGGGATGAAGATATAGTTAAACAAATCATTATTATTGATCCTACAAGCAAATTAACTGTTGCTCCTGCTATAACTATAATAAATCTTTGCCACGCAGGTTTTTTGTTATATGCATTAGGATTGTCGCTATCTTCATCTTCTCCGTCCATAGCAACATATCCACCTATAGGCAACAAACGTAATGAATATTTTACCCCATCCTTTCCTAATATATAAAAAAGAATAGGACCCATACCGATAGAAAATTCATTAATTTTAACTTTAAATATTTTTGCACATATGAAATGACCAAGTTCATGAAATAAAATCATACATCCAAAAATAAATAATGCAAGTAAAATATATAAAATAATCATTTCTTCTCCTCACTGAGAATGATAGATAATGAATCTACTTAACTTTAGCTATAGCCTTTTCAGTTAATATTCTTGCTTCGTGATCAGAGGCAATAATTTCATCAAGTGAAGGATTTATAATGTTTTTAAAGCCTTTTACAACATTCTCGACTATATCAAATAACTGAAGTAGGGATATTTCATTATTTAGAAAGCTCCTTACTGCTACTTCATCTGATGCGTTTAAAACTGCTGGTATCAAACCATCTTCTTTAATAGCAAAATATGCAAGTGACAGCAATTTAAAGGTATCATAATCTGGCTTTTCGAAAGATAATTTTGAAATGGTAGCAAAATCAAGGGATTTAGCAAGTGATTTTTCTCGCGACGGATATGTTATTGCATATTGAATGCATGTACGCATATCAGGTGCTCCAAGCTGTGCTATAACGCTATTATCATTGTATTCAACGGCAGAATGCATTATGCTCTCAGGATGAACAACAACATCAACCTGCTCTGGTTTCACTTCAAATAGTCTCACTGCTTCAATAACTTCAAAGCCTTTGTTCATAAGTGTTGCACTATCTATAGTTATTTTAGCCCCCATTTTCCAAGTTGGATGTGCAAGAGCATCATTTGCATTGAATTTAGCAATTTCGTTGATTTTTTTACCTCTAAATGGTCCTCCTGATGAAGTTAAAACAATGCGCTTGATTGGATTTTCTTTTTTCCCTTGTAAACACTGGAAAATTGCACTGTGCTCGCTGTCAACTGGAATTAGTTCAGATTTGTTTTTTAAAATCTCTTCTTTGAGAAATTTATAAGCAATAACAATCGCTTCCTTATTAGACATCGCAATGCGTTTTCCACTTTTAGCACAAGACATTGCAGGCAGTAAACCTGAAAACCCACTTACAGCATTAACAGCAATATTTGCATGCGATTCTTCTATTGCGCTTAAACAACTTTGTTCGCCGGAATATACTTTTATTTCAGTATCAGATAGACGATATTTAAGAATATCAGCACTCCTCTTATCAGCTAATACACAACACTTAGGCCTAAGTTTTCTCGCCTGAGACTCTATTGTATCTACTGATGAACGCGCAGTTAATAAATCAACCTTGATGTTTAAATGCTCTGCAATTTCTACAGCCTGTTTTCCTACCGAACCAGTAGAGCCCAAAATTGCTAAATTTCTATCTATCATAAAATGTAAACTCCATTGCACAAATTTATAATTGCATTTATCATGCATAAGGTCGGAGCAACTAACATAACACTATCAAATCTATCTAACACACCACCATGTCCAGGGAAAATATTTCCAAAATCCTTTACATTATATTGTCTTTTTACGCAAGAAGCAATTAGATCTCCAATTTGAGAAATTATTGGCAAAAGTATGCCTAAAATACAATATTGATAAATTGGCAAATTAACTCCATAATTATTTTTTACTACAAATCCATATACGATAAATGTTACTAATGTAAATAAAACTCCTCCGATAGCACCTTCTACTGTTTTTTTAGGACTAATCTCTGGAATAAGCTTATGCTTACCGATAAGTCTACCTGTAAAATATGCAAATGTATCTGAAACCCATGCTCCAAGGAAAATTAACAAATAAATATAAACACCAATGCCATCATTTGAGTATCTAACCATAACGATTGATGAAAAACATCCAACCACATAAATAAACAACGCATACAAGGACATAACATCACTTACTTTTAGCTTGTTTTTGCAAAACATGGTATATGTTAATGAGTAGATTAACATAAAAAAAGCAACACACAAACCAATCAAAGCAAAGCTTTTGTCACTTGAAACAAACCATGGATAACGAATAAAAGGTAATATTAATGCGATTAAATACATAGGAATGGTTAATATTAAATTTTTGTGTAATCCAACGCATTTTGAAATTTCAAAAATACCAACAGCACATATAAGGGAAATTGATATTGGAAATATTATGTATTCTGAAAAAACACAAACAGGAACAAATAAAGCTATAGCAAAAATTGCAGTAATTATTCTTGTTTTCATAAATTACTCCTCCCCTTTATTCAAGCCACCAAAACGTCTGGTTCGCTTATAAAAACTATCAATCGCCTTTTTAAGTTCCGCCTTATCAAAATCAGGCCATAGTTTCTTTGTAATGTAAAATTCTGAATAAGCACATTGCCATAACAAAAAATTAGAAATTCGAAATTCACCAGCTGTTCTTACAATTAAATCTGGATCAGGCATATGAGCAGTATATAAATTGTTAGTTATATCAGCCTCAGTTATTTTATTTTTTCCAGAAGCTATAAGCGTATTACATGCATTAACTATTTCAGCTCTACCACCATAATTGAAAGCAATATTAAGAATTTTATCATTGTTTTTAGTTATTTCTTCAAGTTCATTCATCATATCTTGAAGTTTTTCATCTAAAACAGTTTTATCACCTAAAAAAATATACCTTAAAGTATTATCTTCTTTTGCTCTTTTAATATATGACCTTAAAAGATCAATTATTGAATCAATCTCATTTTTTGGTCTACTCCAATTTTCAGTGGAAAAAGCATAAACAGTTACATATTTTATACCACATTCAAAGCAAATGCGGGCAATTTTTTCTAATGAATTAACACCAAATTTATGACCAGCAGAACGAGGTAAAGCACGACGTTTAGCCCACCTGCCATTACCATCCATTATGAAAGCAATATGCTTTAATCTATCATCAATAGAAATTTCAGTTTTCTTATTAAAAAACATAAATTACACCTACTAAAAAGTCGAATAAGGGCTGCCTGTTATTTCTATCAGACAACCCATCAACTGCTATATTTCCATTATTTCTTTTTCTTTATTAGCTGTGATTACATCAATTTCTTTGATGTACTTATCAGTTAAATCTTGAACACTTTTTTCAGAAGCCTTCTGTTCATCCTCAGTCATTTCAGAATTTTTCTTCATGTCTTTGGCTTTATCCATTGCATCACGTCTAATATTACGAATTGCAACCTTTGCATCTTCTCCCATTTTGGCTACTTGCTTCTTGAGTTCTTTTCTTCTATCTTCAGTCAATTGTGGAAATACTAGTCTAATCACTTTACCATCATTTGCTGGAGTAATTCCAACGTCAGATGCCAAAATTGCCTTTTCTATACCCTTCAAAGTTGTTGAATCCCATGGCTGAATAACGATAGTGCGAGCATCAGGAACAGAAATTGTTCCTATTTGATTTATAGGAGTAGGTGAACCATAATAATCGACATTAATTCGTGAAAGAACATTAGGATTTGCTCTACCAGCTCTAACTGTATCAAGTTCATTATGATACGCATCAATAGACTTGTTCATTTTTGCTTCAAATTCTTTAGTATCAAGTTTCATAATTATTCTCCTTTTACAATAGTACCCATGTCGGCACCCATTATTACATTATAAATATTTTCGCATTGGTTTAAACCAAATACATGAATAGCAATGTTGTTATCCATAGCAAACGAGGTAGCAGTAGAATCCATCGCCTGTAAACCTCTTGCTAAAATTTCTTTATACGTAATGCTTTTTATTTTTGTAGCATTCTTATCTTTTCTTGGATCGGCTGTATATATAGCATCAATATTTTTAGCCATTAAAACAACATCTGCATTAATTTCAGCTGCTCTAACTACTGATGCTGTATCGGTCGATACAAACGGAATGCCTAGCCCACCACCGAAAATAACTACTTTTCCTGAATCTAAATATTCAATAGCAGTGTCACGTACAAAAGGCTTCGCAAATGAATTCATTTCTACCGAAGTCATGACCTCTGCATCCATACCATTACGAATAAAACATTCTTGTAACGCAATAGAATTTATACAAGTAGCAAGCATGCCCATATGATCAGCTTTTACTCTATCCATATTGCCACCACTTCTTCCACGCCAAATATTACCAGCGCCCACCAAAACAGCTATTTGAACATTATTAACAAGGCATTTTTTTATAACCTGCGATATTTGTTCGATATAATCGAAATTTAATATACCATTTGCTCCATTAGAAATTGCTTCACCAGAAAGCTTGAGCAAAACGCGTTTATAAACAGGCTTTTGACTACTCAAAACAACAGTCCTCACATTCATCTAATATCATATATATATAATACTATATTTTTCTTAATTTGTAAATAGTAAAATATAAATTTTCTAATAGAATAAGTAAATAATATACAAAAAAGGAATTCGGTAATCGAATTCCTTTAATTGTTTACAAGTAGATAAATCTAATTACTTAAATTTACGTTTTCTTGCTGCTTCAGATTTTTTCTTTCTTTTTACACTTGGTTTTTCATAATGCTCTCTCTTGCGAAGTTCCATTAAAACTCCGGATCTAGCACATTGACGCTTGAATCTGCGAAGTGCACTGTCGAGTGATTCATTTTCTTTAACTCTGATTTCTGCCATTATTATATCCCTCCCCCCGCGTGTAGCAAAGAGATTAAATCTCCTTGATATTATAGTACATACAAAGTAGTTTTGTCAATAGTAAAATGTTAAATTTTTAAAAAATTTATTTAACTACAATGTTAACAATTTTACCAGGTACATAGATTTCTTTAACAATAGTTTTTTCGGTTAGAGACTCAATAACCTTACTTTCATTTTTCGCAATTGAAATCGCTTCTTCTTTACTTGCATCCTTAGAAATTCGTATAGTAGCACGAAGCTTACCATTAACTTGAACAGCAATTTCAACAGTGTTTTCTACTGTTTTTGATTCATCGTATTTTGGCCAAGCTTCAACTGATAAGAAACTATTATTGCCTAAAATTTGCCACATTTCCTCAGTTAAGTGAGGCGCAAAAGGATTAAGAAGCTTAATAAATATTACCAATTCATCAATTGTAATACTACCATTATCGTATACATCGTTTAAAAACGACATCATAGCAGCAATCGCAGTATTGAATTTCATAGTATCTATATCTTCTGTAACTTTCTTAATAAGCTTGTGAAGTGGCGCTTCGAGCTTAGAAGTTATTCCATTTCCATTCACGAAATCAAGCAATCCTGCAGTTCTATCAAGGAAACGCTTGCATCCCCTAATGCTAGATGGATTCCATGGTGCAGCCTTTTCAAAATCGCCAATAAACATTTCATACAAACGAAGAGTATCTGCTCCAAATTCTGCAATTACATCATCTGGATTAATTACATTTCCACGAGATTTTGACATTTTTTCGCCATTTTCTCCTAGAATCATACCATGCGCTGTTCTCTTTTTATAAGGCTCTTTACAACCTAAAATATCAATATCATACAAGAATTTTGCCCAGAAACGTGAATATAGCAAATGTAATGTAACATGTTCCATTCCACCATTATACCAGTCAACAGGCATCCAATAATCTAGAGCCTCTCTCGAAGCAAGTTCATTCTTGTTGTTTGGATCACAATAGCGCAAGAAATACCACGATGATCCCGCCCATTGAGGCATAGTATCAGTTTCGCGTTTTGCAGGAGCTTTACATTTTGGACAAGTAGTATTCACCCAATCATGAATTTTTGAAAGTGGCGATTCACCTGTATCAGTTGGTTCATAATGTTCAACCTCAGGCAATCTTACAGGAAGTTCTTCTTCAGGAACAGGTACCCAACCACAATTGTCACACCAAACCATAGGAACGGGTTCTCCCCAATATCTTTGACGTGAAAATACCCAGTCCCTTAATTTGTAATTAACCTTTGAATGTCCTTTTCCATTTGTTTCTAACCAACTAATAATTGTTTTTTTTGCTTCAGAAACCTCTAAGCCATTTAAAAAGTCAGAATTACACATAATACCAGTTGCGACATCAGTATATGCAGCTTCCTGAACATTTCCACCAGCAACTACCTCAACAATAGGCAATGAAAAGACTTTTGCAAAATCCCAGTCTCTTTCATCGTGTGCAGGAACAGCCATAATTGCACCAGTTCCATATGTTGCTAATACGTAGTCAGATATAAATATTGGAATTTCTTTTCCATTTACTGGATTTATTGCCCTTATGCCATCTAAACAAACACCCGTTTTGTCTTTAACCAATTCAGTTCTCTCAAAATCTGATTTTTTTGATGCCTCAACTTGATATTTTGTTACCTCATCAATGTTTTGAATTTGTTCTTTCCACTTTTCAATAAGTGAATGCTCAGGAGACATGACCATGTATGTAGCACCAAACAATGTATCAGGGCGTGTAGTATATACAGTTACCTCATCACCAGCAGAAGTATTAAAATTAACCTCTGCACCTTCACTTCTGCCGATCCAATTGATTTCTTGCGTTTTGATTCTTTCTAAGAAATCCAAATCTTCAAGGTCATCAATTAGTCTTTGAGCATATTCTGTGATTTTAAGCATCCATTGGCTTTTTACTTTATGGATAACCTCACTTCCACATCTTTCACAAACGCCATTAACAACCTCTTCGTTTGCTAAAACGCACTTACAAGATGTGCAAAAATTAACATTCATTTCTTTTTTATATGCTAAACCTTTTTTATAGAGCTGTAAGAATATCCATTGAGTCCATTTAAAATAATCTGGATCGGTTGTATTTATCTCCCTCGACCAGTCGAAGCTATATCCAATCGACTTTAACTGTTCCTTAAAATGTTTAATATTATTTTCTGTAACTATACTTGGATGGATATGATTTTTTATTGCATAATTTTCAGTAGGTAAGCCAAATGCGTCCCATCCCATTGGAAATAAAACGTTGTATCCTTCCATTCTCTTTTTTCTGGAAACGATATCCATAGCTGTATAAGGTCTAGGATGTCCAATGTGAAGTCCTTGTCCTGAAGGATAAGGGAACTCAATTAATGTATAATATTTAGGTTTTGAATAATCATTTTCAACCTTGAATGTGCTATTAGCATCCCAGGCATCCTGCCATTTTTTGTCTATATTTGAAAATTCGTATTTCATATATTCTCCTTTGCTATTATAAATTAATTATTGAATTAATATCTACTTCTTCTGCATCAGACCATAGCTTTTCAAGCTTATAAAAGTCCCTTGCTTCTTCAGTAAAAATATGAACTATTACATCATGAACGTCAACTACTTTCCAATCAATGCAATCATTACCTTCTATCCTTACGAAAGGTACAGCACCTTTTTTTAATTGATATTCAACCTCATCTGTTAATGACCTGATTTGTGTTGTTGATGTTCCAGTGCAAATAACAAAATAGTCAGCTATAATTGTTTTGTCACCTATTTTTAAAGCCTTGATATTTTTAGCTTTTTTTGAATCAAGAGTTTTAATTATTGCCTCTACAATCTTATTAGACTCAACATTAGAAAGTGAGCCCTCTTCAACCTCAAATAATACTTCCATTTTTGCTCCTTATTTTGGTGTGTTTTGCAAGAAGAAATTCCTTGCATTTATAGTGTCATAATCAATTGCCTTCTGCTCGTTGATTAAATTTTTAATTGTCATATCAAATGAAAGCAACATAGTTTGCCTCAATACTTCAAGCTTTTCATTTGTGTCTTTTGTTTTCACAATGTTATCATAAAAAAACTTTCTTAATTCAACACAATCAAAAAAAGTTCTCCCTGCCTCAATGTAATCAGCAAGATATATTATTGTTTCAAATAATGTCATATCTGCTCGACCAGTTGTATGATATAATATCGAATTATAAATTTCATCATCAACTATCTCGATACCAAAAATTTCTCTTGAAAATTCACAACCTGTTTTAGCATGAAACAATTTGGGTGCTAACGTTTCTTTGTTATATGAAATATTGAAGATCTTGCACAATTCAATTTGCTTCTCAATTGTGAAGCATTTAGTTATATCATGTAGCAATCCAGCAACCATAAGTTTTTCTTTTTTTTCAGGCAAAAAAATCTTACCCAATTCAAAAGCTTCATTTGCAACACCTATTGTGTGTTTAAATCTTTTTTCGTCCTGAAGCTCATTTATTTTATTTTTCAAAAAATCAAAGCTATATTTCATATTTAAGTTTATTTATATATAAGCCCCTTTTTTTAATATAAGCATATACATCTTCATTTAACAATTTAGATACATCAATATTAGAAAAAATTTTATCTCTAATTTCTGACGATGAAAGCTCAATTACAGAACTATTCAATGTGTAAATCTTTGCATTATATTTTTCTTTATAACACTTACTTTTATACTGAATAAGTTCAATATCGGCATCGTTGTTTCGAATTGCATGTACTATTGTAGAATGTTTAAAAATATATTCTGCCTTATACCACTCGTCTAATGTTAAAAACATATCAGTACCACAAAGTAAATAAACATCGTAGTCGCCATATTCAGCGAAATAACTGATAGTTTCTGCCGTATAACTTCTTCCTTTTCGCTTTAATTCTAAATCTGATACTTCAATTTTATCAGAAATCCCTCCAAAAGCGATTTTTGCCATTTCATACCGAGTATATGGATCATTATCATATACAAGCTTATGTGGAGGTATAAATGACGGCATAACATAAACCTTATCTAAATTCAATTGAGAAAGAAAGTTTTTACAAATATTGACATGTCCATTATGAGGTGGGTCAAATGTTCCACCATAAATTCCTACTCTCATCTAATCTTCTTCAACTCAATTCTTCTATTCTTTTCGTTATCAGATTGTCTAAATAGTACTATTTTATTTCCAATTGTTTGTACAACGTCAGCACCAATTTCTTTAGAAATCAATTCAGCCGCCTCTTTAACAGAAACAGGAGATGTTTCTAAAATTTTAATTTTAATCAATTCTTTGGCATTAAGTGCATTTAATAATTGAGTACATAATTCTGCGGAAATTCCACCTTTACCAATTTGAAAAATAGTATCCAAATTCACTGATAAACTCTTTAAATACGATCTTTGTTTACTTGTCATGATAGCACCTTTGTTAATTTTTTAATAAGGGAACGCATAGCCACACCACGATGGCTTACTTTATTCTTTTCTGCCATATCCACCTCTGCGAATGTTTTTCCAAATGGTTCATAGTAAAACAAAGGATCATAACCGAATCCTCCATCTCCTTGCCTGTGTGTCAAAATCTTACCATAACATTCTCCTCTAACCGTAAAATCCTTTGAATGGTCTGGGAAAACGCATGCCATTGCACAAACATATTTTGCATCACGAATAGGTTCTCCATGGAGCTTTTGAAGTAAATAGTCATTGTTTTCCTCGTCATCTCCGCCTGAAAAACGAGCAGAAAATACACCAGGAGCACCACCTAAGGCTTCAACACACAAGCCAGAGTCGTCAGCAATACCTATATAACCAAGCTTTGCTGGAACAGATGCCTTTAAAAAAGCATTCTCTTCAAATGTCCTTCCATTTTCTTCTATTTCAGCATAATAACCAATATCATTTAATGATAATACAGTAATATCCAAGTCAGATAACTCATTAAAAAATGTCTTTAACTCATTAATTTTGTTTTTATTACGAGTTGCAAGTACTACTTTTATCATAATCATTCAAACAACGCATTTACAAATTCTTCAGCGTCAAATTTCTCCATATCATCAATTTTTTCACCAACACCAACAAATTTAACAGGAATATTTAATTCATTTTTAATTGAGAAAATTATTCCACCTTTAGCAGTACCATCAAGTTTTGTTAAAACTATACCTGTAATATCAGCTGCATTTTTAAACTCTTTTGCTTGATTTACCGCATTTTGTCCGGTTGTAGAATCTAAAACTAACAATGTTTCTCTATTGGAATTTGGAAGTTCTCTAGAAATAACTCTGTCAATCTTAGCGAGTTCGTTCATTAAATTCTTTTTATTATGCAAACGGCCAGCTGTATCAATAATCAATGCATCAGCATTACGTTTTTTTGCTGCACTGATGGCATCAAATACAACAGCAGCTGGATCTGATCCCTCTGAGTGTTTAATAAGATCAACACCTGCTCTATCAGTCCAAACGGCTAGTTGATCAATAGCAGCTGCTCTAAATGTATCTGCAGCTGCAACAACAACTTTTTTGTGCTGACGCTTCAAAGATGAAGATATTTTTCCTATTGAAGTCGTTTTTCCTACGCCATTAACTCCAATTATCAAAATAACTGTCATTTCATCGCCAAATTTGATTTCGGCTCCTTCGCCAACTATATCACGCATGATAGATTTAAGAGCCAATTTAACATCTTCTGAGTCCTTAATTTTATTCTCTTTAATTTCAGCACGAAGCTTGGTTAAAATCTCATCTGTTGTGACAGCACCAACGTCAGCGCATACAAGAATCTCTTCTAATTCTTCCAAAAGATCCTCATCAACACCACGCAATTTTTTGAATAATTCTGAAAAAGGTTTAATTATCGCATTTTTTGTTTTTTGTAAACCTCTTTTTAATTTTTCGAAAAAGGACATTAACTTTCTCCTTATTTTTGATTGTTTTCCTTTAATATTCTGTCTTTGCCTACATCATTAATATCCATGGTTAATACCTTAGATATACCCTTTTGAGGCATTGTAACACCATAAAGTCTGTCTGCTATTTCCATAGTTCCTCTACGGTGCGTAATAACAATAAATTGAGTTTGATCAGAATATCTTTTAATATATTGGCCAAATCTATTTACGTTAACCTCGTCAAGAGCAGCCTCAACCTCATCAAATATACAGAATGGTGTAGGATTTACCTTTAAAATTGCAAATAGTAACGCTATCGCAACAAAGGACTGTTCTCCACCAGAAAGAAGCATAAGGCTTTTAATCACCTTACCAGGAGGGGCAGCTTTGATCTCAATACCACAATTTAATACATCGTTCTCATCAGTAAGTGAGAGTTCAGCATGACCACCACCGAAAAGTTCTTTAAAGACGCTATTAAAATTCTCATTTATCGCATTAAATGCGTTAATGAATATTTTAGTCATATCTGTTTCAAGCTCTTGAATAATTGCAAGCAAATCCTCTTTTGACTTGTTCAAATCAGTTAATTGAGTATTGTAGTAGTCATATCTCTCCTTAACCTCTTTATATTCTTCTATAGCATTGGGATTAACATGACCAAGATTTCTAAGCTTATTACGACATTCTGTTGCAATGGTAGCAATCTCTTTTCTATTTTCACTCGTTACCTCTGGATATCCTAACTCAATAGCGGTTGTGTATGTCAAACCATAATCTGCCTCAAGTTTTTCAACCATTTTATCAAAATCTGAATTCAATTGCTCGAGTTTTCCTTCACTCATAGTGTATGAACGTAGCACAACTTCTTTTTTAGCCGTTATTTCCTTTGTTTTTTGGCTTAATTGATTTCTCTTAGCCTCATACTCGGTTTCAAGGTTAGAAAGTCTAATACGCTCGTTATCAAGCTTTTCAAGGCGATTTTCTGCTTCAGCAAGCAAAGTTCTATTTTCAGCGGTCTTTACTGCAGAATTAGAAACCGTTTGATTTAGTAGCTCCATCTTTTCTTTTCTTGATTCAATATCCTCAACAATTTCGTCAAATCGAGCTTTTGAATCCAATATTGATGCAACAGCAGCCTCAATATCCTTTTTAATAACCGCTATTTTAATTTGTGATTGGTTAATCTCCTCTTGAACACTTTCAGATGATTCGATTAATTCATATTTTTTCGTATCAAGATCTTTTCGCGTGTTAGAAATAGATTGTATATTTTCTTCCAACTCAGAACGCCTACGTTTTAAATTAAAAGTTTCTGTTTGATTTCGTTCATCCTCTTTATTTAACTTGTTAGTATCGAATTCAAGACTTTCAATTATATTCTTATTAATCTCGATTTGAGCAACTAACGTATCGTAATCAGTTTTTTCTGCACGATATAATGCATCTGTTAAATCATATTGTTGCTTTTCGCCCTGTCGCTTTGATGTTAAATTTCTAAGGGTTTCACCAAGCTTCTGCCCTTCTGACTTTATTGCATCAAGCTTTTCACTTATTTCGGATTCCTCTTGTTCCATCTTTTTAATATCATTACTTCTTGACAAAACTGTACTTTCGTGCTTAACAGAACCACCAGTAAAAGAACCACCGACGTTAATTTGTTGTCCATCCAAAGTAACAACCTTTATCTTATAATTTTGTTCTTTTGCCATTTCAGTAGCATTATCAATGTTGTCAAAAATAACAGTTCTTCCAAGAAGAGAGGAAAATATTTTTTCAAACTGAGAATTAAACGAAATTAGTTCGTCAGCTACTCCGATATACCCTTTATATTTTTTTGCATTAAGCATTTCCTGAGTTGGAGCCTGTCCACTTACAGAGCTAATAGGATAAAAGGTTGCTCTGCCTGCTTTATTCGCTTTTAAAGCTAAAATACATGCTTTTGCGGTGTTTTCATTGTCAACAACTATATGTTGTAAACCTGCACCAAGAGCAGTTTCAATTGCAGTTATGTATTTTTCCGATACAGACAACAATGTAGAAACAGGACCATATACTACACCACAGTTAGATATTTCGTTTGAATTGTATGCATTCATTATATAACCGACACTCTTTGCATAACCATCAAACAATTCTTCCATTGCAGACAAAGCATTAATACGCTCTCTTAAAGCAAGCTTTTTTGAATTTAAAATATTCATTTCTTCTTTAAGCTCATCGTATCTTATGGTCTTTGTATCAATCTCATTATTAAGCTTTGATATAGACTCTTCAGTTTGACTTAATGAATTTTCATACGCACCAACAGTTTTAGTTAATGATTCTAATTTATCATAAAGCTCATCTAAAGTTACTTGATACTTTGAAATATCAGATTTAAGACTCTCAATCCTTTCATCACCAGTTGATTGTGAATTTTCAAGAACCGAAATTCTCACAATTATATCTGCTTTTTCAAGTTCAAGTGCCTTTTGTTTCTCTAATAATTCCTCAAGTTCAACCTCAGACTCTATTCTTCGTTTTTCTAACTGTGCAAGCTGATCTTTCAATTCATCTTCATGTTTTAATGCATTTGAAAGTTGCTCATTAACCTGATCATATGTTAGCTCTTTATCCTTGATCTCTTTCTCGCACATTTCTTTTTTAGCAAGTATTTTTTCTAATTCTTCAATTTGAGCATTAGAAGTGAATTTAGCGTTCTGAACGTTAGTTTCCATAACTTTAATTTCACTATTAAGATCAGATAAAGTTGCATTGCAATTCTTTATTTCGTAATAAATTCTTTCAGACTCTTTACGTGTTTCGAGTAATTTTTCATATAAAGCGCTATCCTGTGATTCAATTTGTCTAATAGAATTTTCAGTAATTTCAAGCTCATGCTTAGAAAGATTGAAATTATTAGTCGTATCTATAATTTCATTTTTTGTCTTTTGAGAATCATAAATCCAAAGTGAAACATCGGCAACTTTCTTTTTCTCATAAAGCTCATGGTACTTCTTAGCTTTTTCAGCATCCTTCTCCAAAGGACCAACACGCATAGCAAGTTCGTTAAAAATATCATAAACTCGCTCCATATTGTCTTCAGTTTGCTTAAGCTTCTTTTCAGATTCTTCTTTTCTATCTCTAAATTTTGCTATACCAGCAGCTTCTTCGAAGATATTACGTCTATCTTCGCTTTTTTTAGAAATAATTTCTGCAATTCTTCCTTGACCGATAATCGAATATCCTTCACGGCCTACACCTGTATCCTTGAATAATAATTCAATATCTTTACGTCTAACTTGATTTCTGTTAATAAAATATTCACCTTC
Source organism: Clostridia bacterium (assembly GCA_017453255.1). Lineage (GTDB taxonomy): Bacteria > Bacillota > Clostridia > Oscillospirales > CAG-272 > RGIG2000. The sequence goes on along the minus strand of JAFTKN010000010.1, from coordinate 223,185 downwards.
GCCAGCACGATAATATCTTCTTGTAACGGTTACTGTGTCATAAGGACTATCAAGTCTTCCTTCGCCAGTTGCGTTATCAAAGGTAACAGATACTTCAGCAAAGCTCATTGGCTTTCTTATTTCAGTTCCTATAAAGATTACATCTTCCATCTTGGAACCACGAATATTTTTTGAGGAAATTTCACCAAGTACCCAGCGCATAGCATCGGTTACATTTGACTTTCCGCTTCCGTTAGGTCCTACAATTACAGTAGCACCATCGTCAAAATATAGTGTTGTCTTGTCTGGGAATGACTTGAAGCCTTGTAATTCAAGAGATTTTAAACGCATGATTTTCCTCCTTTTCACTTAAAAATATATCATATTTTTCTAATTTATTATTTTCCAATACAACAATTTCATCAAAAAGAAACAATTTTTTTAATGAAATTATATTTGTTTTTTTATGTCCAATTATCTGTGAACTTTTACCGATTGGACAATATATATATAACTTTTTGGTGTTAATAGTGTTATTTTTTAATTTTTCACAAATAATATTATAAAACAATTTGCCTTTTACCATCTCACCAATCGAAGGACTGTTAGGACCTGCTACATATGTTTCTATTGAATGTAAATTATCACTTTCACATAATCCTATACGAATACATTTTACATTGTTTTTTTCAAAAATTTCTAACAGATTAGCGCTCCGTTCAACAGCATCTTCCAAGGAAAGTGGAGCATATTGACCTATGCGCATTAATTCCTCTAATTCGGTGTTTTTAAAAACAATTGTTGGATATATACGTGAAGCCTTTGCTCCTAATTTGCATATTTGCTCTGCACAATGCTTCTCGTCTTCATTATTAGAACCTGGCAATCCCACCATCATTTGACCAACAAATTTAATTTTAGCTTCATTTAAAAGCTCAGTTGCTCTTACTGTATCGGCTACTGTATGACCACGTTTTAATAATTTTAAAACCTCATCATTCATAGTTTGAATACCGAGTTCAACATAACTAATTGTATAATTTTTAAGTATTGTAATTATTTCCTTGGTAATATAGTCAGGACGAGTTGACATGCGAATCGACTTAACTAGCTTTTTATCCACATATTCCTGTGCCTTGTCTAACAGCCTAATCATTAAATTCACATCAATTCCTGTGAAAGAACCACCAAAAAAAGCAATTTCGCACTCATCTTGCTTATTAACGAATGCTAGAACCTCATCAATTTTTCTTTCAACCTCATCTTCACAAAAGACCTGCGTCCCTGAAATAATTTTTTGGTTACAGAAAATACATTGATTGGGGCAACCTAAATGAGGAATAAAAATTGGAATATTTATATGCTTCATTTTACGTCAAATAACACAAGAGCCTCTTTTGCTGCATTCTGCTCAGCTTCTCTTTTTGTTTTTCCAATACCTTTACCAATGATGTTTGAATTTAATCTTGCTTCCACTTCAAAGATTTTAGCATGATCTGGACCAGTTTCATTCACACATATATATAAAATGCGATCTGTCGATGATGCTTGGATAAATTGCTGTAATAAGGTTTTATAATCTTGTCCAATCTCATCGTGAGAAGCAATTTCGATCTCTGGTATCATTAATGGTAATAAAAAATCGCTAACAATCTCAATATCATTTCCAGAATCCAAAAATATTGCAGCAAGTAAAGACTCGAAGGCATTTTCTAATATTTTAGGATTAGTTCTACCAGTTTCTTCTTCGCCCTTTCCTAAGTAAAGATAATTCCCTAAGCCAATATTTGATGCAAGCTTAGATAATGTTCTGGTGCAAACGACAGAAGCTCTTAATTTAGTAAGCTCACCCTCTGGCTTGCAAGAAAATTTTTTATATAAGTATTCACTTACAATAATCGAAAGTACGCTATCACCAAGAAATTCTAACCGTTCATTCGATTCACATGGCGTTTTATGTGCCTTTTGCTCGTTAGAATAAGAAGAATGTGTCAAGGAATTTTTAAGAATCTCCTTGTTATTGAATTTATATTTAATTTCTTTCTCTAATTCTTCAATACTAAGTGGAAAGTCTTTCATTCCTCGTACCTCCTTAAATTATTTTTGTAATGCTTGTGATACCTTCTCAATAATATTTGATTCTGAATAACGTATGGCTTGTTTAATAGCACCACGAATATCAGCAGCTTTTGAACTACCATGAGCTTTGATTACAGGTTTATTAAGTCCTAATAATGGTGCTCCACCATATTCAGATGTATCAAAGCTTTTTCTAAAATCTTTTACTTGTTTTTTCATTAAAAGATAAGCAATTTTTGTTAAACAGTTTGCTTTGTACATCGTTTTGAGTTTTGAACCCATATATTTAGCCATACCTTCAATTAACTTAAGAGAAATATTTCCAGTAAAACCATCTGTCACTAAAACGTCGCAAGGACAATTTGGAATTTCCTTGGATTCAATATTACCTACGAAATTAATTTCAGGGTTTTCTTTTAATAGCTTATATGCTTCTTGTGCGACAGGTGTACCCTTATGCTCCTCAGTTCCGTTGTTTAGCAACCCAACTCGTGGTTTTTCAACGCCAAACATCTTATTTACATAGGCCGAACCAACAACTGCCCACTGATTTAATATATCCTCAGTAACTACAGGATTTGCACCGGAATCAAGAAGTAAAACTGGAGTTTCGAAAGGTAAAATTGCAGCTATGGCACTTCTTCTTACACCCTTAATTTTTCTCACAATTAACGTAGATGCAACATGCAATGCACCGGTACTACCAGCACTAACAAATGCATCAACATTACCTTGTTTTAACTCATTTAAGCCTAAAGCCATAGAGCTATTATTCTTTTCCTTCATAACAATCATTGGGTCATCTTCCATTGTAACCTCAATATCCGTATGAAGAATAGTAATGTTGCTTGGAATATCTTTATTTAATTGTTTATAACAATCCTTAATTTTCGCCTTATCACCAATAAGTAATACGTCTAAATTTTTCAACTCATTTGCCGCGATATCAACACCTTTAACAATTTCAAATGGTGCATTATCTCCACCCATTGCATCAATAGCTATTCTCATCTCAGTATTTCACCTTTCAATAAATCTATTTTTTCGAGTGATCTGTTGGCTAATTCTTGATTTCTAATCTTTTTTCCACCTTTTACCTTATGTTTAAGTGGTGAAACAATTCCAAAATTCGCATTCATCGGTTGAAAGTTTCCTGAATACGCCCCATCATTCACATAATGAGCTAAAGCTCCAATTATGGTTTCACTAGTAAAATCAATTTCAGCCAACTGTCTTAATCTTCTTGAAGCGTTAATTCCAGCAACAAATCCAGAAGAAACGGACTCAATATATCCTTCAACTCCTGTGATTTGACCAGCAAAATAAATATTTCTATTATCTCTTAACGAGTAAAATTCCGTTAAATAATTAGGTGAATTAAGATATGTATTCCTGTGCATAACACCATATCTTAAAAAACTTGCATTTTCAAGTCCAGGAATCATTGAAAATACTCGCTTTTGTTCACTAAATGTCAAATGTGTCTGGAAACCTACTAAATTATACATAGTACCCTGTTCGTTCTCTTTACGAAGTTGAACAACGGCATAATAAGTCTCTTTAGATACAGGATTTTCAATTCCCACAGGCTTCAAAGGTCCGTATAAAAGTGTTTCAAACCCTCTTTTAGCCATGACCTCTACAGGCATGCAACCTTCAAATACGGTAAGTTTTTGCCCATTTTTATCAAACTCATGAAGCTCAGCCTCTTGCGCATTAATCAATTCATTGTAAAACAATCTGTATTGTTTCTCGTTCATTGGACAGTTAATATAATCAGCATCACCTTTATTGTAACGAGACGCAAAAAATGCCTTATTCATATCAATTGTTTCAAAATCAACAATCGGTGCAGCGGCATCATAGAAATGAAGACCATCAAGTTTTAACTCATTTTGTATATAATCAGCAAAAACATCAGATGTTAATGGTCCCGTTGCAATAATAGTTATTTCGTCAGCATTAATAGTAGTTATCTCTTTTTCGATAACAGTAATATTTGGATGATTTTTAACTTTTTTAGTAATATATTCAGAGAATAGTTCTCTATCAACAGCTAATGCTGATCCCGCAGGAACCTTTGTGTTATCTGCTGCCTCCATAACAAGAGAATTCATTGCTCTTAGCTCGGCTTTTAACACACCAATAGCATTTGACAAATCGTCTGATCTCAACGAGTTTGAACAAACAAGCTCTGCAAAATTATTGCTATGATGGGCAGGAGTAAATTTTTTAGGCTTCATTTCATAAAGTCTAACCTCAACTCCTCTATTCGCAGCTTGATATGCAGCTTCACAACCAGCTAATCCAGCACCAATTACATTAATGTAATCATTATTCATTATCATTCTTCTATTTTATAACCACACTTTTCATTTCTACAATAATACGCATTTTTTGTCTTGCGTCTGATTAACATATTTGAACATTGTGGACATTTCTTATCGGTTGGTATATCCCATGTTGAAAATTTACATGTAGGAAATTTAGAGCAACTATAAAATTGTTTCTTTCCTTTAGTAAACTTTGTTACAATATTTGCCCCACAATCAGGACATTTTAAATCTGTTTTCGTATCCTTTGCCATGGTATGCTTGCAGGCTGGATAATTCGAGCAAGCATAAAAATCACCATATCTGCCTTGTTTAACTAACATATTTGCTCCACATAGTTCACAAACGATATCGGTTTTTTCACTTGAGTTTGCATTTGCTTCCTTACCATCCTTGGTAAGTGTCTTTGTATTCTTGCATTTTGGATAGTTGGGGCACGCTGCAAACTTACCGAATTTACCATTTTTTATAACCATCTTACTGCCACAAAGATCACATACGATATCGGTTTCTTCAACTGGAACCTCAACATCTCCTTTATTTAAAAGTTCTCCTGCCTTCTCAAGTTGTTTAGCAAATCCAACATAAAACTCAGATAAGACATTTTCTATGCTAACCTTACCATTTTCAATGATGTCAAGATTTTCTTCCATGGTTGCAGTAAATTCATAATCCACAATATCAGGAAAATGCTCACTCATTACCTTTGTCGTTACTTCACCTAATGGTGTAGGAGCGAGAAACTTGCCTTCTCTCATAACATAACCACGAGAAATAATAACAGTAATTATAGGTGTGTATGTGCTAGGACGACCAATTCCCTTTTCTTCTAAGAATTTGATTAAAGATGCCTCATCATATCTAAATGGTGGTTCAGTAAAATGTTGGGAAGCCTCAGTAGATTTATTAATAAGAACTTCGTTTACAGACATATTTGGTATTTTTGAATTGTTCTCAAAATTGTATTGATCTTCAATTTCTGAATCATAATTTTCAGTTGTATCATCAAATACTATCAAATATCCTTGGAATGAAATGGTATATCCATGCGCTTTGAATGTGTAACCATTATTTTGAATATCAACAACAACTGTATCAATCAGTGTAGAGGACATTTGGCTAGCTATAAATCTTTCCCAGATTAGCTTATATAACTTATATTGATCTGCAGTAAGATATTTTTTTATCATAGATGGTTCCAAATCAATTTTAGATGGACGTATAGCCTCGTGAGCATCTTGTGCATTAGATTTAACTTTATATTGTCGGGTGGTTTCCGGATAAAAATTTTCGCCATACTTTGAAATTATAAAATCTTTAGCAACTGCTTGCGCATCCTTTGAAATTCTTAATGAGTCAGTACGCATATAAGTAATTAATCCATGTGTACCACCAAATTCAGCACCTAAATTTATTCCTTCATATAATTCCTGAGCTATTTTCATGGTTCTTTGTGATTGAAAACCATATTTCTTAGATGCTTCTTGTTGAAGCGTAGATGTAATAAATGGTGGCTGTGGGGACCTAGCTCTTACATTGGTTTTAATAGACGAAACCACATATTCACCATTTTGAATATCAGCTAAAATTTTATCTGCTTGTACCTTATTTGAAATCTTAGATTTTTTTCCATTCTTTCCGTAAAAGCTTGCATTAAAATTACGGTTTTTAGATGTTTTTAACTTTGCTGATATTGTCCAATATTCGTTAGGAACAAATGATCTAATCTCTTCCTCACGCTCAACTATTATTTTCGTCGCTACAGATTGAACTCTTCCAGCAGACAAACCACTTTTAATGGTTTTCCATAAAAAGGGACTTATTTGATATCCAACAATTCGATCCAGTATCCTGCGTGCTTGCTGAGAATTAACCAAATCCATATTAATATTGCGTGGGTGCTTAATTGCTTCTTTTATCGCACTTTTCGTAATTTCATTAAAAGTAACTCTTTTTGCTTTTTTAGCATCCTCTCCTAAAATTTCAGATAAATGCCATGATATAGCTTCTCCCTCGCGATCAGGGTCGGTTGCAAAAAATATCTTATCAGCATTTTTCGCTTCTTTTTTTAAATTTTTTATTAAATCTCCTTTGCCTCTTATATTAATATAATGAGGCTCGAAATGATTATCAATATCAATTCCAAGAGTAGATTTTGGTAGATCTCTTACATGACCTACCGAAGCTATTACTTTATAGTTTGAACCCAAGTAGTTCTTTACGGCACCGATTTTACCCGGTGACTCAAGTATTACAAGGTTGTGTGCCATTGTTAAAATCCTTTCAAATTACTTTTTTATGTAAAAGCCTCCTGGAAGGCATGAGATAAAACCTTTAAGCTCTAAAGTCATCAATGTTGATGACAAGGCTCCTAGGTCTAAAGATGGGCAAAGATCGATTAATATATCCATAGATATCTTCTCCTCATCTTTAAATGCAGTATATACGATTTTTTCATCATTTGATAATTGTGTTAAATCAATATTTATAACTGGTTCAATGTTTGTTTCTTTTGCTTTTATTCTCTTTTCTTTTTTATTTTTTGAAGGTTTGCTTATTTTACCAGGCTTACGATCATTTGCCCAAAAGCCTTTAGGTAAAAAATCAACTTCTTTGTCTCTAATAACATTTTTGATAACAGGTTTTTCTTTCGAAGCTTTTAAATCAAGACTAAATTTATCTAGAAAATGTTCCAAAATATCAATAGGAGAAGTTACAAGCTTTGCAATATCTTCAAATATTAAATCGTTATTTCCTTCAGAAAAGAAGTGGTTTACAGACGATGGATAAGCAAAAACTAATTTATTTTGTCTTTTTGCCATATTGGCTGTGATTAGTGAACCACTATTTTTGCCTGCTTCCACAACAACAGTAGCATTAGAAAGTGCACTCATAATACGATTTCGTTTAGGAAAATTATATGCATTAGGAGGGGAATATGGAGGATATTCAGTAATAACAGCTCCTACTCTCATTATTTTGACCATTAACTCAAAATTTTCTTTCGGATACACTACGTTTATTCCACATCCTAAAACTGCTACAGTTGTTCCTCCAGCAAAGAGCGCACCTTTTTGTGCTGTACAGTCTATTCCCTTTGCCATTCCACTTATAACAACTGCACCACCTTTTGTAAGTCCATACCCCAAATTAAAGGCATTTTCTTTACCATAAACCGACATATCCCTTTTTCCAACAACTGTTATGCAAAGATTATTTTCAAAATCCGGTAATTTACCATAGCAATATAAAACCGCAGGATAATCATCAATTTCTAATAATGCTTTAGGATAATTTTCATCGTCAGGCGTAATAATATCAACATCGTATTTTTCACACCATTCGATGATTGCTTTTGCATTATTTAAATTTTTATCTAGTAATTTCTTTTTAAACGTCGAAAATAACCATGGAACCGAATTTATGTCAGCATCGTCAGAATCATATATCGCTTCAATTGACCCAAAAGCATCGTATAGTTTTTTATAAAGGTTTGTACCCTCTTTAAAATGAATAGATAGCCATACCCATAAAAGCTTTTTGTCCATGACCTTTCTCCTAAATATAAGTTTTATATTATAATACCACTTTGTTTTAATATTGTCAATTAAAATATAAAAAATATATTATAATATTATTTATTAAGTTCCCACATGAAAATCGCAGCCGCAATCGCCGCATTTAATGATTCAGTATTTTCTGCCATTGGAATCAAAATTGTTTCATCGCATAGGCTTATAACTTCATTACTTGCTCCGTGTCCCTCATTTCCAATAATTATTATGTCAGTTGGAGTTAACGAATTTTTAGTAAGAATACGTGATTTTTTGGTTAGTGCCGCTGTCATTACTCTCCTATTGTTACTTTTGAAGTACAATATAACTTCACTCAAATTATCAACAATACAAATTTTTACTTTAAAAATTGCACCCATGGCAGCTCTAACCACCTTGGAAGAATATACATCTGCGCAATCCGAAGAAATGACAAGACTATCTATACCAAATGCTGCTGCATTTCGAATTATAGTACCAACATTTCCAGGGTCTCTTACTGATTCCAGCATCATTACTTTCTCATTTTCTACAAATGTAAAACGTGTTGTTATATTATTTAAAAATTTACATACAGCCACTATTCCTTGAGGTGATTTTTCATCACTGAGCTTCTCAAATACTTGTTCTGTTACACAAATTATTTTTGTATGATTTTTGATGCAAGATTTGAGTTTTAGAATTATATTATCAGAAAATTCACTATTATTATTCAAAACAATATATGGAATTTCAACTTTACAATTAACCGCTTCTTCAAATAATTTTATACCATTACAAACAAATAAATGGTCCTCGTTTCTTGATTTTTTATTCATTAATTTTCCGATTTTTACAATTGTCGAATTTGTTTTACTTGTTATAAGATCAGTATTAAATATTACATTATTCATTATGCTCTATTCTCCTTTAAACTGTAAAAAACTCGGCTTGCGCCGAGTTTCATATTATATTAAAGAGCTGCCTTTGCCTTTTCAACAAGTGCTGCAAAAGCTTCCTTATCAGATACTGCGAGTTCAGCAAGCATCTTTCTATTGAGATCAATACCAGCGAGCTTTAAGCCGTGCATGAATGTAGAATAATTGATACCACAAACCTTTGCTTGCGCAGAAATTCTTGTAATCCAAAGAGAACGAAAATCTCTTTTCTTCATCTTTCTGCCAGCAAAAGCATAGTTACCACTCTTCATTACAGCTTGCTTAGCCATCTTGAAGTGCTTGCTCTTTGCGCCCCAATAACCTTTTGCCATCTTTAAAATTTTATTTCTTCTTTTACGTGCCATCATAGCACCTTTAACTCTTGCCATCTTTATAATCCTCCTAGTTTAACGTTTCAAACAATTATTTGTTGATAAGCTTCTTAATTGTCGGAGCCATGCTCTCGCTCAAATAAAAACCTGAACGAAGATTTCTCTTACGCTTTGCAGTCTTTAAGCCAAGGTTATGACGATGTTGCGCATGAAACATCTTTACTTTTCCTGTTCCAGTCAAAGAAAATCTTTTGCTAGAAGCCTTATGTGTCTTAATTTTTCCCATGATAATAAATTCCTTTCATGTTGATTTATTTAATCTTATTTTTTTACAGGTGAAATAGTAACAGACATTCTTCTTCCGTCCAAAACTGGTGCTTTATCAGTTGAACCATATTCTGAACACAAGTTGATAAATTTGGTGATAATTTCTACACCAACCTCTGTATGTGCCATTTGACGTCCTTTAAAAGCAAGAACAACTCTTACTTTGTCTCCGCCTTTTAAAAATCTAATTGCATTGTTTGCTTTTGTATTAAAGTCGTGTGTATCAATAGTACAAGAAAGTTGAACCTCTTTTACATTCACAACTTGTTGCTTCTTTTTAGCTTCTTTTTCTCTCTTATCCCTATCATAACGAAATTTACCATAATCCATTATACGACAAACAGGTGGGTTTGCACCTGGGGCAATAAGAACTAAATCAAGTCCTTGTGAATAAGCTTTTTCCAAAGCAGCATCAGAGGACATAACACCAAGTTGTTCGCCATTGTCGGCAACAACACGAATTTCCTTTAGTCGAATATCTTCATTGATAGTCATTTCTTTTGCGTTGCTAATAACCAAGCACCTCCAATTTTACCAAAAGCATGGTTGCAAAAATAAAAAATGTGCGTAAGAATAAACATCTCCGCACAACAAAAAACTACTTAAAAGTAGTAAATTATTAACCACAAGCACATATATCCTTGGGTGAGAACGGAGTGTTCTACTTTCTTTTGCTCACTTATAATATCATACTTTTTCTCATATGTCAATAGAAATTTCGAAATTTTTGATAATTTTTTGAATTAAATATCCCACCACAAAAATATGCAGTGGGATATATAAATATTAAATATTTTTCTTAAAATTTGTCTTTAAAATATGCTTGATTAAACGTACAGCACATAACTGAGCATCTTCTTTTCTTACATTACCATTTTCAAGACCTTCTATAATCTGTTTTCTAAAACGACCAGGCATAATAAGGTCATTACAAGCATGAACGTGCTCCTGTGGATTAGCACATGGGTTCCAGTCTGTCATAACAATACCATCATAATCCCACTCACCTCTTAAAATACCCATTAAAAGGTCATAGTTTGTTGATGCAAAGACACCATTTACCTTGTTATAAGCTGTCATAATTGCATGGGGTCTGCCCTCTTCAACGGCAATTTTGAAGCCCTTTAAGTAAATTTCACGTAAAGCTCTCTCAGACATTTGCGAGTCAGAAACACCACGCTCGTATTCAATATTATTACAAGCAAAGTGCTTAACTGTTGTATATTTACCTGTCAATTCTGCATCATCATTATATTGAACACCAATAGTAATGTATGCGCCAATCTTACCAGCAATAATTGGGTCCTCAGACAAATATTCAAAGTTTCTACCATTTAGTGGGTTTCTATGAATATTGATACCAGGAGCTAACCAGCCCTCAATGTCGGAAATTTCCAAATCGTCACGAACACACTCGCCAAATCTTCTTGCACTCTCAAGGTCCCAAGAATTTGCCATGCAAGTGCCGGAAGGATATGCAACAACCTCACGAGAAAGCTCTGTATCGGTGTCAATTGGGGTTGTAAATATAGCAAGACGAACGCCAGCAGGGCCGTCAGCACAAGCATTTACAGGGATAGCGTATTTTTCGCTTGACCACATTTCTCCTGCCGCGCCACGCACCTTGATAGCCATGCTACCAACGTTCGCATTAGCGTTTGCCCCCTCATAAATAACACCATTTAGTATGTCAGCAAGCTCTTCGTTCGAAAACTCACTAACAACGTCTTCAACAGTTGCCTTGCCAGCAACAATATCCTTTAAGGTGTAGTGCTCGTCGCTCTTTTTCTCTAGTAGCTTTACAGGCTCATTTTCTATAACATTGTGCACAACAGTTTCAACTGAGTCACAGTCAAACTCTATTACCTTGGCGTTTGATTTTTCTGTTTCCTCGCCATCATATGTATATGGAGTCGCACCCTTATTTGAAAGTTCCTCAAAATCCTTCGCTTTTACGCATCTATTCTTGACAACATCGCAAATTACTTCTTTATTTATATTGATAGCGCACGCAATATGGGTGTTTCTTGAAGAATTACCAACTCTAACATAGTATTTACCTGCCTCAAGGATAAAGCTTGCTCTTTCCTCGTCATATGACGCCATTTCAGTTAGGTCAAAGGACAATAAAAGCTCACAGCATTCATTTGGAGCTAAAACGTCAGTCTTTGCGTATGTACAAAGCTCTTGATATGCTTTTTCAAGCTTAATCTGTGGGCTTGAAAGATAGCATTGAATTATTTCTCTGCCGTTATATTTACCAATGTTCGTTACCTTTACAGTTAAATTTACAATTTGACCATCAACTTCTACGTCACTAATCTCACTTGCAAACTCGGTATAGGATAAACCATAGCCAAATGGATATCTTGGTTCAACTCCAAAGGTATCAAAATATCTATAACCAACGTAAATACCCTCTTTATAAGGCACTTCCTTGGTAGTTATTCCCTCTTTTGTTGGATAATCCTCATATCTGTATGCCCAAGTGGTTGTAAGCTTGCCATTTGGTGTTACCTTGCCAGAAAGTACGTCAGCAACTGCGTAGCCAAACATCTCGCCACCCAAGGAAACATCAACAAGAGCATCTATTTTGCAATCGTCAATATCTCTCAAATCAAGAGGTCCGCAGGTGTTAAGGAGCAAAATTGTTTGGTTAAAGCTCTTTGATACATTCTTAACAAGCTCAATTTCGTCAGCGTGAAGTCTAAAATAACCTGCCTCGTCCTTTAAATCAAATGCTTCACCTGAGTTTCTACCTAAGGTGATAACTGCAACATCGGATTTTTTAGCTGCTGCTTCTATCATAGAAACATCAAGTTTAATTTCTTCTTGACGCCAGGTCCAAACGTCCCAGCTTCTATTCATAAGTCTTTGGTCTTCCCAATCCTTGATAAAGTCTAAGCAAAACGATTCAATATCGCTATTTAGCTTGTAGCCAGTGTCTTTGAGCCCCTCATTGATTTGGAAAATAGTCTGCGCCATCATATCGCCTGAGCCCCAACCAAGGCGGAAACATCTGTATGCGCAAGTACCAAAAAGTGCTATTTCCTTATTAGTAGCAATAGGAAGCGCGCTATTTTCGTTCTTTAAAAGAACAATACCATCAGCTGCCGCCTTCCTTGCAAAATCCATTTTTTCTTGTCTTAACATATTTTTTCTCCCTAAAGATAAATATTTCATATTTATTCTACCATAGTTTTCCTTACTAGTCAATTATAAATCTTCAAATCATATGTATTATTTATTAGAAAAGCGGGTGCTTTGGCACTCGCTTATTTTACCATTAGTTTTTTAGCTTTTTCCAAAATTGCCTTAAATCTTTCGTCTTCTCTTATTGGATTATAACCAGTCCAGCTGAAATGTTCAATATACTCTTCGATATGATATCTATCACTACAAAATTCAAATTTGTCATAGCGAATAGATGCAATGCTTTCAAATTGAGTAATTTTATTGTAACGCTCATTTGCTACTCTGCAATATTCGTATTGCATTTCAAGATATTCAAACGCTTTATCAACGTTTCCAAGCAAAATTGAGCTATGGGCAAGTTGAAAATATAGAAAATATGCACAATGGAATGGAGGAGTATATTTTTCCTCACCATAAATTGCTTTAACTATATTTAAAATTGTTTCTCCGACAGAAATAGCATCCTCAAGCTGTCCTTTTCTCTTATAGTCCTCAATTAACGGCATAACGCCAAACTCAACAACTCTTAGTAAGCCTGACAATATTTGTGTTCTCGTTTCAATGTCCTTATCATAATTTCTTTCAAAGGTAGATATAGTTGCATCTTGACATAGTTTATTTTGAAGAAATCTAACAGGAAATGCTTCTGCATGTTCCCTCGCTTTATCAAATTCCTTATATCGACAATGCAAATGTAGCATTGTATCATGAGCATTCAAAATTACATTTACATCACTACTGTATTTGATAATCATATTGGAATATTTTAAGCAATCATTATACGCAATTTTTGCAATTTCAGGTTCATCCAGTCTTTTTTTAGTAGCAACAAACATAGCATAAGAAAGTGCATAATCTAACAATTTCACATTGTTTGGATATTTTCTAAGCGCATCCTTTAACTTTTCATAACACTCGTAATCAGTCCAAACACCATCACATTTTTTATCTATTTCATTTGTTAGCTTTTCTACTTCTTCGCTATCATTTGTGCCAAAAACGCCAAACAAAACATCTGTTGAAACACCAAACACATTTGCCAGTGGCACAATTTGAGTAATATCGGGATATCCAACCTCTCTTTCCCATTTTGAAACTGCCTGTGGAGTTACGCCAACAAGCTCTGCAAGCTCCTCTTGTGTAATATTTCGTTCAATTCTTAATTCTCGAATAATTCGCCCTATTGTTCTTTCCATAATAGTTCCTCCGTTAAAGTAATTTCGGTACCGCAACTATATTCTATCATTTTAATTATAACATGTACACATACAGAAAAGCAACATTAACTAAACGGAAAGTTGAGCTTCTGCTATAGAAACAAAAAGCGAGTGCAAAGCACTCGCCTATTTAATTTTCAAAAAGCTTGAAATCGGTCTCTGTCATAACATATATGCTTGATGCTTTTTTGTTTTTATTTTTTGAGGAAATAAATATACCTTCATCAATGCCCCAAAAATTTGGTTTTCCAGAAAACAAAACTATTACTATTTCGTCCTTTTGTTTAATCGGCTTTATTATGGACTCCTTTACACTGCTTGGTCGCATTGTTCCGCCGAAAGGATATAACTGTTCCCTATATATTGTGCCATCATCCCCACAATGAATTATAGTTGATTTACTAACAGGCTTTTTTATTGCATATACAGTGTACTTTTGTCCGTTATAATCAAACTTTACAGTATTATAATTCTCATTACATTCGGTTGCAGTACCAAATTTATTGTAGTAATTATAAATAGAAAGGCTTTTTTCTTTCTTACACTCCATTATATCGGCGACGTCACAATTAAGACAAGTACAAATTTTAACAAGTGTTTCAGTTGTAACCACTTGATTTTTTGAAAGCTTTGCAATAATTCTTGAGCTTAACCCCGTTTCCTCCATAAGTTCAGTTTTAGTCATACTTTTGTCAATTAAAAGTTTCCACAGTTTTGAATAGTCAATGTACACACAATCACTCCCTTTCTACTTTAAAGATAGCATAAATAGGCAAAAATGTCAACAAATATTTACTTTAGTAAAGATTTTATGTCCAACACTGCTCAACTTAAAAGCGAGTGCCGAAGCACTCGCTCATTTTATTTACTATATCTGCGAACCTCTGCGACTTTGGTTAGTCCCATTTTTTCGCTATATGCTATGCCGAGAATGGAGGTATCTTCCTTCGCGTTTGCATTGCCGATAATAGCTCCGTTTTTAATGCAATCTCCTATTGTGTATTTCCAAATTGCCTCAATTGCTTTTTCATCATTGGTTATAGAGAAAACCGCACCGATATCGTACTTGTTTAATTCTCTTATTGTATCAAGTACAGGTGTTGCAAGGCACACAAGCTCGTTATTTACAAATGCACCATATGCTTTTTCACCGATATTGCCCTTGCCTTCAAATGCTATTTGCAAGCCTCTTAAATGGTTTTCGCCACAGCCACCTTTTACTTTGAAGCTTTGAACATACGGCATATCTTCTTTGCTCAATTCTCTTACGATTATACCATCGTAGCTTGGAACTGTGATTTGCTCATCTGTATAAACCATATCATAGCCATATCTACAAACAAGACCGAGCTTTGCAATCTCTGCGTTAAAGTTGTCCCATTCCTCATAGGTATTTTTACGTATTGTAAAGTTATAATTTTCAGTTTTGGCAAGAAGCTTAAGATATGCAATAGCATCCTTTTCGCTGACACATACCAAGTTAATAACTATTCTTTCGTCGTTATAGTCTGATACGCACACAAAATGCTCTAATGCTTCAGCTTCACCAAGAGTAAAGATTTCGCAGTCACCTACTGTTATGTTTACCGCATCCTCAGCGAGTAGCACAGGATTATTAGTAAATATAAAGTCAAGTGCTACCTCTTTATTTACTCTTTTTAGGCTTGGATTTGCGTTTGCAAAGCGGTTAATTGCTACTCTTGACGACAAGTCCTTCCAAGTGATAGCATCGTTTGCGTACTTTTCACGATATTCACTTGGACTAAGACTATAAAACTTTTTGAAGGCTCGAGTATAAGCCTCTGGGCTTTCATAACCAAAATCCAAAGCTATATCAATGATTTTCTTATCTGTTCTTCTAAGCTCCAAGGCACTTCGTGTCAGCTTGTACACACGAGAATACTCAACAGGGCTATATCCTGTATGCTTTTTGAACAGTGCATCAAAGTAGGTTAATGAAAAGCCTGCTTTGTCTGCAATTTCCTGTAATGACAGATTTTCTTTTGAGCCATTTTGAATAAATTTAATGGCTTTTTCAATCAATGTTTTTTCCATATAAACATCCCCTTTCTGTGATTACAGTTTAGCATGGACTTCTATGCTTTGTCCTTGCAGATATTATTGAGTTTAAAACTCAATTAGTCTTGTGTATTTTACAATTTCATAGCCTATATCTATTGCTGTGAAATTACCATTGTTTTTTGACTGTTCTCCAAATTGCATATCCTCATAAGGAATGCAGCCTTGCTCTATCATTTCGTTAAGTGAGAATTTGTAAAGCAATTCGTGCAATTTGTCTGTTTTATATTCAGGCAATATTGCAGTAACAATACAATTGTTAATTTTAAATCCGTGTGCTTCCATTAGTGATACTCTTGATACGCCTATTAGCTTGTTATTATAAAACATACCTATTGGTTGATCGTCAGGATGACTTTCACGAGGTAATTTTAATATATGATCAAGCCCCCAAGTCCAGCCTTTTTCAACATTCATTTCCTCAGCCCAAGCAAGCGCCTTGCTCATATCGTTTTCATCAAGGAAACGCATTGTATATTCATTTTTAGGGATTTCAAAAGGCTCGCCAAAATACATAGCCTGTGGCAAGGAGTTAAGGTTGCTATACTTAATTTCGTTTAAGCAATCTTTTATCCCTTGTTCGCTTATTTCTTCCTCAACTGACAACTGTATAACACTTGGATTTAGCTTTGCAAGTGTTTTTAAATATTTTGCAATATCTTCCTTGTGTCTTACATGTAAGTATAAATAAGGCTTTTCCTCAAAGAACATATCTGCACCGATAAAGCAACCGTTTTCTTCAAAATCGCAATCGGTTAAAATAGATGTGCCATTCCATTTAATAGACAAAGCATCATAGCCAAATATTTTAGCATCAAGCTTTAAGAGATAATCAATCACAATGTCGGAAGGGATTTGTTTAAATTCACTTAATGCGTGAGCAACTCTATTTCCTGATGTTGCATTCATATTATAATCTGCAAAGGTTACGGGAATGTTTTTCATTTGCTCACGGTATTCACTTGGTGTTTTTCCATATTGCTTTTTAAAAGCACGAGTAAATCCGTCGTGTGAGTCATAGCCATATTTCAAGCCTATATCAAGTATTGATTTGTCTGTGCGTCTTAATTCTGTCGCTGCATAACTAAGTCTTGTAAATCGCACATACTCCATTACATTAAAGCCTGTGTGATTTAGAAATATGCGATTGAAATAGTCAGTACAGAAGCCTGCGTTTACAGCAATATCCTCAATGGTAAGCTCACTATTTTTACATTCGCAATTGATATAACACAAAGCATTAGTTATAAGTTCATTATTTTCCATAATAAGCTCCTTTCATTTTTGTAAACAGTCGTGCACTCCGTTTTACTGACTTAATTCTATCATTAAAATTCACATATTTCTCGACCAAAAACGATTTGTTTTGGTTTTTCTAAACATATTTTACTACATATTGTGCTTCAAATCAAACATATAAGAAAAAAGCGAGTGCTGAATGAAGTGAACCCCATTTAGTTCACGTAGCACTCGCTTTTAAAGGAGGTATTAATTTAAAGAATCTATAATTTCTCTAAATTCTTTTGTTTCTCTTATGCAGTCAAAACCTTTAGCTGAAAGCCAAAGATCACGCATTTTTATTCGTGATGGTCTTGAGTCGGCAGTTTCATAATTGGTCCTTTCCCATTCTCTCCGACCTAACAATAAGCTTTCACAAAAACCACTTTCGGCTCTATTATCGAAATCAATAGCCCATTTTGCAGTTGTTTTCAATATTTCA
Source organism: Clostridia bacterium (assembly GCA_017453255.1). Lineage (GTDB taxonomy): Bacteria > Bacillota > Clostridia > Oscillospirales > CAG-272 > RGIG2000. The sequence goes on along the minus strand of JAFTKN010000010.1, from coordinate 205,453 downwards.
ATAGCTTTTTCTGTATTTCCAAGTCTTGCATATATTTCAGCCATATCAACAAGAGCACCTTCGTCAAACCAATTCTCGATTGAATGTTTTCCGTCATAAATCAAACTATCTAATTCAATCAATTTTTCAAACACCTTGATTGAATCTTCGTCTGATAGATATTTACCACTTGCTAAATGCCACATTTCATACGATAAATTTCTAGCTGACCTGTTTAGGTTATTTCTTATAAAAGGCAATTTTTCATCATCGTTTAATGCCCACCACATTTGATTTTCTTTCGTATATTCCTCGGATGGCAGAGTTTCATATATTTTTCTGCCTATATCCTTTCTTCCCATTTCACAATGCTGAAAAGCAAGCCTACTTGTGGCCTCCAATCTTATGCTTTGGTCGGGACAATATTTTATAATGCGCTCACCAAGTGAAACAATCTCGGAATCATATTTTTGCATATTTTCTTTCCATTCTGGTATATCAGCATCGTCTGAACAAGTTATAAAAAGTGCATACATAAGTTTATTTAAAAGCTCATAATTATTAGGAAATTCTTTTACTCCCTCACGAGCAATACGCACACATTCATACACCAAACCATTGCTGATAGCTATTTGAAAATCGGATAAATATTTTTCTACAATTTCGGCTTCAGTTTTTTCATCCATTCCCATAAGCTTATCAACGGTTATATTAAAGAAGTTTGCAATAACAGGTAGCATCTCAATATCTGGATAGCTTGAATCCGTTTCCCAACGAGAAATTGTTTGACAAGAAACATTGAATATTTCTGCAAGCTGCTCTTGCGTAACATCTCTTTCTCTGCGTAATTTCTTTATATTTTCACCAATACTTAATCTCATAAAATTCTCCTTGTAAAAAAATTGTATTCAGATCTGTTTACAATTTGATTATAGCAGAGATTTTACAACAACGCAACAACACATAACGAGAGTTTTTTTCAACTATTGCGTGAATTCAGATGGAATTCAGTTTGTTTTCAAGCGCTTTGATTTTTTCTGGATCGTACTTGCTATGTGTGTAGCTTGTTTCAAAATCGTTTTCAAAAGCCTTCAAAACATTAATAGCCTGTGTATATTGTATTTTCGCCTTTTCGGACTCACCATTTTCAAGATATATTTCTCCTAAAATTTCAAGCATCCAAACCAAGTGTTCAAAGCACAATGAAGCTTCTTTGATAGCTGCTTCAAATTTCTCTTCTCCTTCTAATAGATATGCTTTCACATACAGATTGGAAAAATATATTTCAGGGATATGCTCAATTGCTTCCTTTGCTAATGAATAGTAGTCCTTTGATTTATATGCTTCAGCCATAATTCTCCAAGCATCAATGCGTATTACATCACATTTTGTGCTTTCAACTAACACCTTGGCAATAGCAATCGCTTCATCGCTTCGCTCGGTTGCAGATATTATATTGATAAGGCAATTTAACAATATTTCATTGCCGGGGTATTTCTTTAAACCGTTACGAATAATTTGCTCACTTTTCTTTACATCAGTATCTAAATACAGTCTGTGTTCATCAATGATTTTATCAACTCTTTGTTCTATTTCATAAATGTTGAAATCGAATAATTCATCAGTTGACACACCAAAGAATGAAGCTATCGCTGGTATCATAATCACATCAGGCTGAGTTGCTTCCGTTTCCCATTTAGAAACTGCCTGAAAAGATACTCCTAAATGATTTGCCAAAACTTCTTGTGAAATATTTTTCTGCCTTCTTAATTGTTTTATTTTTTCTCCTAGTCTAACCATAAAGACCTCCAAATTTTTATTGGACCAGCGCTTATCCTATCTCTATTATATCACACTACAGAACCAAAACAATAACTCATTTGGAGAGAAGTTTTCTAATTTTAGTTGAATTTTACATATAAAAAACGAGTGCCGAAGCACTCGCTTAAATCTTATTTCTTTGGATAGCTATCTTTTAGTCCAACTATACGGTTATATGTGTTAGGATATTTTGTATCCTTGCAATAATAGCCGTTTCTTACAAATTGGAACTTCTCGCCAGCCTCTGCCTCGTCAAGGCACTTTTCAATAAGTGCATTTTCAACCTTTTGTAGAGAGTCTGGATTTAGATAGTCATTATATGTCTTGCCTTCTGGCATATCGCCAAGATTGTCGATTGTAAAGAGCTTATCGTAAAGCATAAGAGTTGTTTTTTGAGCATTTTCACTGCTTAACCAGTGGATTGTGCCCTTAATCTTACGTCCATCAGCTGGCATACCATTGCCAGTTTCAAGATCTGCTGTACATCTAATCTCAACAATTTCACCATTTTCGTCCTTTACTATCTCATTACATTTAACAATGTAAGCACCCATTAAACGAACCTCGCCATCTGGCTTTAGACGGAAGAACTTAGGTGGTGGAACCTCCTCAAAGTCGCTTTTATCAATATAAATCTCACGAGTAAATGCAAGATTTCTTGTGCCAGACTCTGGATCGTTAGGATTATTTGAAACTGGGAAATATTCAACCTTGTTTTCGTCGTAGTTAGTAATAACAAGCTTTATTGGATTAGCTACACAAATTCTTCTTTGTGCAGTCATATTAAGCTCTTCTCTAATACAATGCTCGAGTAGCTCAATATCAACGATACTATAAGCCTTTGCAACACCTGCACGGCTAACAAAGTCAATAATTGATGTAGGAGTATAGCCACGTCTGCGTAGACCACAAAGAGTTGGCATTCTTGGGTCGTCCCAACCATCAACCATATTGTTTTCTACAAGATATCTTAGGTATCTTTTACTCATTACTGTGTAAGTAACGTTAAGACGTGCAAATTCTCTTTGTTTTGGCTTGTTTTCAAAACCAATATTGTCAACCACCCACTCATAAAGAGGACGATGATTTTCGAATTCTAGTGAACAAAGTGAATGTGTAATGCCCTCAATAGCATCTTGAATTGGGTGTGCATAGTCGTAGAGTGGATAAATACACCATTTATCACCTTGACGATGGTGGTGGGCTCTTAAAATTCTATAAATTGCAGGGTCTCTCATATTGATGTTAGGAGACGCCATATCAATTTTTGCTCTTAAAGTCTTTGCACCATCAGGAAATTCACCGTTCTTCATTCTTTCGAATAAATCAAGGTTTTCCTCAATAGTTCTATCTCTATATGGGCTATTCTTACCAGGCTCGGTGAGTGTGCCTCTATATTCCTTCATCTCGTCTGCTGAAAGGTCACAAACGTATGCCTTGCCTTTTTTGATAAGCTTTACAGCATATTCGTAGCACTTATCGAAATAATCAGAGCCATAATAAATACCACCCGTTGGAGTTGCACCAAGCCAAGTTAGATCCTCAAGAATACTTTCAACATATTCTGTGTCTTCCTTCGATGGATTGGTATCATCGTATCTAAGATTGAACTCGCCACCATATTTTTTCGCGGTTTGTGAGTTAATCCAAATAGCTTTAGCACTACCAATATGAAGATAACCATTTGGCTCTGGTGGAAAACGTGTATGAATTTTCCTAGAAAAGCCGTTAGCTAAATCCTCATCTATAATATCATGTATAAAATTTGAATTCATTTCTTCCATTGTTATAACACCTTTATCATTTCATTTACTCGATTTATAACTCTATCGTATCCTAAAATTTGCATTACGCTGTACATATCAGGTGAATTTAGTTTACCTGTTACTGCAAGCCTAATAAACATACTAATATCGGATACGTTACCTTTATAAGATTCTGGATTCTGTTTATATGCCTTCATATCGGATGCAAAACCAAGCATATCTGCAATATCCTTGATTTTTTCAAACCAAGTATTTGAATCATCGTTAATATCAAATTCCTTTGCAAATTCTTCAAGGGTAAGCTTTATATCTGTTCTAGAGAAATTTTCAGGATAATTGTCTTTTATCTCAAAAAGATCATCAAAAAAGAAATCAACGTATTCCCTTACATCCTTCCACACAGAAAGATCTTTTCTTGGCTTTTTTCCACCTCTGCCAATAGCAAAAATAGACTTTGTATATTCAGGATTCTTAGAAATCTGATTATACAACTCAGGATCAAATTCCTTCGCCCAATTACTTGAAAGCTCATAAACCTCATCCGCTGTCATTCTTGAAATAACATTTTTTGAAACATCATTTAATTTTGCAAAATCGAAAAGGCAACCAGAAATTGACATTTTTTTAATATTGAATGGAAAACTTGTATATGGCTTGTCCGCATTTTGCATATGCCATTCCTCGTAGTTTGAATTTAGGAGTGTCATAACATATTCACAAACTGCCTCGGGACAGTAACCCATTGAAGTATAGTCGTCCATATTAGCGCCCATGTCACGCTTTGAAAGCTTTTTCTTATTGCCATTCTCATCAATACGCATTATTTGCGCTATATGCATATATTTTGGAAGCTTAAAGCCAAGATAAGAAAAAAGCTGTATATGCTTCGCAAGGCTTGGTAACCATTCCTCACCACGTATAACATGAGTTGTGCCCATTAAATGGTCATCTATTGCGTGTGCAAAGTGATAGGTTGGAATACCATCAGACTTTAAAAGAACAAAATCCTCGTCGTTTTCAGGTATTTCAAGCGCACCTTTTACAAGATCGGTAAACTTAATTTTCCTCTCTGAATCACCATTTGCAAGAATTCTAAGCACAAAAGGATGTCCTGCTTTTAAATGCTCCTCTACCTCTTCAATGGTAAAGATACGTCCTGCCAACATTGCAGCACGTTTTGCCTCTGCTTCAGCTTGCCAGTCGGTGTTTTTAATTTCTTCCTTTTTGTTAATCGCTTGGAGCTCGTCAAGCTCCTCCTCTGTGGTAAAGCATGGATATGCTTTTCCCTCACGAACAAGTTGCTTTGCATACACCTGATAAATATGCCCACGAAGACTTTGCTTATAAGGACCATAAGCACCCTTATCACTGATTTTCCCACTATCATCAAGAACAGCACCCTCATCAAAGTGAATACCATATTTTGCAAGCGTTTTAATCAGTCCCTCTGCAGCACCTTCTACTTCGCGTTTTGCATCGGTATCCTCAATTCTAAGATAAAATACTCCACCTGATTGGTGAGCCAATCTCTCTCCAACAGTTGATGGAAAAAGTCCACCAAAATGCACAAAACCAGTTGGGCTTGGTGCGAATCTTGTTACCTTTGCCCCCTCGGGAAGCTGTCGTGGAGGATATTTTGCCTCAACGTCCGAAGGACAATCGATAATTTGTGGAAAAAGTAATTCAGCAAGATAATTATAATCCATATTATACCTCAAAAAAGAAATGTTTAAAATATTATATCATGTGTTTTTAAAATTGTCTATACTTTTTTTAATTTATTTATTTTATATACTATTGTTATCTAAATTTTCTAAATACGAATGTTGTAATAAAAAAGGAGTGGTAATAAATTAATCCACTCCTATTTAATTAAATTAAATCAACCGAAATATCTTCTGTATATTTTTTTGATTTTAATAACATAAAGCTATGAGGTGAAACCCTATTAGAGTTTTTATTTGTAAAGATATCAAACATCTCTAAATTACTTTTAATTTCTAACGCATCATGGCTACGATTTATGATTGTAAAAATGCATTGTTCGTAATTATATCTAGCAAAAATTAAATATTTATCATTTCCAGATACGATTTTAAAGGCTCCGTCACGATATACATTTTCTTTGGTTCTAATATCTCCAATCAACTTATAGAAATTTAATAATTCTACATCTTCCTTGCCCCACGGATACGGCATTCTGTTGAAAGGATCTCTATAGCCCTCCATTCCAACCTCATCACCATAGTAAATGCAAGGAATTCCAGGCATGGTATAAAGAACGGCAGTTGCTAATTTTAATAAAATTTTAGCATTTTCACGTTGCTCAGGTGTCATTTTCTTGATGGAAAGCTCCTTGTTTGTAAGTTGAGAGCCATCATCACCACCTAAAACTGTTAAAATTCTCTCAGTATCGTGCGTTCCCAAAGAATTCATTAGCAAATTAGCATTATATTCAGGATAGTGAGTATATAGCATTTTACACGTATCATAGAAGCCTTGAAAATCGCCATTTTTAATGTAATTTATAATGGCAGTTCTCAAGGGATAATTCATAACTGAATCAAGCTCGTTTCCCTGAAAATACTTTTTTCTTTTACCATAAGCAATTTTGTTAGATGCATCTTCCCAAACTTCACCATATATGATTCCTTTTGGATTTATTGATTTTAATTTCTTGTTGAATTTCTTTAAAAATTCATCGCTCAATTCATCTGCAACATCAAGCCTAAAACCATCTATACCCTTTTTTGCCCATTTTTCAACAACTCCACCATCACCAGTTATAAAGTTTTGATAGCTTTGACATTCGCTATTTACTCTTGGCAAAATCTTAACGTTCCACCAACACTCATATTCTGTCGGATAACTTTTAAAATTATACCATTCATAATATTTAGATTCTTTAGACTGATATGCTCCTACTGAATCGTATCTGTTGTCTCGATTAAAATAAATACTATCTGCACCAGTATGATTAAAAACACCATCTAAAATTATGTGCATGTTTCGTTTTTTGATTTCTTTCAACAAAAGATCGAAAGCTTTTTCTGAACCAAACATAGAATCTATAGTCATATAATCTGACGTATCATATTTATGATTAGAATACGCTTCAAAAATAGGACAAAGATAAATGCAAGTGACACCTAATTCTTTCAGATAATCAAGTTTTTCAATAACGCCGTATAAATCGCCACCGAAAAACATATTATTTTCCACGTAACCGCCTGGTTTATTTGCAAATTGAGGAATTCCATTATACCAGTCATTGTTAATAACGGCATATTCCTTTGGATCGCAATTTCCCCCTTTTTTGAAGCGATCAACGAAGATTTGATACATTATACCACCAAACGACCATTGTGCGTTACAATTATCTTGATTATAAATCATCAATTGGATGCTTTTATCGGCATAAGGCTCTACTATTTCAAGTTCTCCAATTGCATTCCCTTCACCTAAATGAAGAACCTCAATAGAAACTAATTCATACTTATAATAATATAAACCAGTCCCAATTTCAGACATTTTAATTACACATGAATATACATCGTATTCATTAAATATCGAAGTCCATAAAAGCTTTATCTTTTTTCTATACTTGTTTTCGATTCCCTCACCAAACAAATGCAAATAAACTTCAGTTGTTGCAAGTTTTCTTGGAACTTTAATTTCAAATCTAACTACGTCATTCTGCAAGAAGGAACAGTTTGAGCACGAACTGGTCCTGTTCTCGACATATTTTTGCTCAAAAAATTTCATTTGTTATTTGACGCTCTTCAAATTCCAGATTTTATCAGAATAATCTTTTATGCTTCTATCTGCAGCAAAAAATCCTGATTTTGCGATATTAATCAATGACATTTTTCCCCAAAGATCTCTGTTTTTGTATGCTTTAACGATCTCTTCAGATTTAATATAGTATGAGTCGAAATCTGCCAAGCACATATAAGGATCGGCAACTCCACCAAAGCCACCAATTAAATAATTTGCTAAATTAGCAAACGAAACGCCGTTAAATCCTTTATTTAAGCGATCTACAGCCTTCTTGATACGAGTACTATTAGTATAATAGTCAATTGAACGATAACCCTTTTCCCATAGTTCATCAACTTCCTTTGCAGTTAAACCGAAAATGAAAATATTATCGTCTCCAACCGCATCTTTCATTTCAACGTTGGCACCATCAAGAGTACCAATCGTAAGAGCACCATTCATCATAAACTTCATACAACCTGTACCACTTGCCTCCTTGCCCGCAAGTGAAATCTGTTCACTAATTTCTGAAGCAGGCATCAAAACCTCCGCAGTACTAACGTTATAATCCTCAAGATATACAACTGACAATTTATCCTTAACCTTTGGATTTTTACGAATTTCTTCACCTAAATTCCAAATCAGCTTTATGATGTCTTTTGCCATATAATATCCAGGGGCTGCTTTACCACCAAATATAAATGTTCTCTTTATAAATTCGCGTTCAGGATGCTCTTCTATATCAACATAATAGCAGATAATCTTTAGAGCATTTAATAATTGTCTCTTATATTCGTGCATTCTCTTAACTTGAACATCAAAAATTGATTCCGTATCCAAAGAATAACCAGTTTTATTAAATACATACTTAGAAAGCTTTAGTTTATTACTCTCTTTAATTTCATGAAGACGCTTTGTTACAGCATCATCCCCTACATATTTCATGAGATTTTCAAGCTCGCTAGGATTCGTCTTAAACCCATCTCCAATACAATCTGTAATCAAATTGGACAACTCAGGATTTGAGTAACATAGCCAACGTCTATGAGCAATACCATTAGTTACATTGGTAAACTTTTCTGGAGCTTGCTTGTAGAAATCGTGAAAAACTGTCTTTTTTAAGATATTTGAATGTAGCTCAGATACACCATTAACAGTATGAGAGGCTACTACGCTAAGATTCGCCATTCTTACTTGTGAATATGCAATTATCGCCATCTTTGAAATTCGATCCCAATCGCCAGGATACGCTTTCCAAAGATCCTCACAAAGTCTTCTATTGATTTCTTTTACTATTGAATGAATTCTTGGAAGCTTGAAGCTAAATAAGTCTTCATTCCAACACTCAAGTGCTTCTGGCATAACGGTATGATTTGTATAAGAAACGGTTTTAGTAACAACATACCATGCATCATCCCAAGTGTAATTATATACATCCATAAGAATACGCATTAATTCAGGAACACATAATGCTGGATGAGTATCATTAATATGAATAGCTACCTTGTCTGCAAATTCAGCAAGAGATCCGTATGCTGCAATGTGATCGCTAATAATGCTTTGAAGCGAAGCAGAAACCAAAAAATACTGTTGACTTAATCTCAAAAGCTTACCTTCTGTATGTTCATCAGAAGGATATAACACCTTAGAAATAACCTCGGCATTAGTTGTTTGTTGTATTGCTTTTACATACTGACCTTGAGAAAACAAACTCATATTAAAGTTTGTAACATCATGAGCCTTCCAAAGACGAAGTCTGTTAACAGCGCTATCTGCACCAGAAATCATCATATCATAAGGTACAGCTTCAACCTCTTCATAATTCTCATATTTTATTACAAGCTTGTCATTCTCCCACTCTTCTTTTATGTGTCCACCAAAACGCACGGTGAATTTTTTATCTGTTCTTGGAACCAACCATGACTCACCACCAGGAAGCCATGTATCAGGTAATTCAACCTGATTTCCATCAATAATTTTCTGTTTAAACAGACCATATTCATAAAGAATAGAAAAACCATCACCTGGATAATTTAATGATGTAAGGGAGTCCATAAAACACGCAGCAAGACGTCCTAAGCCTCCATTTCCAAGACCTGGATCTGGCTCCATCTCATAAACATCATCTATATTAAAACCAAAATCCTTAAGAACGCTTTCATAATCATCAGCTATTCCCAAATTTCTTAAATTATTTCTCAAGGATCTTCCGATCAGAAATTCCATACAAAGGTAATATATTTTTTTTGCTTTTGCCTTCTTTACCTTATGCTTAAACGAAGAACGTTTTTGTGTCAAAATATCCTTTACAGTAAGGATTGTAGCCTTGTAAATTTGATCAATATTAGCATCCTCTGGATTTACACCAAAATATCTGGAAAGTTTAAGCTCAAGTGCCTCTTTCACAGATTCTTTAGAAAAATTTTCGTTCATTTAAAAAACTCCTTTACCAAAAACCAGCAAATAATTACATTATTTGCTATTTATCATTAATAACTGTCCCGTAAGGTCCTTACGGGACAGAATTTTTTATAAATTAATGATTTCTCTATATAAATCAAGATATTTTTTTGCAGAAACATTCCAAGAGAAATCTACATCCATAACTCTTTTTTGTAACATACTCCACTTTTCTTGATCTTTAAATAAATCTACTGCTTTAGCAATAGCCTCTTTCATTTCATGTGCATTATAGTTAGCAAAAGTGAAACCATTACCTTCGCCATTATACATATTATATGGTTTTATTGTATCATACAATCCACCAGTTTCTCTTACAACAGGAATTGAACCATATTTGGACGAAATCATTTGAGAAAGTCCACATGGCTCACTCTTAGAAGGCATTAAGAAAATATCTGATCCAGCATAAATCTTTTTAGACAAATCCTTATTAAACTCTAAAAATGCCTTTACCTTGTTAGGATATCTATATTGCATAGTCTTAAAATACTCTTCTAATTCATATTCTCCAGTACCTAAAAGCACAAATTGTACCCCTAAATCAAGTATCTCAGGAAGAATAAATTTAACAAGGTCAAATCCTTTGTGTGAAGCTAACCTGGATATCATTGCTACGATTGGTATTTCTGGATTAATTTCAATACCACACATTTCTTGCAACATTTTTTTGCATTCTTTTTTACCAGAAATATCTGCTGAATTATAATTGCAAGCAAGTACTTTATCTTTACTTGGATTGTAGTATTCTTCGTCAATACCATTTACAATGCCTGTTAGTTTTCCACTGTAGAGATGTAAAACATAATGTAATCCACTTGAATAATACTCTGATTGAATTTCATCAGCATAGCGTTGACTCACAGTTGATATTTTATCGGTACATACGATTGCAGCCTTTGTAAGATTAATATTGCCATTATACTCGACGATGCTTCCGTCTCTTATAAAATCAAGTCCAAAAACATCACCAAGTATAGACATAGAAAATATGCCTTGATAATCAATATTATGGATTGTGTATATTGTTTTTATGTCTCTATAATATGGCTTTAGATAATACTTTCTCTTCAAATATATAATCGACATAGCACTTTGCCAGTCGTTTGCATGTAAAATATCAGGATAAAAATCTATTACTGATAAAAAATCCAATGCTGCTTTTCCAAAAAAAGCAAAGCGTTCCGCATCGTCAAAATCACCATATACAGAATCTCTTTTAAAATAGTATTCATTATCAAGAAAATAATAAATTACACCATTTGACTCATACTTGAAAATTCCACAATATTGATGACGCCATGAGAGTTCAACAATAGTATTACCAACATATTCAAGCTTATCATAAAAATTTTCTTTAATTTTTTTATAAAGAGGAAGAACTACCCTAACATCAGCAGAAGGATCGGCATTAGAAAGTGCCTGAGGTAAAGAACCTAAAACATCACCTAAACCACCAGTTGAAATAAAAGGAACTGCCTCTGCTCCAACAAATAATATCTTCATACGTCCTCCTTAAATCATCTTTCCTTTTGCCAAATAGAAAGGTAATGTTTCATCTCCAGATAAGTGCTTATTATCCCTAATTACTACATTTTTATCAGAAATTACACAGTTTAAAGTTACATTTTCACCAGTATATGTATCTTGGAAAAGAATACAATTCTTTACAACAGAGCCTTTACCAATTTTAGCCCCACGGAAAATAATAGAATTCTCTACTTCACCATAAATCTCACATCCATCAGCAATTAAGGAATTTTTAACTTTTGCCTCAGGACTATAATAAGTTGGTGCAGAGTTTCTTACTTTTGTATAAACAGGTCTATTTTTTACGCCAAATAATTGCTTTCTAACATTCTTATCATTAATTAATTCCATACTGGAGGTATAATAATCTTGAGGAGATGTTATGCAGGCAAAATATCCGTCATATCTATAAATATGATAATTCCTTCTTTTTAAGCCCTTCAATATGATATCTTTTGTCAAGCTTGTATAGTTATGAGCAATAGAATCTAAAACAACCTCTTGTAGATATTTTCTGCTCATTACCATTATGTTCAAATTAATATCAGCTTCTCCTTCAAACAATGTAGGATATGCTTGAACATCAACAATTCTACCTGTAATATCAGAGTCAACTAAAACATTAATTTTTGCTTGTTCCTTTGTTAAATTTACTCTTTTTACAGCCATAGTTAAATCTGCATCATTCTCAATATGATATTTGATCATATCATTTAAATCAATATTACAAATAACATCACAATCAGAAAGAACAACATAATCATCAACAATTTTACTGATTGAATTATTTACACTTTTTAATGCCTCAAGCCTTGTGGAATAAAGCGCATTTGTACTATTAGCATAAGCAGTAATAAATGGAGTTAGCATTTTTATTCCACCTGATCTTCTTGCTAAATCCCAGTCTTTACCAGATCCAATGTGATCCATCAAAGATTGATAATTATAATGTGTAATGACACTAACATTATTGATATTTGAATTAACCATATTTGATAATGCAAAATCTATTAATCGATATCTACAACCAAAAGGTACTGATGCCATTGTTCTATTTCTAGTTAGCTCGGGTATATTATTATCATGAATATTTGAAAAAATTATTCCTGCTGCTGACATATTATCATTCCTCCATTATTTTTGAATAATCGATTTACCATCGACAGAATCATTATTTATCATAGCATCAGATGCAATTATAGTATTAGCAGTAACAACTAAATCACTGCCAATAACAGCTATGCCTTTAGCTAAGTCGCGTTCTTCTCCAACCTTTGCATTTTCGGAGATTATGCTGTTTCCATCAATAATCGAATAACAAACATTAGCATTAGCTTTAATAATGGTGCCACTCATTATAACTGAATCCTTTACAATAGCACCCTTTTCTACAACAACATTGCTAGAAAGAACGCTATGTTCTACCGTTCCATATATTTCGCAGCCCTCAGAGATAATCGAATCCGAAACAATTGCGTCGCTACCAATATAGTGTGGTGGTGCAGCATAGTTTCTTGAAAAGATTCTCCACTGTTTATCATGTACGTTAAATGCTGGATTTTCACCTAATAACTCCATATTAGCTTCCCATAAACTACTAATAGTTCCGACATCCTTCCAATATCCCTCAAAAGGATATGCGTACATTTTCATTCCATCGTTAAGCATATTAGGAATTATATTCTTGCCAAAATCATTATTTGAGCCAGGAGTATTTTCATCGTCTATCAAATATTTTTCAAGAACTTTCGTGTTAAATATGTAAATACCCATTGATGCCTTTGTGCTTGTAGGATTTTTGGGTTTTTCCTGGAAATCGTTAATTTTTCCTGTGTCATCAGTAACCATTATTCCAAAACGACTTGCTTCAGACAATGGTACCTCTAAAACTGCTATTGTACAGTCTGCTTCTGTATTTTTATGTGCTTGAAGCATCGCATTGTAATCCATTTTATAAATATGATCACCTGATAAAATTAAAACATAGTCTGGTGCATATCTTCTAATAAAATCAAGATTTTGATAAATAGCATTTGCAGTACCCTTATACCAGTCAGCACCATTTTTACCTTGATATGGTGGTAAAACCATAACTCCACCACTCATTCTGTCCAAATCCCATGGCTGTCCATTTCCTATATACTCATTCAATACAAGAGGTTGATATTGCGTTAAAACGCCAACTGTATTAATTCCAGAATTCACGCAGTTTGACATAGGAAAATCAATGATTCTATATTTTCCACCAAAGGTAACTGCAGGTTTTGCTGTTTTTTCCGTCAATGCATATAATCTACTTCCTTGACCACCAGCTAAAAGCATTGCTACACATTCTTTTTTCTTATACATATTATCCTCTCCTCACCCTTCCATTCTTTTTGCGAATTATAATTCCGCTCAACGCAGGAAGATTTATGCTAATATAATTTTGAATGCAACCATTTTGATTTAAATATTCAGCAGATTTAATACCACTGCCATTGATCACCCCTTTACCTCCAAAGCGAAACTCGTCAGAGGTAAACAATTCTTCATAAATACCTTTTTCTTCAACATTTAGCCAATAACTATTTAATGTAATTGGTGAATAATTTATCACAATTATTAGTTCGCTTCCATCGATCGCCCTTCTTTTATAGGAAATGACATTTTTATCGTTTTCGTTTGCACTAATCCATTCATATCCTTCCCATGAATTATCAATTTCCCAAAGTTGCTTATTGCTAAGATAAAAATTATTTAGTTCCGATACAAACTTTTGCATTTCGCTATGTTTTGGAAAATCAAGCATAAACCATTCAAGTTGATTTTCATAATCCCATTCTCTAAATTGAGCAAACTCGGTACCCATAAAAGTCATTTTTTTGCCAGGAGTCGTCATCATATATGTTAAAAATGCTCTCATTAAAGAAAATTTTTCCTCATAACTACCAAACATTTTATCAATTAATGATTTTTTTCCATGAACAACCTCATCATGAGATATAGGATTAATATAGTTTTCATTAAAGGCATACATCATAGGAAAAGTAAGCTTCGCATGCTCATATTGTTTATATATTGAATCAGTTTTTAGATAGTCAAACATATCGTTTGCCCATCCCATATTCCATTTAAAGTTAAAACCAAGACCACCCTGAAAAACAGGTTTTGTGATCATTGGCCAATCGGTCGATTCTTCTGCAATCATAAGTGCACTACCAAATTCTCCAAATACAGCCTTGTTTAGTTTTTGAAAAAATGCAATTGCCTCTTTATTCTTATTGCTTCCATCATCATTAGGTATCCATTCTCCTGGATCACGATCAAAATCAAGATAAAGCATAGAAGCAACTGCGTCAACCCTCAATCCGTCTATATGGTATTCTCTAAACCAAAACAAAGCATTAGAAACAAGAAAAGATTGAACCTCTTCTCGACCAACATCAAAAAATCTTGTTCCCCAAACCTTGTGCTCCATTCTATCTTTTCCTTGATATTCGTATAGTGGCTGTCCATCAAATTCATATAAGCCATGTGCATCCTTTGGGAAATGTGCAGGAACCCAATCAAGAATTACACCGATACCACAATTATGAAGCTTATTAACAAAATACATAAAATCCTGTGGAGTTCCAAACCTTGATGAAGGGGCATAATATCCACAAACCTGATATCCCCAAGATCCATCAAAAGGATGTTCCATTATAGGCATTAGTTCAACATGGGTGTAACCCATTCTTTTTAAATATGGTGCTAATTCATCAGCTATTTTTCTATAGTTTAAATAGTTTTGACCATTTTCAGTTGATGCTCCAGATTCAGTTTTCCATGAACCTAAATGCATTTCATAAATATTTAATGGTGCCGAATAATAGAATTTCTCTCTATCTTTAGCATTACTAAATAAAAGGTTATTTTTATATTCAAACCAATTGTTGTCATTCCACTCAAAATTTTCTATATTTGCAACTATAGATGCGGTATTTTTTAATGTCTGTGAGTGAAACGCATACGGATCAGCCTTGTAATAAGCATTTCCTTTATTCCATATTTTGAATTTATAATATTTGCCTATCAAAGAAATTGAAGATTTTATTATCAATTCCCAAATACCAGAATCCGTAATTTTTTTCATTGGTTCACCATGATCCCAAGAAGTAAAATCCGAAACTAACCTTACACTATCAGCGTTAGGTGCCCATGTTCTAAAGGAATATTCAAAGCCATCAGATAATATTTTTTCATGACAACCTAAAAATTTATAAGAGTTAAAATTTGTTCCTTGATGAAAATAATATGCTGGCAAATCGTTTTTCATAACTTATTCAAATTCTCCTCTAATACTTATTTCAATATTATTATATCCTAAATATAATATTATTTCAATAGTTTATAAATTAAAATATTGATATTTATTCACAGTTTTTTTACAAAATTTGCTAAAAAATCAAAAAGGAAGATATTTAAAATATCTTCCTTCAGTAATTATTCGTTTTCATATTTCTTGTCAAATAAATATTCTCTTCTTAAAATTGAAGAAATACCAATCGTTTTAAATTTTCCTTTAACAAACATGGCTTCTCTTTGATATCCTTCAAACTTCATACCAATTTTCTTTGTGACAGCCAAACTTGCACTATTTCCAAATAAAAACTTAGCTTCAACACGATTGACCTTTAATTCTTCAAATGCAAAGCTAATCACTTTACTTGCAGCTTCTGTCGCAATACCCATTCCCCAATAATCTGGATTTATTACATATCCAATTTCGACTACACTATTCTCTTTATCAATACGCGTAAATCCACAGGTTCCTATCATTTTTTGATTTTCCTTGTATATCAATGCCCAATCATTATAATCACCAGATTTGTATTTAGAAATAATTAAATCAATATAATCCTGTGTGTATTTAGGTGTTTTATGAACATTCCACAATAAATATTGACAGGTTTTTGGATTAGACGAATACTCAAACATATCCACCACGTCACAGCGTTTTATTGCCCTAAGAACCAATCGTTCGGTCTCCATAGCAGGCATTTTAGAAAAAATTTTTGAAACAAAATTAATTTTCATATCACTTCTCCTGATATAAATCTTAAATGATTATATATCATTACACTTAAATAGTCAAGAAAAATTTAACTAAATATATATTGAATTGCATAAAAAAATATGATAGAATAACATATAAATAAATTAAAAGGGTGGTTTTTTTGAAAAATATTTTTTTTATTGGAACAGGAAATATGGCGTTTGCCATATACTCTGGTATAATAAGTTCACAAATTACTTCTGAGAATAATATAATTCTATATGACAAAAACGAATCTCAGTATTCCAAATTCAGTTCAAAATGCAAAATTGCGCCTAATATCAATGATGGAATTTTTGAAGCTGATTATATTTTTATATCTGTTAAACCACAGAACGTTTCTGAGATTCTAACTTGTATAGATACAAATAAACTTGATAACAAAGTATTTATAACGATTTGTGCAGGAGTAACAATACAATCAATAGAAGCTAAATTAGGAAATGTAAAAATAATCAGAGCTATGCCTAATACTCCTTTATTAATTGGTGAAGGAGTTACTGCTCTTTGTAAAAATGAACGAGTTAGTGACGATGAGTTTGATTTTGCTAAAAAAATATTTTCATCATCGGGAATCGTTTCAGAAATAGCTGAAAATGATATCAATACGATAACTGCTATAACCTCAAGCTCACCCGCTTATGTTTATACTTTTATAAAAGCACTTTGCGACGGTGCATCCAACCTAAACTTTAACTGCAATGACACATTAAATTTAGTGTGTCAAACACTTATCGGATCTGCAAGAATGATTCTTTCAAGCAATTTATCCATCGAACAACAAATAAATATGGTAAAATCGCCAAACGGTACTACTGAAAAAGCGTTGAATGTTCTTGATAATATGAATTTCTCTGATATAATATTTAAGGCAATGAAGGCTTGCAAAAATAGAGCCGAAGAGCTATCCAAAATTGATTAATGGAGGTAAACATGTACCAAAACGACACTGATGAACCAAAGCGACAAAAGAAAAAATTTAATTTATTTAATTGGTATTTCAAAGATGGTAAAGAATCGAATAAAAGTGATTTTAATGCATTAAAAAAGCCAACATTAGGTAATTTTTTCAAGGTTCTTGGAACAAAGCTTGGAAAACTTTTAACTACAAATCTTATTTTTGTTTTTGGTAATTTTCCTGTTTTCTTTTTGCTTTTTGCTATATCAGGCTTTTTTGATAAATTTACTCCTTCTCCAATGTACACCGCATGGGGTCCCCTACAGGGTGCAGTATCCATAAGTGGTAACGAGGCAGCATCTTCTCTCACTGGAATTTTTGGAGTTTTTGGTGAAATGCGAACCTTTTCCCCTGTAACCTATGTATTTTTCGGTTTAGGATTATTGGTTATTTTTACTTGGGGCTTTACTAAAGTTGGAACAACATACATTTACCGTAATATGATGAGTGGCGAAGCAATCTTTCCTTTTTCTGATTTTTTCTACATTGTCAAGCGTAACAAAAAGCAATCATTTATTTTAGGAATAATTGATGCTTTAATGACTATTGCTTTTATCTATAACATTTATTACTTATACACAAATTATAATGCAAGCTCACTTAACTCACTGATGCTTTTTCTTACATTAGCGATGTTTATTATTTTTAATTTTATTAAGCCATATGCTTATATTATGATTTTCACCTTTGATTTAAAGTTGACAAAAATAATAAAAAACGCTCTTTACTTCTCTATTCTTGGAATAAAGAGAAATTTAATGATGTTACTTGGCATAATAATCGTTATTATAATAAATTATGGTATTTTCTTATTATTCATGCCACTTGGTATGATACTACCTCTTCTAATCACTTTCGCTCTAATTGACTTAATGGGTGTCTATGCTGCTTATCCTAATATAATAAAATATATGATGAATGAAAAAGATGCAAAAGCAGTAATAAATCGCACATTTGTCTCAAAAGATGATGAGGAAGAACTTACAGAATCTTCAGACGAAACAACATTAGAAAATACTCAAGAACAAACAAATTCAAATGAAGATTAAACAAAAGAAATTCGGCAATGCCGAATTTCTTTTTATTCTTGCAAAAGTTGGCTTACTGTAACTAAATCATATCCTTTTTCTTTCAATATAGGAATTATCCTATCCAATGCTTCTTTTGTATGATTCTCTCCACTTGTATAGTCATGAAACAATATTATATCTCCACCACTTACGTTATTTAAAATATTTGTTACTATTTTATCTGTTCCTTCATTTGCCCAATCGTGTGTATCGATATTCCACAAAACAATTTTATAACCATCTTTATTAGCTAATTTTAACAGATTATAATCAAATATACCACATGGTGGTCTTATCATTTTTTTGATTTTACCACCACAATCCTTTACAACATTTTCTGTGTCAATTATTTCTTTTTTCAGAGAAATATAGCTACTATTCTTTAATATTTTGTGCGTATATGTGTGATTAGCAATTTCATGACCTCCCTCAACTATCTTAAGGAGTGTTTTTGGATAATTTTTTACATTTTCTCCAATCACGAAAAAGGTTGCTTTTACATCGTGTTTTTGTAAAATCTCTAATAACTTAGATGTTCTTACTGGATGAGGACCATCATCAAAAGTAATCGCAATTTTTTCTTTCATATTCTTGTTTGAATTATATACTGGCTTATCGGCATACGAAATATTAGTGCCTGATATAATCAAAACTGACAAACATATAACTAAAATCTTAATTATCTTTTTCACACAATTCATTTAATGTGCCGAATCTGTATCCTTGACTTTTCAACTCACGAATTATATCTTTTAATATAGCTGCATTTGTTTTGGATGTTGGATGAAGTAACATCACTTCGCCATTATGAATATTTTCAAGAATCTTTTTCTTTGCACTGATATTAGATAATTGAGATGAATTGTCCCAATCCTCATAAGCGAAAGACCACATTATCGTTTTATATCCTAATTCATTCAGCCACTCTAAGGATTTTTCATTTATCTTTCCTTCTGGTGGCCTAAAAAATTTTTGCATTTCTTCTCCAAATTTATCTTTATACAACTTTTCTAATTTTGCCATTTCGCTGTATAATTCGTCTTTATTATTGAATGTTGTTATATCCTTATGCTTAGCAGTGTGATTGGCAACAATATTTCCATTTTTTATCATTTCTTTTACAAGAGCCTCGTTATTTATTAATAAATTATCTAAAACAAAAAACGCTCCCGTAACATTTTCTTCTTTTAATATATCAACAATTTTTTGTACATTTCCATTTTCATATCCAGCATCAAAAGTTAAATATATAACCTTGTCATCATCTTTTAAATCTGTATCACACCAAAACACATTATATTTTTCTGTAAATTTTAAATCATTCCCTAATGTAGGTTGAGAATGATCCTTTGTTCTTTTACAATACCATGAAACACAAGATGCACTTGTTGGAATAGAAAAAATTATCACAAAACAAAATAGAAAAAAAAGCTTTAATGTTTTTTTAATTATGCTCACCTCACTTTTGCAAAATTATTATTTGCAAAAATTAAGCTTAAACTCATGATAAATCTTTACAAATATGTATTAAGATATTAAAAAAAGAAAACACTATAAAAAAACAAGGAGAAAAACATGTCAAATAATAAAGGTACGATTGGAAACATTCTCAAGGGATTCACAATTGGATTTGTGTCTGGTATGATAACACTTCATTTTTTATGTAATAGTAAATGTAAGAAAAAAGTTAAACATAATGCACAAATTGCAAGCGATAACTTTTGTTCAATGTTCAAAATGAAATAAAGAAAAAGCGACATTGTCGCTTTTTCTTTTTAAATTATTCGTAATCTTCCGGAATTTCAGCAAGTGAATATCTGCTCCAACCTAAAGCAGGTCTAAAGCCCCAAATACAATCACGAACAGCAACGTTTCCAAGCTCATATGTAACTCCTTTATCCCAAGTTCTACAATCTACAGAGCCTGATTTCGAATACAACTGTACTTTAATACCATAGCAACCCTCAAATGCATTTGCACCTATATGATTTATTTCTGAAGACAAATAAATCTTTGTAAATCCACGTATTTGATGTCCATCTAAATATTTGTATTCCTTTCCTGTAATTGCATTTACATATGATGCGTTTACAAATTTTTCACCAAATTGTACAAATGCACCTGCATCGATTGATGTAACTTTGTATCCGTAATATTCAGCAGGAACATAAATATCATCCACATAATCTTTAGATGTATCTATTTCTTTATCAAAGCCAACTACAACCATTACTCCATTACGCAACTCATAATAAAAACCATTTTCATCTTGATTCTTATACCAGCTTGCTTTATAGCTTCTATCACCAAAGCTACCCTGTGGAATTATTACACTATCAGAAATACCACTACTTGTTACCCAACCAATAAATGTATATCCTTCCTTTACAGGTATTGGTAAAATGATATCTTCACTTATAGCAGTATATTTATTAACCAATCCATCAGCAGAACCACCATCAAGGTCGTAGTTGATATTATACTCCACTACATTCCACTT
Organism: Clostridia bacterium; assembly: GCA_017453255.1. GTDB lineage: Bacteria > Bacillota > Clostridia > Oscillospirales > CAG-272 > RGIG2000. The sequence goes on along the minus strand of JAFTKN010000010.1, from coordinate 184,530 downwards.
TGCAATCAAGGTTATTTTTTCATCAGAAATAGTCCATATTCCTGTTGAATCAATTAATTCACCATTATATGTCCAACCTAAAAATTCACAGTTAGCATGTTCAGCTTTTGGCAAGTTGTAATTTGAACCAACTGTAACACTCATAGTGTTTGATGTAACCTGTCCAATTATAGGATCAAATGTAATACTTACATTTATTTCATCCCATTTAGCATGTAATGTAATATCCTCATGCTCTATTGTTACAATTTCTTCAATTTTTGTTTCGTATGTTGATTCAAGATACCAACCAGCAAATCTCTTGTAATTATTCAACCATATTGGATCATAAAGAGTAATCGTATCTACTGTAACATTAAATGATGTTAAGTTTTGCTCATTTTGTGTACCACCATTAAGATTATAAGTAATTATATACTCTTTTGGCGTCCATTTAGCTTTAAGAATAACACTAGTGTTATACTCCCAATTTCCACTTAATTCAACCTTAGTATCGCCATAGTACCAACCGCCAAATACATATTTGTTCTTTACAGGCTTAGTTAAGCTATATGGTGCACCTACAGTAAATAATCTGTTCTGTTCTTCCCCGCTACCACCATCATAGTCGAACTCAACAAAATATCTATGATTCCACTTTGCATGCAAAGTAAGTGTGTGTCCTGCATGTTCAGCTGTAATATTTTCGATTTTATTCGTATAGCTTGCGTCTAAATACCAACCAACAAATTCATGATCGCCATAACTAGGGTCTAATAACTCAAATGGCTCATCAGCATTAAAGCTATTAGGGTTGTTTCCATTATTTTCTCCACCATTCAAAACATATTCTATTTCATATTCTCTAGCTGTAATTTTTGCAACTAACACCATATCGGTTTTAAAAAGCCACAAATCTCCCTTAGTTTCGATTAATGAATCTTCGAAATACCAGCCCTCAAACTTATGAAATTCATCAATTACTGGTACATATGTTATCTCGTATGGTTGCTTAAATGTAAACTCTTTAGTTTCAGATTCAACAATTTGACCATTAACAGAAAATTTAATCTCTTTAGTTATGATTGCATCTTTAAACTTTGGATAAAGAGTAATCGAGCCAGTCATATTTGAAATCAAAGAAATCTTGTATTCCTCGGCAAAGCTATCGTCTGTATACCAACCATCAAAAACTTTTTCATCATTTATCCATTCAGCATTTGAAAGCTCTATAACACTATTTATTGTATATTTGGAGATAGTGTTAGGATTAGTGCAATTAGAATCAGTTACATAAATGATTGAATATTCAATAGGCTGAAGCGAAGCAACAACCTCAATATTATCTGTGTATTCATAAACACCTTCTTCGTTAAACGAAGCATTGTTGTATAGCCAACCAGCAAAATTATATCCAGTCAAATCTACCTCAGGTGCTTTATATATTTCACCATATTTAATGTCTATAACAGACTTTTCACCATTGACATCAAAAGTAATCTTATAATCTTTCGCAGTCCATTGTGCATTAATTGTTAAATTAGATGTAACAGGATTAGAAAAATCGTAATCCCATCCATTGAAATTATGCCCTACTTTAAAGGTATTGGGTGCCTCTATACTCTTTCCCTCTTCTATAGTTATATCGTTAACAGATGTACCTCCATTAGTGTTAAAGGAAACCGTAAATATCTGCTTTCTATAGATATTTAACCTATATTCAGAAATGTGTGAGTTGTTGTCATAAATCTTTACAATAAAAACATTGCTACCGTTATTTAATGTAACAGTAGTATCTAATAAACTATTTGAATTTCCATCTCTATATAATTCAAAATAAGCATTTTCAGATACTCTAAAATTGTTGGCCAAATCTAAATAATTAGTTTCAGGCGAAACAAATAATTTATATTCACCATCTTCATATGTCATACCATTAGTTTCAATCTTTGTATAGTCAGTCTCATCCTTTTCACCACACGAAAATAGGACAAGGCAGCTAAATGATAGAACTAAAATAAGCACAACAAATAGAACTCGTTTTTTCATAAACCTCTCCTAAACTATAATATTACACTATAATTTTATCATAAAAGATAATATTAGTCAAGGAAATTATTTTTTGAGATTTTTTATTTCATAATAAATTCTTTTATTAGTATTTTCTTTGTGGAATTCTCCTACTTTTTTCTCAATTTCTGCTCTTTCTTCATCATTTAGAATTAACCCTTTAACAGTCTCGATCAATCGATAAATATTATCTTCTTTTATTAATTTTGCAGCCCCATGTCTTTCTAAAAGCTCAGCATTTTTATATTGATGGTTATTAGCTACATTGGGTGAAGGAATTAAAATAGCGCACTTTTTACAGGCAGAAATTTCCGAAATACTTGTAGCACCTGCACGACTTATTACTACATCTGCACACATCATTGTTTCTGACATATTATAGATATATGGATATATATTAACATTCTCTATTTTATCTAGTCTTTTTTTGGTTAGCTTTTCTTTGCACAAATCATATTCACGTTTTCCTGTTGACCAAATTAATCTTAAGTCAGAATTATATTTTATATAATTATCTATTAAATCAATGATTGATTCATTAATTCTTTCTGCCCCAAGAGAGCCTCCACAAGCCAAAATAACATATTTTTCTTTTATTTTTAATTTGTCTTTTGTTGTTTGTTTATCACATTTTTCGAACTCCTTACGTAAAGGATTTCCAACACATACCACACTTTTCTTTTTTAAAAATTTAATTGTATCCTCAAAATTTACTAAAACCAAATCCGCCTTTTTATACAATGCTTTAATCGCTTTTCCTGGATAATAATTCGATTCATGCAAAACAGTTTTTATTCCCATTTTTTGGCCTGCATAAACAACAGGAAATGTTGCATATCCTCCTGTTCCAATTATTATGTCTGGTCGAAATTGGTAGATTATCCTTTTACACTCATTTATCGCTTTTGATAGTTGAACTAACCTTTTAAAGTTTGTAAAAATTTTGCCTTTTTTAATTCCATGTATATCTATTGTATATTTTTTATATTTTACAAGCTCATTCTCAATACCATTCCTTGTTACTACATATGCTATTTTTGATTCAGGTTCATTTCTCTCTATAAGTTCACCAATGGCTATTGCTGGATTTACATGTCCAGCCGTACCACCGCCACACAATAATACCCTCATGCTTACTCCTAATTAATCATCCGACTTTTTCTTGATATTGATAACATTATTCCCATTTCAAATAGTAAAATAACCAGTGAGCTACCACCGTACGAAAAAAATGGCAGTGATATACCTGTATTTGGAATTAAATCTGTTACAACTAACATATTTAATATTGTTTGAATTCCGACTTGCATTGTTATTCCAAACGCAAGCATTGAATCAAAGAAATTTTGAGCTTTATAAGCAATTATAAACCCTCGCCATATTAAAAGTGCATACAAAGCGATTAAAAAAATTGCTCCTATGTATCCCATTTCTTCACACCAAATAGTAAAAATAAAATCATTTTGAGGCTCTGACACATAGCTGAATTTTTGAACACTATTAAAAAAACCTTTTCCCCAAAAGCCACCTGAACCTATCGCATAAAGACCTTGTGTTGTTTGCCATTTATCACTTAATATATCTGCCGATGGATTGATAAATGACAGTATTCTCTTCATAGCATATTCATTCGTTATCAAAAATAATATCGCACCTGCTATACCAACAGATCCATAAGTTATTACCATTTTTTTAACACTTATTCCAGACATAAATAGAAGAGACAAACCAATGAATACTAATATTAATGTACCAGATAAATGTTTTTCTAATAATACTAATGCACACGGAAGAAATAATAATATCCCTGGTATTACTATTTCATATAAAAAGCCCTTCTTTTTTACTCTACTTGAAAAATAAGAAATGATAAGAATTATTCCTAACTTCATTAATTCAGAAGGTTGAAAGGATAACGATGTACCTGGAACTCCTAACCATCTTTTTGCGACTCCTTCTGAAAACCCACCGAATAGTACAATTATCAACAATACAATACAAATTCCATAATAATATGGCGAGAATTTTTCGTATATTTCAGTTGATATATTGCTAAAAATATACATTAAAACTAATCCGATTAACAAAAAAAGAACTTGTCTTTTAAGATAATAGAATCCGTCGTTGAATTTTTTCACAGCATTAGGATAGCTTGCACTAAAAACCATAGCTGTTCCAAATGCCAAGAGAACCAGTATCAATATTAAATATACTTTGTCTATTTCATTCTTTATATGCTTTTTTTCTTTCTTTCTTAAAACATTATTTGATATATAAGTTTTCATACTAAATTAAAATAAAATATGCTAAAATACAACCTATCGCATTTATAAATGTAAAAGTGACTACAATCTTTGACTCGCTCCATCCACTCTTTTCAAGGTGATGGTGCAGTGGTGCCATTTTAAAAAGTCGTTTTCCTTTAGTAATTTTAAAAAACAAAACTTGCAAAATCACACTGATCGCCTCACAAATAAATACAAAACCATAAAAAATAATTATTAAAAGATTTTCCATTAAAAAACTTGTTGATACAATTAATGCACCTAAAAAAAGTGATCCAGTATCGCCCATAAATATTTTTGCAGGATGTAAATTATAAATTAAAAATGCAAATAATGAGCCAATAATTGTTCCTCCAACAAGTGCTAAGCCTTTTGTTTGTATTATTGTAATCGCTACTACACAGATGAATACACCTGATGTTAAAGACACAGATGAAGCAAGTCCATCTATTCCATCTGTTAAATTTACTGCATTTATAAACCCACAAATAACAAAAAAAGCGACTACATAAAATAAGAATCCTAAATCCTGCTCAAAATTTATAAGCGGAATTTTAATAATTGTATTAATTGAATTACTAAATTTCAAACAAGCAAGAAATATCACTGCACTTAATGCTTGAAGTGTTAATTTTCCTATCGGTTTTAATCCTTCATTTTTATTTTTTTTAATTTTTGCCAAATCATCTATCAATCCAATTAAGGAATTAAGTAAAACGAACACTACAATTGATATAGCGGTCAATATTTCGGCTTTGTTTTTCTCTATAATAAGAACAACAATACAATACAAAAAAGCGCAAATAAAGGCTATTATGAAACTTATACCGCCCATAGTAGGTGTTCCTTCTTTGCTTTTATGCCAGTTTGGACCAATATCTAATATTTTTTGTCCTATTTCTTTTTTATTAAACACTTTAATTAATCTTTTTGTAATCAACAATGTTACAAAAAAAGAAATTAAAGCCACAATCATAATATTCAACTTAATACTCATCAAAAATATCTTTCATTTCCTCTACAATTTTTTCAAAGCCCATCTTTCTACTGGCCTTAATTAAAAAAACACAGTTCTTTCTTTTTTTTATTGATTCTGTTATGTCTTCCAACGAAAGAAACCTCGTTCCAAAACCATTTCCACTAATGATTTCGTTTGCATAATTTCCCGAAGCATAAAGCTCACTAATATTTTTATCTTTACAATAACAACCTATTTTATAATGAAGCTCTTTGCTTTTTTCGCCAAGCTCTAACATATCACCAAGAATACAAACTGAATCTTTTCGTTTTAACTTAGATAATTCAGATAATGCATCTATTGATGAAATGGTACTTTCATAAGATGCATTATATGTATCGTCAATTATTATATTTGTTTTAACATTCAAAATTTCTAATCTATGCTTACTCGTTTTACATTTTTTTATTCCTAATTTTATTTTTTTCTTCGACAAACCACACAAGTGCCCTACTACATATGCATAAATAGTGTTTTCAAAGCTATTTTTTGATATAGTGTTATACTTTATTCTTATAACTCTCTTTTTGCCTGCAAATAGATTGCCTACTATTCCATCGTTATGTATTTTAATTTTTTTATATGAAAAATCACCATTACTGCCAATAAATATTGGTTTTACATTTCGATAATTATGTTCAATAAATCTCTTTTCTGATGGAACGATAGCTGTACAGCAATTTTCGTTTATTATTTTTGTTTTTTCTTTAAAAATAGCTTCTTCAGAACCAAAAAATTCTATATGAGATGTGCCACAATTAGTAATAACCACAATGCTTGGTTCGGCAATGAATGAAAGCCATTTTATATCGCCTTTTTTTCGTGCTCCAAATTCCAAAACACAATAATCTTCATTTTTGACCGATAATAATGTCATTGGTACGCCTATTTCATTATTAAAGTTTTTTTCAGTTCCTATAACACTATACTTTTCCTTTAAAACGGAAATAATTAAATCTTTTGTAGAGGTCTTTCCAACGCTTCCGGTAACACCTATGACCTTAGCTTTCCTCTTTGTATTCTTGGCTAATAATCCAAGTGCTCTTACTGTATTTTTTACATAAATTATTGGTATAGGTACATCTTTTTCTATTTTTCTTTCCGAAACAATTAATGAAGCCCCATTTTTTATTGCTTGCTCAATATATTGATGACCATCAAATCGTTCGCCCTTAATTGCAATAAAACAAAAAGAACACTCGAGTTTTTCTCGTGTATCTGTTGAAATTGCTTCAATTTCACAGTCTTCCCCTATCAAAGATCCACTCATTTTCATTGCTATATCTGCAGCATTTGATCTATATTCAAGCATTATCTAATATTCTTGATAAAACCTCTCTTTCGTCAAAATGTATTTTTCCTTTATTTGTAATTTCATAGTTCTCATGTCCCTTTCCGAGTAGCAATAAAACATCAGATTTCTTTGTATTTTTTACAGCATATTCTATTGCTTGACACCTATTTTCAATTACTATAAAATTCTTATTTTTTTCTATTCCAGTTAATATGTCCTTGATAATATTTTCAGTACTCTCGCTTCTTGAATTATCTGACGTTAAAATCATATAATCACTATATTCAGAGCATATTTTCCCTATTTCGCTTCGCTTTTCCTTATCTCTATCACCACCACATCCAAACAATGTTATTATTTTTCGTTTTGGAAAAATTTGTCTAGCCGTTTTAAGAATGCTTTCGGTTGCCTTTGGAGTATGCGCATAATCAATAAAGATATTTCTATTTTTATATTTTTCCATTCTACCTTTAATTTTAATTGATTTAAGAACATTTAATATTTCTTTTGTTCTAATTCCCAATGCGTTTGTGCATGCAATTGCTAGTAATAAATTATAGACATTTATTTCGCCATATAAACATGACTTGATTTTTATTTCATTTCCTTCCTCAAAAACTACAAATTCTGTTCCTTTTGAATTGCATTTTGTTATTTTTGCATAAAAATCCGCATTTTCATTGATCGAGACACTTAACATTCGTCCCTTGTATTTTTTGTAAAGTTTTTTTCCATATTCATCATCAATATTTATTATTCCTATATTACACAATTTAAACAATTTTTGCTTTGCAAAAAAATAATTATCCATATTTCTATGATAGTCAAGGTGGTCGTGAGACAGATTAGTAAAAATGCCTATTTCAATATTTAAAAAATCGAGTTTGTGTTGTTCAAGTGCATGAGACGATGCTTCCATTATCAAATACTTAACTCTTCTTTCCTTCATTTTATTAATAATATTATATAAGATTTCGGGATCGGGAGTAGTCATTGCTCCATACTTATCTAACACATCACTTCCACCATTTGTATTTATTTGTTCATCGTTTATTAAACATTCAATAGTTGATATTAATCCACAGTCAATGCCTTTGCTTCTTAAAATTCTATATAAGCAATATGCAGTGGTTGTTTTTCCATTAGTTCCTGTTATTGCAATGATATTGATATCTTTATCTGGTTTATCATAATAGTTTGACCACATTTTTGAAAGTGCCATTCTTGCATTATTTACCAAAATATATTTGTTTTTCTCACTTTTTTCATCCGTAACAACAGCTACTGCACCATTTTTTATTGCATCGTTAATATATAGGTTCCCGTTCGTGTTTTCGCCTTTTACAGCAACGAATATATAGCCTTTTTTCACCTTGCGAGAATCCGATGCTATACCATGTATTTCAATATTTAAATCAACCATGTTATCAATTACATTAATATCTTTAATTAAATCTGCTAAAATCATGCTATTCCTTTTCATCAATAAAAAGTAATTTTACTGTAATAACAGTTCCTCTTGGAACCCATTCTCCAGCTTTAATACTTTGATATACCACTTCTACCTTCTCACCATATTTAAAATTAGTGGTTCCCTCATATTTTATATTAAACCCACTGTTTGTTAATACTAAATTTGCTTGCTCCGCACTTAGACCTATTATATTAGGCACTTCTACTGTAGTTTGTGTGTTTCCTCCTGTATAAATCAAGACTTTTCCACTTTTTTTATGTATTACACTTCCTTTTTGAGGCATTTGATCGCAAACTGTTTCTTCATTGCCAATAATTTCATATGAAATTCCTATAGATTTTAATATTTCTATCGCATTTGACACATTTTTATTTTTTAAATCAGGAACTTCAATTTGCTCATTTTCTTTTTCAATATTACTATAGCTTGGTTCTACACCCAAATATGGCAACACTTGTTCTAAAAATTTTGCAATGTATGGCGCTACAACTACACTTCCGTATTTGCTTCCTATTGTTGGCTCGTCAACAATCATAATAACTGCTATTTGTGGATCTTCTGCAGGGGCATAAGCTACGCATGAAGACACACGATATGAGGTATTACCATTTGCATCATATTTATCTTTTTTTTCTGATGTTCCTGTTTTTGCAGCTACGCTATATCCAGAAACATATGCATTTTTTGCTCCTCCGTCTCCGTCTACACCTTCCTTTAATATTTGAGAAATCGTTTTGCATACTTCTTCGTTAAGAATTTGGTTATTTTGTTTGTTTTCATATTCATAAATTATATTATTTTCGTTATCCACAATTTCTTTAATAAAATGTGGCACAACAGAATATCCTCCGTTTGCAACAGTACAAATTGCACTTAACTGCTGTATAGCAGTTGTTTTAAACGTTTGACCAAATGAATAAACCGCTAAAGATACATTAGAGAAATTATCATAATTGTGATAATAGCTGAATGCCTCTGATGGTAAATCAATTCCAGTTCGACTTGTGTAACCAAACTTTTGAAAATATTCATAGAACATTTCTTTTCCAATAGAAAAACCAAGTCTCATCATATATGGATTGCATGACTGCTGAAGTGCTTCTGAAAATGTCAATGTTCCATGTCCTGTTCGCTTGTGACAGCTAATTGCTCTATAATATCCATCTATTTTCAAAGCACCTGTGCATGTAAATGTTGTATTTAAATTAGCAGCATTTTCCTGTAAAGCTGTAGCGGTAGTAAGTATTTTAAATGTTGATCCTGGCTCGTATAACTCTGTAACCGCCTTGTTGTTCCACATGCTATATAACATATTGATATACATTTGATTGTATTCATCACTATTTTTATATTCCAACAGATAATTTAATGATGTTTCATCTAATTTATATGGCTCATTCAGGTCAAAACTAGGATAAACTGCCATTGCATATATTTCACCCGTTTTAGGATTCATAACTATTCCTGCTGATCTATTTTGCGCTCCGGATTCAATAGATGCAGTTTCGAGCTGTAATTCCAACTGATTTTGTATGTACATATCTAATGTAGTAACAAGGTTATATCCATCTTCATCTTCAATATATGTTTCGTATTGAAACGGCATATCATTGCTTTGTGCATCCTGCGCAGTAATGTATTTGCCTGTTGTCCCCTCCATTATATTGTTATATACCTTTTCCAACCCATATATCCCTACACCATCTGCATTTACAAAACCTAAAACGTGCGATGCTAAATCATTATTCGGATAATATCTTTCGCTACTTGCATTCAGCTGTATTTGTTCTTCAAATCCATGTTGGCTAATAAACTCTCGTATATTTTCTGCTTCATTAATATTTAAATCTTTTTTTATTATTTGATATTTATATCCTGTTTTTTTTACTTTTTCAAGAACCTTTTCATAGTCTAATGACAATATTGCTGAAATTCCTCTTGCAATCTGTTCGCTATCTTTTATATTTTTTGGAACAACATATAATATCCAAACCGTTTTATTACTAGCTAAAATTTCCCCATTTCTATCGTATATAATACCTCTTGAAGGATTTACATTAGTTTCAACAGTAATTTGATCAAATACATAATTTTGGTATTTGTTATTGTTTATAATTTGAAGCTTAAATAAGGCTATTAAAATCAAGATGCAAATTGTCATAAATGTAATTAATACAATTAAACTTCTTCTTTTAGTTTTTACAGAAATTATGTTAAGCATTTATTCACCTACTTCCTTTTTATAAATATATTCATTTATAAAAATTTATATGAAAAAAAGTCTCGGCAAAAAGCCGAGACTTTAATTATTTATTATAATGATGCAATTCCTGATACTACAACTAAAAACATCATAGTTAGTAATACCGTAATAATTACGGAAGGAATTGGAAAATCCTTTTTTGAAAAGAAGCTTTCGCTAGTAGTATTCTTCTCTTTTTCGATTTTTGGCATCTCATTTTTTTCTATTCTCAGGTATCTTGTTTCACGAGCCTTCTTTTCTTTAGCTTGTTTCTTAAAACTAAATTTTGAAGAAAAGAAACCTCTTTCATCCTTCGATTTGGATGCCTTATTTACGTTGTAATTTCTCATAGTTGTTCCGTACATTTTAACATCCTCCTGTGATTTTCAACTATAATTTTTCTGCAATTCTTAATTTTGCACTTTTTGATCTTGAATTTTCTTTTAGTTCTTTGTCCCCAGCTATTATGGGTTTTTTTGTTATTACTTTTAATTTCGGTCTATTACCACAAATACATACTGGAAAATCTTTAGGACATATACAGCCTTGAGCTTCATTATTGAACAAAGTTTTCACTATCCTATCTTCTAATGAATGGAATGTCATTATAACTATTCTTCCGCCCTTTTTTAATGCTTGCACTCCGGCTCTTATTGCAGGTTCGATAACATCAAGCTCGTGATTGACCTCTATTCTAATTGCTTGAAAGGTCCTTTTTGCTGGATGTTGTGCCTCTTTTTTTGCTGCTGCAACAGGGATTGCATTTTTAATGATATTCGATAATTCAAAAGTCGTTTTTATTGGGGTAATTTCTCTTTCTTTTACAATTTTCTTTGCTATTAATGATGCGAACTTTTCCTCACCATAATTTTTAATTATATTATATAAATTTTCTTCACTATAGGTATTAACAACATCATATGCAGAAAAAGGGGAATGTGGGTCCATTCGCATATCAAGTTCTGCGTCACTATTATACGAGAACCCACGTTCTGCAGTGTCTAGCTGATGAGACGAGACACCTAAATCCATTAATACACCATCTACAGAATTAATATTCAATGAATCTAAAATATTTTTTAACTCTACAAAATTGCTTTTTACTAATATAGAATTTTTTTCATAACCAACAAATCTTTTCTTACATGCAATTAAGGCATTGTCGTCTTGATCGATTGATATCAGCTTACCTTGATCTAATCTTTTCAATATTTCTATTGAATGTCCTCCGCCACCAGCAGTACAATCAACATAAATTCCATTGGGATCTATATTTAATCCATCAATGCACTCTGAAAGCATAACTGAATAGTGTGAAAATTCCATTTTCATAGTTTAGAATCCCATTTCTATCATGAGCTTCTTCATCTCATTCATATTAATAGATTTTCTCTTTTCTTCGAATACTTCCTGTGCCCATATTTCAATATGAGTTCCAACACCCATAAAGAGCACATTTTTTTGAATATCCACCTTATCCTTCAAAAACTGAGGAATAACTATTCTACCTTGCGAATCTATTTGAACATCGACAGTATTAGAAAATATTTCACGAATATAGTCTTCAAATTGTAAAGTTGGAAGAGCGGCTAATTTTTCTTCATATTTATCCCATTCTCTATTTGAATAAACAAGAATGCATTTGTTGAAATCGTTATAAGTAAGTTTAAAGGAATTATCAAGAGCCTCTTTAAATTTTGCTGGTACGAAAACTCTATTCTTTGCATCTACTGTATGCTCGTATCTACCATAAAGCATGCTCTAATTCCTCCTTTCGCTCCACTTTTAACCTATTTTACTCCACTTTTCACCACTTTTATGTACTTATTATAACCTATATATTTCCAAATTGCAATACTTTTTTTGAAATTTTTTTATTTTTTTATCATTTTAAGTTAAAGCAAGTAGAACTAATAAAAAAATCACCGATTTGAATGAACTATCTAAGTTCACTTACAAATCGGTGATTTTTTACAAAATGGTATCAATATATTGAATTGCATCAATATGCAAATAATTTGTTAAATCGTCTTTATCAATTATTGCTTTCCTTGCACTTGTTGAACTTATTTCCGAAAATTTCTCATCACATTTCAACAAAATAGTTTCAAAGTTTTTGTCACATTGCGTCATCTTTTGAGATAACTCTTTTTCATAATCAAGATCTTTTGAATTTCTATATCCTCGCACTATTTTTGTAATTTTATGTTCATGCATGTAATCTGATGTCATACCTGCAAATGCATCAACTACTACATTTTTCAATTCTTTAGTTGAAAGCTCAAGTATTCTTTTTTTCTGCTCCATCGTAAACATATATTGTTTGTTTTCATTAACAAGAGCAACAACATAAACCTCACTAAACATCTCTAATGCTCGTTTTACTATTTCCAAATGACCTAGTGTAAATGGATCAAAGCTTCCAGTCACTATTGCTCTCATAATATCTCCTTTGAAAGCTTCAAAACAGTTACATAACTAATTGAATATCTGTTTTGCTTATATATTATAAACTTTTCTGATAAATCTTTATTTCCGTTGAAAATATCCTCTCCACCATTTTCACAAATTACATATGCATCTTCAGAAATGGCGTTTGCCTGTAAAAGCTTTTTTAACACGTCATCAATACAATTAAGTTTATAGGGAGGATCAATAAAAATTATATCATATTGCTCTTTTCCCGCTAATCCCTTAATCATTTGTGAATAGTCACAGGTTGACACTCTACAAGATGAGAACAAACGAGTTTTTTTAGCATTTTTGATTATAATGCTTGTTGCCTGTGCTGACAAATCACAAAATGTTGCCTTTGATGCACCTCTGCTTAAGGCTTCTAACCCCATTTGTCCACTCCCAGCAAACAAATCAAGTACACGCTTTCCCTCAATATCAAATTGAATCATTGAAAATATCGCTTCTTTTACTCGTTGCGATGTTGGTCTTGTTTCGTTCCCATCTAAAGTCTCTAAATTCATACCTTTAGCACTACCCGTAATTATTTTCATTCTTTCTCCTCACCATTGAAAAATCTAAACACGTTTTCTGCATCATTACGTCCAATGCCTTTAACGTTCATCAATTCTTCAATGCTAGCATTTTTTATCGCAGATATGGTTTTAAAATAGTTCATTAATGCCTTAGCCTTATTTTTTCCGATTCCTTTTACGCTTTCAATTGCAAATTTTTTAAACGATTTTCGTTTTGCCTTATCCATCTGTGTAACTGTAAATCTATGAACCTCTTCTTGTAACTTGTATAAAAATACAAATACAGCTTGTTCTTTAGCAACGCTAATTTCTTCATTTTCTGTAACAAGGGTACGAGTTTTATGATGTTCATCCTTTACCATTCCAAAAACTGGTATTTCAACATTCATTTCAAAAAGCAATCGTTTTATTACTGCTACATGCGTCATACCACCATCTAAAAGAATTAAATCTGGTCTTTCAGAAAAACTACCAAATCCATCGTTTAAATGCTCAATACGCCTTTTTATAACTTCTCTCATAGCAGAATAATCGTCAACACCCTCTTGGTTTTTAACTTTAAAAACTTTGTAGTCACTTTTCTTCAAATTTCCATTCTCTGCAACTATCATTCCACCAGTAATATGTTCGTTTCCTAAATTAGAAATATCATATGCCTCAATACGTACAGGAACTGATAATAAATTTAACATTTCCATCAGTTTGACCAAAACTTTATTATCTTGTTCGACTCTATTCTTATATTGATTTGCTTGTTCTTTTGCATTGTTATATACAAGCTCGCATAATTTTTTATAGTTGCCTTTTTGAGGTATTCTAATCTTTATATTTCTTTTATTTATGCTTTTTAAATACTCCTGAGTCAATTCAAGCTCATATGGATCAAAATCAAAGGATAATAAAATTTCCTTTGGTATATATTCTCTCTTTTGGTACAGTTCTATAAGGAAAGATGACATATATTCATATCCTAAATCTGAATTGAGTTCATACGCACCATATAAAAAATTATCACTATCCACTATAATACCTTCTCTTATATAAAACACAGAGATACACATTGAGAGTTCATCTTTATAAACAGAAATTACATCATACTCGTCATCAGGAGCTCCGATTATCTTTTGTCCGTCACATAGCCTTTTCAATGCTTCTATACCATCACGACATCTTGCAGCATCCTCGAAAAGCTCTCTTTCAGCAAAATCACTCATTTGCTCGTTTAATTTCGCAACAGCTAATCTAATATTCCCTTTTAATACATCTGATACACATTGCATCATTTTATAAAAATTTTCTTGACTTATGCTATTATCACAAGGTGAAACACATCTACCCATTTGTTTATATATACATGGTCTTTCTTTACCAATATCTCTTGGAAAGACTCGTTTGCACGTTGGAATTTGCAATGCTCTTTCAAGGGTTCCTATCACGTCATAAACAACTGACACCCCAGAATATGGCCCAAAATATTTTGCACCATCCAACAACCTTGTTCGTGTCATACTTAACTTAGGATATAATTCATTCATAGTAAGCTTTATATATGGATACGACTTCGCGTCCTTCAACAATATATTGTATTTTGGAGTATATTGTTTAATTTTAACATTTTCTAATGCTAATGCTTCAATTTCAGTATCGCAAAGAATAGTGTCAAAATCATTCACCTGAGAAACCATGCGCAATGTCTTTATGTTAGCATCATCATTTAGATGAAAATACTGTGAAACCCTATCTTTCAGTGAACGGGATTTCCCAACATATATTATCTTATTGTTAATATCTTTCATCAAATATATGCCTGGTGTTTGAGGAAGCATTGAAGATTTCTTTCTTAAAACTTCTAATCGTTCAATGGTCATACTAACCTCCTAAAAAAACAGGCGACAGTCAAAGACTATCGCCGAAATTTATTATTCGCAATTATCAAGACCTGTTAGTATTAATTCCTCAAGTCCGTCCAATGCATCTTTCTCGTCATCGCCATCGGCAATAAGTGTAATAGGTGTTCCTTTAACAATTCCCATTGACAAAACGCCAAGCAAACTTTTTGCGTTTACTCTTCTATCATCTCTTCCAATCCAAACGGAAGATTTATAAGAATTTGCTTTCTGAATAAAAAACGTAGCAGGTCTTGCATGCAACCCAACAACATTTACAACTGTAATTTCTCGTGATAACATATAATTCTCCCTTTGGTGTTTAGGTTTGAAATTCGTGATTTATTATATCAAACTTTTTTGTAAAAATCAATACTTTTTTTATCTTTTAATTTTTTTTAATTAATATGTATAATAATAATATATACTTTTTATTTTTTTTTGATATTAATATACAAAAATATGTAACATTTAAAATAACTATTGAAAAAATTTTTAAATTAAATTATAATATTTATAATTATATGATATCAAATTTTCTGCTATAGAAAGGGAATTAAAATGAACAATACAGAAAAAACAATGGAAAAAGTTGTCGCTCTTTGTAAAACTAGAGGATTTGTTTATCCTGGATCAGAAATATATGGCGGACTTGCTAATTCCTGGGATTTCGGTCCTCTGGGAGTTGAATTCAAAAATAATATCAAAAAGGCTTGGTGGAAAAAATTTGTTACAGAGTCTAAATATAATGTAGGTCTTGACAGTGCTATTCTTATGAACCCACAGGTATGGGTAGCTTCAGGCCACGTTGGAGGCTTCTCTGATCCTTTAATGGATTGTAAGCAATGTAAAACAAGACATCGCGCTGATAAACTTATTGAAGATTGGGCTGCTGAAAATAACAACTCCACTAATCCTGCTACTATGTCAAATGAAGAAATGTTCAATTTTATTAAAGAGCATAAAATTGTTTGCCCTTCTTGTGGTAGTGGTGACTTTACCGATATTAGAAAATTCAATCTTATGTTCAAGACATTCCAAGGTGTTACAGAAGATTCTACTTCAGAGCTATATCTTCGTCCAGAAACAGCACAGGGTATTTTTGTAAACTTCAAAAATATTGCAAGAACTACACGTAAAAAGCTACCATTTGGTGTTGGTCAAATTGGAAAATCATTTAGAAACGAAATCACGCCTGGTAACTTCATTTTCCGTATCCGTGAATTTGAACAAATGGAGCTTGAATTCTTTTGCAAACCTGGCACTGATTTAGAGTGGTTTTCATTTTGGAAAGATTATTGTGCAAATTTCTTATATAATCTCGGTATGAAGAAAGAAAATCTTCGTTTAAGAGATCACGATCCTGAGGAGCTTTGTTTCTATTCAAAAGCTACAACTGACTTTGAATATTTATTTCCTTTCGGTTGGGGTGAGCTTTGGGGAATTGCTGATCGTACTGACTATGACCTAACTCAACATGCCAATCTCTCTGGCGAAGCTATGGAATACTTTGATCCCGAAACAAACGAAAAATATGTTCCTTATGTTATTGAACCATCGCTTGGTGCTGATCGTGTAACATTAGCATTCTTAGTTGAAGCTTATGACGAAGAAACAATTGGCGAAAATGATACACGTGTTGTTCTTCACTTCCATCCAGCATTAGCTCCGTTCAAGGCAGCAGTTCTCCCTCTTTCCAAAAAGCTTTCCGACAAAGCCGAGGTCGTTTGGGAAGATCTTTCAAAGCACTTTAGTGTTGACTTTGATGAAACTGGCTCAATTGGTAAAAGATACCGTCGTCAAGATGAAATTGGAACTCCTTATTGTATCACTTATGATTTTGAATCAGAAAACGATGGTTGCGTAACAATTCGTGACAGAGATACTATGGAACAGGTAAGGCTTCCTATTTCAGAACTCAAAAATTACATTGACGAAAAATTGATGTTTTAATATTGACAAATTTTAAACTTAATGTTAGAATAACTATAATATTATTTAAAAAACTATGACGGAGACAGTAGCTTTTTGGTAAACGCAGTAGCGAGTTGGGGACGGTGTAAGCCCAATGCAAGTAGCCATTTTGCGAATATCACTCCAGAGTTTCTTGGCGAAAATAGTAGTCAACGACGGCATCTCACCGTTACATGAGACGCATATAGATTTGTATGTTGAATAGGTGGTAACGAATTAATTTATCTCGTCCTGTTCATTCAGGACGAGATTTTTTCTTTAGAAAGGAATTTGAAATGTATAACAAGGTTTCTACTAACCTCAACTTTGTTGAGAGAGAAAAAGCAACAGAACAATTTTGGAAGGATAAGCAAATTTTTGAAAAAAGCATTCAAATAAGAGAAAATGCACCTTCCTACACTTTTTATGACGGTCCTCCTACTGCTAATGGAAAACCTCACATTGGACACGTATTAACCCGTGTTATCAAGGATATGATTCCAAGATACAGAACAATGAAGGGCTACATGGTACCAAGAAAGGCTGGTTGGGATACACACGGTCTTCCAGTTGAGCTCGAAGTTGAAAAATTGCTTGGTCTTGACGGTAAGGAACAAATTGAGGAATATGGACTTGAACCATTTATAGGCAAATGTAAGGAAAGTGTTTGGAAATATAAAGGTATGTGGGAGGACTTCTCCTCTACTGTTGGCTTTTGGGCTGACATGGATCACCCTTATGTAACATATAGCAACAACTTCATTGAATCAGAATGGTGGGCACTAAAGCAAATTTGGGACAAAGGTCTTTTGTATAAGGGCTTTAAAATAGTTCCATATTGCCCACGCTGTGGAACTCCATTATCCTCACATGAAGTTGCACAAGGATATAAGGCTGTTAAAGAAAAATCAGCAGTAGTAAGATTCAAAAAGCTAGATGAGGATGCTTATTTTCTCGCTTGGACGACTACACCTTGGACACTACCTTCTAATGTTGCTCTTTGCGTAAATCCCAACGAAACATATTGCCGAGTTAAAGCGGCGGATGGCAAGGTTTATTATATGGCGGAAGCTCTTCTTGATAAAGTTCTCTCCCCTCTTGCATCTGAAGATAAAAAAGCTTATGAAATAACCGATAGGTTTACTGGTAAACAACTTGAATATGCTGAATATGAGCCACTTTTCGCTTGTGCTGGTGAAAGTGCTAAAAAGCAGAATAAAAAAGCGCATTTCGTTACCTGCGATAGTTATGTAACAATGGAAGATGGAACTGGCATAGTTCATATTGCTCCTGCTTTTGGTGAGGATGACTCACGCATTGGTCGAAACTACGATTTACCATTTGTTCAATTTGTAAACGGCAAGGGCGAAATGACTGCCGATACTGATTACGCAGGTATTTTCTGTAAAAAAGCTGATCCAATGATTCTTAGTGACCTTTCTAAGGCTGGTAAACTATTTGATGCTCCAAAGTTTGAGCACGATTATCCTTTCTGCTGGAGATGCGACTCTCCACTAATTTACTATGCACGAGAGTCTTGGTTTATCAAGATGAGTGCAGTACGCGATAACCTCATTAAAAACAACAATACTATCAACTGGATTCCTGAATCTATTGGCAAAGGTCGTTTCGGCTCTTGGATTGCAAATGTTCAGGATTGGGGACTTAGTCGTAATAGATATTGGGGTACTCCACTTAATATTTGGGAATGTGAATGTGGTCATAAGCATTCTATAGGCTCAATAGAAGAATTAAAGTCTATGTCAGACAACTGTCCTGATAATATCGAGCTTCACAGACCATTTGTTGATAATGTAACTATTAGATGCGAAAAATGTGGAAAGCAAATGAAGCGTGTCCCTGAAGTTATAGACTGCTGGTTTGACTCAGGTGCAATGCCTTTTGCACAACACCATTATCCATTCGAAAACAAAGACCTTTTCGATGCTCAATTCCCTGCCGACTTTATATCAGAGGCTGTTGACCAAACAAGAGGATGGTTCTACTCATTACTGGCTATTTCTACTCTTATCTTTGATAAGGCTCCTTATAAAAATGTTATTGTTCTTGGTCATGTTCAAGACGAAAACGGACAAAAAATGTCTAAATCCAAAGGCAATGCAGTCGATCCATTCGAAGCTTTACAAACATACGGAGCAGATGCTATAAGGTGGTATTTCTACACTAACTCCGCGCCATGGCTACCAAATCGTTTCCACGGAAAAGCTGTTATTGAAGGACAACGTAAGTTTATGGGAACTCTTTGGAATACCTATGCCTTCTATGTTCTCTATGCCAACATCGACAAATTTGATCCAAGCAAATATTCACTTAAGGATTGCAAGCTTTCAGTAATGGATAAATGGCTTCTTTCAAGAATGAACACTATGATAAAGGATGTTGATTCTTGCTTAGAGAATTACAAGATTCCGGAGGCTGCAAAAGCACTTGATACTTTTGTTGACGAGCTCTCTAACTGGTATGTAAGACGTGGACGCGAAAGATACTGGGCGCAAACAATGACAGATGACAAGATAAGCGCATATATGACACTATATACCGCTATAGTTACTGTTGCTAAGGCTAGTGCTCCTATGATTCCTTTTATGTCAGAAGACATTTACAGGAATCTCGTATGTAACATCTACAAAGACGCTCCCGAAAGTGTACACCTTTGCGAGTTCCCAGAAGTTGACGAAACCGCAATTGATCCCGAGCTTGAGGAAAATATGGAAGAGCTTTTAAACATTGTTGTTATGGGACGTAGTGCTCGAAACGGAGCATCAACCAAAAATCGTCAACCTCTTGCTACTATGTATGTTAAGGCAAAAAAGGAGCTTCCAGATTATTTTATTGAAATAATTGAAGATGAATTAAATATTAAATCTGTTAAGTTTGTTTCTGATATGTCTGCCTTCTCTTCTTATTCGTTCAAACCACAATTAAAAACAGTCGGTCCAAAATATGGAAAATATTTAGGTCAGATAAGAAATATTTTATCAACGCTCGACGGAAATAAAGCAAAAAAAGAACTCGACGATACTGGTATGATTAAATTTGAAGTAAATGGTGAAACTATAGAGTTAAGTATGGATGATTTACTTATTGACATACAACAAAAGGATGGATATTTTTCAGTTTCTGATAAATATACTGCTGTAGCGATTGATGTTAATCTTACTGATGAACTTATAGAGGAAGGTTTTGTAAACGAAATTATAAGCAAACTCCAAACAATGCGTAAAGATTCTGATTTCGACGTTACTGACCATATCACTGTTTACGTAAACGGAAACGAAAAAGTAGAAACTATAATCAAGAATAATGAAAATGAAATTGCAAAAATTGTTTTAGCAGACGAATTCAAATATTCATGCGTATATGATAACGCAAAGGAATGGAATATTAATGGTGAGCAAGTTACTCTTTCGGTTGTAAGAAAATAAAAAAACACGGGATATATTCCCGTGTTTTTTATTAATTTTCTGGAAAAAAATATTCAGACCAGCCAATAGCGGGCCTTTTTTGCTTAATTACATCAATTAAATGATCGTTACCTTCGCCTATAACTGCTTCGTTTGCCCATTTTTCTGCCAAAGCATCATAATTTGTGCCTATTACAGTATCTCCCTGCTCAGGAACTAACAATACTTTGATATCATTACAATCTTTGAATGCATTTTTTCCAATGCTTTTGATTGTTGAAGGAATATTTATTCTAAATACAATATTGCTGTCTTCTATGCGATTTCCTAAACCTTCAAACGCACCAGCACCGATAGCAACGATTTTTTTACCATAACATTCATATGGTATTGTAAAACCTTCATTTAAGTTTCCTTGATATCCAATAACGGTAAGAACATCATCTTTATAGGAATATTTAATTCCATTTTCATCAATCATGTTCCACCAAATTGCCGTTAAATTTAAATTTCCTTCGCTTCCTTTTTTAATCAATATATCGCCATAATACTCTTTACCATTATCATCAATCCAACAGTAAAAAATACCATTTTCTTTAACTGGTGGCTTTATAGTAAAGTCTTCTGTTGTACTATAATATTCAGTCGGATTATCATCTGCAACTCCACCATTCAAATTGTAATTTATAGTATATTTTGCAAATTCCCATTTAGCAACTAAATGAACATTTTTTCTATATTCCCAATATCCAATCATTTCTACTTTTTCTTCACCAAAATACCAACCTAAAAAATCATACCCTTGCCTTCTTGGTGTCGGTAAAGCATAATAACCATTATATTCGACGTCCATTGTTTCGGTGTACATGCTTCCACCATCTGTGTCAAACGTAATAGTATACATTTCTTTATTGCAAGATATCAATACAACAATAAACAAAGATAATAAAGAAAATATAATAATTATTTTTTTCTTCATTATAAAACTCCTTAAATTTCTTTATATATTGATTATACATTTATTTTTGTCTTTTGTCAAGAATATTGATATTGAGTGTATGCCTACATTAAAGAAATTTTCTTAAATCTGTTCTAAGCTCTTGCTCAGCGGAAATTAAATCATTAGCGATTTGTTTCGCTTCATAATCTGCATTATTGTAAATATTTAAATACTTATATATTGATTTAATTCCCATATTACATCCATCTGTTATAATATCTGCGACCTTATAATCATTAGAATTAAATGCGAGTGTTGTCTTTATTTTTAATTTAGCCATAGTTCTTGCTACTACATGTGGTGGTTTTGCATCGGTGTTAATTTTTAATAAAGCTCTATGTGTTTTGTCTCCTAATATTGCATGCTTATCGCTACACGCATTTAATGATTTTTTCATATTTTCGTTTTTAATATATGGTAATACACATTTGATTGAATTAACCCCCATTTTTATTCCCGAATTACATTCGCTCAAAAGTAGTTCTGTATCTTTATTCATAAAAATTCCTCCTTTATTGTATTATTGACTTCTTTGACTTTTTAATACAAAAAAGCATTGCTAAAACAGCAATGCTTTTTTTATTAATATAATGTTTTAGGATATACTCCATCAGCCTGAAGCTTTAAGAATGCATCCTTAACTGCATACTTATCCTCGCCATATGTAACACCGAACCACTTGTCGTTAGTTTCCAAAATCTTTACTGAAGCTTCACCGCTTGTTACAAGCTCACCGATTACTGAAGGAAGCAAATATTCTCCCTTAAGCTTGTTTAAGTTAGGATTGGATAAGAATTTAACAAATCCCTTCTCCAAAACATCAATAAAGTCAGGTGTTAATCCCCACATGTTCATAGAAACATATAGGTTCTCATCAAGCTCGGTTATGCTTCCATCCTCATTTTTAACGCCAGCACCAATGTCTGTTTTTACAAGATTTCCTGTTTCGACAACATCGGTTAAATATCCTGCGTTATCTGTTTGACAAACTCCACGTGTCACACCACCATTATCACTCAACGTATTTTTTAGGACAAAGCCAGCCATACAGAAGTTATATTTTTTCACAGGAGGAATATCACTAACTAAAAACTCATGTATTGATTTAAATGCTTCTTTTCCATAATAATCATCTGCATTTATTACCATAAATGGTTCATCAATGATTCCCTTACACGAAAGAACTGCGTGACCAGTTCCCCAAGGTTTTTTTCTTTCTTCAGGATTTGTAAATCCTTCTGGCAAAGCATCTATGTTCTGATATGCATATGCAACCTCACAGATGTTTTCAATTTTATTTCCAACTACCTCTTTAAAGTAATCTTCCATTTCTTTTCTAATAATAAATACAACCTTATTAAATCCCGCTGCCAAGGCATCATAGATTGAATATTCCATTATAACCTCTCCATTAGGTCCTAAAGGTTCAAGCTGCTTAATTCCACCACCAAATCGTGAACCAATTCCAGCAGCCATAATTACAAGTGCTGTTTTCTTCATTCTACTCCTCCAGTATCACTTATACATTGGACCATAGTTAGCGCACGCACGATAGTCCTGACCTTCTTTATCCATACCAAACGCATTCCAAGCCGCTGGACGGAAAATCTTATCTTCATCAACATTATGCATACAAACGGGAATTCTTAAAATGGAGCAAAGTGTAATCAAGTCAGCACCTATATGACCATAGCTAATTGCACCATGGTTAGCACCCCAGTTATTCATCACATCATATGCAGTCTTAAATGCACCTTTACCAGTAGTTCTTGGAGCAAACCAAGTGCAGGGCCATGTATAGTCAGTTCTCTTCCAAAGTTTATCAGAAACATCTTCCGGCAAACCGACTGTCCAACCTTCTGCAATTTGAAGAACTGGTCCAAGACCTTTAACAAGATTGAGTCTAATCATTGTTGCAGGCATTTGATCCTTTGTTTCAAAACGTGAGGAATATCCACCACCACGGAAATAACCAAGGTCAGCATAATTCCATGTGGTATTCTTCATAATATTCTCTTGATCTTCCTTTGTTACCTCATACCAAGGCTTCATAACAGCATTACCGTTTTCATCCTTCGCAGCACCATTAGCATCAAGACAACATGCCCCAGAGTTAATGAGGTGTATAAATCCACCTGCTTCCTTAGCTACACCCTCAATATCATAACCAGTAGCCTTCTTAACAGCCTCTGGACTCCAATAAGTTCTTACATCAGCAAACATTTGTGCTCTATTTGTAAGAAGCTTCATAAATAGCATGCCAAGCCCATTTAACACATCGTTTTCAGTTGCAAGAACATATGGCTCTCTTGCACCATTCCAATCAAATGAAGTATTTAGCATTGATTCTGGGAAGTCACAGTTTGGATAGAAGTCGGTCCATTGTCTCTGACCTTGGAAACCAGCAGCAATAGCATTATGGCCTACCATTTCCTCCTCGCATCCCTCTGGTAAATTCTTATTACCATTCATAAGATCCTTGATTATGCACATCATCTTAACGACGAATTCCCATTCAGCATCCTTTTGCTCACGTGTCTTTTGCATGTTCTCAGGATTTTTATCAAAGCCTTCAATACAATTAGCCTTTGCCCAAGCAAGAGCCTTTTCATACTCGTTTTTATCGTAAATGCCTTCCGTCATTCGTCTAATGATTTCAACCTCATCAACAGACTCTACTCTCATGCCGAGATATTCTTCTATAAATGCAGAATCAATAATTGATCCACCAATACCCATACAAATTGAACCAATTTGAAGATATGATTTACCTCTCATTGTAGCTGCAGCAACAGCAGCACGACCAAAACGAAGTAATTTTTCTTTTACGTCCTCAGGAATTGAAGTATCAGTTGCATCCTGTACATCATGACCATAAATGCCAAATGCAGGAAGTCCTTTTTGCGCATGTGATGCTAAAACAGCTGCAAGATAAACAGCACCTGGTCTCTCAGTACCATTAAAGCCCCAAACTCCCTTAATTGTCATAGGATCCATATCCATAGTTTCTGAGCCATAACACCAACATGGTGTAACTGTCAATGTAATATCCACGCCAGCCTTTTTAAATTTTGATTGACAAGCAGCCGCCTCAGCCACTCTACCGATTGTTGTATCAGCAATAACAACCTTCACAGGTTCGCCATTTGAATATTTTAAATTTTCTTCAAACAGTTTTGCCGCCGCCTTTGCCATATTCATTGTTTGCTCTTCAAGCGATTCTCTAACCTTTAAAGGCCCTCTACGACCATCAATTGTTGGTCTAATTCCGATTACAGGATAATCTCCAATTAATCTGTTTTCTGCCATTGTTATTCCCCTTTGCAAAATAATCTATCATTTTAATTATAATATTAATCTAAAATAAAATCAAGGCTTAAAAGAAATTTTTTTACTTTTCAAAAAAATTAATCACAGAATCAATATCAGTTGGTCCATGCGGGTGATGATCCACACCAACTTTTTTGTCTAAAAACAACAAATGCTCAATGCCATTTTCTTTATATGCTCTTTCTATTGCGATTCCATTTTCCTCGTAAGGAACAGTTTTGTCTGAATCTCCATATGCCATATAAATTTTTATTTTGTTCTCTATAAGCTTATCTATCATATAAAATGGATGACCTTTAAATGTCAAAATGTCACTTTTTGTCATTTTCCAAGCATTCTCAAACTCCTGCCACATTCCATCGTGCACATCAATAGCATTACCAAGTCTAGCAGGACAACTTAAAAAACTAACAACGGGTGCGTCAATATACAAACCATGAATGTGGTTAGGACTTTTTGCAGCAATTAAAATTGACATCATTCCACCACAACTCATACCGATTGTAATTACCTTGTTTGATATACCGAGCTCGATTGCGGCATAATCAATAAATTCTATCTGATCATCAATTTCACTAGTAGTTCCCCAACGATTTCGATTTTCTAAGAAAATGAGAGTATATCCACGTCCTACAAATTCATTCTGCAGATTAGGAAATGCACCAAAATATTCTGTTTTAAATATAGTTTTTCCATTTCTCTTGCTCTCGTCCTCAAGCATTATAGCAATTGCTTTTTTACCCTTAAAATCAAATTCAATATGACGAAGGCTATCATATTTATATTCATTTAAAATTTTCATAGATTACCTCTCTTTTCTTTTAATTTTATTGTACATTCTTTTTTAAGTTATGTCAATGAAAAAACCGCACAAAAGTGCGGTTTTATATTATTTTTTTGTAAGTAATTTTTCTATTTGACTAGAGGAAAGCATTAATGCAGATATTGCAACTGTAATTATAAGTTCTGGTAACATATATTGTCCATTATAAGCTAATGAATAAACAAATTTTCCCATTCCCTCAGGTGCCCATTGTCCCCATATAACAACACCTGTTATAAAATGACAAATAAATCGAGCAAAAATCAACACTCCAAAGGTTAAACACACCTTAATTACACTCAATTTTTCTGTTGCCTTAGGCTTAGCAAATGCTGATAAGCCAAGAATAGTGAATGGTACAATATAGTCAAACATTAAACAAACTATAACTGCACCTGCGCCTACGCAATAAATAAATACATTGCCTTTAATAAAAGCCTGCATAAGCTGAATAAGCATATACACAGTAGATGCACCAAGTCCCCATTTATAGCCAAATTTAACGCCGACTAAAAGTATGGGTAGCATACTTGCTAAAGTCACTGATCCACCCATCGGCATTTCATAAACGGGCAAAAACGACAAAATTGTCGCTAAAGCAATAAAAATACCACATTGACAAAGTGCGTAAACGTTTAGATTTTTCGTTGTTTCTCTCATAAGAAACCTCCTTGAAATAAATATTACCGCACAGAAAAATATCCGTGCGGTAAATATATCCCAAGTATGTGAATAGTATCTCCCTCCGACGGCATTATCCGTATCAGGTTAAAGGGTTTGAACAAAGTTCATCTCAGCCTTTCAGCACCCCTGAATATTCTTTTGTACGATGTTATGATTCTATCACTAATATTTTATTTTGTCAAGTACTTTTCAAAATTATTTTTCGAGGTGTAAACTAACAAAATACCATTCTCAACAGATATTTCTGCACTTTCACCTATAAACTCATTGCTAACACCTAATGAATGCAAGTTTGAAAGTGTATAATTCTCAAGTGAATATAAAAGTCCTTTTTCAAAAACACCGTATGATTCATTTGTTAAAGAGAAAACTGAAATTCTACCACTTGCGTTTTCCTCAAATGAAATTTTTTCATTATAAACAGGAAAAATCACGTTTTCATTATCGACCAAAATAATTTTGACACCATTTATTATTTGACTGCCCATTAAAGAAATATTTGCAATAGTGTGATCTAACATACCACCTATAGCACCAAAAACTACAATTTTTTCATATCCTTTTTCAATCGCATATTTAACTGCTAAAGCACTATCAGTATCATCTTTTTTCACAGGAAATCTAATTACATTTTCACAATCAATTGCACCTTTATAAGAATCAAAATCACCAATTACCACATCAGGTTTTATACCATTTTCTATAAGTATAAAATATCCTTTGTCTGCTCCAATAATTAAATCTGTCTCATCTTTTTCAATTTCAATCTTACAGTCAAGTGCACAAGCAATATAGCAAGTATTCATCACTTAGCCACCTTTAAAATATATGCAGAATACGGCTTCATTTCAAGTTTACCTGAAACAACACTGTCATTTAACACATCGTAGTATTTTTTATCAAGAACAATGTATCCTTCTTGTCCCTCAATTTCCATTGCTATTATACCATTTTCTGTTCCGCTTCTCTCAACCAAGTCAATATTAGATGATGCCTCTAATATAGGCTTTTTATCAACTAATCTCAATAGTGCCCTATGATCAGGTGCAGAGCCAAGAATAATAACATGTCCTTTGCCTACCTTACGTTTTGCAATTGCAGTTAAATTATCAAGCTCATCAATTTCATATGTAGCAAGGCTTTCTGCGTCTTTCACCTCATATGCATCGCATCCCATTGAAAGCTTAATTTTCTCACCATCGCTCCACTTAGCAACAAACCCTTCATTCTCCATTGGAAGCTGATACTTGGTATAAACCCCACAAAGCTCTTCAAGGAATGAATATGGTGCACTTGTATACTTCGTTGTATTCTCGTTCATTATATCACTTAAAGGACCTACAATCCATGTACCACCATTATTTATCCATTCTACAATGCGTTCCTTAAAGCCATCATACTCTGCACAAGCAAGAAATGGAGATATGATTGTGTCGTATTCATCTAAAGCTTTATCAGTTTCAATAACATCAATATTGTAATGTCTAAAGGCTTTATGAAATAAATCTACAAATTTAAGATCAACATCATGATCAAAATTTTCCACTATTGGTGCAAAGGTAAACATCTTAGTAGCATCACTTGTATATGTTAATGCGATTTTAGATTTCACCTTTGTATTTGATAAAAACTCCTCACCCTTTGTCAGTGTATCAGTTATCATTTTAACACTTTTTGCTACGTTGTTTGGTCTACCACTTGAATTCAAAAATGCCCCATGTCCAAGCTCATGACCATTTGGATGACTACGAAATAGCCAATATAAATTCATTTCCGCTCCGTGTGCAATTGGTAAAAGCGAATTTATATAACAATAACCAATGTTTCTATATCCGTTACAGGCAGCTGTTGAGCCATTCCAACCCAATAGAGTTTCTGTAACCCAATATGGTCTATCCTTCAAAGTACGATAAAAATCAAAATTAAAGATATTTCTATACAAATTTTTTACTGTGTTATAGTGATTGTGTTGAACAACATCAAGATTTTTATTCATTTCCTTATAGCTTAATAAATTATCCGTCATCAAGTCAGTACCGATAGGAGCATTTGAATGCTTGCGAATTGCCTCTGCTTGTTCATAAACATAAGAATTTATTAGGCTCTGTTGAAAACGTACCCACTCAACATTTCGTGATGGGTTTTCCCAAGCCTTCCAGCTTGGTGGCAAAATCTCATCAAAATCTTTATAATCAAGTGACCAACGATACATTCCCCAAGTTTTATTCAGATTCTCTATTGTACCAAACTTATCCTTTAAGTACTTTCTAAATTCCTCTTTACATCTATCACAATAGCATCCGTAATCATATATCCAAATTTCATTATCAATTTGCCAACCAATCACACCTGGATGATCTGCAAATGCCTTTGCCATTTCCTCGGCAATTCTTGCATTCTCTTTTCTAATTCCCTTGTGAGATTTACAAGGATGAACACGAGAATGAACATCTAATTTTGTGGTAACAAATCTTTCAGAACGAATACGCATAGCATCAGGATATTTATTAAAAACCCATCGTGGTGGCGTACATGATGGTGTACACAAAATTGAAAAAATATTATTTTCATATAACTTGTCTACTACATATTTAAAAAAGTCAAGATTTATCTCTCCTTCTCTAGGCTCCATAGAACTCCATGCAAATTCCCCGATACGCATACAGTTCATTCCATATTCCTTCATTTTTGCAATATCCTTGTCAACCTCATTCTTATCCCAAAGTTCTGGATAGTAGGCTGCACCTATAAAAAACTTTTTCATAATATCATCTCCTTGTTTTTTATATTATATCTTATATTGTTTTTTTTGTCAAATATTTAATACGCAAGCAAAATTATTTTTTTAACTTTTTTCAAGGTATTTTTGTTATTATTTTGTTGAAAAATAGTCTCAACTATAGTATAATAAATATATAATATATTTTCTAGGAGAAAACATGAAAAAAAGCATTATAAACTGTTTATTAATTTTATTTTCTATTTTATCTTTATTCGTCTTCTCAAGTTGCGATAATCTTTCGTTTCGGTCAATCGAATCAGCAAAAGTGAATAAAGCGGGTGAATTGGTTCTATCTTATACAGATGGCACTTATCAAAATCTTGGTGCAATAAAGGGGGCTGATGGAATTGATGGTAAAGATGGTAAAGATGGCGAAGATGGCAAAGATGGGACAGACGGAAAAGATGGAATAACAACAATCGTAGATGAATCAACCGGCACTTCTCTTGTTGCTGCTAAAGCCTTAAGAAGTACAGTTTCTATATATTCTTCATTCGACGTTTTAAATGGTCAATCTGTTACAACCGCTTCATCTGCTGGTGCGGGAATAATATATAAGTGCGACAAAGAATCTGGGGATGCCATCATAATTACAAATTATCATGTTGTTTATGAAAAAAATAGTATTGATTCTACTATTAGTAATGATATTAAAGTTTTTTTGTTTGGTTCCGAATTATCGGGATTAGAAATTCCTGCTACATACATTGGTGGATCTGTAAACTATGACATTGCTGTTTTAAAAATAACTAATAGTGACTTAATAAAAAACTCAGATGTTTGTGCTGTAGAAATAAAAAGCTCTTCTCTTGTACATGTTGGAGAGGACGCTATTGCTATAGGCAATCCTAAGGCTGAAGGTATTGCTGTTACTAAAGGAATTATTAGTACAGATTCAGAGGATATACAAATAGCTGTTGATGGAACAAACCTTGTTAAGATGAGAGTAATGCGAATTGATACCCCTGTAAACTCTGGAAACAGCGGTGGCGGACTTTTTGATTCCTCTGGTAACTTAATTGGAATTGTTAATGCTAAAATTAGTGATACATCTGTTGAAAGCATTGGATATGCAATTCCCTCGGATATCGTAACTGCAGTTACAGAAAATATTTTGCATTATTGCGATGGAATTACTTGTACCACTATGCAACGTCCTTTATTGGGAATAACTGTTACTATATCTAATTCTTACGCCAAATATGATCAAAACACTGGTTTTATTAGCGTTATAGAAACCTCAATAATTTATGAGGTGAGCGAATCAAGTGTAACTTATGGAAAATTACTTGTTAATGATATTATTAAAAGCATAACAATTAGGGATAAAACAATCGAAGTTACAAGACAATTTATGCTAATTGATTCTCTACTTAATGCAAAAATTGGAGATATTGTAACTATAACTGTTGAACGTAATGGCGAAATAGTAAATAATTCTTTCACAATTACCGAATCAATGATTACAAGCTATTAAAAATAAAAGCTTTAGGTGCTATTTAGGTCCTAAAGCTTTTTTGATAAATGTTGTATTTTACTGATTATATATGTAGCAAAACCATTATTTGCTTGTTGTAATTAACATAAATTTATTGACAATCAACTTGTATTGTGGTAAAATGTCAAAAAGAGATTTGTCTCCAAGGAGATGGTTTTATGAATGAAATTAGAAAGCCTCGTGTTTTAATTACATATGTAGAAGCTGGACTTGGTCACATTGTTACTGCCAAAGCTATATCAGATTCATTAAAAACAAAATATAATGATCAACTTGAAATAATTGACAGTTTTATACTAAGAGACAGCAAAAAAGAAGTTTTAAACAAATTTGAGCGTTGGATGGTAAACGAAGTTCGTAAACACTCTATGATTCCTGGTTATTGTGCATTTCAAATGGCTTGCATGCACATCATAGGTTCAAAAAACACGCTTAAATTTGTTCATAACACAAAATTCCGTGCAGCAAGCAAGGCATTAATCGAAGAATATAAAGAAATCAATCCTGATGTTATTGTTTGTACACACTATTTTACACTACACATAGCTATAAAGTACAGGAACAAGTTTTCACCAAAGACTTTAGTTATAAACTACTGTCCTGATAATATTGTTCATGGTTGGTGGGATAATCGTGGTAATAGATTCTACACAAACAATCCAATCGCAACAAACGATACAAAGAAGAATCACTTTAAAAAAGATACAGTTAAAGAAGTCTTCTTTCCTACAAGAAATAATGTAACTTCTGTTGTTCATGACAAAGATAAGTGTAAAGAAAACTTTAATATTCCTAAGGATAGCTTTACAGTTGTTTTCACAAATGGTTTCTATGCTACAAAAAAGACAAAAAAGGTTTTCAACGAGCTTGCAAAAATTGATTTACCTTTTAATCTTTGTATTTTAGTTGGTAAAAATGAAGAATTAAGGGCTTATTTTGATAAATTAAAAGCTTCAATAAAGCCAAATATAAATTTAATTACATTCGGATATCTCGACAATGCGCCCGAGTTATATGCAACTGCTGACTTGTTTATTACAAAAGGCGGACCCAATGCAATTCTTGATAGTGTTCTTGTTGGAACACCAATTTTAGTTGATTTTTATGCTTCTCCTATTGAAAAGGCCTCTACAAGGTTGTTTACAAGAGAGTTAAACTGTGGAATTTTTGAAAAAAATCCTAAGAAAATAAAACATATGGTTGAAAGCTTTATTTCCAATCCTGATATGTTAAAACCCTACATAAAATCTATTAACGAATTCAACAGCAATCCAAATGGTGCTGACGATATTGCTGATGATATGATTGATTTAATGAAACAGCACAATATGATTGCCGAAACCGAACCAGCTTTAGTTTAAAGAAATGCTACCATATTGAAGTAGTTCTTAATTTACTTCAAATGGTAGCATTTTTATTTTATTTTGGAAATATTTCTCTATCCTCCTGCCATTTATCCTTATAATCAAACCATTCCTCTGAAAATTTATTTTCAAAGGTTTCTTGCCATTCTTCCACATTTACGTTAGCATTTCCGTCTTTAATTTCGCCATATTTATTAACAAGTTCTTCTCTTTTTTCTTCCACTTTTTTGCTTGCATCTATTAATTCTTTGTTAGAGGCATTGAGTGCTTCAATTTTATCATTGATTCCATTAATTTCGGTTTGAAAATCGGTTTCAAAGTTATTTAATATCAACAATATATTTTCAAAACCTTTATTTATCTCTTCGATGGTTTGATTGATCTTTATGCTATTAGACAAATCCTCAATGCGAGCAATAGCCTCAGTTATCTCTCTTTTTTCCCATTCAGATGTATGCTCACTTTCTTCTGTTAGTGTTTCTACTATTTCTTTAGTGCTTGCCTTAATAGTATCAATGACAGCTTCTTTTTCTTCTATTTCCTTTTTGGTTAATTCATCTATCAGTTGTTTTTTATTTTCTTTTTCCTTTTCATAAATGGATTTATATAGCTCTCTAATGCTTATTTCACTATATTCGTCCTCGCTAATTGCACCACCCAAGCTGATATATTCATTAATCAAAGCATATTTTTGTGCATCTATACCGAATTTTTCTGCTTCCTTCTTTAATTCGGGATTTTCAACACCAGTTATTACGACTCCCAATATTTTTCTGCTTGAAAATTCAGTTGAAAAAGCTTTTTTTATTTCATTCGTCATATATTCGTCCTTGAAACCGTCTTCATTCGCCGCTGTTGTCATTATAGCATTATCAGCTCTATCTGGAGAAATATATCCAAGTTCAATACAACTATTAACGATAGTCTTAACCGCATCTGTGTAGTGATTTTCTGAAAAATCTAACGAAAGCAATAATATCTCCGCATCCTCATTTAACGGATTTACGCTTGTCACCATGCCTTTTTCATCGTAACATATCTCAAGAGAAGGATTGATATCAATTACAAAATATCCTTTCGAAGTTTGATATGACGAAGAAGACAATTTCGTGATAATTATGCAAAGCGATACGACGCATATCAAAACAATCATCAAAAGAATTGTATTTCTTTTAATTGCACCGCTTCTTTCTTCACCATCCACTAGTACCAGTCTTTTTTCCCTATTCGAAAAATTTTCTTTGTTTATTCCACATTTAATACTGATTTTAGAAAAATCTGTACGTGCGGATTTTTTTATTTCATTTTTTAGTGCTTTTTCAATTTTTCTCATCACCGCACCACCTCAATTTCCTTTTTAAGAATTTTTAATGCCTCTGAATATCTCCAAGAAATCGTTCCTCTTGGAATTTTTAAATATTCAGCTATTTCTTTCATTTTCATTCCACTATTTTTCAGCAATACAATTTCTCTATCAATTTCATTTAATTTCTCAATAGCACATTTTAAAATCACACTATCTTCAATATTATAATCACTATTAGAGACATAATACTCATCTTCAGAAAAATCGGTTATTACTTCTTTTTTTCTTTTATTTAGGTAATTAATTGATTTGTTTTTTGCTATCGTTAATATCCATGTTTTAAATCCTGTTCCTCTAAAAGAATTTACATTATTCCAAACAGCAATAAACGTATCTTGGGAGAGCTCAATGGCTACAGCTTCATTTTTAATTACACCAAAGCAAACAGAAAAAACAGCCTTATTTATCTTTTTATATAACTCTTCAAAGGCACGCTCGTCCTTGTTTGCGATGCGTTCAGCCAAGTTGTCAAAGCTCATTGTTCTCCCCCTTTTTATGTCATGTTTTATATTTTAACATGGTTTGTTTGGATAATCAATAATTATTTGCGACCTTTTCGATTCTCTTTTATACGATCAAATTCTTCGTTTGCTTCCTCGATTATTTTTTCAAACTCGTCTTGAACCTGCTCCTTCATATCCTTGTAACCACTTTCGATTACATCGATTATTCCCTTTTCAAGTTCTGATATTTGAATTTGATTTTTTATTGAATCAACTTCTTTTTCATGATCCTTAATTAGAATTTCAAGATCCTCAAATTTTTCTAATTTAACATCACCCATTATTTCTTTGATTTTATTAATTTCTTCCTCAGATAAAATATACTCATCCTGATCATATTTTTCCAAAATTAAATTAATTTCCTCAACAATAGTTTTATACTCGTCTTCTATCAAATGCTTATCGATATATCTTTCAACAGATTCCACAGTCACCTCTCCGTTGTCAAGCAAATCATCAACGCTTTCTAACTTTAAAATATTAAGGATTGTATCTATGTCCTCTTCGGATAATTCTATGTTTTCTATCTTTTTCTCAATTTCCTTGTAATAACTTTCTATCTCAGTTTGAACATTCCATTTTTCGAGATATTCATCACCATATATCTCAGCCACACGTTTTTTTGCCTCTTGCTTTAATTCATTGAGACGCGTTTCCATTTGCTCTCTTACTTCATCGCTGATTGCATGCTTTTTATCAATAGTAAGTTCCTTAAGCATATCCAAAAGCTCTGAAACATTCATTTCAGCACCTTTTTCATATGTCATTTCTTCACTCAATTTCATAATCGATTCAATTAAGCGAAGCTTTTCTGCTGTTAATTTTTTATATATCTCTGCGTTTTCTTCCTTTAATTCATTAACCTTTCTTTGATCAGCATTTCTTGGAATTTTATTAATTACTGCTTTTAAACTACCTTTTTTTGCACCCTTTTCAGCAAATTCTTCAATTTTTTCTATTATTTCATTGTTATCTGCTGTTACAGTTAATTTTACATTATTATTTTCATCTGTTAAATATCCCAATTCTTCACACAAGGATACGATTTTTTCGGTTGCCTCTTCAACTTTCATACCCTCAATTGTTTCACCTGCTAATAGCACCAATGCATCATCATTCCCTGCATTTACGCTTACAACTGTTTCTCCGTCAACAACTAACTCGACAGAAGGGTTTACATCAATTGTAACATATGAATATCCTTCAACAGTTTCTTTGTTTCCGCAAGAAGCGAAAGGAATCACTAAACACAATATTAGTGATAATGCAACTACTAATAAACTCATTTTTTTCATATTTATTACCTTCTTTCTGAAATTGGTTTAACCATTTCATCTTATTAGACATATCAAAATTCAAAAGCGTTGGAAAAACTTTTTAAAATAGCCAAATTTATTGACTTTATTTTTTCACTATGATAAAATAATAAAAAACGTGTGGAGATAATACATGATCAAGCCAGAAAATAACTTTTTCCTATTTGGTATGGGACATAGGCAAAAATACGTCTATAAAAATGGTAATTTAACTAATATAAAAACAAACAAAATTGAATTTTCTTGGAATGTTGATTCAGAGGAATTTATATATCATCAATATACAGTAATTTTGCATTTAAGTGATGGAAAAAGCATAACTATTTACGAAAATGAAATAGGGTTATTTATTGACGATTTGTGCATAGAAAAATCATATATACATTTACCAGATTTCAAAGAATATAAATACTCAAAGGCATTACGAATTCTGCATCACGAGGTTCTCATAAGTTTTAATGGTACAATACCTGTTCCAAATATATATGTTTATGACAAAGCGTGGTATAGAGATGGCGCTATGATGGCATTTGTTCTTAACGAAACTGGAAATATTGACTTGTTAAAAAATTGGGCACTTTCTATTACTTCTCTTTACGATATGAATAACGCAGGTCACTGTGAGCCAGATAATTTAGGTCAACTCGCTTTTATTCTTTCTTTTTTTGTTGATAAAAGCTATCCATTGGTAACCGAAATTGTTAAGGAAGCAAAAAGAATAATGAAAAATGGTGTATTAACTGGAATAACAGATTTTAATCATCACGAAATATACTCCACTCTTTGGTTAAAATATGGTCTTGATAAGCTTGGTGTTGATACAAGCTTTATAAATATTCCGCTGACATTTGATAGCTATGCTCGTATGTTTTGGATGAATAGGACAGAAATTGAAAGAGATACTTATTTTGAAAATAATTATGACGAAAATTATCCATATCTTTGGTGGGCTGTTAAGCACTTCGAAAACGAGCCAATTGATGATTCTCTTATCAACACAGATATTTACCCAATGAGCTGGGAAAGACTTGCAAGTCAAGCTGTTTATGAAAACATTGCTCCACTTTCAACGGAATATGCAAAAAACAATTTTAGCGCCCCCCATTCATGGCACGCTTCGGAACAATTTATGTATTTAATAGAAATGAGGTAAAAAAATATGCCTGGATATGCAAATTATAAAACCTTATATAAGGAAGAGTATAATTGTCTTAAAGACGAAGGATATGATGTTGAAAAATTCATTCAACCAAGTCCAGATACTGAGGGCTTTTTGCCATTTCCTGGTGAATGTGACTCCTACAATGATACGGACGACCGTGACTTTTGGAAAAAAGCTTATGAAAATTTAATCAAGGTTCGTAATACACCTCTTGTTGATGGTTATCCCTATGTTGAACCAAACGATTTTGAAGGAATTATGAAAGAGGCTGACCATGCTCCAGTACTTACCCCTCTATCAGATGAAGAATATATGGATAGGCTAAGTGGTGCTTTCTATGGCAGATGTGCTGCTGTTATACTTGGTAAACCACTTGAAATGGGAATGACTAAAACAGATATTAAGGAGTACCTTGAAAGCGTTAACGAGTATCCACTAAATGATTTTGTTTCTCCTTACTCAGAAAAGCTTGATAAAAGATTGAGAGGAGACTGCATCTACTCTACTAAAGGCAATGTAAAGTTTGCTCAAAGTGACGACGATATTAATTATACTCTTTTAGATTTGGTTCTTGCTGAAACACATCCTGCTGGTTTTAAAAAGGCAGATATAGGCTGGAACTGGCTTAATAATATTTCTTATCATTGGTGTTGGTGTGCTTCTAGGCAAGCATATTATAATATGGTTAATCTTGATGAAAGATACGATACTGACAAACAAATAGACGAAATACCCTATAAATTAAACCCATGGAGAGAATGTATTGACGGACAAATTCGTACTGACCTATGGGGCTACATCCACCCAGCAGATTTGTATAATGCTTGCCGTGATTCTTTCACGGATTGCTCATTTAGCTTAACTAAAAATGGTATTTATGGTGGCATGTTTGTCGCAGGTGCATTATCTGCTGCATTGTCTAAAAATACAAGTGTTGATAAAATTATTTCAGCTGGCCTTGCATCAATTCCTAAAAAATCTCGACTTCACGAGGCAATTACAAGCGTTTGCAATTGGTGGAAAGAATTTGGTGATTGGGAAAAGGTTTGTGATAAAATATACGAAAAATATGGACATCTTCCCTTTGCAGCAACACTAAATAATATGTCAATTGTAGCATTAGGTATTGTTGCTGGCGAGCTTGACTATACTAAAAGTATATGTATTGCTACCATGTGTGGAATTGATACAGACTGTAACGCAGGAACAGTTGGAAGCATTGTAGGTGCTGCTGTAGGTCTAAAAAACGTTCCATCTCGTTGGTATGAACCATTAAATGATACAATCAAGAGTACTGTTGCCGCTGTTGGCGAAGTTAAAATTAGCGAAATTATTAAACGAATCAATCATCTGAAACGAATTAACTATCATTGTTAATAAAAAACTCTCACCTTGTGTGAGAGTTTTTATTTTAATTTGTTTTTCCATTCATTAAGTAATCTTTCAAACGACCACATAGCATTGGCTGGGGAGGTTGAAGGAAGACATATGGCTTCTCTTTTTATTTTATCCTTTATGTATTTATTATAATACTTTTCTGCAGTTTTTCCATTTACAAAAATCCTTTCAATATTTGCAACATTTAAAATTACAGACAAATCATTTGCTATAACATTTTTAATGGAACTGTCGCTACTTCCAGTTATTTCGCATGATGCGATTACGTCCCAGACAGCTATATTATTTCTTTTAAGAAAGCTCTTTTTTTCTTCAACTGATTTTGGTTCTTTTTCATTGAATATTCGTGATATAACCTTCCAAAATCTGTTTTGTGAGTGACCATAAAAAAATTTGCTTTCTCTGGATTTTACAGACGGAAAACTACCGAGTATTAATATTTTTGAATTTTCATCATATAATGGCTCAATTGGATGTTCTATTACCATTTTTACCTCAATTTATAATTTTCAAATAATTACTTTATTATATTATAACATTTAAGCATTACTTATTCAAGCGAATTTCTAAGAAACAACTGAGAGCTACTCGCTCTCAAAGTTGTGAGATTAATATAGTTTTATGTAAATATTCCTTATAAAACCACCTTTGACGATGTAAAACTCCACTACATCGGTTTTTTAGGAAGGTAAAGAAATGAGTAGTCAACTCTTGGTGCTAACAGTATGAATTGAACATACTTACTTAGGTGGGTTAACCTATGCAAAGACCTCTTGTTAGCATAAGAAAAGGACACGGGTTAGGTGTCCTTGTAAATGTTATTCATATAATTTCGCTTTTAACTTCTCTATAACAAGATTTCCCACATTTTTGAAACCTTTTCCAAAATCGGTGTTATCTTTATCCCTACAGTCGCTTTCTAACACAGCGATTAGACTGGTTATGCATTCCACTGGAGAGAAAACACCCTCTTTTAGAAGTTCAATTCTTAAGTTTATGCTATCATTTATGCAAAACCACGCGCAGGAAACGCCATCCTCATATGCGTCGCTTATGGTCGTGTCTTTGGTTTGCTTAACTTCTTCAAGAAAAGCTATACATTCGTCTATTTCAAGTTTCATTGTTTCC
The DNA here is from genome assembly GCA_017453255.1 of Clostridia bacterium. GTDB lineage: Bacteria > Bacillota > Clostridia > Oscillospirales > CAG-272 > RGIG2000. The sequence goes on along the minus strand of JAFTKN010000010.1, from coordinate 145,560 downwards.
TCTTTTATTTATCTCAGCGTTTCTATTTGCTATTTCGTTCTTAAATGTATTTATCTCTTTTATCCAATGTTCAATAATACCTTGTTGGTGTGTTTTTGAAAACGTATCCCATTGTGGATATAGCTTTTTATAATTCTTAATTTTTTCTTCGTGCTCAACTATTCTTTTGTTGAGTTTTTTTATACCTCTACGAAGTTCTGATATGGACTGAGTTTCTAATGCTTTTTCCGAAAAGAAATTCAGTCCAATGCTAACTTTTTTCCTAAATTTCTTTCTAAAATACTCTCTCGGACTTGATACACCCTTTTGCCTTAAAAATTCCTCTATAACCTCTTTTGTTGTCATTTTAGAGGCATCTTTTGTCTTGCCTACTACTGCATAGCAAAGCCTTACAAAGAAATTTCCCTTTGCCACTTTTATTATATCCCTTTCAAGTAATTTAGTCAATAGAAAAGGGAGCAGTTTTCTTGCTCCCTCATATTTTCTCTATCTTAACACTAGATTCTTCCAGTCATTTTTGTTATTATCCTAATTTTTGTTTGTAATTCCTTACTAAAATCGTTTTCTGTTGTTCTCCAAGTCCAATTTGACCCTATTGTTGATGGCTTATTTATCCTTGATCTACTATCATATCCCAAATAATCCTGTAATGGAATTATAACAAGATTAGATCTGCTTCTCATTATCGCACCAATAATTGGAAAATTTATTTCACTGTCTGGTGTATGGTAGTCACATAGATAATTTCGCACCATTGCTCTTTCATTTTTATTTATTTCAAAAAACCAAGAAACTATTGTAGGATTATCATGTGTGCCAGTATATGCTACAGAGCATTCCTGATAATTATGTGGCAAATAATCGTTTTTACTACCCATATCTCTCTCATCAAATCCAAATTGAAAGACCTTCATTCCTGGGAATTCACAATAATCTAAAAGCTCCTTAACTGTATCAGTCACAAAGCCTAAATCCTCTGCTATTATTTCTTTTTTTCCGAGTTTTTCTCTAACCTTTTTAAATAATTCTCTGCCTGGTGCTTTTTCCCATTTTCCATTTGTCGCATCCTTGCTTCCATAAGAAATTGAATAATATTCATCAAAACCTCTAAAATGATCGATTCTTACCGTATCATACATTTTAAAACAATGATTTAATCTTTCTATCCACCATAAAAATCCACTTTCTAAATGCACATCCCACTTATATAATGGATTTCCCCATAATTGTCCTTGCTTTGAAAAGCCATCTGGAGGGCATCCCGCAACATTTATAGGTGTTTTATCGGACTCAAGCTCAAAAAGTGCAGGCTCTGACCAAACATCCACACTATCATATGACACATATATAGGAATATCACCGATAATTTTTATTCCTTTACTGTTTGCATATTCCTTTAGTTTATACCATTGACTATAAAACTTATATTGTACGAACTTCCAAAAATCTATTTCTCCTTGAATTTTAGGAAGTAGCTTTTCAATTTCCTTTTCTTGATACATTTTTATATCAAAATCCCATTCATACCATGGTAAACCACCATAGTGACTTTTCAATGCCATAAACAACGCATAATTTTCAAGCCATTTTATATTTTCCGTTACAAAACTAAAATATTCCTCGTTTTTTATATCAAATCTGCTAAATGCTTTTTTTAATATTTTTATTCTTGTGTCAAATAACCATTTATAATCTACTGCTCTTTCTGTACCTTGTTTTTCTGCTATTTCTTCCTTTTTTAACAATCCCTCAAATACCAAATCATCTAAAGAAATATAATAAGGATTACCAGCAAAGGATGAAAAGGATTGATATGGTGAATCTCCAAAGCTTGTTGGTCCTAAAGGTAATATTTGCCAATAAGACTGCCCTGCTTCGCTTAGCCAATCAACAAATTCATATGCATCCGATGAAAAGCCTCCTATTCCGTATTTATCTTTTAAAGCACTAATCGGCAATAATATCCCAGCTTTTCTCATATATTTTCCTCCGTTTCTACAAGTATTCCAAAATGATCTGATACTATTTCTCCATTTTTCCCATTGAAAATCACTTGTGAACTTTTTATTTTTATATTTTCGTTAGTTAAAATATAATCTATTCGCTTACTTTCACTATTTTTCCATCCGTCAATTTTCCCTTTTACTGTTATTCCATCATCTTTTTTTTCAGCAATCACAAATGTATCTTTCCAATAGTTTAATAATAAATCATATCCTTTGTTTTTTTCATTGGAGGGACAATTAAAATCACCTAAGAGCCATGTTTTTTCCTTGTTCGTTTTATCATATAAGGTTTCAATTTCATACTTTGATGGTGATTCGGTATCATCCCACCAGCTTAGATGGATTGAATAAAACCATCTATCTTTTACTCTTATTCCGATTGTTTTGCGTGTTTTCCAGTTCTCATATACATCAAATGGGCTCAGCAAAATGGATTTTATTTCATCTATTTCCCATTTGGACAATATACAAACACCTTCTTCATATTTATCATAAGCTTGTTTTATTCCTAACCACGCACAATTATAATTAAATCCTTCCTTTATGAGCCTGTTAAGCACAGTTAAAACATGATTTTCTTCTCTAACAGGAATTTTGCCAAGAGAAAGGATTTTTTCGGTTTTTTGTGCTTTTTTTGCGTCCTTAGGTTGCATTACCTCTTGAAGAGATATTATATCAGGATCATATTTTTTTATCAAAGAGATAAAAGCTTTTAACTTTTTATTATAATTTTTTTCTACAAGACTATGAGTATTCAATGTTATTAGTTTCATTATAAAATATCATTTATATCAGATTTTAAAACATCTGCCTTAGGTCCATAAACAGCCTGTATTCCGTTTCCTTTTTTGAAAAGACCAAGCGCCCCTGCTTCCTTCCACTTGTCAATCCCTGCTACCTTGTCGTGATCCTTTACTGTTACACGAAGACGTGTCATGCAAGCATCAACAAGCTCGATGTTTTCTCTACCACCTAACAGCTCAATAATGTGTTCTGCTTGACTTTTTACAGATGTTACTGTTTTTTCAGTAGTTGATATAGTTGTTTCACTTATAGTAGTTTTTTCCTCAAGCTCTACACTCTGCTCACCTGGCAAATCAGCATAGTTTCCAAGTCTACCTGGAGTTGCATACTTAAATTTTCCAACCATAAAGTACGTAATTATATAACCTATAGCAAAGAATAGAATGCTGAATAAAACAAAATTAATTAAATCTCCCCATAGACCAGCTTTTATTGACATCGGTGCCCTTGTTAATAACTCGATATTTCCAAATGAATGAAGCCTTAAATTTACAATTCCTGCCGATGCAAATGCCAATCCCTGAACTAATGAATATACGATATACAAAGGAATTGCACAAAACATAAACATATACTCAAGTGGCTCAGTTACACCAGTTAAAAATACCGCCAAAGCAGCTGAAATAAACATTGAACGATACTTTTTTCTCTTATCTTTATCAATTCTTTTGTACATAGCTAATGCAACGCCCATAAGCAATCCCGTCGCACCTATCATTTGTCCTACCTTAAATCTTGCAGGTGTAATTCCTGTTAATAACGCATTATAAGCATCAATGTTCCCTGCGTCCTTTAAATTTATCAGGTCATTAATCCAAGCAAGCCATAGTGGATCTTGTCCAAATACAGTTTGACCTGCGTTAGCACCTGTTTGAATAATATAACTACCGCCAAACGAAGTATAATTCATCGGAATTGTTAGCATGTGATGCAAACCAAATGGTAAAAGAAGTCTTTCAAGTGTTCCATAAATAAATGGTGCCAACACAGGTGAGGTATTTGCAGAGTTTGCAATCCAAATACCAAAAGAATTTATTCCATACTGAATAAGTGGCCAAATTATTGCAAAAATAATGGCTACTATTAACGACCATAGTATAACAACAAGTGGAACAAATCGCTTTCCGTTAAAAAATGATAAAGCATCAGGTAATTTTCTAAAATTATAAAATTTATTATAAACAATTCCACCTAAAAAGCCAGCTATAATTCCAACAAATACGCCCGCATTGAGTGCTGGAGATCCCAAAACAGATGTAAAATATCCATCTACTGCTATTTCTTGACCAAATATTGTTTTCACTGTTGCTGTAGGATCAGATAGCATTTCGTTTGTTACTCCAAAAATATTACCTGTAATATTATTAATTAAGATAAATGATAAAAGTGCGGCAAAAGCACCTCCAGCTCTTTCCTTAGCCCAAGATCCACCTATTGCTACCGCAAATAAGATATTTAAGTTTGTTATAACCGCCCAACCGATGTTTTCTACAATGGCACCAACCCTTATAAGCCAAGTAACATTACTTCCAAGCATAGGAATTAATTTTCCTATACTTATCATTATTCCTGCAGCAGGCATAACAGCTATAACAACCATTAACACCTTTCCAAGCTTTTGCAAGAAATCAAATATTTTTCCCTTATCAAAAAATCGTTTTTCTTTTTTTATGACTGTTTTTTTTACCTTTTCACTCATAATTTTTCTCCTGAAATTATTGTCAAGGTTATTATTTGTTCTATTTCATAAAAAATTCGTAATTGCTAATTCCATATTTTGATAAAAAAAGATGTGCGACCAAAAATCGCACATCCTTTAACTATTTCTTTTTTGATTTTGTTATACAATTTGTAATGAGTTTAACTATCTCTACGATAGGAATTACAGCAAACGCTATACCCAATGCAATAAAGTATTGTTTAACATCTAATGGAATTAAACTAAATACATTAGTTGCAATCGCTGGTACCATCAATACAAGATTTGTTAGTGCAAAAGAAAGAATTGCCGCACCCCAAAGCACTATATTCTGTTTCTTTACAGTAAATATAGAGCCCTTCAATGAACGCATATTAAACGCGTGGAAAATCTCTGCCATTGAAAGTGTCATAAACGCCATCGAAGTTCCAACTAATGGTCCACCACTTAAAACATTGCAACCAATGAAATAAGAAACAAGCGTCAAGCCAGCAACTAAAATGCCTTGATACACAACACCTATTCCTAATCCACCAGCAAAAATTCCTTCCTTGGAATCCCTCGGTTTTCTATTCATAATATTCTTTTCAGAACATTCCATACCCAACGAAATTGCTGGTAAAGTGTCAGTAATAAGATTGATAAATAGCAAATGAACAGGTTGGAATAATGAAATACCTGCTAAGGTTGCAATAAAGATTGCAACAACCTCAGATAAATTCGATGCAAGTAAGAACTGAATAGCTTTCCTAATGTTATCGTAAATACGTCTACCTTCACCAACGGCTGAAACGATAGTAGCAAAGTTATCATCTGTAAGTATCATATCAGCAACGTTTTTGGTAACGTCAGTACCTGTAATGCCCATGCCGACACCAATATCTGCATTTTTGATTGATGGTGCATCATTTACACCATCACCTGTCATAGCAGTTACCTTGCCCTTTTTACGCCATGCATTTACAATTCTTGTTTTATGCTCAGGCTGAACACGTGCATATACAGAATAATTTTCAACAAGTGTCTCAAAACCCTCATCGGAAATCGCATCAAGCTCGGCTCCTGTAATAGCCTGTTCTTTACTGTCAATTATTCCAAGCTGCATAGCAATAGCAACGGCTGTATCCTTATGGTCACCTGTAATCATAATTGGTCTAATGCCCGCGCTTCTACATTCATCAATAGCAGGCTTAACCTCTGGTCTTACAGGGTCTATCATACCAACCAATCCAACAAAGCATAGCTCGTTTTCAAGATTTTCACTTGAATATTCAACTGGTTCAGCGTCAAGATACTTAAGGCCAACAGCTAACACACGCAACGCTCTATCCGCCATATTTTTGTTAGCTGATAGTATTTCTTCTCTTTTTTCTTCTGTAAGCTCGGTTATTACACCATTTTCATAAAGACGTGTGCATCTTTTAACAATTTCATCAGGTGCACCCTTTGTAAATTGAATTAACTCACCATTATTATGAACAGTGGTCATCATTTTTCTGTTAGAATCGAATGGTACCTCACCTATACGTACATAGGTAAGCTTTTTTTCATTTTTTGATAAGTGTAAGCTTTCAGCATAATTTACAAGTGCACATTCGGTAGGCTCACCAACCGCCGTACCAACCTCATTGTCAAATTCGGCATCTGAGCAAAGCGACATTGAAATCGCTAACATTTGTTCGTCGTCTCCAAAATGCTCAACAACAGTCATTTTATTTTGTGTAAGAGTACCTGTCTTATCTGAGCAAATAATTTGTGTGCAACCAAGCGTTTCAACAGCTGTGAGCTTTCTAATGATAGCATTTCTCTTTGCCATATTAGTAACACCAATTGACAAAACAATTGTTACAACCGTTGCAAGTCCCTCTGGTATTGCAGCAACAGCTAAAGAAATTGCAAGCATAAAGGAATTCATTATTGTGTGTGAAGGATCAGCTGATAGTGCACCAGAAATGCCTGCCCTAATAAAGTTAACTCCAAGCATTACAACGCATATTCCAAGAACAAGTATTGTAAGCACCTTGCTCAACTGTCCAAGCTTTCTTTGTAGTGGGGTCTTTCCCTCTTGAGCATTAGTTAGTGCATCTGCAATTTTGCCCATTTCTGTGTCCATTGCTGTGCCAGTTACAACAGCTTTACCACGTCCATAAACGACCGTACTTCCCATGAATACCATGTTTTTACGATCTCCTAATGGAACGTCTCCGTTTGCTCCTGCTTCAAGAACAGCTGTTTTCTTATCAACTGGAACACTTTCTCCTGTTAGTGCCGCCTCCTCAATTTTTAGGCTTGCACTCTCAATTATACGAGCATCAGCAGGAACAGCATCTCCAGCCTCTAAAACTATTATATCACCAACAACCAAGTCTTCACTTTTAATAGTTATTTGGTGACCATCTCTTATAACCTTTGATGTTGCAGCAGCGATTTTTTCCAGTGCCTCAAGCGCCTTTTCTGCCTTGCTTTCTTGAATGACACCTAAAAACGCATTAAGCAACACAACTGCAACGATAATAAGAGCATCAACAGGTACTCCTGGATGTTCTATAATCTCTGTGACACCTGAGATAATAGCAGCAATTATTAAAACAATTGTCATTGGCTCTGCAAATTGCTTTAAGAACTTTACTATCCAAGGCTGTTTTTTTCCTTCTGCAAGCTTATTTTTGCCATTTTTCTCAAGTCTTGCTTGTGCTTCACTTGAGGATAAGCCGTTTTCGCCAGTAGAAAGATCATTCATTACCTGTTTGGATGATTGAAGATATTCTTTCATTCGTTTTTCTCCTTTTTACAGAGCAATCTTTACTTTAAAAAAGACTTATCTGCATTAGCAGATAAGTCTCATCATTTCAAATAAAGCCAGTACAAAACGTACTTTTAGTTGACCTTACTACGCAAAATGCGCCGATTACTCCCTTATGTATAGTAATTTTAGCACTATTTTATTATGTTGTCAAGTATTGGAATTAAATTTTATGTATTAGTAGTCCACTCCTAAGCTTAGGTTCAAACCATGTAGATTTAGGAGGCATTACCTCTCCACTATCTGCTACAGCCATAAGCTCGTTTAACGATGTTGGATACATAGAAATAGCCATTTTCATATCTTGACTACATCGTTGCTCTAAATATTTCAAGCCACGAATTCCACCAGCGAAATCAATTCTCTTATCGCTTCTTGGATCCTCAATGCCTAATATTGCCGACAATACATGCTTTTGTAAAATTGAACAATCAAGCCTATCAACAGCACTAACACCACTCGTTATTTCATCATACATAGTTACCTTATACCATTTATTATCAAGATATATACCGAACGTATGAAGTGCTTCAGGATGGTATGGACCGTTTTCAACATTCTCAACCCTACCTATTTTCTCATTAATAAGGTTTAAAAATTCATTAACTGAATAACCATTTAAATCCTTTAAAAGTCTGTTATAGTCAAGAATTCTAAGTGCCTTAGCAGGAAAAATTACCGATAAAAAATAATTAAACTCCTCTGTTCCGTCATAATTTGGATTTTCCTCACGCTTTTTTACTCCTACCTTTACAGCTGATGCAGCACGATGATGTCCATCTGCAATATATAATGCTTCTGTATCCAAAAATGCTTTTTCAATTATTTCACAAGTAAGTTGTTCATCAGTTGCCCAAACAGTATGCCTTATACTATCCTCACTCACAAAATCATAAATAGGTTTTTTCGAGGTTTCTTTTTCTATTATGCCCTCTAATGTTAAATTATTCTTAAATGCAAGAAAAATAGGTCCAGTTTGTGCAGAACAAGCACTTACGTGCTTAATTCTATCAATTTCTTTATCTGCTCGTGTGAATTCATGCTTTTTTATTCGGTTTTCCAAATAATCGTCGATAGAGGCACAGCCAACAATTCCTGTCTGTACATGATCGCCCATTATTTGTCTGTAAAAATAATACCGTTTTACATTGTCGTTTACATAGATTCCTTCGTTCTCGAAACGATTTAGATTTTCTTTTGCCTTAGCATAAACCATATCATCATATAAATCTATTGATTTATCAAGATCGATCTCTGCCTTGTCGATATGGAGAAATGAAAAAGGATTATCCTTTACCATTTCTCTTGCCTCGTCACTTGACATAACATCGTAGGGTAACGCAGCAACCTTTGATGCGATAGACGCCTTTGGTCTTAGTGCGTAAAATGGTTTTACTTTTACCATACTATTTCCTCTAATAACATTTTACTCTTAAAACGCCTTCAATTTTTGAAATATTTACAACTGCCTCAGCCTTTGCCTCTTCAACCTCTGCAATCGTATATGCAAAATCTCCCTTAGAACCATTTGCAAGATTTTCAATATTCAAGCCCTCAGCCGAAAATGCAGCCGTTATTTGTGATAGCATATTAGGAATATTTTTGTGCATTACACAAACCCTTGCATTAGCTGTACGTGGTAGAGAAACATTAGGATAGTTTACACTATTAACGATATTACCAGTTTTTAAATATTCGTCAAGCTGTTTTGCTGCCATTACAGCACAATTATCCTCTGACTCATATGTAGAAGCACCAAGATGAGGAATATTAATGATTCCATTAGCACATACAGTATTCTCTGTTGGAAAATCAGTTACATAAACACTAACCTTTTTGTCATTTAACGCTTCTTTAATATCATCTGCATTAACAAGATCTGCTCTTGACAGATTAATAATTTTAACGCCATCCTTCATAAGAGCAATTGAATCCTTGCAAACCATATTCCTTGTTGTTGGTGTCGCAGGAACATGAAGGGTGATATAATCACAAGTTTTGAAAATTTCATCGTAACCAGTTGCCTGCTTGATTGTTGGTGCTAAATTCCATGCAGCCTTTGGTGTAAGATATGGATCATATCCAATTACAGTCATACCAAGTGAATTAGCAGCGTTAGCAACCATACCACCGATTGCCCCTAAACCAATTACTCCAAGCTTCTTACCAAGAAGTTCGTTTCCAACATATGCGCTCTTTCCTTTTTCGACAAGCTTAGCAACGCCCTCTTGTCCATTTAAAGTTTCTACCCATTTAATTCCGCCTACAACATCTCTTGCAGCCAAAATCAATGCACAAACAGCAAGTTCCTTAACACCATTTGCGTTAGCACCTGGTGTATTAAATACAACTATACCATTTTCGGCGCATTTTTCCACAGGAATATTATTAACACCTGCTCCACAACGTGCGATAGCCTCAAGCTCATTATTAAATTCCATTTCATGTAAGGAAGCAGAACGCACCATTATAGCATCAGCTTTTTCTACATCCTCGCCTACATTATACATTGTTCTGTCAAAGTTATCTGTACCAACCTTGGCAATTTTATTCATTAACTTAATATTTTTCATTCTCATGCCTCTTCACGCTTTTGGGTTATTTTTTGCGAAATCCTTCATAAATTCAACGAGCTTTTCAACGCCCTCATATGGCATCGCGTTATAAATTGAAGCTCTCATACCACCAACTGAACGGTGACCTTTAAGATTTTTAAGTCCGTTCGCTTCTGCTTCCTTAGCAAATTTCTTATCAAGGTCACTATCACCTGTAACAAATGTAACATTCATCATCGAACGGCTCTCCTTTTCAACAGGAGCTACATAGTAATCCTGGCTATCAAGATAATCGTATAGAAGGTTTGCCTTCTTTTCATTCATCTCTTTCATCTTTTCAAGTCCACCAAGACCTAAAATCCACTCATAAACAAGCTTAGCAACATAAATGCAATAGCAAGGTGGTGTGTTATACATTGAGTCATTATCAGCCATTAGCTTATAATCAAGCATTGCTGGTGTATCCTCTCTTGCGTTACCTATTAAATCCTCTCTAACGATAACAACGGTAAGACCAGCAGGCGCCATATTCTTTTGTGCACCAGCATAAATAAGACCAAACTTTGAAACATCAACAGGCTCACTAATAATGCATGATGACATATCAGCTACTAATGGAATATCACCTGTATCTGGAACATATGGGAACTTTGTTCCGTAAATTGTGTTATTGAAGCAAACATGAACATAATCAGCATCAGAGCTGAATGTGCTTCTATCTGTCTTTGGAACAAATGAGAAATTTGCATCCTTGCTTGAAGCAACAATCTTTGCTTCACCATATTTCATAGCTTCTTTTTGTGCTTTACCTGAAAATTGACCAGAAACAATATAATCAGCTTTCTTGTTTTTCATTAAATTAAGTGGTACAGCTGCAAACTGTGTTGAAGCGCCTCCCTGTAAGAAAAGCACCTTGTAATTATCAGGAATATTCATAAGCTGGCGAAGCTTCGCCTCTGCATCCTTAATAATTTCATCATATACAGGGGAACGGTGGCTCATTTCCATAACCGACATTCCACTTCCCTTGTAATTTAGCATTTCACTTGCTGCTGTCTCTAAAACCTGAAGAGGTAGCATTGATGGACCTGCAGAAAAATTGTAAACTCTTTCCATTTTAAATTCCTCCTTTGTTTTTAGGTATTATACTATGTATAATCCCTTAATGAAATAAAGTTTACTTTATTGTACTACTACGCTAAAGTATTTTCAATAGTTTTTCTAAAAAAATTTGATATTTTTTTATTTTTTTTAATATTATATAAAATTTATAATAATTTAATAGATATTTTATGCGTTTTGACAAAAAAATCACCGACAAAAGTCGGTGATTTTAATTTTGTTTAACAATTTATACTATGCTTGAACATTTTATTCGACGTTATCGCCAGTGCTTTCGTAAGCTTCCTTCAAATCATTGAAGCTTACTGGTGAAGAAAGAATAGTCTTTTCCTCTCCGTTTTCAATATAGTAAATAGTGTCGCCAATTGTATAATAAGCTGTACAATATAAAGCTACATTAGTATGATCACTATCGCCACTCTTTAGCCCAGTTACTCTCATTTCAATAATGTCGTATTTTGTTCTGGTAGAATAATCTACAAATACTGCACCACTTGTGGTAGTGCCAACCTTTGTAAATGGAGCTCCATTTGTTACTATGGTCGCATTTGCTGCCACAAGACCATATGTATCAAGCTTAACATTATCATTTGCATAGTTATTGTATTCACTTAAAACAGTATGATTGATTGCAAATGAATGTGACATAGCATATGAGGTTTCAGAACACGAATAACCCAAATCCTTGAATATTGGACCTTGAGGATTTTCTGTGTCAACATCATCTTCCTCACAAACTGTACAATCGTAATGCTTATATCCTAACTGTAAGAAACCATTATCATATACAATAGTAATTAATTCGCCCCTTGTATGTCCGTTTGCTGGAATTATATCAACAACATATATATCCTGACGAGTAGCCTCTGTGCTATCTGTAATGTTATGCTTCTTCTCGTATACGTTTACAGCTGTTTCCTCTGTGATTACGAGACCACAAGGGCAACCGTCACCAATCCAGATTTCGCCACCAACCTCTGTACAGGTAGGGTCAACCTGACTCTTAACAAGTGCATGAGGTAAGCCAAGAATTACTGTCCAAGCTGGGATTGTTCCATCACTTGTTGTAACGTCTGCACAGTTCATAAACACGTCTGATCTTGTGCCGATATTATCGGTTATTGTGTAAAGAACTACACCATCACAGTTATTGAACATGCCCTTGTTGAATACAAGCTCGGACGAGTGGTTATATACTACAAGTGGAGTAGCAAAGTCACTTGAGCCTGCACCTTCAAATTCATATTCATTTGCGTGTGTTACGCCATCCATAATAATTAGCTTTTCGAGATTCTTGAGGTTTTTGAATGGATAGTTAGTTATTGCAATATTCTTACCAATGTACAAGTATGTTGCTTGGTCATTTTCTTGGAAAGCATTACCACCAGTAAAGGTTACATTGCAGTTGTCCTCGAAGGTAATTGAGGAGAAGGCTGTGCTATAAAATGCCTTTTCGCCAATTGAGAAGACTGAGCTTGAAGCAAATACAATATCGTTTGCAAGATTTGTATTATTAAATGCATACCTTTCAATTGAATAAGTAGAATTCTTACCAAGCTTTAGGCTTACAAGAGAGGTTCTGTTTGTGAATGATTCATTCTTAAAGGTTACATTCATATTAGGAGCACTTGCGTCGATAGTAGCAATTGCTGTGCTTTCGTCAAAGCACTTATATCCAAAGGTATAGGTTGAGCCCTCTCCTAAGGTTAGGTCCTTGATAATTGTCTTCTTGAAAGCGTAATTGCCAAAGCTATAGGTTGAATTCTCGCCATTGATAAGTAGTGTTTCAAGGGCACCCTTTGAGTCGAATGCATTTTGCTCCATAGTAACATTTAGATTAGAAGCGCTTGCATCAATTTTTGCAAGTGGAGTTGAGTTGTTGAAGCAATTACTCTTGAATACATAAGTTGAGTCTTCTCCAAGCACAAGCTCGGTTACACCTGTATTATAGAAGCTTGAGTCGTGGAAAATATGATTTCCGTTTTTACCTAATAAAATTGATGTTAGTGTTGTTCTGTCTCTCAAGGCATTGCCATTCCATGTTGCAACAATTCCCTCTGCACTTGCATCAATAGTTATAAGTGTTGTACAGTTGTTAATTGCATACCCTACAAAGGTATAGGTTGAATTTGCAGCAAGTGTAAGCGTTTCAACGTCAACACGCGCAAGTGCTTCCTTACCAATATAGTAAGTAGAGTTAGGACCAAATTTAATTGAAGTAACATTTGCGTAATCTGCATTACTATGCCAGCAATTGAATGCACTTGCGTTAAGCGTTACAGTCATATCGCCTGCGCTCATATCAAGTTCGGTTAAAGCCTTATTCATAAACGCCTGTGAGCTGATTGTATATGTGCTACCTGCTGTTAGCTTAACAGATTCAATTGGGCAATATAAGAAGCATTGGCTTCCAATCACGTAGGTTGAGCCCTTACCAAAGGTAACTGTTGTTAGATTTGGACAATTTTCAAAGGTTCTCTCATTAAATGTCATATCAAGGTTATCTGGCAAAACAAGCTCTGACATATCGTTACCGTAGAATGCATGCGTGCTTGTGAAATTAAACTCACTGCTTGGTAGAAAATCAAGCTCTAAGATTGCACAGTTGTTAAACGCTTTGTGACCAAAGTTATAGATTGCGTTTTCGCCAAAGGTAAGAGTAGCAATCTTTCCTCTGCCATCAAATGCGTTAGACATAAATGTAACTGTATGGCTTCCTGCTGAAAGATCAATCTCGTTGATAATTTGCATATCACGTCTTTCGTTGCTAGGATTGTAGTAGCTACAGCTTGGTGCAAATGTAACATCTGTATTCTTCTCTACTACTATCTTTTCAACTCTTCTTAGGTTACCAATGTTTTGAATTTGTATTGTTGAGCCCTCGCCGATAGTGAGTATTGCAACGCCGTATTCAACATTGTTGTACTTTTCGTAGTTATGAGATGTAATATTCATATAGAGAATACCCTTTGGAATAGTTACGCCATAAATATTACGAATATTGTAGCTACCAAAGGTCTTTATGGCAGAAAGTGTGTAAATATAATCTCCACCTGAGCCTGATGTTGCAAAATCAAAGATTTCGCTTGCTAAAACTGTTATATTCTCAAATGTACCGTCATCATTTCTGATTGTAACTGAAACCTCTAAGCCTGTTGGGTCAATTGAATATGCTTTTTCAACTGTGTTGTTACACATTGAACAGGTATATGTCTTTGAGCCAAGGCTTGTTGCGGTGGCTTGAATATGCTCGCCAAGAGCATATTCATGATCAAGCTTATCGCCCCAGCTAAAGTACACGTTGTGTCCACATACGGTACAGTTATAATCTGCATAAGCACCATGCTCACATGTAGCCTCAAGTGGCTCACCTGAAAAGCTGTGCTCACAATCAGCAGGTACTACAACCTGGAATATTGTACTGTTAGCCTCAAGATTTTGAAGCTTTTTGTCTTCTGTTGTTATACTATTTTTAAATAGTATCGTGTTGCCCATTCCAAAATCAAGCTGGAATTTATCAGTTACTGTATATTCACTTGTTTCTGAATTTAGTTCATATACTATAATTTCATCAATAGTGTTTTGCGTAATGTTTTGCTTTGAAGTATCGTGTACAGCATAATATGGATCAACAAACTCAATTGTACCTGTTGTCATTTGATAGTAATAGGTACCTGAGAGTGAGCCATCGATGTAGTCTGTAACTGTTAGCTTTCCATAAGCACCCTCTGCTATTGTGTACTTTTCAAAGACGAGCTTATAGCCAGGTCTGTTCATATAGCAAACGTAGTAGGTTGAGGTGTTGCTATTATTAACCAATCCATTACCACCATTTGGAATTGAACCAATCCAGTCTGTTACCAAGTAATCTGAAATTGCAGGAACTGCATCGTCAGGCAATACAAAGGAGCCACCAAAGATTTTGATTACGTCCTGTGTATTTTTTGTAAGCCCATAATTATAGTAATTAGTCGTTCCGTCTACATAGCTTTCCTTATTGTCGTTAGTCCAGAACTCCTCTGTTGTTGCCTCAGCTGGTAGGTTGAGTGTACCACCATAAATTCTAAGCTCAAAGGCTTGATGGTTGAAGGTGTATGAGCTATTTGTTCTCCAAGCGTTATCCTTGAATAGTGAAGGACCAGTTATTGTTACGTTTGCACCGTCGAAAATTTCAACCATTGGTGCTCTGTTACCTGTTGCAGAAATGCTAATCAAACCATAGCAGTTAACCTTACCATAGATTCTTGTCCATGGGTAGTGGTTATTATATGAACCGTCACCATCAGCACCTAACCACATTGTTGGACAGTTGATTGTTACGTCAACACCGATTACAGTTTTATTGGCAGTGCCGTTGTAACCATGAGATTGGTCTTGGAAGAAATAATAGCTTCCAAGCTTGCCGTCTGAGTTTGTTGCATTAATTGTACCCTCGCCGTAAATATGCTTACCAGAACGTTGAGCACCCATAAAGCCACCAGAGTTTTTGGATAAATTAATTGTAAAGCCGTTAAGAATAAGAACTGATTGTCCCTCACCCCTTACGCTAATAGAGCTCGATGCTGAAATATCAGCCATCAAAATAGCTGCTGTGCTTTCATTTGCCATAGCATAATTAACGTCTGTTAGAGTGTAGCACTCCTTTGCTACTGCTCTAAATAGCTTTGTATCCTTGTCAAAGGATACCTCTTCACCCGCCTTATATGTACGACCATTTTCGGTGTACCATACAAGCTGGAAGCCCTCTTGTCCTGCATAGGAGCTTGAGGACGTTGTTGGCAGGGTAAACTTTTCCCCTGCTGTTACTGTTTGCTTACCACCCTCATATGCACCTGTATCAAGAGATGTTGTATCACTTGTGGTCTCTTGAGTGTTCATATAAGAAATGGTAATTGTTTCAGTTGCTTCATCAGCAAAGGCAGTAATTGCAAATATGCATACAAAAACTAAAGCGATTGCTAATAAAATACCAATTCTCTTTTTCATATTTTTTCTCCTATTTGTAAAATTTAACAATTACATTATATTTTATGATCGTTTATTTGTCAAGTCGCACAAAAAAAAAAAAAAAATAAGTGATATTTGTTACTTTTGCACAAAGAAATAAAAATAATAGAATTTCTTATTCATTTAAATGCTTGAATTTACAGTCTTGAATTTTTTAGGAATAAATTTGTTTTTGTTTATATTTAACAAATCCTATTCATTGTAATTCAATTTGTTAAATATTTGTAAATTTTGTTTTTTTACAAAAAAAGCACTCTTTCGAATTGAAAAAGTGCTTATTTCATAATTATTTATTTAAAGAACTTAACAGCGGATTTAAACATCTTGATATCGTATTCACCATAAACGTTCTTGTAAAGTCCACTACCGATACGCTCAGAGTGACCCATTTTACCAAATACTCTACCATCAGGTGAGGTAATACCCTCAATAGCCAATATTGAGCCGTTTGGATTATATTGAATATCATATGTTGCGTTACCTTCAAGGTCAACATACTGAGTAGCAATTTGACCATTAGCTATAAGCTGTTTAATAGTTTCATCATTAGCCAAAAACTTTCCTTCACCATGAGAAATGGCTACATTGATTATATCGCCAACGTTACATTCATATAGCCATGGTGACATATTTGAAGCAATTCTTGTTCTTACAATTTTAGACTGGTGTCTTGAAATATTGTTAAAAGTCAAAGTTGGACAGCTTTCATCTGTATCAATAATTTTACCATAAGGTACAAGTCCTAATTTAACGAGAGCTTGAAAACCATTACAGATACCACACATTAGGCCTCCCCTATTATCAAGAAGATCTCCTACTGCGTTCTTAACATCAGAGCCACGGAAGAATGCTGTAATAAACTTACCAGATCCATCAGGCTCATCACCACCAGAAAATCCACCAGGGATAAAGATCATTTGAGACTCATTTACCTTCTTTGCAAATTCCTCTGCGCTTCTCTTTATTCCTTCTGCGCTTAGATTATTGATTACATATATCTCACTTTCAGCGCCTGCATCATTCATAACCTTTGCAGAATCAAACTCACAGTTGGTACCTGGGAATACAGGAATAAGTACCTTTGGCTTAGCAACCTTAATATTTGCACCAAAACGCTTGTCAGTATTAAATGAAACTGTTTCAGGCTTTTCTTCATTATATTTAATGTTGCATGAATATACGCTTTCAAGCTTACCCTCATATGCCTCATTGAGAGTACACATACAAGCACTGTTGTTTCTATAAGAAATAGCATTGTTTTCTGTTACCTTACCTAAGTAAGTACCGATATTTGTATCATCTGTTAATTCAAGAATAAATGCGCCGTAATTATAGCCAAATATCTCATCAAGTGAAACAGAACTATCAAATTCAAAGCCAAAGCCATTACCAATAGCCATCTTATAAATAGCCTCAGCAACACCGCCGATTGTAGGTGTATATGCACTTACAACCTTACCTTCTCTTGCAAGAGCTGTCACCTTATCATAAACATTAAGGAGTGACTCAGTTACAGGTAAGTGATTGTCATCGTATTCAGGCTTCAAAATTACAACCTTGTTGCCCACTTTCTTAAACTCTGGAGAAATAACATCATCTGTTTTACCCATTGTTACTGCAAAGGAAATAAGTGTTGGAGGAACATCAAGCTTTTCAAATGAACCACTCATTGAGTCCTTACCACCAATTGAACCTATACCAAGATTTTTTTGTGCCTTGAACGCACCTAAAAGTGCAGATAAAGGCTTACCCCAACGGGTAGAATCTTTTGTAGGCTTTTCAAAATATTCTTGGAAAGTTAAATAAACATCCTCATATTTTGCACCTGTTGCAATTAGCTTCGAAACAGATTCAACAACCGCTAAATAAGCGCCATGATATGGGCTCTTTTCAGATATATATGGATTATAACCCCAAGACATAAATGAACAATCATTTGTGTGCGCCTTTTCAACGGAAACCTTTTGTACCATTGCTTGAATAGGTGTACGCTGATTTTTACCACCAAATGGCATAAGAACTGTACCTGCACCGATTGTAGAGTCGAATCGCTCGCTAAGACCTCTTTTTGAACAAACATTAAGGTCAGAAACAACTGATTTCATACCTTCTATAAAGCTATCTGGAATTTCTTTCTTATAGCATTGGACCTTGTTACATTCAATATCTATATGCTTTTCAGCACCATTAGAATTTAAAAACTCACGGCTAATATCACAAATAGTCTTACCATTCCAAATCATTCTAAGTCTTGGTTCAGCAGTAATTTGTGCAACCACTGTTGCCTCAAGATTCTCCTTATTTGCAAGCTCAAGGAACTTGTCCTTGTTCTCTTTTTCAATTACAACTGCCATTCTCTCTTGAGATTCACTAATTGCAAGCTCCGTACCATCAAGTCCGTCATACTTTTTGGGAACTGCATTAAGGTCGATTAAAAGACCATCAGCAAGCTCACCAATAGCAACAGAAACACCACCTGCACCAAAGTCATTACAACGCTTAATCATTCTACAAGCATCATAATTTCTGAAAAGTCTTTGGAGCTTTCTTTCCTCAGGTGCATTACCCTTTTGAACCTCGGCACCACAGCTTTCGAGTGATTCAACTGTATGTGATTTAGATGAACCAGTAGCACCACCACAGCCATCACGTCCTGTTCTGCCACCAAGCAATACTACAATATCGCCGTCGCTAGGTACCTCACGTCTAACATTTTTAGCAGGAGCTGCAGCAATAACTGCACCAACCTCCATGTGCTTAGCAGCATATCCATCATGATAAATTTCGTCAACTATACCTGTAGCAAGACCAATTTGGTTACCATATGATGAATAACCTGCAGCTGCAGTCGTTACTATTTTTCTTTGTGGAAGCTTGCCCTCAATAGTTTCAGAAACTGGCTTAAGTGGATTAGCAGCACCAGTAAGACGCATAGCACCATATACATATGAACGACCAGAAAGTGGGTCACGAATAGCACCACCAATGCAAGTTGCAGCGCCACCGAATGGCTCAATTTCTGTTGGGTGGTTATGTGTTTCATTCTTAAATAATAATAACCACTTTTCTGTTTCTCCATCTATTTCTACATCAATTTTTACAGTACAAGCATTAATCTCTTCGCTTTCATCGAGTTTAGCAAGCTTTCCTTCCTTTTTAAGATATCTAACAGCAAGTGTAGCAATATCCATAAGATTAATAGGCTTCGTTCTACCAAGCTCTTTTCTTGTATCAAGATATTCTTGATATGTTCTTTCAAGAAGCTCATCGTGGAACTTTACACTATCAATAGTTGTTGAAAACGTTGTATGACGACAGTGGTCAGACCAATATGTATCTATCATTCTGATCTCGGTGATAGTTGGATTTCTTTTTTCAGTTTTAAAATATGCTTGACAGAACTTAATATCATCAAGATCCATTGCAAGACCATAGGATTTAACAAACTCACTAAGTCCCTTCTCATCAAGCTCGATAAAGCCATCAAGCGTCTTTACAGTTGTAGGAATATCATATTCAGTCTTTAATGTTTCTTTTTCCTCAAGAGAAGCCTCTCTTGCTTCAACTGGGTTGATTACATGTTTCTTAATCTTTGCAATCTCATCATCTGAGATAGAACCATAAAGTGCATATACCCTTGCACTTTGAATTACTGGCTTTTCTCCCTGTGAGATAAGCTGGATACATTGAGCTGCAGAATCAGCTCTCTGGTCAAATTGACCAGGTAAATACTCAGTTGCAAATACTATTGCACCATTTGTATCTATTGTCTTTGATGCATTATCAAGCTGTGGCTCAGAAAATACAGTTTTAACCGCATAATCAAAAAGCTCTTCTGTAATATTTTCAGCATCATAGCGATTAAAAATTCTAATTTTTTCTACACTATTAATTCCAAGAAAGGTTTTAAGCTCGCTTAAGAGCGCATTTGCCTCATTTTGAAGCCCTTCCTTCTTCTCTACATAAATGCGATAAACCATTATTTTTCCTCCGTAGCCATTAACGCTCTTGCACCGATATCGTGTCTATAAAAAGCATTATCGAATTTAATTTTTTTAACCTTGCTATATGCTCCATCAATAGCATCTTTAAGTGTATTTGCAACATGAGTCACGCCTAAAACTCGACCACCATTAGAATATAGCTTTTCATTTTCATATTTTGCACCAGCAACATATATATCCTTTTCAATATCAGATGGAATTTCCATTTCATATCCATTTTGATACTTTTCTGGATAACCCTTGGACGCCATAATTACACAGCAAGCGTTCTTATTTGAAAATTTAACCTCGCAATCAGCAAGTGTACCATTTGTGGTTGCTTGCATAATTTCAAACAAATCACTTTCAAGAAGAGGTAAAACAACCTGTGTTTCAGGATCGCCAAAACGACAGTTATACTCAATTACCTTTGGACCATCCTTGGTAAGCATAAGTCCAAAATATAAGCAACCTCTAAACTCACGATTTTCCTTTTTCATAGCCTCAATGGTAGGAATAAATATCTTTTCCATACACTCCTCAGCTATTTTCTCAGTATAGTAAGGGTTTGGTGCTACTGTACCCATACCACCTGTATTAAGGCCCTTATCACCATCAAGTGCACGCTTATGGTCCATAGAAGAAACCATTGGTTTTACGCAGTTACCATCTGTAAACGCAAGAACTGAAACCTCAGGGCCCTCTAAAAATTCTTCGATTACTATATTGTCACCACTTGAACCAAACTTCTTATCATTCATAACAGAGTTGATAGCCTCCTCAGCCTCTTCTCTTGTGAATGCAATAATAACACCCTTACCAAGTGCCAAGCCATCTGCCTTAATAACAGTTGGAATTGGTGCAGTTTTAATATATTCCAAAGCCTCGTTCGCATCAGAGAAAACCTGATATTTAGCAGTTGGAATACCATACTTTTTCATTAAATTTTTAGAGAAAACCTTACTACCTTCAATGATAGCAGCCTCCTTGGAAGGACCGAATGCAGGAATACCTATCTCATTAAGTGCATTAACACATCCTAACACAAGTGGGTCATCAGGTGCAACCACTGCATAATCAATTTGGTTTTCCTTAGCATATTTGACAATACCATCAATATCCTTAGCACCAACATTGATTAACTTAGCATCCCTGTGCATGCCACCATTTCCAGGCAATGCGTGAATTTCCTCAATAGATTTATTCTCTTTAAGTTTTCTTATAATAGCGTGTTCTCTTCCACCGCCACCTACAACTAATACCTTCATTCAGCACCTCATTAATGATGGAACAATCTCATTTTAGTAAATGCCATAACTATTCCATACTTATTACAGCAATCAATTACTAAATCGTCTCTAATAGATCCACCTGGCTCAGCGATAAAGGAAACACCACTTCTTCTAGCTCTTTCAATATTATCGCTAAATGGGAAAAACGCGTCAGAACCAACACTAACACCTGTAATTGTATCGAGGTATGCTCTCATTTCCTCAGCAGTTAATGGCTCTGGCTGATGTGTAAAGTACTTTTGCCATACTCCATCTGCACATACGTCCTCTTCATTCTTGTTGATGTAACCATCTATTACATTATCTCTATCAGGTCTTGCTATTGTCGGTAAGAAAGGAAGATTTAATACCTTTTCGTGTTGACGAAGATGCCAAGTATCAGCCTTAGTGCCTGCAAGGCGTGTACAGTGAATTCTTGACTGCTGTCCTGCACCAACACCAATAGCCTGTCCATCATATGCGTAGCAAACAGAGTTTGACTGTGTATATTTAAGCGTAATAAGTGAAATGATTAAATCTGTAATTGCATCCTCAGTGAATTCCTTGTTTTCAGTTACAATGTCAGAAAGCAATTCTCTGTCAATTTTAAAGTTATTCCTTCCCTGTTCAAAGGTAATACCAAAAACCTGCTTTTTTTCTTGAACCTCAGGAACATAGCTTGGGTCAATCTTTACAATGTTATAATTACCCTTTCTCTTTGTCTTGAGAATTTCA
Source organism: Clostridia bacterium (assembly GCA_017453255.1). Taxonomy (GTDB): domain Bacteria; phylum Bacillota; class Clostridia; order Oscillospirales; family CAG-272; genus RGIG2000. The sequence goes on along the minus strand of JAFTKN010000010.1, from coordinate 123,575 downwards.
AGCGCTTCATCTGTATATCCTGGGGCAATTACACCATCAGAAATTTCTCTTTTAATCAGTGTTGCTGTTGTAGCGTCGCAAACATCAGAAAGTGCAATCCAGTCACCAAATGAGGACATTCTATCAGTACCTCTTGCTCTTGCATAAGCACAAGCTAAAGGTGAATCGTCAAGTCCCTCAATATCATCAACAAAGCAAGCCTTTTTAAGCTTTTCAGAAAGCTTTTTGCCAACCGCTGCTGATGTAGGGCTAACGTGTTTAAAGGAGGTAGCACAAGGCATTCCTGTTGCTTCCTTTAGCTCCTTTACAAGTTGCCATGAGTTAAAGGCATCTAAGAAGTTAATGTAACCTGGTCTGCCACAAAGAATCTCAATAGGAAGCTCTGTGCCATTTTCCATATAAATTTTTGATGGCTTTTGGTTAGGGTTACAACCATACTTTAATTCAAATTCTTTCATTTATATTTCTCCTTTAAATCAGGCTTTATTTATTTTTATTAATCATTCTGTTCTCTACTTCACCATTTGCAAGGTCGATATAGCGAACATACAATGAAATTTTATTATTTTCGTTAAGATTATTCCAAATTTCATTAGTGAAATCATCAATGCTATTTGGAATAGCAACTCTCTCAGGTTCTCCCTGGAAAGTTGGAATTGGGTTTCCGTCACATACATATGTGTGAATAAAATGTCCAAGACCGTTAAGTGGTGCATACTCATAGAAATATCTGTTACAAGCTGTGCCCTTCTCGTCAGCACTCTTCAAAATACTCATTTGATAATTGAAGTTGCCATCAAAAAACTTAAGAATACCACTTATACGAGGTGTAAAGTTTGGAGCATCTGGCTCAAATTCTCTTGTCTTTAATGCTTTTTTAAAACATCCACAATCCTTCAAATGATTATAAATTGTATCAGTTTGGTCACCATTAGTAACAATTAACTTGTTTTCAAATTTTCTAATAGCAGAATAGATAATCAATGATGGGTCCTCAACCTTTGAAAAATCAAATGGCTCAGTAAACACATCAGAATCAACCTCCTTGAAAACACGATTACGGCTATTTTCACTTCTACCCATAATAAAATAAGCTACAGCAGCCTTTTTTCCGTCCTCGGTTTTTCCAATTACAATTCCTCTGCCTGGGTATGTATTGTTTGCAAGCAAATCACCGATTCTATCAATCTTGTAAATATTCATATCATTTCTCCTTAACGATTTGGGAACAAATTTTTTCACAAGAAAGAGGTAAAATTTTCCATTCAGCCTCTTCCATAATTCTCTTTTGAAGAATTTCAGGTGTGTCACCATCTTTTATCTCAACTGCTCTTTGCATTATGATTTTTCCACCATCTGGAATCTCGTTTACGAAGTGAACAGTTGCACCACTTACCTTAACTCCATATTCAAGAGCAGCCTCGTGAACCTTAAGTCCATAAAAGCCCTTTCCGCAGAAGGAAGGAATAAGTGATGGGTGAACATTTATTATTTTATCCTTGTAGTAGCTTGTAAATCTTTCACTCAAAATGCTCATAAAACCTGCTAAAACAATTAAATCTGTTTTAGCCTCGTCAAGCACAGAAATAAGCTCATTTTCAAACGCTTCCTGTGAACCAAGCTTGCTTTTCAAAACCACACTTGTACCAATACCAGCTTTTTTTGCACGCTCTAAAGCATATGCATTTGCATTATTTGCAACTACGAGCTTAATTTCACCACTTGTGATAATTCCACTTTTTTGTGCATCTATAAGCGCTTGAAGATTAGTCCCACCACCTGATACTAAAACTGCAATATTAGCCTTTAGCATAGAACTACTCCGTCATCACCCTTAATAATCTCACCAATGATATAAGCATCTTCACCATACGCCTTTAAAATTTCTATTGCCTCATCAGCGTTTTCCTTTGATACGACAATGCTCATACCAACACCCATATTGTATGTGTTATACATATCCCTTTCAGGAATATTGCCTGTTTTTTGAATAAGATCAAATATTGGAAGCACCTTAACAGCAGATTTTGTAATTTTGGCACTTAATCCCTTTGGAATTGAGCGTGGAATGTTTTCGTAGAAGCCTCCACCTGTAATGTGAGAAATGCCCTTAACGTCAATCTTTTCGAGTAAAGCAAGAACTGACTTAACATAAATTTTTGTTGGTGTTAAAAGTGTTTCCGCAATAGAAGCTCCACCAAGCTCACTACAAGATACATAGAGTGAATCAGGGTTGTTATCAATATCAAACACTTTACGTACTAATGAAAAACCATTTGAGTGTACACCACTTGATGCAAGAGCGATAACCACGTCTCCCTCAGCCATTTTTGTGTTGTCAAGAATCTTTTTCTTATCTACAATGCCTACAGCAAAACCAGCAAGGTCATAGTCATGGGCAGGCATCATACCAGGGTGTTCTGCTGTTTCACCACCAATAAGTGCAGCACCAGACTGAACGCAACCCTCAGCAACGCCACCAACAATAGCAGCAATCTTTTCAGGAATATTCTTTCCACATGCAATATAATCAAGGAAAAATAACGGCTTTGCGCCACAGCAAATGATATCATTTACACACATAGCAACTGCGTCTATACCGATTGTATCATGCTTATCCATAAGAATTGCCATCTTTACCTTTGTTCCACAGCCGTCTGTTCCTGAAACAAGCACAGGCTCTTCCATTCCTGCAAACTGAAGACCAAAGCAACCGCCAAAACCTCCAACATCATCAACGCATCCTTCGTTTTTTGTACGAGCTATATGCTTTTTCATAAGCTCAACGGCCTTATAACCAGCTGTAATATCAACGCCAGCTGCTGCGTAGCTCTCAGATCTTGAATTTTTCATATCTCATTTCTCGCTTTCTGACAATTTATTTTCGTATTTGTTTTTAATTGCAATCGGTGTTTCAGTTGGATATTTACCGTCAAAGCAAGCGGTACAATATCCTGTACAATTACCACTTGCACCAATTTTAGTAACATCCTCTAAATTTAAATATGCAAGAGAATCAACTCCAACTATCTTTGCTATTTCATCAATTGTATGTACACATGCTATTAAATTTTCCTTTGAATCAACATCAGTACCATAATAGCAAGGATTCAAAAACGGTGGTGCTGATGAACGAAGATGAACTTCTGTAGCACCGGCATTACGTAATAGCTTAACAATTCTTGCACAGGTTGTACCACGTACAATAGAGTCATCGACCAACACTACTCTTTTGCCTTTTATTGTTTCGCTAATTGGATTTAGCTTGATACGCACCTTATCTTCTCTTACATTTTGTCCAGGCGCAATAAACGTTCTACCAATATATTTATTCTTAATAAGTCCTATTCCATAAGGAATACCAGAAGCCTGCGCGTAACCAAGTGCTGCATCAAGACCAGAATCAGGAACGCCTACTACTACATCAGCCTCAACAGGCTTAACGGTTGAAAGATAAGCACCAGCCTTTCTTCTCGCCTCGTGTACCGAGCAGCCAGCAATAACCGAGTCAGGGCGAGCTGTATATACATATTCAAATACACAAAGTGACTCTTTCTTCTTACCACAGTGAGTTTTAATGGAATTTATTCCATCCTTTGAAAATACTAAAATTTCACCAGGATCAAGCTCTCTAATAAAGGTTGCACCAACAGAGTCAAGAGCACAGCTTTCGCTAGCAATAACGTATTCACCATTTTCGCGCTTACCATAGCACAGAGGGTGAAAGCCCTGTGTATCCCTTACCGCGATTATCTTCTTTGGTGACATAAGTAGCATACAATAGCCACCATTTAGCTTATCCATAGCTTTGCTAACCGCTTCTTCAATAGATGCAGAATGTAGTCTTTCCTGTATTACCACATATGAAACAATCTCAGCGTCACTTGATGTATGAAAAATCATGCCCTTTAATTCTAGCTCCTGCTTTAGCACCTGTCCATTTACCAATCTACCGTTGGTCGCTATTGCAAGATGACCCTTTGTATGATTTACAACCAAAGGCTCTGCGTTAATACGTCCCTTTGTCCCCATAGTTCCATATCGAACATGGCCAATCGCCATAGTTCCATTTCCTAAGGATTCAAGCTTTTGACTGGTAAATACATCATTTACTAAGCCAGTGTCCTTATATGTATGAAAAACGCCATCGTCATTTACCGATATACCACAGCTCTCCTGTCCCCTGTGCTGAAGTGCGTAAAGACCATAATAAACGCTCGATGCTACGTTTGTTTTTTCATTTCCTATTATTCCAAATACTCCCATTTTTTTCTCCTTGTGAATATTCGCACAATGCTTGTCAAATTATTTATTGTATTTTTCCTCAACTGCCTTGTTCTTTTCGAGAACCTTTTCCTCTCCTGCTTTACGAGCTAAAACGAGTTTTTCGTATAATTCATCATCAGAGAGTGCAAGAATTTCAACAGCAAGCAAGGCTGCATTAGCAGCACCATCTATCGCAACAGTAGCAACTGGAATACCACTTGGCATTTGAACGGTTGCCCAAAGCGCATCTACTCCCCCAGTATTCTTACAAGAAACTGGAATACCGATAACTGGTAAAACAGTGTTCGCTGCAGCAGCTCCAGCCAAATGTGCAGCCATACCAGCCGCTGCAATAATCACCCCAAATCCATTTACCTTTGCATTTGAAACAAACTCTGCAGTTTGAAGTGGGGTTCTATGTGCAGAATAAACATGAACCTCATATGGAACACCATACTCATTCAACACGTTAATTCCTTTTTCTACTATAGGTAGATCACTGTCACTTCCCATAAGAATTGCTACTTTTTTCATAAAAAACTCCTTAATAACCAAATATAGATAGATATATTAATATATAGTATCACGTATTATATTTTAACATGTGCGTAAATAATTGTCAATAGAGTTTTACCTTTTGGCTGTCGAAAAAAATCCGCTTTTCAGGTTATTTTTTAGTGATTTTTTATACTTTTTTTCGTATTTGTTTCTTTAAAGCAAAAAAATCGCCTTATTTGGCGATTTTTTTATATATTTCTTGTGCATACCTTACAGATTCCATAGCATCCTTTGAATACTTATCTGCACCTATCATTCTTGCGTACTCTTCAGTTAGCACTGCACCACCAACCATTATCTTAACCTCAGGGGTTTCCTTACGGAGTAACTTGATTACCTCTTCCATAGATGGAACTGTTGTTGTCATCAATGCAGAAAGACCTACAAGTTTCGCTTTTGTTTGATTAACACAATCTAAAATTGCTTCCTTAGAAACATCTTTTCCTAAATCATAAACAGTAAATCCATAATTTTCAAGAATAACCTTAACAATATTCTTACCTATATCATGAATATCACCTTTTACTGTTGCTAAAATTACCTCTCCATTTTCAGCCTTGTTTTCTCCATTGATAGTTTTTTTAACAACATCAAAAGCAACAGTTGCAGTATCTGCGCTCATTAAAAGCTGAGGCAAAAATATTTTACCCTTTTCGTAATCTAGTCCAACCTTATCAAGAGCTGGAATGATATACTCATTAACAATTTCAAGTGTTTTTTTTGATTGAACAAGTGATTCGGCAATCTCATGCGCTTCTTTCTTTAGACCCTTTATTATTGCTTTTTCTAAGGTTACTGTTGCTTCTTCATTTGTTTTTTCAACTTGAATATTTGTTGTTGCAAAATTGATATAATCTTGACAGTTGTCATCAATACCCATAAGTGCATTGTGAGCATAATACACTCTTTGCATGGCTTCTGAAAACGGATTTAAAATTACAGCATCAAGTCCATTTTGAAGGGCATGTGCAAAGAAAATAGAATTTACAATTTCTCGTTGTGGCAAACCAAAAGATACATTTGAAATTCCAAGTGATGTTTTAACACCTAATTCTGATTTGATTAACTTAATTGATTCAAGAGTGACGCTTGGTGCATTTTTATCAGAACTAACAGTTAAACAAAGTGGGTCCACAATTATATCTTTTTTATCAATACCACACTTTTCTGCTTCTTCAATAATTTTTCTTGCAATTTCAAGTCTGCCCTCTGCTGTTTCTGGAATGCCATTTTCATCTAAAGTTAAGGCTATCAAAACTCCACCATATTTTTTCACAATGGGAAAGATCTTTTTCATACATTCTTTTTTACCATTTACCGAATTCACAAGTGGTTTTCCATTGTATATACGCATTCCTGCTTCAAGAGCATCTATACTCGAAGTATCTATTTGTAAGGGTAAGGTTGTAATTGCTTGAATTTCAGTTATAACCTTTACCAAAACAGACTTTTCATCAATTTCTGGTAACCCAACATTGACATCAAGTAGATCGGCACCCTTTTCCTCTTGTCCTATCGCTTCCCTAATTAAATAGTCAATATCATTTCTGCGCAAAGCATCCTTTAACTTGGGTTTTCCAGTTGGATTTATTCTTTCACCAATCAATATTGCCTTTTTATCGAAATAGCAAGCATGAGAATAAGAAGAGGCTACAGTTAAATTCTTCTTTGTTATCTTTTTGGGTGTTATATCACTTACCAAGCTTGTCATTTTAGAAATATGCTCTGCAGTAGTTCCACAGCATCCACCAAGTATTCTCGCACCCATTTTTGCTATATCAAGCATATCGTTTGCAAAACTCTCTGGAGACTGGTCATAATGAGTTTTTCCATTACGAACACATGGTAGTCCTGCATTTGGATTAACAATTATAGGCAGTGAGGAAAGTTTTACTAAATTAGGGACAAACGCCTTAAGCTGCTCTGCTCCCAGCGAGCAATTAACACCTAATGCAGAAACGCCAAGTCCTTCAAGCAATGCTACCATAGCACCTACATCTGCACCCGTAATGGTTTTACCTGTATTATCAAGAACAAATGTAGCGAATATTGGTAACGACGAATTCTCTTTCGAAGCAATAATTGCTGCTTTAAGCTCATACGGATCACTCATCGTTTCAATCAAAATAAGATCAGCACCAGCCTTAGTTCCAGCAATTACAGTTTGAGAAAATGCTTTAATAGCATCTTCGAAATCTAAGTCCCCAAGTGGCTTAAGTAGTTTTCCCGTTGGTCCTATATCAAGAGCAACATATTGTCCCTCTTTTGTAATAGCTTTTTTAGCATTATTAATTGCTGAAAAAACAATTTCATCAACATTGTCGAGCTTTAGTGGATTTGCTCCAAATGTATTTGCAGTAGCGATATTTGCTCCTGCTTCGAAATATCTTTTATGAATTTCAGTAACAGCTTTAGGGTTGCTAATGTTCCAATTTTCTGGACACTCCCCTGCCAAAATACCTTTTTTTTGAAGTTCTGTTCCCATTCCACCATCGAAAAACAAAAACCCTTTTTGTAGATCGGTTAGAATACTCATTTTTATTATCCTTCTTCTATTCCTATTACTGCAGTAACAGATTTTGACGGTTTCATCATGTAACTATCACTCAATGTTATACCAATTTTTCTTGTAGCATCTAAGGCATCGATAACATTTTTTTGATATTTAATAGAAAAATCCCCATAACCAGGCGAAAAGCGAGGACGCAATTTTTTTCCATTTTTCAAATAATCATTTACATAATCGCAAAATGACTCAATTAATGCAATTGATATGCAATTAAATACACTCGCTTTCGCAGAATTGATTTTGAATGCTCTTTCTATTGCCCTATCGTTTTCTATGCCCAATGTAGCCGCAAAAAGAAATGCCTTTTTGCATCCAAATAAATTTTTAGCAAGTGCCTTGCTATCAACGCAGGCAAAGCCCATATCTATTTTATTATCATTTATTTCAACATCAATCTCTGTATATACAGCGTTAAATTTAATACTCTTATATACATCAGGTGATATATCATTTATTATGCTATTGATATCGTTGTTGTCTTCAGTTACTCCTAAATATCTAAGCACTTCTTTTTTATCAATTTTTATATCCTTCGCATTATTTATTTGTATTAGAATCTGCGAATTCATTTTATTATCTCCGAAATATTTTCTTTTATTTTAGTAGCCACATCAAATTTATTCATTGAATAAACATGTACTGCATTTATACCATTAGCAAAAAGATCAATTATTTGTTCGGTCGCATAAGCAATCCCTGCTTGCTTCATCGCTTCAGGATTATCTGAATATCTATCCACGATCATTTTGAATCTTTGCGGGAGTGAACAGCCAGAGAGCTCACAGCTTCGCTTAATTTGTTTTCCACTTGTAACAGGCATAATACCAGCTATTATTGGAACCTCAATTCCTGACTCTCTAATTTTGTAAATATAATTATATAGCAAATTATTATCAAAAAACATTTGAGTTGTCAAAAATTCGCACCCAGCTTCAACCTTACGCTTTAAATTTTCTATATCATGCTTTTGGTTTAATGATTCTGGATGTCCTTCTGGATAACATGCACCACCGATACAAAAATCATAATCCTTTTTTATTTCTTCTATCAATTCATTTGCATAATGATAATCCCATTTTGTCCTATCCCTATTTTCTGGAGTAATATCTCCACGAAGTGCTAGAATATTCTCTATTCCACTATTGCTAAGCATTTTTAAACGCGATTTAATCTCATCTCTAGTTGAATTCACACAAGTTAGATGAGCTAAAGCCGTTATTTCTTGATTTTTTTGCAAATTCTTAGCAATTTCAAGAGTAAATTCGCTTGTTCCACCGCCTGCTCCGTATGTAACACTCATAAATGATGGTTTAAGAGTAGCTATTTGTTCAGTAGCATTTCTAACGCTTTCCAAAGAATCACTTGTTTTAGGTGGGAAAACCTCAAATGAAAGAGATGGTTTTTTATCTTTTATAATATCAATTATTTTCATATTTGTCACCACAATTATCTAATGGGAATTTCCCGTGATGATTTACCACGGGATTTCCGTCTATTCAAAATCTACAACATTTACCCACTTTAAAAGTAGTTCCTTTTCTGCTTCGTTTTTTTTCACAGATTGAGATGCAGCAACGATTGGAAGCCATCTCAAGTAATAACTTCTTGCTAACCCTGTTTTTGCACAGAAAAGGTCTAAATATTTATCTGCAATTGTGTCTTTCCCTTCAAGTTTGAAAATCAAGTAAGTCCTTGCGACATCTGCCGATGCATTTCCTTGTGTTGCATGCGACCAGTCAATAATAAACATCTCGCCATTTTCTTTCACTATTACATTAGATGGATTAAAATCACCATGGCAAAGTTTAATATGGTTCGGCATACCCTCAAGTCTTGCATGAAGCTCATATTTCAAGCATTCATCCAAGTCAGTTTGCGAAATTTTTGCAGACATTTTTTCTTTTATTTTTAAAAGTCCTGTTGATCTTTTTGTATGAACACTTGCCTGCAAATCAACAAACATTTTTAAATATTCATCCTCTTTTTCTGGATGATTTTTCATTAGCACATCAAGGGGTGTTCCCTCTATATAATCTGTAACAACGATCCATTTTCCTTCGTTGGTTGTTACAGCTCGTAGTTTTGGAACATTTAAGCCAGTTTCCTCTATTTTTGCTTGATTCAATGCAGAAACAAGAACATTAACCTTAGATGTTTCTTCATTATACACCTTTATTTTCAGGTCGCCATCTCTATAAACAGTTTTATCGGATCTTTTTGCGATTACGTTATCAAATTTCATATAATTCAAACCCTTCCTAGATTAAACCTCTTTTTTTGTTCCATAATAGGCATTTAAATACATATCTTTGATCTCACTTAGCAGTGGGTAACGTGGATTTGCTCCAGTACATTGATCGTCAAATGCCTGCTCTACCATCTCGTCCAAATTGTCTAAGAAGGATTTTTCGTCAATATCATACTCTTTGATACTGTGCTTTATACCAACCTTGTCCTTTAACTCATCAATTAGTTTTATTAAATTTTCAACCTTTTCTTCGTTAGTATTGCCTTTTGCCCCTAAATAGTCTGCAATCTCGGCATATCTTTCCAAAGTATGTGGATGATCATATTGGGAAAAGGTTCCCATTTTTGTTGGAGCCTCACTTGAATTAAATCTAATAACCTCATTAATCATCAAAGCATTTGCAACACCATGTGGTAAATGATGAAATGAACCAAGCTTGTGAGCCATTGAGTGACAAACCCCTAAGAAAGCATTAGCAAATGACATACCTGCCATTGTCGCAGCATTAGCCATTTTTTCTCTTGCAATTGGATCATTTGCGCCATTTTCATAAGCTCTTGGTAAATATTCAAAAATCACTTTTAAGGCCTTTAGCGCTAAGCCATCTGTATAATCAGTTGCCATAATTGATGCATATGCTTCAAGAGCATGAGTAACTGCATCAATACCAGATGCTGCAGTTAATCCCTTTGGAGCTGACATATGAAAATCTGCATCAACTATCGCCATATTCGGAAGAAGCTCATAATCAGCTAACGGATATTTCACACCTGTTGCATCGTCGGTTATAACTGCAAATGGAGTTACCTCTGAACCAGTACCTGCAGATGTTGGAATTGCAACGAAATAAGCTTTTTCGCCCATTTTAGGAAATGTATAAATACGTTTTCTTATATCACTAAATCGCATTGCCATATCCATAAAATCAGAATTTGGATGCTCATAAAGAACCCACATGATTTTAGCAGCATCCATAGCTGAACCACCACCAAATGCAATAATAACATCTGGCTTGAATGCATTCATTTGCATAGCACCTTCGTTAGCACAAGCAAGTGTAGGATCTGGCTCTACACTATGAAAAATAGCGTATTGTATTCCCATTTCAGCAAGTTTATTTGTAATAGGAGTAACATAGCCATTTTCAAACAAGAAATTATCTGTTACAACAAATGCTCTTTTTTTGTTCATAACGGTTTTCAACTCGTCGAGTGCGACAGTCAGACAGCCCTTTTTCATGTAAATTTTTTCAGGTGCTCTAAACCAAAGCATGTTTTCCCTCCTAATTGCTACAGTTTTTACATTCAATAAATGCTTAACACCTACGTTTTCGTATATTGAGTTTCCACCCCATGTTCCACATCCAAGAGTTAATGATGGTTCGAGACGAAAATTATACACATCTCCTATGCCACCATGAGACGATGGTGTATTAACAAGAATACGGCAGGTTTTCATTCTTTCAGTAAATTTATTAAGCTTTTCTTTTTCGGTAAGCTCATTTATAAATATGGACGAGGTATGTCCCAAGCCTCCATCCTCTATTAAACAATATGCTTTTTCTAATGAATCTTCAAAATCTTTAGACTTATACATAGCGAGTACTGGTGAAAGCTTTTCATGAGCAAATTCCTCTGTTAGCTCAACACTTTCTACCTCACCGATAAGGATTTTTGTGTTTTCAGGAACACTAACGCCAGCCAACTGAGCAATTTTATATGCACATTGTCCTACAATTTTAGCATTTAATGAACCATTTATGATTATTGTTTTTCTAACCTTTTCTATCTCATCAGGCTTTAAAAAATAACAATTTCTTTTTATAAACTCGTTTTTTACATCATCGTACAACTTTTCTGGTACTATTACTGATTGCTCTGATGCACATATCATGCCATTGTCAAAGGTTTTTGAATGTATAATTGAGTTGACAGCCAGCACAACATTTGCACTATCATCTATAACTGCTGGAACATTTCCTGCTCCTACACCAAGTGCGGGCTTTCCACTCGAATATGCAGAACGCACCATACCTGGACCACCTGTAGCCAAAATAATATCAGCAGTAGCCATTAATAAATTTGTAAGCTCAAGACTTGGTACATCAATCCAGGCGATAATATCCTCTGGAGCACCAGCTTTTACAGCAGCCTCAAGAACAAGTTTTGCAGCCATAATTGTACTATTCTTCGCTCTAGGATGAGGACTTATTATTATTCCATTTCTTGTTTTTAATGCAAGCAAGGTCTTAAAAATGGCAGTAGAAGTTGGATTTGTGGTAGGAATTACAGCTGCAACTACGCCAATCGGTGCAGCAATTTTTTGCATTCCTCCTGCTGAATCTTCATCAATCACACCACAAGTTTTTGTACTCTTATATTTGTTATATATATATTCTGAGGCAAAGTGATTTTTAATAACTTTATCCTCAACAACACCCATACCCGTTTCATTTACTGCACTTTTGGCAAGCACAATTCTTGCTTTATTAGCAGCCATTGCAGCTTCTCTAAAAATTTTATCAACCTGCTCTTGAGTGTATGTGGCAAAAATCTTTTGTGCATTCTTTACTCTTTTAAGAGCTTCGTTAAATGTATCAACGTTGTTTACAATTGGATAATCCTTCATTTATCTCCCCTACCTAAACAAAAATTAAAGTTTTTATTTCAAAAATCCGTTTACAATCTGCTCCTCAGCTTCCTCTTCGGTTAATCCTAGAGTCATAAGCTTCATAAGCTGTTCTCCAGCAATTTTTCCTATAGCAGCCTCATGAATCAAACTCGCATCCAAATGATTAGCTGTAATTTGTGGTATTGCACAAACGCGAGCTTTACCCATTATAATAGCATCACATTCAGTATGACCAGCACACTTATTATTACCATTAATTATTGATAAAAACTCTTGATATGATTCATCCTTTGCGACCGAACGAGAAATTACATTTGCAGACGAATTTTCACCATCCAAATCAACTGTAAAATCAGTTTTTGCATATTGATTTCCATGCGTCATAAGGCTTTCTTTAATTACAAGCTTTGCATCATTGCCAAGCTTCGCACTTGTTTTACGAATCGTCGAATCTATACCTTTAATTTGCGTGGTTTCCATTTCCATATACCCACCATCATCAATTTCAATGACGGTTGTTGGATTCATGACATTTGTTCCCAGTCCATCTCCAGCTCCATAATGTCTTTCAACATATTTAATTTTAGCATTCTTTCCAACATGGAATGTATGAATACCATCGTGACTTGATTTATCATCTCCAGTATTATGAATTCCACAGCCAGCTATTACAACAACATCAGCATTTTCGCCAATGTAAAAATCATTATATACTAAATCATCTAATCCACTTTTACTAATGATAACTGGTATATGCACGCTCTCGTTTTTAGTATTTGGTTTTATTATTATATCAATTCCTGGCTTTTCTTCTTTTGTAATTATATCAATATTTGCAGTTGTGCGTCTTCCACCTAAGCCACCATTTTCTCTAATATTATAAGCACCCTCGGGAATTTCGTGCAAATCTGCTACCTTCTTTAAAAGGTCCTTTCCTATCTTATCCATATATCTTCTCCAATTAAAGCTTTACACAAGAAAAACTTGTATTCTCGTTTCTTAGAAGTGCAGGCAAAATATCTTTTTTGGTTCCATAACTTTTTACTTCGCCATTTGCAACAACTATTATTTTATCAGCTATATCAAGAATCTTTTCTTGATGTGAAATAATGATAATTGAACCGTTTGTCTTTTCGTTCATTTTTTCGAAAACTCTTATCAAGTTGTTAAAGCTCCATAGATCAATTCCTGCCTCTGGCTCATCGAACACTGATAATTTGGTTGATCTTGCCATTATCATTGCAATTTCTATTCTTTTTAATTCTCCACCAGAAAGTGAGGCGTTAATTTCTCTGTCTATATATTCTCTTGCGCAAAGTCCAACCTCTGAAAGATATGTGCATGCTTCGGAAACACTTATTTTCTTACCAGACGCAAGCGTAATTAAATCACCTACTGTTAAGCCCTTGAACCGAACAGGTTGTTGGAACGCAAAGCTTATTCCCATTTGCGCCCTTTCTGTAATAGACTTATTAGTTATATCTTCACCATCAAGCAAAATTTGACCACCAGTTGGATTATATATTCCTGCAATAATTTTTGCAAGTGTGGATTTTCCACCACCATTTGGTCCTGTTATCGCGACAAATTTATCGTCAATCTTTAAGTTTATATCCTTTAATATTTCTTTTTCTCCATCTTCTGTATCTACTTTAAAAGAAACATTTTTCAATTCAAGCATATTAAAACCTCTTTATTGTTTTATTCCTAATTATTTTATCACATTTTTATTTTATTGTGAAGATAAATTTATTATTTTATATTAAATATGTCATTTAATCCAAAATTTATATATTTTTCTCGCGTTTTTTACTAAAAATTGATAAAAAGAAAAGGATGCTCAAAGCATCCTTTTCTTTATTGTCTAATTATTTTGCGATAACGTTAACACGCTTCTTGTCCTTTGTCAAATGGTCAAACTTTACTACTCCATCTGCAAGAGCGAAAAGTGTGTCATCTTTTCCGATACCAACATTGGTACCTGGATGAATTTTTGTTCCTCTTTGTCTAACAATGATATTGCCAGCGATTACATTTGAACCATCAGCTTTCTTAACGCCAAGGCGCTTTGACTCACTGTCACGACCGTTCTTTGTAGAACCAACACCCTTTTTGTGTGCGAAGAACTGTAAACCAAGTCTTAACATTATATGTTCCTCCGTTAATTTTTACGTTTATTTGTTACCGTCATAATCTTTTTCTATTACTTCTACATCTAAGTAATCGTAATAGTCTTCTACCAAATCATTTAATTGATAGTAATATGCCATGATAAGTCCAGATATTGCATATCTTTTTCTCTCATCGCTCTCCCAGTCCGGTAACGCACTGCGAGAAGTTACACGTACATTTGTTGTTTCTTCATCTATTTCGTAGTTTACATCTGAAGCATATGAAACCTCAATTGCATTTATAATAAGCATTGTCATTGAAGAAAGAGCTGAACACAAAATGTCGTTACCACTCTCAGCATAGCCAGTATGACCTTGCTCTTCAAAGCCCCAAAAAACTCCGTTAGATCTGAAAAATACGACTTTAGTCATATAATTTCCTCAAATTAACCAACAACAATCTTTTCGATTTGTACTTTTGTATAAGGCTGTCTATGACCGATCTTCTTTTTCTCGTTCTTTTTTGCCTTGTACTTCATAACGTAAATTTTCTTTGCTTTACCGTTACGAACAACCTTTGCTGTTACGGAAGCACCGGAAACATATGGAGCTCCTGTTACAAAGCCATTGTCATTTGATACAGCAAGAACCTGATCAAAAACATACTCTGCACCCTCTTCTGCTCCAAGCTTTTCAACGAAGATAAAGTCTCCCTCGTTTACTTTGTATTGCTTTCCGCCTGTTTGAATAATTGCGAACACGAAAAGCACCTCTCTTTCACAAAAACTCGCTAAGCTGGGTAAGTTAATAACTATTTGCGACCACAGCATTATGCGGCATCAAGATTCTATCACAATTGAAAGATAATGTCAAGGGTTTCAGTAAAATTTTTTATATTTATTTCAACGCCTATTATTCCTTCGTCCCACTATTATTAAAAATCTTAACAAATACATAATTGAAACAACAAGCGCAGTTACATATGTCATAGCTGCTGCCGTTAAAACTTTTCTTGCATAAACAAGCTCTTTCTTTGTTAATATGTTATTTGTTCTCAGCTCATTCATTGCTCTCTTGCTTGCATTAAATTCAACTGGCAATGTAATGAGTTGTAATAGAACAGATAATGCAAACAAACCAATTCCAACATATGCAATATATGAAAAATGCTCACCCAGTGTTGATAAAAACACCCCCAATATAATGAGTGGAATTGCCAGCTGTGAGCCTATTTTTGTAATTGGAATTATAGCTTGTCGAATTTTTATCGGAAAATACTTCTTTTGATATTGTATTGCATGTCCTACCTCATGAACTGCTACCCCAATAGATGCAGCCGAGCTAGAAAAATAGGTGCTGTCAGAAAGTCTTATTACGTTACGCCTTGGATCATAGTGGTCTGTTAGCGTTCCTCTTACATGTTGAATTTCGACATATTGTAATCCATTTTTATCTAAAATCTGTCGTGCAACGTGTGAAGCAGATAAGCCAGACACTGAATTAATTTTTGCATACTTATTAAATGTATGGCTTACCATAGCGCTTGCGATAATAGAAAGCAAAATTGCAGGTATTATGAGAATTATATATGTCCAATCAATATAAAAAAACATTTTATCACCTCTTACATTATTCTACCACACATTTGCAAAATTAAAAGTAAATTATTCTTAAACAAAAGGTCGCAGAATAGCGACCTTTTGTGCATTAAATAATACTCAAATCAAATTTGAACGAAATATTCTTTTCATTTAAACAATACTCAGGCTCTAAATCTGGTCCACAGGATGATGATCCAACACCTGAATTTTTATAATCAATTCTCACGTGTGTGACTTTACTTTCACCTATTTCATTAGTATGATTAGCCTTATGAAGCTGTTCAATACTATAATTTGAAACATTAAATTCAAAATTTTTAGCTGTAAACACAAGTTTATCATCAATATTTAAAATTTTTGTATTCATATGATTTCCATGCTCTTGCGGTCTTACATAAGGAACATACTCTGTATCAGCAGAGCTTCTAAACCAATCCTGTCTTACGTGATGACACATATCACAGTAATTTTCACTAGGACCCATACCGAAATATGTAAACTCCCTGTCTTTGCCAATTAATGAGAATTCAAAGCCAAGGCGTGGTAGCCATACAGTATCCTTTCTCACCTCGCCAGTAAGTGCATATGAAATTGTACCATTTGAGTAAATAGTAGCCTTTAACTTGTAATTAAAATATGGTAAGCGTGAGATACCACCAAGACTACATTCTGCAGTTATTGTGTTCTTGTTAACACTTACATCATATACCTTTGTAGTAGTATAATCAATATTTTCACCCTTCCATTCAGTAACCTTAATCCATAAATCATGCATTCTTTTGTCATTATCAGTTAAGGCTCTGAATGTAGATAGCTTAACTCCCTCCGCAAGTAGCTCTTCTCCGTTTACTATTAAGCTATCGAAGTTTCCGATTTGCTTGTTGTAACGGTATTCGAAGTTTTCGCCAGATGCATAAATGAAATTACCATCATTTATAAGTGTCGCTGGTTTAAGATCTTTCTTTTCTACAATTTTTTTACATTCAATTGATTGTGAAAGCATACCCAAAGACTCGCCCTGAGGATTAAACATTTCCACATCAATATTTGCACCATACTTACATTCCTTTGGAATCGAATCAATTTTAACAAATGCTGATTTTTTAGGAGCTAATTTGAGTGAGAATTGCTTTTGCTCAACAGATTTATCGTCTACTCTTACTGTATATTTAAATTTATAATCTGCTATATTTGTAAAATCGTAGTGATTCGTTATCTTAATTCTACCAGCTTTATATTCAAATCGGAAAGGTGCATATGCCACCTTCGTTTCAAGAGTACCTGCCTTAAAGCTTCTATCAGCGAAAACAAGACCATCGCAACAGAAGTTTCCATCATGTGTTAGCTCACCAGGAAAATCGCCACCATATTTTTGAACGCCATCAACTACCACGACATGGTCAGCCCATTCCCATATACATCCACCAACATAGTTATCATATTTATACATCAAATCAACGTATTGCCACACATCACCAGGACCATTACCCATAGCATGTGAAAACTCACAGAAATAAATAGGCTTTTTACGATCATTAATTGTGAGTTCCTTTACTACACGCTCCATGCTTGGATACATACAAGAGTAAACATCTGTTTTATCGATGCCCTCTTGACGCCAGCAAGCGCTTTCAAAATGAATAAGACGCTCTCCATCTCTTCTGCGAATGTATTCTATCATAGGATCATTGCAAATTGAGTGATATCCAGCCTCGTTGCCTAATGACCACATTATAATTGATGCATGGTTCTTATCTCTTTCGTATGTACGAGCCATTCGTTCCTCATGCTCGTTTGCCCAATCTGGATGCGAACAGGGCCACTCATTTACTGTTACATCGTAATCGTAGTTGACGTTCGGGAATCTGCGAAGCATACCATGTGCCTCATTATCACATTCAAGAACAACATAAAAGCCCATTTCATCACACATATCAACAAATTTGGGATGAGGTGGATAATGTGATGTTCTTACACAGTTAATATTAAGCTCCTTCATAAGCTCAAGATCGCGACGCATATCCTCATCAGTCATACAATATCCCTTACCGATCATTGTATCGTGATGATTTATGCCCTTAATTTTTATTGGAGTGCCATTTATAAGAATTTCGTACTTGTCGGAAACCTTAATTGAGCGAATACCTATCTTTTGCTCAATCACCTCGTTACCACGTGTCAAAATAACAGTATAAAGATATGGAGTTTCAGCAGTCCACAATTTTGGTTTTTTTACATTAAACGTACACTGGGTGCCAGTTTTTTCACCAACAAGCTCATTTCCATCATATAATTTAACATTAGCCTTTTTATCAGCCTTAACAACAATTTTTTTATTATCTTGCGTACGAATATCAATGTCTTTTATATGATTTTTCTCTCTTTCAAGAACATATATATCACGGAAAATTCCATTATATCTAAACATATCTTGGTCTTCAATATATGTGCTACAGCTCCACTTGTAAACCTTTATTCTAATGGTGTTTTTTCCTTGTTTTACGTATTTTGAAATTTTAAATTCAGCTTGAAGGTGACTACCTTGTGTATAACCAACATAGCTTTCATTAATATATACAACTGCGCAAGAGCAAACTCCCTCTAAAACTACATATGCTTCTTTGCTAATATCTGATATTTCAAAGTCTCTTTCATACATACCCATTGGATTGATATTTGGTACATATGGCATATCGCATGGAAAAGGAAAGTTAATGTTTGTATAGTTAGGATTTTCATAACCCTTGAGTTGCCAACAAGAAGGTACCTCTATAGTATCCCAATTCTCCGGCTCGGTTGCTAAATCACTATTTTCAAAAAACTTAAATTTCCACTCTCCATTAAGTGATGTATATTTAGCACTTCCCTTTGGAATGTAATAAGCTCGCTGTTTTTCTCTGTTTTCTGATGTTTTAAGGGGATTTTCATAAAATCGCATAAATTTTTCCTCGCTTCAAATTGTTTATAACAATTAAATTTTAACATATTCAATCTTTTTAGTCAATAATAATTGTTTACTTTTAACCACAAATATGATAAAATAATAACAGAATTTTTAAAGGAGAAGAAAAATGGCTAAAACTGTTTTTGTTTCTGGCGGTAGTCGTGGTATCGGTGCTTGTGCAGTCAGAGAATTTTCCAAGTTAGGATACAATGTTGCATTTACATATTATAAATCTAAAGAATGTGCTATGACACTTAAAAATGATACTGGCGCAATGGCTATTTTTTGCGATATTGCAGACAGTAAACAAGTAAAAGCTGCAATAGATACAGCTTACAATAAATTTGGCAGCATTGATATTCTTATAAATAATGCTGGAATTGATGAATTTTCTTTGTTTACTGATATAACAGACGAAATGTGGCAACGAATGATAAATACTAATTTATCGGGTGCTTTCTATGCTTGTCGCTCTGCATTACCCTATATGTTATCTAAAAAACAAGGCTCAATTATAAATATATCTTCAATGTGGGGACAGGTAGGTGCTTCTTGTGAAGTGCACTACTCCGTTTCAAAGGCAGGACTAATAGGACTAACAAAATCTCTTGCTAAGGAGGTCGGACCTTCCAACATTAGAGTCAATTGCATTTGTCCTGGTGTCATTGACACTGATATGAATTCTTGCTTGTCAGAGGATGATATAAATCAGCTTAAAAGCGACACTCCCCTCGGCAAAATAGGGACTGTAAAAGAAGTTTTTGATAGTATTTTATTTTTAGCAGATGATTGCTCATCGTTTATAACAGGTCAAATTTTAGGTGTTAATGGTGGTTATATAATCTAAAAAAAGAGCTATTTCCATAGCTCTTTTTATTGTCTATATACACCATCGCCACTAAACAAATATGATGCCTCAACTCTACCTTTGGTCTTTTTTGATGATTTTTCTGTAATTTGAAATGAGTCTGCAATTTCTACACTCGGTTTATATGTTAACTTTCCTTTATCATCAATATTCACTTTTTTATATAACGATTTACCACATTTAAGCTCAAGCCTATCTCTGTTTGAAAACAAAAATGTAATATAAAACTCAGATATAAAGCCATTAACATTTGATTTAATAAATTCTCTTTTATCAACCACTATAGCAGCACATTCGATAGTTTTCTTTGCCTTGCCCGTTTTTATATAAGGCACAATTAAAACATTAACCAATATTATGATAGCAAAAATTAAGAATAAAAGAGGAAATCCAAAAATCATTAAAAATTTCAATACAAATTCAAGCATAAAATATCCTTTATTTCTTTTCTATATTAATATTTTACCATACATATTTGTTTTTGTCAATAAAAAAAACGCCCAGAATTTTGGCTGGGCGTTTTATATTTAATTAAAGGCCACGCTTAACATACTTTGTATGAAGAATTTCATGAGCCTTATGGCTTGCAGGCTCTCCAAAGAATTCATCATAAAGCTTCTTTACAGCAGAGTTCTCGTGCGACTTTCTTACATCAAGATTCTTATCAGCTGTGTATAGAACACTTGCACGAAGAGCCTTAAGATCAACGTTGTTACGAACAACTGCAGGTTGAGTTGGCTGACCACCACCATTTACGCATCCACCTGGGCATGCCATAATCTCAATGAAGTCAATCTTCTCACCATTCTTAACAGAATTAAGAAGCTCTTTTGCATTTGCTGTACCACTTGCAACAGCAACCTTAATTTCAGCACCACCAAGAGTATATGTTGCTCTCTTGATACCTTCTGTACCTCTAACTTCGCTAACTTCAACAAGATCCTTGCCCTCAAGAACAGCGGCTGCTGTACGGAGAGCAGCCTCCATAACACCACCTGTAGCACCGAAAATAGCTCCAGCACCAGAACCAATTGCAAATGGTTCATCAAACTTTTCGTCGTTAAGTGCTTTGAAGTCAATACCAGCCTGCTGAATCATTCTTGCAAGCTCTCTTGTTGTGATAGCAACATCAACGTCTGGAACACCAGCAGCATTTTGGAAGTTTCTCTTCACCTCAAACTTCTTAGCTGTACAAGGAATAGCAGATACAAATACGATGTCCTTAGGATCAAGACCAACCTTTTGTGCATAATATGTCTTATAAAGTGCACCAAACATTTGTTGAGGTGACTTACAGGAAGAAAGATTGTCTGTAAACTCTGGGAAATAGTGTTCACAGTACTTAACCCAGCCTGGTGAACAAGACGTGATAAGTGGAAGATTTTTGCCTTCTTTGAATCTTGCAAGGAACTCAGTAGCCTCTTCCATAATTGTAAGGTCGGCTGTTAAGTTCATATCATACACACCATCAAAGCCAAGAGATTTCATAGCTGCAACCATCTTACCCTCAACATCAGTACCAGGCTCGTAACCGAAGCACTCACCGATTGTTGCACGTATAGAAGGAGCTGCACAGATTGCAACGTGCTTTGTTGGGTCAGAAATTGCATCAAATACCTTAGCTGTTTCATCTTTTTCATAGATGGCTCCAACTGGACATGCAACGATACACTGTCCACAGCCAATACAAGATGTTTCACCAAGTTTCTTTTCAAATGCAGAAGCTATGTGTGTATCAAAACCACGGTCGTTAGCTCCGATAACACCAATCTTTTGCATATTTTTACAAGCAGCTACACAACGACGACAAAGGATACATTTTTCGTTATCTCTAATAACAGAGGCCGTTGATGCATCGATTGGATATTCGTTATTGTTGCCTACAAAGTGATCCTCATCAACTCCGTACTCAAGGCAAAGCTTTTGAAGCTCACAGCTTGTTGAACGGATACATGTTAGACACTTTTTCTTATGAGCTGAAAGAACAAGCTCAAGATTTGTCTTTCTTGCCTTTCTAATTGCAGGAGTGTTTGTTTGAATTTCCATACCCTCATTTACAGGATATACACACGCTGCACAAAGGCCTCTTGCACCCTTTACCTCAACAAGGCAAAGACGGCAAGCACCGATTTCATTAATATCTTTTAAATAGCAAAGTGTTGGAATGTCGATTCCAGCATATCTTGCAGCCTCTAAAATGGTTGAATTAGCAGGAACTGAATAATCTTTGCCGTTAATTTTAACATTTACCATATTTTCCATCCTTAATTCCTCCATTAACCTTTATAAATTGCCTGATTCTTCTTACAGCTTGGTAAGCAAGCACCACACTTAACACACTTAGATGCATCAATAGCGAATGAAGCAAGCTTATGTCCCTCTGCAATATAATCTGTTCTGCTAATAGCATCAGCAGGACATTGTCTTGCACACAAGCCACAGCCAATACATTTATCAAGATCGATCTTATATGTAAAGAGATTCTTACATACACCAGCAGGGCATTTCTTATCTACGATGTGAGCGATATACTCGTCACGGAAGTTTGCAAGAGTTGAAAGAACTGGGTTTGGAGCTGTTTGTCCAAGACCACAAAGTGAAGCACTCTTAATATAGTTAGCAAGCTCTTCAAGCTTATCAAGATCTTCCATCTCGCCATTACCCTCAGTAATCTTGTTAAGGATTTCAAGAAGTCTAACAGTACCGATACGGCATGGTGCACACTTACCACAGGACTCATCAACAGTAAACTCAAGGAAGAACTTAGCCAAGTCAACCATACAAGTATCCTCGTCCATAACAATCAAACCACCTGAACCCATCATTGAGCCTTGTGCAATAAGGTTATCATAGTCAATTTCAACATCGTACTTAGAAGCTGGGATACATCCACCTGAAGGACCACCTGTTTGAGCAGCCTTAAACTGCTTACCATTTGGAATACCTCCACCGATTTCCTCAACTACTTCACGAAGTGTTGTACCCATAGGAATTTCAACAAGACCAGTATTTGTGATCTTACCACCAAGAGCAAATACCTTTGTACCCTTGGACTTTTCTGTACCCATAGATGTAAACCACTTAGCACCCTTATTGATGATTTGTGGGATATTAGCATATGTTTCAACGTTGTTTATAATTGTTGGTTTGCCCCAAAGACCCTTTACAGCTGGGAATGGAGGACGTGGACGAGGCTCACCTCTGTTACCTTCGATAGATGTAAGAAGAGCTGTCTCCTCACCACAAACGAAAGCTCCAGCGCCAAGTCTGATTTGAAGATCAAATTCAAAGTCTGTTCCAAAAATATTCTTTCCGAGTAATCCCTCTTCTCTTGCACAGTCAATAGCCTTTTGAAGTCTGTTAACTGCAATTGGATATTCTGCACGAACATATACATAGCCTTGGTTTGCACCGATTGCATAACCAGCGATAGCCATTGCCTCAATAAGTGCGTGTGGGTCTCCCTCAAGAATTGAACGGTCCATAAATGCTCCTGGGTCTCCCTCGTCTGCGTTACAAACAACATACTTTTGACCCTTAGGCTGAGCTGCAGCAAATGCCCACTTTCTACCAGTTGGGAATCCACCGCCTCCTCTACCACGGATACCTGACTCAAGAATTTCGTTAATAACCTGATCAGGAGTCATTTCTGTAAGAACCTTACCAAGAGCAGCATAACCATTTGTACCTATGTACTCGTTGATGCACTCTGGATCAATAACACCACAGTTACGAAGTGCCACACGCTTTTGCTTCTTATAGAAAGCTGTTTCGTTAAGTGAAAGAATTTCATCACCCTTAACTGTTTCGCTATAAAGAAGGCTCTTTACAGGATTTCCATTAACGAGATGCTCATTAACAATTGTTTCAGCATCCTTAATTTCAATTCTTGAATAAAATGTTCCTTCTGGATATACGATTACGATTGGACCTAAAGCACAAAGGCCAAAGCAACCTGTAAGCACAACCTGTACCTCATTTTCAATGCCAGCAGCCTTAATAGCCTCTTCCATTTTTGCCTTAATTTGAACACTCTTTGAAGATGTACAGCCTGTACCACCACAAATCAAAACGTGCTTTTTGATATTGCCGTCAGAAACTGTTGCGTCCTTACTGTGTTGACGGAAAGCGATCTTTCCCTCATAAGATTCTCTAATCTTAGCGAGATCTTGTAAATTTTTAATCATTTCTCTATTCCGTCCTTTCCTTAAATATACTTATCAATAATACCCTTAATCATATCAGGTGTAAGTCTTCCGTAAACCTCTTCATTTACAGTAAGAACTGGTGCAAGACCACAAGCACCGATACAACGGGTAGCATCTAAGCTAAACTTTCTGTCTGCTGAAATTTCACCATTCTTGATACCAAGAAGTGACTCCAGCTTGTCCATAAGCAAGCCTGCACCTTTAACGTAGCAAGCTGTACCAAGGCAAACCGCAACTGCGAACTCGCCCTTTGGATTGAGGATGAATTGTGAGTAGAAGGATGCTACACCATATACCTCAGATAGAGGAACATCCATTGAGAGTGCAATATGCTTTTGAACTTCAATTGGAAGATATCCATAGATACCTTGCGCGCCTTGAAGAACAGGCATAAGTGCGCCCGCCTCACCTTTGTGCTTTGCAATGAGTTCATCAAGCTGTGCAAGTTGCTCAGCAGTACCATTGAAAGCGACACTTGTCAATTTCTTTTTCATAGGGGAACTCCTTTATATAAAATATTATTAAACTAAAAATTTTCGATGATGTCCGCTGCATTATCAAGATAATCGTTTTCCATAAGCTCGATTATTCCCTTGTCACAAAGTGATGCAAGCTTGCCATCCATTGGTAACTTTCCAAGAACCTGATACCCATACTTTTCTGCTACCTTGTTTGACTTTTCTTCTCCAAACATATATATTTTCTTTCCACAGTCTGGACATTCGATGTAACTCATATTTTCTACAATACCGATTACAGGAATGTTCATCATCTGTGCCATTTTTGTTGCCTTTTCAACAATCATTGAAACAAGATCCTGAGGAGTAGTTACAATAACAATACCATCGACAGGAATAGACTGAAATACTGTCAAGGGGACATCGCCAGTTCCTGGAGGCATATCAATGAACATATAGTCAACCTCGTCCCAAACCACATCTGTCCAAAACTGCTTAACAGTGCCCGCAATTACAGGTCCACGCCAAACAACTGGTTTTGTTTCATCTGTTAGTAATAAATTAACAGACATTACATCAATTCCAGTTTTCGAAGCAACAGGAAGCAGATATTCACCATTAGACATAGCATTTTCTTTTATTCCAAAATTTCTTGGTATTGATGGTCCAGTAATATCAGCATCTAAAATAGCTGTCTTGTAACCTTTTCTTTGCATTAAAACGGCAAGCATTGAGGTTACAATTGATTTACCTACACCACCTTTTCCACTCACAACGCCTATAACACGTTTGACGGAGCTTAACTGGTTCAATTGTTCCTTTGGTATTTCTCTTGATGAGCAATTAGAGGAACAGCTTGAACAGTCGTGTGTACAACCCATATCAAAATCCTTCCTTATACTATATTTCTTATAGATTATACTACAAATTAGATTTAATTTCAAGCGAATTTTATATTTAAAATCATTTTTCGTCTATTTCAATAAATTTTTCACAAATTTTGTAATGTTTTTTTAACTTATTTTGATTAATGTAATCAACATACACAAATTTATTCTCACTTGCAAGTAATGTAGCACTTCTTTTTATATTTTTTAATCGCTTAGTTTTGGGATCCTTATCAAGCTCCAACAACAAGCGCTTAATTTTTGGTGAATGAATTTTCAAAAATTCCGGAAGTGAGGCATTATGATTACTTGAAAGCCTATCAAGTGCCATTGCATCTCTTATTAAATTTCTATCAGCTCCAAAATATTCAATAGCAGAATTAAACAAAAACGAAGAAAAATCATCGAGACTATTTGGTTTTCCGTTTTCGTTCCAAAGCTTTCCTAAAATCATAAACAAATCGAATGGATTTTTAGTTATACCAACCAAATAATCACATGTACGCTCAAATCTGTTAGAATTATACATTTTTTCGAATACATCTTCAAGTAAATGCAAGCTTTCAATTTCCGCAAAAGTCAACCACTGGGTCGATAAAATTTCATATGGTGGTCTATCCGAATATACATATTTATATTTATCTTTCATTTTTTCAATATTCGCCCCATGAAGTACCTTTAGAAATCCAATTTGCAACATATGCGCATTTAATTCATATGCTTTGTTAAAGCTGTTTGCAAAGCTCTTCATATCCTCGTACGGCAATCCAATTATCAAATCAACATGTACGTGTATATTGCCCAATGATATAATTTGTTTAATTTTTTCAACCAATTTATCAAGGTTTGATTTTCTTTCTATGCTTTCAAGAGTTTTAGAATTAAAGCTTTGAATTCCGATTTCAAATTGAAACAAACCCTCTGGTGCATCTTTAAGCACGTTTATTGTATCATCATCAATCAATTCGCCCTCTATTTCAAAATGAAAACATACACTGGGTGGCACTTTTTTGCCATAATTTCCTATAATAAACTTGAATATTTCTATCGCTCTTTTTCTATCTGCATTAAATGTTCTGTCAATAAATTTTATTGTGCTCGCTCCTGAATTTGCAAGCTTTAATATGTTCTTTTTGGTTTGCTCAATATCAAAGAATCTTACCCCCTCGCATCTACCCGATAAACAAAACGCACAATTAAATGGACAGCCTCTGCTTGTTTCAATATATGCTATCCTTCCATTTAAGCTATCGAAATATTCTGGAATGTATGGTGAAGGTGGATTTTCCAATAATATCTTACTTTTGTTTTCGTAAATTTCTCCACCCATTCTATAACATAGTCCATCAATTTCGTTAAGTGGAGCTTTTTTGCAAAGAAATGCAAACGATCTCTCACCTTCTCCACAGAGAATAAAATCTACAAAGGAATACTTCCTTATTAATTCTTTTGAATTATAACTAACCTCTGGTCCACCCAATACAATTGTTTTATTTGTTTCACTTTTGAGCTTTTCTGATATTTTCAACACAAGCTCAAGATTCCATATATATGTACTAAATCCAATTATATCAAATTTTTCCGATAAAATTTTTGCGTATATTTCATCAAATTTCTCATTTATCGTTGCTTCCATCACTTTGACGTTGATTTCAGGAGCAAATTCTTTTATTCCTCCCGCAAGGCACCATACCGCTAACGACGAATGTATATACTTACTATTAATAGCGCATAACAACACATTCATTTTTATCACCTCATTAAGAATTGTACCAAATTAATTGTCCATTGTCAATAATATATTAATTATATATTTTATTTACTTTATCTATTGACAAATTACACCCCTTGTGATAAAATGATTGTTGTATGAAACGCGAATAGGAGTCATAATTTTGCATAATTTTGTAGATTTACATTGTCACACTTTATACGAAATTGATGATGGTGCTAAAAGTATAGAGGTTTCAAAAGAAATGTTGAAATTAGCATATGACGATGGCATTAGAACCATTTGCTTTACACCACATTTCAAAATTCATCATTTTAGTGATGACAAGGCTATTGAGAGTTATAATAATAAGATAAATCGCAATTTCAATTCATTAGTTGAGTTTGCTAAGGATACATATCCCGATTTAATGCTAATTTTAGGAAACGAAGTTCTCTTTCACGCAGACATTTGTGAATCATTAGCATCTAAAAAATGCAAATTAATTGGCGAAACCAAATATATTCTTGTAGAATTTAGGCCAGAATCAACTATATTTGAAATTAAAGACACTCTTTTAAAGTTGTCACGAAAAGGATACTTACCTATTTTAGCTCATATTGAACGTTACTCTGCCTTATATAAAAATCTCCCTTTTTTGGAAGAATTACACAAATCAGGCATCGTTCTACAAATTAACTCTTTAAGTTTGAACATTAGATTTGGGAAAACTGCACGTTTTATCAAAAAATTGTTAAAAAATTCACTCGTCGATTTAATTTGCACGGATTCACATGATAATAATTTACTTGTTCCAAAATTGTCAGTTGCATATGATTTTATTCTAAGAAAATATGGTGACAGCTTTGCAAAAAAAATTTTTTATACCAATCCACAACGCATTTTAAAAAACGAAAGACTATTATAAACAAGGAGCAATTCAATGGAAACCAAGAAAAATAATAAGACACATGACGGAATCGATATAAGAGACATTTCTCGTTTTCTTTTAAGCAAGATTTGGATTATTGCAGTTGTATCACTATGCTTTGCCATAGCTGCATTCTTATATACCAATTATGGTATTTCTCGTAAATACTCTTCATCTACAACTTTATTTATTCTAAACGACTCAAGCAGTGGTAACTCACAAGGCGACTGGGTTGTTGGACAAAGCTTATCTGGCGCGAGTCCCACAATTATTAAGGGTGATTTCTGCAATCTTGTTGCTGAAAATTTAAATGCTAATCATAAGATTGACGAGCAACAAACAATGACAGTTATGCTTTCTGTATTAAAGGGCAAGATTTCAAACGAAGAATATGAAAGAGCAAAAAGTGTAGGCTTTGTTGGTTATTTTGGAGATGTTGTTGGAACCAAGGGTATCTCAGGCTCGCAAATTCGTGGTTATATTTCAATTTCAGCAGACGAGGATTCTCCATTTGTAACCGTAACAGCTACAACTCCAGATCCTGTTCTTTCTGCTGTCGTTTCAAACGCTGTTCTCTATTACTATGAAGATTATGTAAAAACTGAAATAATGGGTATTCCTAATGATAGCACAGGACTCATGGATCCAAATCCAAATGTTAAAACCGAAATCACATCGCGTGGCACAATTCCTGGTGGTCCATCTAACATCAACCTTATATCTAACATCATTATTTCATTCCTTCTTGGTATGATCTTAATTTGTGCAATTTTAATTGTAATCTTCATTTTTGATGATAAAATTAAAACACCTGACGATGTTCAAAAGCGTCTTGGCTTGAATGTCCTCGGTGCTATTCCTGAAATTGAGTAATTGGAGGTATCTAATATGAATTCCACTATTATTAACGAAACAAAAAAATTAAATTATAGCATTCAAGAAGCCTTCAAAACTCTACGTACAAATTTCCTTTTTTCTGGAGATGATATTAAAACAGTTTTAATTACAAGTTGTGTGAAAAACGAAGGAAAAAGTACTGTTTCTATCGAATTATCAAAATCTTTGGCTATTTATGATAAAAAAGTTCTTTTGATTGACGCAGACTTACGTAAATCAGTATTTGCTTCTGAATATACAACCAACGATAATGAAGTTTTAGGCTTAAGTGAATACCTTTCTGGTCAAACAGATTTTGATAACATTCTATATTCTACTCAAATAGAAAATCTTCACATGATTTTTGCAGGAGCATTTCCTCCTAATCCTGTTGAACTTTTAGGTTCAAAAAAATTCGAGGAACTACTTAAAAAGGCACGTGAAGAATACGACTATGTAATCGTTGATGCAGCTCCTTTAGGTGCAGTTATTGACGCATCTGCTGTTTCTAAATTCTGTGATGGCTCTATTTTGGTAATAACTGCTAACGAAATCAGCTATCGTTTTGCTCAAGACGTTAAGGCTCAGCTTGAAAAGAGTAACTGCAAGGTTCTTGGAGCTATCTTAAATCGTATTCCCGTTAAATCATCATCATATTACAATAACTATTATAAAAAATACTATGGTAAGCATGGTTATTATGGTGGACGAATTGGAAGTGGTGGCGAATACGGCTACGGATATGGCGATTATTATGGCTATGGTCATAATAATTCCAATAAATCTACTGCCAACAATCCTGATAAAAAATAATTTACACTAATATGTAGGAATTCGGCTCTTGAAGTCCGAATTCCTATTTTTTACTAAAGGAGGTATTTGTGATTAAGCTTTTAAATAATAGCAAAGCGTTTCTAAACAGCAAGTTTTATCCTCTTTTCGTTTT
This sequence comes from Clostridia bacterium, assembly GCA_017453255.1. Lineage (GTDB taxonomy): Bacteria > Bacillota > Clostridia > Oscillospirales > CAG-272 > RGIG2000. The sequence goes on along the minus strand of JAFTKN010000010.1, from coordinate 93,762 downwards.
TTTTATTACATTTATTGCTCATACCTTCTCTATAGAAGAAATTTGTGCTGGTTTTTTGATTTTTAGTGCAATAGTCGGTCTTTTGATATGTGACGACTTGAAATTCCTTATTTCTCCACTTTTCTTTTTCATTTTTATGTTTTCTGAGAAAAGTGTTTCAAGTGATAAATTTTTTGAAAAGCCATACCTAATTGCGATGATAATACTTGCAACTATAGTTGTGATAGCATTTGTTTGTCACTTCATTTTACACAGAAAAAGCATTGATTTAAAAGGCTTTTATAAATCAAAGCTTGTTTTTGGAATCGTTCTTCTTTCTGTTTCGTTTTTAACAAACGGCTTGTTTAGTTCTGCTGAATATGCATATATTAATATTATTTTTGCAATCGCTCTTGTCGCTTGCTTGTTATTTGTGTATTTTATCTTCTCTATCAATTTACACAAATCGAATGATTTAAAGGAATACATTTTTTATATATTGTTCCTTTTATCATTATTGCTTTCCTCGCAAGTTTTTTTAACTTTTGCAAACCAATCAATCATTGAAAACGGGCAAATCGTCAAGGAAAGCCTTCTCTTTGGTTGGGGCATGTGGAATAATATGGGTGGAATGCTTGCATTCTTTCTTCCTGCGCATTTTTATTTTGCATGTACAGTAAAAAAATACGGATTTATTTTTTATCTAACTGGAATCATTTCATATATAGCCATTATATTAACGCTAAGTCGTTCTTCACTATTGACAGCATCACTGATTATTATAGTTTGCATAATATGCTGTTGTTTTATCGGTTATAACAAGCTACAAAGCCGAATTTTAACGCTTTCGATGATTTTGATAGGAATTATATTCGTGGTAGTTTTTAGAGAGAAAATCCTCTCTCTCTTAAACGATTTTACCTCTCGTGGCTTTGATGATAATGGTCGATTCAAAATTTATGCATACGGAATATTGAATTTTTTAGCTAATCCTGTTTTTGGTAGAGGCTTTTATTCCCCGTTTGTTCTCGAGCATCAATTTATTAGCTTTTTGCCATTTAGGTTTCATAATACTATTGTACAAATGATGACAACCTGTGGAACAGTTGGTCTTGTTTCATATTTGTGGCACAGAGTTGAGACTGTACGCTTCATTTTTAAAAACCGCAATAAATTTACTTTTTTTATAGCATTGTCTATAACGTCATTGTTATTATGCTCACTTTTAGATAATCATCTTTTTAATTTATACCCTACTTTTATATATGCTGTCTTGCTTGTTATATTAGAAAAAGCTAATCAATAATGAAAAATGCCTACACTTTTCTCGTGTAGGCATTTTTAAATTAAATTTGTTCGCTTTTTTCAGTTGTAAATGTTCCATCCTTATATACAAATGGATTTACTTCTTCACCCTTTTCATATGTACCAAATTCAATGGTGATTTTGCTTGTTGCATCAGCATCGCTATAATAGAATGCCATTTTGTTAGTATAGTCTTTTGGTAAATATAGAACAACAGAGTTTTCACCTAAAGTAACTTTCATCCATGAGCCAGCATTGCAAAGATCTAAATTTGTTACCTTTCCAGACCTGTATCTTTGAGTACCACTTGTATATTGAGCACTCTTTGTTGTAGATAACATGAGAACGGTACCACCATTAACATTTACTGTTCCTTCAGTTCCTTTGTCAATCTTATCAAATAAATAAACAATACCATCTTCAATGATAGCATTATCAGAATTCAAAGAATCTGTCAAAGCATTTACAGTAACTAACCCACCATTGATTGTTAGTGATTCTTCTCCTCTTATTCCCTTTTGCGAATTAAGAACGGTTATTGTAGCATTAATTGTTACATTTTTAGCCTCAACGCCATCAGCCAATGTATTTAAAACGATTGTTGCATCTATTATATCAAGAGATGTTGTATTGATTGCGTCTTCAAAGGAATCAATTCCAATCACTCCTGACGATATTTTAATATCATCAGCGTTTAATCCCTTGCAATTGCGTCTTGTATAAAGTTTTTTAGAATCATGCTTACTTTCATCGTATGCAACATAATATCCATTTTCTAATACAAACAGGTCGGGTTTGGTTTCACTTGTGTCACTTGCTTCGTCATACAATTCATAAGTAGCGGTTGTTTTAATATAAATAAACCCCTGAGTTGCTATAGAAATGTTTGTAGCAGAAATACCATTACCAGTTGTTTCAAGCTTCAAATTAGTATTTCCACCTATTACAACATTTTTATCTTTATCAGTTGTAATCGCAGACTTACTTGAATTAATAATAAGTGTTGCATTGCTAATATTAATGTCTTCCGTAGCATCAATACCATTGCCTGTATTGGCATTTATTTTGAAATAGCCTCCATTAATTTGCACTGGACCTTGACAGTTAAATGCATTGGTTCCACATGAAATTATTGCTTTAGTATAATTGATAGTTATATATCCGCTAACTATAGTTCCATCATCCTCTACGTCGCCACTCTTGAATCCACTTTTACCTGCATTAATATCAAAGCTTCCACTATCAATTTGCAATCCAAGCTTTCCGTATATTGCGTGGCCGTCTGTAGTTGGTGTTGTAATGTTATAAATACCACCCTTTATTGTTATTTCTTTAGTGTTAGATATTCCATGTTTTCTGTTAGCTACAACATTAAGTGTACCTTTACCATCTAATGTTAAATTACATGATCTTACACGTAATACACCATTTTCACCATTTTTAGAGCTATCTCTTAAATAGTTTACACTTCCCTCAGTTAAGATAACGGTAACAGACTTGCAATCCTCTGCGTAAATTGCAGGAGCAGAGCCCATATTTGTTAAATCCAAACCATCAAGTATCAAATATACATTTTCGTCAGGTGCTTTTACATAAATACAACCATTTATACTTTTTCCAAATAGTCTATATGCTCCACCTGTTTGGATCTTATATGTAATATTGTTTGCTTCTTTTGAAACATCAACATCTATAACATCATAAAAACCACTTGTTTTAGTTTGCTCTTTGTATTCAACATCATCAAACACATTAAAATTATTGTTTAAAACATCTGATGCAGTTGGAATATCGACATTTTCTATATCAGGTGGTGTTACTATAGGATCATCTGTTAAATCTCCCCCAGTTCCAGAGCCAGAACCTGAGCCAGTTCCACTTTCTCCACCAGAGCTTGTGTCTACAGGTGGTTTTTCTTCAGGTTCTGTTTCACCACCATCGCCACCTCCACACGAAACTAAACCTAATATCATTATCATTGCTATTAGTAAGGCAATTAACTTTTTCATTCAAGCCTCCTTATCACTTTGCACAAATTTTCAGTTCTATACGCATATATTTTAGCACATTTGATAAATATAGTCAATATTTTATTTAATATTATTTTCGTCAGCGACTACTTCTTTTCCCATTTTCTCTAAAAAATCCTGCAAAAGAACTGCTACTTCATATGATTTTGAAACAAACCATTCAAATTCGTGCGTTTCTTCTTCGGCATACACCTTCACTGTAAGTGACATAAGATGGTATTTGATCTCAAACTTTTTAATTTTATCCAAAGCTATTTCGTTTATTTTTTTATCATATACAATTAATTTCTCTTTATTAATTGTTGCGGCAACGAAGGGCCTTAAGAAAAATAAAGCAAATGCTCCAATAAATATAGCAAATAGCAAAAAGAATATTGTTGCTAAAAATCCAGACCACTCTATTTTTGTTACTATAAATAAAAGTCCAATTATAAATGACAAAATTGATGCAATCAAAAATATAATTCCATAAAAATTAGATCTATAAATTTCAAATTCTTTTTTCATTTTTATTCCTTTCTAAGACAAACGACGCTCTCGACGTGAGATGTTTTAGGAAACATGTTAAAAATTGATACTGGTGAAGAAATTACATATTCTTTTGTTAAAACTTTTATATCTCTTACAAGGGTATCTACATTACACGAAACATATACTATTTTTTGTGGATTTAATCTTAAAAGCGTATCAATCATAAATTTTGAAAGGCCCTTTCTTGGAGGGTCAATTATTATGGTGTCAACCTTTTCGTTAAATTTCGAGGCATCTTGAGCCTCAAAACGAACATTCGTTATGGCGTTCAACTCAGCATTATACTTTGCATCCTCAATCGCTTTTTCAACTATTTCAACTCCGTAAACCTTAGAGCCTGTTCTTTTAGCACAAATTATACCGATTGTTCCCGTTCCACAAAACAAGTCTGCACATTTACTATCTTTACTTAAATCAGCCAAAGAAACAACCTTTTCGTAAAGCTTTTCAGCACATAAATGGTTAACTTGATAAAACGATTCTGGTGAAATTCTAAATCTCAAATCGCATAAGCTATCATAAATATATCCCTCTCCATATATTCGAATATATTTCTGTTTCTCAAGCACAATTTCTTTATCAGAGCACACAGAATAAAATATATTTCTTATTTCTGGCACTAATATAGTTATTTTCGACACATATTCCACCAAACTTAATTCTTCACATGTTATTACGCAAAGTGTTATTTCATCGTCTGTACTTTTTCTTATGCTAATCGCCCTAACACCTTTTCCTTTAAAAAGCTTAGCACTTTCTTTTGCTATTTTATCAAATACATATTCGTTCAAAATACATTTTTCGTGTATAACTATCTCGTTTGTTTTTTCTTTTTTATATCCAAAGCCCTCTCCGTCAAAAAATAAAACAATTTTATTTCGATACTCACATTCTATTGGCGCGCAGATTTTTTCAACGTCAATTTCTATTTTAGCCTTTTTAAATGTGTCCTTAACATATTTCTCTTTTATTCTATTTTCATTTTCAAATGTGGTATGTAAGAAGGAACACCCCCCACAATTTCCAAAATGACTACAAGCTATTTTCGCCCTTTCCTCAGATTTTTTAATTATCCTTTTTACTTTTCCATAAGCATAGCTCTTATATATTCTAACTATTTCAATTTCGCATATTTCACCGATTAGCACTTTATCAACAAAAACAACAGTGTTTTCTATCCTACAAACACCATTTCCAAAAATGTTTACATCTTCAATTGTCACAGTATATAGCTCATTCAAGGATATCAAAAAATCACCTCCGATACTTGAATTGCTTTTCATTTTATATTATAATATATTTGCCTAATAAATTCAACAAAAAAATAGAAATGGTGTATATATGTATATTTGTCCTATTTGTAAGCAAGTCCTAAATAGAATTAACAATTCATACAAGTGTGAAAATAATCACTCGTACGATATTTCCTCTTCTGGATATGTAAATTTACTCAACCCTGGTAAACGAAATAATTTTAAGGCTGGCGATTCTAAGGAAATGGTAAAGGCTCGCTCAGCGTTTTTTGAGAGCAACACATACGAGCCAATAGCTACAAAGCTATGTAGCATTATTTCTAAAATTCCACGAAATGTAATTGTCGATGCTGGTTGTGGTGAAGGGTATTATTCTTTGCATATTGCACAGCAATTTCTTAGCTCGTTGATTTTAGGCTTTGATATGACAAAATATGGTTGTGATCATGCATCTAAGTGTGCAAAACGAATCAATTCTCAAAATGCACTTTTTTCTGTATCAAATATTTTCGATTTACCTTTATTAGATAATTCTGTCGATGTAGTAACGAGCCTTTTTGCCCCTGTTGCAGACAAAGAATTTTCTCGCATTTTAAAGCCCCATGGATATTTAGTTGTAGTCAGCGCTGGAGTTTTTCATTTAGATGGATTAAAACGAATCTTATACGACAATTTATACTTAAACGAGGATAAGCAGTCAATTTACGAAGGCTTTTCACTTGTTGATACTATCAATTTAAAATACGAAACAGTAATCCATGGTAACGAAACTATAAACAATCTTTTCACTATGACACCTTATTATCATAGAACCAGCTTAACTGACAAGAAAAAATTAGAAAACATAACCGAATTGAACACTAATATTGAGGTCAACTTTTCTATTTACACAAAAAACAATTAAATTATCTCTTTTATTGACAATTGATTCTTTTTTTGTTACTATAATATTATCAAGATTAAGGGGGTAGTAGGCTTTTTAGCTAAAGTGTTTATGTCATTACAAAAAAATAAAGCAATAAAAATTGGTAGTCTTCAGCTTTCTTGGTCTGGCTTTGTATTTTTAACCATATTTAATGTTTCCCTTGCTTTAATAATAGCAAACTTATTTCTTTGGAAAACAGGCTTTTGGTGTCACTATTCAATATTCTGTTTAATATATTTTGCAGTATTTTTTAAAGCAATTTCTTCAAAGGATGTAAAAAAATTCTTCTCAATTATCCGTACGGGTCTATTTTTTGTTCACATTCTTATTGCTTTGGTCTTTCTAATAAATTTTTGGGTAAAATCAGGCGAAGCACGTGCAGAGGCGTGGACTTATGTTGTCTTTCTTTTTAAGTGGTTCTTCCCTATCTCTCTAATTTCAATTTGTGCTATTACAATCATCGCTTTTACCTTTAGATTGATTAGAATCAGCCGAATGTTTATAATGCTTTTAGTTTTTTTACCACAATGTATTGTTTCTTTTAACATTGCATTATCACCATTAATTGGTTGCAATGGTGCTTCATATGCTTTAAATCTCATTATGCTTATATCATATTTATCAATTATTACAATAATTTTTATAAGCTATATAGCTAGATTTATATATCATTTAATTAAAACTAACTAAAAAAATCGACCTTTATTGGTCGATTTTTTTCTTTTTTATAAATACTCTTTTTATTCTTCCTAAAAAAGATCTTATTCTCGCTTTGCGAATTTTTCTATAAAGCCTTTTTATATATTTTTTATATTCCTTTGTGGTTGTATCCACTGTGTTACCATCTTTTTTGATTTCACTAACCTTTGCAAGAATATTCTCTATTTTTATTCCTCGTTCAAGAAACGATTGATTATCGCCACACATAAAATATTCGCCATTTTTTATATACATAACACGATGTAAAACAAATTTTCCATTATTTCTGCGATATAGAACTATATCCTGTTTCTTTATATCATGTGGCTCGATTAGAACGACCTTATCTTGAGCTGGACGAATTAAAGGAAGCATGCTTATACCACGTGGCATCATTTCAAATTGTCCACCATCTTTAATCGCCTCGCTAATTAATGGCCAAATTTCGTTTAATTCCATTATTCTAAAATTCCATCATTTTTAAGCTTGTCAATAAAATTCGAAACATCGGACTCAACAATCGCTTTATCTACATCCTCGTATCTTGATAGCATCTTGTCAACTATTTCTGCTTCAGTAGTATCGTTTTGTAGTTGTTCCCATATAAATTTACCTGTTTCATTCAAGGTAATCATACCATTGAATTTTTTACTAAGCTCACCAATAGCTACTACGAATGTTTTTCCACCGACATCTCTTAAAATAAAACCATTTCTAATTTTCATTTTTTCCTCCACTCATCGCATTATATGCAATTTCTGCTGCTTCTAAAGAAATATTACACCTTAACCTCCAAAGATCTGTGCACTTGAGCATTCTGTCTGCAAGCTCTAGTGTCTTTGTAGCACCTACTAAATCTCGTGGCAATAGGATTTGCTTCATTATCATAGGAGCAGCGTGCTCTGTGGATATTTTTTCTATTATATTTTTCTCCCCACGCTCAATAAAGCAAATACCAGCAAGCTCGACAGCTACATTATTATTCCAATTTTCTTTGCCACACCAGGGTGTACCACAAGCGTATAGTTTTCCTTTTGCAAATCTCAAAATCGGCTTATCACCATTTACAGCATATACCCTCTTTCCAAGAAGCTTTTTCCATTGGATTATGTGTGTGCTTTTACCAGTTCCGCTTTTTGCAGTAAAAGCATATGCCTTATCCTCTACTCCTATAACAGCGGCGTGCATTACAAAGGCGTCGTTTTCTGGGAGTTGAAGACATATATTTCTGTATATACAAACGCTTTCAATGTATCCATCAGAATATTGAGGATCAGCTAAAAATTCTTTTTCTTCTGCTATTTGCTCATAGGTGCAAGATGCTTTGATGTCACAACCGTCACCATTGTATATGTACTTTTCACATTGATTTTTAACGAAATCATACTTGTTATAAATTTCAATTATAAAGCCAGCAACCTTGATTTTGAACAATAGCCTCACCTACCTTTAATATAAAAATTGTAACATATTTAATATTCATTGTCAATATAAAATTAAAAGTTGACAGAGTGAGAATAATATGGTAAAATAACCTTGTTTAAGATTAAGTTTCAGGGAGTGATTTCTATTAAAATTTCATTAATTATCCCTTGTTACAACGAAGAAAGCTCTTTATTGCCATTTTATGATGAGCTAAAAAAGGTTTCTTTACAAATGGAAAGCTATGACTTTGAATTTATCTTTGTCGATGACGGTTCAAAGGATAAAACACTTTCTATTTTGAAGGATTTAGCTAAGACTGATGAGAGAGTGACATACATTTCATTTTCAAAGAATTTTGGTAAGGAATCTGCTATGTATGCAGGCTTTTGTAATGCGACTGGCGATTATACTGCTGTTATGGATGCCGATATGCAAGACCCTCCCTCATTACTTCCACAAATGGTTGAAATTTTGGAACGTGGTGAATATGACAGCGTTGCTACAAGACGTGTTTCACGTAAGGGTGAGCCCGTTTTACGTTCCTTATTTGCAAGATGCTTTTATAGGATTATGAGACGCTCGACTAATGTTGATATTGTAACTGGCGCAAGAGATTTTCGCCTTATGAAGAGAGAAATGGTTGAAGCCATCGTTTCTATGTGTGAAAGTACACGATTTTCTAAGGCTATATTCGGTTGGATAGGATTTAAAACTCACTGGCTACCTTTTGAAAATGTAGAAAGAGTTGCTGGTGAAAGTAAATGGAGCTTTTGGAAGCTATTTAAGTATTCCCTTGATGGAATAATTGGTTTTTCTAATTCTCCACTTAAAATATCACTTTTCTTTGGTATTTTATTTATGCTGGGCTCTTTTGCTCCACTCGGTTTTTCAATATATAATGCAGTAACTTGTAACTTACCTAATGTATGGGATTGTAGTGCTTTTACTACTCTATTACTTGTATTCTCTGTTCTGTTTATTTCTGGTATTTTGCTGATATGCCTATATGTAGTAAGTATGTATATTGCAAAAATATACAATGAGGTTAAAAATCGTCCTCATTATATCGTTGCACAAACTAATAAAAAAGATGTGGTTAAAAAATGAGTGAAAATAAAAATCTACATGAAGGTCATCGCCAAAGATTAAAAAACAGATTTAACGAAACAGGACTAAACAACTTTGAAGCTCACAATATATTAGAATTACTTCTCTTTTATTCCATTCCTCGAAAGGACACAAATGAAATTGCTCATAATCTTTTAGACCATTTCGGTACATTAAGTGGTGTATTTGATGCCGAGTTTGAGGAGCTTCTAAATGTGACTGGAATAAAGGAAAATAGTGCTACATTGATTAAGCTTGTTCCTGCGATTGCTCGTGAATATCTTGATAGTAAGCATGGCAAGGATAAAAAATTTGATACTGCTGAAAAGCTTGGTGACTATTTGGTTGACAAATATTTTGGCGAAACACGTGAAATTGTATATGCCGTTTTTCTAAACAACAATTTTGAAGTTCTTGCTACTGTTAAAATTCACGAGGGCACAGTCAACTCTGCTCATGTTTCTGCAAGAAAAATTGTTGATCATTTTGTAAAATATAATGCTTCTATGGTTGTTTTAGCTCATAACCACCCAAATGGTAGCATTTGTCCATCAATGGAGGATATTGAAACAACTCGACAACTTCTTTCTGCATTTCAAGCAATTGATATTTCACTAATTGAACATTTTGTTGTATCAGGTAGTGAATATTATCCTATTATAAACTCAACAGATACTTTGAAATATAAAAACAAAGAAAACAGAGATTTCTTTAGAAGATCTTTGTTTGTTAAAGATTAATAACCTGCTCTCTTGAGCAGGAATATGCCTGCATAGTTAAATGGATATAATAAACCCCTCCTAAGGGTTAGTTATGGGTTCGATTCCCGTTGCGGGTGCCAAAAAAGGCATAGTCACATATTGTGGCTATGCCTTTTTTTAGTGCCCTCACGGCGAACCATCTTCAAAGCTATGCTTGGATTGGGTTCGCATTTCTGACGAAAGCCGTTGTCAGCTTGCTAGCATAAGGCTCGGCAGAAATAGCTCCGTAAGGAGGCTTCCCATAGTGTTGTGTAATATCAATAAATTACTTGAATTTATACGTTAAAAAAGTTTTATACAAAAAAATTCCCACCTCAATTGAGGTGGGTTTTTCATTCTCTATTTCTTGTCATATTCTCCATATTCACAGCCGACGTTTTCGCAAATTATTTCATCAATTAACTTACCTTTGCGATATAGCTTTACTAAGCCCTTGCCGTTTCCACCATTCCAAAGACGATTGTGGAGTTTTTCGCCATTTGGTGCTTCGTAATTGACAAGTAACATGTCCTTCTTTTCACAGGTAATATCAGTTACCATTTTATTGCGCCACGTTCTCTGCTCTACATGCCATATAATTTGTGTATTAGTTTCCTTACATTCAAATTTTGTTCTTGTAAATGTCCAAAACTTTGAAAAATTAAATTCGTAGCATTTGCCTTCATAGAAAAAAGCAGATAATAGCTTGCGCTTTAACGCAATAGGGCCAATCTTAGGGCATCCTCCGCCTATATCAAATACGCTATTTTCTAATTTTTTACCCGTCTTTTTACTTACTAAATTATTTGAAGATAGCCATACCCAAGGAGATGTGAAATTCTTGCCCCAATTTTTATCTGCATAGCCGTAGCAGGTATCCATATCTACTATGTATTTTTCGCCGTTATAAATAACTTCTCCCTCATAGCCACTTTTCATTCCTTCAGCGTGCCAAAACATTTCAAATAATTGCATTTTTCTAAATAATGCGCCAGCTCCATAGCCTACATTAAAAGCAATTTGCTTGTTTATTTTTAAATTCCATGACATTTCGCCGTTTTGACACATCCATTCGGGATGATTTTCAGCATTTTCAACCTTAACGTAACCATACATTTCTGTTTCAGTACACATACATTCGTCAGTTTTTATTAAAAATGGTACCTTATAAGAAACTTCAACGCTTTCCCAACCATAAAATCTATGAAGCTGTCTTGCGTCCTCTCCCCAAGTCCCAGCCTTTACCATTAAATACGAAGGTTTAATTTTATTATTCTTGTTATCTTCTAACTGACCAAAGACTGGATCCTTTTTGCCTTTTTTAGGATTACATAGAAAATATTCAATAAAGAATGCTTTTTCCTCTCCTGTTTTTTCATTATGAGCAGTAAAGGAATGCCACCACCAATCATATCCACACTTTGCTTGACCACCAAATAATTGGCAAGCATTTCTCTTTATTTGATGCTTATTAAACATAGTTGTCCCTCCACAAAATCCTTTATTATATTATACCAAAACTTAACTTTTATTTCAAGATACGCTTGCATATATATCGTTTTTTAAAATATAGATAATATGAGGTGATTTGATGAAAAATAAAAATTTATGGCAATTAATGGGTTTGGCAGTAACTTCGTTAAGTGGCACAATACTACATTTTTTATATGAATGGATCGGTAAACCTATATGGATTGCTCCATTTTCAGGAGTAAATGAATCGACATGGGAGCATATGAAATTACTATTTTGGCCGATGTTTATCTTTGCTATAATACAGAGCTTTTTCTTTAGGGATTTTAAAGGCTTTTGGTGTGTCAAGCTACGAGGAATTTTGCTTGGCCTTATAATGATTCCTGTAATATTTTATACCTACAACGGAGTGTTTGGCCAATCGCCTGATTGGTTTAATATAGCAATTTTCTTTATCTGTGCTACAATTTCATATATATACGAATCACGACTTTTTTCTACTAATACAACACGTTGTAAGCTACCAAAATTCTGCGTTTTTCTGCTTTTAATCGTTGCATTTCTATTTGTAATATTTACTTTTGAAACACCTGAAATTAACATTTTCAAAGATCCCTTAACTGGCTCATTCGGTATCTAATGTTTGGGGTGAACTGCATATCTCATACACTTTCTAATAAAACACAAAATCGGAGGCTTTTCAAAACCTCCGATTTTCCTTTATCTACGCCACTTTCCCGCCTTTTCACTATTCCCAAAAATCTCATTTCAAGTGACTATGCTACACTCCAAAATGCCTGTTCCACATGCTTGCCTGCTTTAGAACATAAATTGATCGTTAATTTGCGTAAAATTAAAATGGTAAGTCGCCATCTGAAAATTCAAAAGGCATTGGTGGTTGATAGACATAATTTTCATTAAAAACATCAATTGCTACACTGTAAAAGGGTTGAATATAGTCTGGGTAATTTTTTAAAATATCGTTATACAAATCCCTTGCTTCCGCCAAATCTTCCATGTTCACTTTTACATCTCCGTTTGCTATTCTATCATCCACTCCAAATACATCTTCTGCAAAAACATTTTCATTGAAAATATGATCTTTAACAAATTGATTCAAATTATTAAAGATTATTTCAATAAATTGATGGTCAATTTTTTTAGATGTTGTAAACGCTTTTATGTAGTATGGTTCTCCCCAATCATCTATCTCTTCTTTATAACAAAGTGATTTGATAACACGATTTATCTTTACTCTTAATTTGTTAGCATCAAATGTTTCCTTTACTACAACTTCTTTGGGAACATTATCTGTTGCAAGTAACTCTTTATAATAAGAATTGGGTTTAAATTCTATTTGTTTGCCCGTTCTACTTTTAAACTCCTTTGATAAAAATTCTTGAGTCTTCAAAAAGCCACTATCTTCTGTGACAAAAACAACCTCTTCTTCACCGCGTTCTTCAAAAAATGTGATTATTGATAACCATAACAAACAATCTTTAAATCCCTTATCACTTGCATTTTGAACATTTAAAAATGGCGGTTGTTTATTGTTGGCACGATATAAAACCAAATCCAAAGTATCTGCGTCTTTTTTTAATGGAATTATATTTTCACCAAAAGTTTTATTATAGTTTTCTTGTATCGATTGACTATATTGTTCTGCTTTTTCTTCGAAAGATTTTTTTATTTTTATAGTTACAATATGTTTGTATTTGTCATCATTTATAATTGCATCTATATTTTCGTATAATGATTTTAATTCTCTACATTGTTGTGCAATTCTCTCATCAATTGAAACCTGTGTAACATATACAGTAAACTGTTCCTTCAAATTTTCAATTACTTCATCTAATTTTTTTGTCTGTATTATAAAATTAGTATCAAATACAAAAGCTTTTCTCATATATACTCCAGTTTATCTAATTAATAAATTATTTGTGTTTATTATACCATAATATATACTTTCTTTCAACATAATACAACAAAAAACACCGATGAGATTTTTAGCTCTTCATCAGTGTTTTCTTTGTTTACGCGCATCAAATTTCAATTCATTGTTACTTATTGTATGTAGACTAATTGTATTCAAAACGATATAATAATTAAAATGGAGGTGGTATATATGGACATCGTAAAAGTGTTTGGAGATAATCTCAAAAATTATCGCACACAACTCGGTCTCTCACAAGAGGCATTTGCCGAGAAGTGCGGATTACACCGCACATATATCAGCGCAATTGAATGTTATCGCCGCAGCATTGCTTTAGAAAACGTTCAAAGAATTGCTAACGCTCTTGGAATTGAAGCATACAAATTATTGGTTGAGGACAAAAAAGATGGATAAGATTGAAAAAATTAAAGTCGAGTTAGAAAAGCATGTTGGAAAATCTAATAAGATAACATCCAAGCAAATCGCTAAAATAATTGGAATTAACGAAGATGCTACTCAGGCTAAGACTCGTGCGCTTATCTTGGAATGTGCTCGACAGTATGAACTTCCCTTGGCAGCGGACAATCGCGGCTATTACCTAATTACATCTAAAAGTGAGCTAAACGAATATATTGAAAACCTCAATTCGAGAATAGCTGGCATTGAGGAAAGAAAGAATCTTATAACAGAAAACTTCAATAGGAGACAAAAACAATGATCTTTACAATATATAACGATGAACTCTTTTCACTAAATGAAAGCGAAAATCACATTTTTCCTAAATACACCTCACAGTTAATTAACTGGGCCAATCAAAACGCACAAGGTACTCGTCCTAGAGTAGTTGGACAATTATCGGAGCTTTTCCCCGAGTACGAAGAACAAGCCGATGATGTAACAATTGATGATTGGGCAGAATGGTATACAGAAAGATATCCTTATGCAATCGAAGATGCCACGGACAAAATCTTTACGCAAGTAGAAAATCTCAAAGATGCAATTCAACTTATTGATCGTGATATGGTACGTGAATGGGTTGAGGATCTTGTTATAACGAAAACATTTAATGGCCTCTACGTTCAAAAATCAATCCTGAGAAAAATTGCTGAAATCAAAGGTAGGAACTATCGTTTGGCAACCCCTGAAGAAGAGTCTCAAGGAATCGATGGATTTGTTGGCTTGAAGCCGTATTCCATAAAACCTGACACATACAAAACTATGGGACGCCTTTCCGAAACGATTGACGTTACCATGGTCTATTACACCAAAAAGAAAACCGGATTGACTATTGAAGTCGAAGAATAAAAAAATATGGGCGGAGGTTGTAAGCTCCGCCCATATTTTAGTGGGATAATGAATTCAAGAATTTCTTTTTACAGGTATACTCGAATGTAGTATCAACATCGACATATCCAGTACGAATCAAGTGATTATTGATGAATGTTTTATTGTCAAGATATACGTAACACATCAATACACCATTAGAATCGTATTTTTCAATATCGTATTTTAAGAATACTTTTCTCTTATTGAATTTACCTTGCAAAAACTCTATTGCCTGACTGCTATATTCTGCTTTTTCTTTTACTCCAAGCAACCTTACAACTAAGCCATTACTTAATTCAATTTTATCTGGAGATATTACTTTTTTTACAGTAAACAGTTCTTCCCTTTTAGCTTCACTTGAGTCTATTTTGGATCCGAATTGAAGTTTCTTCACATCAACCTTCTTGTCCATTCTGTGAGGATCGGCAAATATGTATGGAAGATCGTTAAATGTTTGTTTCACTCCAAGTGCATCATCATAGAAATTGAGTTCAAAATCATCGAGCATTGAACAAGAACCGTTTAGTTTCTCATTAATGATTGGTGCAAACTCTTTATTGATTTCATATCCAATTGAGTTTCTTCCAAGATTCTTTGCCGCCAAAGATGTCGTTCCACTTCCGACAAACGGATCAAACACAGTTTCTCCAACAAATGAGAACATCTTAATTAAGCGTTTAGGCAATTCTTCTGGGAACATTGCCATATGCCCCATCTGCTTTACTCCGTTGAAATTCCAATGAGAAGCGAAGTATTGATTCCATTCTTCTTTGGTCATTTCCGAAGCTTTCTTTTGTTCCTGAGTAGGCTTAGGTGCATTCCCCAACTTCTTGAAAATAAGTATAAATTCATAATCCATCTTCAATATGCCGTTTCTCGGATATGGAAAGCTTCCCATAATTGCTCCACCACCAGAGGTGTTCATTGTGGTAGCCTTTTGCCAAATAATCGCTCCCATATAATCCATGCCAAGCGATTCACAAAATCTTATAATTTCTGTTCGTATCGGAATTACCTTATACCTTCCATAATACACCGAACGCGCAAATTGGTCGCCTATGTTAATACAAAGTCTGCAACCATCAGAAAGAACTCGATAACATTCTTTCCATACAAGGTTCAAATTGTTTATATATTCTTCGTAGCTATCGTTAAAACCAATCTGATCTTCAGTTCCATAGTCTTTAAGTTGCCAATATGGTGGAGATGTTATTATCAGCTGAACTGATTTGTCTTCTATATAGTTCAACGATCTACTATCGCCAATAAATATTTTATGTGACGTCATTTATCTTTTTCCTTCCATTATCCAACGTTCGTGTATATAATCAATATTATTATAAAATATTTAACTTGCAATGTCAAGTAATTTGACGGAATACTATATTTCTCTGCCACCTTATCTTTGCTTACTTCCATATCAAAATTTGAGGGGCGATATCGCCCCTCTTTTTTATACCAGCTTATATTCTTCCTTCATTTGGGCTATTAGCTCGGCGAGCCTTTGTTCGCATTCCTCGATGCTATTTGCATAGATGTGGCGAATGATGCGCTTGCCGTTTACGGTAGGGGCGTATCTGCCTTGCCAGGTGTTTATGGCTACCTTTTTGATCGAGCCTGTGCCGGGGCGTCTTTTTTTGCCCTTATTTGCCTCAAATTTGGTTCTTTTTGTTGGCTTTGGTATTTGCATCTCTCCTCGTTTTCGTCCGTATAATCGCTTTCTTTCGGTATCGTTTGAGCGCTTGCTCGGCTCTTATTTTTGATGCCTCTGCTCGTAGATTTTGCATTTGGATTTGGTCGTAATAATCAATGGCTTCCTGAATTGGCAAAATTGTATATTTGAGGCTTCCATTGTGAGCACGACCATCCTTGGTGTTTACCATCGTCCACTCTGTTTTGATGAGGCACTTTTTTTCAAGGAGCTGAACATATTTTCGCATCGTGTTTATGCTCATTCCAACTGCCGGGCCTATCGTTTTATAGCTTGGGTAGCATTGATAGGTACGCCTGTCCTCACAGTACATAAGGTAGGCGTACACGATTATCTCGCCTGAGCCAAGCCCTAGGTCAAATATCGCGCTTGGCACGGGAAAGAATTTATCGCGAGGGTTTTTCTTTTGATTAAAAACCATTTTTATCACCTCGCTTTGCTATTTCCTCATCAAGCCATTTTTTAAATAGATCCTTCGGCACAATAACGCGCTTGCCTATTCGCACAGCTGGAAAGCCCTTTCTGTGCATAAGCTCGTACGCACCCGAAATGGATATGCCGAGAACCTTTGCCACCATCTCTGCATTTAGATGCATCGGTAGCTCGTTGAAGCTTTTGATTTCACTTTTTTTCATCTTTTTTCTCCTTTTCATTTTTATGTAAGAAATAAAAAACGACCCACGCCTTGCGTGAATCGTTTAGCTATTTAATTCGAACCCCCAAGACACGTTCGCCTAAGCGGTCTTGAAAAGGAGAAAATCGAACCCCTGTGGGTTCGAATTGATGCATAAAACAAGCGAGTGCCGAAAAAAATCAGCACTCGCTTTTTGTTTATAATAACTCGATGGTATTAGGGACCACTAAATTTTTACTAAAGAATACATATTCTTGAGCTTTCTTGGATCCATTTGCACTGTAATTTATATCCACTAAACTTCCCCTGCATTTGGAATACAATTTAAAAACAAATTCGCACTTATCATATGTAACAATCCATTTTCTTTTGCATTTGATAATGTTATCCCTCAATTTACAATGATCCGCTTCAGTAAAGAAGTTTTTATATAACTGTCCACCTTTTTCAACATATGGAGGATCAAAATTTATAAATGCCTTATAATAATGCTGTAATGTTCCGTTGTTCAAAAATTCTGTAGCATCCATATTATAAAGGTCTATTTTATCAGAATAGGTAGCTATTTTGCGAATTCTTTTCACCAAATCATCTCTATTAAATCGTGCATCTAACTTATATCTACCATTTTGCTCTCGTCCGCCAATCATTCCTCCGGTTATAACACCAGACACATTTGTTCTGTTCAAATAAAATGTTGCTTGAGCAATCTCCAAACGAGAATATTCATCTGGATGACAATAAATATTTTTCTGTTTATCCCACTCGTTTATGTTAAGTGGAACGGTTTGTATAAATTCGCATAAAGCATTAGTTTCATTCAAAACGCAATACCAAAAAGCATAGATCGCTGGATCAAAATCATTTATAACTATCTTTTTAACATCTCCGTTAATTAATAGTTTTAAAGCTAATCCAGCTCCTCCGGCAAAAGGTTCAATGTATGTTTCGCCAAGAAGATTGTTTGATTCAATTATAGCTCTAACATATTCGTACAATTTTGCTTTTCCACCAGGATATCTAAGTGGAGACAACGCTATTGGCAAAACATCTCACCCCTTTCAAACACCTCACATCCATTCATTTGGATTTATTTCATGATAATGGCTGATTTTTTTAAATAAAGCTTTTAAATTATTATAAAATTTATCGATTGCTGATTTATTAGATACATTATTTAACCAGTGCTTAAATAACAACTTAAAAAATGTTTTGTTATTTCTAAATAAGTCCTTATTAAACTGTCTTGTCCGACCTTTTGTTGAATCGCCACTTTCTTTACATTCAGACAATTCTTTCTCAAACGCTGACACTTTTTGTTGTATATTTTCTATGTAGTAGTGTTTTCCGTATCCTCTTTCTATAATTGCTTTTTCGACCCAGAAACGATCATCTTCAGCTAATAGCTTTTCTGCATAATCTACAAGCAATTTTTCAGGTGCTCGTCCTCCAGGAAGAGAAATTACGCAATTCGACATTTCAAAATTCTTATCGCCATCAAGAATACAAATAGATCTAATAGTTGTATGAAGTATTTTATCATCACTAAATATATTTGTCAAGTTTTCAGCACCAATGTTTGCTTTAACAAAATGAAAAAATCTTCTGGCGTTAGTAAAACCTTGTTGGGTTTCACTAAAATAGTCAAATATGATTTCTAATAATGTTCTTGCTTCTTCGTCTTCAGTGAAGATTGGAATGACTTTATCGGCATAAATATTCTCGTGTGTCAATGATTGAAGATGCATTTTAATTTTATATATGTCTAAATCGTGCATTTGAACTACAGAAGAAATATTATCATATAAGTAAATCACATTATCTTTTTTGTCTAACATTTCTTCCAAAAGAGACATACTATGAGTTGTAAACACTATTTGAATTTTATATAGAGATGACATTTCTCTAAACAAGTTTAGAAGTTTAATTTGAAACGCAGGATGTAGCGTCGCATCTAATTCATCAATCAGTAAAACACTTTCTACTTTGCTTTCGTCCGTTGAGTTTATGGATTGAAAATAATATTTAAGGGAGACAAGAGCGGTCAAAATAATATACAGATTATCTTCTCCTGCAGATATAGTATTAGAATCTATACCCTCTATATTACTAGAAAACTCGCTTCTAATCTTTATATCACCCATTTGTTGTGTGCTTTTGTATGTTATTTGGTAATTTGTAAATTTTTTATATATCTCTGCTATTTCATCTTGATATTCTATTGGAAGTATTTTCTTAATTCCAGCCAATGCTTCATCATTTTGGAACTCACCATATGGTAACAATCTCGACAGTCCCAAATAAATAACAGGACAGTATGGCAACGAATCTTCTGTTCCTTTTTTATATTTTGGCTTGACAGAATACCTTGTTTGATTTGATGCGTTGTGTCTTCTAAATTCCAAAGTAGGCGAGTCGTTATAGTAATCAACAGAAAACAAGTGTCCCTTTAATCCATATGCTGGGTCATTATATTTTGTATCGCCGCGAGTTAAACTTTCCACTTTGGGATTCGTAACACTATTCACCGCCTTAATTATAGGCAAACACTTTTCGTTTATTATTTTATCACATTTTTTCGTTGGAGCTTGCAAAGAATTTCCAATCAAATGCAATAGTGAAGTTTTGCAAGTACCATTGGTTCCAGATATAGCATTTAGCCTATCTGAAAATTCCAAATCCAAGTTCTTTAATTTTCTGTACTGTATTATGTTAATACTTTTAATCAAAATCTTTCCTCCCACAAACTACATTAAACATTCTCTAATGAACGTTACATGTGACTTAAAGAAATCCTTTAAAGCCAATCCGTTAGGATATCCATCTGTATTATGCATATATCCATTAAAAATTTTTCTTAAATTGTCTATATCTTTTAGAATAGATGAGTGCTGATCGTTGGTTATTCTTCCTTTTTCCCTCAACGTATTAGCAGCAGCTCTTATGGCATCTTGAAAGTGCACTTCTGTTTGATCGACTTTAGTTTCATTTTCGAGAAACACTTTGGCCGACAATTCAAATAACGTTCTCAATAAGGTTCCGCAGGCATTAGGAAAATAATCCGGATTTAATCGTTTAAGTTCATTTATAATTTTGTTCAAACGCATGTTTGATGTGCGAATTTTATAATTAAACGGGATTATAGTACTACAATTATTGAATAAATCTCTGCTTACTTCCTCGGTTGTTTTTTCGTTTATTTCAGGTTGTTTATCTTTTCCTGTTAATTTATTTCCATTTTTTTCAACATTCACAGGAGTGTCTTTTGGCTCCACTTTTATTAGAATTTGTTCTGTCTCATTTTCCACAACCTGTTTATACGGAATTCCATACAATTCAATTGATACAAAATTATAAAAGTCTTCTATTTTTTCTTGGTCATAAACAATAGCTACAGTTTGACCTGCTAAATTTTTTTGAATACATCTAATTCTTTCAGTAAAAACTTCTATATCAGATTGATTCACATTATAGCGACCATTCTCGTATATCTTTAAAAATGGATAATACTTATCTCTCAGTACTCTTTGCCAATTTGTCTTGGTAACACGAAGCACTTCATCTTCAGTAAGAATATCATTTTCTATCATCCATGTCCAAAAATCTAGCAAGATATCTTGTCCAGATTGAGATTTTTGAAACCTCATTTTTTGAACAGAATCCCATTTAGTAAGTCCTTTACCGCCCTGTTCTCCCATGTGGCGCAGTTCCATCCAATGTCTCATATCAAGTTCATTTTTAAAAACGCCTACTTCGATATTTTGGGGCACGGTAAAGTTTTTTGCTAACTCTTTGAATTTATTGCTCATATTAGGATTTATTAATGATATTCTGTTAGGATCTATTAGAAGCTTCAATGCACACAATCGTCGATTTCCCTCACCAACTTCGTAATATCCTACATACGTATCTGATGGATACACACCTATCGTATCCATAGGATTCAGCCCAAATTGAACGATATCTGAAGCTAAAACAACCAACTTGTCACCTTGTTCTTTGACCATGTTTGTTATTGACTCATCTTCGCTAAATGCTGGTTCTAACCTCGGATTTTCATTAGAAAGAAGCAATAAATCGATTGCTATTTCTTTTCGCTCCATTAAGTTCTCCTCCTATGTAAGTTTTGATTATGTTTTTCTTTTCATGAGACAAAATTTATACCTATTCATAGTATATTATAAGATATTTTTCAACAAAATTCAACTATTTTATACATATTTATACTGTTAATTTCTTTGGTGCACAAAGCATAACTAAAAAAGGCACATATAGTTGTTAAAACACGACATCACACACCGTTTAACTTCTCACACGGATATTTTGTGTTTTGTGGAGTAAGCACACAGTTGAAATGTGTACTGTAGAGTGTTACTTTGTTCTTTTACAAGCGCAGAGGGTTACAATTTTAAAGCGGAGCTCCTATGTGCTCCGACGTGTTTGAGAGTGGGAGTTTGGCTGTTTCCTTTAGCTTTTCTGATACTCGTTGTTTAGATCTATCTTTTTCGTTTAGCTCTCTGAATGCGTTGCTGTACTCTGTTGCTTTGATAAAGTACTCAAAGTATTCTGTAAACGCTGAATTGTTTGGATTTTTCTTTGCTTACTGCATATCAAATTTTGAAAGACACTTATTCTGTGCTTCCTTTTTAATCAGTTAACGCTTCAAGCATCAATCGCGCTCCGAGCTTGAATGCGTATGAAAATATCGCCTTTTCTGCCTTGCTTGAGTATTCGCTCCAGCAATCATCGAACTTCTCAAAAATCGCCTTCTGCTCGTCCGTTAGTGTTGCCATTAGTTCCTCTTGATGCCGAGCTATGTAACTCATCAGCTCCTTCATTTCTTCCGTGTTGTTTCTGGCATCATCCTGCGGACATACATTTCCATACCACAACTCATCAATCATCTTCTTCATCTGTGCTCTCCTGATAAAAAGAGGACGAATCATCGCCAACAGGCTTTGAATCGTCCTCTATTTTTAATGCTTCACTAATTATATGTGCAGTAATGAGCTTGTCCGTAATCTCAACAATTTCGTCAGCTGTAAGACCTTTTCTTCTGTACCTTTCAAGATCCCTCTCGACAAGCACGAGCACCTTCTCGCTCGTCCTCGGATACATACTTTTCAACGCTTCTAATATCATAATGCTACCTCCTTTTCTTGGTAACACCACAATATCACAGAAGTTTTGAAAAGTCCAGCGAAAATCAAAATTTCTTATAATTCATTTATGCATTGTTTTGATATGCTATTTATTCTTTTGAATATATTCATCGAAAATCTCATTGTACAAGAAAATATTCTCTGGACTTCCAAGCATTTGGTAGAAAACCGACTCTGGAAAATAATCATTTTGGCTAAGAATATTATCAAATTTCCCTTGCATTCCCTCTTCTAACAACATCTCCTTAATAATGGTTATTGTGTCCGAATAAATATGAGTTGGTCGCAATCTACCTACGCAACGTTCCAGTTGAAAATCCATTATTCTTCTTTTACCATTTTTGCCAAAAGCGTGCATCCATATTTTGAATTTCTCTGACATTGCCATCAATTCATGAATAGCATTGGTTGCAACAATCCCGCTCCAAGCATCGGAAAGTGTTTTATATTGCTTGTTTTTATGTTGTGCTTCCACAACATATGTAAAAAGTCTAAGCATCAACAACAAATTGCTTTGTGCATTTACGGGTATGAATGTTCCCAAAACAGCTAACGCTCCGCATCTAAGAAACATATCCGCAATAGTTATACACCCAAATCCTCGAGGTGCCGTATGACAGGAGCTGAGTATTACGACAGGTGATGTTTGAATGCCCTCACTTGCCATCCAAAACTGATTGCCAACCATAATACCAGCCATATTCTTGCTACGGTTATAATAGCCATGTGCTGAAATATATAGAATATCCGCATCAGCATTATCATTGATAAATTTAAGCATAGTTGGTATATCGCTAATATGCTTATGAGATATTTCCAAGGATTTCGCATGTGCCTGCATTGTTTTTAATAAATTCAATAAACATTCACCGGCCTGATAAATATATTTATTATTTTCATCATTAGGGATACATTCAGCTATTGCAATCTTACAAGATTCTCCCAAATAATACTGTCGCTTTTTCAAGGTTTCTTGTTGCAATCGGCGCGTTAATGGCGTTAATGGTTGATACGAAATACTTCTATAACATTGTAACGGGACCTCGCTATCGCTCATTACACCTATCCCAATCGGAAAATCAGAAAACACAGTTATATCCTTAGCACGATTTAAAAGCCATTTTTGTCTTGTGTTTAAATAACGTTCAAATTCTTTTCCCAAATTATTCAAACTACGCCAAACGAATTGATTGTTAGTACCATTTTTGCAACATTCTTCTAATCTATCATACTCTGCCAAGAGCGACAATGTTTGAACACGCCGACAATACGGTATATTTTCGTACGCGGCGTCGCGGGCATTGTCATTACAAGAGAAAAAGGCAACCGATAAAACGGTTGCCTTTTTCGTTTTTATTTGCCTTGCAATTTATCGACCGCCCACCGCAAAAAATCGGCTTTTGACATTCCCGCCGCCGCGAGTGCGGCGGTTATTCTCTCGTATTCGTCCGCTTTAAGATTGACTGCAAATTGCTTGTGTTTGTCTTTGACCTTCTCGGCGTACCTTTTGTCCGCCGCCTTTTGTGCCTCACTCCTCGCCACGGTTGCACCTCCTTATATTGCGTCGCTCGCGGCGACAAATTCCTTCAGCGTGTCAAAGGTCGGACAATCCGCCTTTGTGATGTTGAACGACACGACGACGTTGTCGAGGGACGTTGTAAGCGTCCAACCCGTCGCGGTTTCGTTGACGGTGTAAACCGTCCCGTTTTTCTCGATAGTCATATTGTACCTCCTTAATCGTACTCGTCGCTACAATGCGACTCGTGCGCTTTTACACCTTCGACGTATTTTTTATATTGATTGACAAACCCTCTCAAACGGTCGCGGCAGTATCGCGCCGTGCCTTGCGGACTATGAATATTTCGCGCCCCTCCGTCGCTCGGGTCGTGTAGGTCGTTATATTGCAACGTGCCTTCGGTGCTATACATACTTAATTGATACGCGCACTCGGCAACAAGGTCGCGTATATTCCACTTGTTTTTATTCTCTGCGTCCTCGGTATCCTTTGTGCCGATAGTCAAAAAGTCAAGGGCGCAATCGTACATTATGTCGTTGTATTTTTGTTTTGCTTTTTCAAAATTAAACATATCAAACCTCCATTTTTTAGGGCGGTTTTGCCGCCGCCCTCGGCGATGTTGTCAAGCGACTTTTATTTCGTAGGTCGCGAGGTTGTTTGTGTACCCCTCAACTTCGACTTCGTAACGGTCTAACCGCTCATAAGTTGCAACGCGCATTTTCGCCGCCTCCTCGGTGGGGAGGGTTTCGAGATAATGCCCGTTTATCCAAATTTCATACTTTGCCTTTTTCATTTTTTGCGTCCTCCTTATTGACAAATCACTTTGTTTTTGATATAATAGGACTTACGAGGGGCGGTTGCACCCGCCCGCTCTGCCTATCGGCGATTATTTATCGCCTTTGGGTTTTGCATTTGCCTTGCTTGCTTTTGGCTTTTTGAGGGTTATTGTAACTTTTACACGTTCCACGGTGTCGTTACTGTTAACCGCTTTTGCCAAGTCTTGCAAGGCTTTTGTTATGTTTTTCATAACTGTTTACCTCCTTTCCTTTACTGTATATATTATATCATATCTATATGATATTGTCAATAGTTTTTCGCAAATTTCTTTGAAAAATTTTCAATTATTTTTGATATAAAAACACCCTCCGCCGTGGAGGGTGTTTTGCTATTTAATTAAAGTATTTTTCACCGAGTCGGGACGCCCAACCTTCAAACCATATCGAGTCATAAGGTGGGAGCGTCGCGCCGCGTCCGCGGTGCTTTACCCACTCGCGCCACCAATAACGGACGGCGGAGGGGATACAAACAACAAAGGGCATAAACACGCCGAGGATAATGTTTTGTATCGCGTGTCCCGCCTCGTGCTTTTTGGTGTGAAGGCTCGCGCCGCGGCTTACCACGAAAAACGCGCCGAGTTCGACTCCGCCCCAACCGTACCCGACCTCAAAATAAATAAGGTGGTGGAAACGGTGCGGGCGGTGTCCCGTGCATATCAAGACAAGGGCGACAACTGCGCCGATTGACGTCATAATCGCGCCCCACGTGCAAGAGATAAGCCAAAACAAAATTACTTTAACTTTGCTCATTCTGTCACCTCTGCCGCGGGTGCGGGTGCGCCGTTTTTAAGGGTGTAAATTTCCGCCTCGATAGAGTTTTCGACCCACGCGTCAATATCGCCAAAGTTCGCGGCTATGTATGCGCGTACTTCCTCGGACATCTGCGCTTTTGCGGTGTCTGCGGCTTTGCGTAGCGCGGTAATCTGCGCGTCCTTCGTCCAAGCGTCCGTACCCTTGATACTTTCAACGTAGGTTTGGAAAGTCGCCTTCACGGACGACGTAACCGCCGACGTTGCCGCGCCCAAGAGTTCGCGCGCCTTTTCGTTCTTGACCTTCGTGTTTACAAGGGTCTTGACCTTTGCCAATACCCAAGAGCCGAGCGCGGTTAAAACAACAACCGCGACGTCAATTACAAGTTTCTGCCAATCCATTTTTTATACCTCCGCTTTCGCTTTATTTTTGCACTCCTCGCGGTACATCTGCAAGGCGGCAAATTCTGCTTTGTATTTCTCGTTTTCGGGGTCGGAGAGATAGTTGTTAATAATCGCCTCGACCGCGCTTTGCGAGTATTTCTCGCGCACGTATGCGTCAACGAGTCGCGCATACTTTTCGTCCCTCGTTTCGCCGTTCTCTGCATAATACCAAAGGTCAGCAAAATGCTCGGCGGCATACTCGGGTGTGATTGCCTCGGACGTGATAAATGCGACCTCGTCGGCGGTGTAAACGGTATGCTCGACGCCTTCGTCGGAGCGCACCTCGGACGCGATGTTGTCGTGTAAAATCACGCGAGTTTTGCCGTCGGGCAATCTTTCGATGTCAACGGCGTTAAAAGGTGTGTTTTTTTCTGCCTTACACATAGCGGTAAAACCTCCGTTTATATTCTTTTAGATTTTTGAGCCTTGCAAAGTGAGAAATAACCTCTTTTGCGATGTTGTGTAAACGTTTGACTTCGAGTTTTGCCGCGACGCGCTTTGAGTGCGAGTTTTTAATATACCCGTAATACGCAATAATCGCGTATGCGCGTTGCAAACACATCGAGCCTCCGTTGCTTACTTCCGCCGCCGCACGCAAGTATTGACGCCGCAAGCGCAAAAATATTCGTTTGCGTATCGTTACATATCCGCGGTGTACTTGATAGCCTCCTATGTCAAAATAAGGGCAACCGCGCGCCGCGGGCGACGGCTTACATCGTCGCTTTTTCTCCTCCTCAAAACTCAAAAATGCGGTTTTCTTTCCGTCTTTGAGTCCGAGTTGCATTTGACACCCCAAAAAGGCGTTGACCGCTCGGACATCGCGGTTAATATCCGCCTCGCGACTCCCAAAATACCCGAAGTCGTCCATAAAGGATACCGCCGCTTTTATCAAGTACGTTTTCTTGCCTCGCTTTTCCTTGCTCTGTCCGAGGGCATAACGTAGGACGTAAGACATAAGGTAATTAAACAACCACGCGTCAAGGTATCCGCCGATAATAAGGCAACCTTCGGGCGACATTCGCGCGAGTGCCTTTAATAGCGTGATTATCCACGTCGCCGACGGTATCTCTTTTTCGATAACCTCGATAATGACGGAGTACATCGTCGTTTCGTACGCGTGTGTAACGTCGGTCTTTTTGGCATATCGGATATTTGAGGACTTTTTGCGGAGGATTTTTACAACGTGCTTTTTTAACCCCGTTTGTCCGCGGTTTGGTATGCTCGCATATTGACACGGCAATATTTTCGCGTGAAATGGCGGCATAAGCGCAAGCGCGGCAAGGTGGTCGAAAATTTGGTGAAATATACAACAATAAGCAATCTTACGTACTTTTTGACTCATACCGTCCTTCTCGTATCGAAAAACGACGGGGTCGAGTTCGAGGGCGTTTTCGTCGCCGTCGAGTAACCGTTCTAAACGATTTTGTATCTCGTATCCGATGTTGACAATAGCCTCGTTTTTGAGGGCGCATTTACCGCCTTGTGCTTGCTCTGCAAGTATCGCGCGTTTGGATATGCCCGCATATTCCTCGACGACGCTTGATACGTCGCGGCGCGCCCACTTGCCCTTAAAGCAATCGCGGACGGCGCGAAAACATAACGCGTCGGTCAACTCTCGGTATCTTTGTTTCATAAATACAACCTCGCTTACTGATTTTATAGACAAAGGGTTTTCGGTTGACCGCCACTCTTAAAGCAGATAGGCGGAGTATTACTACCAACCCCGCGCACGCCTCTAAAAGACGCACGCTCCCGTTTGACGGGGATTGCGGTTTTCCTTGATTTTAGCCTTGCGGCAAGGGCGTTATGAAGTTATAACCTTTTATAGGTCAATAATAAAATCAGTAATCCACGGCACGCCGTTCCAATTCGAGTTCGACGGAGCATTGTTACCATTCTCACAAGCAAGACCGCCATTCGTGACACCATTGTTCAAGTTACCGAAACGCCACGGAGAGCGGACGCCCGCGGAGTTCGTCCCGTAGAAGGCGGCGCGCCACAACATAACACCCTATTTAATTTTAGATTGCTTTTGCATTATAAGGGGTCTTGCCCCTCTGTTTAGGCGTTGCCGCCTAACCATTCACCCCGCTTTTTCTCCGCTCCTGTAAGCCACGGCACGCCGATCCAATGCGAGTACGACGGAGCATAGTGACCAGTCTCACAAGCAAGACCGCCAACCGTGACACCATAGCCCAAGCTACCGAAACGCCACGGAGAGCGGACGCCCGCGGAGGTCGCCCCGTAGAAGGCGGACTTGTAATAACCCGTTGACGAGCCGCCGAGGGTCTGCGGGAATAATACGGGAGCGTTGGTATTGACAAAATCCTTCACGTATCCCCAACCGCTCGGTACGCCTTCAAGGCGGATACCCGTATCAATGTAATTTTCGTTGATACTGCCCGCGATGTACTTACTGTCGCGGCACTCAAATACGGAGTAATTAAAACCGCCGTCGGGGTTTGCGGTAACGTTGTAAAGGACGTCAATGCCGATAAAGTACGCACCGATTAAAACCTCCATACCCGCAACACGGAGCGGGTATTTCTGCGACGTCAAAGACACGGGCGACCCGTCAAGGTGATTGCCCGAGATTTTCTCGGTTTCTCCCGTATCCCACGGTGCGGAGGATACCCACGTTGTCGCGGTGGTGGTGATAGGCTCGTCAAGGTCGAGAGTGATTGCACCGTACGACGCACCGTCGATTTCCACCGTTTCGACCGAGAGGACTTTTACGGCGTGTTTTGAGAGATTGTACGCCGCCGCAACACCGCGGTCGGGTGTGCTTTCTGCGGAGTTGTCGCCGACGATAACGTTTGCGCCGACAATATAACTCGACATCTGCGCCGCCGTCACAATAACGCGCATTGTGTCCGCCTCGGCAACGGATACCTTGTGTTGGAAATTGTAGTACAAACAACCGTTTGCAATATCCGAGTTTTCTTTGTTGAAGTGTCGGTGTTGCCACTCGGACAACGCCCATTTTGCATTTGCGTCCGCTCCGACCGCCTCGTTTGCGTTCCACTTGCGAGCAAGCGTCAACGCCGCGGTGGAGGAGGTGTAATTTTTCGGGCGACGATGTGCGCCACTTGTCAACTTTGTGCCGTCGTCGGTCATTACGCCGCCGAAGGACGCGTGCCACGTGAGGGCGCGAGGGTTGCCGTCAAAATCAACGTTGTTGTTAAACGGTGCATATCCCTCGGCGTAGTTCGCACGCCAAGACTTGATAAGATACTCGCCGTCGTCTGTTTCCTTGTACCACGGGGAGAGTTGGAAGGTGTAAACGGGCGCGAGATTTCCCGTAATATCAAAGGTATCGTCCACACCCTCGATTGCAAGGACGTCCATTGTGCCGTCGTCGAGCGAGAGCGCATTTGCACGCACGTACCACGTGATACGGTTTTCGGTTGCCCAATCCTCGCCGTCCTTTCGGGTAACACCGTCGGCGTCAAGCCAAGAGTTGGCGTTTTCGACAACGCCCGCGTCGGTTGCGAGGACTTGCGCCTTCTTGTCGGCGAGCCAATCAAGGGGCGTACCCTTGCTATCCGAGGATACCGCGGAGGAGTAAAAGCGTACCGTGTGCGTTTGGTCGTTGTTAAGCGCGAGCATACGGAAAAACCTTTCGAGTAACGCATAACGGGTAACTTCGCCGTCGTTTGCGGCGTTGTACCACGCCTTAAACGTTTCGGTTGTGTTGGTATCGTTGAGGAGTGCCGCGAAGTATTTGTCCGTACCCTCAATAAGGTTTGCAATATCGACCTTGCGGACACAATCGTCGGGGTCGATAGGCTTGTCGGTTTTGAGGTTGTTATTTGCGTTATACGTCGGGATTGCGGAGGCGGTCGGGGTGTTTGTTACCTCCTTCGCGCTCTGCGTCGCGCCGTTATAAACGTACGCCTCGGTTTTCTTGCCGTCGTTGCTCCTTTTATCGAGTTTAGCGGCAAGTGTAGCGGCGCGGGCGTTCTCTGCCTCCACGCGCTTATTTTCTGCCTCGACGCGGGCGGACTCTGCCGATACACGGGACGCCTCGGCGGAGGCTCTTGCGGTTTCCGCCGTCCCTCTCGCCGTTTCATTTGTTTTACGGGCGGACTCTGCGGAGGCGCGTGCGGACTCTGCATTTGCCCTCGCGGTTTCCGCCGCCGCACGTTTACCTTCAGCGTCGGCGCGGGCGGTTTCTGCCGTCCCCCTTGCCGTTTCGTTGTTTTTGCGGGTGTTCTCATTCGATACGCGCGTTGACTCTGCGGACGCCCTTGCGGTTTCCGCCGTCCCTCTCGCCGTTTCATTTGTTTTACGGGTGGACTCTGCGGAGGCACGGGCGGACTCTGCATTTGCCCTCGCGGTTTCCGCCGCCTTACGTTCACCTTCAGCGTCGGCGCGGGCGGTTTCGCTCGCCTTGCGTGCGTCCTCGTTGGTTTTTCTCGTTCCCTCTGCGGTAGAGCGGAGATTTTCGGCGGTAACGCGCGCCGCCTCTGCGGAGGCTCTTGCGTTCTCTGCGG
This sequence comes from Clostridia bacterium, assembly GCA_017453255.1. Classification (GTDB taxonomy): domain Bacteria; phylum Bacillota; class Clostridia; order Oscillospirales; family CAG-272; genus RGIG2000. The sequence goes on along the minus strand of JAFTKN010000010.1, from coordinate 63,488 downwards.
ATACGCGGTTTGCCTCTGCGGCGGTAACACTATCGGCGGTAGATTTTGCCTTGTTGGCGGTTGCAACTGCATTATCGGACGCGGCTTTCGCGGCGTCCGCCGTACTCTTTGCCGTGTTGGCGGTGGATACCGCGGAGGCGGAGTCGTCAACCGCTTTTTTGGTATCCGCCTTCAGTTCGCGCACGATATTCGGATACGCTTCAATAATCGAGTCCGACTCGTCGATACCGTCGGGAAAATTGATGTTAAACGGGAGAGTCTGCCACGTCTTAACCTCGCCGCCTTCGATAGCCTTTTCAAACACGATAAGCATATCGACGTTGCCGCGCTCTGTTACAATCTCGGGGAGGGCGTATGTAATCTTGATTGTGTCCCTCTCCTCGATTTTTTCGACCGTGAGGTCGTCGCCCGAGTATTCGGCAAAATCCCTCTCGGACGTTGTGATTTTAATTTTCGGGGTAAACTCGTACAAGTCGTTTTTACCTTGCTTGCGACCGATAATAAACACAAGGTCGTCAACAAGATTGTTGCCGTTGACTCCGATTGATACGTATTTTGTTTTCGGTGCGTTGCCGATAAATTCCAAAATCATTTTTAGATACCTCCTTCGTCTTTGCGGTGCAAACGGTCGATACGCTTATGCGCCGACTTAACGGACTCCTCGCACGCCGCGACTCTTGACGGCAACTCCGCAAGGTGTGAATTTGCGACGGTCGTTTCGAGGCGGGTTAATCGTGCGTTTTGGTCGTCGAGTTTGTCCGCGATATTGCGGTTGCCCGCGATAATGGTTTCGTTTTGAAGTTTGATGTAGTCAAGCGACATCGACGCTTTTGTTTTCTCCTCGGTTTCCTCGGTCGCGTCGTCCTCGATACGCTTTCGCGCCTTTATAAAAAAGGACACAAGAGTCGTAAGAGAAACGAGGAGGGAAAGGACAGAAACAATGATTGTAAGTTTATCCATTGTTTCGCCTCCTTACGATGTCACAAAATCGGAAATATTTGTTATGCTCGTATAATAAAGCAACTGACTACCAACCGAGCCGTTGCCACTCGCGGGGATAGTAAGATAAAATACCGTAAATCTTGTATCCGAGTTTGACGCGGGGGAAAAACTAAACGGTATAGACCTTTGTACCACCGTATCGCTCGCGTTACTAACATAGCCCGAGCAAGAGTGCTGATACACGGATTGTATAAGCGACTTTAATTGCGTTGCGGTTGTAATTTTAGTTGCGCTCTTTGATACAATATCACAAAAAATATTGTAATATGTATCTCCGTTTACACCACTAAAAACAAGGTGGTGTACGTAGGACACCGCGTCGGCGTTCTCTGCCGCCGCTTGCGCCTTTTCTGCCGCGGTTTGAGCCGCCGTTGCGGCGGTCTTTGCGGCGTTTGCGGTCGTTACCGCGTTTGAGGCGTTTGTTGCCGCGGTGTTGGCGGTTGTTTTTGCGGTGTTTGCGGTCGATACCGCGCTTGCCGCGGAGGTGCTTGCCGCGTCCGCCGTACTCTTTGCCGTGTTGGCGGTGGATACCGCGTTTGACGCATTTGTCGCCGCGGTGTTGGCGGTTGTTTTTGCGGCGTTTGCCGTTGAGTTCGCGGCGGTTGCGGTGGATACTGCACTTGCCGCGGTGCTTTTTGCCTCATTCGCAATATCTCTCGTTGTGGTGTTTTCCTCGATAGCGGTTATCACTCTAACGAGATTTGTTACCTTTCCGCCCGACATAGAAAACGAACATAAAGGCAATTCGTACACCTTGTTTTCGCTCTCCGCCGTTCTTTGGTATGTATCGTCGCGAGTAAAGGTAATTGCACCGAGCGACGCACCCGTTTTAACGACAAGGGTGCAATTTTCGGTGTCGTCGGGGTGGTATGTTTCGATACGAGCGCACACGTATCCGACATATCCGTTTTGTATTGTTACCGTTACCGCCTCGCCGCCCGTGTCAATCTCGTTCAATCTACCTTGTACGAGAAACGCGCCACTTCCTATTGTGATAACGTTACTCGACGCGGTCGGCGCGAGTTCGTTTCCGTAACCTTTATAATAGCCGTTTGCGGCACTTTGGTCGATAAACCTTGATTTTACTTCAAGCGCGTATAAATTCGATTTGAAATTTGAAACGCCTTGATACGTTACGGGTTTTATTGCCATAAAATAAACCTCCTTAACCCTTGATAATTTCGGTTAAAAGTATTTTCTTAAAACCGAGTTTAATTTTTGTGTTTTCGCCGCTCGCGTCGAGCGTTGATATTTTTTCACTTATCGGGAGCGTTTTATACAACTTGCCGTCGTAATATAACTCAACCTTTGTATAAAGGGGATAGTCGGCAAAATCTATCGGGTCAATCGTGATATTGTTGTCAATCACGATGTTATCGACGTAACGAGCGCTTGCGAGTTCGTAAACTGCCTCAAACTGCGCGTCCGCCAAATACTCGGACTCAAACCACTTTGTACGTACGGGGTATATTCTATCCTCGATAGGCTTGCCGCTATCTCTGTAATTGCCCGCGGCGTCACCTTCTGCGATGTTATTATTTTTGTCACGATAATAATATCGTGTGACAATCGAGGACGGACGGGGTTTATACTTTGGTACGTACACGGGGTTTCCGTCCTCGTCAACCTTTGGGTTGTCGCTCTCGTCAACCTCTTGTACGTTCGTATAAACGATATTGCCGTCGGCGTCCGTTTCGGGCGTTTGGACGTCGTATTTTATGGTTGCAACGGCTTTATTTGTTGCCGCCGATGTGGTCGTCAACTCATAAATAAAGTCGCTCAAATTAACCGTAATACGGGTCGTGTGCTTTACAAAAGTAAATATAATTTTTTCGTTTACGATGTCGTATCGCGACTCGACGTTGTACTCGTAATATTTCAAATAACATTTCAAAAAACTATACGCGTTTACGAGTTGATACGTGCCTTGATACGAGCCATAAACCGCGGTTGTGTCGGTGTTGTCGGTTGGGATAACAACCTCGACGGGAATTTTACCGACGGTTGTGTCCGAGCCTCCAAACACCAACGTTTTTATTTTTGTGAATATTGCCGAAAGTCTGCCGTCAAAACTGCCGTCCGCGGTGTAATCAAGCAAAATTTCGGTGTCCCAAAGGGTCTTGAAGTCAAGACCCTTGACGGTGCGTTTGTTCTTGTCGGGTGTAACCGTATCCGCAAAGCACGCATATCGGTAATTGCCCGCGTCGTCATTTACAACAACAATCCTTGCGTCGTTGACGTCCTCGGAGGACACGCCTTCGGCGGTGAAAGAGTCGAGGTCGTAAACGCGTACGGTTTTATCGTAAGTGACGTTATCGACGTTTGTTATGTGTTGTCGGTTTTCGTCATACAATGCAATATACATACGCCGCCTCCTTAATCAAGCAAATATCGCTTGATTGATACCTCGATACTTCCGCTATCGTTTACCGTGATGTTAGAGCCGACGTAATACTCACCTTGCGGGAGATATAAAAACGATTGTTTTGTTTTGTCGGTCAATCCGTAACCGTTGGTAACGTTGCCGTCCTCGTCGGTGACGTTAATTTTCTTTGTGGTCGGGTCGATAACGATTGTTTCGCCGTCCGCGTTGCCCCTCGATAGTTGGATTTCGGACACAATCTCGTTTGTTGCAACGCTCCTTATATAAACGCGTATATTACTTTCGATATACCCGCTTATCTTAATAAAAATAGGCGCGTCCGCAAAGAATGTATTTGTTACCTTTATCGAGTTTGAAAACGTCATACCCGCAAAACCAAAGGGAAACGCGAGGGGGTACGCCGACACATCGTCGTTAATCTTAAAATCAAACGATGTTTCGATTTGTTCATACCAATACGTTTGACGTTCAAAGGTAAACGTTTCACAAAACAAACCGTCCTCGTTTTTCTCGCTCTTTGTGTGCGATTGCAACACAACATCGCAATACTTGTCTGTAACGCCGTCGTTGTACTCAAACAAAAACGCCGACGTGCCGCACTCCGCCAAAAAGATTAAAAGGCTCTTATAGTTGGCATATCCGTCCGTGCCGTCCGCGTTAAAGTACACCTTCAGCGTGATAGGCTCAAACGAGGGTGTAACGTTGGTTAGGTGTTTTCCTTTTTCGCTTTCCTTGTACGTGGTAGTAAATGCGTTTCCAAGTCCTGAAGGCTCGGCGGCGAGTGCGGAGGCGGTATTTAAGTCGAAAGTTTTTGACTTATCGTATGTATGAAGTGCAAATTTTCTCATAAATTACATAGCCTCCGCAAGTTTGATATTGATTTGACGCACAAGGTTATCGACATCAACCTCGGCGGCGTAATTCTCGATTACAACCGTAACGTTTTGCGTCTTATTGTTTGTACTGTTGTCGTAATTGTAAATGTCGCCCGTCGTGCCTCCCGCTCCGATTTGGTCGTATATGGTGTCGGGACTCAATGCGCCCGTACCGCTTGTATCGGGCGGTGTACTGTCAATAATAGCCTCGACATCGTTCATATCGTCTATTGCCGACGTATTGATTTTGAGGCTTACTTCTTGAATATGTTCGATGTTTACGCCGAGCCAACCGAGCGCACTATTTACGCCGTCGATAAGTCCGTTTATAATGCCGATAACAAAGTTGACCGCGTCCTCGATAAATCCCAAAATGAAATTTACAACCTCGATTACGCCGCTAAAAATCTTTGTTACGATATTGCCGAAGGCTTGAAACAGAGGAGCGAGCCAACCGAGCAAAGTGCCGAGGACTTGCAACGGCACGGAGAGCGCATTTAACGCGAGTTGCAACGGGATAAGGGCAACTTCGAGCAAGGGTTGTATAATCTCCATTATTACCGCCAACATTTCAAATAAAGGGGAAAGAGCCTCGACAACAAGGTTTATAACCGTACCGAGGACGCCTCCGAGGAGGTCGAGTATCGGGGTTAATAATTCCATAAGAGTTGATAAAAGACCCATTACCACATCGAGGACGGGTTGTAATCCCTCTCCAAGTGTTGATACGAGGTTATTTATACTCTCACGGAAGGACTCGCATTGTGTGTAAAGCACAAGCAATATCATAGCGATAGCGGCGATAATAAGTATAATCGGGTGCGCGGCAAGCGACGACAATGCCGATTGCAACGCGGGGAGCATTTTTATAATACTTCCGACAGTCGATACCAATTTGCCGATACCCATTGTAAGCGGTGCAAGAGCCGCCACGACCGCAAGTGCCTTCAATGCAAATTCTTGTTGCCCGAGGGTTAAGGAGTTAAACCACCCCGCGAGCGTCTGCAATTTCGGTACAAGACTTGTGCTAACAAACCCCGCGAGCGATTGCATAATCGGGAGTAACGACGACCCGATTTGCAAAGCGACGTTTGCTAACTGCGTTTTAATGGTATTGAGTACGTTGTCAAACTCCGCGAGTTTGTTTACTTGCTCGTCGGATAGCGCGCCGAGGTTGTCAAATTCCGCGGCATACGCACCTATTGCGTCACTCCCCGAGTAAATGAGGGGCAAGAGATTGTTTGCGAGTTTTTCGCCGAAAACATCGTTTGCAATCGCTACCATTTGCGTTTTATCTTCCATATCCGCAAGCGCGGTTATGATAGCGTAAAACTGCTCCTCGCTACCGTCAAAACTGTTTAAGTCAAGGTTTAATTTTTGCAACGCGGTCGAGGCAACCGACGTTACGCCCGTCGCGAGGTCTGCCGCGCCCGCACGCATTTTTACGAAGGCTTTGTAAAGCACCTCCGAGTCGGTGTCCGTCTGCAAGGCAACGTAATTAAATCGTTGCAACGCCTCGGCGGACATATCGTATTGCGTCGCAAGCGTCGCAATATCGTCCGCGGCGGATACCGCGTTTGTGCCGAGCGCACCGAGTCCTGTTATCGTACCCGCGGCGGCAACCGAAACGGGCGTCAATGCTTGACCGACGCCTTGTATCTTATCGCCGACGCCTTGTATCTTGTTGCCGAGTTGTTCAAATTTTAGGTTGTTGAGTTTTTCAAGTTGCGCCTCTAACTGTTGCGCTTTGAGTTCGGTTTGTGCGAGTTCGCTTTGTATTTGGCGATAGTGGGACGTGTCAGCGTCGCCGTTCTCCTCCAAAAACCTTAAACGTTCGCGCAAAACCTCCGCTTGTTTTGCGGTCGAGTCGATTGCGTCTTGCGCCACCTTTTGCGCGCGGGCGAATTTGGACGGGTCATACTCCATTTCCAAACTCTTTTGTAACGCGTTTAATTCCGCTTGCGAGGACTTCGCCTCTTTGCGGACGGCGGACATCTGCTTATTAAATTGCGAGGCGTCCGCGCTTATTTCGACCGTCAAGCCGCGTATTTTATCCGCCATTTACTCCGCCTCCTTTTAAGAATTTAACCGCGTCCGATTGCGATATATCACGCACTTCGACGTTGCTTTTCTTTCTCGACATATTGCTTTTTTGGCGTAATGCCGTCTTGATGTTTTGTATATCAAGTGAAAGTATAAGCACGTAAAGGTCGTTAAAATGCAATCGAGCAATCAAGCAATCTTGTATCTTGTGTTCAACACATTTTTGATAAAGGGTTATTACACGCGGCATAATCAAGTCGGGGTTGCGCTTGTCTTTCAAGTTAAGGTTTAACTTCTTATGCAAGCGCAACAATTCTTGACTTGCCGCCGTTAGTTTTTTCCCGATACCGTGGACGAGTTGAGGACGATACCGAAAACGTACTTGATTTTATCAACGAGTTTTTCAAGGCGTGCGCCGTCTGCAAGGTCAAAGAGTTGACAAAACGACTTAAAGTCGGCAATCTCCGCGCCCTCCATAAAGCAATACAACGCTTTAAGGTTTGAAAGGATATGCGCCTTGTTTTCCAAGAGTCCCGCCTTCTGTACGCGCTCGATGTATGCAAAAAGGGTTTCGTTTTTGGCGTTATGAGGAAAATTTGCCTCCCAACGTTCCTCTGCAAAAAGCGACGTATCAATCGCGACGTCGATTTCCTTTTCCTTGACAACGAGAGCGTTTGTTGCCTCGTCAATGGTCTTTTCCACGGCGGGAAGTTTTGTTTTAATCATTTTGTTTTACCTCCTTATGCGGGCATTTGAGGAAGGACAACCGAGTCGCCAAAAGTTGCGTACTCGGGGTCGTCGGGAGTTACGGTCATTTGCCATACGACAACGTCGCAACCTGTAACAGGGTCTTTGTAAACCTTACCGTCGCTTGCGAGCATATCCGTACCGCTAATTTCGAGCGGCGTTTCAAACGAGGACTCGTTGACGTCGTCGGTGTTTTGGTCGAAAGACTCGGAAGGACGAGAGGACGTAACACCGTAAAGCCACGTTTTCGCGATAGGCATACCGCCTTCGGAGTCAAGACCGCAAGTTTCAAAATAAATCGCGTGTACGATGTTTTTCTGCTGCTTGATTTCCGCGATACCGCTTGTGGTCTTAATTCTGCGCGCCATAGCGATTTCGTAATCGTCGGATACGTTGTTTGTAGTCATTGTACCCGTCTTGCCCTTATCGTTGACAATGGAGCAAATACGGCGACCGTCGCCGTAAATTGCCTTGACGGCAGAGTTTGCCTCTAACGCCATTTTGATTGCCGTACCATACGGAACGGGTACGCCATATTCACCGTTTGAAAGCACGGCATATTTGATATTCTGCACGTTGAAACGTACAAGAGTTTTCTTTGCGTCTGCCATTTTTTATTTACCTCCGTTGTTGAGTTTACTTTTGATTGCCGCGAATATTTGCGGCTCGGTGCTATCAAAGCACCGTCGGATAAATCCCTTGTGCGGGGAGTTTTCCGCGTATTCAAGGACATTCGAGAGCGGGACGCCCTCTCGTGCCTCGCCTTTGCCACCGCCTTTTTTCTTACGATGTACGACGCCTTTTGCAACGCGCGTACTTCCGACGTATCGGCGGTCTTTGTATTTTGTTTTAATCGCCCAAGACTCCGCCATTTCGCCCGTATCCTTCGGCGTAGCCGCGGCGACGGCGTCCTTAAAAACCTCCGCGCCCGCTTGCAACGCCTCTTGTCTTGTATCAAAAGAGGAGTGCAAAAACTCCGACAAAATGCCGTCGAGTTTTTCGGGGAGTTGGTCGGGGGTAATCTTACCCGCCATTGTCAAAGACTCCTATAAACAAAAATTCGACATTTATACCACGATACGGGTTGTCGAGGTCGTAAATGTCGCTTTCCCCGTTCGCGAGGCGTATTTTACTATCGGACAAAAACTCTTTGATAATCGCCTTTATCCGCGCTCTTACGTCCTTATAACGGGAGTCGGTTTTCTCGTAAGAGTAGTAATAATTTACGTCAACGTATGCGCGGTCGGTTAGCGGCTTACCGTCACCGTATCGGCGGGGCGGGTTGGAGATAAGGCGAAAGACGACGTACTCGTCCTTGTTTGCCTTTATTCTCCGTCCGTCCCTCTCGATGTAATCAACCTCGACGCGGCGTAAATGGTGCGACGTGACGCCGTGGGATAAAAGCACTTTATCCAACTTTGATTGTGTAATCGCGATTGCGTCCATTATCTCACCTCGTACTTCTTGACTTGAAATTCCAACATTTTGTTATCTTCGATGTAGTTATCCGCCGCCGACGCAAGGATAAAACAATGCGCGTCGTCAATGACTCCGTTTTTGTAAACCCTCACGTCCTCGGTGCATAATGCGTCGTATAACTTTTTGACAAAAGGAATACGCACGCGGGCGGGGCGTATTACGCCGTCGGCTTGTTGTTGTATAGCGGTGTTTCCGTAGGAATTTAACCACTCACAATAAAAACAATCCGTCATAATATCGACGCCGTTTTCGTCCTTACCGATTGATACCTCGATAGGTTGCCACGTCGTCGTTGACCCCTCGCCCTCGACGTATTTTGTACGTTGTACGGCAAATTTTACGAGAGTGCGTTTACGCTTTACGGTCTGCGCCATACATTACCTCCTCAACTGCGAGATAAGGGCAACAACCATACCGTCGCACTTGACAATATCGTTGATTTCGCCCTTGTCGCGAGCGTCCGCCCAAATACTTTTGATTGCGTACGCTCTTTGAGTCGTTAATTTTTCGGGTTTGACGCCGCTTTCAAGCATAAATTCGACCGCCTCGTCGATGTAGCCTTGTACTTCTGCTTTTTTGTGCGGGTCGCTATCATAGTAGCCCAATTTATAAAGTATCTTGTCAACTTCGCTCATAAGTTGCAACCTCCAAATCGTTTACCGATTACATATCGGCTCTTTTGATAACGCCCGCACTTTAAGCGTTAGTTTTTAGGCGTTTGCCTTCTTGCCGTAATAAAACTTGTTGGGTGCGGCTCTGCCCGCAACCATTACGTGCGCGGTGTACTCAATTACGCGAGTCTTACCGTGGATTTCGGGGTAAATCTCGGTAGGCTTAACGAAGTTGAGTTTGTAGTTTTTCGCGTTGCCGACAACGAAGTCGCCGTCCGCGAGGTTTTCGTCAACCTCAACGGGTACGGTTGCGATTGTGGTAATTCCCGTGTTGTTGTAAATCGGGAAAATGTAACGACCGTTCTTGTCCTTCTCAAAGGTCATTTCAAGGGACATAGAGCGGGAAATATAAACCTTTGCGCCCTTGCGCGCTCTGCGGGAGAGTTTAAGCAACGCGGACTTGATTGCCTCCGCCTCTGTACCCGCGGCGTATGCGTCGCCCGTGATTGCGCCGACGGTTACACCCTCGATACACTCGTCCTTGCCCGTGCCGTAAAGCACCTCGTCGGCGAGGAGGAAGTTAATCTCGGTGGAGAGGTCGGCGAGGAGATAATCGGTAAACTCCTCGTCGGTCATCGCGAGAAGTTCCATAGTTACCTCGATAGTGAGAGGATAGTTACCCTGTGCAAGGGTGAGTTTGCCCCACTTGATAGCGCGGTCGTTTGCCGCAACGGTTTCCTTCTTGCCCTTGCCCTCTCCGTTGCTCGCCTCGATAACGTAAGGGAATACAAGCGCGCCCTTGATGTGGGTTGCGTTGACGTCACGGAGGAAGGGAGAGTCGGGAGTGTCGATTTCGAGAAGGTCATAAAGGACGTTCTGCGGGATAAACACGCCGCCGTTGTTTACGCCGTTAGCGTCTGCGGACGCCGCGGAGAAGTCCTCGCTTGTGGTGGTGATAGCGATACCGATTGCACGCTTTTCGTTCTTATCGAGTGTTGCGGTGGTCTTATTGAGCGCGGCGCGCACCTGCTTACCAAACGCGGACTTTGCAAAACGGAGCGCGTCCGCCTTGCTCATTTCCGCCGCCTCCTCAATAGCCTTGTTGTCAAATACGACAACCTTGCCTCTCTGCTCGGGCGCGGGTGCGGGGTCTGCGCCGTCGTCCTTGCCGCCGTTAGGGTCGCGTGCGGCTCTTTCCTCTGCCGCTCTCTGTTCTGCGGCACTTGCCTCGTCGGCTTTTTTTGCCTCGTCAATCATAAAATCGTACTTTGCGATTTCCTTTCTGATTTCGGCAAATCTTTCCTCGGTTGCGCCCTCAACCTCTGCAACGAGCGCGGCGCGCTTTTCTTTGAGTTCCTTAATAGTCATTTTTCAATGCCTCCAAATATAAAAATTTTTGTTTTTCAAGCGATAAGGACGCTTGTGCCTTTGCCCTTTTTTCGTTATCCAACGCAACGGCGCGCGCATTATCCAATGCGTTTTTTGCGTTATCCAACGACGCCGAGCGGGCATATATCTCGGTTTGAGGATACGCGCCGTCGTTTACGGCGGATACCTCAAAGACCTTTGATATTTTCGTAATACGTCGGGTCGGGATAGGTTTATCAAGGTCAAACCACTCCTCGCCCGATACCATAATACCAAACGCAAACGACATATCCTCCACGTCGCCACGGTTTACCGCCGAGCATAACTCGCGGGCGGTGGCGTTGTTTTCAATGTCAAGTTGCGTATATATCGGCATACCCTTGCTATCGACGGATACGTCCATTGTGGAGCGTTTGCCGCGGCGATGTCTTGCAAGGGGTATCATAGCGTCGTTGTGGTTTACAAAAAACTTGATGTCGGACAAATCCGCCTCGTCGAGCGCGTGCGGGTCGATAATTTCATAAAACAACTCCGCGATAAGCGTGCGTTGCTCAAATACGATAGGGTATCCTTCGATAATACCCTTTAACGGCTCGATTTTAACGGGTTGCAACTCGCTTGACGCGTTGCGCCTTACGATTGCGGGAGAGTCGCGGGAAATAGGCTTTATTTCGAGTTTCTGCGCGTTATTCGGCATTGTCCTCGTCCTCCTTTTCGGTCGGTGTGGTTTCCGTTTTCGGGGACGCGGTCAACGTTCCCGTTTGATATTCGCTTGCGATTGACACGTCAATATAATTGAGCGATACGCGGGTCGGCTCTCCGTCGGGTTCGTACCCGAGGAGTTCGCGGCGTTCCGCGCGGGTCAACAACGCGTCCTCTTTTGTCATTTCGCAAATGTTTTGTCGGCGTTCAAACGATAGGGATTGCACCAATCTATCGTAGCACTTTATCGAGTGTCCGTACGCGATTTGACGAGGGGTGAAAAATACAATTTTCATAGCCTCGACGATTTCGAGCAAAAGACCCTCGACCGCGGTTTGATAAAACGCGGTGTAATCGTCGTCCGTCCACTTTCCAAGATAGATAGGGAGGGACACGTCGAGCGGCGCAAGGATTTCGTCGCGCACAAACGACAAGATGTTTGACGGTATGTCCGTCGCGTTAATGTTAATCGGCGTAAAATCGCTCTCGTAGTCGGTTGCAACTATGCCGTATTTACTGTCAAAAAGGTGATTTTCAAACTCCTCGCGGGTAATCGCCTTTTTATCGACGTCCGCAACGGTTTTCATTGACAAAATACCTTTGAGCGACAACGACGCCTCTAACGACTTTGGTATCGCCTCTTTGATAACGTGTATCGTCTGTAAGTTTGTCAAGAGTTCGCGGGTATCCGCTCGACCGCTTGCGTTTCCTCCGAGGTACGCGTTTGCGCCGTAACCGTGGCGTATATGTATAACGTCCGAGTACGGCATATCGAGGACGACGTCGCCGTTTATGCTCGTGAGTTCGACACGCATTTCGTCGCCGAGGTAATAAAGTTTGACGCTCGCGTGTTCTATCGGGTAGAGTCCGCGGGTGACGCGGCGCACCTTGTCCGTCCCGATAATCGGTACTTCGTCGTACTGCCAATAGATAAAACAATTTTTATTGACCTTTGCAAGGTAAGCGACCTTGTATAAAAAGTCCTTCAACCCGCAAAGAGGATTGATACGATATGCAAAAAGGGCGTTGAGGTCGTCGTTGCAAATCTCGACGTGTCGCGGGTTTTGGTGTTCGATAACGGATTTGATTTTGCACTTTGACACCTCCTCGCAAACGCGATGTATTGCCGTCTTGACAATATCCGAGGTGTGTATATCCCTACCGTAAGAGGAAAACACGACTTTATTTGCGTTGATAAGTTGACTATTATAAACGCTCGCCTTGCTCCAACCGAGCAAATTATGTATTGCGTTGTTGAGAGTTCCCAAGCCTTTTAACCTCCTTCGGTGAAAAAATAAAAGTGGGTCGATAAATGTAACGGACGAAAGGAAAAAAGACCGTTTACAAAATATCGACCCACTTGTTTTGATTGCTCAAAAGGGGTACGCGCCGAGAATATCGGCGGATACACGTATTTGATTTTATTACATTATACCGCTAACCCGTAAAAATGTCAATAGGTTTTTACGATTTTCCGGAAAAAATTTCAATCAATCCGTAAAAACGAGCGTTTACGCCTCGCGGGGACGCGTAAAAGTATGCTCTTTGTGGCATTTCGGGCAATAGTAAGTAACGTTAGTTATGCCGTATCGCGCGTCGTACTTGCCGATTAACTTGTTATGTACGGGGCAACGTATCTCGCGGCGGTATTGATTTTGATTTTGTTTCTTTTTCTCGCCCATACTCACGCTCCTATTTTCGACATAAACGCACTCTTGCACTCACGCAAGGTGGCGTATGCGATAATTTTTGACGCCGTGCCGTCGATTTTATTGCCGATGTATCCCGCGATTTTCTCGGGCATTACAAAACCTTTGCTATCGTGCTTGACCGCGGTATTACGGAAACACCACGCGCAAATTTCGTTGTTGTTATAATTGACGTTGCGGTCGCGGAGGTCAATTTCGAGAGTACGGGTCGGAGTGTTCAACGCCTCGTATGACATCTTAATTTTTGTTGCAACGTCGCCGAAGTGTTGACGGGTGATTTTTGCAAATTCCTTCGCGTGCCATTCGTCGTATCCGACGCGGTACGGGCGGATATGATACTCGTTGTAAATCTCGTATAGATACTCGGCGATAACGTCGTCGTCGATAACGTTGCCCTTGACAATGCGGCAAAGTCCCATACGCTCCCACTCGCGATAATCGCGCTTTTCGGTATTCGTCGGACTCTCGGTCGATTGTATATCCGCCGCCTTCGACTCGGGGACAAAGTACATCGTAAACATATACTTGACGGGGTCGTCGGGTCGCATAAACAAAAATGTTACGGCACAAAGGTCGTTTGACTCTGCAAGGTCAACGCCCACAATGCACCAAGAATTACGGAAGTCGTCAAGAGTAAACGTACCGTCGCACCCGATAATATCGGACTCGCGCAACCAAGCGCGGGAGGAAAGTTGTTTGAGATTAAATTCCTTTGCGAGCGTAAACGCGCGTTGCGCTCCGTTAATTCTCGCCTCCTCCACGAGGTCGCGGAGGTCGGAAATTTTCTTTACAACGCCCAACATCGGATTTGACTTGTACCACGAGTTTTCGTCGTTCCAAATTTCCGCCTCCGAGTCTTGCGTGTAGAGCCATACGAGCCAACGCGGGCGGTCAAGTTCGCCCTTCAGCACGCGGCGCGCCTCGCGCAATCTCTCGTCGAGGTATCCGTCGTGGACGACACCCTCGGTCGTAATCTCGATGTAAAACGGCTCGTCTTGCGTCGTCTGCGAGGAGCGGAGAGGCATTACGGTCGTGCGGTCTTTCATTTCGTGTACCTCGTCCACGATAACGATTTTGAGGTTTCGACCTTCCTTTGCACCCGATTTCGCCGACATCTTTTTTATCGAGCCTTTGTTTTGTGCGGAAAATTTGCCGCGTTTTTTGCGTTGTTTCGGGTTGCCGAAAAAGATACCTTTGTTGTTCTTGCGGGTGACGCGCAACATCGCGCGGGACTCCTCGCGGAAGTTGTTTATACAATCAAAGATTAACCCCGCTTGTTCGTAGTCGTTGGACGCGCACATTACTTTTTGTCCCGCCTCACCACAAAACCACTCGGCAAGCACCAACGCCGCAACAAACGGCGTCTTGCCGTTCTTACGTGCTATGAGCAACAAAACCTCTTTGTATCGACGTACCCACCGACCGCCGCCGAGGAGTTCGTCGTCGAAAAAGTAAAAGCCAAATATCGCCTCGGCGATTGCTTTTTGATTGAGCGTTAATATAAACGGTTTGCCCGCAAACGGACTCTCAAAGTGTTTAATTTCCCTCTCGATAAACTGTATTCGTTTGTGCGCTCCTTCGAGTTCAAAACGGTATGTATCCGAGGGGGACAATATGTCTTGTATGCACATTTCGAGTTGCGTTTTGAGTTCGCGTCCGATTGTGATTTCGCCGCTCCGACATCGCTTGTAATACTCGATTAAATAACTATGACGCCCGCCGACATCGTCGTTTATGACGTGCCAACCCTCAATAGGCACAATATCGGGGTTGACTAAATCCCACGCCGCCGCGGTCGTATTATTCGTAGTCGTCAAGTTCGTCGCCGTCGTCGCCGTCGAGTGCGCCGAGCATTTCTTTGTTTAGTTTCTGCATAGAGGATACATATTGTGCCATATACTTTACGCGCGTTTTTCCCGCCGCCGTTTCACGTTGCACGGCGGGGTTTTTGGGGTCGTAAATGATAGTCGGGAGGTGCTTTATCGACTCCAATATCCCGAAAACCTCCGCGACCTTATGTATGAGGGAGTCGTTGACGCGCAACTTTATCTCGTCAACACCCGCCTCGGTGTAGAGGCTTACGAGCCTTTTATATTCGATTTCGGTGTGTTCGTCCCGAGTCTTTGGGGTATTCTTTGGCATTTTGAGCCTCCTTTTTAGATTTTGCAAACTTTTCGAGAAAAAAGTCAATTTTTCGGTGTGGATATTTCCGAGTTGGGGCGTGGAGTCTGTTGCGCCTCGAAAAATTCGTCGAGGGTGGGGGGAGTCAAGCGCGGTATCGTTGCCAATAGTTATTTATCCAACCGACCGCGGCGTCGCGAATAATCGGACGTTGTATGTCTTGATATGCTCGCTTGATACATTCCTCCTTCGGAGTTGCAACGTGTACGAGTTCGGCGGCATACTCTCGCACAATCTCCTCTCGGTCGAGGCGGTCGGGATACGTGCCGATAATGTATGCGTCTTGCCATTTGCGCCGACGTCCCGCCGTGCGTGCCTCGTTGAGTAAATAATCTCTCACGTTGAAGGCGACGCTCTTTGTTGAGTCGGGTTTGTCATAGAGTCCGCATATACACAACGAGCGATGTATCTTGTCAAGGTCGATAATCAAATCGTGCCTTGTTGCAACTGCACTCACGTACATTTGCTTACCCGCAAACGGCGAGCCATAGACGAGGTATATGTGCTTTTGTCCGACGGTGTGTCCGAAACGTCCGTGTTGGGCGTTGTGGCAATCCTCACATAACACCTCGATATTATCGGGGTTGAGTGTGATATTTACGTCGTCGATGTTATCGAGTGTGAGTTCGATTATGTGGTGCGGTCGGAGTTCTGCAATCTCGAATATTTGCCCGCACCGAGCGCACATACCGCCGCTCTTGACTTTGCACATCTGCGCCAACGACAAATAAGCGTCGGTACAATAAAAGGCGTGTATCGGGTCAAGAGCCATTGTTTATATACCCTCCATATCGGGCGACGTCTTGCCTTGCTCGGCAAGTTCCAACGCCTTGCGGCGGAGTTCGAGTATCTGCGGGTCACGTGCAAACTCGTCGGGATTGCGGTTAATGAGGAGGAATTGTAACATACCTCCGTCGGCTCTTGCAAATCGTTTGTGTTTGGTGGTCTTTGTACCCGTAACGTTTCCCGCCTTATCTTTGATAGTGACGGTCGTTTCCTCCTCGTACTCGTAACCCATAGCCACTTGATACGCACGGTTGATTAAATCGGTGTTACACTCCCGTTTTGCTTTACATAGTATTTCGGCAAATTCGGGGTAATCTTTCTTATATTTCGCCCACGACGTTTTGCCGACGTGGTAGTATTCCGCGAGTTGTCCTTCGGTGACTCCGCAACGGGCATATTTTTCAATGTCCTTCAAATAAGGTAAAACCTTATTGTCGTACTCGCACGGGACACCGCGTTTTTTCTTTGCCTCGGACGCCTTTTTCGGGGTCTTTTTTGAGGTCTTTTTCGGGGTCTTTTTGGTCTGTTTTTTGGGTGTTTTTGGGGTTTCTCCGTCAACGACGGGGTTTTCGGGGTGTTTCGGCATTTCTTAACCTCCTTTTTGGTCGAGTAAAAATTTTGATATGAGCAAGAGCGGCAATATCGCCAAAACGACGATTACGGGCATACAACACGCAAGCCACGACATCGCGGACGCGCCGCATAATTTGACGATTATAAATATCGCCGAGAGAGGGACACAAACGACCGTCACGAGCAACGCAACGATGTAAATAATGCTTATAATGCGTTTTAACATCTTTTCAACCCTCCTTTATACGGCTTGATACTCAAAACCGCCCACTTTTCGGGCATACCGTACACGCCCTCCAAAATGTGCGTTATTTTGAAACACAAGCGGCGTCCCGTATAGTCGCCGTTTTCGTATTCTCGCAAAATAAGGACGTCGCCGACCTTGAAATTGCGGTCGTTGTACCTATACTCCGCCTTTTTCGCGCCACTCTTGACGTCGGCGAAGTATTCGGGCAAGATTTTCAACTCGTGTACTTTTAACATTTTTCCGCCTCCTCGGTCATTCGTTCTTTGTAATCGCAACAAATCGACCCGTCGAAACATTCGCACGCCAAGAAATATTGACAAGTGCGGCAATCCTCCTCGGTCGTCGGCTTTGTGGGTGGATTTTCACGGTCAAACGCACGGTACGCAAACAACCGCTCCTTGCGGTCGTGCTTTTGTCGGTTGTTTAGGTGGGTTTTGGTGTCCCTCTCCCAAATACAAACAAAGTCGTCGGGCGCGGTGTACTCGCTAACGATTACGATGTGTCCCGCCTCGCTTTGACGTCTGCACCATTCCCAAAACGCCGCGGTGTCAAATTCTTTGCCGTATCCGATAGAGTCCGCATACGGCGGGTCGCAATAAATAAGCACCGTTTTATGTATCGGGAAACGCAAATCGCGGTAATCGCAACACCCGATTAAGATATTGCGGAGAGAGGGCAACTGCCGCTTAAAATTCGCCTTTGCCTCCTCGAAGTAATTGCGCTCCTTACCGTCCTTTGTTTTTGCAACCGCTCCGTAACACCCGCCGTAAACGCGTGCGTTATAGGACGCAAAGAGGAGTATTGCCGCGCGATACCACGGCGCGTACTTCTCGGGGTTGTCGCGTACGTCGTAATATTCCTCTCGGGTCGGCGTTTTCAATGTGTCAAGGAGTTGCGGACGCTCGCGGCAAGCCTCGACGAGATTACAAACAAGAGGGTCGATGTCGTTGCCGAGGCGGTATTCGCACTCGATTTTGTCGATAATGTTAAAACCGCCGACAAACGGCTCGACGTACTGCTCCACATCGTACCGTTCGATAATGTCTTGTAAAAGCGGCACAATCTCCGCCGCGTATTTTGCTTTACTGCCTATGTACTTCACTTTTTCGCCCTCTCTCTTTCTTTCGCCTTGCCATTTTCACGTATAAATACGCTCCCGTGACATAATCGCTCGTTTTGTGTTCAATGTGGGTAATATCATAACCCGCATAAAGCGACTCGAATACATCGACCGCGTTTACGTCGCCTCGGATAATGCGATTAACCTTGCGGCGCGTAAACTTTGTGTCCGCGACCGTGATTGTCGGCTTTTTAAGGTTTTTCGACGCCTTGTATCTCTTTGTGCCTTTGGGGTCTTTCATACAATAGCGCACCGCGCCTTCGTAACCGCTCTCGTCGGCTTGCAATCGGCGGGTTTGAGTTCGCGCGCCGTTGCGCCATAGACTTTCCATAACGTCGCGGTCGGGGAAATTCGTTATAACGTGGTGGTGGACTCGGTGCTTGCCTTTTTTCTCGTCGTCCTCAAACTCCGTCCAATACACATATTTGACGGGAGGAAAACCGTGCTTTTTGGCGTAGTATTTCAATCGTCGGATAAAGTTGCTGAAGGATTTTTCCGCCTCCTCAACCGATTTCGGGAGTTTGCGGGTTTCGTATGTAAACGTACCCCAAATATCCGAGTCGGTGAAATTCGTATTTACAAGACGGATAACGTTTTTGAGGGCGTTTTTTGCGTTGAGGTTTTTTTGTGATTGACGGCTCTTTTTTACCTTTTTTGCGCGGGACGTTGACGCCCCGTTATTCCATATCGGGTAAATTTCGCACTCCAACACATCGCCGCTCTTAATGGTCTTTGTGCGATACTTTACAATGTGCCTATCGTCGAGGGCGGACAATCGCTCCTCGGAGGTTTCCGCGTACGGGAAAACCTCGTCAAAATCAACGGTAGCAGGGTCAAGGGTATAGTTTCTCATACGTTGCCCGCCTTTTTCCGTTCTGCTAACCACTCTTGCGCGGTTCTATATCGACGCTCGTTGATACGCTCGCGGCGCGTCCTTAAATACGGGTCGTCGTCCCCGCACTCGGCACGCAAGTCGTTCAACTCTCTTGTTTCGTGTTCAAATACGGCGTTATAAAGGGCGGTACGGAGGTATGTTTTTTTGTGCTTAATTTCATACGTCGCCTTTTCGACGTTATCCATTACGGCGATAATATCCTCGTGGCGTAACATTTCATAGACTCCACATACAAGAGCGACCGAGAGTTTTTGTCCCGCGATTTGAATTTCCGCGGTCGGAGGGAGCATAAACACCTCGGCGATTATGAGGCATATTTCCTCGGCTTGTGCCTCGTACTCCTCGTCAAAACAACAAATCTCAATTTGTGCCTCTATCCTTGCGAGGTGGTCGCCCAACGTGGGATACCCGACTTGACTTTGACTCCGACCTTGACTATGATTTGTAAAAGCATAATTATTTTTCATTTTTTTCACCTCTTAAATTCGAGCGTGAAACATAACCGCTCCGTACCTTCCTTCGTCGATAAGATAATACTTCATTACGAGGACGCCAAAAGCCATTTTTCCACCCTCTTTTTTTAATTAAAAAGGTTGACAAATCGCTCGGTATATGGTACAATAGTTATACGGTTTGGTTGATGTTTTCGCGTCAATCCGTAGGGGCGTTTCACAAGTGCCATTGTGTCGCCCCGCTTTTCTTTTTATGTGCTATTATTCGCCGTCGTGGGTATCGCCCGCGGCGGCTTTTTCTTTTGCCTCGATTTTGTCGAGCCTCGCGGCGAGTTTATCGACCGCGTGGCGCACAAAGTCCGTAACGCTCAAATATCCCAACTTGCGTAAAGACTCTTTGTCAAACACGCGCTCGGCAACGTCGCGCGGGATTTCGACCGTAAGATTATAAAAAGGATTGTCCGCACGGCGGCGGCGCGTCCTCTGCGTGTGCGGGTTTACGCCCTCCGTGGGCGTTGCAACGGGTGTATCGGACGGTATCAAGTCAAGTTCGCGGCGGTCGTAGATGTCGAGTACATCGCACGATAACGCCTTGCAAATACCGTCGAGGGTGGGTTTGTTCGGTAAACAAATACCGTTTACAATCTTGCTTAAAAGGGGTTTATCAACGCGAGGGTCGGCGCGGCGCACTCCGTCCAACACCTCTTTTTGCATAATACCCTTGACAAACATTACTTCTTTATACTTTGGCACGGTGTCTTACCTCCTTTTGTGCCGTGTTCTTGATATGCTCAACGGCAAAGAGGGCGGCGACATCGTGAAGGGGTCTTTCCTCGGACGGTGTGAGTCCGCTTGCGCCGACCGCCTCCGCCGCCTTGATGTAAAGAGGGACGGACGGGAGAAAATCTCCCGTCGGTGTCCTTAATGCCGTTACGCCGATTTGTATGTATGTTTCCTTTGCCATTGTAAGCCTCCTTGTTATCCGTGGTACGCGTTACTTCCCGTCGTTGGCGGGTGTCGTTCTCTGCGCGTTACCTTTATTCGATAATTGTACCTGTCGCACAATCTGCCGACCGCTTTAATAAAACGGTTTGCTTTTTTCATATCCGCCGTTATCGACAACGTCGTCGGGTCGGTAAACTCACTCTCGACGGGGATTTCGATTTCGACATCGACCCTTATATACTTCGGAAATGCCGCCATATCACACCTCCACCTTCGCACCGTCCGAGTATGTAAAGGCGATAATCAACGTACCCTTGCTATTTGCGGAGATTGCAACCTTCATACGTGCAAACTTAAATGATACCGTCAACACGACGCCGTCGAGGACGGCAACGCCCGCGTTGAAAATGGTGTCGTAAAGGTCGCCTTCGAGGTTGACGCCGCGACCCTCGCAATACGTCGAGAAGTCGTCGAGTTTTTGGCGCAACTTGACGATGTTCTTTTCGCGCTCGCGCTTTTTCTCCAACTCCTCTTGATAACGGCGCGCCTCGTAACACTTGCAACGTATCGTCGCCGCCTCGTTTGCCTCCTCTTGACTCTCGTAATCTCCGACAGGCAACTCCGCACTTCCACAAAAGCGACAAGTCGGGTAAAACGGCAACATACCGTCGGCGTCCCTCTCGTTGAGGGTGTTTTCTTTATCAATCATTGTTTGAGTCCTCCGTAACTCCGAGTTTTTTATCAATGTTTTGTCTTTCCACGACCTCGACAAAACGTTTTGCGACCGCGATTGCCGCAAAGTGTGAGTTTTTGCGTTTTTCCTCCTCTGTGAAACGACGGAGTATATAGCCGCTCTCTGTTTCGAGGCGTCTTATTTTTTCTTTTGCTTTTTCGACGCACTCGGAGAGGTCGCCCCAATACTCAAAACCGTCTTTGGTTTTTCTAAATCCGCACTTACTTCGTCCCATTTTCTCCGCCCTCCTCGTATTTCTTTAACAATGCGGCGCACTCGTCGGAGTCCGCAATAAGGGATTTTGCCTTGTCGTTGTTGCGCGCGATACGTTTGCGTAAATATTCTTTGAGCATTTCGACCGCCGCCGTGCGGGAGGTGGCGAGCCTTGTATCATAAAAAGACATTTCGGCTTTGCGGACGGTGTTTGTGTGGCGATGTCCGTTAAAAGACGGCTCGCCCGTCCTTGCCACAACGTAGGTTTTTGCGGTTTCCTTTACGACGTCGTACTCGGTGATTTTTCCCAAGTGCCACGTATCAAAACCGTATAATTTTCGGGTTTGGTTTGTTGTTTCTGCCATTGTGATTACTCCTTATGAAAAATATAATTCTCGTATGGTTTTGCCGTCCTTGCGCGGTACATAGTCCATAAACTTGCACGAGGTATAAAGCAATCGGTTATTACACCAACGTTGCAAGTCCTTTAATACTTGCGGCGCGGTCGGCTTGCGATATATTCGCACATCGGGTTTATACCCGCACTCTTGTATTGTGCGGATACGGTACAAATCCTCCTCAATCGTCGTGTCGTAATTCGTAAGCATATAAACAAACGCCTTATTGTCGGGGAGATTGCATATACGCTTGTACGTTTTGAGTCCTCGGACGATTGCCTTTTCGTTTTTCATTAAATCGAAGGCGAAGTGTACGCGTTCGGTCTTTATGGATTTGAGCATTGTTGCAATTTCCTCCGTGATAAACCGCGCGTCGAGTCCTTGCGTAAAATCAACGCGGGCGCGGCTATCAATAAGTTGTTGCAATAATTCCCGTTTATCTTTGCACGCAAGCAAATTCGGGTCGAGAAGTTTAATGTATTTTTGCCCTCTCCAAAATTCCGATAAATCGGCGACTTTGTGGGACTCGCGCCCCTCTTTTTGAGTAACGATACAATACCCGCAATTATTCGGACACCCTCTCGTCAAAAAGCCGTATGCGGTATCTTTTGTCAACTCGGGATACAAAGAATAGTCGGGGTATGTATGTTCGATTTCGGGCGGGAGGTCGGCGTCGAGGGTCTTTTTATAAACCTCTTTTCCGTTTTCGACGGATATTGCGTATCCCGTCCCGCCATATATTACCTCCGAGGATTGCAAGCAAAGATTTTGTATTGTCGTGTACTCGTCGCCAAAAATGCGACTAACATAAATACGGTCATACGGAAAAATCGGACATACAAACTCCACATCGTCGCCGCGTGCCTTGTGATATGCCGATATTTTCATTAACGGGAGGTTTGGGAAATTGTGCGAGTCGGCGTCGTATAGTCCTATTTTCATTTGTCGCCTCCTTGCAACGGGTGTACTTCTCGCGGGGCGGCGATAACGACGCTATTTGTGTTTTTGTCGAGAAGTTCGACTTGCAAAAACGGCTCGTTTTTGTCGTCCCTCCGATAGATAAGCGCGGTAATACGGCGATACTCAATATCGCGATGTTTGACGGGCGCGCGGGTGCGCCACGCCTCCTTCAGTTCGTCAACGGTCATACAATGCCTCCGTCCTCGGCAAAAAGAGCGTCGGGGGATTTCCATTTTTGCCTATCGTGGTAATACTCGCAACAAACGCAATCCTCGCCGCCGCACGCGGCACATCTGTCCGCGTCCTCTTGCTCGATACGGGCGAGGTCGTTTATAATCTCACGTTGCAGGGCGGTGTATTCGTTTGCAAATTTCGGTTTGCTCATACGTCGCCTCCCTCTCCGTGGTCGGACGGGATAACCTCGGTAACAATGTTGAGTCCGTTTGCAACTGCCTCGTGGCGCACATCGGCGTACTTGTCAACGTGTCCGCACGGGTTAGTCCATTTATGCACGCTCAAATATTGCGAGCCGTCATACGATAAACCGCCGACGGGTTTGCCGCGGGGTTTCCCGCATTTCGGACATATCCAACGAAGGCGGACGTGTATGCCGTGTATCCCTTCGTGATTATCACAAGAGGGGATATAAACGGTTTGTATCGGCGCGACGTCCGAGTCAACCTCGGGCGCGTCCCTCTCCAACAATTCGGGGTTATCGTGTACGTTTCCGATAATGCGGTATGCGTAAAGACTCTCCGCCGTTTCGATAACGTTGTCGATGTCAAGAACAAAACGCGCGGAGTCGTCGTCCCAACGTACAATACCGACCTCGTAACCGTCCATATCCGAGATAATGTCGCCGTCAAACGCAATCTCTCCGTCGCAATCGGGCAAGCCAACGCAACGACCGACCGTCTTTGCGAATACCTCGCCGTAATAATAGATGTAAGTTGATACGGTATCTCCGTCAACCATTTTTACGAGGTTGCCGAAAACCCAATCTCCCTTTTTGTGAGGGAGATTGTCGGTTTTGAGTTTCGCACGGTATATATCCTCGTGCAAGTTCAAGTTTTCGCGGTATTGAGTGATTGTCATTTTGCCACCTCCGCGTAATGCGCGGCAATTTCCGCGAGTTTTTTATCGGTGAGTCGAGGCAACGACCGCCCCGAACCGCGGCAAAGGTGACAAATGCCGTCGTCAACCTCTGTATAAGCGACCGAGCGGGCGTAACTGCCCGAGCCGCCGCAACGTCGGCAAGTTGTACCAAAATCGCGAGCAATCTTGCGGCGCGCCATACGGACGATAATTTCGGGGGATTTGAGTTTTGCGGGGTCTTTGTCGCACAACGTCGGATAAACCGCGTCGCAAATCTTTTTGTCGAGGTCGTCGAGCCTGTCAAAACGGATTTTCCACAATTCGCCGACCGCGGCGTCGCCGACGTATTCCTCAATAGGTACGGCGGACGTGTCGGGAGCGTTAAAAAGGCTCGTTTGTCCCTCTGTTTGATAACGGTATTTCAAGGGAGAGCGCGAGTAAATCGTCAATTTGTTTTCCGTCATACCTTAAACCCCTCCGTCGTCACGATAAATTTGCGGTGGAGGACGTTGCGGGTGCGGGCGATATAAACCTTTACGACGCCGTTAATGCGCGATACGGTAAACGCCTTGATTGATTTCGGAGCGGCGGCGACGTGGTCGAGTACGTCCGCGATACGCTCGTTTGCGACGGGTTTGCCGTCGATAAATACCTTTGCGGGTGTGCCAAAAGCCGTAAAGGGGTTTGTTTTGGTGCGGTTGGTTGCTTGCATTTCGTAATCCTCCTTTATTCCATAGCGGTTGAGAGGTTGTCAAGGGCGTTGTCGATGTTGTCGAGTGCTTCTTCGAGTGCCGAGCAAGCGTTTTCGGCGGTTTCGTATCGCTCGCCGCTCTGCATATTCTCGGGGATATTGTCCTTGTATTCCTTCTCCTCGTCTTTGACCTCCTCTATGAGGTCACGTATCGCGGACAACTGCGCCGCAATTTCGTCGATTGTTTTGCGTCTTGCTTTGTTCATTTTCGGGTTTCCTCCTTTATTTTGTATTTTTCTTTTCAATGCCGACAAGATAATCGAGCGAGGTGTGCAAAACGACCGCGAGTCGCTTTGCGGCGGGTAAGGACGGGTTTTTTTCGCCGTTCTCGAAGTACGAGTATGCGGCTTGCGATACACCGAGGACACGGGCAACTTCCTCTTGCGACATTCCCGCCGCCTCGCGTGCTTGTCTTAATCTTTCGCCAAACATTTTACTAACCTCCGTAATTTTTTGATTGATTTTTGCGCTTTTTATAACCTCCGTTATTGACAAGCGTAATTATTTTTGGTATAATACAAATGCCACTTCATATAAACCGTAAAATATTCTTGACGCTCGCCAATAAATCGGAGGGTGGTTGTTTTTGCGCTTTATTTATAACCACGCTTATATTTTATACGATTTGTTTATGTTTGTCAAGAGGTTTTAGGGATATTTTTTCGCTTTTTTTATCATTTACATAAACAAGGAGTAAATTTATGAGCATTTCGGAAAGAATTTTTGACCTTTTACAAAAACAAAAGAAGTCGCAAGGTGCATTGTCAACCGCTCTCGGTATCCGTCAAGCGACCGTTTCGTCGTGGAAAACAAAAGGCACAACACCCGCCGCCGACCTCCTCGAAAAAATTGCCGAGTTTTTCGGCGTATCCGTTGATTACCTCGTTACAGGCAAGGAGTACGCGCCCTCTCCCTCTCAAACAGTAAATCAAGGGATATTCGGCGACCGCAACCACAACAACACCGTTACAATAAACGGTAACGTCCCTCTCGAAGTATCCGAGATTGAGGGCGAGTTGCTGAAGGTGTGCGCGAGCCTCGATATTCGCCGCAAAAACGCGCTTTTGACGTATGCGTACAAACTCGAAAACGAGATGTCGGAGGGTTGATGTATGAAATGGTTTAATAATCTGCAAAACAAATATCGCGTGTTGATTGCCGTTGCGTCGTGGATACCGTTGCTTTTGACGTGTTTTATTGACCTTGCTATAAACGGCGAGTCCTCGGAAATGTCGGACGGACTCGCGTTTGTGGTGGTTATTTTTCTTGCGCTCGGCATTGTATTTACCGTGTTCGCCGCTCGGGCGCGAGATAAGGAGAAAAAGGCGGAAAAAGAAAAAGCCGCCCAAGCGCAAGCCGAGGCGGAGGCAAAAAGACGAGCGGAGATTGCCGCAAGTATGAGCGGCGGTTTTTCTGTGCGTATAGTTGGCGGGCGCGATACCGACAACGCAATCGACTTCCCGATACACTCAAAGGCTCGCGGCGTTACCTTTGGAGGACGTCAAGAGTATTTGAGGGATAGCGAGGAGGGCGACGCGCTTATTATCAAGCACGCACCGACGCCCGAGTATCCCGACACTATTGCGATTATAAACGAGCGTACGGGCAAGCAACTCGGAAACGTCGGGGCAGACCTCGCGGCGTCCTTGCTCGGTGAGTTTGGCGAGGGTTGCTCCTTCCACGGTATTATACAAGAGATAACAGGCGGCGAGGACGACAAAAAGACCCTCGGTTGCAACTTTACAATCGAGGGCGTGGAATAATGCAAAACGCGGTAATATACGCCCGTTATTCCTCCCACGGGCAAAACGAGCAAACAATCGAGGGGCAAATCCGCGTTTGCTCCGAGTACGCGCAACAACACAAATTGCGCGTCGTTAATATCTACATCGACAAGCACAAAACAGGTACGGACGTCAACCGCCCACAATTCCAAAAAATGATTGACGACGCGGCGACGGGCGCGTTTACGCACGTAATCGTTTATATGATTGACCGTTTCGCGCGCAACCGCTATTACTCCACCGTGTACCGTTGGCAGTTGCAACAACAAAATATACGCGTCGTGTCCGCTACCGAGAATATCTCGGAGTCGGAGGAGGGCGAGTTTTACCAAATGTTTTTGGAGTGGAACGCCGAGAAATACTCGACGCGCCTATCAACGAGAGTTCGCGAGGGTTTGACGACGTCGGTTGCAAACGGCACGTTTGCGGGCGGACATCTTATATATGGATATAAAAAGGAAGGCAAGCGCGTCGTTATAAACGAGGCGGAGGCGGCTATCGTCCGTTACTTTTTCGAGGAGTATGCAAGCGGCGTACCAAAAAAGGACATTGCCGAGGCGTTAAATGCTCGCGGGGAGCGTTACCACGGTAAACCGTGGCGCGGGCGCGATTTCGATAAAATGCTAATCAACCCGAAGTACACGGGTACGTTTGAGTTTGGCGGGCGGCTCTGCGCCAATACCTACCCGCAAATTATCGACAAGGCACTTTTTGACAAGGTGCAACGTCGCGCACAACAAAACAAATACTTCTCGGGCGCAAACTCCGCTCGGATAACCTACCTTTTACAAGGTAAATTATATTGCGGTCATTGTGGCGCAAATATGGTCGCGGACGGCGGCACGAGTAAGACGGGCGCGGTTTACCATTATTACGCTTGCACAGCAAAGAAAAAACGCCGCACTTGTACCAAGCGCAACGAGAAAAAAGACTTTTTGGAGTGGTATGCGACCGAGCAAACCGTCGCGTATCTTTCCGACCCGCGTCGCGTCGCTCTTATTGCCGACGATGTTATTGCGTACTATGAGTCCCGCACCGATACAAGCGAGATAAAGCGCATAACGGTCGAGCGCACGAGGATACAAAAAGAGATTGACAACGCGGTTAATCTTATGGTATCGGGCGTATCTCCCGAGGTCGTAAAGACGCTCGATAAAAAGATTGTGGAGTTGACCGCACAACTTAACGACCTTACCGAGTATCAAGCGAAGTTGGAGTTAGAGCGCGGGTTGCAAGTTCGCCGCGAGGATATAATCGCGTTTGTGGCGGAGTTTATACGGGGCGACCTCCACGACAAGGAATTTCAAAAACGCATTATTGACAACCTCGTCAACGCGATGTATATTTACGACGACCGCGTCGTGCTATACTTCAATATAAGCGGTGGACGCGAAACGGCGTTTATCGGCAAAGAGGATACCGACGAGGCGTCGGGCGTCCCTCTCGGCGATAATAATAACGCGCACGCGGGCGCGGGTGGAAGTGTTCAAACTTTAACCCCACCACTCTTGAAAAAGTGTTTCTGAAGCAATCGAAAGTTCAGCCAGTATCCCATTGCGAGCAATTGCTCTATGTACACCTATAATTCTTATGATACGGCGCTCTTTATCGGACAATTGTCCTAAATTCATCCCCAAAGTTTTCTGCCTCTTTGGAATACCAGGAAATGTAATCACAACATTTACACGCTGGCTTTTGAATTCCTTTTTGTACTGTTCCTCATATTGTTCAGTGAGCTCTTCAGCAGTAGTAACGCCCTGTTTTCCTAATGAAACCAATGTGTTTAATCGTGATAAACAGTGCCAATGAGATTGTATTATTGCATCCTCAAGATTTTCACTATTATAAATTTTTACCAAAAAATTATTAACATCTCCAAATTGCCTACTCAAAAACAACGTTGGCAACGCTTTAATATATTCATCACGAAGAATTAATTGAGTATCTATGTTTCTAACAACGGAGTAGCCTTTTAACTTGTACTGCTCGTGCAAATTGTTCCACAAAGTCTTAAGCAATGCATCATTCAACTCTCTAGAGTAATAAACCCCGAGGAAAGGAGTAAACCTCTCACACCTCATTTTTATATCTTCTAGACAATCATCAGTTAATATGATCATAGTCGCATTGATATTTGGGAGCTTTTCTATAAATTTATCCGGCACGAGCACAATATCGTGAGATGTATCATGTGATGCATTCATTAAATTTTCATCGATATCATGCATATCAAAGATGTTTCTTGGCATATGTAGCAAAAATTCTAAAGCATCTAATGTGGGATACATTTCTTCGTCGAATAAATGCATTGTACCGTTTCCTGTGGGAGAGAGTGCGATGGGTCCTTCATAGTTCAGCTCTTCACTCTTAAAAACCACTAAATATGAAAAAATAGCATTATCCATAACACCACTATCCTTTCGTTAAATCAACACACCATTACAATGATCCAACTCATGCTGAATGATCTGTGCTGTCAAACCAGTGAATGTTTTAACTCTTTGTTTGAATAGCTCGTTTTGATATTGAACCTTGATTATTTTATATCGTTTGCATTTGCGTGGGCCACCAAGAAGGGATAGGCATCCTTCTTCTGTATTGTATGGATCGCTTTTTTTGATGATTTCCGGGTTGTACATTACAATATACTCACCATTGTTGTCTATAGCAATTATTCGCTTTTTAATGCCTATCATATTGGCTGCCATTCCAACACAGCTATCCTTGTGTGCAACAAGAGTATCAAGCAAGTCAATTGCGACCTGCTTGTCCTCTATCGTTGCATTTTCTGATTTTTGAGCCAAAAATATTGGATCGTGTATTAATTCTTTTATCATAATTTTTCTAAAAGTCCAAAAGATAGGTTCCATCCTCATATTTTCTGAATGTAACATATGTCTTCCCATAAAGTTCCAACATCTGCTTTGTTACATATCCACCAGATGGTGCACCTATTCTCTTTCTAATCCATTCGCCTAAGATTGCATTACTCTCTACACTATGTAATGCTTTGTTTGCCTGTTGAGCCATACGCATGTGGA
Source organism: Clostridia bacterium (assembly GCA_017453255.1). Taxonomy (GTDB): domain Bacteria; phylum Bacillota; class Clostridia; order Oscillospirales; family CAG-272; genus RGIG2000. The sequence continues at coordinate 34,395 of JAFTKN010000010.1, read as the reverse complement.
ACGACCCAAAATCTTTGGTAATGACCTTGAACATAGGGCAATTTTCATCATCGGGATTTATTCTGTCAGGGAAAAATCCTGTTTTTTTATCTTGATGATTGTAAGGAATATATGCTTGATTTTGATCTCGTTTCGTGCCATTCTTTCTAATGCCCCAGTTAATTCCAGAACCGTATCCTGTATCGCTACCGTCAGCTCTCAAAAGAGAAACAGTCAGCATATCCACCGGCGTTTCCGCATCATAAACAAGGTAATCCTTTTCGGAATTATCCGGTTCTACAAAAGACTCAGATGTATTGTTTATTACGTTTTTCAACTTTTCTGACACATCGGGGTCAAAGCAATCAATGGTATCGGTAAGAAGTTTCTTGTAATAAAAAAAGGCCTCTAGTGAATTGCACATGCTTACAGATTCTCTACGCTTATAAAAAGCATTCATTGTATAATTTAAAGAACCACAAAAAGCCAACCATGGTATTTCTCCAACTTCGCTATCAGGAGTTGTCCAGATATACACTTTTGAATGTACCTCTGGACCCTGACAAATATATCTGCATGAAATTTTCGGCATACCTTTAGAACTATTCAAAAAACCGATCATACGGCAAATGTCTTCATGTTTTTTCTGTGAAAGACTGGATTTAGTCATGCCAAGCAAAATTTCGACGGAAAGACCTTTCGAAAATCTATTATTTTTAATTCCTTCCGCAAGATGAATCATATGTGTAGATATTCTTTCACAGTCGGTAAAGGCAGTTATAATTTTTAATGATGTACATGGACGAGCAAGTTCAATTCTTGCAGGAGCGTAAAGAACAGGTTCATCAAAATCATCTGTAATAAAAGTTGGATTTTTTGTTATATCATCAAATTTTGGTATCATTTTTGCTCCTCCATATTTGCTTTTACAGACGGATATTCAATACCTGCAAAGCAGTTTAGTACCGCAGTTATGACTATTTCCGAAAGTTTGCACGGAACCGCCATTCCAATCTGTTTTCTTACACTACTATAATTTCCTACGAACTCATAATTATCAGGGAAGGTTTGTATTCTTGCCCGCTCTCTATTGGTCAATTCCCTATCTGTCCAATGATACATGAACGTTCCACCGCCACCTGATGCCGTCACGGTGTAGGCAGGCTTGTCGGGATCAAGCTTGCGATAAATCTGACTGATCTTCGTTTTCGTTCGAATTCTCAATTCATCTGGGAATTTGTCTCCGAGTCTTTCTTCTGCTTGCCAAATATTCTCGCCAGGACGAATATACGACAACCTTCTTACCACGTCTTTGGTCAGTTTTCTAACCTCGTTATTCGTAGCCGTTGTTGGTATATCAGCAAGTGCAGTTCTCGAAGACACATCGCAATTTGTATACATCGCAGGATCTGGCACTCTATATTCTATCGGCAAATCATTTCTGATTCCAACGATTATCACTCTGTGTCTTGTTTGAGGAACGCCATACTGCTCTGCCTTGTATAGATTCACATTCAAGCGATATCCAGCTTCTCTCATATCGTTAAGGATAATATCGAAATCACCAGAACCAGCTGAACGGATTCCCGAAACATTTTCTGCTACAAACCACTTCGGCTTGTAAATTTTAAGCACCTCTATTCCATACCAATAGAGCTGTCCGAACTTCTCGTTTTCAAGTCCTTGATGTTTGCCTACATTTGAGAAGCTATTACACGGGAAGCCGTAACAGAATGCATCTATTTCACCAAGAGATTTAATATCAAGTTCTCTTACATCTCCACAATATACAGTTTGAGGAGCATCCGGACAAATGTTTTTTCTATATGTTTCGCAAGTATCTGCATCATAATCGTTTGCCCATGCATGCTCAATCACAAATCTTCCATCTGCACTTTTTGCTCTCATCGCACCGCAAGCAATACCGCCAGGACCGCAGAAAAGTTCTCCCAACTTAAATTTTTTAGGTCCAGCGATGACCGGTTTTGGTTTATCCACCGATATTATTTCAATTATATCATCTAATGTGCATTCTAAAGCCATGCAAATTTTTACCAATACATCGCTTGAGACCGTTGCTCCATCTTTTTTCATTTTTGCGAGAGTAGCTGGACTGATTCCAGCTTTTAAAGCAAGATCTTTACTTTTCATCTCTCGATCAATCAACAATTTAAATAATTTTTTATAACTTGCAACCATTTTTCACCTCATAAAATAGTCGTTTTATACATTTATCATTTTAACACTTTTTTGTATAAATTGCAAGCGAATTTTAGAATTAATTAAACGATCTTGTAATTTTTTCAAAGATTATTCATAACAAAAACCTTGCCATCATGTTCGTTCAAGCAAGGTTTTAAAATATTTAAATGTTTGAAAAGTAGCCAATATTCTTGTTTTCTAATTCACCAATCACTAATCCCCTATCAAGAAGTCGATTACCACACTCACAACATGTTTCCGGAAGAAGTGCGCAGTTGTGACAGGCTGCTCTGTTAAGAGATTCTGGTCCTTGACCAAGAGAAGTTATGCAAATTGGATCCGAAGAACACCATTTTGCATTTTCCAACGCCGCAATAATTGTATCCTCTAGTTTTCCAGGTTCGCCTCTTCGAACAAGTCCACCAAGTGAACCTTCTGAGTCTCCAGAAGCTGTATAGATTAGCACGCCGCACATTTCCAGATCATCACTACACTTTTCGCAGTAGATTCTCTCCTTGATTGAGGAACTACCATAACCGCACTCGTAACTAAGTTGGTTAATAATAAGATGGGCAAATGTATGTAACAAAACATATTCAGCTCTGAGGTTGCCCGGGTTCGATTTTCCGAAGAATGACTGTTGGTAAGCCGAATCAAGAGGTGCCAATCTCGCTTTTACTTCTTCTTTTTCTGCCCATTTTTTTAATTCGTCAGATGAGAATTCAAAGAATATTCCCTCACCATATACTTCTATTGCAGGTAACCAACTACCATTTCCTAATCGAAGCATAGCCTTTTTATCTTCGATTTTAGTAGAAGTATTAGGTTGCAAACGAGAGAATCCAACAAATGCACGAGTTTCTCTAAGTTTTTTCACTAAAGATATACTTTTGAAAAGTTTTTGAATACGAGAATGATATCTGCTTATAGAATAATTCACAGAGTGAAAATCCAAAGCATCTCCACCGGAGCTCTTTGTTAACATCTTATATTCTGCCAGTCTATATTCATCCTCTGACATTTCCTCTGTGACTTCTGGAAGTCCTTCAATGTTGTTTATTTTATTTTTAAAAGCCAAAAACAAATCATCAGGACTAACACCACCCTCCATTTCAGCGATCATTGCAACTATATCGTAATCCAATTCGCCATTCACACGATGACTCATTACATAATTTAAATTTCTTGGATCATTAACAATTTCAACCATTCTGCGGGTCAAAGCATCATCTTCAGTAGGAATATAAATTGAGCTTCTAGTATCAGCAAACCAAACATTACTCGCTCCACGTTGAAGTACTCTTAATTGAGATGCATCCTCACATTTGCAAGGGTTCTCTAAATCCTCTTCTACACCAAGCCAAGGTTTGCCACCCTTGCACTTATATCCGATGGACTTTAACGCACCAGGACGTAAAGCACCTGCAATTGACCTTGAAGCTCCACAAGAACACTCGTATCGTACTCCGGTCAGCGCCGCTGATGTACCACCTGTGCTACGGCGAATACGACATGTGTGTTCGTTGTAAACATGTCCACTATCAGCATGTATCCATTCAGCAATAGGAAAATCATCGATATGACCTTCCGGACATACAACAACAAATCTTTCAGGAATTAAGCTACGACGATACCTTTTGGAAGCATCACATTTTCTTCCGTGTGGCCATTGATATGCATCGCACTTAGGTTGTTTCGTAAACAGTCCAACCCTTTGCATTGTTCCACAGAACGGACAATAGTTCCATCTTGGGAAACGAACTGCTGGAATCTTCAAATTGCAGTTTTCAGTATCAGTCTCATAGTCTCTAAAATCTGGTGGCCATCTAAGTTCCTTCACGCCTAAGCGTTTCTGCAAACGTTCATCTTTAATGACAAACGGATCGGTTGTATGATAGTGCCACATATCAAGACCTGCTATCATAAGAGATTCATCATTTACAAACGGAACAATAGCTCCTACACCCCAAGGACTAATTAATGCGCTACGTCGCATAGGTCTATTTTGTTTTGACATTTATTCATCCTCCTCGAAGTATCCGTTTTCTAACACCATTGCTTCACAAGACGCATCTACATTTCTCATAGATGTTGGTGTGGGAAATCCTCGTTTTCCCCATGTGGCATTTCTCATTGCTCCTGCACGAAACATCAAAGGTAATACTTCACCTGTACCAAAATCTTGATATTTTCCCGGTTCTTCGCGTTTCCATTTTTCAACAATGCTATCAATATGCTCTAATGTTTTTTCTAATTCATCAACATCCACCGCCTCGATTCTTTCTGCGATAATGTCTTTAATCTCTTGAATTTTTTCCAAACTCGGAAATTTAGGCGGATCAGCATTTAAATTATTATCTCCTCTCAAACGGAGAAGACCAAAAACTATCGCATGTAGTGCGCGTTCGCGTAGCTGAGCAGAAAAAGGGGTAACACTTGTAGGCTCAACATTACAGTACACCCTTGAATGATATGTTTCAAAATGCTCATAATGAGACCTATCTCTTGGTTTTCCTGGATTATAAATTGTAAATACCAAACCAGGCGCCTTTTTGTTTCTACCTACACGGCTCGTAGCTTGAATATATTCTGATGTTGTTTTAGGCTGTCCCGACACAGTCATCAAACCAAGTCTTGGAACATCAACACCAACAGAAATCATATTAGTTGCCAAACAAATATCCACTGGACGTTTATCTTCAGCACTCATAGGATATTCATAGCTTAAATTCTGAAGGCTAAACGGAATCTTATCACTACTTACACGACTCGTTAATTCTTCGTCTTTATAAATGTAGCGTCTATTCTCTTTATATCCCTCTTCTTTATCCTCATAACGTCTTTTATAGATTACATGAAGATACTCATCAATATCTGCTTTAATCCACGTTTCCGTCTGTCCAAGCTCTCTAATGCTATTAAAGTATCCTACATTGGTCCAATATCCATCTCTGTCTGATTCATTTTTAACTGAAATAGCCTTGGCTGCATATAACAATGTAGCATATAAACGTATAGTCGTAGTTGCAATTGAAGAAGAACCAGCAGCAAACACACCAACGTACATTCTTCCAATTGCTTCTCTATCCTCTTCGGCAAAGAATGAATTTCCCGCTTCAAGACCCGGCGGTGGAAATTGCATTACATTTTCAGTTGGACAACCGTATAGTGCCTTACATTGCTCACTTGCGCGGCTAATAGTAGCCGTAGATGCTATGATCTTAGGTTGTATACGAACACCGTCTTTCTCATACGCACACAGCTCGTTAATCATTGTTTCATAATGACCGACCATCGAGCCAAGAGGTCCTGATATCAAATGAAGTTCGTCTTGAATAATGAGATCTGGAGCAGTTACACGGTTGCCATTTTTGATTCCAAACAAAGTTTGAGCCTCTGGACGATACGGAAGCATCGCAAACTTATCAACTGTTCCCAAAAGAAGAGTCGGAGGATTCGCGTAAATATCATCATCAACTATTTGCAGAGGAAGTTCAAATCCAATCTTTGAAAATTCACAACCATGTTCCTTATTTTCGCATTGTAATATTAGCTTCTCTTTTCTGCCATCAGGCACCTTTTTGTATCCTGGTATTTTATACGTTTTGCCAGTAGGCACAACTCCCATTTGGGCGCCACACCAAGGACATTTCAGAATTACAATAGGGCTGTTTTCACTTACAGAACCATCTCGATAAATTTTTTTGTAGGCATCTACAGCCTTCTTCATTGTATTAGGTGTAGTCGCATCACCAACCCAGAGACCTATTGAGATACGATTTTTGCCGAGTTTATCCTCAAACTCTTTTCGAATTACATCGCATGCACATATCATCGCGGCTGCCCGTTCGTACTGCTGTGATGTAAGAAGGCGCAAAGTATACCTCATCAATATAGCAGTACCTGCGTTATTCTTATTTTTAATCCTTCTTATGAAAATGGTATATGCAGATAGTCCAAGATATGCCTCTGTTTTACCACCTCCGGTAGGAAACCATATAAGATCAACGATTGATCTTTCGTTACAATTTCTTTTAGCCATAGACTTAAGGTTCATTAAAACGAACGCAAGCTGAAATGGTCTCCATTTTCCGTAACGACTTTTATCTCCGTACCAAGTTTCTTGGTTGCTCACATCCGGAAGAACTTCTACTGGATTTTTAAGATGAATGGTATTTCCATCTTCGCAAACCCATTTTTGCAACGGTAAATTATAATGCAACTGTTGTAACAACATAGCTCTATTCATGAGCTGAAATGCAAACAAAACATCTGCATCGTTCTTTAAAAGTTCAACGCCTTCCTTCATACGTTTCAAACAACGTCTGCAATTTTCAATATGTCTAATCGCTGTTCCTCTGTCATTAATTGTAGATACTTTTTCTGAAAGTCCATTTATCCATATTGCATATTTCTCGCACATAGCGGTCAACTCAGAAATAGTCTCTTCTTTGTTTCCATAATCGGACATTTTATACATTTCAAGAGAAACGCCGTCAATTTTACTCGGAACAATGGGCTTTATCTCATGCATCGGAAAAATGGATGTTGAAAGCTTCTTTACTGGGAATTCATTTTCATCCCACTTTGCAGCGCAGCCGTGACCAATTGCATAGGTCTTGATATTCCTATAGAGCATTTGGTTTGACAGATAGTCGTTATCGCTTGTAAGCTTTTCAGTTTCCGGCATAGGAGAGAATCCTTGCTCGGATATCAAATCGAATTGCACTTGGAAATAGCAATCCTCATCCCTAATAGAAGTCTCGCAAATCAAATCATTTTGAAGTGTAAAAGTATAGAGCGAATACCCATCATACTTGTATCTGTATGTGATAGCAAACACGAGGCGCGTTTCTTGCTCACCATGCATAACACGATATTTTTTAATTCCGGTAGTCTCATCGGGGAGATCAATTGGCATTCCATTATTATTCCAATTCAACGGAATTCTCGGATACTTGACATGCTCAATACCAGTTTCCGGATCTGCAACTTTTATCGAAGAGTACATTCCGGCAGAAACATTTACAATCAATGTATCACTATCTAATACCGCTGCTGTCATGCTGATCGCGGATTGCTGATACGCATTTGATAGATTTATCATCTCCTCAGCATCAGCCAAATATTCCTTTGTACCACCATGCCTTTCAGGCTCATCGCCTGCAGACATATCGGGCGTATCGTTCTCAACGACTTCAGAATTTTCATCTGCGGTGTTGCTATCAATACTCACCTTTTGAGGAAACAGTATACCTGCAGCATATCTAATGCGAGGAGGATCGGAAGATAAGATTTCTTCTCCGTTTTCCTGTATCATTCCAGGCTTATTAATGGGATCGGGACCTATAAATTCACGCGTTACAATATCAATGATTTGCTCACGCCTTGTATCCATCTTCTAAAAACCTCCTTTTTTGAATATTCAAATACTCTTTTCTTGCTCCGTTAGACTCCAAAATAAACAATCCACTTCTTGCTCTGCTAAGACCAACGTACATAAGTTGCTCATGTTCAAACGACTCAATGTCTGTCATTATGATTACAGTGTTTTCAAGACCTTTGTATGCTTGAATCGTACTAAAAGTAACTTTCCCCTCGGTTTTAGGAGTGTAATCTTTTATTTTCACATTAGATATATCTGCAACAACAGAGTTTTCTCGCTTGTAAGGAGAAAGGATGGTTATATTTTCAGCAGAAATACCATCCGCAATCAACTTGCAAATTAAATCTTCTAGTTGCTGTTTCTGCTCGTCTTGAGAACTAAAAATTTTATGCTCAACAGGCACTCCTTCAATCTTTGACCATATGTAAGCTCCACTATCAAATCCAGTTATACACTTGATCTCATCACCAATGAATTTGGTATTACGACAATTGATTTTCAACTTGAATCTGATAAACGAAGTGCGATTATCAAGTTTCTCAATTATGTCATCTACTTTATCTGCATTTTGATAGATAGCTTGTCTTGTAAAATCTCCAAAGATAGCCCATTTTCCACGCTCCAAGCCGCCCTTTAACACAGCGTCCAGAACTTCAAACGAATCCGTTCCTAGAATATCTTGTGCCTCATCAATGACAATTTTATCGTAACTTACATGACATAGATCTAGCGCGTCAAGAGCTAATAGGGGCAACTCTTTTTTATAGAACTCATCAAGTTCGTCAATTCCAGGTCTTATATTAGCACCTGCACTATTTGCCACCTGAAGCAACCACGAATGAATTGTTCCAATAAATGCTGGTTGCATTTCTGGGACAACATCTTCAAATAGCAACTTTAGCCAATTCGCAAGCATTGAATTATAACAGAAAAATGCAACTTTTTGCCCAAGAGCCACAGATCTCTTTACTTCTTCAATCGCAAGTAAGGTTTTTCCAGTACCTGCGGCACCGCGAATTAAACACCTCGGATTATCTTCCAGTTGATCAAGGCAACGGAATTGCTCTTCAGTAAGTGTAATAAGAGCTTCTTCTGCATAAGCAATTTTCTTACCAATGGACATTACTTTATCAAAGTTACCACGAAGCATCGATGCCAGTTCTTTTACATCCTTAGCATCTGGTAATTTATCTTCAGGAAAATAACCAAATTGCTCTTCCCACTTGCGTTTGACATTTTGAGAAAGACGACGAATGTAACTACCCACAGCCATTCCGTCTCTCATATCAAATACTTGCCACTGCTCTCCTTCAGTTCCATCCACTTGAAACTCAATATCAGGAAATACAACTCCTGTGCCAAACAGCAAGTTGCTCAATCTGTGCCGTTGACCAAATTTAAGCTTTACGGCATCAATAAGACTGAACATGCCCTCGTTTGCCTGCGCAAATGGACCTCTTGTTTTTGATGTAGTCTTTCCGTACTTGTTAGTAAAAGACCAGACACCTTCGTTACAACTTACTCTGCCACCTTTAACTTCCAATGCAAAAACACCGAGTCTTGGCGCTATGACAAAAAAGTCAAGTTCGCCATACAACACGGTTCTATGATTTGCTATACCAAGCGAGTGAAGCACCACCCAGCCTTCTGTCTCTGGGTCGTCTCTAAACCACTCAAATATTTTTCTTTCCGCATTGCTTTTAATTTCCGGCGAAAGAACCGAAGGAATCATTCTAGCCATTTTTACAATTTCCTCACTCAGATAGTAATCTGTTTGTATTACCCATATCAACAAAAATCGGACGATTGATGTCAATAATCTTCAAAATTATCACTTTTCCAATATCTTCAATTTGCAGTTCTATTGGATCCCAAATATTAAATGGATCTATCTCTCCGTATTCAGAAATTCTTTCTGCAATTTGAACCCTTAACTTGCGAGATAAATACTGCCCTGCCATAACGTGAGCTCGCTTAACATTTTGACCCGCAACATAAACCTCGTCGATTGATTCTAATAATAATTCATCATCTAGGGTTTTTGCGATACAAATAAGATCCTCTTTGCTGGATAGTGAAAATTGATCCTCATTCTCTATCCAATTTCTTACAGTTTGATACTCACGAGAACATCCATGAAGTTTAAGATTATGATAAATAACGTCTAACGACGCGAACGCTGTTTCTACATTTAAAGACTCTTTCCATCGCATCGCTATCGTTCTTGCATCGGACATGCCACTTCTTTCGAGTATTTTATCTGCTATATCTTTTATAATATCTCTTTGAGCTTCTCTCTCTACGACAAAGTCACCAATTTGTAGTTCATCTGGAGTTCTTAATGACACGTTTTCCTTGCCGTCAACAACAATGTCTGTTACTGTGACAATTTTATGACCAGTTCTATAGAGGGAAAGATTTCCACCAACAAAATTGATCGGATAAGCTTCCACAACCTGATTCTGACCATTGTTAGAAACTCCATATTGCTTATACATATTTCTTTGAATCAATGCCTCTATATCGGTCAATTCATCGAATGTATCCTCATGAACCATAGCCGATTTTTCGACAAATCTTTCGTCTGATATTTCAACTTGCGCCGTTTTGCTAAACGAATTTTTCACAATGTTTTTATTGCTACTATTAGCTAACGCCTTGTTCCAAACCCTTGTATGTGCTTTTTTCCATTTTTCTTCACAATCATATGTTAATACGATATATTCAGCTGTACCATAAGAATAAATGATATTTCTCATGTTTTTACTGTTCAACCATCCGACTATAATTGTAGCATCGTATTTTACCGCATTGAAGTTAGCATACTCTTGCGGATATAACACTTTTATAACTGTAGGGCTATGTTTTCTAACAGCATAGTTTCTCCAGTATTCTTCACATTTCACTTTATCCATTCGATCTGTTATGACAATGCATACGGAAGAATATTTTTTAGATGATATAATTTCGGACATTTTTAAGACTTTAGGATTCTCGAAAGTCATTGTGAAGACCTTTTCATAACAAGTTATGACCTTCATCAAATCGTTATACAGTGATTGACTCATAAATCTTTTCGACTGATTTAATACAAATTCACACTCATATAGTACATTTTGAACTCTAAACTGTTCTTCTCTCTCGAACGGAATAGCAGATCTTAAAGATGTAAACAAAAGCGAAAAGAGTTTGTTATAAGTCGCTATTACATTTGTCCCTTGTTCTTCTATTGTGTTCTTATGTGCATACAAGGACTGAAGTGCCTCGCTTATTTCAAGGCTAGACACTTTTTCGTATGTAAGTTTCTGCACAGCACAGTTCTTTATTCTGTACCCCGCAGTTTTAAGTCCAGAAGTGTGTATTTCGTCAACTAAACTCTTCTCATTCCAGCGCCATATGTTATAACAGCGATCAAAAAGAACATCCAAATTAAACGAATTGTTAGTATCTGTTAGACACAAAATCGGAAAGCTTTCGCTTGACAACTCATCTAACACGTCTAGTTGATTCTCTATTATATTGCCGTATGAAGAATTAATAATAACAGACTGTGCTCTGGCACCGTGCTCAATAGCCTTTTGTATTGAATACAAATCATTAACAAGAACAATCGCTGGATTTCCAGAAAGTTGACCTGCATAACAACTGTCAACACTTCCATCGCCTTGTACCTTTCCAATTAAAAGAACATCTTTCATCGGTGTTCCGTTTATTAATGCTTGATCAAAATATTCTTTAGCATTTCTCATGTTTGTCACTAAAAATATTGATCCGTCAAGATGTGTCTTATAATCTTTCAAATTTTCTACAATATTACAATGCTTTGTAATAGACTCTAATTCTTCAAGTGCTTCTTGGGCAGAATACACTTCATCAAAAGCCTTTTCTTTAGAAAAACGCTTTGTTTCAGAATCAACAATTTGGAATATTGGTGCAATTTTAGGTGGTAATCCTCGTGTTCCTCCATCGGCAAATTCTATATAAATTCTTTCTTTGCCATCAAAATCGTTCTCTACATACCTGTTGAATTTTACTATGCAGTTTTTATATTTTAACTTTTGACCTTTTTGAAAAGAATGCGGATCGTAATTTATATTGATTTTTCCTGCTGATACATTAAAAACTATCTTAGAAATAACGAACTCGTACAGTAATTCTTTAATTTCCGGAAAAACAAATACATTATGAGGACCTTCTGTTTCAATCATGCTTTCAAGCATTTGAATACTAGCTTTTACAATAGGCGACACAGTTGTATTGCCATTTTGCAAATACATATCATCTAATACAGTTTTAGTTGACAGCAATTCCTTTATGTATTCATTCCATGAAAGCATAACATTTCCTCCTTGTTAAAATTTATTAAACCCCTTATCAATAGCTTCTTCGTATAATTTCATAGCATGAATCGCTTGCTTGTATGATGGCTTATGTTTTCTTGCAATCAATTGTGCTACAGTAAACAATATGCTCCTTTGCCATCCTTGGAAATTATTAGTTTCTTTCGCCCATTTTACAAGCAAAAACCACTCTGCCGCTGGTATTTCATATACTCTGTCAATAACAGTTATTTCCTCAACAGTAGCAACATTAAGTGAGGAAGTCGATGCTTGTCCAGAAGAAGAAACCACATTTAATTTATCCGATGGATCAGCAAGCTCGGCTTGTAATCCATCTGTTATTTTGTAATCATACTCCTTAATCGCGCTCCAGCATTGTTGTTTTTTGCACCATTCTCCTACATTCGCCCCTCCCGGAGGGTTAACGATAATCTGTTGCACAAACTTTGATACTTCAATTATGTTTTCTTCAAGTGCTGGTGACAAAGATTGGTTCTTCCATATAGTATCAAGATCTATTCTTTGTCCCGTGGCATAAGACAGATATGCAATTGTGTAGGTAACTATATTCGCACGATATCCACCATATTGCTGTTGCTGTACAAGTTTTTCCGTTCTACGGAACAAAATTGCTTTGGCTATTAATCTCTCGTAATATTTTGCATCAGGAATAAAATTTCCGCGTTCTGCCAAGCGAATGGTAAATTTTTTAAAGTTCTTTTGAGCGCCTTCGCTCACCCAATATGGTATTTGATCCCACGAATTCTCATATTTTGCCAAATCAGTTTTTGTGAACAATGGATGAGTTTCTTTGTATGCCTTTCTTCTTAGTGGAGTTGTTTCCTTTGAAAGCATATCAGCATATTGTCCTCTTGCTCTTTCGTAGAACCAATTGTGAGGTTTTTGACCTCCTTGAGCAGGTGCCCAAGTGATACGAGAGAGTTCTTCAATTTTCCTGTGAAACGGATCGTTTGCAGAAAAGTCCGCCATCTGGATTTTATTCTGAGTATTTGCAAACGCAGATATCTTTGGCACAATTTCATCCATAGCAGATGATGTACTTATCACAGACAGCTTCATCTGCACAAACACTTTGCTTAGATCTACATCTAGCTTTTTATCCTTCCAAGCGTTATATATAGAAGCAGTTGTTTGACCTCCGTTAACAATCTGCATATCGCGAATTTTCTTGATTGAAGTTTTTCCGCTATCATCACGAACTACATCAACGCTTTCCGCGGTTACACTTATTCCGTTGTTGTAAGCAAGGAACATATCCGGCTCATCTCTTAAAGTATCTCTTATACCTTTATTTACAGCACCTTTCACTTGTAAAAAAGACCTAACATTTCTCTCGAGTAATCTAGGACCGTGTTCTTCATAAATGCGTGCCAACAGTTCGCCGTTAAGAATTGCAAGATATACACTATATACATTGGACGTGGCATTTTCAATGCAGGGAATCGTCACACCATACGATGAAAGAAAATCAATTTCAATTGTTTCTCTCATTTTACCAGATGTCGTACAGCGATAAAGCCTATCGATATCCCAAACAGAAAAAGATACTTCAACTCCCGCCAAATCAATTTTTTCAAACGGAATAGCTTTCACTATTCCATTTGTTAATGCAATAATTCTGACTTTTTTTATTTTTTCTCTTGCGTTATGTAATGTTATGGCAAATTCATAAGTATCACTATCTTTTTCAAATGATATATACAAATCGCTTATTGCTCTTCTATAAAGTTGAATAGCTCTTTTTATAGCAGCATCAATATCTGTTCTTGAAACTGATGAAAGAGTTTCATTTGCATTATACACACTAACAAAAATATCAACCTCTTCAAATGATTCAGAAATATGATAAGCGTTCATTTGTAAACCGCTTACTTTAAAAGGACAAATTATAGGATCTTCGATCACACCTGCTTCTTCCAAATAACCAAGCATAACAGCTGTGAAGAAATCTCGTGGCTCCCAGCCAAATGTCTCGGCATCTTGTGCCACAGCTATTTCTTCACTAAACTTCCCATAAAACTCGTTTATTGTAATGTCTTTACTCATTATTAATTCTCCAATAAATTTCTGATTCCTGTTGCTATTGCTTGCGCCATTAAAGGTGGCACCGCATTTCCTATTTGTGTGAAAGCGGCTGTTCTGCTTCCTTCAAAATAATAATTGTCAGGGAACGACTGTATTCTTGCCGCTTCTCGCACTGTTATTGATCTTGCTTGATTAATATCTGGATGGATAAAATAATGTCCATCTTTTGATATGTGTGCCATCATTGTATGGCAAGTAGCCGTGTCGCCTTCTACAACCTTAAATCTGTCAAGAAAGGCGGTTACATTTTTATGTGTTCTTAATTTTTTGGGCAAACTCTTATAGTTCAAGCGTTTGTGTCCATCATTCCATAACTCTATCGCTTTTCTATATATTTTTCTATCTCTATCAATATGAGGTCGAGCAACATGCCAAGTTAGAACATCATCATTATCTCTAATGCCAAAAGCACCTAAATAAGGACTTCTTTTAACAGGTTTATATCTATTATCCTCTTTACCCGGCTCGATAGCCCTCAAATCATACAAAATGTCATTCACTGTATAATTGTGAGCAACAGCCGCTAAGTTTGGAAATCCAAGATCCAAATCGTTTCTCCAACCTACAATAATTACTCTTTTTCTGCTTTGCAAAACACCATATTCACACGCATTTAAATCTCTTGCTTCTATGCGATATCCCACATGCTTCATATAAGTTTGTAAATTTCTAAAATATTCTCCCTTTTTCGCTGTTTTTAAACCGGGTACATTTTCAAAAACAAACATTTTGGGGCGGTATCTATTCAAAAATCTACAGTACATCTTATATAAGAAATTTCTGGGATCTCCTACCATGTTGTCATCTTTAACAGCTCGTCCTATCAAAGAATATGCTTGGCACGGAGGTCCACCAACGATAACATCTACTTCATTATTCCAATCGGCTTTTCTCGCAAGAAGCTCGTCTACATCATCAAAAATACCGTTTATTGTTTTCTCTGATATTTCAACATTTAAAACTGAATTTAATTCTTCAGCTGGAACTAAAGCATACAATTGCTCTCTTGTTATTCTGCCTTGTAGATATCTTTTGTAATTCCTTAAATTGCCATTTGCTCTCAAGTAATGATAGCACGTTCTTGTTTTCAATGTATCAGAAGCATCCTTGTTCATTTCGATATGGGCAACAGGTTCAAATCCCGCTTGAATGAAGCCTTCTGATAAGCCACCTGCGCCAGCAAACAAATCAATATAATTCATTGCTCACACCGACGCCTTTCCAGCTTTTACCCATTCATCCACTTCGCTCGGCTTAAATTTCCAATTTCGTCCAACTTTATGTGCCGGCAATCCTTTTTCAGCTATCCATGTAAGTACTGTATCACGACTGACGCCCAAATAAACACAAATCTCCTTTGTCGAATACCAGCGTTCAGGCGATTGGTTAATCTCTTGCATAATAATTCTCCTTGCCAATTTATAATTATACAAGAATATTATAACATAATAAATACTTGGTTGCAAGAGTTGTTGTCGATTTATGGGGTGTTTTCATGTAATTACAATAGTTTTGTGCCAGTTTAGTCGTTGACAAGTTTATCATAACTTTTCGCAGTCTTGCCATATTTATGATATCACCGCTTCGGCATCTTTTCAATAGTTTGGACAAACCTGACCGATTGTTTGATTTTTTTGCAAAAAATAAGGTCGCTGTCACTCTTTTCAGAGTAACAGCGACCACCTATGCACTCGCATAGCATTGCGTACGTTTCAAGTGAAGGCAATACTTCACCTATTTCGTACCTATGAAGGCTCTTAGTAGATATGCCTGTTTTCCAGCTTATCTTTTCTAAAGAACCATACTTAGCTTTCGCCTTTTTCATCAAAAGCTTCATCAAAACCTCAAGCTCGCGTCTTGTAGTCATTGACATTCTCCTCGGGGCATAAATTTCTCGAAATACGAGATGCCCTTACAGGTTAATGGTAAAGGTGCAAAGGAGATTTGTATACGAGTATGCTAGGCATTGATATTATAACACCCATCTCTAATTCTGTCAATCCATGTGACATAGTTTTATGTTTTCTTTGTTTACTGCGTAGCACATTTTGAACTAAATATAAAAGCTAAATTACAGACTGAAAACTCAAATCGATATTCAGTATCAATCATTGCATAGAATGTAGTCAATGCTAACACCAAAATATTTCGATAACAGTTTTAGAGTATAATTATCTGGTTCTCTTTCTTCTCTTTCGTAACGGGCATAGTTGTTAGCAGAACAGCCTATTGCATTGGCCACTTCTTGTTGTGTTACGCCCTTGTCAAGACGCAATTTTTTAAGTCTCATCATCTTTGCCCTCCCATTCGAGGATTTCGCAAAGCATATCATAAGCAAGTGATTTTTTTCCATATTTTTTTGATGAAAAATCATCATAATAGCATCCATATCCTTCTACATAACACTCACAGTGCCAAACTGGGTTACCATTTTCGTCATATGATTCAGAAAAATCGTATTGAGGTTCACCTATGTATCCCTTTTGATAAAGTTCTTGAAGTTGATTTATTGCTCTATCAAATTCAGGCTCTCCTACTTCGTCTATCCAATCGTACAAAAGATCGTTTTCTTCAAGATATTCGTATGCTTGTTTTGCAACCTTCATTCTTGCTTCGCTCTTGGTATCTCCAACATCCCAAAATCCTTTGCCCATAGGAGAACCTAATTCGCAAACATACTTTCCATATTTACCGCAATAAGGAAATCCGCCTGTGTTTCTAAAACAATATACAGGAATTTGGTGATGTTTCTTTTGATACCACTGTTGAAGCAATTCAACATAATTATCTTCGTCATCAAATCCATTTTCCAAATAAAACTCTGGATCTAACATTAAATCAACCACATTTGATAGCTTTTCTAAATCCCAGTTGGAATCAAGAGCTACAGCGCCTATAATCGCCTCAAATAAATCTTCTTGAACTGACTCTTTGTCTTGTATGTTTTGTTCTTTGTCGCCTTCTCCCAAAATTAGCTCATACTGAAAGCCAAGCATACGAATTCTACTTGCCAACATTTCACGACATACAAGCTTTTTCTTTAGTTCTGTAAGCTTTCCTTCGCTATACTCTGACTCAAATTCATTCCAGTCCTCATTTGGATTATAGTCATCATATTCTTCTGCAAATGAACCATACTTTTCAGCTAACAATTTTACAACAACGAAGTCTAGTGCTTTATCTCCTATAAATTCTAATACTTCGTTGTCCTCGCCACCATTCTCTTTTGAATAAGAACGTCTTACAAAAGCCTGTTGTAACAAATCAGGATTTCTAAAAGGATATTGGATGTCATTTTGAATTTTGTTTAGTGTATCGTTGTTCATAAATAAAAACAACCTCCTTATAGTAAATTCTACAAGAAGGTATAAGTATAGCCCGACAAAGCCCACATATCCCGTGCGCTCCAATCGGGCACAAATATTTAAAATGCGTTACATAAATCACTATCATTTGACATGAACCACTTGCATAGTCAATGTCAAATGCTATTATTTTATGTCCAGCCGTTTAAGTACTCATACCGCCTTCTTGTGATTCTATTGTATCATATCATTGCCTCTCTGTCAATAATTTATCTCTATCCTTTTTGGGTAGCTTCAAATTGATTTTAAGATTTTTCTTTGGTTACTGCGTGGCAAATTTTGAGTTTGGGATTTTTTGCAAGGTGGGTTGACAAAGCTAGTTATTAGAGTTAAAATTGGAGAACTTTGAGGGCTGGGATGGTTATGGTGGCTTCGGTGTGGGAGTTCTCTGTTTTGTGGCGACCACAATTGGAATATTTAACTTGGTGAGGGTGACCACATTTGGTAAGTTGTGAAATGTGGGGTTAGTATTTGGTGGTATGGATTTTGAAGGTGAGTTGGGGAGTGGTTGGGAATTTGGATTTTTGACCACATGTGAAATATTTAATTTTGAAAATTGACCACAGGATCGCCTATTTTGGTGTTTGGAGCAGGTGGAGATAATGGACAGGACGGGACGGTTTTGGCAATTTTTCTGGACTAAACAGGTCTAGATGGAGTAAAAAGGGCTAGAAAAAGCAACGACTAATAGTTGGGGTAGATAATTTTGCATTTTTTTGGCAAATCCAGCAAAAATTTCTGGACTAGAACGGACTAGAAAAACTAAACAGTGCTAGAAAAACTAGATAAGACGATTTTCTGTCTACTACAATACACATTTTTTGCGTGTTTCCCTAAACAGTAAGCTGCATTTGTTTCTTCTTTGTTGGGCGAAGGAAATTTTTAGGAATAATGTTTATTATTATTGACAAAAACGTAATAATAGTTTATAATAATAAATGTTAGGAGGGATATACTATGAACAAACGAGGAGTTACAGTTTTACCAAAAACCGCTGAGATACTTGAACAAATGGGTGAACACATAAAGCTTGCAAGACTACGCAGACGTTTATCGGCAGAATTGGTTGCCGAACGCGCTGGCATTAGTCGCGCTACGCTATGGAATGTTGAAAAAGGAAGTCCTTCTGTCGCTATCGGTATTTACGCTGCTGTTCTACATGCACTTGGAAATATGGATACGGATTTCTTATTAATAGCAAAGGATGATGAACTTGGGCGAACGCTTCAAGACCTTGAGCTACCCGTCCGTCGCCGTGCACCTAAAAAGTAACAAGGAGATAACCTATGGAAAAGAAAATATATGTATATGAAAATTGGAGCTCGCACTCTCCAAGAAAAATTGGCACATTGTTTATTGATAGCATTCGTGGCAATGAGCACTCTTCTTTCCAGTTCGATCCTGCTTTTTTGACTGATGCTATTACATCTCAAATGCTAATTATAGACCCAGATTTATCTCTTATAAAGGGCAGGCAATTCCCTGCTCACGGAAAATCGAGCTTTGGCATTTTTTCCGACTCTTCCCCTGACCGTTGGGGACGACTTTTAATGGAGCGTCGAGAGAAGCTTAACGCTGACAAGGAAGACAGAAAGCCAAGCAAGCTTTTAGACAGTGATTATTTACTTGGAGTTTTTGATGAAAGCAGAATGGGTGCTTTGCGTTTTGCTTTAGAGGATGGCGGACCTTTTCTCTCTGATGACAAGGAGACTGCTGCTCCACCTTGGGCAACCCTTAGAACCTTGGAGCAAGCGTCTCGTGAATTTGAGAAGGACGAAAATGCTCTTATTGACAAGTGGCTCAATCAGTTGCTTCGTCCAGGCTCTTCTCTTGGTGGTGCTCGTCCTAAGGCAACCATACAAGACCCTGACGGCAATCTTTGGATTGCAAAATTCCCTTCTCGCAAGGACACCTCAAATATTGGTGCATGGGAAAAGGTTGCACACGAGCTTGCAAGACTATGTGGCTTGAATGTTCCCGAATCAAAGCTTGAAAAATTCTCAACTCTTGGAAGCACCTTTTTAGTAAAGCGTTTTGATAGAGGCGGTCACAATCGTGTTCATTTTGCTTCTGCTATGACTATGCTTGGCAAGCAGGACGGAGACCATGATGCCTCTTATCTTGACATTGTGGATTTTATAAAAGCGTACGGAACAAATGTTAAGACAGACCTTATTGAGCTATGGAAACGTATTGTTTTCAGTATGGCAATTTCAAACACAGACGACCATCTTCGCAATCACGGATTTATTCTCGTAAATGGTGGTTGGCAGCTCTCCCCTCTTTACGATGTAAATCCCGTACCATATGGTAACGACCTTGCTCTTTGTATTGACGAAGCTGACTCGTCCATTTCCATTGAGCTTGCCATAGAAACCGCAAAGCACTACGGCATTGACGAGGATACGGCAAATAAATATGCTTCTAATATACTAACAACTGTTAAAAACAACTGGGAAGCGCTTGCTACAAAATACGGGCTCAGCAGAGGCGAAATAGAAAATATGCGTCCAGCGTTTAGAGAGAGCGAAAAATATAGTGGCTGATTTAATATTTGACCACTTTTCTTTGCTTACTGCATAGCAAATTTTGAGTTTGATATTAAACAAAGTCAATCCCCAAAAGGCTTTAGGCGACATCTTGGGGATTGACTTTTTGACCACATGTGAAATATTTAATTTTGGAAATTGACCACAGGGTCGCCTATTTTGTGGTTTGGAGAGGTGGAGACAATGGACAGGACGGGACGGTTTTGACAATTTTTCTGGACTAGCCTCGTTGTACCCGATTGAACGCGTCTATGAAGCATAATAGACAGCACATCCCAACAGACAAAGGCTTGGAATAGTATATATCTGCTCTTTCTCTATTGGAATTCACTTGCCTATTGTGTGGCATAGATTGTTCACAAATTTAGAACGAAGAAATAGGTATTTATACAAATTAAAAAGTGCAGGTGATTAAGCAATCAGCAAGAAGTTTCTGGTTTGTGGAAAGAGCTATTTATCGTTCCAAATCTATAATGAGGCTATTTGCTAGACGGAGTAAAAAGGGCTAGCAAAAGCAACGACTAATAGTTGGGGTTGACTGCATATCTCATACTCTTTCTAATAAAACACAAAATCGGAGGCTTTTCAAAACCTCCGATTTTTCTTCAAATTTGGCAAAAATTCTTGCAATTTCTCACATAATGTCTCGTTACAAGTGACTATGCAAAATGGAATTTTATCAAGACCACATGAAATCCTACATGGATTTTAGGGGTATTTTTTATTCAACCTTCAAAATATTGATTTTTTCTTTTTTGAGTAAGAAGGCATATGCCACAAGCGATACAATGCTATCAAAGGCGTTTCCTATACCGAATAGCAATGCAATTCCTGTGAGTGTAGGAGTCCATACTCCTGTTATGTAAAGGATAAATGCAATTCCGTAATAAATCGTATTTGTAACTACCGACTCAAAGAGCATATAGTTTGTTTTTCCAAGTCCGTAGAATGTGGAATCGAACACATTTTGAATTGCATATAGCACATAAAAGCCGATTAGAAGCATCACAAGATTAAACAGCTTATCCACATCGGTAAAGCCGAGTACATGTGTCATAAATGGCTTCCATGCAGGAATGCTTACAAGCCACAATACCGAAATAATTGAAGTGATACCAAAATAGCCAAGTGAGTTGCGACGGACATTTTCCTTATCAGTTGAAGCCTCTTGCTTAATAAGCTCTCCAAGCTGAAGCACGGGCAAAAGTAGCCAGCCCCAAATAAAGTTATTTGCAACCCAGTATGTTCCCTGCTCATTAACCATATTAACCATTCGCGCAATCATAACCATATAGGCAACATTTCTCACAAGTGATTCAATACCTGAAATGCCACCGATTTTTGCAAATTCCTTTGCCCAAGAAAAATTGAGCTTTGCCTTAGCAAAGACCTTAATTTCTTCCTTTGCAAGAAGTATAATGGACACCACAAGCAATAATGCGTTTACAATAATATTGGAATAGCCTATTCCGTTTATGCCAAGATTAGCCGATACTGATAAGGTTGAAACAAGGAATGTATCAAGTGTAAGGCACAAAACAAGCTTTGCTCCTGTTAGTGCATATAGATATTTACTTTTGTTAATTGTAACAAGCGCTACAAGAGCAAATTGCGTAAGAATCGAAAAGATATTTGCAATGCTCTCGATGCGTATGTAGGATGCGGATGCTTCAATAATGCTTGCATCAGTAGCCATAATTCTTAACAACGGCTCTGCAAAAATAATAACAACGGCTGAAAGAACGGCATAAGCTCCAAGCGATATTAGCATGCCTGTTCTAACTCTGTTAGAAAATTTGTCCTTATCGTCCTTGACCTTGCCTACAAAAAAGAACAATGGCAAAACAATTGCTTCATTGAGTATTTCATAGAGCAAATTCACCCACGACAGTTGACCTGCAATTGAAAACGACCACTCCCCTGGTAGCTGACCAAGAAAAAATACACGCACAGTTGTGTAAATCGTCGGTGCAAGTGCAAGGACTAAGAGGGCTACAAAAAGCTTGTAGTTTATTCTTAACAATGAAGTCTTAATTTTTCTTATCATCATTTCTCCTATTTTTTCTTCGGTTCGGGTAGTTCCTCGTACATTAATTCGAACAGAGTTGTTAAAAGTTCTCTATTCTCTATATCTTCCACAAGGAGCATTTCCTTTGCACCTTCATATGGTAGTTCCTTGGGTGCGTTTTCCAAGATTTTTATAGAAGAGGGTGTAATCTTTACGAGCAATCGGTTGTCATAAATACCACCGATTACCCTGCCACCATAATATAGCACATATTCGCCCATCATAGCACGAGCTGAAAGACCATTACACTGTTCTAAAACAAATCCTAAATATGCTTTACTGCTTGGCATACTTTTCTCCGTCAAGTTCTTTTTATTAGCAAAATACTTTATAAAAGCAAACACGAAAGTGTTTGAAAACGGTCAGAGACCGTTAGTGGTTTGAGCCAACGGCGCAGAAGCGCCTTTTAGCCATCAATGAAAACACCACAATAAATGTTAATTTATTGATACAATGTGTTTTTATTATATCACAATATCCAAATGCTTTCAACATAATACAACAAAAAAGCATTGGGAAAATCCCAATGCTTTATATTGCCGTAAGAATATGAAAGTTGCGAATTTCAGGAGAAGAGATTTTGTTGTTGACTGTATAGGCGTGAGCTTCGAGAACTTTTGATTCGTCTTTTGATAGCGATTGAATCTCAAGCTCAGTTAATATTTGCATGCAGATTTTTTCAATGATTTTTTGCTTTTTTGCTGACTCAGTGTCGTTATTTTCACTACTAATCAAGTATTCCAAGTCATTTGAAAGGTTTGATAACACTTTTAATGATCGTAGTGCCTTAAAGGACCATTTATAATAGGGTATGTATTTTTTATTTAACAAGAAAATTACATTCATTGTACTTTTCACAAATTCAAACAATGCAAGCTGTGCAGAGCCAGTTTCCTTTCTTTGCATACATCTTTCAAAATTATATTGTCCAGACTGGCACATAACAAGAAGGTTTCCAGCTAACTTTTTCAGTCTTATATCCTCAGGCATATAAGATAGTTTTTCTCTTATGGTTGTCAATTCTCCATAATTGTCGCAAAATAGCTTACCATTTGTCACCTCCAAAATTGATTGTTCAGATATATGTAGCCAATCATAACAAGTCATATTAGCGATACTTGTTCCCGTTTTTTCTTTTATAAACTGGCTAATTCTTATTACTCCGTGACGATTTCCACCTACCGGATTTAGCATATTTCTTTTATAACCCATAAATTCTTTTGGAAGCTTTGCATATGCTCTTTCAAGCAGAAATTCAGTTCTACGATCAAAAATTTCCTCATCTGGTATAAAAATACAAAAACCTGGTTCAAAATCGTGGTCTGTTGAAATTTTATCATCATATCCGAAGCATTCCGAGCCACTTCCTATTAAACCTATTGCAAGCAAATTTTCAACGTGTGAAAACTGCTCCTTTATCATAGGAACACCATATTCTAAATAAAATCTTTCAGATAATTCAAGCCCCTTCATAAATTCTCCTTGCTCTCTTCTTTAATTCATTTTCATACGCAAAATATCCATAATATCCAAACACCCCTGCACACTTTTCACATACGAAGGCATAATATCCATTTCTATTTTCAAAGCTATCTATTAACGACTGAGCTATATTCACACACTCGTTAATTTTTTGCTCTGCCTGTTCTATTCCTATTTTTTCTTCAAGACAGCTAGCTATATTCAAATACGTTATTGCTATTTCAAGCTCACCATTTTTATTTTCTTCTAATATAGAAATAGCTTTTCTATATAATTTTATTGCACTATCAAAATTCTTTAAATCAACGAGGGTTAGCGCCATATTGTTATATAATCCTGCTAAGCGACTGTCATCGCATTTTAGCTCTTTTTCGTACACGTCTCTTGCTTTTTTAAACAAATCTATTGATTTTTCTACTCTTCCAAATGCCTTATATGTAGTTGCACAATTAATATAAGTTGTTGCGCCACTTACCTCTTTTTCCATTTCTAACTTAGAAACCAATTCTATCGCAGTTTCGACACATTCAATCGCTTTATTTTCGTTTGATATTTTTCTGTATAAACCAATTAGCTCATTTGTAATTGTTAATTCTGTTCTTTTGTCGTTTTCTGCTTTTGCTTCGTTTAGCCAATATATCAAGTGCTTTTCTGCTGATAAGTAGTCATTCTTACCCAAATACTCATCAAGCTTTTTCATTAATCTATCTATTGAAATATTTATCATTATTCACCTCAATATTATTTTTTATATTATAGCATATTTCTTTATGATATAAAAGAAAAATCCGACATTTAGTCGGATTTTTAAAGTAATGGAGAAAATATTCTTACTACTGAACGAAGTATTCTTTTTAGTATATTGATTTTTATAGTGTTTTTCTCAATTTTGATACTTTTTTCAATAACGTTATCTATATCAGTTTTGATATCTAATATCGACTTGCAATTATACATCCAAACGCCATTTTCAAAATGGTGAACAAGACTCCTATAATCTAAATTTATAGTACCTATTAATGCGTATTTATCATCTGAAATATATGTTTTTGCATGGATAAATCCAGGAGCATATTCATATATTTTTACGCCTGCATTTATTAGTCGCAAATAGAAGCTTCTTGTTATGCTAAAAACTAAGCGTTTGTCGGGTATGTGAGGGGTTATAATTCTAACATCAACCCCTTTCAGAGCTGTGTTCTCGATACATTTACAAAGCTCGTTATCAATTATCAAATATGGTGTTGTTATATACACATATTTTGTTGCTGAGGTAAGCATATTTTCGATAACAATTTTTGCTACATTGTGCTCGTAAAGTGGGCGTGGTCCATCTCCGAAGGGGATTAAATACTCGTCTGTTTGTGCTGATTTTTCATATCTATAATATTTTTCAAGGTTATCAGGCACTTCCTTTACATTAATATAAAAATCCATTAAGAAAAGCTTCGTTAATTGATTTACCGCGTTTCCCTCTATTCTTATTCCTGTGTCCTTCCAATATCCAAAGCGATTCTTTTTATTTATGTATTCATCAGCTATATTTATTCCACCTGTGTAGCCTATTTTTCCATCTATAACTGTGATTTTTCTGTGGTTTCTATTATTAAATTCACTATCTGCATTTCCCTTTAAGCGCGAAAATGTGGTTGCTTCAATTCCCATTTTTCTTAGCTTTTTATAATAGCTTCCATGTAATGTTCCCATGCAACCTATATCATCATATATAACCTTTACATCAACACCATTTAATGCTTTATCCTTTAGGACTTCAAGGATTGAATCCCAAAAAATTCCCTCCTCTATTATGAAATACTCCATAAGGATAAATTCCTTTGCACTTTTTAAATCCTCGAGGAGCTTTATATGCATTTTTTCTCCTGATTCAAAATACTCCTGCTTTGTATCTGTGTAAAGAGATGTGCTTGCTATCTTACATAGCTGATTTGCTTGTAGGCTTGCAGTTTTATTTTCCTTTTCGAGCTTATTTTTTGCTTCATGATTTTCAATCACAGCTGTTGCTTTATCAATCTTTTCAAGGCGATTTACAAATTTTCTTTTTAAGGTTCTCTTTGAAAATATAAAGTAAAGCATAAAGCCTGCTATTGGCAAAAATATTATCACAAGAAGCCATGGAATTTTATAATCTGGATTATTATCTGATGCCGATATTCTTACAATACATACTATTTCTGTTATAAAGGCAGCTATATAAAAATACGGAACAAAATAGCAAAGCAATACAACTGCTCCTATTATAGCGACAATTTCAAAAATCGTCATAAGAACCGCTATTATGTATCGTACA
Organism: Clostridia bacterium; assembly: GCA_017453255.1. Classification (GTDB taxonomy): domain Bacteria; phylum Bacillota; class Clostridia; order Oscillospirales; family CAG-272; genus RGIG2000. The sequence goes on along the minus strand of JAFTKN010000010.1, from coordinate 8,610 downwards.
GGGATATAGTTTACCTCACGCTCTACTGTTTTTTTGTTTAAATTATATTTTATTTGTCTTTTCATCTTTCTAACGGCAAAACGAGGAGATTTTCTCCTCGCTTTTTTTATTTATTTTCTTTAGCGAATTGAATTCTTTCCTCTGCCTCTTGCTGTCTTTGCTTTGCTTCAGCAATTTGCTCATCTCTTTCCTTCTGCATAAGAGCCTGACGTCCCTTTGGCGACATTTTTGCCTCTTCCCATGTTGCCTTGGATTCTGCCTTAACAGCCTCTAAATTAGCCTTATCTACCTCGTGCTGTGCCTTTGCACTTGATTTCATGTCCTTGAATGCATTTTTGAAAAAGTTCTTGATTTTTCCCATTTTAATTTTCTCCTTTTTGATTTAAAATTTCATTACTTAAATTAATTATTTCTTTTGCTTTTTTGTTTTTTGCGTGTCTTAATATTTTCTTGTGTAGTGGATAATTTATCGTCACAATTAAAATACCGATTATGCCTATCACTATGCCTGAAACTATTGAAAGCTGGGTAAGTATCTCCATTGCAAAGCACATTCCCGTTCCAAGCACCAATAAGCCAATTATACCAAAAACATAGGCAAAAATTCTTGCAGGGCTCTTTGCACTTTTATCAAGTCTTTTCAGCTTTTCCAGCTTCGTTTCTTCTCTAAGCTTATAAGTGCTTAAAATCTTTTTTACTGATTTAATTTCTTGATTTGTCATTTTGTCTCCTGTTTTAACCTTGTGACACCATTATAATCGCTATTTGTTTGCAAAAAAACAATATTAAGTAAGTGTTTTGAAAATGTTTTGTTAAGGTTTTGTAAAAAAAGCAAGGATACTGTCGTTTACTCAACAGTATCCTCATTTTTTTCATTTAATAGTTCTTCGGAGAGCTTTAATATTTCATCACCATATTTATTTTTGTTGTAGTTTAATGTTTTTATATACACAGGGTATGCACAAATTGCTACTACAAAGCCTAAAATACACAAAATGATTCCTAAAGCAATCGACCAATTTAAAAGAATTGCAGACAAGCCTGTACCAAAAATTAAAGTACCAACTACGCCTATAACTAAGCTTACAATTACGGAAAAATTATTCACATAATTATCAAGCTTTCTTAATCTATCGAGCTTTGTTTCTTCGGTGCCTTTTGCTGTATATTGCCTTCTTATGTCGGCAATTTCACGTCTTTCATCCTCTGTAGGTGCTTTATAGGTGAACCTAAATTCATTTTTTTCCATTATTTAACTCCTGCCTAATTTCCTTTTGTCCTTTAATTATCATATATATTCCAAGCGCTAATGTAAGTAAGCATGCAGCTGAACCAGTTAATGAGTTTGCAAGCGTAGTATAGTTACCACCTTGTCCAAAGGTGTTAAGCATTGCCGTCTGTAACGCTAAAATTGAAATAACTGCATCGGCTAAATTTATACATAAAAGTGCCTTTATCGTATAATCTTTTTGCTTTTTAACTTTAATTATATTAATTACAGATAGAGTAATTTTCAAAAATGCATACGTCGCAGCTGTATAAATCAATAAGCCTGGATACTCGAAAAATTTATTTATTAATATCATTTGTAATACTGCAACAGTAATTGCCACATGAATTAGTAATAAGGCTATTCCAGCGTTACGATAGGTTTTTATTGAAGACAAATTATTGTTTCTGCCTTGAAGCTTTTTCTTTTGATAAATCAAAATAGCGCCTCGTATTATTACTAATGCAATATAATAAATTGCAAGAGATAAATACCACACTGACATTGATAAAGCTGCCATTACACCATTTATAATTGAATAAACTATACCGAAAAGCAACGAGAAACAAGCAATAAATACACTGCGATAGCCCAAATCCTTAACTAACACGTATGCTACGTCGTTATTTTCAACGAAATTAGCTACACGTTCCCTTATTTTCTTTCTATTTTTCACTATCAGAAAAACAGAATACGCAAGAAAACAAGCAGATAATCCATAAGATAAATAAGCCAAGATAAATAGATTGGTTTCTTGCAAATTTGTAGCCAACACTACTATTGATAACGCAACAAGCAACGGTGTCAATAAAATTGTCAATATTTTAATTGCTTTTGGCGGATTTATAAACACGTGTAGCGGATTTTTTTGCTTCAATTCAATTTCCCTCCAATATAATTGTAAAGGTACTACCCCTTCCAACCTCGCTCTCAACAGAGATTTCTCCACCTAAGATGTCTATAACCTTTTTAATCAATGCAAGTCCTAAGCCATTACCCTCCTTAGAATGCGAGGTTTCAGCCTGATAGAACTTTTCAAATATTCTTTTTCCTTCTTCCTTGGAAATACCACACCCTGTGTCGATAAATTTAATTATAGCCTGTGAATTTTCAGTTTTTAGTGAAATTCTAATATGTCCACCTTTATCGGTAAATTTAATCGCATTAGATAACAAGTTCGACCAAACAATTTCTAAATAGCTCGGTACTGATGTTACACATACGTCATCTAAATCACATTCTAAATTTATTTCCTTATATTCAATTATCTCTTCAAAATTTATTACTGTGTTTGCAATAGACTCTGCGAGATTAACCTTTTCCTTTTCTTTTATATAATCTTGATTCTCAAGCTTGTTGAGCTTTAAAATATTGGATATTAGCTCACTCAATCTTTTTGACGCTTCAACTATCGACTTTGCATATTTTTGTTCCGTTTCTTTATCAAGTCCACCCTTTTCAAGCTGTTTGGCATAGCTTTGAATAACGAACAGTGGAGTTTTAAGCTCGTGAGAAACATTTGAAATAAAATCGGTTTTTAATATCTCACTTTTTCTCAACTCAGAAAACATTTTATTTAAGTTTTCCATAATAAAATCGTATTCGTTATAATTTTTTAAAGTATGCTCTATTTCAAGCTCAACATTAAAATCGCCATTAGCGACCTTGTCGGTTGCTGTAAGAATCTTTTTAACTGGCTTGTCTATCATAATCTTTCTACGAATTATGTCACACAAAATGATAACAGTCGAAAGGATAACAACAAGAATCAAAACCAATATAGCAATGAGTCCATTGTTTTCAGTTTTCGTTTCTATAAAATCATAGGTTAAAATCGCTATCTGTATAATTACTGCAACTAAAACAAAAAAGGCGATAACACCTGCAACAGACACGGAGCTTTTGCCTGGTCTTTTATTTTTCACTTAATCACCGCCTTGTAGCCTAAGCCGTGAACAGTAAGAATTTCAAAGCCAGTGCATTGAGATGTTTTTTCACGAAGCTTTGCCATATAAACATCAACTGTCCTCGAGGTTGCAGATGAGTCGTAATCCCAAAATTCCTCCATAAGTGCTGACCGTGTAAAGGTTTTTTTAGGATAAGATAAAAGCTTAAATAGTAAATCAAACTCTCTTACTGTTAATTGAATTTCCTCACCATCTATTGATGCTGTATGCTCAACAATATTCATTTGAAAATTACCAATTTTGATTTCCTTTTCAGTTTCAATTTTTGCACGTCTTAAAATTGCACCAATTTTCATAACTAAAACGTCAATATCGAAGGGCTTTACAATATAGTCATCTATTCCGATTTTATAGCCGAGCATTTTTGAAGGCTTGTCGTCCTTTGCTGTCATAAATACTATTGGAACATTCTTATCAAAGAGTCGTATATTTTCAGCAAGCTCAAAGCCATCCATTTTAGGCATCATTATATCTGTAAGAATTAAGTCGAATTTTGTATTCTCCGTTTTTTCGAGGGCACTTTCACCATCAAGACAAGAAATTATATCATAGCCCTCATTGCGTAAGCAGGTTGATACAAGACGATTAAGATCCTTATCGTCCTCTGCAATTAAAATTTTAATCATAGCGTCACTCCTCCTTTATAATGATTTTATAATAGTATTATTTGTAAAAGGTTTATAATTTGTTAAGAAAATGTGAACATAGCAGTCAATTTTATCATATTATGTTTTATTCATATGATAATATGTTCATTCGTTGTTTGCAAATTTGATTTATTTCCCAGAAAATACTCTATTTGGAATGCTATTTTATTTGTTTTTTGACTACACTATATATATGAATTACGAAAATGAGTTTTTAAGTCTTATTAGTTATATTATTTGTACTAACAACTTTTTAAAGCTAAAAAAATTTAGGCATCATATTAAAAGCACCATTTACGACCATTCTATTAAGGTTGCGTATTTATGCTACAAGCATTACAAAAGATTTCATTTAAAGGGTGATGTTTTGGAGCTTTTGCGAGGTGCGTTGCTTCACGACTATTATTTATATGATTGGCGAATTAAAGCACCAGAAACCAGATTACACGGAATTAAACACCCAAAGCGTGCCTTGAATAATGCTCTAAGAGACTTTCATAGCTTGACTGTACGTGAAATTGACATGATTAAGCATCATATGTTTCCATTGACTCTTTCTCCACCACGTACACATTTTGGTTGGCTTGTTTGCTTTTATGACAAGGTGGCAGCAATTAGTGATTATTTTGGTAAGAGAAAAAAGAGCGAGTAAAATCCATTTGTCTTGGAACGATAAATCCGTGAGGCTAGGGTTGACTTTAATTTAGCTTTTGATTATAATTAAATTAGTTAAATTATGGAGGCTTTTATGAAAAAGGTTGTTTTACTTGGCGATTCTATTCGCTTATGGGGATATGGTACTAAGGTGCCCGAGTTACTTGGAAATGATTTTGAGGTTTGGCAACCTGAGGACAACTGTCGATTTGCTAAATATACGTTAAGAGGTTTATTTGATTGGCAAGATGGAATCAGGGGTGCTGACGTTATACATTGGAATAATGGTCTATGGGACTGTACTGAAATTTTTGACGATGGACTTTTTACTTCTGAAAAAGAATATATTGAAAATATGACAAGAATTGCAAGGTTACTTTTGAAGGTAACACCCAATGTCATTTTTGCAACCACTACTCCTGTTTGGGATGAATTTGAATGGACTCACAACGATAAAATTCAAAGATTTAATGAAATAATTGTGCCTGAGCTTGAAAAATTAGGTGTTAAAATTAATGATTTACATGCCGTCGTTAGCAAGGATACTCACAGATATGTTAAGGAATGTGACAAAATACATTTAAGTGACGAGGGCATCGATGTTTGTGCTAAGCAAACTGTAAATATCATAAAGGAGATTTTAAAATGAGAGAGTTTATTTTTGGTACAGACTGGGGCGGAGATTGTGACGATTGCGTTGCTTTAAGAGTAATTTCAAGATTTGTAAAGGCTGATAAGGCTAAGCTACTTGGTATTGTAATAAACGATAATATTGATTATTCTGTTAGCTCAATGGAAGAATTTTTAAGATTAGAAGGACTTAAAAATATTCCTTTAGGAATTGATAAATCAGGTGCAGTTTTCGGTTCTCATCCTACATATCAAAAAAGACTTGGAAAATATACTTCTAACGAAGCTTGCGAGGATGGTGTTCGTACTTACAGAAGATTAGTTGCACAGGCTAATGGTAAGGTGGAAATAATCGAGGTTGGCTTTTTACACGTTTTAAATGCGTTTTTAGAAAGCCATAGTGACGATATTTCACCACTGACTGGTTACGAGCTAATGCAAAGTAAGGTTGAAAGAATTTGGTCAATGGCTGGTAGCTGGCACGAGGCGGGTGGCAGAGAGTATAACATTTGCTGTGGTGAGGCATCTGCCTTGGGTGCTAAAAATCTTTTTGAAAAGTGTCCTGTGCCTATTACATTTTTAGGTTGGGAGATAGGACACGATGTTATAACAGGTACTACTCTTGATAAAAATGACTATTTATATCAAGCGCTTTGTGATTGGGGCGCTTCAGAAGGTCGTCCTTCATGGGACCCTATGACAGCATTACTTGCTTTAACGGGTGATATTGATAAGGCTGGATATACAGGTGTTACAGGCTACGCATCAGTTAAGGATAGCTATGGTCAAAACTACTTTAAAGAGGACATAAATGGTCCACATACATACGTAAAAAGAAAATTTGACGTAAGCTATTATGCAAATTTGATTGATGAGATAATTGAATGATAAAAAAGACTAACGATTTTTCGTTAGTCTTTTTGTGTTATTGAATATTTTGAATTTTGTTTTCAACTGCGTTTCCAATCGTAATCGTCGTATGTGAATGTAAGATATTTTGCCGCAGTTGAGGTGCTTGCAAGCGCACTTGAGCTTATGCTTGAGCTTGAAGAACACCACCAGCCATTTGGATTTTCAAACGTTACACTTGTAAGTAAGTTGCAAGGAGAGAACGCATAGCTTCCTATAGAGGTTACACTATCGGGGATTGTTACACTTGTAAGTGAGATGCAACCAGAGAACGCATAGCTTCCTATTGTGGTTACACTATTTCCTATTGTTACACTTGTAAGTGAGGTGCACCAATTGAACGCATAGCTTCCTATTGTGGTTACACTATTTCCTATTGTTACACTTGTAAGTGAGGTGCACCAATTGAACGCATAGTCTCCTATAGACGTTACGCTATTAGGTATTGTTACGCTTGTCAGCGAGGAGCAACCATAGAACGCATAGTTTTCTATTGTGGTTACACTATCTGGAATTGTTATGCTTGTGTCAGTTTTACCTTTCGGATAAAGTATTAAAGTTATTCCGTCCTTGCTATAAAGTACACCGTCTATTGACTTGTAGGTTGTATTGTTTTCATCAACGATTATGCTTGTAAGTGAGGCGCATTTATAGAACGCATTGTTTCCTATTGTGGTTACACTATCCGGGATTGTTATACTTGTTAGCAAATTGCAGCCATAGAACGCACAGTCTCCTATTGTGGTTACACTATCGGGTATTATTATACTTGTAAGCGAGTCGCAATCAGCGAACGCATAGTCTCCTATTGTGGTTACACTATCGGGTATTGTTATACTTGTTAGCAAATTGCAGCCATAGAACGCATAGCTTCCTATTGAAGTTACACTATTTCCAATTGTTACACTTGTAAGCGAAGTGCAATTATAGAACGCATAGCTTCCTATTGTAGTTACGCTATTTCCTATTGTTACGCTTGTAAGTGAGGTGCAATTATAGAATGCACGGCTTCCTATTGTGGTTACACTATCTGGTATTTCTATACTTGTAAGTGAGGTGCAACCGTAGAACGCATAGTCTCCTATAGAGGTTACACTATCAGGGATTGTTACGCTTGTAAGTGAGGTGCAATTATAGAATGCATGGCTTCCTATTGTGGTTACACTATCTGGGATTGTTATACTTGTAAGCGAGGTGCAACCCCAGAACGCAAAGCTTCCTATTGAAGTTACACTATTTCCAATTGTTACACTTGTAAGCGAGGTGCAATTATAGAATAAATAAGCAGGTATTTTTGTTACATTTTTTCCTATTGTTACCTTTATTCCTTCTCCATTTTTTCCTGCATTATAGAATACATAGTAGTTATTTGAACTTAAATCATCCATTGCAGTTGCATTGAAGTTTATTTCAATAAGCGAGGTGCAATCCTCGAACGCAGAGTCCCCTATAGAGGTTACACCATCGGGTATTGTTATGCTTGTAAGCGAGGTACAACCCCTGAACGCAGAGCTTCCTATTGTGGTTACACTATCTGGGATTGTTATGCTTGTAAGCGAGGTGCAACCAGAGAACGCAGAGCTTCCTATTGTGGTTACACTATCTGGGATTGTTATGCTTGTAAGCGAGGTGCAACCCCTGAACGCAGAGCTTCCTATAGATGTTACGCTATCTGGGATTGTTATGCTTGTAAGCGAGGTGCAACCTCTGAACGCAGAGTCTCCTATAGAGGTTACACTATCAGGGATTGTTACACTTGTAAGTGAGATGCAACCCTCGAACGCAGAGTCTCCTATAGAGGTTACACTATCAGGGATTGTTACACTTGTAAGTGAGATGCAACCATCGAACGCATGGCTTCCTATTGTGGTTACACTATCTGGGATTGTTATGCTTGTAAGTGAGGTGCAACCGTAGAACGCATAGTCTTCTATGGTGGTTACGCTATTAGGAATTACAAAACTTGTCAATCCTGTGCAACCGTAGAACGCATAGTCTTCTATGGTGGTTACGCCGTTTGGAATAGTCACGCTTCTGATTTTTTCGCTTTTATTAAAGGCGTATTCACGTATTGAATAGCTATTACCGTTATAGCTTTCGGGTAAGATAAGCTCTGTATCGTTACCAAAATAACCAATAAGATATATTTCACTATCACTTACTACTGCAAATACATATCCGTCAGCCGTTGTTTTTAATATGCTTGCTTCTTCAAGCGAGGTGTGTATTGCCTTTGCATAGTAGCCTACGTAACCGTTAGCAGTTGTGCCCGCAGTTATATTTAGGCTTGATAGATTATATATCTCAACCAGCTTGTAGCAGGAATTGAACGCACCCGTTCCTATTGTGGTTACACTATCAGGTATTGTTATACTTGTAAGCGAGTTGCAATCATAGAATGCATTGCTTAATACGGAAACAACCTTATTGCCATTTATTTCTGATGGAATTACAACGTTAGATTCAATATCTTCAGTGTAAGAGATAACAGTTGCTTCACCATTTGCAGTTATAGCATAAACTATACCATTTT
>JAFTKN010000035.1 GCA_017453255.1 Clostridia bacterium | reverse complement strand
GAACATTTCGGCTGCAAAACCGTTTTGTTCTCTCTTTCTGCTTGTATATGGGTTTGGGCTTAGCCCATTCGCATTTGACCAGTCAAATGCGATGCTCGCACTTAGCGATGTGTTTTTAATTCTCCGCTAAGAACATCACCCGTTTCTGCCCTTTTTTATTTTTCTATGTTATTTATTGCAAAGCTCCTTTTGTTGCTCTTTTTCCTCTTGCTCCTTGTAACCTTCTGTTTTTGGAATTGGTAAATTCCATTTAAACTTAAATGCTAACATTCTTATTAAAATTATAATTACGATAGTTATAATCAAGGATAAGATTTCAGGGATTTTATTGTAAGTTAGAGCAAAGAAAATTGATGCGATAACTACAGGAATTAGATAAATGTGCTTTCTGAATACTGACGGAATTTCTGCCGAGCAAATATCACGCAAAATACCACCACCAACGCCTGTTATACAGCCTGCAAACACAAGAATAACGAAGCCTGTTTTTTCGTATTCTATTGCAACCTCAAGACCGCTTACCACAAATGAGGCAAGACCTATTGAATCGGTAAATTCTATTAAAAAGCTATGCTGATGCCTGTCTGCAAAGCGACCGATTTTTTTAATAAAGCCAAAGTGATAGCAAACAAGACAAACGCATATCGAAACAAGTGCAAGAAAATGCATGTCTTTGTCAACTAAAATAAGAGGTGGAAGCTGTCCTATTGCTATATCTCTTATTGCTCCTCCACCAAAGCAGGTAAGAAGGGAAAAAACAAGTGCACCAATTATGTCTGCACGCTTTTGGATTGCATAAATAGTTGCCGATATAGTAAAGGAAACTGCACCCACATATTGAATTATTGTTAAAAAGATATTCACAGGGAAGCCCTTTCTTGAAATGATTTATATTTTCACTTGCATTATACAACACATACAGTATTTTGTCAACAAAAAAGGAAATAAGCATAGCTTATTCCCTTTGGTGTATTAACTTGTGTAGCGTTTAACTGACTCTGTATAGAACTAAAGAGTTTCAAACTTTTCACCTGTAAGCGTATCGTCAGAATAAAGCTCACGAGGAAGCATATTGGGATATTGATGCCATTGACGAACTGACATTGTACCACGACCACCTGTAAGTGTCCTTACTGTGCCATCGTTATGAGTGAATGTGCCTTCAACCTTGTCAAAAATGAGAGTTGCTACGGGATTGTCGGGCGTTTGGAAGGTTACACCCCATACACGAGCGTTGCAAACGTGTGCTCTTGCTTCATAAATACCATCCTCGGTCTTGATTCGAATGTTGTAGTATGTGGGAATGAAGCCGTCAAGCTCGCGCATAAATGCCCAATCCTCATGTGTAATTTCCATTTCAAGCCTGTCACGATCACCACCCTTGAGATTACCATTTGAGGTGTAGTGCCTATCGTTTTCAAGATCGTAAACAGAGTAGTCCTTCATTCCAAGGCGCATATCGTACATTGAGGAGTGGATTTCATTGAAGGTAATATAACCCCAATCCTCCCAACCACCAAGCTCTGCGGCAGAAGAATCAACTGCAACATATCTTTCGCGTTGACCTGTTCCCTTAACCTTGATTTCCTTACCATTTATCCAAATTGTTCCATCAACATCACCAGACCAGTTGTAACCATAGGTAATGGAGTGCTGGGTAAGAAATGATGGCTTTTCTCTGCCATACCAAAGAGGAAATCCATGTGCTCTATGATAAAGGTCAGCCTTATATTCACCATCGCAGGTATCAAGCATCAAGTGCCATGTGCCATTATCAAAGCACTCAACCTGATAGTGCTCTGTGCAGGTAACAAGCACACTGTGCTCTTTCCTTTCAATTTCTAATGTTCCTTGAGGATTACGATAAAACTTGTTCATTATGGTTCCAGGATATTTTGCAAGCTTATATACAGAATTACGAAGCTGCTTAACCGAACCCTTTCCTTTTGCATAACAAAGGTTGACAAGATCCATCTTTTCGAGTGCGAGAGAAAGAATAGAGCCACCAAGTGCATAAAGCTCTCCATCATCACCTTCAACGTTAAATTCCATTAGCCAATCAAGAAATCCGCTTCTTACCTCTTCCTTTACACCGTTTCTTGCCTCATCTGAAAGAGTTACCTTTGGGTTTTCAATTTTCATAATAATACACCTTCCTATTTTCATTTTGGTGTGTTTATTATAACGAATTAATGTTTTTGAAAAATCAAAAAAATGTTTTTGTTTTGTTAAAATTAAATAAAATATTTTCCATAATTTCAAATTCCATAATTTGAGCTTTTGAAATCGGCGCACTCGATTTTTATAGTTTTTCTATGCTTTTGGTAAATAATGCAACAAAAAAGGGGATCGGATTTTCCGATTCCCTCTTGTGTATAAAATCTTATAAATCTATGTGATGCAAGGCTTTATTTCGCTTTTTTCAGAACCAGCTCGTGCATTACGAATATGAGTACTAAGAATATGGACAGAAAAATTGGCAAAAGTGAAATGGAGATATGTTCCGCTATAACACCGAACAAGGGTGGCATTGCTAAAATTCCCACATAAGCAAACGCCATTTGTACGCCTATCATTGCTTGCGACTTGTCTTTGCCGAAAACATCAGGTGTCATATGAATAATGCACGGATAGACAGGTGCGCACCCAAGTCCGATAACAATAAATCCAATCAGGGCAAACGTGGAATGAAATGGTAAGAACAACAAGGCAATACCGATAGCAATAATCGCCGTTCCCATACGAATGAGAAATTTATCACTAAGCTTCATCGCAAAAAATCCGTTAATAAATCTTCCAAGCGTTACGCCTATATAGAACATGCTTGCATATCCTGCCGCCGTTTCGGGTGAAAAGCTCCAATTTTGAACAAGATAAGTACTTGCCCAAAGAGATGTGGTCACTTCTAACGCACAATAGGAAAAGAACATCAAAAAGCATGGAATTGCGCCCGAGATTGCAAATATTTCTCTAAACGATAGAGCCCTTGATTCTATTTGATTCGCCTTATTATCATTATTCGCTTTCCCTTTTTTCCAAAGTGGTATGCTAATAAATATGAGCAAAGAAAGCACCGCTTGAATAATGGAAACGATAAGATAACCCCTACTCCAATTTTCAAGCTTAACGAGTGCGAAGGTCATTATATATGGGCTGAGGGCTGCGCCAACACCCCACATACAGTGAAGCCAGCTCATATGCTGTGCTTTGTAGTGCAGAGCAACATAGTTATTTAAAATAGCATCTACACCACCTGCACCGAGACCGAATGGAATTGCCCACAGAATCAGCATCCAAAACTCTGTGCTGATAGAAAAGCCGAACAAGCAAAGCGCAGTCGTAGTAACGCTTACAGCAGTTACCAAGCCAGCGCCAAATTTATGTAAGAGCTTATCGCTAAATAAACTCGATAGTATCGTACCTGCAGTAATAGTTGCCGATATAATACCTGCGTATGAGACAGGCACGCTAATTTCGGCATGAAGCGTAGGCCAAGCCGAGCCTAAAAGTGAGTCAGGCAGACCAAGACTGATAAAGCACATGTATATAAGTGCTAAAAGCAAGCTCCCCATTATTATATTTACCTCGCCAAATTCTTATTTATTAGTTAAGTATACCACAACCGCAATCGCATTTCAATAAAAATACTTTCCGTAATTTCAATTTCCATATTTGAGCATTTTAAGAATTTGAAAAGTCCAAAATTCCATAAGTTTTCCATGTTTTCGTGTGGAAATTAGCCCTACAAATTGGAATTTGATTGTTTCTTTTTCAATTCTGCAATCGCTGCATAGTGTAAAACGTCAAATTCGTTCGGCGCGATTTTTTCTAACAAGGTCAAATGTTCTTGTTCCCACCTTTTGATTTCTTCTTGTGTAAGAGATGCACCAACTCCACGACAGGCCTTCATTCTTCCGTGCCAGCTTTCACGCGTAAAAGGTACTGTTAATTCGTATTCTTCGTGATATACCAAGTCAAATTTTTCTCTATAACAATCGGGGATATGTATTGGGTGCTTCGTTTCACCGGCACCGCTCCAATTAGGACTATATTTAAGTACAAGCTTTTCGCTCTCGCCTGCT
>JAFTKN010000034.1 GCA_017453255.1 Clostridia bacterium | reverse complement strand
GGCTAAATTATATGCGTTATTTGCCTTTTCCTCTGCGCCCCTTATTCCCTCTCTTATATCAGAATGGGAGCTTGCATCGGTGTTATGTTGAATTATTGAGTCATCTATACTACTACGTATATCGCTGTGCGCCTCGTCTGACATGCTATGCTCATAGAACATATTATTAATTGTGTGAATTATCTCCGAATGGGCACTTTCGTCATGCTTATGAAGGCTTATTTCGTTATATACAGACAAAATTTGCTCAATTATATTATCAAAAAGCTCCCTATGAGCATCTTCTGATGTATTGTGCATTGAAATAAGCTCCTCTTTTCCCTCTAAGACTGTGCTTAATCGGTCGCTTTCGCTCTCGATTTTAGATAAATGCGCATTCAACACGCCTGCAAAATACCTTATAAACTCATAAAAATATCTTTTTATCTGCTCGCCACCCTGTCCTCTTTCGTAAGGTGATGTGGGCATTATATAAGGAGAGTGCAGAAGCGTATCATTTATTTCCTTTTCTGTAAGTAAAAAATCCTTACTCATTTTTCTCCTTTCCAGCCTATGACTATGGACTCTATACCGAAAGGACCATTTTCACAGGCTTCCAATTTTAATCCTGTATAGCAATCTGTAAAAAGCATTACTTGGGCTTTGTAATATCTATCAAATTGCTTTTCAAAGCTAAAGCTGTCTAAGCTTAAATTATCAAGGCTAAAGGGCTTTGAAATTCTAATTTCCTTACACACTCTGCCTCTTAGTCCGTCCAAATAAACGTTTACTAAGCCATAGCTTTCAATGGTTGGCTTTATTTTTATTTGCTCTACCATTTTTTCCTTTTCGCCCTTGCTTAGCTCAATTCCGTTTACTATAAGGCTTATCGGTATATTTTTAACCTTAGCAATTTTGATTTGTTCAAGCTCCTTAATATGTAAATAACCGTCTTGATCCTTTAAAGCAAAGGCATCATTCATAAGCTCGATTTCATATTCGATTTTTTCATCGCTTATATATAGCTCATATTCTCCGTCATTTCCCTCAAGATCAAGCGTTAACACACTATTTGCTATATCTATTTCTAAAATAGCTCCTGTGTATATTTTTTCATCACCTTGATATAGGCTTACCTTTTGCCCCTCGTAGATTTTTAAGCTATTATCCTTGAAAAATAGGCTTTCCTTATCTATTTGTGCCTTGCTTGAATAAAGGAGTATTTTCCCCATTTTTACAAAAAAATCACCACTCGCTCTATCGCCGTTTTCAATCAAGCTTAAATATGGTGTTACAATAGCTGTTCTGTCACTAAGCTCAATTGTTGAAAGCTCCATTTTTTCGTGGCTAAGTATCATTTCCTCTCTGTCCTGCCTTGTATCTGAAAATGTAACAATAGCGCCATTTTCACGACCAATATAAAGACTATTTTCAAAGGCTAAGCTACACCTTGCACAAATATCATCAAATAGATACCACTTGTTCTGCGCTATAGAATAGCTATTATCCCTTTGACGCATTTCAACCCCTGTTAAAAGTGCCTTGTTGCCTATAAATAGGTAAAGCATATCGCCTAAAGAGGACATATGACTATTTTCCTTTTCCTCTCTTGTAAATGAGGCTATCAGACTATCTATATTTTTACTTCTCTTTTCGAGATAAAGGCTATTATCAAAATAGCCATTTACTGTCTTAATTGCGTATGCGCCGTCGTAAGAAAGCATCATAGGCTCGTTTCCTAAGAACGCAACTGAATGTGGTGAAGCAAGTGAAAGCATATCCCCTGTTTTATATGCGTCAATTACCTTTCCCTCATTTACCATTCCAACCTTATAAAAGCCCTCGTTGGTAAATACACCAATATATCCGTTTTGAAGACTTATTAGCCTTTGAATCTTTGTAGATTGAGTTCCTATGATTATCTTATTATCAGTTGGCAAATAGCCACAGCCAATATCCTTAGAGGTGTAGTACACGCTTCCATTATCAACACAAAACGCAAGTGCACCCTCACCACCTCTTAGGGTAATTACTGAAAGCTCCTTAACGTCTAAGGGATAAGGCACCATATTTGAAGAAAAGCAAATTTCAATATTGTCCTCGTTTTGATATGGTGGGATTAGCTCCATATTAAGCCTTAGCTCCCTATCTGCAATCTGTAGCGACCACGTTAATTGCTCGTAAGAATAAACGGCTCCGTCAGACATTTTTATGCTTATTTCGTTTCCACTTTCATCTACGATTGGCTCACTTACAAAATAAACGTTTCCACTATTATAGCTTTTAATATGAAATTTTACTGTAGCTATCTCGCCACACTCATTTCCATCTGAATCTACACCTATGTAGCTTGTTTTTTCAAGGGTGCTTTCCTCCTCGCCCTCACTTGGGGTATGCGTTAGTCTTATTTTCACAGTAACATAAGCGCTACTACCCTTTAAAACTGCTGAATCAAGCATAAAGGAGGAAACTCTGTCCTCGTTTTTCTCGCCACGCAATGTGTTAATTCTTTTTGGTGTTAGCAAATTCGGCTTTTCAAGCTCCGTTCCACTAACACCTGCCTTGGTATTTTTAATACCTACCATTGTTTTTGGAACATATATATTTTCCCATTTGTCTAAGCTAAACAGCTTTTCTCCGTCGTATACATAAGCTCCATTACATTTTATAAATAAGAGCCCGTCTAATGAATGAGCACTCGATTTCTCATCTGAAAGAGTAACTGTATCCATTAAAATCGGCTCAACTAATGAAAAATCCCTCGAGCATTTATATAGAAGGCTACCTGCGTGAACAATTAAATAATCGCCATAGGCAAAAATTCCGTTTATTCTCATAGGTAAAAGCTCCTCACTTGTAAAGCGATAAAGTGCATTTAAGCCCTGTCTTTTAACTAATGCTCCATTTTTTTCGTATAGATTTTTCATATAGGCTATCTTTTCACCATAGCCATCGGTTTTTATACCTGAATTTAGCTTAAGCTCCTTTTCCCATCTTGCCATTTATTCCACCCTATAATCAGTTTGATTTAATTTGCCCGATGTTTTTTCAGCCTGCTCTAAAACGCTTATACACCATTTAAAGTCGTTTTTTGCATACTCCCTTTCCTTTTCGTCAAGCGTGTAAAGCTCGCCCTTTACATATAAAGGAATAAGGTGACAAAGGGACTCACTTAATAAAAGCTCCCTTGTGTCAGGGGTTGACTGAGTGATTAAAAAGTGCTTTTTTTTGCAAACTATGTATTCAGGTATTTCGTCCCACGCATATATGTATCCGTCAATTATCTCGCAAGGAGCATCAGACTCCTCTATACTCAAAAAATCCTCTATATTCATAGGTGCTCGATACGCTCCGTCCTTACTTTCCCAGACTATATCCTTTAAGCTAATTCTTGATTTTCTTACAGGACATAATGCTGAGATAATATCAATAGAACGATTGATTGCACCTATCATTGTAACCATAAGGTCACTATAATTAGGATCGTGGCGAAGATTATCAATTACACTTGTAATACTATCATCGTCGCTTGCGTATGAGATTTTTTGACTTGGAAACATATACATTAGGCACTCGATTTTTAATTCTCCTACCTTCATTTAATACCTTCCTTAAAAATCCTCGAATTTTTTAGCCTGTGTTATCTCCGCTTCCTTATCCTTGGACTTATTGCCTGAGGCTTCACGGAGATAGACGGCAGCGTGGTTATCACCATTAACTGCCTTTAAAATTTGTGCTATTAAAATAGCCTCTTGATAGGTGATATTGTCACCAAGTGGAGTTTTTAATACTGACTCCGGTACAGTTTCGGGAGCTATTTTCAAGGAAAGAATCTTTGAAAGAGTGCTCTTAAAGCTTTCCGATGCTTTTCTCGTTCTTTTTGGCTTTTTAATATTCCCGTTTTCAGCCTCACACGTTACTTGATCAGTACATAAATTTTGTTTTTTCCTTGCCATTTTTCTCCCTTCTAAAATGATTTGCGTTTAGCCACAGTATATCCAATCGAACCCGATTTGGGTATGCTGTGGCTTAGCCTTGCTTTGTTCCACACTTCTATTATCGCATAAAAAAACCGTACCCAAACGGTACAGTTTTGCCAAAATCGAAATTTTTTTAGCTTCGTAATCTCAACCGAGCGTTCAAATACCCTTTCCCCACTTTGTCATCTCGACCGAATGACTGCGAAAACCCACCCTCGTTCTGTCATCTCGACCGAACAACGTGAGTGGAGAGATCTATTAGAATGTAAGTTTCTTTACACCTCATCCACCACCAGAGGTGGTCCCCCTTCCCCAACTGGGGAAGGCTTTGAAAGTAACAAAACAGAAAATAGATTTCTCGACTTCGCTCGAAATGACAATGTTGGTGGTAATTTCTCGGCTTCGCTCGAAATGACAGTGTGACTATCCTTTGAGATAAAAAAAGGAGCAAGCCTTTTGCTTGCTCCTTTAATTAAAGCTAATTATTCTATTTTAGTAGCTCCACTTGCCGAAACGCTTTCATAACTTGTTGCAAAGTCTAATGCGCTTTCGTTACACTTACCCACACTTAGGTAATAGG
>JAFTKN010000009.1 GCA_017453255.1 Clostridia bacterium | reverse complement strand
GAACATTTCGGCTGCAAAACCGTTTTGTTCTCTCTTTCTGCTTGTATATGGGTTTGGGCTTAGCCCATTCGCATTTGACCAGTCAAATGCGATGCTCGCACTTAGCGATGTGTTTTTAATTCTCCGCTAAGAACATCACCCATTTTGTGCCGTTCCTTTTTTATTGTTAGTTTTTACATTGATGCCGTGGAAAAGGTTGCCCATAAGAGAAAGAAAGCGAAGCAAAGAATACCTATTGTTATTAGCATAGGCTTTATCATCATTTTTGTAGCTGACCAATAGGTTTTCCATTTGTCGCCTGCTGTTGAGCCAGGACGGGCATTACCCTTGACCATTCTATTTTTCCTATTTAGCTCGGCAAGATTAGAAATTGGTCTTCCGTCATCTATATAGGTGATTTTTTCCTTTTTCTTCTTTGTTTTCTTTTTACTCATTTTAAACCTCTTGTTTTTCTTCTAAAAGATGGCACGCAGCAAAATGTCCCTTCTCGTATTCTCTATACACAGGAGCCTCTGTCTTACATCTTTCGGTAGCGTGAGGACAACGTGTATGGAAGCGACAGCCCTTTGGTGGATTTGCAGGAGATGGAATATCACCTGTCAAAACTACTCTGTTCATTTTTTCATCAGGGTTAGGATTTGGAATAGCTGAGAATAGCGCCTTTGTATATGGGTGAAGTGGGTTATCAAAAATAGCATTCTTGTCACCGAACTCAACCATAGCGCCTAAGTACATAACACCGATTTTATCAGAGATATACTTAACAACTGAAAGGTCATGGGAGATAAACAAATATGTAAGTCCCATTGACTTTTGTAAATCCTTAAGAAGGTTTATAATCTGTGCTTGAATTGATACGTCAAGGGCAGAAACAGGCTCGTCACATACAACAAGCTTTGGCTGTACTGAAAGTGCTCTTGCAATACAAATTCTCTGTCTTTGTCCACCCGAAAACTCGTGTGGGTATCTTTCGTAATAGTAATCACGCAAGCCACATTGATCCATAAGCTTAAGCACATATTCCTTTGCCTGATCCTTTGGTACAATCTTGTGTACCATTACAGGCTCTGAAAGAATACCACCTACTGTGCTTCTTGGAGGAAGCGATGAATATGGGTCTTGGAATATGATTTGCATTTGCTTACGTAATTCTCTTGTTTGGAATGATGGACAGTAGGTTATATCATATCCGTTAAATATGATTTCGCCCTGCTCTGACGGGTAAAGCTTCAAAAGTGTTCTACCCATAGTTGTTTTACCACATCCACTTTCACCAACTATACCTAAGGTTTCACCCTGCTTTAACACAAACGAAACATCGTCAACAGCAGTTAGCTCCTTAGTTACTGAGCCGAAAATATTCTTTTTAAGTGGGAAGCATTTGCGAAGCCCTCTTATCTCTAAAATACCCTCAGACTCAACCTTTCTCATGCAAACGTCATCATTAACCGAGCCCTGAATCAACAAGGCGAGCTTAAATTGATATACCACTGCAATAAAGAATGGAACAACAAGGAAGCTTAAAAGACCAAATATGAAAATATTTTTGCTTAGCTTTACTGCCTTTTCGTAAATTACGTTATTATTATCTCTTGAAACGGAAAAATCATCAACGTCCTTTGCTATATTAAGCGCCCACTTCTTTGAGAAATAAAATGGCACTAATAGGCAAAGCATTTTTTCATCAAGTGCTTTTCTCTTATTTTTTCCAACTCTGTTAAAAAAGCCTGTAAGCTTTCCTGCCCAGCCTGAAAAGGCTAAGCCAAGTGAAAAAATTCCACTAACTATAATTGAAGCCTTTGATTTATATGGGCTTGTTACTGTTTGCTCTGAATATGGGATTTTTTCCTCAATATTTCTTATGTAAGCAATTTCATTTATTTCATTTTGGAATATATAATTTGATGGTGTTTTCAATAAAACGCACACAATTAAATCTACCAAAATTAAGCCAATCAATGCAAGTGGAGATGTAATAATTCCATTTGCGTAAAGGATTATTAATGTAATAAACAAGCCAAAGCCAACAGCAGATATTAAGCATTGACAAATAATTAACGTAATACTCTTTGCAGTAGTAAATAAGCGATTATCCTTCTTTGCCTCATTTCCAAGCTGTTTACATGTCTTTACCATCCAATAAATTGGATAAAATGGGATAAACATAATCGCTAAAAGGCTTGTTTCGTCGTCCCTTTTGCTCTTTGAAAGCTTACCGAGGAATGGAATAATACGGCTTAGCCATACATAGTTCCAAAATCCTAAGGTAAATATTGATAAAAGAATTTGCTTTTTCACATTAAGATAAGGGGTAGAGTTACTTTGCTTATATGTATAATTAGCCATTTATGTCCTCTCCCTTCTTATCGTCATATAGGTGGCAAGCCACATAATGTGTTGGGCTTACCTGAATCATCTCAGGATATTTTCCACTACATTCCTTTTTACACATAGCGCATCTTTCCTTAAAGTAACAGAAGGATGGCATATTGATTGGATTTGGAACGTTACCTGGAATGTTATAAAGAGCCTCCTCCTTAGAATCTAAGGTTGGCTTAGATTTTTGAAGACCTATTGTATATGGGTGCATAGGGTTATGGAAAATCTCTCCAACTGTACCTCTTTCAATTACTCTACCTGCATACATTACAACCACGTAGTCAGCCATTTCAGCAATAATACCGAGGTCGTGAGTGATTAAAAGTATTGAGCCATCAATCTTAGTTTTGAGGTCACGAAGCAGGTCAAGAATCTGTGCCTGAATAGTAACGTCAAGAGCTGTTGTAGGCTCGTCTGCTATAACAAGCCTTGGGTTACACGCAAGAGCCATAGCAATCATAACTCTCTGACGCATACCACCAGATAACTCATGTGGGAATGAGGTATATACTCTTTCAGGAGCCGCAATACCAACGAGATTAAGCATTTCCATAGATTTTGCCTTAGCCATTTGCTTTGTAGCTCCTGGCACGTGAATAAATGTAACCTCGTCAAGCTGTTGACCTATTGTAAATATTGGATTTAGTGAGGTCATTGGCTCTTGGAATATCATAGAAATCTGCTTACCACGAAGGCGATGAATTTCTCTGATAGGCATTTTTGCAATATCATAAACCTTTTCCTCAGTTTCGTAAAGCAAAACACCCTGCTCGTCCGTTTTCTGCTTTGGCACTTTTCCTATAACATTGCCCTTTTTATCGAGCTTGTCAACAAGTATCTCGTTTCCGTTTTCGTCCTTTTCAATTACAGGAATAGGCTTTCCTGAGGAATCCTTTTTATACTCATTTGAGGTAAAACGAATGTTACCAGAATAAATCTGTCCCTGTGGTCCTTGTATTAGACGCATAACAGACATACTTGTTACGCTCTTACCGCATCCACTTTCTCCTACTACACCTACGATTTTATTCTTTGGAACCTCGTAGGAAACGCCATTTACCGCCTTTACAACACCTTGGTCTGTAAAGAAGTAGGTGTGAAGGTCCTCAATTTCCAAAATGTTGTTTTTGTCCTTCATTTCGGAAAGATATTCACTTTCACTTGCTTTGCGGTTCTTATATTTTTCAAGTCTTTTGATTTCCTTGGCGTTAGCCTTGGTTATCTTTTTAATTTCTTTTCCAGTAAGGTAATTCTTAGCCATATAAATTACCTCCTTGCCTTAGGGTCAAGCGCATCACGCAAGCCGTCACCAACGAAGTTGAAGCCTAAAACGGCAATAACTATACAAATACCTGCTGGTAGCCATACAAGTGGGTGAAGTGTGATTACATTTGGGTCTGTTGTAAGTACATTAATCATTGTACCCCAAGCTGCATAAGGCGCTCTTACACCTAAGTTAAGGAATGAGAGTGTTGCCTCATATAGAATCATACTACCTAAGCTTAAGCTCATTTGAACGATAAGCTGTGGCATTACGTTTGGAACAAGGTGCTTAAAGATTTTTCTCTTTGCACTATATCCCATAGCCTCAGCAGCAACCATATATTCCTGCTCACGTAAGGAAAGAATCTGTCCTCTTACAAGTCTTGCTGTGCCTGGCCATGAAATAAAGGTCAAGCATATCATTAGCAAGTAAATTCTTGTAGATGGATCTCCTATAACAGGAACATTCTTAGCTGAGTCTAAAATCAAGCCTATAATAAGCAAAATTGGAATACCTGGTAGGCACATTAAAATATCGCATATACGCATTATAATGTTGTCAACCTTACCACCAAAGTAGCCTGCTATACCACCTGCAATAACACCTAAAATTGTTATTACAAATACTGCAAGGAAGCTAACCATAAGTGAAATTCGTCCACCATACATAAGTCTTGCTAATACATCGTAGCCAAGCTGATCTGTTCCTAAAACATGTTCAGAAGATATTTCTCCGTAAGAGTTATATGGTACATCTGTTTCAATCGTTTCACGAATTTCGTAAATCTGTCCGTGTACTTCTATTGTATATGTTGTAGGAGAATATCGCTTAGAAGGAGTGTCATCAACCTGTGTTTCACCCCATTGATTATAAAATACCGGTCCTAAAAAACAGAAGATAAATAGTCCCAATACCATTACAAGTCCTACAACACTAAGCTTTGAACGGAAGAAGCGTCTTACAACCATTCTTCCAGGTGACATGAGCCTTACATTTTTATCAAGAGGCTCATCTGTATCCTTCGAGTCGCCCTTTTCTAAGAGCTCCTCTATATTCTGTTTCTCATTTTCTGCCTGAGTGGAAAGCTCCATTTCTGTCCCTTCCATAGCCTCATTTTCAAGAGCTTGTTGGCAGATTTCTTCTTTGTTCATTTCTTCCATTATTCTGCCTCCTTACTCTAATTTAACACGTGGGTCAACCCAAGCATACATAAGGTCTGACAAAAGTACGCCAATTACACTTAAAAATGCAAGGAACATATTATATCCCATAATAAATGGAATATCACCTGAGTTCATAGCCTTCAAGGCTACATTACCGATACCATCAAGTCCGAATACCTGCTCTGTGATAATCGCACCTGAGAAAAGTGATGGTAAAAGTCCTGCAAGCGTTGTTACAAGTGGAATAAGTGTATTTCGGAAGGCGTGCTTATTAATAACCTTACTTTCCTTAAGTCCCTTTGCTCTTGCTGTTCTGATATAATCTGCATTTAAAACCTCAAGCATATTTGTTCTCGTCATACGCATTCGAGGTCCTATACTCAAAATGACTATCGTAAGTATCGGCAATACCATATGGTGTGCATAGTCAAGCAGTTGGGCTATGCCCCCACTTGTACCAGACGCCGTTTCCATACCCGCTATCGGGAACCAACCAAGATTATACGCAAATATACCCTTTAACATCTCTCCAAAGAAGAAGGATGGAAGGGAAATACCTATCATTACAAGTATAGTTGTTATGTAATCTCTAATTGAATATTGATGCGTTGCTGCAGTTATTCCAAGTGGAATAGCAATCAAAAATTCAAACACAGTAGCAATCAGGGCAACTGCAAATGAGATGCCCATCTTGCTTGAAATAACCTCTGTTACAGGAATTTTGTGTATAAAGCTTACACCAAAATCAAATTTAAAAATATTCAAAAGCCATGTGAAATATCCACTTATAATACCAGCAAATGATCTATCCTTCAAGCCGTAGGTTTCGTATAAAGCATCAACTGTGCTTTGCTCTATAGTAGCTCCGCCTTGGTTCATTGCATTTATTTTATCTTGAATAAAGTCAACAGGCATTACACGAATAAGTATGTAGATTATAAGAGAAACACCGAACAAAATAAGAACTGCAAGTCCTAATCTTTTCAGTATATATTTTAACATTTTTTAATTACTCCGCACTATTTACAAAGTCAATTTCCCAAATTCTATCAAGTGGTGATGAATATGGGTTCATCTCTTGTGATGTTGGTAATGTAGATCGGTCAATTACGTTTGTATTGAACGCATAAACAACTCTTCTCTGATATACAGGAAGCTCGATTGCAAGGTCAAGAAGCTTGCTCATTGCCTGCTCGTAAATTGCCTTACGCTCGCTTTCTACTGTTGTTTCTCTTGCTTGGTCGATAAGAGCACTTAACTCGTTAAGGATAGCCTTATCAGCTGCAGGTGCGCTATTCTTAATGTACTCATATCCCCATGCCTTTGTACTTGTTGCTGTGGAGTTTTTGTGGTAAACCTGATACATATCAGGGTCGATTGTTGAGCCCCAAGCTGCTGCCCAAACTGTAAGTGAGCCTGTTGAAAGCTTTGTAAGAGCATTTGTATCTGGAACTACTGTGATATTCCAGCCTAAACCATTTAATATCTCAGCTGCATATCTGAATGTATCGTAGGTTGGGTGGTCTGTAAGGTTAGAGCCTGCGATTGTAAACTCAATTTCAAGCTTCTTATCGCCTGCACTTACGCCTGCCTGTCCCATATAATACTGAATCTTTGCGATTGCGTCTTCTTCGTTAAACTTACCAAAGAACGGATAATCCTTACCATTATCCTTGTCTGGCTGTCCGTCAGGACCTGTTGGATATGCCCAGCTTACTGTGGACATTGGCCAGAAGATTTGCTCTGCTGTATTCGCCTTGTAGAAAATTACAGCACGTGATGTATCCATAGCGCACATAATTGCCTTACGGATATTAATATCTGTTACCTTGCTTGCGTTAATACCAATATAACCATAGCCAAGTTGCTTTTCAGTAATATAATCGAAGCCACCACTATTCTTCATATCGTCAAGAGAGTTAGCATTTTCAAGAGTTAGCTGTGGTGAAATATAGTGAACGTCACCTCTTTGAAGCATACCAATAGCATCCTTAGCATTTGTAACTACTTGGTAACGAACCTTATCAATCTTTGCATTCTTGATTGGGTCAGCTGTATTTCCGTCATCAACTGTTGTAAAGTATTCATTTGCCTTGAAGTAAACGATTTTGCTTGTAAAGAAGTCGCTTCTATTAATTGAATCGTTGTTAGAACGGTCTGTTGCCTTATAAGCACCTGCGCCCATAGGAACCATAATGTTTTGAGGTGATTGAACAATATTAGTCATAAAATCAAAGGATGCAAATTCAACACCGAACTTATTATTTTCAATGTCAACGCCAACCTTTGAGCCTGCACCATAGTAATGCTGTGGAGCTACTGTAAATGCAAAGTTCCACTGTGCCTTAGGGTCCTTACCCTCGATTGTGATTTGTAAAACGTCATAGCCGTTTGTAGGAACACCATTTTCGTCATGCTCAGATGCGATAGTGTATTCTGTGCCGTTTACTGTGATTGTTGTGCCCTTAAGGTCTGTGTGACCGAGAGACTTAATACCCTCGATTGAAGGAACTCTAAGTGAGCCGTCCTCTTGAACGCCCTCGTTAAGAATAACCTGCTTAGCCTCAGCTGTATATTCAGTCATAAGCTTACCAGCAGTTGCCCAAGCTGTTAAAATTTGATGCAAGCCACTTACTACTGTCTGATTGTAAACATAGTCAATAGCCTGCTCCTTAGTTGTGATTGTATCCTTTGGATAGTTAAATTCAAGCTCTTTAATCTTTGACTTGTCGTCCTTGTTTGTAACAGGGTCCTTTTCCCATTCAATCTTGATGTAGCCTTCAAATAGCATGAAGCACATTACTTCGTTTTGGAATTCCTCCCAATCGCTATGTGGCTTTTCTGTATATGTGCTTTGAGCAGATGCATAGTCATCCTCAAGCTCCTCTCTGAAAAGCTCAAGAGCATGCTCATAGTCAGCTAAAAGGTCATTAACTGTTGGGTTCTTATTAGAAACTGCCTTCTTATAGCCGTCACTTAATGTGTGTGCAAGGATAGCTTCCTTCATTTGAGCTTCAGTAAAGCTAAAGCCAGAGTTTGTTTGCCCCTGCTGTATATAAATAAGCAAAAGCTCATCTATTCGGTTAGATGCTCTATTCTTAGCGTCAGCATTAATTCTTGCCTCCTCTTCCTCGTCAGAGCCAGCTGAAATTGTCTGGTTTCTGTAGGAGCCAAGACCCTTAATTGCTGTTGAATACATAGTATTTGAGCCTGTGTAAACAGGGTCAAGATATACGTAAAGGTTGAAAAGCACGTCCTCCATAGTAAGAGGAGTTCCGTCTGAGAACTTAATACCCTTCTTTAATACGAAGGTGTATGTTGTTTCGTCCTTTGCTCCGTCGTATTTTTCCTCGTAGTTCTTTGTAACTACAGCTTCCTCATCACCGAAGCCTACTACAACTGAGCTTGAGCCATCAGCATTCTTTACATACTTAGATGTAAGCATACCGATTTGTGTCATACTAACGATAGTACCATCAGCAGCAGTGGTTGAATAGAATGGATTAAAAAGTCCATCAAGCTCTTCAGACATAATTACAAATGTGTCATTTTCGCCTGAGCTTGAGCCACAGCTGGAGAACATTCCTATCATTCCTGCAAGCATAAGAATTGCAAGCACTAATGAGATAATTCTCTTTTTCATTGTTTTTCTCCTTGTGATATATATAATTTTAATAATTATTTTAATTTGTGTTACGTGTAAATGTATATGTAAGATCAATCAAATCGTTGCCGTTTGTATCAAGCTCATATTTTATTTCATAGTAATATGAATTCGTTGATTGTATTATTTCTATGGTTACTGCATCAAGCATTTGTGTAAATTCTTCCTTATATCCAATTCCACAAAGCAAGCCTGCATTTATGTCATTTGACTTTGTACTACCATCCTGCGAAAGCTGAAGCTTAAAGTTTGCCAAGCTAACATTTTTAATATCAGCATCTGTACCAATTTCACCTGCAAACGCTCCTAAAATAATACTTTCATTCTTTTCTGCACCTAAAATATCAATTGAAATTGTAACGTTTTCGAATTTAACATTTTCAATGGATGCATTGTTGCTGATTGAACCAAACAATCCATAATATTGAGATTCTGTTTGCTTACTTACTATGTTTTTAATTGTATAACCATTACCAACGATTTTACCTGTAAATTCTTCGTTTGCAATTGCCCATGTCTTTCCTTCAAAATCAATATCGTTCGAAAGTTCATAACATAAGCTTGAATTATTTATTTGCTCTGGTTTTGATACTTTACGCCAATTACCTTGCTTATACTCTATGTAAAGCTTAAGTGTCGTATTTTCTATAATTCCTGTATTAGGGTCATATGTGCCTGGGTGCACAACACTACCACTTGTAATCTTTTCACCGTTTTCAAGGTATGCATTAACAAAGGTTTTCCCTTCCTTAACTGGCCAATCACCCATTTTAATTTCACCAGTTTCCTCATCCCAATATGGAAGATTCAACTGATTTGTTTCAATTAATGGATTAAACTTATGTACTTGCTCTTCTGTTCCTGCGTTATCCATAATCGGCAAGCCTGTTGCCTTATCATAGAACACAAACTCAAACTCGCGAATCCAACCTGCATAAAGAGTCTTAACAGGCTCACTTGATGTGTATTCTTTGCTTGAGTCTATTAATACTGTTTGATTTTCAAAATCCCACTGCTTACTGTATATATAAGCAGGCTGCTTTCTTGTTTCGGAAGCTATGCCACCGTAAACATCAAGTTGCTGACCTTGCTCATTAAGAACAGGCTTTCTCTCCTCGTACCATCCTGTAAATGCAAATCCCGGATTTTCGACAACAACTTTAGCCTCTCCCTTTTCCTCTTTGCTAGGATCAATTAAATATATCTCTTTTTCTCCACTATCATTGGTTGGTAGATTATCAATTTTATAAGAGTCAATCATTATACCTGCGCTTGTAGCAAATTCTCCGCCACTTGCATCATACTTAATGCTAACTCTATATCCTCTATCGTCAACATCCTCATAGTGCGATTTGTTACAGGAAACTACAAACAAAACAGCAATTAAAGCTACAACCATTAAAATTAGAAATTTTAATTTTTTGTTCATTTTAATTTCGCATCCTTTTTAAATTTAGGAATTGAGGGGACGGTTAAGTCCCCACATTTCCTTATTTTCTTTTTTTCTTCCAAATAATTACGCTTGTTAAGCCTATGCCAAGAATTACTACTGCCTCAATAACTACAAGCACAACAAGTAGTGCGCCACTGCCGTTTTCAGCATTTCCTTGATCGCTTGGTGGAGTTACTACTACATCATCAGATGGAGTATTGATATCCTCCTTAAACGACTTAATTCTTTGCTCTGCGGTTAATAGCTTATTATAATTTGTAATGAGTGCAAGCTGTTCCTGCTTAGCTACCTTGTTATAAGCCTCTCTTGCTGCTATAACAAGTGCCTCGTCAGTAAGCTGTACTCTTTCAGGAAGCTTGTTAATTGCCTCAATAGCTGTTATTGTTGTCTTTTCTGCTGCTACTGAGCCGTCAATTGTTGTTGTAAAGTACTGACTCATAATAAATGAATCATACTCTACACCGTTAGAAGGTCTTATCATAATTAGATTTGGATTACCCTCTCCAATGTAGTTTACAAAGCTTGCACCATAGTACATTGAATAGTAGTTAGCTACTGTGTAATCAGATGTATATGTCATTGGATTGAACATAAAGTATGGGATAACTCCAAGACCAGGTGTTACCTGTGTATTTCCGTTTTCGTCGTAATATTCGTATTCACCAGATGCAGGAACATTAAATACTACGAAGCGGTCAAGGTCTAATTCCTCCTCTAAAACAGGCGCTGTGTGGCTGTTAAAGATTACAGTAATTAAATCATTACATTTATAGAATGCCTTATGACCGATAGCGTTTACTGTATATGGGAGCTTAACTCTTACCACATTTGAGCCAGCAAATGCGTATGCTGTGATTCTTACTGTGCTATCAGCAACACTTACATAGCTATCATCTATGCCTGCATAGCAGATAAGCTCAAGTCCACTTGGAACCTTAGCGTAAAGTGAGCCGTCGATTACCATAACAGTATCGCTTATATTAAATGTATAATTGTTTGTTTCGTAGCTTGTGCCGTTAAAATCCTCTGTTTCAGTAATGAAGAAAGGCTCAACTATACACATAGCAAATGGGTTATCACCTATTGATACTAAGCCACTGCCGAGCTTAACTGTAACAGGTGTAAAGGTTTCCTTATAGAAGGCTAAGTCGCCGATTGATGTAGCACCACTCAAATCAAGGTCGGTAATGCTTGTAAGAGCAAATGCGTATGCACCAAATTCTGTTACCTTATCAAGGTTATATACTGTGGAAAGCTTTGCACAGCTTGTAAATGCGCCCTCTTTAATAGCAACGCCATTTTTGTTTAGCGAAGCTATTCTAAGCTCCTCACAATATGCAAACGCATGCTTTCCGATTTCTAATACGTTGCTTAAATCAACTGCTAAAAGTGATGTTTCAGCAAATGCCTCGAGACCAATTGCTTCTACTGTATCAAGTGTGATTGTCGCTAAGCTTGTAGCTCTCTTGAAGGCTCTTTCAGGAATTACCTTAACGCCACCACCGAGCTGTACGCTAATTAGGTCGTCACATAGTGCAAATGCGTATGCACCAAGGCTTTCAAGCTTATCAAGATAAACTACTCTTAGAGCTGAAGCATATGCACGAGTTACATAATTACCCTCATCATCAACGCCTGCACCCAAGCCAGTTGCAGATGAGAATGTTGGATATTCGTCACCTGAGAATGCGTAATCACCAATTACCTTAACATTAGATAAATCAATATCCTTAAGCTTTGGACAGTTGTAGAAGGACATTCTACCAATTGTTGCGCCAGTACCAAGTGTAACGCTTGATAGCTCAGTTGCACCATAGAACGCCTCGTCACCGATAATTACGTCGTTACCGATTTCAAGTGTCTTAATGCTTGAAGGAACGTATAGATAGTAAACCTTATTTGTATAAGATGGATCAAGAATATACTCTGGTGTCTTAATGCTCCAGTCCCAGCTACTCTTGAATGAAGAGTGTCCAATTGTTACATTGTTACCAATCTTGATGCTTTCAAGGCTTGAGCACTCTGTAAACGCGCCCTCTCCAATGATCATATTGTCAGGAATTTCAACAGATATAAGCTTTGAATATGCAAAAGCATATCTTGAAATTTCATTAATATTTTCAAGTGATGGAAGCTGTGTAATTGCTGTGTTGTAGTAAGCATACTCGCCAATTTCAGTAAGCTTGCCTAAGCTTATGGTGTTAAGCATAGAGCAATCGTAGAAGGCATAGCCAAGCACCTTAGTTACGCTTGGAGCTACTATTTCAGTAATCTTACTATTGCCTGCAAATGCACCTGTACCGATTGTTGTTATTGTAGAATCTGTAATTTCCACCTTACCTGTAAGGGTTGGAAGAACTGTAAGAATTGTTGTTCCGTCGGTTGAAAGTAGGAAACGACCGTCGGTTGATACCTTATATGCACTATTACCTGCTACCGTAAACTTGCTCATCTTTGTATTTGCAAATGCAAGCTCACCAATGTAGCTAACGTCCTTACCAATATTTACATTTTCAAGCTTTGAACAGCCGAAATATGCACCCTCTGGAATTACGTTTGCGTTCATGCTTGCATTAACAAGGCTTGTGCAGAATGCAAATACATATGGACCATACTTAACCTTATCTGCATTGATAGTAATACTGTTAAGTGAGGTACAGCCAGCAAAGGCATATGCACCGATTGACTGAAGCTTATCAGAAACCACAACAGCTTCAAGTCTTGTGTTGTATGAGAATGCGTCGTCACCAACTGCGCACGCCTTATTGAGTGTAAGTGTGCCCTTTAGGTTACAGCCTGTAAATGCGCCCTGATTTATTAATTGAACATTTTCAATGCCTGTTACCTTTTCAAGTGCTGTACAGTAAGCAAATGCGCCATATTCAATATTCTCGATTGTCGATGGTAATACAACCTCCTTAAGCGCTGTTAGCTTAGCGAAGGCGTACGCATCAATAGTCTTAACTCCCTCAGGAATTATAATTTTTGTAATTGTGTTTTCACCAATTGGGGACTGCTTTGTACGGCTTGTATCGTCCTCAGCATACTCAGCATCTGTCTTTAAAACATATGTAGAATTTGAGAATGCAAATGCACCAATCTTCGTTAAAAGAAGGTCAGCAGGAATTTCAACAACTCCACCATTACCGAAGTAATGTGTCAGGCTCGGTGCTGTCGTTACAAATGGGTCCTTGATTGTAATACTGATATTCTTTGAGTAATATGTAGATTTTCCATCCATATATACACGCACGCTAACAGAGGTCATACCCTCGCTAACGCCTGTGATAACGCCTGTTTGGTCAATCTTAACTATCTTTTCATTACCTGTTTCAAATACTAATGTTACATCACTTGGGAAAAATGCCTCAAGGATATATCTGAGCTTAACGGATTCTGATGGATACATTTCGATTGACAAGGAATCCTTATTTGCAAATAGCTTAAAGCCTCCTGTTTCACCGATATCTCTATCCTCATTATCCATAACCTCAAATGCCTTTAGTGTATCAAAGCCAAGCACCTCAAATCTATCAACTGAAGGCTTGTCGTATGCGATATAGCCTGTATCACCAGGTCCTAAAACATTAAGCTTAAAGGATCTTATATTTCCATCATCGTCCTTAGCATAAATTGTAGAAACGCCCTTTGCTAAAGGAACTACCTTGTTATTAACAATGATAGCTACCTTTTTGTTAGATGAGTCATAGGTTAAGAGGTCACTCCACTCTGTGTCTGGTCTAACAAGTGGCTTTAGGTTATAAATCTCGTATGGATTTAATGTAAGCTCTGTATTTGGGTTGCCCTCGCTGTCAGTACCTAAATCGAAATAGAAATCAACGTACTCGTCTGGCAAGCCAATTTCAAAGGTTGCGTGGTTGAGTGCATAGTCATAAACGCTTACGATAAATGAGTTTTTGCTATGAGCACTCTGCTTAAGGTCGTAAATGTAATCTGTAAGCTCGTATTCAACGTAGGTTGTACCATTTCTTACAGAATAAATTGGTGTCATATAGGTTGAGAATGGAACTAACTCATATTGTAAAGCTCCCTCCTCGTTTGTTGTCTGTGTTATGTAACCAGGTTGCATACACATAGCATAGTGGTTATCATAAACGGCTAATTCAGCAAACAAGCGTGTAATCTTCTTGTCGCTATCATACTCTGTACGGAAGGTACAGTCTGTAATCGCTGGAGCTTCAAAGTCCGTGGTGAATGGAAATTCAAATACATTCTTAAGGTTTGTATCAATACCACCATCGCCATAGTCCATATAAGCTACCATTTTAACTGTATATTTAGAGTTGTTCTTAAGGTTATATTCTGTTGCATCAAACTCTACCTCTACATTTGCAGGGTATATGTATGATCCACCATCACCATAAGACTTTCTAACACTTTCGTCAACTACCTCGTAAATTACCTCTCCTGTTGCATCATCTGTAATTGTTACAACAACCTTAGAGGCATTACGAAGCATACCTGTCCAGATAAATCTTAGCGAGTGAATTGTTGCAAGGCCTTGATCGTCCTCAGTTGCACTGTCAGCAACCTTGACATTTGAGATTGCTATATAATCTCTGCTTGCAGAAATAATTCTGTCGCCTGGCTTTTGCTCAAAATAGTATGAGCCTAAGTATGCGATATAATCACTATAAAGACCACCGATTGGACGTGTTGCATATGCGTCAGGTAATGTCTTATCAAGTGTTGGGATTGAATCATCAAGCTCATCCTCGCTTGTTTCAAAGTAATCAAGGTCAAGGATAGGAGCCTGTGTCCAGTCACCATAGAATGCAAGGTAAGGAACATTTAAGTCCTGCTTTGTGTCGCCTGTTGCATCAAGCATTACAAAGCCCTCAACGTACATACCATTTGCAAATGAATCGTCGATATATTTCTTATCCTCGTCACTCAATGTGATTGTAACTGTTACCTTTGCTTTTTGTCCAGCATTTACAGTAACATTGTTACCATTTTGAGTTCCGTTTTCTACTGTAAATGTAACGGTTGCTCCCTCTAAGAGATAGCCCTCCTCATTTACTGTATATTCACCCTTGTGTGTCTTAATCTCACTAACGCCCTCAGTCATAACGTATGCCGAAAGGTCGTAGGAAAGATTTGTTGAGCCAAAGTTTACAATATCAAATGTAAGTGTGTAAACACCTGTCTTTTGTGGGTCGTCACCAAGCTCAAGCTTTGTCTTATCCATAGCCTCGCCTGTTTCTCTGTCATAGGTTTGGATATATGCAAGAGTTTCGCTTGCATCGGTCAAGCTTGCAAGACCAGCACCCTGCTTTCTAACTGCGTATGGCAAGCCATTTTTGTTATAAACGATATCAGCAGTTGACATAAGAAGCTGATTTACAAGTGAATTTACCTTTACAGGCTGGTCTGCAATTTGTGGAAACGCATCCATTACATACTGACGAAGAAGAATTACAACACCAGCAGTATTAGGACATGCCATCGATGTTCCTGACAAGCGGTCATAGCCACCACCTGTAATTGATGAGAGAATGTTTCCACCATGAGCAGTAAGCTCTGGCTTAATTCCAAGGCTTGGAGATGGTCCCCAAGATGAGAAGTCAGACATAAATGGTCCTGAGGTCTGGTCACGGCTTATTTTAATTGTGCCCTTACCCTCGGCTGCAAGCGCCTCACCATCCTCCTGTGAAACGGAGCAAACTGCAATCTTAACAGTTCCTACGTTCATCTTAATATCACCTGAGGTGTTGTTATAAACGATAACACCGACAGCACCCATTTTTTGAGCAACCTGCGCCTTTTCCTCGAAGGTTGTATCACCACGCTTAATCAACGCAATCTTACCTGTTACGTCAACGCCGTAATAGTCAGCCTCACGTCCAACGCCTGGTACTAACACATATTCAATTTCTATTTCATTTACATCATCATCTAAAAGGTCATCAACAAAATACTTTTCCTCGGCTGCACTATTTGAAGCCTCAACAAAATAAACGATTTTGCCATTATGTAAAATGTATGGTGTCTTAATACCATTGATTGAAGCGATTGACAAAGCACCCTCGTATGTAGATGGAGAGCCAACAGTCGCTGTATCAGGGTTGGTTGTAAGACCTAAGTTACCATTCTTTTCAGAGCCATATGAGGATGTGAAGCTGTTTGATGCAGCAACGATTAAGCTAATTCCCTGTGCTCTGATTTTGTCATAAACTCCACTAAGCTTCTCCTCGTCTGTTTCACGGCTGAAGCCACAAGCAGTACCAAGTGACATATTGATAACGTCAACACCAAGAATTACACAGTCCTCAAGAGCTGATAAAATCCAAGATGCGATAGCACTATCCTTTGTATCGGAGAATATCTTCATTGATACAAGCTGAGCATTTGGAGCTACACCTGTAATTGTATCATCCTTACCTACGATAACACCTGAAACGTGTGTACCGTGATTGTTATGTAAGGAATAAACGTCAGAGTCCCTATCTGCATAGTCAAACGCAAATGGAACCTTTTCGTTAATATAAACATCGTCACCAGTCAAGCCCTCAACCATTGTGCTTGCCTTAGTTGTGTTTATCAAGCTTGAAACAACCTTTTGAGTTAAGCCAAGCTTATTTCTATCAGCTGTGAAGTTAGCAAGTGAGAATGCAGAATGTGTATAGTCAAGACCTGTATCCAAAACTGCAACAACCATACCTGTACCATCATACTTGTAGCCTGTAGAGTTGAAGATACCTGTTTCATATACATTTACATTATTTTCAACAAGCTGTGTTTCAGCCTTTTTATAAACCTCGCAGACAATTGGTGTAACTGTATTATCAACATTATCACAAACTGCCTCAAAGTCTCTTGCTTTGATTATGATTTCAAAGCCAGTAAGCACTGCTGAATAATCAGCGCCAAGCTCATAATTTATGCCCTTTTCGTCAAATACCTTCAAAATATCGTTCTTTTCAGACTTAATACCCTCAACGATCTCTGAAGCCTCCTCAGAAAAAGCATATTCTGTAAAGCTGATAGCCTTATCTGTCTTGTTATACTCATCAACAAGAGCTGGTGTATCAAAGCTCAAAATGATAGAGATATTATCATCGTCCTTAATGGTTGATGGTAAGCTTTGAACCACGTCACTATCGAAATACTGATCTCTGTTTGTTATGATAGGATCAGTAAATTGCTTCAAAAGCGTTGCCTCACTTGCATAAGCCTTATCAGTTGCAAGAGGGAGCAGGATTGGAAGCAATAGTAAAATTGCTAAAATCATAGCAATGGCGACAATCGCCGTTTTCTTCATTGTTTTCTTTTCCATTTTTTGTTTTGCCTTTCTAAATAATGCGTGTGAATATATAAAAATGATTACATACGGATTTATTTTATCAC
This sequence comes from Clostridia bacterium, assembly GCA_017453255.1. Taxonomy (GTDB): domain Bacteria; phylum Bacillota; class Clostridia; order Oscillospirales; family CAG-272; genus RGIG2000. The sequence goes on along the minus strand of JAFTKN010000009.1, from coordinate 77,969 downwards.
ATTATATATTAAATTTCAAGAGCTTTTTAGTTCTTTAAATAATTAAAGCGATAACACGATACGCGAATTAACAATTAATTGCGAGATTGAAATATTGGTATAAATCCAATTGCTATATGGAATTTATACAGATTTTTTTACCAGTTTGTTTTAGAAATAAAATTTTTAAAAAATAAAAAATTTACAATTTCGCAACCTTTTTATTCATGTATTCAAAAAAAATTCATCTATTAATATCATTTTACAAAATAGCTAAAATGACTTCTTTTATTTGTATTTTGCTTGACTTTAATTTCTAACTATGTTAAAATACAAAATGGAAAATTGTTTTAATTAATACGGAGGTATTATGTCTAAAAAACGAATAGCTCATTTAGTCTACGACATTATTATGTCGCTTTTGATTCTTGCCGTTGCTATATGCTTTATAGTTTGCTCTATTTTAATTTATAATAGTGGACTTCATCCTTATACAAGTGAAAGAATTAGTCAGTATTTTGGATATATAGCTCCCCTTGTGTTTATCACTATTGCCTTTATAATTGGTGGCATTGTTTTAAAGCTTGCCCTCCCTCTTGAAAAGAAAAAATTAAAGGGCAAGATAGAAAAAAGACAAAGCCTTAATGCTATATATTCAAGATTCGATATAGACAGCTTTGAAAAAGAGGCTAAGGAAAGAATTACACGTCAGAAATATTTAAGAATTACTCTTTATACTATTGATCTTACACTTTTATTCGTAACATCAATTTTGGCTCTTGTTTATTTGCTTAATGTAAATAACTATCCTGTTTATACTGAGAGTGGTACAGTTGCCTTTACTGAAAATGCAATCAAGGGCACTCTCGTTATGCTAAGATATTTAATTTTACCTCTGTTGTTTACTATCGCCACTGTTATTGCTTGCGGTGTTAGCTTAAATAAGGAGCTTGAAATAGCTAAATCGCAGGTTAAAACTGCAAAAAAGCTCAACCCTGTGGATAAAAATGATAATGAAAGCAAGTCTTTTGTGAAAAAATTAAAGGATTTCTTTGTAAAGAATGATAAAATTGTCACATTAGTTGTAAGAATAGTGCTTATTACTGTTATTCTCACTCTTTTAATTTCTGGAATTGTTAAGGGCGGAGTTGATGAGCTTATCAACAAGGCTACTGCAATCTGTAAAGAGTGCGTTGGTATGGGCTAATGCCTTGAAAGGAGCTTTATGGAAAAAGAAAATATTAATGCTTTCGTAAACGTCTCCGACGAGGCAAAGCCAAACGAAAGCGAGAGTGTAGAAAACAGCTTAAACAGCGTAGAAAATGACACACAAAATGCTGAAATTACAGACACTCCACCCCAAAAAAAGAAAAAAAGAGGCTTTAAGGAAAAGATTAAAGCCATTATCCCATCAAAAAGAAAATTAATTCAGCTTTATGCTGCTTTACTTACTAACGCTCATATAAAGGGCTACATAACAGGAAGCATTTATATGCAAGACGCTAAGACTGGTGCAAGCTCTAAGTTTCTATGCTCTCCTGGCTTAAACTGCTATTCCTGTCCTGGCGCTGTTGGGGCTTGTCCCTTAGGTGGACTTCAAAGCGAGCTTAATAGCGCAAACAGAAGTGGCGCATTTTACGTGCTTGCAATCATTATGCTTTATGGACTGATTTTGGGTAGAATGATTTGTGGTTGGCTCTGTCCCTTTGGCTTGGTTCAGGAGCTACTTTACAAAATCAAAACCCCTAAGGTTAAGAAAAGCAAATTCACAAGAATACTTTCCTACTTAAAATATCCAATCTTTTTATATTTTGTTGTATTTATACCCATTATGTATGGTATGGCAAGCTCGGGTGTTCAGGTTCCTGGCTTTTGTAAATTCATTTGTCCTGCTGGTATTTTAGGTGGTGCGATTGGACTTTTACCAAACAATGGCGGATATTTAGGCGACTTAGGTCCATTATTTACTTGGAAATTCTGTTTAATGATAGGATTTTTGCTTGCCTGTGTATTCATTTTCAGATTTTTCTGTCGTTTCTTCTGTCCTTTAGGACTTTTCTATGGATTTTTCAACAAGTTCTCCTTCCTTGGAGTTAAGGTTGAAAAGGATAAATGCACAAGCTGTGGTCTTTGCGTATCCAAATGTAAAATGGATATAAAGCATGTTGGTGATATTGAATGTATTAGCTGTGGTGAATGTGTTGACGTTTGTCCTACTAAGGCAATTCGCTTTAAGGGTACAAAAATCTTTTTACCACCTGACGAAATTGATACAGCGGATATGAATGAGAGCGAGGCTATCATAGCAAAGCAAGAAAATGAAGCTAAGCGAGCTAAGGCTAAAAAGCGTGCTAAGATTTTCAAAATTGTAACAGGCTCACTTATGGCTATAGTAATGGTATTTGCACTAATTTACTATAACTTCATTTATAATCCACCATCAGGCGTAGGCTCTGGAATAGGCGACCATGCTCCAAGCATTGAAATGGAGGTTTTTGATGAAAACGGTCTTGTTTCAGGCAATGGCGTTAGCGGAAACGGATATTCCTCAGACGATAACGGAACACTTCTCTTCGACCCAAGTAAAAACGACGGTAAGATTACTATTGTAAACTTCTGGGGTACATGGTGTCCTGGTTGTGTAAACGAGCTTCCATATTTTGACCAGATTGCAAGCGAATATAAGGATAGCGTAACCGTTGTAGCAATACATACCGATTACATAAAAGAAACAGGCGCTGCCTTCGTATTAGAAGGATACAAGGATTCAAATATTATTTTTGCATTTGATAAGCCACACAAAGAAATTCAGGGAGTTGACCAATACTTTACCGATTTAGGTGGAAAGGATGACGCATATCCTATGACTGTTGTCTTTGACGAAAATGGTATAATTATTGCACGCTTTGAAAGTGCAGTTCACTATGAGGACTTAAAAACCATTGTTGATAATGAGCTTAATAGTTAGCCTTAAGTTAAAAAGAGTGCTTTTTAGCACTCTTTTTTATTATAAAAATGCAAAAACGCCACACAGGGTGGCGTTTTTCTGTTTATTTTTAATTATTCTCCATATGGTGTAGGAACTAAAGCACTATCAATAATAGCTGTGTAGGTTATAGCGCCTTCGCTATTATTTTCAACCTTGATATATCCCTTGTTTCCATCAATTTCGCTGAATGTGAAGGTGTTATCGCTAAACTCACCATCACCTGTAATTGTCAAGCCCTCGTTATTTACAAAGGAAACAGTTTCACCATTTGGATTATACACGCAGATCCATTGTGTCTTGCCTGCCTCAACTGTAAACTCGCTTTGGCCCAAAATCATAATTGCATTGAATTTAAAGCCTCCTGCTTGAGTGTTATATACGGAGATTTCGCCCTTGCATGTATTATTCTTTTCAAAAATATACACCTGAGCATTCTTTGTTGAATCAACCTCAGCAGATGCAAGGTAGTCACCATTTGCTAATGAAGCTGTTACCTGTCCATTTTCATCAGTAATTGGACTATATAGCTTAGTGTAGTCCATTGAATAGAAGGAAACAGTTACGCCCTGTAAAGGATTGCCGTCAGCATCCTTTACTGTTATTGTATATGAAATAGCCTCTGTGCTTTCTTCAAAGATTGCAGTAAAGCTATTTTCGCCTTCCTTAAGTGTATATGTGCTTGAGTCACCCTCGCTATTACCATTTGTTAGCTTAAAAGCAAGATTCTTTGGCTCAAAAATCAGACTATATAAGCCAGAATCAAGAACAAACTCGCATACACCCTCGCTATTTGTTTCCTTTGCTTCTACTAATCCACCTAAACCGTTTCCAACCTTGTAAGCTGATACACTTATGTAAGCAAGCTTGTTTCCTGCCTTATCAACTGCGTTTACAGTGATTTTCACAACTCTTCTTAATGTAATTTCAAGTGTCTTTGAATCGTTCTCAAAGAAGATATAGTCAGTTGGCTTTTCTACATTTTCAGGAACTGAGTTGATTTGAACCCTTGCGTTTTCAAGTGTTCCACTATATGAATAAAATGCCTTACCATTCTCATCCACATCCTTTGGCTTTAAGCAGTTACCAAGGGATAAATCGCCATGACAAATTTGCAAATTAACACCTGTCATAGCATTTCCAAATTGGTCCTTAACTATTATGGTGTAGCCATTATCCACCTCACCACCTTGCTCAGAACCACCTGTTTGCTCACCTCCGCCTGTTTGTCCTCCATCGCCTGTGTCATCACCATTATCACCAGTTCCACCACAAGCAACCAAAAACAAGCAACCAAGAAGCAATACAAATACTAATAAAATTGATAGCTTTTTCATTCCTTTACCTCTTCTTGCTCAAATACTAATTTTACTACTTGCTTTTTATCTATTGAAATGCTAATTACGTCATTTTTAATAGCATTAATTACTATTTCACCATTTTCTGCTACACACGCTGTATTATTTACCAAAACAGCTAATCCGTCTGTCGCTTCAATTATGATTTTACCATTTGCACTTGCCTTTAAATAAACGCTTGAATTGTCAAGGTCAAGTAAATATGGTAGGTACTCTCCGTTTTCGTTAGCAGTTTGTGGCTTTATTGTAATTGGTGAGTCCTCTCCACCAATTTTTGCAGGCTCAAAATAACAGCATGCAAATAAATGTGCATTTTCCTTAACCACTCCGAAAATAGGTGTTGATGTCATTGTTCCATCTGGTGCTACATTATCTACCTTAAAAATAGTTTTGTCACCCTCAAACCACTCATTATACTGTCCTGCCTTTTTAATTACATAAATAAGCTCGTCTGTAAGTGGACAAATTCCAGCACCATCGCACTTGCTTGCATATGTAAGAATAAGGTCGTTATAGCTTTCCTTTAAGGTTACGTTTCCGTTTTCATCCTTTTCAATACAAGAAATTCTTGTAAGATCGCAAATATCCTTAAATGAAGCAAGATATTTACTTGCCGATGCTACTCTTACCATTATAATAGCACCATCCTCGGTATTAAGATGATAGTAGCCGTCCTCACCCTTAACTATTGATAATTCCTCATTTGTAATATCAAAATCAACAAGTAGCTTGTTTAGATAGTTATAGTCATATGAGTCCTCCTTGCTTTCCTTAGCAACAAGGTCGTCATATGGAACCTCCTTTTCAAGCTCTCTTACATATTTAATGAGTAATATTGCGTTTGCTTCTTCTTCACTGTTTAATGCAATAACCATTCTTGATGCACCAACCGAATAAGCCTTGAATTCAAAGGAATTATTAACTATTTCCATATTGTTTTCAAGCAAAACGTAGTTAGCATCACCATGATATCCAATGGTCATTCCCTCTTTTCCCTCGAAGCTAACATTATAATAGCCTTCCTTTTGTGGAGCAAAAACAAAATAGCTTCTTCCATTTACTGTAACGTAGGTTGCACCCTCCTCGACAACAGGAGCATATAGCTCCTCTCTGATTTCGTGTCCTTCGCTGTCAAGCTTACCTGGATAAATTGAAAACTTATCTGAGCTCACATTATATATTGTGATTTCCTTGCTTGTTACAGTAGAGGATAATTTACAGCTTTCACTATCATAATAAAATTCACCATCAGCCGATGAAAGCTTAAAATGATAATCGCCCTTATTTAGAGTTACCGTCGCAACTCCTTCCTCGTTTGCTGAAAGCATTTTTACAAACTTTTCTCCATTTGGCAAGCTTGCATCGGCCTTATATATTTCTACATAAATGCTCTTTTCAGGAACATTTCCAAAGTAATCCTTTACCTTGATTTCATAGCTTGCCGTTTGACCTTCATCGTTTCCGTCACCATTACCACCACAGCTACAAATAGCTACTGCAGTAATAGCTAAAACGGCTAATAATATAATTATTTTTCTCATTTTTTCTCCATTAATCACAAACCTGTAAGGCTATGCGACACGTTTTTGTGTCGCATAACGCTTTTATAATTATTCTTGATAGCCTAAATGCTCATAGTAGTAGCAAAGCTTTGTCCAAGATTTATCCACCTTAAAGGTGTACTTATCCATAACCATCTGTAAAAGCTCGCCAAGACGCTTATCAACTGCTACACAGCCCTGTCTTTCTGGATTTGTGCTTCCATCGTCCATAAGCTCTACATATTTTCTCATTTCAGCAGTATAATCGTTGCCTTTACCATGGAAAACTCCATTTAATAGATCGTCAAACTGATAGAAATCATAATAATATTCGTAGTCAGCGCCCCATAGCTTCTTAAGCTTATGCCAAGGATCCTCTGCATTACTGTCATCGTAGTAATTATTAAGATATAAAAGTCCATCGTTATCAGTCTCTGTCTTTGTAAAGTCGAAGCCACCATTGTTAATCACAGTCTCGAGTGAGCTTAATGTGAAGATATTTGTTGTAAAGTAGAAGTCTGCATAAACGAGTGAGCCTAATGTATATTCCTCAACCTTTACAGTCTTTTTACCATCACTAATTGTAATTGTTGACTTTTTGTTTTTATCGTTTTCAAAGGAGTACTCATAATATGTGCCGTTTGCATAGCCATAATACTTGTCGTCCTCTGTCATTGTAACAGTTTCGTTACTAACAACTGTATTTGTAAGACGGTGATAGTAGTAGTCGTCAGAGCCAAGCTCAACGTCAATACCACCAACGAGCAAGTCACCAACCTGACCATCAGTTGTTTCCTCATAGGTAAATGGTCCTGGCGCTGCCTCGTGGAACATATCAAATCTATGTCCTTCAAACTTTACTTTAAATGTAAATGTGCCAACAGCATATACATCATAGTAGCCAAAGGCAATATAATATGTTTTACCTGCCTCCATTTGAGCCACCATAGATGCGTTTGTGAAATCTCTTATAAATTTACCATTTGCATCCTCAATAAGAAGCTCCTCACAATATCTTTCGCCTTGATCTCCATTTAGATAAAGGGTTCTATCTCCGTTTGCAATCCATTCGTCATGTCCACCTGTGAATATCCAACCAACAACCTCTTGTGTGCTGTTTGTTGTGAAACGATATACGCCTGAAACTGTTGGTGTAAATTCATAGAGATAGCCTCTTGGCATTACAACTCTACTTACTGTTATAGAATAATTCTTTGAAAGAAGAATACTATTATCAGAGTTTTCCTCGTCAATTACAGGTGTAAATTCAATTACAGGAGCGCTAAAGGAAGCAAGTCCCTTGATTATATCGTCAAGCTGTTTCGCTGGCTCACCATTTTCGTCCTTACCATAAACATCAAAGTATGAGCAAAGCTGTAGCCATGTGTTTTCGTGATATACGTTACCGTTTTGCTTAACGAACTCGTCAAGTAATCCCTTTAATTCCTCTGTTACGCTACAATATCCGTAAATATTAGCATTTGATGCGTAGTTACAGTATTGGATAAAGGTATTAAATTTATTAACACCGTCAACCATAAAGATACCTGCATCACTTGCCTCCTCGTAGGTTTCATAAAGCTTCATTGAAACTGAATACTCATCTGTGAAGCTTGAGCCATTAAGCAAGCTTGCAATAAGGATTGGACCATCCTTTGTGCCTACATGGTAATAGCCGTCATCGCCTAAAACAACTGTTACGTACTTAGTATAGTCACTCATATCCTCAGTTGGCTTTGTAGCAGCCTCTCTTGGAATATAAGCCTCAACCTCTAAGTCGTCCTTATTTATAACACGGAAGTTCTTAATATGAACAGCGTCCTCACCACTTTCGTTAGTTGAATCCTTATGGTAGAGGAATACAACGTCATAAACGCCATCCTCAGTTGCTACGTATGGGCAAAGTCCCTTCCACTCCTTGTTAAGCAGTGAAATTGAGTAAATGTCCTCGCCATCAACTAAAACATAGAAATAATCATAGCCTACCTGCATTGAAGCATAGTAATCAAGTACTAAAGCCTCGCCTGCCTTCAAACTTACCTTTGCATGAAGGATTGAATATGAGTTATCCTTGCCTGTGTTTGAGGTTGTAACATACTTTTCGCCGTCCTTTTCAACCACAACAAATGGCCAAGCGTATTCAGCATCAGCTGTGCCCTGCTCAGGCTCAAAAGTAATAAGCTCCTTTGATGCCTCGTCCTTAACAAGCACGTCCTTAATAACCTCGTCGTAGTAGTTTTCAGGAAGCTCAACATCTGGCTTTTCAACTGGAACAAGGTCGTCTACGTTTTCTACAAGAGTTTGCTTGTAGTCCTCTGCTGTAAAGTACTCAAAAATTGTGTTAAAGTGTCTTTCAGATGGCAAAGCACCTAAATGAATCATTGAGATTACGCCATAGCGGTCAACAATGACAGATACAGGGTTACCCCAGCTATCGCCAAACGCTGCCTCAAATGGGTCCTCAACTGGATTTGTAATTGTATCCTTAGCTATTGGGAAGGAAAGCTTCAAATCCTCCTTCTCGCTCTCGTCAGATACTGGATAATAAGTATAAAATCTATCCTTAAATTCCTCAACGAATTTTTGAACATCAGATACTGTTTCCTGTGAGTGACCATTGATTGCTATAATGCCCATATCCTCAGCATATTTTTGATATGATGCCTCAAGATCTGGAAATTCGCCGATACAATAGGTACAGGTTGTGTACCAGAAGTTAATCATAACAGCGTCCTTTTCCTTTAGCACCTCTGAAAGTGTCCAGGTTTCACCATCAATAGTTGTAACGGTAAAGTCGTGCATAATATCGCCAAGCTGATATACAACGCCTGTTGTATCTGTATCGGAAATTACCTGTGATACAAGTGTAATTGGCTTTCCACTTACACCTACATCGTATCCGTCAGCATTTACGATATAACCTTCTGGAGCATCACTTAGCTTTGCCTTATAGGTGTTTTTTGGGAAGTTTACAAAGGTTGCAATTCCGTTTGAGTCAGTTCTAACACCACGTCCACCAAGACTTCCGTCAGGTGCATAAAGCTCAACCAAAACTCCGCTTAGCTTTAATCCTCCTATTGATTTTACCTCAATGGTATATGTTGCGGTTTCATCAGATGGATTTTCATCAGGTGGGTTTGTATTTCCACCAGCTCCACCATCATTTCCACCACATGATACTAATTGGCATATAGCAGTAGCAAGCATTATAAATACCAATAGCAATGACAAAATTCTTTTAAATTTCTTCATACCTTTTCTCCTAAATTATTATAATTAAGTCTTTAAATTTTAGTCGCATATAATAATATCATATTTTAAAATATTTGTCAATACTTGTTACTTTAACACAAAATATACATATATGGTTATTATAGCTTTATTGACACGTGGTAGCAGATTTTAGTGTGGTAATTCATTAAAATTTAACAAAATTAAAATGTTTTATTCTTCGCTCACATTTTGTCTTGAAAATACAAAAAAGCCACACAGGGTGGCTTTTTTTCTTATTTTTTAGCACTGAAATCGCTATAGCTACTGAATTCGCTATGTGTATAGCCTTCTGACAAATAATACTCAAAAATCTCTGTCATTTGCTCCTCGCTAAGTGCACCTATATGAGAAAACGAAATTACTCCATATTTATCAATTACTATAGTTGCAGGATTTGACCAAAGACCATTACCCTTTAAAAAGGCATTTTCTATGCCGATTGTGTCCTTTAAGAGTGGGAAGGTTAAATCGTTTGTTTCCTCGCTAAATACATTATCAACAGAGTTAATTGCTAAAATTTCAAGCTTGCTATTTAGATTTTTGTAGGCACTATCCATCTCAGGAAACTCTTGCATACAAAAATGGCAGGTATTATACCAGAAATTCAAAACAACCGCCCCTTTGCTTTCAAGCAGTTCCGAAAGAGTATAGCTTACTCCATTTTTATCGGTTAATGTAAAATCGTGCATAACATCGCCTACACGATATGTAACATTTTCTAAATCGGTAGCTTCAAGAAGGGTTGCGTTAAGTGTAATTTCACTTGTTTCCTCATTTATCTTATAGCTTTCCTCATAGCTATAGCCCTTTGGAACGTCAATTAGCTTTATATATACCTCTTTATTGCTAAGCTTTTTTGACTTTACGCTTCCATTTTCGTCTGTTATCTTATAATCAAGAAATTTTCCGTTTTCGTCTGTAAATTCAACTGTTATTTCAGAAAAGTGCTTACCTGTATCTGTTTTTATCGTTATTTCATACTCTTTTTCTTCGTTATCGCCCTCGTTTGAGCCTTGCTGACTATTACAGCCTACAAAACCAAATGCAAGCAACAAAAGAAAACAGCTTATAGCTAAAGCTATGATTTTTTTCATATTACATTTTCTCCTTTAAAGCCATTCTTGCCTTTGAGCCCTTTTTAAATAGCCTTTTTGCAACCTTGTGAGCCAATGTGCCTTTAAATATTTTTTCCTTGAGAGAAACCTTTCTCTTAGGCACCTTGATTTTTGCACCCTTCATATGTATGATTTTTTTACCCTTTTCATCACTTAAAAGCCTTACCATATTAGACACGTATTTGTCGTTTTTATCGTAATCTACGCACACGTCTGAGGGTATTTTACTAATTGCATATAGCACGCTTTCAATTTCTTTAAAGTTTCTTCCAAGGTGTCCACTGCTATGACAGGGCTCGTCCTTTGCTAAGGATACCTGTAGCTTATCTACTCCATATTTTTCCTTAATCAAGGGGTAAAGTAAGGTGCATTTGCCTGCTTTTGCATAAGAATAGTGTGTTCTTGACATTAGCTCGCTCCACCCTTTAAGCTGTGCTAAATGCTTTTGGTCGTCCTTTAAGTCCTCTTTTATTACGGACAAGGTTTTTCCCATATGGCATATCTGCTCCTTGAGTCTATTGTCATCTATAACAGCTATGCTCTGCTGTGGGTGAATTCTATAGAAATAATAGCCTGTATGCACATTTGTGATTTTTTTGCTATGCTTATAGATGAAGTATGTCATAAGTGTATCCTCTGAATAGGATATGCGTGACATAATTGCATCTGTTTTTTCTATATCCTCCTTTGCCCTTAGTGCTGTTTCTCTTTTGATAAGCTTATTCCAAAGGACAAAAACCGACTGATATCTTCCTGCCTCGCTAAAGTAAAAATCCAATACTTGCTCATTTTCATAGGTGAAATCATTTTTTATTACAATATCGTTAGGACAATAGCTTCTACCACCCTCGGTATAAAAAGCCCAGTCGTTTAATACAATATCGCTTTTGCTATTTTCTATTTTCTTTAGCATAGGAGCATAGTAGCATAAGCTAACCTCATCGTCAGAGTCACAAAAGGCTATATACTCTCCCCTTGCTATCATTATTCCATATAGGCGAGAGGCAAAATGACCTCTATTTTCAGTTTTTACATAAACAGGCTTATATGTGCTTACTATTTCGCTATAATCCTCTGTCGAGCCGTCATCAATCAACAAAATCTCATAGTCCCTTTCGTTAAGGGTTGACATTCTTATTGACGAAAGGCATTTTTCTAAATATTCCTTTTTTGTGTTGTATAGGCAAATAATAATACTTAGCTTCATAAAAATCTCATTTCTTAGTTTTCTCTTACTAATTATACTATTTTGCCTGCCTCTTGTCAATAAAAAAGAATTTGGGTTAAATTTAATAAATTTTATTAAATAAAATTTCCCTATTTTATTGACTTTTCCTTTTGTTTCCTTTATACTTAACCTAAGGGCTTAATATATTAAGCTCTTAAATATGTCACGGCAAGGAGAAATACAATGAAGCCAATTAAAATCAAGGTTACTCCAGATATGCTCATTAACGATATGGGCCTTGAAAAAATTGAGAACTTTTTCTGCGAATTTGATAACGACGGCGATCCTCTTTATGGTATAGAGGGTGCTATCCCACAGGTTCATCCAAGACACGACCACTGGTGGGTTGGTATGACCGATTTAGCCTTTACTGTTGATTTAGGGGCTATTTATCAAATCACCAATATGTATATTTATAACGACTACGACGCATATAAGCCTGAAAAGGATAAGCACGATTATGGTGTTCGTAAGGTTAAGGTTAAAATGGGTACTCCATTTAGCTGGGAATATAACGAGGAGCTTGCACCAGAGGTTAGAAAATGGACTGGCTTTGAAACAAGCTACAAGACACGTTATATAAACTTCTCCTTTAACAATAACCAAGCACCAAGCGAAATTCTTATTTACGGCTACAAGGTTGAGGACGTGGATTTATCCATTCCTGAAAGAAAGGAGCATAAAAGGTCTGACCTTTCTAATTTTGTGGGTATGAATGCGTTTATAAATGACGCTGACGATATTAATCGTGCAGTTACTTATATTCGTGAATACCATCCTTGGACTTGGACAGCTACTCCTGACGGATACGATACAACAATATCTCCAAACCTAAGCCTTAATAGAATGTGGAATTTTGATAACTATTATTCAAGACTTAATAAATATGGAATAGATGTTTGTCCTACCATTTCTACTCACCATAAAAGAGGTCCTAAGGACGGTATTACACCAAGTGATGACCCAAGAAACTTTATAAGCTATGCTTCCATGCTTTTCCAATATGTTGCAAGATATGGTCATAACAAAAACATTGATCCTAATCTTATCAAGGTTGGCAAGGGACAAAGAAAGAAAATTGGTATGGGCGTTTTAAAATCAATCGAGCCACTTAATGAGCCTGATGGAACATGGCTTGGTAGAGATCCATACTTCTCTCCATTTGAAATGGCATCATTCCTTAGCGTTTGCTATGACGGACACGAGGGTAGATTTAAAAATGTCGGCGTTAAGCAGGCTGACCCTAACTTTATTATGTCTATGTCTGGTGGCGCTGGTCTTCACTTAGGCAGACTTAAGGCTATGCAGTTCTGGTGCGATTATAACAGAACCGACAAAAAGCTTCCATTTGACGTTATTAATGCTCACTGCTACTGTGGAAAGAGCGTTGATAAGGCTGGTATCATTCAACACGTTGACGTAAACGTTGACGACCGTGATGAGCTTAGCGAAAAGGTTTATGTTGGAGTTAGCCCAGAGGAGGGCGATATTGTTGGTCGCTTTGCCGAAATTATTGATTGGCGTGACAGATATTATCCAGATATGCAAATTTGGCTTACTGAATTTGGTTGGGATACTAACCAAAGCTATAAGACCTCTACCTCATCACACGCATATGGTAAGTGGACTGGTAGGCAGGTACAGGGTATGTGGCTTGTTCGTGAATACTTGCTACTTTCCTCTATCGGTGTTGAAAAGGCTGCTATGTATATGTCCCGTGACTGTGGTCCTGAGGAGCATGCTATTGGTAAATACGGCTCAAGTGGTCTTGTAAGATTCCCAATTGAAATTTCTGCAAATAATGTAATTATGGGCAATAAAAAGGATTCCTTCTATTATGTTTATACACTTAAGGAAATTATTTCTGATACATCCTTTGATTGCGAAATTGATTCAGGAAACGAAAATGTCAAGATATTTAGATATGTAACTAAGGACGGAAAATATAAGTACGCTGTTTGGTGTCCTACATCAAATGAAACAGAGGTTAAGAATTATAAGCTTCATGTTGGCGAGGGTGACTTTATTTTTGCTCAGCTTGCCTTTGAAAAATATAATGGTCTTAGAACTGACCTTGTAGAAGAAGATGGATATGTTACTATTGACGTTAGCGAGATGCCTGCATTTGTAATTCCTAAAAAGTAGAGGCAGTTGGATAAGCGCGTAGAACAAAAAGCAAGAGGAATAGACGCAAAATGTCTGTTCCTCTTTTTTGTCGTTATGAGGTGGAAATTTTCTTTCCTTTCTTCCTAAATTTCATAATTTATTCAAACGAAAATTTCTTTAATTTTGATTTTTCAGCTTAATATAGTTTTCGTATGGTGTAGTTGCAGTAGCGAGGTCGGAGTGGGTTTTCATTTCCCCATGATAGTCGCTTCCTCCACTTTTGACAAGGTCGTATTTTTCGCAAAGGCTGATTAGATATTCAGTTTGCTCTTTTGAAAATTCAGGATAATATACCTCTAAGCCAACAAGTCCTGCCTTTTTTGCCTCTGGTAAAAGCTTTTCAAGCTCCCCCTTTTCGAGGCTCAAAAGTGGGTGTGCAAGCACAGGCACAGCCTCCCATTTTCTTACAAGCCTTATTGTATCTACAATCTCTGGTCTTTTTAGTGGCTTATAGTAGTCGCCGTCTGGCTTCAAAATTGTATTAAATGCTTCCTTAGTGGTTTTAACATAGCCTTCATTTATAAGCTCCTTAGCAAAATGGGCTCTATTTATATTTTTGCCGTACTTTTCTATCATTTCGCTAAGGTCTATCTTAAAGCCTGCATTTTTTAAATTTTTCTCAAGGTCTATATTGCTAAGCGCCTTAAGCCTTAATCTCTCCTTAAGAAATTCCTCCATTTCAAATGCTTTTTCTTCCTTTATAAATAAAGCAAGCAAATGGGTTTCCTTATTTAAAAATTCTGTTGTGATTTCACAGCCAGAAACAGCCTCAATATTTTTATCTTTTGCATACTTTTGTAGCTCACAAATTCCGTCTATGGTATTATGGTCGGTTAGTGCCACAGCGCAAAGCCCCTTTTCTATGGCGTAATCTATAAGCTCTGACGGGCTTACGCTACCGTCGGAATTATTTGAGTGATTATGTAAATCGCAGTATTTCATTTTCATATCCTTTACTAAAACCCTCAGTCACCCTTCGGTGACAGCTCCCTTTCCGTTTCACGCAAAAGGAGCCTTTGATAAAGCTTCTATTTACAACGGCTTTCACCATTTAGCCCTCTTTTTTCTAAAGGAGGGTGGCACCATAGGTGTCGGGTGGTTTGGTTTATTTTTCTATCCTTTCTTTTATTTTATAGTCAATATAATCGCATACACCAGTAAAGTTTTTCATTACATCTAAATTACTTATTCTAATTACTGTTACACCAAAGTTTTTCTGTAAATAATCAGTTCTCTCTCTATCATATTTTTCTCCGTCCTCAAAATAATGCTGAGAACCATCAAGCTCTATGATAATTTTTACACTTGCACAATAAAAATCAACTATATATTTACCTAATATTTTTTGCCTGTCAATTCGAATAGGATAATTCTTTAAGAAATCATACCACAGATGTCTTTCTTCCCTTGTCATATTTTTTCTAAGGTTTTTAGCTAAAGGCTTCAGTTCTTTATTATGCTTCTTTATCATTTTTAGCCCTCTTATTTTAAACCCTCAGTCACCCTTCGGTGACAGCTCCCTTTCCGTTTCACGCAAAAGGAGCCTTATATTTGAGCTTTATTTTTTATTAAAAATAATTTATCACAAATTGTTGGTTTTTTCAAGTTGGTTCTTTGATTTTCTTCCTTATTATGTTATACTAATATAAATAATCCCCTTAAGGAGCGATAAAATGAATTTTAATGGCTTTCAAAAATTGACGCTACTCGATTTTCCAGGAAAGGTTGCCTGTACTTTATTTTTAGCTGGCTGTAACTTTAGATGCCCTTTTTGCCATAACGCATCATTAGTTACCGATATTGATACCTCAATTACCTATAGCGATACAGAGATTTTAAGCTATCTCAAAAAGCGTGTGGGTATTTTAGAGGGCGTTTGCATAACTGGTGGAGAGCCACTTTTAAGCAAGGATTTAGAGGAATTTTTAATAAAGGTTAAATCTCTTGGTTATCCTATTAAATTAGACACTAACGGATATTTTCCAGACAGACTAAAGTCGCTTATTGATAAAAGGCTTATAGATTATGTTGCTATGGATATAAAAAGCTGTCAGGAAAAATATGCCTTTACAGTTGGGGTTGAAAATTTAGATATTTCCCCTATCTTAAAAAGCGTCGAGCTACTAAAAAGCGACGTTGTCGACTACGAATTTAGAACCACAATAGTTAAGGAATTACATACCATTTCCGATATTACGAAAATGGGTGAGTGGGTAAAGGGTGCAAAAAGGCACTATTTGCAGAATTTTGTCGACTCGGGCAATTTAATTCAAGATGGTCTTAGCGAAATTGACAAAGATACATTAGAAAAAATGAAGGAAATTTTGTCTAATTTTGTAACATATGCCGAAATTCGTGGAATTTAGTCAAAAACACAAGATATTGTGAAATTTCCTATTGACAAAACACAATATATATGATAGAATGATATCGCTAACACACAATATTTTGTGTGACAAGCTTCCATTAGTGCCTTATCTCACAAGGCTTTATGCCTGATGAGAATAGAACCGATTCGGTTTGAAACGGCAAATAGCTTGTCATATTGTGTTAAAAAAGCGTGGCAATATTCGTTTAATTTTGTATAGCCCTCTCTTACTATTGTTTGAGTGGGCTATCTTCACGAAATTTCCCCATTTTTGGCAGAAATTTCCAAAAATTTGTATTAAAAAATCTAAAAAAGGAGAAAAAACTATGTATAACGTAATCAAACGTGACGGCAAAATTGTTGACTTTAACATTAAGAAAATTAGCGATGCGATAGCACAGGCATTTGATGCTTGCCAAAAGCAATTTAATCAGGATATTATCGACTTCCTTGCTTTAAAGGTTACTGCTGATTTTGAGCCAAAGATTGAAGATGGTAAGATTTCAGTTGAAAATATTCAGGATAGCGTTGAGTCCGTTCTTATTAAGGCTGGCTATGATGATGTTTCTAAGGCATATATTATATATCGTCGTCAAAGAGAAAAAATCCGTAACATTAATGCTACAATGGTTGACTATAAGGCAATCATTGATAACTACCTAAACATTAACGACTGGAGAGTTAAGGAAAACTCAACTGTAACCTATTCTGTAGGTGGTCTTATCCTTTCAAACTCTGGTGCAGTTACTGCTAACTACTGGCTTAGCGAGGTTTATGATGACGAAATCGCTAATGCTCACAGAAATGCTGATATTCACATTCACGACCTTTCAATGCTCACAGGCTACTGTGCTGGTTGGTCACTTAAGCAATTAATTCAAGAGGGCTTGGGTGGTGTTACAGGTAAAATTACCTCTGCTCCTGCATCTCACCTATCCACACTCTGCAACCAAATGGTAAACTTCCTTGGAATTATGCAAAACGAGTGGGCTGGTGCTCAGGCATTTAGCTCATTTGACACATACTTAGCTCCATTTGTAAAGGTTGACAATCTTACCTACAAGGAGGTTAAGCAGTGCATTCAATCCTTTATTTATGGTGTAAATACTCCTTCACGTTGGGGTACACAATCTCCATTTACAAACATTACTCTTGACTGGACCGTTCCAAACGACTTAGCTGAGCTTAACTGTATCGTTGGTGGTAAGGAGCTTGACTTCAAGTATAAGGATTGTAAGAAGGAAATGGATATGATAAACAAGGCGTTTATCGAGATTATGATTGAGGGTGACGCAAATGGTCGTGGCTTCCAATATCCAATTCCAACATACTCAATTACAAGAAACTTTGACTGGAGCGAAACAGAAAACAATAAGCTCCTATTTGAAATGACTGCAAAATACGGAACTCCTTACTTCTCTAACTATATTAATAGTGATATGGAGCCAAGCGATGTTCGTTCAATGTGCTGTCGTCTAAGACTCGACCTTCGTGAGCTTAGAAAGAAATCTGGTGGCTTCTTCGGTAGTGGTGAATCAACAGGCTCTGTTGGTGTTGTTACTATCAATATGCCAAGAATTGCTTACCTTGCTAAGGACGAAAAGGATTTCTATGACCGTCTTGACAGACTTATGGATATCTCTGCTCGTTCACTTAAGGTTAAGAGAACAGTTATTACAAGACTTCTTGAAAATGGCTTGTATCCATATACAAAGAGATACCTCGGCACATTTAATAACCACTTCTCCACAATCGGTCTTGTTGGTATGAACGAGGCTTGCTTAAATGCTAACTGGTTAAGAGCTGACCTAACTGAAGAAAAGGCTCAGAAGTTTACTAAGGATGTTCTTAACCATATGAGAGAGCGCCTTTCTGACTATCAGGAAAAATATGGCGACCTTTACAACCTTGAGGCTACTCCTGCTGAGTCAACCTCATTCCGTCTTGCTAAGCACGACGTTAAGCATTATCCAAACATTATTACAGCTGCTAAGGATGATGCAACAAAGACTCCTTACTACACAAACAGCTCACATCTTCCTGTTGGATATACAGAGGATATCTTTACAGCTCTTGATATTCAGGACGAGCTTCAGACACTTTACACATCAGGTACAGTATTCCACGCATTCTTAGGTGAAAAGCTTCCTGACTGGAAGGCTGCTGCTAACCTTGTTAGAAAGATTGCTGAAAACTATCGTTTACCATACTACACAATGTCCCCAACCTACTCTGTATGTAAGACTCACGGTTATATTTCTGGTGAGCATTACAGATGCCCAGACTGTAACTCTGTAACAGAGGTTTACAGCCGTATTACAGGCTACTATCGTCCTGTTCAAAACTGGAACGATGGTAAGGCTCAGGAGTACAAGGACAGACTTGTATATAACATTGACAACTCCAAGTTAACAAGAAATGGCGCCGTTGTAAAGGAAGAATGCTGTTGTACAAGCGCTCCAAAGGTAAAGGAAGGCATCTACCTCTTTACAACTGCTACATGCCCAAACTGTAAGGTTGCTTGTGCTTTGCTTGATAAGGCAGGCGTTAAGTATGAAAAGCTTCTCGCTAATGAAAATGCTGAAATGGCTAATGCTTACGGCATTAAGCAAGCTCCTACACTTGTTGTCGAATCATTTGATGGCGTAACAAAATACACAGGCGTTTCTGATATTAAAAAATATCTCGGTGCTTAATTATGTATGATATTATAGTGATCGGCGGTGGTCCAGCAGGGCTTACCGCCGCCCTATATGCTTGTAGGGCAAATAAAACTGTTTTAGTTATCGAAAAGGAAAGCTTCGGTGGTCAAATCACCCACTCTCCAAAGGTTGAAAATATTCCTGGATTTTTAGAGCTTTCAGGGAATGAATTTGCTGACAAATTACTTTCACAGGCTATGGAGCAGGGTGCTGAAATCGAGGTAGCCGAGGTAACTGAAATTATAAATGGTGAAATCAAAACTGTTGTAACTGACAGCGGAAATTTTGAAGGTAGGTCTATTATCATTGCCACAGGTGCTAAGCACAGGCTTTTAGGTCTTGACAGAGAAACCGATTTTATCGGTAACGGTATTTCCTTCTGTGCCGTTTGTGATGGTGCATTTTATGAGGGTAAGGACGTTTGCGTAATCGGTGGTGGAAACTCTGCCTTGCAAGAGGCTTTAATGCTTTCCGAGCTTTGTAAGAGCGTTACAATCGTTCAAAACCTTGATACACTAACAGGCGAGCAAAAGCTACGTGACCTTGTTTACAAGCGTGAAAACATTAAGGTTATTTGTGGCGCACTTGTTAAGGAATTAAAGGGTGAAAATGAGCTTACCTCTATTATTATCGAGGATAAAAACGGACAAAGCGAAATAAAGCTTGATGGTATGTTTGTTGCTATCGGTCTAATTCCTCAAAACGAGTTTGCTAAAAATGTTATCGAGCTTAATAATTATGGCTATGCAGTAGCAAACGAAAGCTGTTTAACAGGCATTGACGGCATTTACGTTGCAGGCGATTGCAGACAAAAGAAAATAAGACAGGTTGTAACTGCAGCATCTGATGGTGCAACTGCCGCGCTTGCTGCTTGTGATTATATAGACGCACTTAAATAAACGAAAAGACGGACACGTGTCCGTCTTTTTTATTTTTATACTTCCTTGGTTAGCCTCATTCCCAATTTAAAGCCACGCACAAACATTTCCTCTTGGTAAGCTAAAGATAGTTCAGCAAGCAAGTCCTCATATTTTTCACTGATAGGGTTGCTTTTTGACATTTCATATATTTGTTTATTTAGCTCTTTTATTTTTTCGCTTATTATTATTTTTTCCTGCTCTATTTTAAATAGTCTTTTAATTTCGCTATTCATTTCGTTGCCTCCACCACGCATTTTAGTAATTATATAATATAAAAAATATTTAGTTTCAAATTTACAACTGTTTTGTTGTATATTTTTTATTATAACATATAAAAAACAATTAGTATCTAATTGCAACTTCTTGATTGCATAAAAAAAGACGGACATGTGTCCGTCTTTTTTGAGGGTGAGGCAAAGGGAGAGATAGCCTCTTAGGATTTCAGCTTAAAAATAAGCCACGATTTTACCCTCGTTATCTATATAGACAAGCCTTGTTCTCTTTTGGTTGGAAATTTTTATAATTATAGCTTTAACACCATTTTGTGTGTATTATTATAATTAAAACAAAAAAGATATTTCGGGGAGTTTTCTTTCGTGTAAGGCTTCATCAGCACCTTTTAATATTCACTATTACTTATCATTTTTCGTATATAAAATAGGGACGCTATTGTGTTTCGGATAAAAAATGGGTATAGAAACAGGCGATAAGCAGTGCGCCAAAGGCGCAAATCATTCGGTTTCAAGCTCGCCGCCATTCATGACCTTCCAAGGCGCAGCAGTAATGCCGCCGATGGTCACCTTGTCCTGACCGACCTGGAGCTTGACGTTGTACTGCGTGCCGGCTTCCAATTTGCTACCTACACCAGCAAGGCTGACCGTAGTCGTGAATACGCGGGCGTCTGCCATTGTGAAGGTGACGGTGAACTCCGTGCATTCTGCCATCGGGATCACCGAAAGCTCATTGTTTGTCATTTCGAGAGTAGCATTCGCTGTGCCCAAATCGCTCCAGGTGTTGTCGGCAATGTTCAAATTGCCCGAAGCATACATACCGCCGATTTCTATTTTTGTAACCGTTTGGTTGCTGATTTCAGTTCCAAAGGACGGTACGATCACCAGCTTGGCAAGGGCGTGGGTCATACTGAGCGACACGCTGCCGGAAGTGAGATCCGTAGACGTTGCCACGAGCCAGTCGGTCTGATCGGCTGCGTTCACGGTAACGACGCCGCCAGCAGCGTCCGATGTGTAAGGCGCGCAAGCGAAGATCTTCTGCGCGGAGCCTGTTCCCTCATAGAGCATGGTGCCGTCACCCGCCCAACTCGTGCCGTCGTGCGTCCACTTAACGTTGTCGGCATTGTACTTTGTTTCCGAGCCGCCGGTGACGAATACGCTCATTGTGGCAGGGTTATTCGTTTCGCCCTCGAGTGGGGTAGTGCCGGCACTGCTGCTGAGAAGGCTATAGCCCTGCACGTTGGCGCCTGTGATGTCAAGCTCTGCGGCGCTCACCGGGGTTGCGACGTGCCATACAACGCCCGTCACGCAAAGCACGAGAGCAAGAAGGGCAGCCGTGATTTTGAAGCTTTTGGTTTTAATTATATTCAACATATAATGTATATCTCCTTTCGTGCGGCAAAGTTTACGCCGCCAATTCTAAATTATGAATTCAGAATTCAGAATTCAGAATTGTTTTACTTAATTCATAATTCATAATTCTTAATTCTTAATTCTTCTCCGCACTTGCCGGTGGGGTCACCGAAGTTCAATGTACTTCCAGTAGGTGTTGTTCCACCACCTCTTGTTTAGGACGTCCGGCTGATACTCTGTTGCGGCACTCGCTTGTCCGCGATTCAGGACAAGATCACAGAGACCACCATCGACAGACTCTCCAACTTTCTCGAAAGCAGAGTTGGTACCATCTTTTATTGAAGTAACTACCGAACCGAACGTCAATTTTTGCAAATACAAACAATTATCAAAACCTTCGACACCAATAGCGGTAACGGGGTAGAAAGTAGCCGGTTCGCTGCCGGTTACGATAATCGTGGAGATGCCGTTATCCACATAATACTTGATCTGTTCCACCAAAGCTTTTATATCGTCCTCGGTAGCTGTGGCCTTGCCGCCCAATGTACCGTCGATGACAGGTCTTGCATCCAACGCATAGCTCTTATTGTGTTCTGTGCCGTTGGAAAAGCCTTTTTCTTCAGAGAAAGCAAACTCAGCAAGAGTGGCTGTGCCCTTCTTCACGGTTACGGTTGCGTCTTTAGCAAAGGTGCCATAGAGGAAAGCGTTGCCGTCGCCGTTTGTCGTAACGGTGTAGGTAGTTCCGTCTGCGGCGGCGCTTGCTCCTGCGGGAGTAAAGCCCGTGGTGGTGACAGTCAAGGTCTGATTCGGCAGACCTACAATACGCAAGCGGCTGTAGTTGCGGATAGCACCCTCGAAACTGATGCTGATTGTATTGTTTACTACTTGACAATCAGATGCCTCAAGATATTCTGTCATTCCATACAGCATACCTGTTCTCAAGTTCATCGTGTTGCCTGTCACCTCGTTGCACGGCGCATAGTAGGCGCAGACGGTGGGCTTCTCATTTTCGAGGTACAAGAGGCTGCCGTTCAAGTTCCACTGGGAGCCGTTGTAGATGAGTGTGGCGTACTGTGTGCCATACTTTGATGAGTAGAGTTCGACGATGATTTCATCGTTCTCCACCCAGTTGGTCTTGCCGACATCTTGTGTGCCAATGCTTGCTGCGCTGGAGTCAAGGCCTACTTCTGCGTCGTTGTCCCAGCCAGCACCGAAGGGAGAACCTATGTCATCCGTCAAAACCTGTACGATGGTCACCTTATTCTTACCTACCTTGAGGTAGAAGGTGTAGTGGGTGCCGGCCTCAAGAAATGCTTCATTCACAAGTGTGGTCTCAGGATTATCTACCAACTTAACCGTCTTTTCCTCACCGTTCACTTTAAGTGTCAGTAGAGTCCATTCGGTAGGAATAATGATTTCGTTGTTATCGTTCATTTCGCTATTGGTTGCAAGCAATGCGGTATAGGTGTCATTTGTTGTGTCTTCAAATGGTACAACATCTGCAATTCCATTAGAACTAACGCCGGCAAAGACATTATTAGTAATGTCAAAACCGGACGAAGCAAAACCCTTAAAACGTACATCCGTTATTACCGGGGTTTCTTCGTATTCAGTGCCATATACGATATTCCCAACAGTAACTTTTGCCAATCCGTGAATGAAATGAGCGTTGATGACGGGATTCTCTGCTGTAGGAAGTGTTATTTCCTCTGCAGGTATCATCCAATCATATCTGAGCAAATCATCGGACTGGTCACAAATCAGGTTATCTTCATCTGTTATAAATTGGTCGTAATTCAAACATTCATTGAGTTCCTTTTCGTTTATATCAGAAAATCCAACGTATGCATATACTCCTTCAATTGCATCAATATCGCTAACCTTCATCGGATTATTGCTAACCCATTCGCCACCTTGATAAGTGTATTTGAAGAAATTTGATTTATATACTTCATTCGTTCTTGATTCAATGGCGATGGTCATTACCTGTCCTTCGATAAAACCGCTGTCATCACCGTTATAGGTAGCGTTAATATCGATTTCCTGCGCCGCCGCCTCGGTTGCGGTGAACGGAATGAGTCCGATCAGCATCACGAGCAAAAAAAGCACGGCAATAATTTTATATTTTTGTTTTATGAAATTTACCATAGATATCTCCTAATTCCGAATTCATAATTCTGAATTCTTAATTCTTAGTTTCTTCTTCGGCTTCGCCGCCGTCAATGTCGACGTTTTCCCAAGGGTTGACGGTGACACCATCGATTTTCACGCTCGCATCAATTGTCTGGGTATCAAAGGCTTCGCCTTCAAAGTCCGCCGTGAAGATCGTGCCGTCCTGTGTTGCAGTCTTGGTTTCGGTTTCGGTATGGTCGCATCCGTCTACCGCACAGCTTCTCGTAGCGGTACAGCTACTATAACCATTAGCCCAGGTGTAGGTTATCGTGCCGTAGGCGTGGCTTTGGTTGCCGGACTTTGCAATTTGATCACAGCTCTTGCACTTGATTGCTGTGGTGCAATCGCCGTCATCATCGGCAGGGGTGTGTCCGAGCGCGTTACCGTCTGTCGCTCCGCAAACGCTACAGGTCTTGGGAGCTGTGCAGGTTGCGGAACTCCAATCGTGTGCGCCGACCTCTCGTGTTTCTCCACAGTCGTTGCAGATTGCATCGCAATCGTTGTCGTAGTTGTGTTCGCACTTGTTACCGCAGGCTGTCAAGCAAAGCGTTAAGCATATTGCCAAACAGCAGATAACAAGAAATGCTTTGATTGTTCTTTTCATAGAGTTTTGCCTCCAATTTATTTTTTTAGTTAATAGAGTTGTTTTTGGTAGGTACGTAGTAGCTACCAAAAGAGGGATATCCCTCTTGCGATTTATACATTATATTCTATTCTTTATTCGTTCTTTCTTTGCCGTGTCTTACATCTGCAAACGCCGAGCAGTTCCTCGCATTTTTCGTAGTAGGTACAGTGGTAACAGGTGTTGTCCTCGCCGTCATCCGACTTGCCTGCACCGAGCTTGAAGTGCTTGCACGGCTTCTGCATTGCCGTTACGAACGGGATTCCTTCGTCTGTATAGACGGGATTTTCGATAAAGTTCGGATAAATCTCAATCAGGTGCATATTTTCTCGGTCAATCTCCTCGTAATAACCGTACCGTAGTTCAAAGGTTTTGCCGTGTGCAGTTATAATCTTGTAGAGATCGCCTTCCTTATGCTCCGGCTCTTTTGGGGGTAGGTTTAGTCCGAAAAGTGAGGTGAACATTTTTGACTCCTTTCGCAAATTATCAAAAAGAAAAATCTGCCATAAGTTATTACGATAACATTATACTATGCATTTTGCGAGCAATACTCGCTTGCGAAATGAGAATTTCGCTTGCAAAGACTTGCTTTGCTATGCTTCGTGTAATTTATACAGGCGGTCGCTGGCAAGCCGACTTCCGCCTCGCAATAAAATTATAGCAGATTTAATTCAATTTTTATAGAGAAAAAAACGAGTTTTTCTTGCAAACTTTTTGCGAAAAAATCTCAAAAAACTTGCAATTTTTAGAGGATCAAAGCGAGTTCTTTTTTGTTTGAAAGACTTGCTTTATTGAGGATTCGCGTTATATCGTGATTGATAGTCGATTCCGAAAAATGGAGCATCCTTGCAATCTGCTTGGACGTAAATCCAAAGGCGCAGAGCTTGGCAAGCTCACGTTCCTTGGGATCAAGGTCAACCGCTATCTTATCTCGCACTTGGCTTGAAAGCCTTACCCATCCTACTCTATATATATTATAAAGAGATTTTACAGCAGCAACAGCGTTTGGATCCTGCAAGGCAATTCGCTGTTCAAGCAACTCCCCAAAGTGGCGTATGTACTCGGTCAAAAAGCCGTACATCTGATCGGGTAAGGCAAGAGCTATTGCTTTATCTATATGAGCAATCGCTTTTTCCTTCTGTCCTGAATTGTAATAAGCCACCGCACAGGACATACGCAGATACATTTCGGGAACGATCGTTTTATCAAGCACCGCCTGAGAAATCATCGGCTCTATGGTATTGGGTATCATACGCATCAAGGCAAGGCCCTCAACGCCTTCGAGCTTGAATTGCCCCGTTGCAATCGCATACGCAGCCATATACAGATATTTAATGTAGAAAACCTTTGCCGCAGGGTGTGCATCGCCTGGCAGGGCTTCAAAGTTTCCACTCTTAAACCATTCGGGATAGTCCTTGTTATCGTAAATAGAGCTATCAATAATGGCGAGGGCAAGGGATACAATTTCTCGGTCGTGTTCGTCCTTGCAGGGTGCTTCAAATATGTGCTTTTTCGCTTCTTTCCAAAGGAAAATATCCCCTCTCCAAATCGCGCATTGTGCAAGTAGCATACCACCGCCGATAACGGCATAAAAGCCCGAATGTGCCGATAAGAAGTATCTCGCCTGCTCGTAAACCTTTTCGATTTCTCCGCGCCTGTAAGCGATTTGCGCCTCAAACAGAGCGTGAGCTTCGGGGTGGTTTATAAGCATCTCGGCGCATTCTTCCGCACCGCCTACTTTATTATATAGATTGGTCATATCAAGGAAGGGAGATTTTCTTGGCATTGGGAGATGAGGTTCTTCTTCCCTTCTGCGTGCGTTGGGCAATACCGCCGTTTGTGGTATCATCCACAACTTGCCGAAACGATATGCGCCTTTTATTCTGTCCGTATTGCATAAAATTTGAACACGTCTTTCACTTACTTGCCACCTCTCGGCGGCTTCTTTTACGGTTATATAATCCATATTTCACCTATTCGGCATAGCGAACTTTCATAGAGACTTATTTTGTTCGGGATAACGAACACCTTGAAATTATTATACACCCAATTTTCGATTTTGTCAATCCGTTTCGGAGAGGTTCAGACAATTCTTCACCAAAAAGGAAAAAGCCTTGAAAAATCAAGGCTTTTTGCGGGCGATATCTTTTTTGTCGCTTTTTCGTTTAGAGTTGAACTGACGCGTTCTTTCCGTTTGAGCGGAGCGCAACTTCATTGATGCAGGGCATCACATCTTTGCGAAGCACATCATTTGCACAAGGTGCAACATCGTTTATTTGTGCCGTAAACGGCAATGATATTCTCGCTTTGCTCGAAATGATGTTGACCTTCGGTCAAATGATGTTGTACCTGCGGCACAAATAAAAAAATCGACAAGCTTCTGTCGAAACTTGTCGATTTTTGGCAGGGGCGGACAAAAAAGATATTTTGAGGAGTTTTCGTACGGACTTGAACCCGTGTGATTTTAGTGATATGCCTCGCTTTGCTCGGCGTGATATTACTCGCTGCACTCGTAGTGATATTGTTCGCTACGCTCACAGTGATATTATATTCGCCTTGTAATCTTCAACGCGCAAAGCGCATATCACTTGCAAAGCAAATATCACGCGGTTACGCATATAACTCGCCGCAAGGCGAATATAACTGAAAAACGACAAAATTCTGTCGAATTTTGTCGTTTTTCTGGCAGGGGCGCAAGGACTCGAACCCTGGACACCCAGTTTTGGAGACTGGTGTTCTACCGACTGAACTACACCCCTATATTTTTATTGACTTAACGATTATATCATATGTTTATTTAAAATGCAATACTTTTTTCAATTTTTTTGATTTATGAAGTATAAAATCAAACAATATACGCATATAATATGGTAAAGATTGAACCCAAAAATTTTTAAAAAAAGGGTTGACATAGTAAAAAATGTGTGATATACTTACTAAGCACACATGCCGATGTGGCGGAATCGGCAGACGCCACGGACTTAAAATCCGTTGGGAAGAAATTCCCGTACCGGTTCAAGTCCGGTCATCGGCACCACGATTCCCATTTAGGGAATCTCTATATCGCGGAGTAGAGCAGCTTGGTAGCTCGTCGGGCTCATAACCCGGAGGTCGTGAGGTTCAAATCCCACCTCCGCACCCAGAAAAAACCTCAGTTGAACCATCAACTGAGGTTTTTTAGTTCTATTTGCTTCGCAAGTTCTATTGAGCGATGCTCAGTTATATTGCTTTCGCAGTGATATTGCCTTCGGCAGTTTAAAATGCATAAGCAAATAGAATATCACTGTGAGCTATGCGAACAATATCACTTTTACAAAGTAAAAATATCACTCTGCTTTTGCAGAATAGCAGAACTTGATTGGAAATAAAGATTTCTACTATTTGTAGAGTGGTTTTTTTGCTAACTCTACTCTGCGTGTGTGTTATTTTAATAATTATGTGATATAATGATTTTAAAAAACATACAGGCAGGTGAATTTTATGGATTTAAAACGAATAGGCTTATTTATAGCCTTAATGCGAAAGGAAAAGGGACTTACACAAAAGGAGCTTGCTGACAAGCTATATATTAGCGATAAAACTGTTAGCAAATGGGAAACTGGAAATGGTCTTTGTGATGTTACCCTTATGGAGCCACTTTGTAAGGAGCTTGGTATTACTGTAAACGAGCTTCTTTCTGGTGAAAGAATTGATGACACGGAATATAAAAAGCGTGCCGAGGAAAATATGCTATCCCTTGCACTCGAAAGAAAGCAAAGCAAAAGAAATATACTTTTATCTATTATTGTGGGTATAATTACCCTTTTATCAGCCTTTACAATTTTAATGGCAAGTGGCTATTACGAAATGCCCACTTACCAAAGAATTATTCTTATAATAATTAGCATCGTAATATTGATTGGTGGCATATATGTTGTATGTATATTAGACTATCATTCAGGCACATTCGAGTGCAGGCATTGTAAAAAGAGATTTATTCCTTCTATGGGTGCTTATCTTATGGGTCCTCACACAATAACCACAAGACAGCTAAAATGCCCACACTGTGGTAAACGAAGCTATTGCAAAAAAAGATTAACAAAATAAGCAAAAAGCAAGTGCATTTAGCACTTGCTTTTTCTCTTTCAGCCTAACGTTGGGTAGTCCTTAAATTCAACCACGCACTCGCCCTTTAAGCCATCGGTTTCAAAAATTACTATTTCATTTTTGCCCTCTTTCAAGATTGATTTAGGCACATAAAGGCTTTTTTGTGGACCTATCTCCCAATATCTACCTATATTAAAGCCATTTATTACAACGAAGCATTTCTTGAAATTGTCAAGATATAAAAATGTATCCTCTGCACAGTCAACCTCAAAGCTACCACGCAAGAAGCAGCTTGGCTCATTAAAGTCCTCACCATATTTAACATTATCAAGATTATCCATAGGCAAGGGATATACATTCCAATTAAAGTGAATTATATTATCACCTATCAAAAGCCTTCCTGCTATTCCCTTTTTACGCATCATTTTAGGTCCAAAATTAGCTCTGCCCATATTTTCAACTAAAATGGTAAGGGTATCACCCTTTTTGGCATTTATTGTGGTTTTTAGCACGTCATCGTTTACATATACTATACCATTTAAGGTATCATTTACATATACTAATGCTCTATCTCCTATATCCTCGAAGGACAAGGGGGCATTTACATAATCACGATTTAGGGTTGTTTGATAAGCTATAAAGCCGTAGCCAAAGCCGTATTTTTCCATACATTTTGGAACATTTGAGAAAATCGGACTTGATAGCTCTTTAAGATTATTGAAAAATCCTCCCTTTTCGTTAAGGGTAAATTTACCATAAGCACGCTTTTTGCGATTTTTTGGAATTTCAGGTAATTGGTAATCAACATATTTCTCTATCACCTTACGTACCTTTAGATATTTTTCTGTAATATCGCCACATTCTGTAAGCATAGCATCATAGTCATAGCTTGTAACGTCTGGGGTATATTTTTCATAGTGATTTGCGCCACTGGTAAAGCCAAAATTAGTTCCACCTATAAACATATACATATTAAGGCTTCCCTTTTTAAGCATATCGTCAACTACATTTGCGTAATTCTCGGCACTTGTTGTATGGTGCTTGTCATCTCCCCACGCATCAAACCAGCCATTCCACATTTCCATACACATTTTTGGTGAATTTGGAAACAGCTTGTCGTGTGCTTTAAAGTTTTCCTCAACTCTTGAGCCGAAATTAAGGGTTGGCAAGCACCCCTCAATCGTTCCGTCAAGTAAATTTGCCTCACTTGTTCCGTCGGAGGTGAAAAGTGGTACATCTATTCCGTTATCTCTATAAATTTTATAAAGGGCTTTTAAGTATTCCTTATCGTCACCATAATATCCATACTCGTTTTCACATTGGAGCATAATAATAGGTCCACCCTTGGTAAATTGAAGGTCACGAATTTGGTCAAAGACATTTTTCAAGTATATTTCAAAATGCTTCATATAGACTGGATTTGAGCATCTAATTTCCATATCATCCATAGTCTGAAGATACCAAGGAAGACCACCAAACTCCCACTCAGCGCAGATATATGGTCCTGGTCTTACAATTACCATAAGTCCCTCTTTTTCTGCATCCTTAACAAACTGTCTTATATCTAAATTTCCTGAAAAATCAAACACTCCTACCTGTTTTTCGTGCATATTCCACGCAAGATAGGTTTCAACGCAGTTAAGTCCCATTGCCTTCATTTTTTTAAAAATATCACTCCATGTATCCCTCATATTTCTAAAATAATGAACTGCGCCTGAAATGATTTTTATTTTCTTGCCGTTCTTAATAAAGTCGCTTCCCTCTATTCTAAAATCCATATTAGATATTTCTCCTTTTTCGCTTTTTTTAATTATACCATTATAAAAAAGCAATTTCAATATTACGTATTGTGTTTTATTTTAATAAATGCTATAATTAGATAGAAAATGGGGTGAAAATATGGAAGAAATTGAAAAAATTGACACTAATTTTAAGGTAGAAACTAATATAGACAAGGCTGATATTAAATTTTATGATATACGCTCCTTACCATTCAAGATTTATGGTGTTTTTTACGAAAATGGTAAATACAGAAGAATGCCCGAAAATGTAGCTAAGCAGGTAAGCGAGGGTGTATATTGGTTACACTCAAATACATCAGGTGGCAGAGTCAGATTTAGAACAAACAGCCCTTATATTGCTATAAGTGCAAATTTAGAAAATATAGGCAAAATGCCTCACTTTGCATTAAGTGGCTCAAGTGGCTTTGACCTTTACGAAAAAAAGGGTGGGGAAAAATATTTAGGTACATTTATGCCCCCTTACAACATAAATGATGGATATGAGGCTGTAATTGAGCTTGGCTCTAGCAAAATGAGAGATATTACTATCAACTTTCCTCTCTATTCCGATGTAAATGAGCTCTATATAGGTCTTAGCTCAAGTGCTACTGTATCAGAGCCTGTACCTTATAAGGTCGAAAGCCCTATTGTATTTTATGGAAGCTCCATTACACAGGGTGGCTGCGCCTCTCGTCCTGGTAATAGCTACAGTGCACTTATATCGCAGAAATTAAATGCAAATTTTGTAAATTTAGGCTTTTCTGGAAACGGCAAAGCCGAAATTGAAATTGGCGATTATATGAAAAATCTCGATATGTCACTTTTCGTTATGGATTATGACCATAACGCACCCGATGCTAAGTATCTTAACGAAACTCACGAGAGATTATTTAATCAGATAAGAGCTCAAAACCCTAATCTTCCGATTATTTTTCTTACAAGGCCTAAGATAGTATTAAATAAATCAGAAATTGAAAGATATAAAATTATAAAGCAAACCTACAAAAATGCAAAAAGTAAAAAGGATAAAAATGTATATTTTATTGGCGGTGAGGAGCTAATGAGGGAATGTGGTGCAAACGGAACTGTTGATATGTGTCACCCTAACGACTGGGGCTTTTATTCTATGTCAAAGCCGCTAATTAAGCTTATCAAAAAGCTACTTTAACAAAGCAAGAGCATCACACCGTGAAGGTGCGATGCTTTTTGTCTTAATTGTAAATTTTTGAGCGACTACCTGTTTTTTGTTGACAGGTCAACGGAATTATGGTATAATGCTTGTGCATATCAGCTTATATAAGTCATATTATTTATTACAGACAAAGCTGTGAAGGGAGTGCTTATGGATATGATAAACGAAAAATACAAATCCTTGTTTACACCTTGGAAAATAGGTAATGTTGAGATTAAAAACCGCATTGTTATGTGCCCTATGGGCGGTACATCTCTGTTTGGCTGGTTTGAGCTTACAGGCTGCCACTTTGATAAGGAGGCTGCGAAGCTTTTCCTTGAAAGAGCTAAGAACAATGTTGGTCTTATTATTCCGGGAATTGCCCCGCTACGTGACACGTTTTGGGGAAAGTGGCTATGGCAAAACAAGAAAATGTTTAAAGAGCTTAAGGCTTTTATGGACGAAATCCATAAAACAGGAGCTAAGCTATTCATTCAGCTCACAGCAGGAATGGGACGCTCCTGGGCTATTACCGAGCTTGTTGCTCCATTACATAAAAACAGACTGACCAGAGCAATTATCAAGCCTATCATAAACACTTCTCACGAGCTGGCAAGTCCAAGCCCTCAGCCCTCTCGCTGGGACCACGATATTATTTGTCCTGAAATGACAGTAAAGCAAATACACGAAATAATTGAGGCTTTTGCTAAAACCGCCAAGCTCTGCCGTGAGGCGGGAGTTGACGGCGTTGAGGTACACGCAGTACACGAGGGATATTTGCTTGACCAATTTGCCATTGAGTTTTTCAATAAGCGTACAGACGAATATGGCGGAAGCTTTGAAAATCGCTATCGCTTTGCAACCGAGGTTGTCCGTGCCATTAAAAAGGAATGTGGCGAGGACTACCCTGTTTCACTTCGCTACTCTGTTGAGTCTAAAATGAAGGGCTTTTGTAAGGGCGCTATGCCGGGCGAGGATTACACAGAGGTTGGAAGAGATATGAGAGAGTCCGAAAGAGCCGCAAAATATTTACAGGACGCAGGCTACGATATGCTTAATGCAGATAATGGCACATACGACTCCTGGTATTGGGCTCATCCGCCTATGTATATGCCAGAAAACTGCAATTTAGAGGATGTGGCACATATTAAGAAATTCGTTGATATCCCCGTCGTTTGCGCAGGCAGGATGAGTGCTGATGTCGGTGCTATGGCGGTGGCTGACGGAAGAATAGACGCTGTGGGCGTTGCACGTCAATTTCTTGTTGACCCTGAATGGATTACTAAGCTGATTGAGGATAGATGCGAGGACATTAAGCCTTGTATTTGCTGTCATAGCGGCTGCTTCAACTTTTCTCGCTCTAAGGGTCACGCAAACACACAGGCGCTTTCAGACACTATGGGTCTTGCCCGCTGTGCCCTTAATCCAGAAACTATGCAGTCAAAGAAATTTTTCATAGAGCCTGCAAAGAAGCCAAAGAAGGTTGCAATTATCGGCGGCGGCATTGGCGGAATGGAGTCTGCTCTTGTTTGTGCTAAGCGCGGACACAAGGTTTCGCTATACGAAAAAAGTGACTCCCTCGGCGGTGTGTTTATCGCTGCCTCTGCTCCGTCCTTCAAGGAAAAGGACAGGGCGCTTATTTCCTGGTATATCCGTGAGCTTAAAAAATATCCTATTGAAATTAATCTAAATACAGAGGTTAAGGATATTAAAGAACTTAACGCAGATGAGATTATTGTGGCAACAGGCGCATCTGCCAAAAAGCTGCCTATCAAGGGCGGTGACAGTGCGGTTGAAGCCATTGACTTTTTACTTGGAAAGCATGATGCCGGAAAAAGAGTTACAATAATCGGCGGAGGACTTACAGGCTGTGAAATTGCCTACGAGCTATACCTGCAGGGCAAAAAGCCTACTATTATCGAAGCGCAAGACGATCTTATAACCGCTAAGGGCGTTTGTCTTGCTAACTCAAGCTATCTTCGCGATTTCTTTGAAACAAATAATGTTACTGTTTATTTGGAAAGCTCTGTTTGCGAAATAAATAACGGAAACGTAATAGTTAAAAATAAAAGCGGTGAGAAATTTACGGTTGAGGGAGATACAGTTATTACCTCAATAGGATATAATCCAAGTCCTGCATTCAAAAAGAGTAGCCATATTCACATCATAGGCGATGCTCTTAAGGTTGGCAATTTAAGAAGCGTAATTTGGGGTGCCTGGAGCACTTGTATGAAGATTTAAGGAGAAGATATGATACTTACAGAAGAACAGCAAGAAATTCTTAATGGTAAAAAGGGCGAAACGCTTGCTAAGGTTATGAGGACTATGGTAATGTACGGCGACGCCTTTGAGGCTGAAAAGCTGGTGCCTATCACATCAAAATACAACCACCTGGTAACATCCTTTGGCTTAAAGGTAATGTCACCTGTTTACGACCTTATGCAAAAGCTGCTTGACGCAGGTGTCTGCTCAGAACAAAAATTCTCGGTTGACCCAAGACCTCTTGATAAAAACGTTCCTGCTAATTTTTTACAAAATTTAGTATTTAATAAATTTATGTATACTAAGCAGGGATTTTATGAGGAGCAGCTAAAAAAGCTTGGACTTATGAACGAGGATGCCTTCAGCTGTACCTGCTATATGGATGAAATCGGCAACAAGCCGCAAAAGGGCGAGGTTCTTTCGTGGGCGGAGTCAAGCGCTGTTGTTTATGCCAACTCCGTTTTGGGCGCAAGATGTAACCGCAACTCGGGAATTATAGACATTATGGGCTCAATAGTTGGATATGTTCCGTATTTTGGACTGCTTACAGACGAGGGCAGACGCGCCGACTGGGTAATCAAAATCGAAACAACCAAAAAGCCCGAGGCACAGCTCTTAGGCTCTGCAATCGGTATGAGGGTTATGGAGGACGTTCCTTACATTATCGGGCTTGATAAGTGGTTAGGAAGTGAGCTTAACGACAGCACCTGTGCCTATCTTAAGGATTTTGGTGCTGCAACTGCGTCAAATGGCGCTGTAGGTCTTTACCACGTGGAAAATCTGACCCCGGAGGCTAAGGAGCTTGGTAAGTCCTTAATCTGCGAGGATGCTAAGGAATATATAATTGACGACAGCGAGCTGGAAAGAGTAAAGAATAACTATCCTATCGTTTGGAAAAATCCAAGCTCCAAGCCGAAGCTATGCTTTATCGGTTGCCCGCATTTGTCCCTTGAGCAGCTTAAGGATTGGACTATAAATATAGAAAGCCGACTTAATCAAAACGGCAAAAAAAGGGTTACTGTTAAAACCGTACTTACAGCTGCACCAAAGGTTATTGAGGCTTTTGAAAAAACAGAATATGCATCTCGTCTTAAAAAAACAGGAGTAGTTATCTCTTACATTTGCCCGCTTATGTATATGAACAACCCTCTTTGCAAAAAGATGCCTGTTATCACCTCATCAAATAAGCTTCGCACATACACAAGCGCAAGATACTATACAGATAACGAAATTTTAAATATAATTACAGGGGGGTTAAGATAATGAGGCAATTTCAAGGTAGAGTAATTACACCCGGACAGGTAAGCGCCGAGGCAGTAGTTACTAAGCAAGGCTTTAACACACTCGCCTCACTCCAAATGGCACTGCAATTCGGTGATAAGGAGGTAAAATGTGGCGACCAAAACAACGAGGAGCTTTACGGAAAGCCGCTAATCAATAAAGCACTTTGCTTACCTCAAACAATAGGCTCGACCACCGGCGGTCTTGTTCTCTACTGTGCTTGCGCTATGGAGAAAAATCCCGCCTGCCTGCTTTTTGCAAGCCATATAGACTCCTTAGCTGCAGCAGGTGCTGTTTTGGCTGAGGTGTGGGTTGACAATGTATCTATGCCTGTTATAGACTCCTTAGGCGACGAGTTTCTATCATATGTTAAGGACGGAATGAAAATCACAGTTAAGGAAAACGGAATAGTTGAGGTTGAATAAAAACAAAAGGAACAGAGTTTCAAAATCTGTTCCTTTTATTTTTCTCTCAGTCTTTTTAGTAGCTTTTCAAAATCACACGGCAGTGGGCACTCATAGCACACTTCCTCTTTTGTGCGTGGGTGAATAAAGCTTAGCCTTTTTGCATGGAGTGCTTGCCCATTTATTAGTACTTTATTTGATTTTTCAAATTGAGTTTTACCACCACCATAGGTTTCATCGCCTACAAGTGGGTGACCTAAATAGCTCATATGGACTCTGATTTGGTGAGTTCTACCTGTTTCAAGCTCCATTTTCGCATATGTATAGCCTGGGTATTCCTCTATTACCTGATAATGAGTTATTGCCTCTCTTGCCCCCTCTTTAGTTGGAGAAACGACAGCCATTTTCTTTCTATCAACAGGGTGACGTGCCATATAGGTGGTGACCGTTCCCCTTTGCTCCCTTAAGTGTCCTATCAAAATTGCGTGATATTCTCTTTTGATTTTATGCTCCTTTAGAAGCGAGGAAAGAAAAACATGGCTTTCATCATTTTTCGCTACTACCAAAAGTCCACTTGTATCCTTGTCTATCCTATGAACTATTCCTGGTCTTATTACACCATTTATGCCAGAAAGACTGCCCTTACAATGATACAAAAGTGCATTTACAAGCGTTCCACTCTCGTTTCCTGGTGCTGGATGAACGACCATTCCAGACGCTTTATTTATTACTATTATATCGTCATCCTCATAAATGATATCAAGGGGAATATTTTCCTCCCTTACCTCAAGCTTGATTGGCTCTATTTCTTCTATTTTTACATTATCGCCAATATTTAGCTTATAATTTTTCGGCTTAATTTCACCATTTACAGTTATAAGCCCCTTTTCTATCAAGCCCTGAGCATTTGAACGGCTGATTTCTGATATTTCTGAGGCATATACGTCAAGACGCTTTTTTGCGTCATTTTCATTTATTATCATTTTTATCCTCTTTAGGCTTTTTCTTATCCTTTAAAATGCTGATAATAAGAGCTACTGCTACTATGCCTGCGCCTACGCAAACAAAGGCATCTGCTACATTAAAGATATATCCCCAAATTCCTCTGAAATCCAGCATATCAATTACATTATAACGGAAGATTCTATCAATCATATTGCCTATTCCACCGCTAATTATAAACGCTACTCCTGTTTGCAAAAGCATTCCCTCCTTGCAAAAGCGAAAGAGATAAATGCAAAGTCCTATTATAGCGATTGTGGAAACGGTCATAAATATAGCTCTACCGACAGTATTATCAGCAAGTCCAAACGCCATTCCGTCATTGTGTATATAGGTTAGGTGGAAGAAATTCGGTATAATCGGCACACTTCCCAATTCGCCATATACCATATTACCAACAACAAGCGCCTTAGAAAGCTGGTCAAGAAGCAAAGTACCTGCTATTATGGATATTAATGTTATAATTCTTTTCATTTTTTGTCCTTAAATCAAATAATATATAAGCCTCTCGGCTAAGGAAACAATCAAAACAAGTGCTAAAAATGACAAGTCTATTCTACAATTTCTAATCATTTGTGACCTATTTAAAAGACTTCTAATTGGTCTTAATAATGGACTTACTATTTTATCCATTACCATATAAAATTTTGACTGCCTTGCCTGTGGAAACCACGAGCAAATTGCCATTATAAATAGCAATAGGCTAAACGCGTTAAGCACGCTATAAATGGTGGTTAATATGATTGTTCTTGCCCTCATTTTTCTCCTTTATAGAGTGAAAAATTCCTCTTCATCATCTGCAGTTTCAAACAGCTCTCCACTTACGTCAACGTCCCTTGGAGTTATGAAAAAGGAGTCGTTTGTTGCCTTTTTTATGGTAAGTCCTAAGGCATATGCTGCCCCACTTATAAAGTCGATTATTCTTAAATATAGCTTTTCATCTACACCCTCAAGATTTAAAAGCACAGTTCTACCAGAGGATAAATAATCAACTGCTGGTAATGCCTGCTCAAAGGTTCTTGGCTTGCAGATTTTAAGCTCTAATGCGCCCTCTAAGGATACATTTGCAGGAGCTTCCTCCTTTTCCTCCTCCTCAAATTCGTCATCATCATAATAATATTTCTTTTTTCTGAAAAAGCTAAAAAGTCCCATATTAATACTTCCTTTCTCCGAAAAGCTTACTGCCAACTCTTACTAAATTTGCTCCTGCCTCTATTGCATATTCATAGCTGTCACTCATTCCCATTGACAAAATAGCATCAGGCTTGTTTTTAAATAGCTTATCAAAAAGCTCCTTAGTCAATCCGAAATATTTAAGGTAATCTTTCTTATCCTCGCATTTTGGTGCCATTGTCATAAGTCCCATTACCTCAATATTAGAAAGCTTAATAGCCTCGGCATAAAAATCAGACACGTCCTCGGGCATTATGCCACCCTTAGACTCCTCTCTACCACTATTAACCTCAATTAAAACTCCCATTCTTTTGCCGATTTTGCCTGCTCTTTTATCTATCTCTGAAAGGAGAGAAAGGGAGTCAACAGAATGGATTAAATCTACCTTATCAATTATATATTTTACCTTGTTTTTTTGTAGTGTGCCTATAAAATGTAGGGAGGCAGCTTTGTCATATCCCTCATATTTTTCCATAAGCTCATTTACTCTGTTTTCACCTATGGTATTTACCCCTAAGGAAATTAGATAATTTATATCCTCACAGCTCTGCATTTTTGTAGCAGCAAGGAGTGTCACCTTACGTCCCTTAGAAAGCTCATCAATTCTATTTTTCACAAGCTCATAGCTTGATTTAATTTGCTCTTTTCTTGTATCCATTTTCCCTTTTATTATATTAATTGCGCTTTCGTATGAATTCTCTATATCAACATAGATTTTATGGTAATCCTTACGGGAGGAAAACCATGTTAGCTGTCTTTTTGCGTAGTGACGAGTAGCCAATTTAAGCTCGCTTACACATAAATCTATAGTTTGTTCTCTTTTTATAAATGGCAAAAGCTCCTTATAGCCTATTGCACTATATGCTGTTGTTCCCTCCCTTAAATAGCCATTTTCATAAAGCCTTTTCGTTTCGTCTAAAAGTCCCTCTGCAAGCATTTGGTCAACCCTTTTGTCTATCCTTTGATAAAGCATTTCTCTATCCTGACAGGTTAGAAACAAAACAGTGCTTTCATATGGAGGCTTTCCCTCTCTTGACCTTTTATCCCATTCAGTCTTTGTAATGCCTGTGCATTTATATATTTCAAGGGCTCTTATTACTCTTTGCAAATTATTGGGGTGAGTTTTTTTAGCACTTTCTATATCTATCTCCTCAAGCATTTTATATACAACTAAATTTCCCTCTTTTTCGGCAAGCTCGGTAAGATAATTTCTGTACTCTTCGTCCTTTTGACTTTCATTAAAGGAGGATATTTTTAAAACGCTATCAAGATAAAGTCCTGTACCACCACAAAAAATAGGAGTTTTCCCTCTTTTTGTAATTTCCTCAATCTTTTCCTTTGCTAAAATGGCATAATCAGCACAGGAAAATTGCTCATTTGGACTTTTTATATCAATTAAATGGTGGGGTATTCCTTCCATTTCCTCATATGTTGGCTTTGCTGTGCCTATATCCATGCCCTTGTAAATTTGCATTGAATCGCAGGAGATAATCTCTCCGTTAAGCTCTTTTGCAAGCCTTATAGAAAGCGCAGTTTTACCAACAGCCGTTGGCCCAACTATTGCAATAACCTTCACGAAAAAATACCTCCTTTTGTTTATTTATCTGTGTTCGTTCAAGAAGCAACGCAGTATTACGTAGCTTATTGAATGAACATAGCGTCGCCAAAGGAGAAAAAGCGATACTTCTCCCTAACCGCCGTTTCATATGCTCGTTTTATATAATCCTTGCCTGCTAAGGCTGATACAAGCATTAAAAGTGTGCTTTGTGGTAAGTGAAAATTCGTAATTAAGGCATCTACTACCTTAAATTTATAGCCTGGATAGATAAATATACCTGTGTCGGTTGATACCTCTATAACCTCTCCGTTATCGTTTGATGCACTTTCCAAGGTTCTTAATGAGGTTGTACCAACGGCTATTATTCTTCCACCCTTTTTCTTTCTCTCGTTTATAATATCAGCACTTTCCTTGCTTACAGAAATAAACTCAGAGTGCATAATATGCTCCTCAATTTTTTCTGCCTTTACAGGTCTAAATGTGCCTAAGCCGACATGGAGCATTACTGGAACTATCATAATTCCCTTTTCCTTGATTCTTTCAAGAAGCTCATTTGTAAAATGAAGTCCTGCTGTAGGGGCAGCGCTACTACCGTTTTCCCTTGCATAAACAGTTTGATATCTATCCTTATTTTCAAGCTTTTCTGTTATATAGGGTGGAAGTGGCATAGAGCCTATTTGATTTAAAACCTCAAAGATATTTTTATATTTATCATTATCGTAGGAAAACTCAACTATTCTATTTCCGTCCTCGACAATTTCTAAAACTGTCGCCCTTAAAATTCCAGAATAATCGATTTGACCACCAATTTTAATTTTCTTAGCAGGCTTTAATAAAACCTCCCACTTATTTTGGGTAATCTGCTTTAATAGTA
The DNA here is from genome assembly GCA_017453255.1 of Clostridia bacterium. GTDB lineage: Bacteria > Bacillota > Clostridia > Oscillospirales > CAG-272 > RGIG2000. The sequence continues at coordinate 38,364 of JAFTKN010000009.1, read as the reverse complement.
GCGTTTCAATCTTTGAAGGCTCGGAGGCAAAATCGCCCTTTCTTACCTTACTACCATATATTCTTGCAGGGATAACCCTTGAATCATTTATAACAAGAGTGTCACTTGGCTCTAAATAATCTAAAATATCGTAAAAGTGCTTATGCTCAATTTCCCCGTCCTTTTTTAAGACCATGAGCCTTGAGGAATCGCGTGGCTCTAATGGCGTTTGAGCAATTAGCTCATTTGGAAGAGCATAGTCAAAATCGCTTGTCCTTAAATCAGTTTTTGTTAGTTCGTTTTTTATCATTTTAATATTACTCGCATATTATATAATAAATTCTCATTTTATATTATATATTAAATTCTTACCTTTTTCAACAAATATTTTATTTTCAGGAGGTTTTATGTCGAGAAAACGAAATTTATTTTTTGGAAGTGGGTGTGCAATAGCTACTCCCTTTAGAAATGGAGAGATAGATTACCCAGCTTTCGGAGAGCTTATAAGCCTACAGATAAGAAACGGAACTGATGCTTTAATTGTATTAGGAACTACTGGTGAAGCACCAACAATTAACGAGAACGAAAGACGAGAGATTATACTTTTTGCGAAGGAAAAAATCGGTGGACGAATTCCTTTAATTATAGGAACAGGCACAAACTCAACTGAGGTTAGCATCAGATACACAAAAATGGCATATGATTTAGGGGCTGATGCCTGCTTACTTGTAACTCCTTACTACAACAAGGCAACACCAAACGGACTATATGAGCATTACAAAAAAGTGGCGCAGAGTGTCGATATTCCCTTGATTTTATATAATGTTCCCACAAGAACATGCGTAAATATTCCATTAGAAATTTACGAAAGACTAAAGGAAATTGACAATATAGTCGGCATAAAGGAAGCAAGCCCGAGCGTTAGCTATATGTCGGAGATTATATCATTATATGGTGACTATTTCGATGTTTATACAGGAAACGACGACCTTACATATGTAAACCTATCATTAGGTGGAAGTGGTGTTATCTCCGTTTGTGCAAATTTAATACCGAGCTACATGCATCAGCTTTGCTATGAGTTTAAAAACGGAAATATAGAAAAAAGCCGAGAGCTTTCCTTAAAGCTAATACCACTTATTCGCGAAATGTTTTCAGAGGTTAATCCTGTACCCGTCAAGGAGGCTCTTTCACAAATGGGGCTTTGCTTATCTGATATGCGTTTACCTCTTACAAAATCTATGCGCAAGGAACAAATTACTAAGGTTTTGAAGGAATACAATTTGATATGATTTAGCAAAAAAGGGCGATTTTTCGCCCTTTTTAAAATATCTTTAATACCTTATCTATAGGATTTCTCTGTGGTGCTTCTGGACTAACGCTTGGCTTACCTACAGCAATTACTACTACGATGGCCTCGCTTTCAGGAATATCAAACAGCTTTCTTATTTCGTTTTCCTTATAAAGTCCCATAATCAAGGTACCATAGCCCTTTTCATAAGCAGAAAGTAATAAATTTTGAACAGCTAAGCCGTTATCAAAGCATTCAAAGCCATTTCCTAAATGGGTTGCTCCCCTATCGGTATAGCCACTAATTCCCTTAACTACTGTTGTTACAACAAATGCCCCTGCTCCCATAGTTCTTTCCTTATTAAAGGATGCTAAGCAGTCAGCCATTTTCTCTCTTGCTTCCTTAGAATGAGCAATATAAAATCTTTGAGTTTGAGAATTTTTCCACGAGGGTGACATTTGCGCTGATTTCACTATTTCGCAAAGCTCCTCTTTTTTTATTTCACATTCCTCGTAGCCTCTTATGCTTCTACGATTATAAATTGCATCTTTTAATTCCATTATATTTCCACCCTTATATTTAATATTTTGTTAAGCTCATAAATTACATCTCTTGCTAAAGCTGCATGCCCTGCCTCAGTTGGATGAACTCCGTCCCATAACCAGTATTTGGGGTAGGGAGTATCCATAATTTTATTAAATTTATCTTGGAGGGGGATAAAAATTGCTCCAAAATCCTTTGCTATTTTTCTTACCTTAGCTTGAATATTGTTTAATTTTTCCTGTCTAAATTCCCTGCTTATATTTTCGCTTGGATTTGCTATTTCAACATTTGCAAAGGGCTCAAGCATTATAACCTTTAGCTCAGGATTTTTATCCTTAGCCATTTTCAAAAGCTCTCTATAATTCTTTTCATAAAGCTCAGCCTTTTCATCGTATTCTCTACCCTCATAATTACAAAAGGCATCATTTACACCAACAAGCATTATTAATACATCAGGGTTTTCCTCTATTGTATCCTCGTTCCACCTTGAAAGAAGCTCGTTTGTTCGATTTCCGCTTACGCCACGATTGACAAACTCAAATTGTCTTTTGGGGTATTGCATTGAAATTAAGCCCGTTACTATATAGGCAAAGGAATGTCCTATCTGATGGTTTTTATCCCATCTGCTTTCTATATCCTTGTATCTGTTTCCATCGGTTATAGAGTCCCCTTGAAATAAAATCTTCATCTATATTCTCCTGAAAATTCTTATATATATTCTAACACAGGTGTTTTAAAAAATCAATCAATTTAAAAGTATATTTATACTAAAAACAGAGATTTTTAAAATCTCTGTTTTCTCATTTATTTTCTCTTTTCCATTGGAATGTATTCGTGTCTTGGACAAACATGCTGATAGCCAGGACGGATAATCTTTCCGTTTAGTAGAAGCTCCTCAAGTCTATGTGCGCTCCATCCTGCTATTCTTGCTATTGCAAAAATAGGTGTAAATAGCTCAGTTGGTAAGCCGAGCATATTATATACAAAGCCACTATAAAAGTCGATATTTGCACTAACACCCTTATAGATTTTTCTCTCCTTGGCAATAACCTCAGGAGCAAGCTTTTCTATAAGTGCACAAAGCTTAAAATCCTTTTCAAGTCCCTTTTCCTTAGAAAGCTTTTCAACGAAGGATTTAAAGATATTAGCACGTGGGTCACTAAGTGCATACACAGCGTGTCCCATACCATAAATCAATCCCTTACCATCAAAAGCTTCTTTATTAAGGATTTTTGTAAGGTAGCTCTTAATTTCGTCCTCATTTGTATAATCCTTTAGATTCTTTTTGATATTATCTATCATTTCTACAACCTTAGTATTTGCGCCACCATGTCTTGGTCCCTTAAGTGAGCCAAGCGAGGCTGCAATTGTAGAATAGGTATCTGTTCCAGATGAGGTCACAACGTGGGTTGTAAAGCTTGAATTATTACCACCACCATGCTCTGCATGTAAAACTAATGCGAGGTCAAGTATTTTTGCCTCAAGTGGTGTGAACGAGCCGTCCTTTCTAAGCATATAAAGGATATTTTCAGCAGTTGAATACTCAGCCTTTGGTCGTCTGATTATAAGGCTCTTTTTCTTTTCATAGTAAAGATAGCTACGATAAGCATAAACTGCTAAAAGTGGCATTTCAGAAATTAGCTGTAGGCTCTGTCTTAATACGTTAGGAATAGATGTATCATCTGCCTTATCATCATAGGCATAAAGCGTCAAGACGCTACGAGCCAAAACATTCATCATATCCTTACCAGATGCCTTCATAAGCACGTCACGAACGAAGTTTTTAGGAAGGCTTCTATACTTTGTCAAAAGCTCTCTAAACTCCTTTAGCTCATCCTTATTTGGAAGATTACCAAAAAGCAAGAGGTAAACAGTTTCCTCATATCCCTGACGATTGTCATTTAAAAAGCCATTTACTAAATCGTTTATGTTTATACCACGATAATAAAGCTCACCATCACAAGGCGTTCTTGTACCATCTGGATTATCAATAAAGGAGTTGATTTCAGAAATTTCAGTAAGACCAGCTACAACGCCCTTACCATTCAAATCTCTAAGCCCTCTCTTTACGTCGTACTTTATATACATTTCTGGCTCAATATATGTTGTATTAGAGCATTGCTCCACATATTTCATTATTTGAGGTGTAATTTTAGTTAGCTCTTTTTTTGCTGTTGCCATAAGCTACCTCCCTTTTCACTTTAGCGTGTTAAAGTAATAAAATATAGTCCATTGTAGCATATAATTATGAACAATGTATGAATTATTATATTTTTTTATATTAATTTTCAAAATAAGGCGTTATAAACTCTATAACCTTGGAAACTGGAATTGAAAGTCCCTTGCCTAAGCCTTCTGTTGCGTAGCCTGCAAAGTTGATTCCAACAATCTCCAAATCTCCATTTAATAGGACTCCTCCACTTGAGCCCTCACCTATAATTGCAGTATGATATGTTACCTTAAAATTAAGTACAATTTCTCCGCTTACCTTTAAATTGTCAATCACTCGACCATAGGTAACGGTATTTACCTGACTGTTAGGAGAGCCTACCGAGGCTACTACCTCGCCCTTTTTTGCATCACTATCTGCAAAGGGAATGGCGTTTATTTCCTTGCTGTCAATTTTAAAGCGAAGTATTGCTAAATCATATTCCTCGCTTTTTGCATCATTATATATATGAGCATTATAGATATAGCCCTGACTGTCAGTTACATAAAAGCTTTCGCTATATGCTTTTTCATAGTAAACAACATGGTTATTTGTCAAAACATAGGCATATCCGTCTTCAACCTTGAATATAACTCCTGAGCCGTTTAGGGCGTAATCAGCAGAAAATGAAATTGGGCTTTCATAAAACTCTGATGTTATGGTAACTGTGCTTTTTAATATGTCATTTGCTATCTTATGAGATACTTTTTCTGCATTAAAGCTATACTTTCCATAAAGAGTTACATTTCTTATAACCGTATATTCGTCTGTGTCGCATTTGTTTAAAAGCTCTGGCTCATAGTACCAGCCCTCAAATGTTAAATATTCCTTATTTTCAAGGGTGGGAGCTTCAATTTTTGTCAGTCCCTTTACATTCTCATTTGAAATTATGCTTTCGCCAATTATAAATTTAACATTATATGTTTTGTTCTTTAAAGAAGAAGGCCTTTCATGGCTTTTTCCCTCTATTCTTAGCCTATATAGGCTAATTTTTTCACAAGTTAGCCTATCCTCTATAAAGCTGATATTAAATTCTGTTCCAGCCTCTATATCGCACAAGGTGGTTTTTGGCTCACTTTCATAAAAAATGTTACCTTCATTATCAACAAACAAAAGGGTGGCTGTATATTCATATAGAGGAAGGGCACATTCTGCTGTGCAGATAATTTCGTTTTTCTCCTCTCCCTCATTCTCTGTTACATAGTTAAAGCTGAAATAGCCTTGACCTATGCTGTCATTTTGCTCGTTTGATAAATCACAGGACGAGAAAACAACTAATAAAATTGTGCAAATTACTAAACAGGGTAATACAAAAATACGTTTTTTCATTTTCTCCTCCTTGGTTTAATTAAAGTGGCTTTTTAGATATTTGCGAATTGTTTCTTGGATATTTTTTTGGTGTTTCTTTGACCTTTTTAATAAGAACAATCGTTCTTTCTATTTCCTCAATTCCGTTAGAAAGCTTATATCTATTAACCTCACCAAGCTCAGCTCCCAATAATTCGATAGCGTTTTTTGCTTCCTTAAGCTCATTGTCCGTATCAACAGATTTCATAGCTACAAAATAGCCTCCAACCTTAACAAGAGGCAAGCAAAGCTCACAAATTAGATTAAGTCTTCCAACTGCTCTTGCACAGGCAAGGTCGAATTTTTCTCTATATTCATTATCCTGCCCAAGCTCCTCAGCTCGTCTATTTGAGCCCTCTAAGCTTATACCAAGCATTTTTGCTGTATCCTTAACATAATTTACCTTTTTAGTAACGCTATCAACAGAAAAAACAGACACGTGTGGGGCTAAAATTCCAATTACAAGGGAAGGAAAGCCTCCACCACAGCCAATATCCACAACTGTTTTTGCATCCTTGATATATGGGTAAATCGCCATAGAATCGACAAGGTGCTTTAATATAATTCCCTCGTCATCAGTTATCGCAGTTAGATTAAGGCTCTTATTTGTTTCTACCATATGGAGCTTTAATTTTTCTAAAAGCTCTAAATGATTATCCCTTAATATACCACTTGTGGCAGAGTTTTGCTCTGCCACCTCGTATAGTCTTTTTTGAAAGCTGGTCATATTACCTTAATAGCTCCGTCTGGACGTATTCTTAAAACGTGACAAGCACCTATTCCAAAGGCAGAGTCAATTGCCTCCCTATATTGCTCAACAAGGTTAAATGGTACAAATGCCTGAATTGTTCCTGCAAAACCACCACCGTGAACTCTAAACGCACTATCTGTTCCACTAAGAACAGAGTCAGTTATTGCAAGAGCTAAGGAAAGTCCCTGCTCTCTTACATTTTTAGTTGTGAATACGTTTTGTAGATACATAAAGCTGGAACGACCTGATTTTTTAACGAGCTTAAAAAAGCCTCGTATATCGCCCTGTCTTAATGAATCTGCCTGACTTGTAACTCTTTCATTTTCATTAAAGAAGTGGATTGCTCTTAAAATTGCACGGTCACCACAGGCTGTACGCAAAAGCTCAACCGAGGCAAGAACCTCTTCCTTTGTTAGCTGTCTTAAATATTCCTTGCCGAAGAACTTAGCTACACTCTTCATTTCACTTGGAACAGAGGCATAATCCTCGTTCAAATCAGCATGATTTCCACCTGTATTTACGATACAAAGTGCATATCCCTGACCACTTAGGTCGAATGGAATTTTCTCAATTACAGGATTTTTTGTATCCTCAAAATCTATGTAAACAAAGCCACCAACGGCACAAGCCATTTGGTCCATAAGACCACAGGGCTTACCGAAAAATTCATTTTCTGAGTACTGTGCCATTTTTGCAATTTCTACGTTTTCAACTTTTCCGTCATTATAGAAATAATTAAGAATGTTTCCTACCATTACCTCAAAGGCAGCCGAGGAGGAAAGTCCAGAGCCCTTAAATACATTTGAGGTTGTGTATGCTACATATCCACCTGAAGCATAGCCGTCGTTTTTAAATGCCTTAGCCATTCCAGCAATAAGTGCATTTGACTTAAAGAAATCGCTTTCCTTAGGCTTGGTATATGTATTTGTGTCAACCACATCCTCATCAAAGCCCTTAGATTTAATTCTGATTATTCCGTCGTCTGTTTTTGCTGAAACTGCAATAATATCAAGATTTATTGAGCCTGCAAGCACCTTGCCGTGATTGTGGTCGGTGTGGTTTCCAGATAGCTCGCTTCTTCCAGGCACTGAAAACAAGCTTACCTCTCTTTTTCCATAAATTGCTTCAAAATCCTTTACAGCCTCAATATATCTTTCCTTTTGGCTATCAAGATTTTCCTTACCATAGATTCTTGTTAAAACAAGGTCAAGTCCACCATTTTCTATACAATCTAAAAGCTCATTTGTTCTCATTTTAATTATCTCCTGTAATAATGTTAGTTACGCTTATAGTATTAAATGTATCCAAATCAATTTCAAAAAGTGCCATATCACACTCAATTTTACCCTCAGCAAAATCGAATTTTGAAAGAAGCTTGGTTTTTAGCTTGTAAATTACCGCTTCCTTTTTAACTCCGAGTATGCTATCCTTAGCACCAACCATGCCTAAATCGGTGATATATCCACATTTTCCGTTTAAAATCTGCGGGTCATTTGTTTGCACGTGAGTATGAGTTCCAAAGGCTGCGCTGATTCTGTCACTAAACTCATAGGCTATTGCCTTTTTTTCTCCCGTTGCCTCTGCGTGTATATCAAGCACGCAAAAATCATACATTCCCTCATTACGCTTAAGCGCCCTCTCTATCGCTTCAAAGGGTGAAGAGTATGTGTCCATATAGGCCTGACCAAGCACATTTAGTACAAGAATTTTATAGCCGTTAATTTTAACTATCGTTTCTCCTCTACCTGGGTTTTCGTCAGGATAATTAAGTGGTCTTAAAATGTTTGGCTCATCATCAAGATAGGAAAAAGCACTGCTTTTTCTATATACGTGATTTCCTGTTGTTATAACGTCAGCACCACTATCAAAAATACCCCCTGCACTTGTCTTGTCTATGCCATTTGGCTCTGCGCTATTTTCGCCGTTTACAATAACCATATCGGCATTATATTCCTTGCGAATAGCCCATAAATTTCTTTTTAAATACTCAACCGCCAAGGGTCCACAAACGTCCCCTATAGCTAAAAGCTTAAATGTGTTTTTCAAATTTTTTCTCTTTTCTACTCGGATTATCGATGCCACAAGGCATAAATTATCTTTTCTTTAAAAGCTCGTGCTTTTCGTCCCATAATCTTTGAGATAGGTCAACATAGTAATTATGAGGATTTTCAAATCTCAAAACCTCGTCCCACATAGACTCAAGCTCTTTTTTGCAATTTTCTCTAATTTCAGAAACGCTTGGTGACTCATACACAAGCTCACCATTTATAAAGATAGGAACAAGCATTTCTCTCAAAATGTAATTTTCCATTGTCTTTTTCTTCCATATATGCTCAGGGTCAAATAGCTCATAGGGCTGTGATTTGTCAATAACCTCATCATGTATTGTAATAAGGTCAGCCTCTGCCTTTCCTGTATCCTTGGAATAAAAGCGATATAGCTTTTTAAAGTCTGGATTTGTAATCTTTGCGATATTTTCGCTTATTTTAATTCTTGGAGCGATTTTTCCGTCCTCCTCAACTGCGCATAGCTTATATACACAGCCAAAAACAGGCTCGCTCTTTGAGGTTATCATTCTTTCGCCAACACCAAAGCCATCAACCTGTGCCCCTTGCATTAGTATATCTCTTATGATATATTCATCAAGCGAGTTTGACACAGTTATTCTACATTCATTAAGCCCTGCGTTATCAAGCATTTTTCTAACCTTTTTAGTAAGATATGTAATGTCACCAGAGTCAAGCCTTACTGCACAATGCTTTCTTTGCTCCTCAGTTAATACCTCTTTAAATGCCTTAATTGCATTTGGTACGCCTGATCTTGTTACATTATATGTGTCAACCAAAAGGGTTGGATTATTTGGATAAAGCTGACAATAGGTTTTAAATGCCTCGTATTCGTCACCAAACATCTGTACCCAAGAGTGTGCCATTGTACCACCAGCAGTAACACCAAACATTTTATCTGCTAATGCACAGGCAGTAGAGGTACAGCCACCAATATATGCGGCTCTTGCACCATATAGCGCTGCATCTGGTCCGTGTGCACGTCGAGAGCCAAACTCAGAAACAGGACGGCCCTGCGCTGCTCGAACTATTCTTGATGCCTTTGTTGCAACTAAGCATTGGTGGTTAAATATAAGTAAAATAAAGGTTTCAATAAATTGAGCCTCCATCGCATTTGCTCTTACTGTCATAATTGGCTCACCAGGAAAAATTACTGTACCCTCTGGTACTGCCCAAATATCACCTGTAAAGTGAAAGGTTGATAGATAGGAAAGAAACTCCTCATCAAACAATCTCTTACCTCTTAAATATTCAATATCCTCTTTTTCAAATTTAATAGATTTAATATATTCGATAATTTGCTCAAGTCCTGCACAGATTGCATATCCACCACCGTCAGGCACCTTTCTGAAGAACACGTCAAAGTAAGCAACTTTATCCTTCATTTTAGAATTAAAGTAGCCTCTTGCCATAGTAAGCTCATAAAAATCACACAAAAGTGTTAAATCTCTCTTATCTATGTTCATAAATAATCTCCTTTTTTAGAAAAATAATATTGAAATTTTAATATTATGATTATATAATAAAGTAAATAGCAAAAAATTTCAAGACTTTTTTACAAAAAAGAGGTATATTATGAAAAAGGAGCTTATTAAGGTTAAGTGCTTATCACCTGAAATTAAGTTAGGTAATCCTATCTATAATGGTGATTTATTAGCCGACGAGATTATACGTGCAGATAGTGAGGGTGTTGATGTTCTCTGTCTTCCAGAGCTTTGCCTTTGTGGTACAAGCCTTGGTGATATGCTATCAAACGACGTTATTATAAGAAGCTGTGAGAGTGCCTTAGGAAAGATATTAAACAAGACTAAGGGTACCTCGGTTTTAGCTATTATCGGATTGCCTGTTAAGCAGGGCAAAAATACATGCAGTACTGGTGTTATTATAGAAAATGGTAAAATTCTTGGTGCTATATATAATGATTCAATAGATATTAAATCTCCTTTAGGCCACATAAGAGCCTTGTCAGAGGGCTTTTATGGTGAAATCAATCTGCTTAATCAGAAAATTAATTTCTCAAATTATTTTGAAGCTACGAAAAATGGTAACAAATTTGGATTTTTCTTAGGTAGTGGTAAAATTCAGCTAAGCGCTACACCGAGTGTGCTTGTCAATCCCACCTCTCTTTATGAAACAATTACAAGTGAGATAATAGCTACTGAATATGCTAAGAAAAAAAGCGAAGCACTTGGCTGTGCTTATATGCTATGTACTCCTTGCGAAAACGAATCAAGCTCTAATGTAATTTTTTCAGCAAGCAATATTATTTCTCAAAGGGGCGAAATTTTAGCAAGTGCCTTGCCGTTTGAATCTAAAAATGGGGAGTGCGTGTCGATAATTGAATGCTTTTCAAATAATTCAAGTTGCAAATTTGAAAGCTACTCAAGCTTTGCAAAAAAACTTTGCTTAAATATAGAGACAAGTAAAAATCCTTTTATTCCAAAGGACGAAAAGGAGCTTAACAGACGACTTAAAAAAATACTTGATATGGAAAGCCACGCTCTTGCAAGAAGGCTTACTGCAAGCTATTCAAAATGCTGTGTTTTAGGTATATCTGGTGGTCTTGACTCTACCCTTGCGCTCATTACCTGCGTTTTATGTGCTGATTTAATTGGTTGGGATAGAAAAAATGTTGTTTGTGTTACTATGCCTTGCTTCGGTACAACAAGCAGAACGAAAAATAATGCGACCGAGCTTTGTAATGCCTTGGGTGTTACTCTAAAAGAGGTTAATATTGCTGAAGCGGTTTCTGTTCATCTAAGAGATATTGGACATGATATGGAAAACAGAAACGTGACATATGAAAATGCACAGGCACGTGAAAGAACTCAGGTTTTAATGGATATTGCAAACGATTTAGGCGGTATTGTTATCGGCACAGGAGATATGAGTGAGGTTGCTCTCGGCTGGTCAACCTATAACGGTGACCATATGTCAATGTACGGGGTAAATAGCGCTATTGTGAAGACGTTAATCAGGCACGTGGTGGCTTATTTTGCAAAAAATGCTGACAAAAAGGTAGCCGACATTCTTTATGATATTTTAGATACTCCTGTTTCTCCAGAGCTTTTGCCGCACAAGGACGGAGAAATACAGCAAAGGACTGAGGATATTGTAGGTCCTTACGAGCTACACGATTTCTTTATATACTATTTTGCAGGTAAAAGCCTTGCTCCATCAGAAATATATCACCTTGCCGTAAAGAATTTCGAAGGCATTTTTGATTGCGATACTATTTACAAGTGGCTTGAAATTTTTATTAAGCGCTTTTTTACTCAACACTTTAAGCGCTGTTGCTCACCTGACGCAATCAGCTTAGGCTCAGTTTCCTTAGGTAAGTATGATTTGCAAATGCCATCGGATATGTCCTACGAGGCGTTCTTAGAGGACTTGAAATCTATCAGAGAATAGTTACTACTCATCCACCGTCGATGACGGTCCCCCTTCCCTCACAAGGGAAGGCTATTTCGGATATGTCCTACGAGGCATTCTTAGAGGATTTAAAATCAGTTAAAAATAAAAAAGACGCTTCGTTTGAAGCGTCTTTATTTTTTATTTACCTAAGTCCTCTACGAACAATTCCCTTACTGCGTTAGGATCAGCCTTTGGCTTATTTCTTTCAGTTAGGAACTTTGTTGCTACCTGTGGGAAGAGTGCGTAGGATAAAACGTCCTCGTCACACTTTGCAAGCTCGCCTGCCTCGGCACGATACTTTTCAAGCTCTGGCTCGATAAGGTCAGCAGGACGGCACTCAATAATAGGCTCATCACCTATTGCCTTTTTTCTAACCTCTTCGTTTACCTCACCAGGAACCTTACCATATTCACCCTTTAAAAGTCCCTTGGATTCCTTAGTTACCATCTTGTATCTTTCACCAGAAAGCACATTAAGCACAGCCTGCGAGCCGACAATTTGGCTTGTTGGAGTTACAAGTGGTGGGTAACCGAAGTCCTTTCTAACCCTTGGAACCTCAGCAAGCACCTCATAGTATTTGTCCTCTGCCTTTGCCTGCTTAAGCTGTGAAATAAGGTTGGAGAGCATTCCACCTGGAACCTGATATAAAAGTGTATTTGGATCAACATTTAATACCTTAGGGTCAAGTGAGCCTTGCTCCTTGAGCTTTTTAGCAACATCTCTGAAATGAGCTGCTATATCACTTAAAGCATCAAGCTTGATACCTGTATCGTACTCTGTACCCTGAAGTGTTGCTACAATAGCCTCAGTTGATGGCTGTGATGTACCATTAGCAAGTGGGGAAAGAGCTGTATCAATAATATCAACTCCTGCCTGAATCGCCATTAGGTATGTCATATCGCCTGTACCTGTGGTATTGTGTGTGTGCAAATGGATTGGAACGCTAATTTCTTTCTTTAAGGCTTTAACCAATTCATACGCATCATATGGTAAAAGAAGATTTGCCATATCCTTAATACAAATTGTATCAGCGCCTCTGTTTTCAAGCTCCTTAGCAAGCTTTACAAAGTATTCAAGATTGTGAACAGGGCTTTCTGTATAGGAAATAGCAGCCTCAACATGTCCACCATATTTCTTTGTAGCCTTCATTGCTGTTTCGATATTTCTAACGTCGTTAAGAGCATCGAAAATACGAACAACATTGATACCATTTTCAATAGATTTCTTTACAAATTCCTCAACTACATCATCAGCATAGTGCTTGTATCCTAAAAGGTTTTGACCTCTTAAAAGCATTTGAAGCCTTGTATTAGGCATAGCACGTCTTAGAGTTCTAAGTCTTTCCCATGGATCCTCGCCTAAGAAACGCATACAGCTATCAAAGGTAGCTCCACCCCAGCACTCAAGTGACCAGTAACCAACCTGATCAAGCGCCTTACAAGCTGGAAGCATATCCTCAATTCTCATTCTTGTAGCTGCCTGTGACTGATGAGCGTCACGTAATATTGTATCTGTAATTAATATTTTTTTAGCCATTTTTTACCTCATATTCAGGCTACACGCATAAAACGTGTAGCCTTTAATTTTATAGAAGTGCCATAAGAACGCCTGCCGCAATTGCAGAGCCGATAACACCTGCAACGTTTGGTCCCATAGCGTGCATTAGTAGGAAGTTTGAAGGCTCAGCCTCTTGACCAACCTTTTGTGATACACGTGCTGCCATTGGAACTGCACTAACTCCAGCAGAGCCGATAAGTGGATTGATTTTCTTGCCCTCTGGTAAGAAAAGGTTCATAAGCTTTGCAATTAATACGCCACCTGCGGTAGCAACACCAAATGCAACTACGCCCATTACAATAATGATAAGTGTTTTTGGGGATAGGAAGGTTGATGCTGTTGCTGTTGCGCCAACGGAAATGCCCAAAAATACTGTTACTATATTCATAAGCTCGTTTTGAACTGTCTTTGAAAGTCTTTCACAAACGCCACATTCCTTTAGTAGGTTACCAAACATTAAGCAACCAACAAGTGCGCCTGCTGAAGGAACGAGCAATGATACAAACGCTGTAATTACGATTGGGAATACAATCTTTGAAGTTTTTGAAACAGGACGAAGAGCAGGCATCTTTATCTTTCTCTCCTTCTCTGTTGTGAGAAGCTTCATAATTGGTGGTTGAATTACAGGCACAAGTGCCATGTATGAGTATGCGGCAACTGCGATAGGTCCAAGTAGCTGAGGAGCCATATTTGATGTTACAAATATTGCTGTTGGTCCGTCAGCTCCACCGATGATACCGATAGATGCTGCCTCTTGTAGTGAGAATGTTGCGTTTGGTATTCCTAATGCGCTTACACCCATTACGCCTGCAAGAGTTGCAAAAATACCGATTTGAGCAGCTGCACCTAAAATTAAGCTCTTTGGATTTGCAAGAAGCGGACCAAAGTCTGTCATTGCACCAACGCCAATGAAGATTAAACAAGGATAAATACCAAGCTTAACACCTAAGTAAAGAACGTCAATAAGACCTACTGATATGCCTTGACCTGCTTTACAAAGCGCTTCCATTGATTGATAAACTGCACTTTCCGTGGTTAAGCCGTTATTTAACAAATCAGTAAGCATACCCTCTGTTACAGGGCTACCACCAAATAGTGCCCAGTTTACGTGTCCACCTGCAAACAATTCCTCATGGAACATACCTGCTCCTGGAAGGTTTGTAAGTAGCATACCGATTGCTATTGGTAAGAGCAACAGTGGCTCAAACTTTTTAACAATAGCGAGATAGCATAGCACACATGCTATTGCTATCATAATTAGCATTTTCCAGTTTTCACCTACTGAAAATAGGAAAAAGCCTGTCTCCTTTAAAAACTGATCCATTTTTTTGCTCCTTTATTAGTTAAGAGTGCAAAGAACTGTACCAGACTCAACTGTTTGGTTAGCTGATACATTTACAGAAGCTACTGTAGCATCAGCTGGAGCAAGAATTTCATTTTCCATTTTCATTGCTTCTAATATCATTAAAATATCGCCCTTCTTAACTGCTTGACCGTTAGAAACATTAACCTTTAAAATATTACCAGGCATTGGAGCTGTGATTGTTTGATTACCTGCCACAGCTGGAGCTGCTGGTGCTTCTTGTGCTGGAGCTGCTTCAACCTTTTTTGCCTCAGCTGGAGCCTTAATATCTTCCTTATCAATTACCTCAAGTGTGATTTCATAAACATTTCCGTTTACATTTACTCTATATGCTTTCATTTTTTATATTCCTTTCAATAATTATACTTTCTTAAATGAGATTACACGAATAGCGGAAATGTCCGTACCGTTTTCCTCTGCTACCGCTGCACATACTGCTGCGACAATTTCACCACGATTTTCAATGACTGCGCTTTGCGCCACCTGTGGCTGAGCCACTTGAGGTGCGCTTGCCTTAACCTCTGTCTTAGCTACAAGCTTGTTACAGATAAAGGTCATAAGCTCGACAAGTCCAATAATCAAAATAAGACCTGCAAAAACTACACCTATACCAATCGCACAAACCTTAAGAACCTCAAGACCGACATTTGTACCATCGGCTGTTAAAAAAAGATTTCCCAATTGCTTCACTCCTTCTTATTTTTTATTTTAGATATAATCTAAAACCAAATTTTTTTCATTTTAACATATTTTTTCCAAATTGTAAATAGAATATTATACTAATTATTAGTAAATTATTGGTAAATTCACAAATTGTTAATAATTAAAAGAAAGCAGGACAAAATGCCTGCTTTCAATTTTTTATAATAAGCTGTCAACAAGCTTTAAAGCCTCGTCGATTTTGGAAATATCCCTACCTCCACTCATAGCACTGTCAGGTCTTCCGCCACCCTTACCACCTGTGACTGCACTAACCTCTCTTAAAATGTTTCCTGCGTGTGCACCGTTTTTAACTGCATCCTTGCCACAAGCTGCCATAAAGTTAAGCTTTTCTCCAGAATGAAGTGCGAATACTGCAACAGCATTTGGCTCACTATCCTTAATAGCATCTCCAAGTGAACGTGCAGAATCCATAGTCATATCCTTAAGATCAGCAGTAATAACCTTAAAGCATTTTACATTGATTGCATTAGCAATTAGGTCGCTCACCTTAGAATTAGCGATTTTTGAGTTAAGGCTTTCAATTTCCTTTTTAAGTCCCTTGATTTCCTCGTTTAATGACATTGCTCTCTTTGTTAGGTCGTTTGCATTTTGACATTTAAGCTCTCTTGCTGTATTTTCAATAAGGCTTTCCTTATTATTAAGTAAGCTTAATACGCCATAGCCTGTAACTACCTCAATTCTACGAACACCAGCAGCTACACCTATTTCAGTAACAATCTTGAAAAGTCCTGCCTTAGCTGTGTTATTTAAGTGTGTACCACCACAAAGCTCAGTTGAGAAGCTACCCATTTTAACCATACGAACAACCTTGCCGTACTTTTCGCCAAAGAGTGCCATAGCTCCATTTTTGCGTGCTGTTTCTATATCTGTTTCTATTGTTTCTACATTAATTCCAGCTAAAATGCTTTCGTTTACAAGAGATTCAACCTTAGAAATTTCCTCATCAGTTAGTGAAGCGAAGTGAGTAAAGTCAAATCGACCAATTTTTTCGTCAACATATGAGCCTGCCTGCTCTACATGTGTGCCTAAAACCTGTCTTAATGCAGCCTGTAGCATATGAACGGCTGAATGGTTTCTCATTATAGCCTCACGTCTTTGCTTATCAACTGCACACTTAACAATGTCGCCAACCTTGATTTTTCCGTTTGTTACATTGCATAGGTGGATATAAACACCATCACTCTTTTTTGTGTCAAGAACATCAATTGACCCATTTTCGCAAAGGATTACACCAGTATCGCCAACCTGACCACCACCCTCGCCATAGAAGGTAGTTTTATCAAGGATAACTGAGCATTCGCCCTCGTTAATTTCGTCCACGTCCTCGCCATTTTCATCTAAAATCGCAAGCACACGACTCTCGCACTCGATATTTTCATATCCTAAAAATTCTGTCTTTTGAATATCAAAGCTCTTAGCCTTCTCCTGCCAGCCACTTATATTAGCTCTTGCATTTCTTGCTCTTTGCTTTTGCTCCTGCATAAGTGCGTTAAATGCGTCCATATCTGTGCTAAGACCATTTTCCTCAGCTATTTCACGAGTTAGGTCGATTGGGAAGCCAAAGGTATCATAAAGCTTAAAGGCATCAGCACCACAAAGCACATTCTTGCCCTCTGACTTTGCCTTAGAAATAAAGCCGTCAAGAATTGTAAGACCTTGGTCAATAGTAGCATCAAAGCGCTCCTCCTCCAAGGCAATAACCTTTTTGATATAATCGCTCTTTGCTTCAAGCTCCTTATATCCGTCCTTGCTTTCACCAATTGCTACCTCACACATTTTTACAAGGAACGGGTGATTAATTCCAAGCAATTTACCATGTCTGCATGCACGTCTTATAATACGGCGAAGAACATATCCTCTGCCCTCGTTTGAAGGCACAACGCCATCGCTTATCATAAATGTAGCACTTCTTGTATGGTCAGTAATTACACGGATAGAAATATCGTCGTTTGCATTCTTACCATATTCCTTACCTGAAATTTCACATACTGTATCAAGGATTTTTCTTACAGAATCAACCTCAAACATATTTTCAACATTCTGCATAACACAAGCAAGTCTTTCAAGTCCCATACCTGTATCAATGTTTTTTTGCTTAAGCTCTGTATAGTTGCCATTTCCGTCATTATCAAACTGTGAAAATACGTTGTTCCAAATTTCCATAAATCTGTCACAGTCACAGCCAGGCTTACAGTCTGGTGAGCCACAGCCACGCTCTTCTCCACGGTCAAAGTATATCTCTGAGCAAGGACCACAAGGACCACTACCATGCTCCCAGAAGTTATCAGCCTTACCAAGTCTTACTATATGATCAGGGTTTACACCAATGTCGTTAGCCCAAATTTCATAAGACTCCTCGTCGTTTTCATAGATAGATGGCCACAAAAGATTTTCATCAATTTCGAGTGTTTTTGTTAAAAACTCCCATGCCCAAGCAATAGCTTCCTTCTTAAAGTAATCTCCAAAGCTGAAATTACCAAGCATTTCAAAGAATGTACCGTGACGAGCTGTATGACCAACTCTTTCAAGGTCAGGAGTTCTAATACATTTTTGACATGTTGTAACTCTCTTTGATGGTGGAACAACCTCTCCTGTAAAGAATTTCTTCATAGGAGCCATTCCTGAGTTTATTAAAAGTAAGGATTTATCATTATTTGGTACAAGAGAAAAGCTACCAAGTCTTAAATGTCCCTTTGATTCAAAGAAGGACAAGTATTTTTCTCTTAAGTCGTTTAAGGATGTCCATTTCATAGTCGCATATTCCTTTCGGGTTTTATAAACAATATTAAAACACATACATTTTAGCATTAAGTATTTTATTTGTCAAGGAATAATATTATAAAAAACGCGAATACTTGACAAAAAACTAAATAGGGTTTATAATTTTTGTAGTTATTTTTAAGATATGGTAGGCTTGATATGACCGATTTACTTACTTTACAAAAAAGCTTTATCCTTTCCCATTTAAAGGAGGGCGACATATGTGCCGATTTTACAATGGGAAACGGACACGACACCGCCTTTCTTTCAAAGACAGTTGGTGAAAATGGTAAGGTTTATGCCTTTGATATACAAGAAAACGCCTTGATTAGCACAGAAAAAACCTTAGAAAAGGAAAACTGCCCTAAAAATTATACCTTGATTTTGGATAGCCACCATAACGCAAAAAATTATATTTCTGGTAAAATCAAGGCAGGAATGTTTAATCTTGGATATATGCCTGGAAACGGAAATAAGGAGCTTACCACCAAGCGAGAGACCACTCTGCCTGCTGTTACAAGCGCTATTGATATGCTTGATACAAACGGCATTTTACTTGTAGCAGTTTACCCAGGTCACGAGGAAGGCAGGCTTGAGGGGCTTATGCTCGAGGAATACTTCTCTAAAATCAGTAGATTTGAAATGAGTATATCAAAATTTCAAATAGTAAATTCACCCACGTCCCCTTACTTTTTTGTTGTTGAAAGGAAATAATTTATGCTAAATGAAACAATAAGCGCAATTTCCACAGCCTATGGTAAGGGTGGTGTTGCAGTAATTAGAATTAGTGGTGACAATGCCTTAGAGGTAGCTACAAGAGTTTTTAAGCCTAAGGCTAAGGAAATCGAGCCACGCAGAGCCTATTATGGTGAAATTACTCGTGATAAAGCTATAATTGACGATGGAATTTTAACATACTACAAAGCACCCAACTCCTTTACTGGTGAGGATGTTTGTGAGATATGCTGTCATGGTGGTATTTATTCAACTCAAGCAGTTTTAGAGTCTGTTTTGTCAAGTGGTGCAAGGCTTGCCAAGGCTGGAGAGTTTACCAAGCGAGCTTACATTAACGGAAAGCTTACTCTTTCAAGAGCAGAAGCGATTTCTAATGTTATTGATGCAAAAACTGATAGCCAATTAAGGCTTTCCTCCTCTATTGCAAGAGGAACTCTTTCGGCTAAGGTTGAACAAATACGAGAAACTATTATTTCGCTAATTTCTCGTGCATATGCAGTTATTGACTATCCCGACGAGGATATTGAGGATAATACCTACGAGGATATGAAAAAATCCATCGACTCTGTAATTGCTGGACTTGATAGCTTAAAAAGGAGCTATAAAGCAGGAAAGGCTGTTAGCGAGGGTGTTAAAACTGCAATCATAGGAAAGCCAAATGCTGGAAAAAGCTCTCTTTACAATATGCTTTTAGGCAAGGAGCTTGCTATTGTTACAGATATTGCAGGAACTACTCGTGATGTAATAGAAAATACTGCAAGCATAGGTGGTGTTACTCTTTGCTTAGCTGATACTGCAGGAATAAGAGAAACAAATGACACGGTTGAAAAAATCGGGGTTACACGTGCTATTCAAAAAATTGAGGAATCTGAGCTTATTCTTTGCGTGTTTGATTATTCACGCAAGGAGGAGGCAGAGGATATTCAAATTTTAGATGAAATCAAGAACAAAAATGCAATAGGTATTATTAATAAAACAGACACGTCCAAGTGTATTTCTGATGATTTTGAGAAAAAAATCAAAAAATCCTTTGACAAGGTTGTGTATATCAGCACAAAGGACGAAAGTGGACTAAAAGAGCTAAGCAAAGCAATTTCCGATTTATATGAGCTTGGTAATTTCGACCTTTCAAATGATGCCATTGTTGCAAATGCACGACAAAGCGCATCTGTAAGCTTAGCACTTGACGAAGCACTTTATGCAAAAGAGGCGCTAAGCTGTCAAATGACCCCTGATGTTGTTTGCTTTACACTTGAAAAAGCACTTAGTGAGCTAAATATGATAGATTTAAGGGATGCAGGCGAGGAAATTGTAAATGCTATCTTTTCTCGCTTCTGTGTTGGAAAATAAAATGGAAAACAAAAGATTTACTAAAAATGATAATGGATTTATTTGCGAAAACTGTGGTTTTATAGTTGAGCCTCTTGGATATTCCTCAAGAAACCATTGTCCTAAATGCCTCTGCTCTAAGCACGTGGACATAATGCCTGGGGACAGGCAAAACTCCTGTGGTGGAGTTATGGACGCAATCAAGGTAGAGCTTGACTCAAAAAAGGGATATGTTATCTTACATAAATGCAGAAAATGTGGCGAAATAAAACGAAACAAGGCATCAACCGAAGCAAAAAATCAGCCTGATGATATCAAAAAAATCATCAAGCTGACTGCAGGTAGCTTATAATGGAAAAATGCTATGCTTGCCCACGCAAATGTGGAATTGACAGAAGCACTCATAAGGGGGCTTGTGGTACAAATGACAAGGTGAAAATTGCAAAATATATGGTTCATATGTGGGAGGAGCCCTGTATAAGCTCTGAAAACGGAAGCGGCTGTATATTTTTTTCAGGCTGTTCTCTTGGCTGTGTTTATTGTCAAAACAAGGAGATAAGCAAAAATGGTAAGGGTGAAGAAATAAGCATTTTACGTCTTTCCGAAATTATGCTGGAGCTTCAAGATAAGCAGGTAAATAATATAAATCTTGTAACCCCAACCCATTTTTCAAGTCAAATAAGAACGGCTATTGATCTAATCCGTGATAAAATCAAGGTGCCCATAATTTACAACACCTCAGGCTATGAAAATCCAGAGGAAATTTTAAAAATGGCTGACTACGTGGATGTTTTTTTGACAGATGTCAAGTATTTTAGCAAGGAAAGCTCTTTAAAATATTCAAACGCAAGGGACTATTATGAGCTCGCCAAGGCTTCTCTTTCTAATATGCTTAAGCTCAAGCCAAAAATATCCCTTGACAAAAACGGCATAATAAAAAGTGGTGTCATAGTACGCCACCTTGTATTGCCTACATTAAGACATGATTCAATTAAAATTTTAGAGGATTTAAAAAATAGCTTCGATATAAGTAGCTTTAAGCTTTCACTAATGAGCCAATATACCCCAGACTTTTGCCCTGATGAATATAAAGAAATAAAAAGAAAAATTACAACCTTTGAATATGAAAGTGTCTTAAGCAAAGCAATAGAGCTTGGCTTTGACGGATATTTTCAGGATAGAAAATCTGCCGACAAATGCTACACGCCAGAGTTTTAAAAAGATATAGCTTGCGTGCTTTTGAAAGCCATAATCTATACCATAGAAACGAGATTTATATGTAAACAATAGCAAAAAAAGCGACACTGTGTCGCTTTTTTGTTATTTCTTCTTTCTTGAGTAGATTCCATAAGCAAAGGCAATTATGCCTATCGCCATTAGAGCCGAGCCGATAACCCATTGAAGCTGAATTGTTTCAAACACAGAAGACACCATAAGATATGTACCCATGGTTACTAAAGCAATTGCCAAAACAAGCTTCCAAGGTGCATAATTCTTATTGCCCTCTCTCATATGGAAAAATCCGCATAATATTTCAGTAACGCCTCTTGTCCAAACTGCAATACCTAAAATTTGACAAGGCGCAGCCTTTAAGACACCAGTAGAGGCAAGAATACAGCCAACACCGATTATAATCATAAGAACAATTTCAATAACTGTTAGCGTTTGCACAAATGACCCAGAATTTCTTTTCCACCTTGGAATTAAATATGCTAAAGCATAAATAAACAGACATGATGCCACCACATAATTCAAAGCCCCAACGCTTAAATATTGAAATGGTCCACCAACGTTCACCCAAAACGGCATAAGAATTAAGCCGACTGCAAAAAATACTATACCAAGTATTAGATAAACAATAAATAGCTTATCCTTTTTGATCTTTCCTCTAATCAAATTTTTCATTATATTCACCCTTCTTTGTGAAATTCATTTGTATTTTAGCACGAAATATGTCGAATGTCAACAACTACTCCCATATATTTTAAACAATTAAATAATATATATTGACAAGTTTTTGTAAATATTGTATAATATTTAATGAACATTAAGGATTTTGCTCGTCATTGTGACGAATTACATAAGGAGTTATTATGAAAAAGGTTAGCTTAAAAGTATTATTAGCATTACTGTGTATAGTCTTAAGCGTTACACTATTTGCAGTTTTCACCTCTGCAGAGGAAGAGAAATGTATCGTTAATTTAATAGATGATGGAGAGGTTATTGAAACCGTTCTTGTCGATAAGGGCTCAAGCTATGCCTTGCCTCAAAAGGACTGTGATACAGGTACATATCAGGGCTGGTTTACAAGCGACGGTGCCTTCTACCCCGCTGGTAGCTCGGTAAGTGTCAATAATGATATAAGCCTAAATCTTGCAAAGGGTGGCTCCGCTTCTCTTACTGGTGGCTTTACAAATGCAATTACTAAGGGCTACTCATATATCAAGGTAAACTCGAGCATGACATTTTCAAGCTCCTTTACTCTTTGTAATACCCTTCTTTATATTGACTTAGGTGGAAATACTGTTAAGATTGAATCAAGCGAAAACGCATTTTCTGGTGAAAACAGCGGTATCATTTTTGCAAATGGTAAGCTTGAATATACATATACAGGCGCTGACGCCTCACATATGGTAAACTCTCTTGTTTGTCTAACTCCACAAGCAAGCACAAGCAATTTAACATTTACAGTAACTAATGATTGCGAGATTATCTCTAATGTTGGCTTAATAGTTGTGGAAAAGGATATTTCTAAGCTTGACGGAATTGAGATAAATATATATGGCTCAATCAAATCCGACCGTTTACTCCGTACCTATGGTATGAAAAATGGTGTTATTAATTTCTATGACGGCTCAAGCTATGAAACCAGCTGTGAATATTTTTACGACGATTACGGTGTTGACACAGGTGATTTAATTGCCACTACAACAATTTACGGTGGTAGCTTTAAGTTAGATACAACAACAGGCTTTTCTAAGGACGAGAATAGATACAAGACTATTATAGTAGATGGCTCTAAGCCTACATTTTCTAAGGATATAGCCTCATTCTTTACTGCTAAAAATTATTCCTTTACCAAGGTTGGTGACATATACGAATTTTCAAAGTGTGCTCACGAGGGTCCTGTTACTGTAAAGCCAGATGTTTCAAGCTGTACTGAGCCTGTTACCGTTACCCACACATGTAGCTACTGTAATGCTACATATACTGAGGATTTAGCAAATGGTATCGGTCACTCATATACAATTTCACTTGTAAACGACATCATTAACACTCCTGAGGAAACAAAGGCTGGATGCTACGCATATACATGTCAAAGCTGTGGATATGAATATAATAAGTATATTTATCCAGACCCATCAACAGTATATGTTACAGTTGGTATAATCAACAAAAAGGGTGAACAGGAATTTACAAGAGTTCCTTCACTTGACCTCTATACACTCGAGGGCACGAAGCTTATGTCCTTCTCTACAGCATTTATTGAGTATGACTTAGGCGTTACACAGGATGATATATTCTATATTGAGGTTCCTCTTGGTACAACCGATGTTTATGGAGATTATAGAAATAGTACAGAAACGGGTGCGTTCAGGAAAAACTCCTTTATAAAGGAGCTTGAGCTACCTCGTTCACTTACAAACGTAAGTAAATATGCCTTCTCGCTTATGGAAAAGCTTGAAACAATTCATGGCCTTGAATATATTACAGGTACAATTGATACCGAGGCGTTTGCACAGGCAGACAATAGCCCACTTATTATCGAGCATATGGTATTAAATGCTGAAAGGATAAACGAAAGAGCCTTCCAAAACATTAGAATGAAAACGCTAACACTTGGTTCTTCGGTTAAAACAATAGGCAACGGAGTATTCAACCTTGTTTCGCATGAAACTATGATTAAGGAAATCTTTGTTGAGGGCTATACTCTTGACGATGGTGTTGGTGCAACCCACGCATTCAATAGTGTTTTACGCAAGAGCTTAAATGGTAGCAATCAGCAGTTTGCAGGTATGAATATTGTTTATAAGGATCACGATTACGTTTTGACAAGTAATCCTGCTACTTGTAGTCAAGTTGGCTCTGAGATTGAAACCTGCTCAAGATGTCAGGACACAATTATTCTTAGTGAGGTTCCTATGCTCCCTCACTTATATGCAGATGAGCATACACATCAGACAGGTAAGACCTGTGAGCATTGTAATTATGTTCCATCAAGCTGTCGTGTAAGAGGCTACTACGCTCCTGTTTGTGAGGAATGTGGCTATGAGGACCTTGAAAACAAGACTATATTGGCATTTGATTACAACTCACACGTTTATACTAACTCTGAAAAGATTTTCTGTGATGGTTGGATTTGTGAAAGCTCATACTATACATTAGGCGTTTGCGTCTGTGGTAAGGTTGAGGAGGACGTTTGGGCTAATCGTATTTACCACGATCCACTTTCAAATGTTGGTCTTCACGACTGGGATACAGTAAATACAGTTGTAACTATTGAGCCTACATGTAGCAAGGAGCATGGCTATGGTCAGGAAATTCAGACCTGTAAGCTTTGTGGTAAGACAAAAAAGGTTGCATTACAGCCTACAGGACGTCACGACTTCGGTGATATGACAATAATTGATCCTGGTACATGCAAAACACAGGGAGTTGCTATAAGAACATGTAGCGTTTGTGGTGACACTCGTGAAACGCTAATCGAAGGTCAGCACGTTAAAGAGGGCGAGGGTGAGATACTACTTGAGCCTACAGAAACATCCCGAGGACAAACAAGATACTTCTGTGCTATTTGTAAAACAGAAATAATCGAGGAAATCGACCGCTTACCTATTTCAAACACAAGCGAAATTCCTGCTTGGGTTATTGTTTTAATAGTTATCGGCTCTTTATTCCTTGTGGGTGGTATCGTTCTTACACTATACTTCACATTCTTCAAAAAGAAAAACGCATCTACAGGATTTAAGTATAAGTTCAATACACTTAAATAAAATCTATAATATAAAAACAGGAATTTCAAAAATTCCTGTTTTTTGTTATAAAATTTTACTTAATAAGTCCGCTTTTTACCGCCTCAAGCATTATTTCACCACTTTTTTGATTCGTCGCAAGAGGAATCGACTGAACATCACAAAGACGTAAAAGTGCACTTACATCAGGCTCGTGTGGTTGTGAGGTTAGTGGGTCACGCAGGAAAATAATCAAATCAAGCTTTCCCTCTGCTACCATTGAGCCAATTTGTTGGTCACCGCCGAGAGGACCACTTTTCATTCTCCTAATTGGTAAGCCTGTTTCTCCCATTACAAGAGTTCCTGTTGTACCAGTTGCAAAAAGCTCGTGATCCTTTAAGGTGTCCTTATACTTTATTGCAAGGCTAATCATATTATCCTTTTTCTTATCATGTGCAATCAAAGCTATACGCATATTTTTTACTTCCTTTTTATAAGTTACATTTATAGGTTGCTTTTTTATCATTTGTTTCGTATGTGTCGCCATTAGGCATAACTATTACCTTTTTAGTTTTGTCGTTTCCACATACTGTAATTTCAAATTTGTCATCAAGCCTTTTCCACTCAACTGTGATATTTCCACCGATTGTAGAAACCGTCCCCTTGGCATAATTTCTATCCTTTATGTATGGCTTTACAAGAACAGATTTTTCGCTTATATCATAGGTTCTTACGCCTAAAACAGTTGCACTAAATTCATAAATTGCAAGTGCACCCCAAGCATGACAATCACTTCTTGAATACTCAGGTGTTTCAGGAACAGTAGTACAGTTTAATTTTAGCAGATTACGATAGCTCTCCATCATTTCCTCAGTTTTTTCATAAAGCCCAACGCTTTCTAAGGCTCTGAAGTAAAAGTATGCAAAGGCATAGGTGCTTTTTGCCTCAAGTTCTTGACAATTTTCCATTATCCTTCTTGCCTTGTCACCCTTACAAACACCACTAAGCACACACCATGTCTGCATATGCTGTGAGTATTTGGTATGGGTTAAATTGTCAGCATATAAGCCTTTTTTCTTATCATAGAAGAATTTTTCAACATTTTTCTTGATAGAATTAGCCTTATCTAAATATTCCTTTGCTACATCACGCCTACCACAAATTGCGTTTAGCTTTGAGGCACACTGTAGAAAATATGCCATCATTGGATTATAAATACCGATAATTCCCTCGTCAATATCTACAGGTACACCACCATCATTTTTACCCTCTACATATCCCCAAGGCTTTGCCCAGTCAACAAAGTTCCAATATTTGCTCTGTCCAACGAGTCCGTCATCAGTCATATGCTGGCTAAACCACTCAATTACTCCATCCATAGCTCTTAAATGCTTTCTAACAAGCGCTTTATCGCCAAATCGAATATAGTGAGCGTAAACCATAAAAATAAAATAGAATTGGAAGGTTGGAATATGTTGCTCGCCTACCGAAGGAGCTCTTGAGGGCATAAGGCCGTTTGAAAGCTGGGCAGCAGCAAAGTCATCCATCGCCTTTCTTGCAAGCAAATCATCATCTGTTAGCTGGTAGTTAAATAGCATTTGAACAGAGGTATCCATAGCATATTGAAGCTGTTCATAGAAAGGACAATCCTCATATGTTTCGTGCATACATCTTTGAAGTGTTCTTACGCTAATTTCCCAAAGCTTATTATCGTCACTTCTTCCAAAATCGTAATCCTGTCTTACCTCCATTGGATAATTAACCTCTAAGAAGCTATCCAATTTTATCGACACGTCTCCCGTTTTTTCCACGTTTATAAAACGAAAGCATCTAAACCAAAATGGCTCATATGTAAATTCACCATCTACTGTAAGCTCATCATACATTTCCTTTGTAAAGTCGAGACCTCTATCAGTACGCACATTGTTTGTCTTGCCTTGAATTTCAGTAAAGCATTCAAAATAATAAAGTCTGATTTTACCCTTACCACTAACCTTAAAGCGCGGGAAGCCAAAGGTCAAATATTTTGCCTCAAAAAACTCACCATCAAAGGAAACAATGTCTGTCTTATCCTTAAAATCGAGCATTGGAATAGGTCTTTCAAAAAGGAATAGTCTATTTGTAGAGCCCCACCAATAATGGTCCTCTTCACCATTTGAAATACCACATTGCTTAACTGCATTATCAAATTCTATATTTTCGATAGCCTTCAAATCAACTATCTCTCTTGTCGCAGCAGAATAACAGCTACTTGCACTCATGTGCTTAATGCCCTCTACTTTTGCACAAAGCCAGCTTTCGTCTGTTTTTATGCACATGCTTCCACAATTAAGCTCACAGCAAAGAAGCGCAGGGCCGACTCTCAAAACGCCCTCAATAGGTGACATTTTACCCTCAACATCAGTTGACACAAGCTGTAAAACCTCAACAAAAATCTGATTTTTACCAACCTTAAGATATTTTGTTACGTCAACTGTATCGAAAAAGGTCTTTTCTCTGCTACCCTTACATGGTCCACAGCAAACATAGCTATCATTAATAAACAGCTTATATCTTGCCTGAGCAGAAATTTCAATTTTAGCCTCTTTAACAGTCTTTAAATCAAAATCCTTTTTAAAGTAATATGTTTGATTATTTGACGCATCTCTGCTTTTTTCAGTAATCCAAGCTCCGTTTTTCATTATTCTATTCCTTTACATTTAATATTTCGCAAATATACATTTTGTGTATTCCCTGTCCCTTATACCATTTTAGCAACTCTGGTTCGAGAAAGCACTCTGATTTCAAATCCTGTGCATATAGCTTTTTTAGTTGAATTGTGCAAATCGCTTTTTCAAAGCACACACTTTTGTTTTCCAAGGTAAAATCAAGGCCACATTCCTTAAATTTATCCACGTCCCTGCCTGATTTTGTTCCACAAAATGCTAAGGTGTCCTTTTCATCCTCCTTTAAAAATGACAACGACAGATAGCTTCCATTCTCTAAAAATGAGTAGGTGTATCTTTCAGGTCTTACAAACAGAAAGCAAACCTGCTCTCCCCATAAAATTCCACAGCCACCCCAAGAAACCGTCATTGTATTTGACTTACATTCGTTGTCAGTTGCGGTTAGTAATGCACCCTTTGCAAGACTATCCAAAAAGTTGATTTTTGCCTCACTTAGCTTCATTTGTTCACCTCACTCGGAAAAATATGCTAATTATATTATATATGATATGTAAGCAAATTTCAATAAGCTACGATTATTTTCCACCACAATAAATATTATAAAATTTTAACTATTTGTAAATTAAGTCTTGACTTTATTGATTTTATAATATAAAATTATAGTATGTAGAAATATTGCTATGGGGCTTTGTGTACCCCCACTGCTTTTTACATACCTTTTTTGTTCTCCACCTTGTGGAGAAGCTTTCACACAAATAAAATAAAGGAGGTACGTGTTGTGGAATTACCATTAGCTATTGGACTCATAGCTGGCGCTTCTGTTCTCTGTCTTATTGTTGGCGGAATTATTGGCTCAATTATAAGAAAGCTTTCTGCAGATAAAAAATTGGGCTCTGCTGAGCAACAGGCGAAAAAGCTACTTGAGGATGCTATAAAAGCTGCTGAAACCAAGCGCAAGGAATTTTTACTTGAGGCTAAGGACGAGATTTCCAAGGAAAGAAAAGAGCTTGATGCTGAAATAAAGGAAAGACGTAGTGACCTTAACCGTCAGGAAACAAGACTTGCTAATAAGGAAGAAAACCTCGACAAAAAGGTTGATGCCCTTGAAAAGAAGGAAGAAGCACTTCAAAAGAAGGTTAAAGAAATTGACGAAATTAAAGAAAAGCTAACACAGGCACACGAAACACAGCTTAAATTGCTTGAAAAAATCTCAGGATACAGTGCTGAGGAGGCAAGAGCCTTGCTCATTAAGAATCTTGAGGATGACGTTAGGCACGAGCAGGCTCAAAGACTTATTGAGCTTGAAGCTGAATTTAAGGAGGATGCAGATAAGAAGGCAAAGAACATTATCTCTCTCGCTATCGCAAGATGCGCATCAGAGCATGTATCTGAGGCTACTATTTCTGTTGTTCCTCTACCAAACGACGAAATGAAGGGTAGAATTATCGGACGCGAGGGACGTAATGTAAGGGCTATTGAAAATCTTACAGGCGTTGAGCTTATCATTGACGATACACCAGAGGCTATTACTATTTCTGGCTTTGACCCTGTTAGACGTGAAATTGCAAGAATTGCTATTGAAAAGCTTATTTCAGACGGACGTATTCACCCAACAAGAATTGAGGATTGCGTTGAGAAGGCTAAAAAAGAGGTTGATGCCTCTATTAAGCAGGCTGGTGAAAGAGCTACCTTTGAAACAGGTGTTCACGGCATCAATATTGAGCTTATTAAGCTTCTCGGTCGTCTAAAATACAGAACAAGCTATGGTCAGAATGTTCTTACCCACTCTATTGAGGTTTCCGAGCTTGCAGGCGTTATGGCTGCCGAGCTTGGCGCTGATATTACACTTGCTAAGCGTGCAGGCTTGCTACACGATATTGGTAAGGCTCTAACAGCCGAAATTGAGGGCTCACACGTTCAAATCGGTGTAGATGTAGCTAAGAAATACAAGGAGTCAAAAGAGGTGCTTCACGCAATCGAGGCGCACCATGGTGATGTCGAGGCTCAATCAATTATCGCTGTTATTGTTCAAGCTGCAGATGCTATTTCTGCTGCAAGACCAGGTGCAAGACGTGAAAATCTTGAAAACTACATAAAACGACTTGAAAAGCTTGAGGAAATCGCTAAAAGCTTTGAGGGTGTTGAAAAGACATTTGCTATTCAGGCAGGTCGTGAAATTCGTATTATGGTTAAGCCTGAGCAAATCGGTGATGAAACAATGGCTCTCGTTGCACGTGACATTGTTAAGAAAATCGAAAGCGAGCTTGAATATCCAGGACAGATTAAGGTTAATCTTATTAGAGAAAGCCGTGTAGTTGACTACGCAAAATAAAATCAAGGGACTGCTTTTGCAGTCCCTTTTTAAGTACAAAAAAAGAGAGCCAATGCTCTCTTTTTTAATTTGCAAATTGAATTGAATTTATAATAGTAGTAATTTGTTCCATATTGTGTCCGATAGAGTATCGTGTTTCAATATAGCAAATAGCATTGCCGTCATCATTTACAGAAAATACATAAAGAAAGGTTGTTGTTTGTCCATTAAATGACTGCTCAAATGTGTAAACATTTTCCTTAATCATTGTTACTTCGCTTACCATTACACCAGTTATATCATCTGGAACATCTTCTATAACATGCCTGCGAAGATCTTCAACAATCGAATCAGGCTTTTCATTATTTGTTTGTGCCACACTTGCAAGAAAAGTTAATCCAGTTGTCATATCTGCTACGTAACCTATATCATCTGAGGACTTATTACTTTCCCAACTTGATGGATAGTAAAATGTAACGTACTCATTTGAAAACACAGAATAATCTTCCGGCTTTTCTGTAAGTGAGCCTAAGGTAATATCATCAGGATTTACCCCTCCATTACCACCATCTCCTCCACAAGCAACGAGCATAAGCATTGAGCTACAAACCAATACAAGTACCATTAAAACACTTAAAATTTTCTTCATTGTCATTCCCCCCTTTCCTTTGAATTTTTTTAAAAAATTAGGATAAAAATATCAATAAATCTTAACATAAAATCAATATTCTTATCTTTAACACAATTATACAGTAAATTTGTGTTAAAGTCAAGATAAATTCTGAACTTTATCTAAAGACTATTCGGAGAAAATTATGAAGATTTATGATTTCAACGGAAAAAAGAACATATGTGGTGACAGAGTTCATGAGGCAAGATGCCGCCAGCGTCTAACTCAAAGTGCATTGTCAGCACAGCTTCAGGTTGCAGGAATTAACATCGAAAGAGATAGCGTTTCCAGAATAGAAATAGGCACAAGATTTGTAGCCGATTATGAATTACGTGCTCTTTCTAAGATTTTAAAGGTTTCTGTAAATTGGCTATTAGGGCTTGAATAAATCATGTAAGTAAACAGGCATCCCTTTCGGATGCCTGTTTTGTGGTTTGCAATTTCGTTACTCCCAATAAATTTGGTGCAATCATATCCGAGGGTGGATTCTTGCCTTGTGGCAAGATTTGCTCGCACCACTTACTAGCGAGCTGATTGTGGCTTGCTCGCAAATTGCGAACCACATTTCCGTCAAAGACGGAAATGTCGTCCGAAGACTCATTCACGACCAATAAAAAAGACACCTTGTTAGGTGTCTTTTTTATTGGTGGGGGATGGTGGATTCGGACCACCGAAGTCGTTGACAACAGATTTACAGTCTGCCCCCTTTGGCCGCTCGGGAAATCCCCCATATTTGCAAGACCTTGGAGCTGGTGAACGGAGTCGAACCATCAACCTGCTGATTACAAATCAGCTGCTCTGCCATTGAGCCACACCAGCATAGGTGGTCTTGCAACGGCAATATTTTATCATATAATGTCTTATTTGTCAATAGTTAATTTGAATTTTTTTAATTTTTTTAAAATACATTATTTTTATTTGCGCATTACTCTAAAAAACGACCCAAGCCTGTTCCCCTTTGGCTTGGGTGTTTTTTGGAAAGTTTTTTAAAGAGTTTTATATAGATTGAGCTTTTTAAAGCTTATTTCTTTTTTTCGTGGCACTTGCCTGACATTGCACAGCCTGAACAGCCTCCACAGCTTCCGCTACATCCGCCGCCCTTGCCCTTAGCTTTGCCAACTATCCACGATGCAATTATTGCAACCGCAATTGCACAAACTACGCCAAGTATCGCAATTGAACCTGCTGTCATGCAAATTACCTCCTAATTATTTTTGTGTAACCTTTTTTTCCTTATTAAGTGCTTTTTTAATAGCACCTGTAATTGTAAATTCTGCTGGACGGAATAGCATATATAGCATAAATACTAAGCCAATTACAGCTACAACTGTCCAACCACTAAATGCACCCCATCTGAATAGGATACCGAATTGGTAAATCATAAGCGAAACCAAATATGCAAGACCTGTCATATAGCCAACCGCTGCAAGTGTCCATTTGCCACTATTCATTTCACGTTTGATTGCACCAATTGCAGCGAAGCAAGGAGCACAAAGTAAATTGAATATTAAGAACGAGAATGCGGCAAGCATACTACCGTTAAAGAACTCTTGACCGATAATTTCAGCTCCACTATTTTCTCCCTCCTCAATTTCACCGAGCAGGTCGTTATCCTCAGGAAGCATTTCCGACAGTGTTCCAAATACACCAACAACCTCTTCCTTAGCCACCAAGCCAAGTGCAGTTGCTACTGTTGGTTGCCATTCACCAAATCCAAGTGGCTCAAATAATGGTGAGAAGGATGATCCAACTACCTTCAATATTGAATCACTTTCACAGCCTTCACCAATATAGTAAATACCTGTGTGTTCGTGATTTTCTACTACTGTTATTACTTCACCATTTTCATCTACAAGCTCTATTTCGTGTTCGTGTGAAACAGATGCCCAAGAGAAGGAGTTAAGCAACCAAATAATCATTGCAGAAATAAATATTACTGTTCCTGCACGCTTAATAAATGACCAACCACGCTCCCATGTTGCCTTGCCAATGTTCTTTGCTGTTGGTGCATGATAAGCAGGAAGCTCCATAACAAATGGTGCAGGCTCACCTTTGAAAGCCTTTACTTTCTTCAAAATAATGCCTGAAATAATTACTGCTGCAATACCAATAAAGTATGCAGATACCGCGATAAATGGATTACCACCGAATACCGCACCTGCGATAAGTCCAACGATTGGAAGCTTAGCGCCACAAGGAACAAAGCCTGTTGTCATAATCGTCATTCGTCTATCTCGTTCATTTTCAATTGTTCTGCTTGCCATAATGCCAGGAACACCACAGCCTGTTGCAACGAGCATAGGAATAAAGGATTTGCCAGAGAGACCAAGTCTTCTAAATGCTCTGTCCATAATGAATGCAACACGTGACATATAGCCACAGTCTTCAAGAAGTGAAAGCATTAAGAATAATAATAGCATTTGTGGAACGAAGCCTAAAACTGCACCTACGCCACCAATAATACCATCAAGAATCAAGCTAGAAAGCCATGCTGGACTATGTGCCTTATCAAGCAACTGTCCAACAAGTGCAGGAATGCCAGGAATCCAAGCTCCGTATCCATCAGCAGGATTTGGTTCTTCTACACTCTGTGCTTCTAAAAACTTATCGTATGTAATAGTGATTGGTTTCTCGTCCTCACCCTGAATTTCAAAGGTTTGACCTGGGGCAAAGCCCTCTGGAGCACTTTCAACTATCGAAGTATTATATTCAAAATCTTCAACCGCGGCGTTATAATTATCTTCGCCTACACCAAATAGGAAGTAACCATCACCAAATACGCCATCATTTGCCCAGCCTGTCAAGGCATCACCTATAAAGCCAGGAGCCATTGCGATATAGTAAACAAAGAACATTATAAGCGCGAATATTGGAAGTGCAAGAAATCTGTTTGTTACAACCTTATCTATTTTATCTGAAATAGTTGATTTTTCAGAGATCTTCTTGTTCTTTTTCTTGACTACAATTTTAGTAATATAATCGTATCTTTCGTTTGTAATAATACCCTCAGCATCATCATCAAGCGCATCCTCAACGCTTGCAATATAGCCTTCGATATTTTCAGCAGTTGTATTGTTCATATCAACTGTCATTGTTTCATCTCTTTCAAAGAGCTTTATTGCGTACCAGCGCTTTTTGCTCTCCTCAATTTCTGCAAGCGCTTCTTCCTCTATTTTTGAAAGCACCTCTTCAACTTCCTTAGAAAAGAGATTTTTCTTAACCTTTTGTTCACTGCCTGCAAGGCTAATTGCCTTCTCTGCTACGTCCTTAACGTTTTCACCCTTTACAGCAGAAATACCAACAACCTTACAGCCTAAGTCCTCGCTAAGCTTATTTAGATTGATTTCGTCGCCATTTTTTCTTATGATATCCATCATATTGACAGCGACAATCATTGGAATACCAAGCTCAGCAAGCTGTGTTGTTAAATATAGATTTCTTTCAAGGTTTGAACCGTCAAGAATATTCAAAACAACATCAGGCTTTTCATTTACAAGATAATTTCTTGCAATTACTTCCTCTGGGGAATATGGAGACAAGGAATAGATACCAGGCAAGTCAGTAACAACAACCTCTTTGTTCCACTTGATTTTTCCCTCTTTTTTCTCTACTGTAACGCCAGGCCAGTTACCTACATACTGATTTGAGCCTGTTAGTGCGTTAAAGAGAGTCGTTTTACCGCAGTTGGGGTTACCAACTAACGCAATTTTTATTGACATTTTACCCTCCTTAGTTAGTCTAATCTAACCGTACAATAAAAAAATTAAACTGTTACTATTTTACTATAACCATTTCTGCATCTTGCTTTCTTACAGATAGCTCATAACCTCTCACAGTAAGCTCGATTGGGTCTCCTAAAGGAGCAACCTTTCTTACGTAAATCTCAACTCCACGTGTAATACCCATATCCATAATGCGACGTCTAACAACGCCATCACCAGCGACCTTGGTAACAGTTACAGTTTCGCCAACCTTTACCTCTTTAAGTGTCATAGTAAAGCCTCCTTCCAACAAAAGTAGAATATATAGAACTTGGTTAAACCATTATTCTACGAGCCAAATCTCCATCAAGAGCCACACGTCCGTCTCTTATATGAACTATCATATTTCCACCCAAAACAGACACAATAGAAACCTCTGCTCCCTCAACAAAGCCTAAATTATTTAGAAATCTTTTTGTTTCATCTTTACCAGAAATTTTAACTATCTTATTTATCTCTCCTGGTTTAGCCATAGCCAAAGGCATCATTTCGTGTACCTCCTTTAAAAGCATGAGTTAGTCCAAACTAACTGACACACATATTGTAGCACCACGTCCATTATTTGTCAATAGGTTTTTGAAAAAAATTTCAACTTTTTTCTTGAAGTGAAAAAATTCCTTATATTTAATTAATGTAGGCTTCTGTGGCTAAGCTTTTCTTTACACCTCTTCTAACAAAAATTACCCTTGCAAATATTATTCTTTGGTGATAAAATACTATTTAGAAAGGAGATGGCTTATGAAAAAGTTTAATATTACAGGTATGAGCTGTGCCTCCTGCTCTGCACGTGTAGAAAAGGCTGTTAGCAAGCTAAAGGGAGTTACCTCCTGTCAGGTTAATTTGCTTACTAACTCTATGGTTGTTTCCTCATCTCTTTCAGACGAGGAAATAATTAAGGCTGTAAAGGATGCAGGCTATGGTGCAAGAAGTGAAGAATCAGAAGACAAAGTAGATACCACTACCACATCCTTTGAAAATAATGAAGCATCTATACTATTTAAACGCTTTATTGCTTCACTTTTCTTCCTTTTACCATTGATGTATGTTTCTATGGGACATAACATGTGGTCGTTTCCTCTCCCACCATTTTTTGAGGGAAATTTCGTTGCAATAGGAATTTTAGAGCTTGTTTTAGCTACGATTGTAATGGTGATTAACCAGCAATTCTTTATAAATGGTGCAAAGGGTGTTATTAAAAAATCGCCAAATATGGCAACGCTTGTTTCCTTGGGCTCTCTTACCTCATACATCTATAGTATTGTAATCTTGTTTTTAATTAGTGATTGTGTAAAAGCTAACACTATAGATAGCTTAATTACTGCAAAGCATTATTTGCATAACCTCTATTTTGAGGCAGCCGCTATGGTGCTTGTTCTTATCACCTTTGGAAAGATGCTTGAGGCAATTTCAAAGGGCAAAACCACAAATGCACTAAAATCACTTATGAAGCTAAAGCCACAGACTGCTCTAATTATTCGTGACGGAGTTGAAGCTGAAATTCCAATAAGCGAGCTAAAGGTTGGCGACATATTTATCGTCAAGGCAGGCATGAGTGTTTGCGCAGATGGTGAAATTATTGAGGGTGAGGGCTCATTTGACGAGGCATCTCTTACTGGCGAAAGCGTTCCACGAGATAAATCAGTTGGCGAAAGGGTTTTTGAATCCTCAATTAATAAGTCGGGCTATGTAAGGGTAAAGGCAACACAGGTTGGCAAGGACACAAGCCTTTCAAAAATTATTCAAACAGTAATGGACGCATCAAGCACAAAAGCGCCAATTGCTAAAATTGCTGACACTGTGTCGGGAATTTTCGTTCCTTGCGTGCTTTTAGTTGCCTTAATAACTACAATAATATGGCAAATTGCACTCGGTGATATCGGCATTTCACTAACCCACGGAATTTCAGTTTTAGTAATCAGTTGTCCATGTGCATTAGGTCTTGCAACACCTGTTGCTATAATGGTTGGAAATGGCATAGGTGCAAAAAATAACATTTTATTTAAAAATGCTGAGGCTCTTGAGCAGGCTGGAAAAACGCAAATAGTAGTTCTTGATAAAACAGGAACTATTACCTTAGGCAAGCCCTTTGTTACCGACATTAATTGCTTTGAAATCGACCAAGATGAGCTTGTTTCCATTGCCTATTCTTTGGAAAGCAGAAGCGAGCATCCACTTGCAAGAGCTATTTGTGATTATGGCAAGGAGCATAATGCTACCTTATTTGATGTAACAGATTATAAAACCCTTAAGGGTAGCGGAATTAGTGGATATATTAACGAAAGCTATTATGAAATTGGAAGCTACAAATTAGTAGGCTCTCCAAAGGAGCTTTATGATACCTACAATCAGATTTCCACACAAGGAAAAATGGTTATATTCATAAAAAAGAACGACACGTGTATAGGCTTTTTTGTTTTAGCTGATTATGTAAAGAGTGAAAGCCGTGAGGCAATACAAAAGCTAAAGCATATGGGTATATATACAGTAATGCTTACAGGAGATAATCGTTTTACTGCAAGGCGTGTTAGTGATCACGTAGGAATTGATATGTGCATTAGCGAGGTTATGCCAGAGGAAAAGAAGGATATAGTTGAAAAGCTAAGCAGGTATGGTAAAACCATGATGGTTGGTGATGGAATAAACGACGCCCCTGCCCTTGCCTCCTCCCACGTTGGTGTGGCTATTGGTGCAGGCACAGACGTAGCTATTGATACAGCAAGCGTGGTGCTTACCAAAAACAATCTTATTGATTTATGTACTGCTATCAAGCTAAGTAAGGCGACCTTTAATAATATTTGTCAAAATCTATTCTGGGCATTTATATATAATTTGATAGCAATTTCTGTAGCCATCGGTATTTTTGTACCACTTGGCTTTACACTTAGCCCTATGATAGGCGCTTTTGCTATGAGCCTTTCAAGCGTTAGCGTTGTTTTAAATGCTTTAAGGCTGAACCTATTTAACAAAAACAAAAATCCACATTATAAATCAAAATTAAAGGAAATCCCCAAATTAGAGGATATAAAAGGAGAAAGCAAAATGGAAATCACAGTAAAGGTTGAGGGTATGATGTGCCCACATTGTGAAGCAAGAGTTAAGAATGCTCTTTTAGCACTTGATGGTGCTGTTAGTGCCGAGGCAAGTCACGAAAATAAAAGTGCAACCGTTATTTTTTCAAAAGAGGTTGATAAGCAAATTGTTATTGACACAATCAAAAATCAAGGCTACAATGTAATTGACAATTAAGCTATTTTATGATATAATTATCTTAGTTTATAAAAGGAGGGACAGGCATGATTATTAAGGAGTCTGGCGAGGATTATCTTGAGACTATATTAGTGCTAAAAAAATCTAAGGGTCTTGTAAGAAGCATAGACGTTGCAAACGAGCTTAAGGTTACTAAGCCCAGCGTGTCTGTCGCTATGAAGCACTTTAGAGAGGAAGGCTATGTAGTAGCTGATGAAAACGGCTACTTAGACCTTACCGAAAAAGGACTTAAAATTGCTCAAAATGTTTATGAACGTCACGAAATTATAGCCAAAGCCTTAATGACTCTCGGTGTTTGCGAGGAAACAGCCCTTGAGGATAGCTGTAAAATCGAGCATGTTATAAGTAAAGAAAGCTTTGAAAAGCTAAAGGAATTTTTAAATAAGTCTAAATAAAAAACAAAGGAGCTGTTGCATTAGCGACAGCTCCTTTTTTGGGGGATAGTGAAATGAGTGCAGAAGACGTGAACTCGCAAACGTAGGCGTACTTCGTACGGTAGAGTGCGAGGTCGCGTCTAAAAAACAGACATAAAAAAGAGGAGATGTTGCAATTTTTTGCAACATCTCGACATTATTTTTTACTAAAAATACAATTTTATTTAGCTTTTTAGTTTTAGGAGTGTCTGTTTTTGTTCTGTGCTTATTACGAGCCTGCGAGTAACAAGGTTCTG
>JAFTKN010000008.1 GCA_017453255.1 Clostridia bacterium | reverse complement strand
ACTTCGCACAGCTTTTGTGAGCAAGCTCCCAACGCTTTGTTGCTCGTTTGCGCACCTCATTTGTGGCAAAGCCACAAAGGTCGGTTCAACATAGCCCTATTCCAACGTCAAAAATAAAAATGACAGGCATAAAGCCTGTCATTTTTATTTGGCGTGGGAAAGAGGATTCGAACCTCCGCACCCCGAACGGGGCCTACATCCTTAGCAGGGACGCCTCTTACAGCCAACTTGAGTATTCCCACAAGCATAACCATTTTAAATGGTCGCAAACTGCTGTTTTCGTTAGTTTGCTTTACAATTATACACAATTTTTTTCTCTTTGTCAATAGTTTTTTGCTTTTATTTGTTTTTTATTGAAATACCTTTCGTTTTGTGATAAAGTAAAGATAGCTACGCACAGGAGGCTTTTATGTTAATTAATAATTGGAAAATGGATTTTGACACTTATCGTGAGCTTGATTGTACTGTGCCTTGCGATATGTATAGTGTTTTACTTAATCACGGATATATTTCTGACCCTTACTACTCTACAAATGAAAAGGAGCTTTCCTCTCTTTCAGATAAGGATTGTTCCTTTTATAGCGAGCTTTCTTTAAGCAAAGGTGAGCTAAGCTTCGAGCATATAGAGCTTTGCTTTTATGGACTTGACACTATTTGCGACATTTACTTAAATGGCGTTTTATTAGATAGTGTTATGAATATGCACCGCAAATATGAATACGATATAAAAAAGCTTGTCAAGGAGAAAAACATACTAAGGCTTGAATTTAAGTCACCTACAAAATACTTTGATAAGATGGAAAGGGAGCATCACCTATATATGAATGGTGATACTCTACCTGGCGCTTCCCATTTAAGAAAGGCATTTTATATGTCTGGCTGGGATTGGGCGCCAACGCTTCCTAATATGGGAATTTTCCGTGAGGTTGAATTATGCCTTTATAACACCGATAAGATTGAGGATATATTGATTAATCAAAGCCACGAAAACGGTTCTGTTACTCTTTCCCTCTCTGCTACTACTAGGCATAATAACGAAGGCTTGCGTATTTTATGCGAAATTGATGGTAAAATAATTGAGCTTGAAAACGGACAAGGCGAAATTACCATAGAAAATCCTAAGCTTTGGTGGCCTAACGGCTATGGCGAGCAAAATTTATATAATGTAAGCTTCTATCTTTATAAAAACGAGCAATTAATAGACACAGTATCAAAGAAATTTGGCTTACGCACCCTTTCCTTGAGCCGTGAAAACGATGAATTTGGTCAAGAATTTTGCTTCAAGGTAAATAATATTAAAATTTTTGCAATGGGTGCAAATTTCGTGCCTATTGACTCCTTAATCTCTTACGAGAGTGACGAAAGATTGGAAAATCTTATAAAGGACTGCGTTTTTGCTAACTTTAACTGTATTAGAGTTTGGGGTGGCGCATATTATCCTCGCGATTACTTTTATGAGCTTTGC
This sequence comes from Clostridia bacterium, assembly GCA_017453255.1. Classification (GTDB taxonomy): domain Bacteria; phylum Bacillota; class Clostridia; order Oscillospirales; family CAG-272; genus RGIG2000. The sequence goes on along the minus strand of JAFTKN010000008.1, from coordinate 28,051 downwards.
GATAAATATGGTCTTATTGTATGGCAGGACTTTATGGTTGCCTGTGCTAACGTTTGGCTTCGTAAGGACTTTGAAAAGGAATTTATATATGAGGCTATTTATAACGTAAAAAGAATACGTCATCACGCTTGTCTTGGCTTGCTTTGTGGAAACAACGAGATGGAGGAGGCTATTTGCAGCTGGGAATGTGCAGATGGTAACGATAGCTTAGTAAGACAGGACTATTTAAGGCTATACGAGGAAATTTTGCCCTCTATATGCAACGATTATGCTCCATTTATCTCCTATTCTCCATCAAGTCCAACCTCAAAGGGTGGTCTTAATAATCCTCAATGTCACTCTGTCGGTGACGTTCATTTTTGGGATGTATGGAATGGTGGCTGTCAGTTTGACGAATACAGAAAGCACAAATTCCGTTTCTGCTCTGAATATGGCTTTGAAAGTCTTCCTAATATTAAAACAATAGAAGCCTTTTGTCCTGAAAATGAGAGAAATCTACTTTCATATACTATGGAAAGTCATCAAAAGCATTGGCACGGAAATGTAAAGCTACTTAGATATTTAGCAGAAATGTATCAAATGCCTAAGAGCTTAGAGGCTACTGTCTATGCCTCACAGCTAAATCAGGCATCTGCTATTAAATGTGGGGTTGAGCATTTTAGAAGATGTCGTGGCTATACAATGGGCTCAATTTATTGGCAATTAAACGATTGCTGGCCTGTTGCCTCTTGGTCAAGCGTTGACTATTTTGGAAGGTATAAGGCTCTTCACTACTTTGCTAAAAATTTCTATCAGCCTGTATCTCTCGGCTTGTTTAATGAAAATGGTCAAATCACAATAAACGTATCTAACGAAACACTAAATGACTTTGAGGGCTATATATTAGTTGGTATAATGAAAAATGACTTTACCTCATTATTTGAAAGCAAGGCAAGGGTGTCGGTAAAATCCCTTTCCTCTCTTGATATAGAAAGCTATTCAAGCAAGGAGCTTTTAAACACAAGAGATACTTATTTTTATGCAGAGCTATACGACAAAAACGACAAGCTACTTGCAAGAAACACCGAGCTTTCTATAAATCCAAAGCATTTTGATTTTTTAAAGCCTGATATTAAGGTAGATATTAAAAATGCTGATGGAGGCTATTATCTTTCCTTTATAAGTAGCGCATTTGCTAAAAATGTAGAGGTGTCCTTTAAAAACCACGATATTGTGCTTAGCGATAATTATTTTGATTTAATAAATGATAAACCGTATGAGGTTTTTGCAAGGACAGATTTAGACAAGCAAACGCTTTTTAATGAAATTAAACTACTGTCTGTTTATGATATTGCAGGCTAATAAAAAAGCAGGAACTAAAATTCCTGCTTTTTTTATTTAATTAGTCAACTACAACATAAATAGGATTCTCGCTTACGTTTACTGAAACATAGCCATACTCATCAGCAAAGATTGTCTGTCTAAGACCCTCTGTGTAACCATATTCATTTCTTACACGCGTTGCACTGCTTCCATCAATAGCTAATTGATAGTTATCAACCTTTGTTCCGTCAGAGGTCTTGCACCATAGTGCATATGCTGTTTTGCCCTCGTCTGTCACATACTTGTAAACCATTACGTTTTCGTCATAGGATTCAACAACACTATCAAAGCGATAACCACCAAGAGTGTTTTTCAATGTGTACATATAATAATATGAATCCTTCTTAACCTGAACTTTCTCTCCGTTTTCATCATACTCATAGGCTATTACACCACAGGTGTTATATTTACCTACAGATGTAGCCTCAACGCCTGTATCATGCGCCATATACATATCAGCCTTATCAATTCCTATGCCTGATAAGAGCAAGTATGCACGTGTTAACCACATAGCCTGTACCTGTCTACCTGTATACTCTCCGTATGCGTGACATGATGTTGATGTAGCGTAGCTTTGGTTGGTATCCCAACCAAACTCTGTAATCCAAACCTCTTTATCAGGATAGTATTTATCTCTAATTCCTATAAGCTCAGAAAGTATGCCTGCTAAATTCGCCTCCTCTGGAGAAATACCTACATAAGCAGTTGAGCCGTTTGGTAATTCAATAGCCTTTGTCATATAATGGTGTACGTTAAATGCATCAAATGCAACACTACCATCAGGTCTATTAGCCTTCATCCAATAGCATAGAGCCATTATGTATTCATTACTAACACCTGAAACACCTGCAAGTGCCAATTTAATGCTTGAGTCAGCATTTTTACCACCTAAGTGATATGCACCTGAGTCAGTTACCATTGTACGACAATGTCCGTCGTATGCAGCAGAGGTTGCAGCTGCAAGCTGATAAGCTGAGAGATAGTTATGAATACCATTCCAGTTTCCATCAGGCTCGTTACCCATTTCAATCCACTCAACAGTCCCCTGTCCTACTGATGGAGCATCAGAGCAATGGCTTTTCATTACCTCATAAAGATATGATGAAGAGTTTGAGCCATATCGTGCTGCAAATGCAAAGAAGTGGTCTGCAAATACAAAATATGTATGTGGATTAAAGCGCTCCCAGAAGGTTGACTTTATAAGACTTCCACTCGAATATAGAGGCAAATTATCACTACCTACCTTATATGAAATGGTTTCTCCATTTCCAAGAGCCCATTGGATACAAGGAATTACATTTATTCCAGCTTCTCTATATACCCTATACTCATAGTCGAAGTTACCCATCCATGTGGTTGTGAAATTATTTGCAAGCTTACCATACTTGCTTGCATCATACGACCAACCAAAGTTATGATATTCTCTTAATACGCCTGCTGCACTTACGTTTTCAATTGGAGTATGTCCTCCACCTGCTGCAACGAAGCCACACATACCAATCATATTACCAAGAAGTGGATATTCCTTCTTGTCGCTTGTTGTAATTTCATCGCCCTCGCCACATTGGTAGCCATATGCCTCTACCTCATATGGTGCTGAGCCATCTACAAATATAATTTGAACATATCTTGCCTTTGAATTGATTGAAACTTCATTCCAGCCAGAAACAGATGTAAGCTCATAGCTACCATCCCAAAGTGAATTTTCAGACTGAAAATCAAGTGGAATATCTGACCATCTTACAGTCGCCTTTACATCTGCGTCAGCATAGTAAAGCTTAAGTGACTTTATATAATGAATATATTCAAAATCTATAATTGGTGAAAGATTTGAGCCATAAAGCTCTGCTGTATCACCTGAATCTGCAAAGATTAAGCCAAGCTTAGTTGTAATATCATCATCAAATAATGGTCTAAAGGAATTTAAAACCTCTCCACTATACACCTGTGCCTTGCTGTAGTCAATAGGAATTTCGCCACTTCCACCCACACGCACAGTTACCATTTCACCATAGTTTGTGCCACTATATGGCTTGATTGCTACATAATAGCATTTATCTAAGCTTGCATCAAGGCTAATTGTAAGCGTTATTTGTCTTTCGCCCTCGATTATTGCATCAATTATCTTAGCGCTTGAATAATTTTCCTCTGTAATTACGCTTTCGCTATATCTAACCTCAAGGCTTGGTAAATCGCCATAAACATTAAGCTTTAATATAGCCTTATCATTGCCTATTGAAGCAACTCTTAAATAGTAAAGCTTTTCAACAGGAAGTGGACTAAGCTCCTTGTTCTGTGTCGAGCTACAGCCAACACACTTATATGTAGCATTTCCTGAGCTACTTACTGTTGGTACAACATTATACTTAATTAGCTTTTCATAAACATGTCCCTTAGCCTCTATTATAGTTGTCTTTGTTGTACCACAATCGCAGGAATAAACCTTCTCACCATTTTGAGTACATGTTGGAGCTACTGATGATTTTAAGGTTTCATACATATGATCAGCCTTTGCTGTTTCAATCTCTTTTCTATGTCCACAGAAGCAATCATATGCTTCAATTCCTGTTTGCTGACAGGTTGCTGCTCTCACATTACCAAAGAATTCTCTATAATCATGAGTATGGGAGATTCGTGTATCGTTCGGTGCTGCAGTTATTTCCACCTCGGCAACCTTAAAGGTCATTGCACTCTCCCACTTTAGTCCTGTAACCTCAATTTCAATAGTGTATGCTTTTTTGCTAGTACCAGAGGCAATGCTTACTGCCTTTGAGCTTCCACCATATGCGTCGCCACCATTTATATTTACATTTTTGGTAATGGTAGTATTGCCTGCTGAATCCTTTACTCTTATTGTTCCATATGTAGAGTTTCCTGTAAGATATACAGTAAGGTCTGTAAGCGTCATTTCCTGCTTCAGAGTAATAACAAGCACGTCACCCACATTTCCAAACCACTCACCACCAGGGGACCAAAGACCTGCTGTAGATGTGCTACCATCAATAACCTTCCATCTATTGTCGTATGCAGGGTTATATTGGTCTGTTTCGATTGAATAAATATCGTCCTCTGTTAGCTTTGATGCTGTTAGCTTGCTAAATGTAATGCTTTGTGTATTTCCACACTTAGAGCACTTTATAGTTCCTGAGCCAGAGGACGAAAAGCTTGGACTCTTTGAAACTGTTGCAAAATTATCATATACGTGTGAGCTTGTGTTTTTAGAAACAATCTCCTGTGCTACAATAACCTCATCACAAATCGAGCAATGGCTACCCTCAGTAAGTCCATCGTTTGCACAGGTTGCTGTAACAGCCTTGTCTATAACTATTGTATGTGCCTTTTTAGGAATTTCAACTCTTTCTGATACAATCTCACCACAGAAGCGACATTCGCTACCCTCGGTATATCCAACGCTATAACAGGTTGGTACAACTGCCTCTGTGATTAAAAGCTTATGAGTAGTTTTTGGAATAACTGTTTGCTTTACGGTTGTTTGCTTGCAGACAGTACAATACTTACCTTCGGACAAGCCAGTCTTTCCACAGGTTGCCTCATAGCCTGGTAGATTAATTTCGGTGTGTGGTAAGGCAGGAATTTCCTCACCCTCAACAATTACAGCACCACAAACACTACAGCTTGTTCCACCGATTATTCCAGCCTCAGCACAGGTTGCCTCTCTATCCTCATTTGCTACCTCTGTATGAGAAGTCTTAGGAAGAGTTGTTGGTGACTTTATATCCTTGCCACAAACAGAGCAATGAGTTCCTCCCTTACTACCATACTCGGTACAGGTTGGAGCTACATATTCATTTTCAACCTCTGTATGATCAATTCTTGAAACAGGCGTTGCCTCCTCAATAACCTCTTTACAAACGGAGCAATGAGTTCCACCTGCATATCCAAGCTCAGTACAGGTTGGCTTTATCTCCTCAGTTGGTACTTCTTTATGAGGAGCCTTTGGAGTTTTTTCCTGCTTAACTAAGGTAATACCACAGCCACGACAGTAGCTACCCTCGCTTAAGCCCTCCTTTTGACAGGTTGCCTCAACTGCTTCTAAAACGCCAACCTTTGAGTGTGGGCAGTCAATGCCGCTGCTTCCCCCATCACCCTCTTTATCTCCCTCTGAGCCGTTTCCACCAGTTGTTTCATCAGATGGATTATCTGGCTCACTCGGTGACGATGCTCCACAGGAAATAAGTAAAAGCATCAGCATTAAAGCTAATACCACAAGTACAATTTTTTTCATAAAATTTCACTCTCGTTTCTTGAAATTTTTATAGTATCATACATATTATACAACTTTTATAAATTTTTGTCAATCTATCATATAAAATTGTTAATAATGACAAACAAAATATACATTTTTAACTCTATTAAAATTACCAATATGTGTTTTTTTGTTGAAATATGGAATATTATGTGCTATAATTAATACATTAAATGAAGGAGGATTTTTTATGGACAACGAAAACATTGTTCAAGATGAAGCACCAGAGATTAAAGAAGCCCCTAAGGCTCAGGGTAAATCTAATAGAGGCTTTTTCGGTAAGCTCTTTGGTTTAAAGCCAGACACAAGCATTAAAACCGAAATTATTGCCGGTATTACCACATTCTTTGCAATGTGCTACATCATTTTGGTAAACCCTGATCAAATTACAGGATTTCAAGCCGACTTAAAGGCTAATGGACTTTGGAGTGCTGTATATATAAGCACTATCATTGCCGCAGTTATTGGTACATTACTCTACGCATTTTTAGCAAAGAAGCCATTTGCTCAAGCATCTGGTATGGGTCTTAACTCATTCTTCTTTACTGCATTTATCGCACCTTGTATAGCTAAATCAGTTCCAGCAGAAAATGGATATGGTGCAGGTCTTGTTATTATTCTTATTTCAGGTCTTGTATTCCTTATTCTTTCAGCAACAGGCTTACGTGGCTATATCGCTAAGGCTTTACCTGACTGCTTAAAGAAGGCTATTCCTGCTGGTATTGGCTTGTTTATTGCTCTACTTGGCTTTAAGGCATCATACATCGTGACAGCTAATCCTTATACATTCGTTCAGCTTGGCGACTTTACAAAATGGGAAATTACTGATTCCTTTGGTTTGTTAGCTGGTGGTGCTGCCCCTGCTTTAGCAGCCTTCCTTGGCTTTATAGCAATTATTATCTTTAACAAGCTCGGTATCAAATGGCTTAAAAATGCATCTGTTGTTTTAGGTATTTTAGTTTCAACTGTTCTATTCTATCTATTTACATGGACAGCTCCAAGCTTCTCATTCAACCAAATCGGTGATTCCTTTAATGCATTCGGTCAATATGGCTTCTCACTATTCAAGGGTGAAAGCTGGGCTACTGCATTTGACGGTGTAACAATCGGTAGTATATTCTCTGTTATCGTTTTAGTTATTACATTCTGCTTAGTAGATATGTTTGATACAATCGGCACACTTTATGGTGCTTCGGCTCAGGCTGGAATGGTTGACGAAAATGGTGACCCTGAGGATATGGAAAAATGTATGCTTTGTGACTCTATTGCTACCTGTGCAGGCTCTGTAGTTGGTACATCTACTGTTACTACATTTGTTGAGTCAGCCTCTGGTGTTGCTGAGGGTGGTAGAACTGGTCTTACCTCCTTTACTACTGCTATGGCATTCTTAGCTTGCTTATTCATCTCCCCACTTGCTACTATTATCCCAGCTGTTGCTACTGCTCCTGCACTTATTTACGTTGGCGTTTTAATGCTTCGCAACTTCAAGGACGTTGATATGACTGACCTTGCAAGTGCAGTTCCTGCTTTCTTAGCAATGATACTTATGCCACTTACCTACTCAATATCAAATGGTATTGCAGTTGGTGCTATCTCATATGTTCTTATAAAACTTTTCACAGGAAAGTACACAAAGAAGGATATAATGGTAACTATTATAGCAGCTCTATTCATATTTAAATTCGCTGTACCAGTATAAAAATAACTAAAAAAATACCAAGTCGATTGACTTGGTATTTTTTATTCAAAATATGAGGATTTTCCAAATACAGTAAAGCCGATTAAGCCAATTTTGGTATTTTTCGGCTTTTTTGTTATGCGTATTCTTACCTCGGTTGCTCTCACGGGTTTTAGATAAGCATAGTCTATTAGCATATCCGTTTGGTTGTCACTTTTATCAAGGACTATTTCCCAATCGCTATTTTGGTTTTTTGCTTCTATCACATAGCCGATAGGTGTAGGCAATTTTCCATTATGATAGTCAAGTCCTACGTCACGCCACATTATTCTTGCTGTGTAAATATTCATAGGATGATATGACATAAATACACTAAGAGTTGGCTCGCTATCCTCATCCTTAGGTTGCCACCATGTTTTCATGCTGTCATCTATTGCATATAGCTCATCTCTGCCCTCAATGCAAGAGGAGGCATACGCACTCATTCCCTGCGTTAACGGTAAAAGCCCTGCTTGGTTACCCAAGTGTGGATTTTCTATAGCTCCAGGCGCGTATGATGGAGTATCAGTTGCACTTAGCTTAATTATATCACCATTTTCGTCAAATCCGATGGGGTCATAGCCTATTCGCCTTTCAAATGCTCCACCATAGCATACACACAAGGTATAAAAAACCCATGCTGTTCCGTTTGGACCATCTACTATTGAGCCATGCCCTGTGCCTCTTATAAGTCCTTCTCTTGATAGTAAAAACGGACTCGTTTTCATATATTCCCAAGGACCTAAGGGTGATTTGCTCTTATACGCACCCATTCCATAGCTTATCCATTCTGTTCCAGGTGCTGAATATGTAAGATAATAGGTATCACCTCTCTTATACATCCACGCACCCTCAATCCAGCTATATGATGGGTCTTGATTATTATCGCCCATTCTTTCCCAAATATGCTCCCTTGTATTCATTGCAAACATAAGCATATTTTCTGTTATTAGCTGAGTTGGATTATTTGAATCAAGCTCACAGCCTCTGATTTCGCCACCACAGCCACTATAAAGATATAGCCGTCCATTATCAGAAAATAGCATTGGGTCGCCAACTCTTAATTCCTTGCCGTCCACAGTCTTAAAGCTACCTATATTTTCAAATGGTCCTAAGGGTGTATCTCCTACATAAAGGTCGGAATCATAAGCAGTTAAATAAAATTTCTCATTATGCTTTACGACTGTTGGTGCATAGCCTATGTCATAGGTTTCTAATTTTTTATGCTCCCACGTCTTAAAATCGATTGAATAATATGCCATACCACAAGATGGATAAAGATACCATACTCCGTTTTCGTATATAACAGAGGGGTCAGCTGTTTCTCTAAAATCGCACTTGTTGCTTTCCCTTTTTTCTATACAGGTTCTACCAATAGGATAATTAGGTAGTGGTATAGGATTGCAATAGGTATTAATATATTTGTTTTCCATATTTCACCTCAAAAGTTATTTTCCGTTTCAAGCCATTCGTATCTAAATTATACAACATTAAAATCGAAAATACAATAAAAAGCAGACACAAAATTGTGTCTGCTTTAAATATGTTATTTATGATTTTTCTTCTTATCACAGGTAATGACGATTTTTCTGTTATCGTCATAGCCAACTGAGTGAGTAGATACTCCCTCGATTGCTTGTACCTCGGAGTGAATAATCATTCTTTCATAAGGATTCATTGGCTCTAAAACCACATTTCTTTGGTTCTTAAGTGCTTTTTCAGCCATTCTTCTTGCCAATGCTCTTAAGGTGTTTTCTCTCTTTTCTCTGTAATTTTCAATGTCGATAATTACCTTAACATATTCCTTATGCTCGCCTGCGCTCTTTCTTGCAAGGCAAAGATTTGATAAGTACTGAAGGGCATCAAGCATATCACCGCGATGGCCGATAAGTGATGGTGCGTCCTCGCCCTCGATTGTAATAAGTCTTGAAACGAAGCCCTTTTCGTTTACTGTCATATCAGCCTTTACCTCACAGTTAAAGCCGATATCCTTAATGAAGCTCTTTAGGAAGCTTACTGCAATTGTCTTTTCCTCTACAGTAACACAAATGCTCTCTTCCTTTTCTTCTCTTGTTAAAATTCTTTCCTCAGCCTTTTCCTCGCTTACATTCTGCTTTGGAGTCTGTGGCTTTGGCTGTGGCTTTGACTCAGCCTTCTTTGGCTGTTGCACCTTTTGTTGAGGCTTTTCCTGCTTTGGCTCAACCTTCTTTGGCTGTGGCTTTGGCTCGCTCTTAACCTCTTTTTTAGGCTCAGGCTTCTTTTCTGGCTTAGGTTCAGGCTTGCCATCATCAAAGATAACCTTGATTTCAGCATCAACTCTACCAAAGCCTAAAAAGCCCTTTTTGCCCTGCTTTATTACCTCGACAGTAAAGTCGCCTAAGGCTGAATAAATATCATTAGCCTTAGTGTATGCCTCTTCAACTGTCTTAGCAGTTACAATAAATTCCTGTTTCATATCTAATATTCCTATTATTTGCGTTTAAAATTTTTATTGGTAAGCAATGATTGAACCTGTGTAGAAACCATTTCCTCGTCTTCGCCAACCTCATGGTATTCGTCAGTTTCATAATCAACCTTCTTAGGCTTTTTGCCTCTATTTCGCTTTTCCTCACGCATTTCCTTTTCGATTCGCTTAATGTCCTCCTCAGTATATCGTGGATACGGCATAGCCTTAGCCAAAATAAACTGCTGAAGCATAGCAAGAAGTGTTCTGAAAATCCAGTAAAGACCGATACCTGATGCAAATGTGAATGTAAAGAACATTGACATAAGTGGTAGAAAGAGCATCATAATCTTCATTGAGCCACCCTGTCCCTGCTGTGCATTCATTTGATAGGTAAGCTTTTTGGATACAAATTGTGATAAATAGGTAAATGCAAGGTTCAAGATTGGAATAGCTATTAACCACCAAAGCGCTGTTCCCATTGCATTGATTGGCTCAACACTAAGGTCTGCTCCGAAAAGACTAACGTCTGGTAATACTCTCATTCCATCGCCTAATGAATAATTAACTGTATCAATAGCTGCGTTTGCCTGTGCTTGTGTTATTTGACCCTCACCTGTTCCAACAAGGCCTTGTATAGCCTGTTGCCAATGAGTGTTTCCTACCATACCACCATTTGCACTTAAGCCTCTGATAATTGATGCAGTTTTTACCTGTGGTGCTGCTCCACCTGATACACCAAACGCTTGTTCAAGTGTCCAGCAAACATCGCCTGTATAGCTTGCGATATATTCAAGTGGTCTTCTTACAACCTCATAAAGAGGGAACAAAATAATGAGCTGAATAATCATTGGTAGGCAACCACCAAATGGGCTGTAGCCTTCCTTTTGATATAGGTCCATTATTTCTTGCTGTTGCTTTCTCATAGTTACCTGGTCATTTCGACCTGCATATTTCTTACGAATAAGCATTTCGTAAGGACGCATTTTTGCTTGCTTAATCATGTTCTTTTGTTGCTTAATACCAAATAATAAGCACATTAAAGCTTGAATTATAAGAGCAAATAAAAGCAACGAAACAACATAGTTTTGTGTTAGATAGTAGCAACCCTTAAGCAAATAGCCAAATGGAGTTGCTATTATTCCCCATAAATTCATTCCTTGTTTTCTCCTGTATTATTCTTTTGCCTTTTAAATGTAAATTTTTCTGGCACAGGGTCATATCCACCCTTGGAAAATGGGTTGCACCTCATTATCCTATACGATGCAAGCATACTGCCCCTTACTACTCCAAACCTTTCAATCGCCTCGATTGCATACTCGGAGCAGGTGGGCGTAAATCTGCACGCCTTTGGTAAAACGGGGGATATAAATTTTTTGTACGCCTTTATTGGAAGGGTAAATATTTTTTTCATAAGTTAATTAGTTTAAGCACCTTAAATGCTTTTTCAATTTCTACTGCTATATCTGTGCTTTTTGCATAAATACAGCCCTGTCTTGCCACAAGAACTATTAAATAGCCCTTTTGGATATTGTTTACCGTTTCTACTTGTCTTAAACCTTCTCGTAAAATACGCTTGATTCTGTTTCGCACAGTAGCATGTCCTAACTTTTTGGATACGGTAAGACCAATTCTATTAATAAACTGCTTCTGTGGATTAGCAAGCATCAATTTTTTTGCCTTATAGTCCTTCAAAGCGTAAACAATTACACTTTTGCCTATAAACTTGCTACCCTTTGCGTAAGCCTTCGAGTATAAATGGTTTTCACCTATTGCTATATGCTTCATAACCGCTTCCTTCCTAAATTCTACAAGCCAATCCTTGTACTTTACTCACGATTACTGCGACATTTAAAATACTTTCCATTTAAAAATGCCGTGAAATAAATGAAAAGCGGGACTGCAAACATCAAAGCAGTCCCGAACTTAAAGCATGTGCAATTACAATTAATAAGTAAGTCTTGCTCTGCCCTTAGCGCGTCTTCTCTTCAAAACTTTTCTGCCGTCAGCAGTTCTCATTCTCTTTCTGAAGCCGTGCTCTTTTTTTCTCTGACGTTTCTTTGGTTGGTAAGTTCTTAACATATTAGCACCTCCTTGATTAAAATTGGAAGCCGTATTTACATACGCAATTTTATATCTCGATTTTAAGACAAGTTATATTATACACACGTAACTATGATTTGTCAAGCCTTTTTTTCTGCAAATGTCGATTTTTCCGTTTTCGACGTGCTTTATTTTTTCTTATTTTTCGCTTTTTGGTTGGGGGAGTGACTGTTTTTTGTGTTTTTCACTACCCTTTGGCTTGATAATTTTTTGTTGGAAATTTTTCCTTTTGTATTTGATTTTTTCGAATTTTTTGTGGTTTTTTTACTTTCTCTTGGCTGATTTTTAATGTTTTTTTCATAAAAATCCGAGCCTACTCTCATATCAGGCTTAACTAAGCATTTACCCTCAAAGCCAATCAAATCCTCTCTTTTTGCAAGGGTAAGTGCCTCTCTTACAAGATTTCTGTTTTCTGGCTTTTTGTACTGCAAAAGTGCTCTTTGCATAAGCTTTTCACGGTAATCATCTGGAGCATAAACTCTTTTTCCATCAAGGGGATTTATGCCTGTATAGTACATAACCGTCGAAGCTGTTCCTGGTGTTGGATAAAAGTCCTGCACCTGCTCAGGATTTAAGCCTAAATCCTTCAAATACAAGGAAAGCTCTATTGCATCCTCTAATTTGCTACCTGGGTGCGAGGACATAAGATATGGTACGATATATTGCTCCTTACCATATTCCTTGCAAAGCTTGAAGTATTTTTCTCTAAATTTATCATAGACAGAAATATCTGGCTTACCCATATAGCTTAAAACGCTTGATGAGCAATGCTCTGGTGCTACCTTTAGCTGTCCACTTACATGCTCCTTTACAAGCTTTCTAAAGAACTTGTCGCTCTTATCATATATCATATAGTCAAATCTGATGCCAGAGCGAATAAATACCTTTTTTATCTTTGGTAAGGCTTGAATTTTTTCAAGCATTTCTATATATTCTGTGTGGTCAACTATAAGGTTTTTACAGGGAGTTGGAACAAGGCATTTTCTATTTGTGCATACTCCGTCTGTGAGCTGTTTTTTACAAGCTGAATATCTGAAATTGGCTGTTGGACCACCTACGTCGTGAATGTAGCCCTTAAAATCACTCATCTCAGTTATGAGCTTAGCCTCCCTTAAAACTGACTCTATGCTTCTTGACCTTACCTGTCTTCCCTGATGGAATGCCAGGGCGCAAAAATTACAAGCTCCGAAGCAACCACGATTGTGTGTAATTGAGAATTTCACCTCACTAATCGCAGGCACTCCACCCTCTTTTTCGTACACAGGGTGATAGTTTCTTGCGTATGGAAGCGCATAAACCTTATCAAGCTCCTCCCTCTCTAAGGGAAACGCAGGTGGGTTTTGAACAAGCTTTTTATTGTCGTAATACTCAACAAGCGCCTTGCCAGAAATTGCATCTTGGTTCTTATATTGAATACCAAAGGCTCTTGCGTATTCCTCCTTGCTCTCCTTGATTTTGTTAAAATCAAATTCGCACCCTACCTCAAAGGGAATTTCCTCATCTCTCTTGCAAAGATAAACACAGCCTCTTTCGCCCCTTATCTTTTTTACAGGCACACCCTTATCAAGAAGCTTGGCTATTTTAAGAATGATACTCTCTCCCATACCATAGGTCAAAACATCCGCACGGCTATCAACAAGCACGCTACGTCTTATTTTGTTGTCCCAATAATCATAGTGAGAAAATCTTCTAAGTGACGCCTCAAGACCACCTAAAATAATAGGAATGTCCCCATAAGCCTCCCTTATTCTATTTGAGTAAACTATTACTGCCCTGTCAGGTCTTAAGCCCATTTTTCCACCTGGAGAGTAATAGTCATATGTACGCTTCTTCTTTGATACTGTGTAGTGAGCAACCATAGAGTCAATATTTCCTGCACTTACAAGAAAGCCAAGCCTTGGCTTGCCAAATCTCTTAAAATCCTCACAGCTTTTATAATCGGGCTGAGCTAAAACTGCAACCTTAAAGCCTGCGTTTTCAAGCACTCTTGTAATTATAGCCGTACCAAAGGACGGGTGGTCCACATAGGCATCACCACTTACATATACAAAGTCGGGCACACCCCAACCAAGTGCGTCGCACTCTTTCTTTGTAATTGGTAAAAAATTACTCATAGCTTGCTCCTTTCTTCAAAAATAATCAAAGACCTTAGCCAATTTGGCTAAGGCTTCGATTTCATATTAAAATTATTCCTCGCTATCGAGCATTTCGATAAAGGCATCGAAAACCTTATCGCAAAGCTCCTCGTCATCAAGGTAAACAAGGCAATCGTTTTCCTCGTCGATTAGGAAAATCATAACCTCGTTTTCCTCTACACCCTCAAGCTTAGTAACAGGGCTTAAAACTGCGTAGTAGTTTGCCTCATAGTCAACCACTGCAACCTGCTCAAACTCTATTTCCTTGCCGTCATTATCCTCTAAAAATATATTTTCGCTTTCCTCTCCGAAAAGCTTATCTACAAATCTTTCGTTTTTCATAATCAATAATTAGGCTTGATAGCCATACTCCTGCATATTTTGCTCAAGTGATGAGAATTTTGTATATTGACCGAGCCAGCTCATCTGAACTGTGCCTAAGCCACCGTGACGGTTTTTAGCAACAATTACGTCAACCATATTAGCCTTTTCAGGATCATTTCCATAGTAATCTCTTGATAAGAAAATAACCATGTCAGCATCCTGCTCGATAGAGCCCGAATCACGAAGGTCAGAAAGCATTGGCTTCCTTTCCTTTTCCTTTTCTGTTCCACGAGAAAGCTGTGAGCAGGTGATAACAGGAACATTAAGCTCCTTAGCAAGAATCTTAAGTCCTCTTGAAATATCTGCTATTTCGTTTACACGGCTTCCGTCCTTACGCTTTTTATCCGATTCCATAAGCTGAAGGTAGTCAACCACAACTAAGCCGAGATTTTTGACTCTACGTAGCTTTGCCTTCATAGCTGTAATAGAAACGTCCGTTGTATCATCTATGTAAATGTTTGTTTCTGAAAGGATTGAGGCTGCATTAGCAATCTTTTCCCATTCAGCATCAGTCATATCCGCTGTACGAAGCTTGCCTGATTCAACAAGTGCCTCAGAGGAAAGAATTCTTGATACAAGCTGCTCGCTTGACATTTCAAGGGAGAAAATACAAACGGATTTTTTTGACTTTTTAGCAATATTAGTTGCTACATTTAGACAAAATGAGGTTTTACCTACACCAGGACGAGCACCTACAATTACAAGGTCACCCTTACCAAAGCCTGTTATTACCTTGTCAAGGTCCTTATAATTTGTCTGCAAGCCAACAATATCCTCTTGTGGAGTATTTTTAATCTCTCTTAGGTGGTTGTAGGTCTTAAATACAACCTCCTTGATATGAACAAAATCTCTCTTTTCATTCTTTTGCGCTATTTCAAAAACACGCTGTTCAGCCACGTCAACGATATTTTCAACGCTGTCGCTTTGCTCATAGGCATCTGTCATTGTTAATTCTGATGCCTCAATAAGACGACGCAAAACACTCTTGTCATAGACTATCTTTGCATAGTCCATTACGTTTGTAATTGATGGAGTTATATCAACAAGAAGCTTGATATATGAGTAAGCCTCACTCTCCTCCTTGTATATTCCGTTTTCAATCAAGGCATTTACTATTGTGATTAGATCAACTGCCTTGCTATTAAACCTTAGGCTATATATCGCATCAAAGATTTGCTTATGTGTATCCACATAAAAATCCTCTCCTGAAAGCATTTGAGCAACATCGTCAAAGCATTTTTCAGGGTCGATTATAATACAACCTAAAACAGATTGCTCTGCCTCAACGGAATAGGGCATTTTCCTTTGTAGTGAATCCATATTATTTCTCCACCACGCTAACTGTAAGCTTTCCTGTAATTTCGGGGTAAAGCTTTACATCAAGCTTATATGTTCCAAATGCCTTAATTGGTGCATCAAGAACGATTTTTCTCTTATCTATTTCAATTCCAGCCTGATTCTTTACAGCCTCGCTTATATCCTTAGCAGTAACTGCGCCATAAAATCTGCCGTCATTTCCTGCCTCGCAGCTGATTTTGACTGTAAGATTAGAAATCTTATCGCTAAGCTCCTTAGCCTCTTTTCTTTCAAGCTCTAATTTATGCTGTCTTGAGCTTTCCTTATTTTTAACGTCGTTAATGGCTTTTGCATCTGCAACTATTGCAAGCTTTTTTGGAAAAAGGAAGTTTCTCGCATAGCCCTCGCTAACCTCGATAATCTGTCCCTTTTTGCCCTGAGCCTTAACGTCCTGTAATAAAACTACCTTCATTTATGCCTCCAAATTAATGTAATTATCTATTGCGTGCTTAAGCTTAAGAAGCGTTTGTGTTATATCGCTATCCTTAACCTGTGCACCTGCTGCGTCATATCGTCCACCACCATTAAGTGCCTCTAATATAAGCTGTACGTTAATTGTACCATTAGAACGAGCAGAGATATGAACTGTGTTTCCTATTTTAACAAGAGCAAAGCTTGCACTAACGTCTTCAAGGGTAAGCAAATTGTCAGCAACCTTAGCTGCCATAATTCTATCCTGTGAATCCTGTCCGTTTGTACTAAGGGCTATTGCCATACAATTACGATAAATCTCAACCTTTTCACCAAACTTAGATTCCTTCTTATAGTCTGCAAGGCTTGTTTTAAATAGCTCTTGAATGTTTTCGTATGATGCGTCGTGGTCACGTAAATACATTGATGCAGAATAGGTCTTTGTACCTGCACCCTTTGTAAAGTGCTTTGTATCAAGCAAAATTCCAGCATAAAGCATATCGGCATCTGTCTGATTTAAAAACTCTACAGGAAGTGCCTGCTCCAAAATCTCAGCAACAATCTCACTCGCACTTGATGCGCTTGGGTCGATATAGTCAAGAATAGGCTCCTTTTCAAACTCAGCAGTCTTTCTATGGTGGTCAATAATGATTATATCATTAACCATCTTAGCAAGGTCCTTAGACTCAAACATATTGATATTATTTACGTCAACAATAACGAGCAGAGTATTTGATTTTACAAGGTCCATAGCCTTTGTTGCACTAATAAATACGCCCTTATAGTTTTCGTCATTTTCAAGATGCTTTAAGCATTTTTTAACATTCTTTTCCTTGAAATTGGTAACTATATTAGCCTTTACACCACAGAACATAGCAAGCCTTGCAATACCAGCTGATGCACCGATTGCATCATAATCAGGAAATGCGTGTCCCATAATAAGCACGTTGCTTGCGCTTGCCATCCTATTAACAAGCTCATTAGCAATAACTCTTGCTCTTACCTTAGTTCTGCTCTTGATTGTATTTGTTCTGCCTCCATAGAAGGTAATCTTATCGTCAATTCTTACAGCAGCCTGGTCACCACCTCTTTGAAGTGCCATATCAAGAGTAACGTGAGCCATCTTTTCCTTTTCTGCCATAGGTCCACTAATCTTAGCAACACCTATTGAAAGGGTAACAGGAATACTGCTCGAGCCAACTCTGATTTCTCTTACCTTGTCAAGAATATCAAAGTTGCTTGCCACAAACTTATCAAGGTCCTCCATATTGAAAATGAACAAATACTTGTCCTTTTCATATTCCTTCAAAAGACCATCTACTGAGTCTGCCCAGCCTCTTAAAATTCCATCAACCTTAGCCGCAATTTCACGATATCTTTCATGCTCGAAGCGCAAAAGCTCCTCAAGGTTATCAACTATAACATAAGCAACAACCTTTTCATCATCTCTTATAAATTGCTCTAAGCTTGTCTGCTTTGTAATGTTTCTGAGAACTAATAAATAGTATCTTTCATTACCACTATCAATTCTCGTTTCCTCTAAAAGATAGTTTTCACCAGCGAAGGTAACCTTAATATCCTCGTTTTTCTTAACGAGCTTTTCGTCACTAATTTGATATGGGAAAAGCGAGGTAACGTTATTACCTAAAACGCTTCTAACCCCTGCCGCCTTATTTGTAAAGCTGTTTGCCCAAACAATTTTATATCCCGAATCACAAATCAAGGCAGGCTCATTTAAAGCATTAATTTTATCATACATAATGTTTCCTAAAACAACGCCCTTTTTCTCTCCTCTAACAGTCTTTTTACCACCTGTCAAGAAGCCCAATATTATCATAATTGCTACAAACAGCGAAGCTCCACCAACTATAAACGGAACTGCTCTTTGTGGATATTTATATACCAAAAAGCCCTCTATGCATATAAAAGCTACTGCTAAAATAGGCGCAATAATTTGAAACGCTATAGCTCTTTGCTTATTTTCTTTTCTTTTCATAGATAGACCTCCTTTTTCTTTTTAAATAGTTATTATTAAGTTATTATAACAGATAATTATTATTTTGTAAAGTAGTATTTAAGCTTTTAGGCTTGAAGTCTTCAGAATTTTATGATATACTTATAATGGAATTTTATATCGTGACATGCCTTATGAGAATAGAGGAGATTTGTATGAGAAAATTATTTATAACCATTTGCGCTATTGAGTCTGTACCATATCTTGACCTTGGTATGGATACTGTTTTGTTTGGCGCACCACTTTATGAGCATTCCTTTAGAAAAATCAAGGACGCATCAAACAAGCTCGGCTTAGACGTTGAATTTGTTCGTGCATCTAACTGTGAAATAGCAAATACTAAAAGCCATATAAATGCCTCATTTGAGGATATAGTTGTTTTTGCATCTCCACTTGCATTTTTAGCAAGGTCAAGGGATATTGAGGGCGCTATTGACTATGTGGTTAAAAGTGACGTTGGCTATGCTACTGTTGGCAACCTAAGAAGCTTATATATGGCTGTTGGTCAGGGCAAAATGCTAACTGGCTGTGAGGTTGGCTCAGCATCAGACTTTGTTTCTGAAATGAATAACAGTGGTGCAAAGACCTTCCCTGCATATTTTGCAGATGGTGAAAAATCCGTTCCTCTTACAAAGCTTGATTATCTTAAAAGAGTTGAGGAATATAGGCAGGAGTTTTTAGATTACCTTGTTATGAGTGGTGTTGAAATTGATTTGCGTGACGGAATTTGTGTTTCTCCTATCTCGGAAATTCACAGGGGTGTAAGGCTTTCACCAAACGTAACTATTGATTCAATGACAAAAATTGCTGATAATACAGTAATCACACAATTTTCCTACATAAAAAATAGCGAAATTGGCGAAAATTGTGTTATAGAATCCTCAAGAATAATCGGTTCAAGTCTTGAGCACGACGTATATGTGGACGCATATTGTAACATAAACGAGGGCAATCATATTTTATCAAGCACAAAAATCGGTGCTTATTCACAGCTTGAGCATACCGTTGTCGGTATTGATACAGTTATAGGCTCGCACGTTAGCCTTGATAACTGCAATATAGGAACAGACTGTATTATTGGAAATGGTGTTATCTCTGTAAACTTTGAAAAGACCAAAAAGGATAACATAATTAAAATCGCTGACCATTCAGTTATTGGTAACGGCGCTACCCTTGTCTCTCCTTTATCTATTGGTCGTGGCGCTTTTGTTGGTGCTGGCTCAACAATTACAGACAATATTCCAGCTGGAGCATTAGGAATAGCACGTGAATATCAATCAAATCATAACGGCTGGGCAAGACGCAGGAGCAAGTAAATAAAATGAGCATTTTTGACCTGTTTAAAAAGATAGAAAAGAAAGAGGATAGCTGTCCTATTACCCATTTAATAGTGGGGCTTGGTAATCCTGGTGAAAAATATACCTATACAAGGCATAACGCAGGCTTTTTAGCCATAGATTTTCTTTGTGGCAAGCTCGGTACTAAGTGCGATAGGCTTAAATTCAAGTCTCTTTCCTGTGATATTAAGTTAGCTAACACTCGTGCCTTGGTTTTAAAGCCGCAAACCTTTATGAATGCCTCGGGCGAAGCCGTAATTGAGGCAATGAATTTCTATAAAATCCCACCCGAAAACGTAATTATCGTCTTTGATGATGTTTCCTTAGATGTCGGAAAGCTACGAATAAGAAAAAATGGTAGTGCTGGTGGGCATAACGGCATAAAAAGTATAATTCAAATGCTAAATTCTGATAGCTTCCCACGAATTAAGCTGGGCGTTGGACAAAAGCCTCACCCAGACTACGACTTAGTTGACTGGGTGCTTGGAAGAATGAGCAAGGAAAACGAGGACATTTTCTTTAAGACCATAGGTCTTGTGCCTGACATTCTAACCCTTATGCTTAAGGGAGAGATTGAAAAGGCTATGTGCGCTTATAATGGCACAGAAATAAAATAGCATAAGTTACAAAGCCACTTTGAAAAAAGTGGCTTAACGTGGTTGTATTTTTATATTTTCGAGGTAAAATGAATAACAATTTTTTAATAGATTTAATTAAGGGAAGCTCAAAATACAAGGAGCTAATAACAAGATTTAAGGAATTAAATTCCGAAAAGCTTTGTCTTCCCCTTTTGGTTGATGGAATAAGCGATGGTGCCCTATATTCACTAATAGGTTCCCTTGCCAAGGACATCAAAAAAATAACAAAGAAAACCCTTCTCGTTTTAGTGGGACAGGAGCAAAGAGCTAATAAGCTAAGTGAGTTTTTAAACAAGGCAGGAATTAAAAGCGAGCTTTATCCCACACGAGATTTCAATTTTTATGATATGACAGCCTCTCACTCTCTTGAGTATGAGAGGCTAAAGGTACTTTCAGGCATTATGTATGGCTCTCTTGACGTAGTCTTTGCAACGCCCGATGCCTGCCTACAATATACAGTTCCTAAAAAGCTACTAAAATCCAGATCTATTACTATAAATTCAGCCACGTCCCTCGATATTATTAGCTTTTCTAAATCTCTTTATGAGCTTGGCTACACCCAATGTGAAAGCGTTGAGAGTGCAGGTCAATATGCAGTCAGAGGCGGAATTATAGACCTATTCCCTACCAAATGTGAGTATTTTGCAGATGGTGTAGAATACAAGGAGCAATTACCTATAAGAATAGAGCTTTTTGGCGATGAGATAGATAGAATGACTGTCTTTGATTACCAGAGCCAACGAACAATTAGATCTATTTCCTCCTTTAAAATAACACCTTCAAAGGAAATTATCGCTACAAGCGAGCAAATCGAGGAAATCAAAAAAGAAATCACTCTCTTGCTCGAAAACAAGGTAAGTCAGGACACAGAAAACGAGCTTAAAAGAGAGCTTAGTGCCCTTAGCACAGGAGATAACTCCTATCCCTTCCTTGATAAATTTATTTCCTTGATTTATAGTCAAAAGCAATGCTTGCTTGATTATTTTGAGGAAAGCTCATCGGTAATTGTGTGTGACACAACATCTGTTTCAAACAGAGCAAAGGAATCAAGAGAGAGCGAAAACGAGATTGCAAAAAGTCTTATAGAAAGCTTCTTAATCCCTTCAAAATACGCAGATTTTAGTGCCCCTGTGTCTAAAATTGACCGTTTTATCGAGGAACATAAAAGCATAAACATAGATCCCTTTATTATGTCACGATTTGATAAGCAGGGTGGTATTTACAATTTTTACACTAAGGGTATTTCCTTTGCAAGCAACACAATCTCCTGTGCGTTAGAGGAGCTTCGATATTTCTGCGAAAACAAATATAAAAGCGTGCTTGTCTGTCAAAGCGAGGCTGAGGCAATAAGCTGTATTGAGCTTTTAAACAAGGAATCCTTAAGTGCCTTCGATTTAACTAAGGATTACAAGCTAAAGAGTGGCTGTGTTGGTGTAATTTGCGACTCCTTCCCTGTCGGATATGAAATTCCACAGTCAAAATTAGCTGTGGTTGTTCTCTCCTCACGTAACAAAACAAAAACAAAAAAGAGCTTTAAAAACAAGCCCTTTGCAAAAAATGCTGGCGAAAAAATTATGTCCTATCAGGATTTAAACGTTGGCGATTATGTTGTTCATGTAAGCTATGGTATAGGAAAATATTTAGGCATTGAAAACCTTTACGTAATGGGTGTTCACAGGGACTATATCGCTATCCAATACGCAGGCACAGATAAGCTTTATTTACCTGTCGAACAGCTTGATTTAGTTGCTAAATATATCGGTGCTTCCTCCTCGACAGGTGAGGTGCGCCTATCAAAAATGGGTGGTAACGAATGGAAAAAATCTACCCAAAGGGCAAAAACCGCTGCTAAGGATATGGCCAAGGAGCTAATTCAGCTTTACGCAAGGCGCACAAGGCTTGATGGCTTTGCCTTTTTGCCTGATGATATTATGGAAATGGAGTTTGCCTCCTCCTTTGAATTTGAGGAAACAGACAGCCAAATTCAAGCAATTAATGAGATTAAATCGGACATGGAAAAGGCTTATCCTATGGATAGGGTTTTGTGTGGTGATGTCGGTTATGGTAAAACCGAGGTTGCCTTCCGAGCCGCTATGAAGGCTGTCGCTAATAATAAGCAGGTTGCTATCTTAGCGCCTACAACTATTTTGGCTATGCAACATTTTCAGACTGCTCTTTCCCGTTTTTCAGGCACGGGAGTTAATATTGAAATGCTTTCTCGCTTTAGAACTGCTAAGGAGCAGACAAAAATTCTAAAGGGCTTAAGGCATGGCGAAATTGATATTATCATAGGTACTCACAAGCTACTTAGTAGCAAGGTTGAATTTAAGGACCTTGGTCTTTTAGTTGTTGATGAGGAGCAACGCTTTGGCGTTTCTCAAAAGGAAAAAATCAAGGGTGCATTTCCATTAGTTGACGTTCTTACTCTTTCGGCAACTCCTATCCCACGTACTCTAAGCATGGCTATGGGTGGAATACGTGATTTAAGCGTGCTTGACGAAGCACCTAGTGGCAGAGTCGGTATTCAGACCTATGTTTTGGAGCATGACGATAACATTATTAATGACGCAATAAGACGTGAGCTTCATCGAGGTGGTCAGGTATTTTATCTCCATAACAATGTTGATACAATTTATAGAATTGCATCGAATTTGCAAAAAGCCTTTCCAGAGGCTACTATTGCTGTCGGTCACGGACAAATGGATAAGGATAGCCTTGAAAAAATATGGCACAGCCTTGTTCTTGGCGAAATTGATATTTTAGTCAGCACTACAATTATTGAAACAGGCATTGATATTCCAAATGCTAACACATTAATTATTGAAAATGCTGATAGAATGGGACTTTCTCAGCTTCATCAAATTCGTGGTAGAGTTGGTAGAAGCCACAGACGTGCATATGCCTTCTTTACCTATAGAAAGGGAAAGGAGCTTAGCGACATAGCCTCAAAAAGACTTAGTGCTATAAGGGACTTTGCTGAGTTTGGTGCTGGGTTTAAAATTGCTATGCGTGACCTTGAAATACGAGGTGCAGGTAATCTTTTAGGCTCAGAACAGCACGGCCACTTAGATGCTGTCGGCTATGATTTATATATAAAGCTACTAAACGAGGCAGTTTTGGAGGAAAGAGGTATTGAGGCAAAGCCGAGCTATGAAACCAAAATTACCGTTAGTGAAAACGCTTATTTACCAAAAAATTATGTAGAAAGCTCTGCGATACGAATGGAGCTATACAAAAAAATTGCTCATATTGAAACTATTGAGGATAAATTAGACGTTGAAAACGAGATTGTTGACAGGTTTGGGAAAATGCCTCCTGAGGCTAAAATCTTAACAACAGTTGCAGTTATTAAGGCTTATGCAAGCAGGGCAAGAATTAAAAAGGTAGATCAGCTAAAGGGCGAGGTAAGGCTTTACCCTGAGGAGATTAATCTTCCTGTATTAGTTGAGGTATCAAGGCTTGACAGAGAGCGTGTTTTGATTTGTGGAATTAATAAGCTACCTTATATTTCCATAAAATACGACTTAGGTACTGATTTTACTGATAAGGTTTTAAGCGTTATTCAGTTTTATTATGAAAAAACTCAAGAATACACAAAAAAGTAACATATATGCTGTAGATTTTTATTTTGCTATATGGTACAATGTTAAAAATAAAATTTAGGAGTACATTTTGAAAAAAAGGATTTTATCTATTTTATTAGCTTCTCTTATACTGCTTTCAATAGTACCTATGCTCGTTTCCTGTAATTCAAATGACAATGTTTATGAGCTTGGTGCATATAGTATCAAAAGGGACGAATATGAATATTTAATGGGAATGCAAAAAAAGCTAACCTTAGAAAACCTTGGTGCAACTGAAGATCAGCTTAGTAGCGAGGTTATGGATGATATAAGCTTAGGCGACTATATGGACGCTCTTTATCGTGAGGAATTTGACCAAAGCGTGCTTACGCTCCTTTTCTCACAGGTTTTATTTGACGAGCTTGGTCTTACATTAAGTCAAGAAAGAATTGACTATGCAAATAGCATCGTTAAAATGCTTATCGACCGCTTTGGTGGTGGTATAGAAAAGGTATTTAACAAGTGGCTTTCTAACAATGGCTATAATTTTAGTGCAGACACCCTTCGTCGTGTTTATATAATGCAATATAAGGAGGCTATGGTATTAAACCACCTCTATGGCGAAAACAGAGAAAAGCTTGACACCCTTGACAAGGAGGATTACTGTCAAAGCACCTATATGCATTTTCAGGTTATTATTATAAATACCCTTTACAAAAAGCATACTGACTCAAATGGAAAATCAACCTATATAAATCTTAGTGAGGACGAAAGAAAGTATTATAAACAGCTTGAAAAGGAGCTTACTGCCCTATTAGTTGACGAGGATGAGAGCTATAACTATATAATTCTCAAGGATGATAAAAATCTTTCCTACGACGAGCTTTATAAAAAGTATTCAGACGACCAATTTTTCCCACAGGGCTATTATATGAAAAAGCCAACCTCTTATCAGTTTGCAAGCTCTGACACCTTAGCAACTGCTCTTATGCTTTCAGAGGGTGAGTGTGGTGTTATTGATGCAAAGAGATATTTCGATGGCGATGGAACTATCAAAACCGAAAATGGTGAGGAGGAAATAAAGGCTGGCGACTACTTCACATACGGCTCTGCCTTTATTAAAAAGCTCCCAATGGAATCGAACGCTTACGAAAAAGAGGAAAATAAGGAATTTTTCCCGAGCGAAACCTTCCTTTCTTCAGTTGCTCAATATACATATTACAAGCGTCTTTCAGCCTACGAAACAGAAAGCAACACAACCATTTATGTTAATAACGACTCAAAAAATGGCTTTAACTATTTTAATATTAAAGCAAACGAGCTCGATTACTACTTGTTCTATGGCGACGAATAGAGCAAATTCTAAACAAAAAAGCGACCACGTGGTCGCTTTTTTTATTTTTTGTTATCTGGTAAAACCCCACTACTCAAAAGCAAAATTGCTCTTTCAACTGCATCCTTAGCGTCATACCATGGCTCACTTTCGTAGCGATAGTCAAACTTCTTACAAAACCAAGAAACGTCATTTTTAATTTTTTCAAGATACGCATTTTCAATATCTGCTATATCCTTTGTAAAATCAGCGTATTTCTTTTTGTCGAGCTTGTCCTTTGCAAGCTCCATTATTCTTTGGTAGTGTGGTAAGCAAAAGCATTTTTGTAATTTTAGCTTTTGCTTGAATTCTACATCAAAGGAATAAAGCAAGACGGCAGTTTCAAGCATTCTTGAAAAGTTAGCCTCTATTCTATCACAAATATAGCAGGAGCTTGTCACCCCTGTGGCTGTTTTCACTGCATTTTTAGCCTTCGTGCCTGTCAATGCGTTAAAGAAATTGCCCTTCATTTTCTTTTTGATTGTATCTATGTGGCTTTCCAAAATAAGCGCTAAGGAAAGCTTATTATTTTGCTTCACAAGCTTTTCAAAGTGATCCTTACAAAAGCCCTTTTCGTTAGTTTCTATTCTTGTTTGTGGCTCCATCATAGATGGACCTAATGCCATTTCAACCTCTTTTTTCTCTAATTTTGCGTAGATTTTGCAAAGAGGGCACTCAAATCTTGCACTATCACGGCACTCCTCAAACGCCTCGTTTACGGGAATAGTATAAATTTGCTCCATTTACTTCTCCTTTTTTCTTGACTTAATATCATTATACATTTATAATTAAATTATTGCAAGTACTTTTGGGGGTATTTTATGAAAGCTACTCAGCATTATACAAAAAATCAAATAAGCTATGTTTATGTAGAGGATTTTGGTATTATAGACATTTCAAAGACCTTTGACTGTGGTCAATGCTTTCGCTTTGAGCCTGTTTTTCTGTTTGGTCATAAGCACGAGATAGGTGGAGTTGCCTTTAACAAATATGTTGTTTTTGCTCAAGACAATAATAAGGAAATCTATGTATATAATACCACGCTTGAGGAATTTAATGAGCTTTGGTGCGAATTTTTATCCTTAGACAAGGATTATGAAAAAATGGATAAGGCTATTTTCGATGCTATCCCCACAAAGCACACAAGCCTTTCGATAGAATGTGGCAAAGGAATACGAATACTTAAGCAGGATAAGTGGGAGGCTCTTTGCTCATTTATTATCTCTCAAAATAATAATATACCCAGAATAAAGAAAATTATTTCCTCTCTTTGCAAAAAATATGGGGAGAGTGTCTGTTTTTTAGACAAAATCGACTATACCTTTCCGAGCTATACTCAGGTTTTAGAGGCAGGAGTTGATGCTCTTTTTGAGCTTAAAACAGGCTTTAGAGCTAAGTATATTTACGACTGTGCCTTAAAGCTTTCAAGTAAGGAAATTGACCTTGATGAAATTTCAACTCTTAGTCTTGAAAACGCCCTTAACGAGCTATACAAGGTTAAGGGAATTGGCTTAAAGGTTGGTAGCTGTGCCTTGCTTTTCGGCTTTGGCTTTGGAAACGCCTTCCCTGTTGACGTTCATATGAAAAGAACCCTTGAAAAATATTATCCTGACGGCGTGGATATTGATAGGCTCGGTATGAATGCAGGGCTATTTCAACAGTATCTCTTCTTCTATGAAAAATACATGCAAAGCACTTGACTATGCTCCAATTTTGGTATATAATTTTATGTAGAAAATAATTCATTACGAGGTAAAAATATGAAAACAGTATGCTTTGGCGAAATTATGCTAAGACTTAATCCAAATGGCTACACAAGATTTGTTCAAGCCGATACGCTTGGTGCAACCTATGGTGGTGGTGAGGCTAATGTGGCTGTATCACTTGCTAACTATGGTATTGATGCTTCCTATGTAACTAAGCTTCCTAAGCACGAAATAGGTCAAGCAGCAGTAAATTCTCTTAGAAAATTCGGTGTTGACACCTCAAATATCGTAAGAGGTGGAGATAGAGTTGGTATTTACTATCTCGAAACAGGTGCTTCTCAAAGACCTTCTAAGGTTATTTACGATAGAGCTTATTCCTCTATTGCTATGGCAAAAAGAAGTGATTTCAACTGGGATGAGATTTTAGAGGGTGCTAACTGGTTCCACTTTACAGGTATTACACCAGCATTGGGTGGTGAGCTTCCAGAAATTTGTATGGACGCTTTGACTGCTTGCAAGAAAAAGGGCGTTACTACAAGCTGTGACCTTAACTACCGCAAAAACCTTTGGTCAACAGAGGAGGCTGGTAAGGTTATGGGTCAGCTTATGAAATTGGTTGACGTTTGTATCGCTAACGAGGAGGATGCTGAGAAGGTATTCGGAATTAAGGCTGAAAATACAGACGTTGATAAGGGTGTGGTAAATCACGAGGGCTACAAGAGTGTTGCTAAACAGCTTAGTGATACATTTGGCTTTAAGCGTGTTGCTATCACACTTAGAACAAGTATTTCTGCAAACGATAATATCTGGGCAGCAATGCTCTATGACAAAAACGAAAACGAGTATTACTTCTCACGCTCATATAACATTCATATCGTTGACCGTGTTGGCGGTGGTGACTCCTTTGGTGGTGGCTTAATTTATGCATCACTTATGAACAAGAGCTCACAGGATGTTATTGAATTTGCAGTTGCAGCATCTTGCTTGAAGCATACTATTATCGGAGATTACAATCTTGTTTCAGTAAGCGAGGTTGAGAGCTTGATTAAGGGTGGCGGAAGCGGTCGCGTACAAAGGTAGTAGAGGGTCGATAGCAGACATAGAACAAAAAGCGAGGGTTTTCACATTTGTTTGTGAAAGCCCTCTGTTTTTTGCAAATAGGTAGAAATTTTCTTTTCTGATTTTTTCTTAACTACACTTTTCTTAAGAAAATTTCTTTATTTTCGCTTTTTTAATTCCGTTT
>JAFTKN010000007.1 GCA_017453255.1 Clostridia bacterium | reverse complement strand
TGAGGCTTAGTCCGACCTTTGATTTGAAAGTTTTTTAACTGTCTGCACCAAAGCTCGAAAAAATCCTCTACTGATTTATTCGTTCAAAGATGCACACAGTTTCAAATGAGAAAATAGGTTGGTTTACAAGGCAAAAAAGTGCAGGTAATTAAAAAATTAGCAAGCTTTTTTAACACAGTAAGGCAAGCTATTTTCCATCTAAAACCAATTGGGCTCGGTTTCCGTAAGGCTAAATGCTTTACTTATTCCATTTGATAAGTCATAGTGCTTAATATTGGCTTCCCTCAGGTCTTCGTTTTCCTTTAATACAATTATCTCATCATTTTGAAGCTCAATTTCTTCAGCTCCTGTTTCATTCTCTGTCTCTGCAAATGAATCTGATGCAAGTGCAGACATTGGCACGGATAACAGTAAAATTAATACTGCCATAATTGCTGTAAAAATTCTTGTGAGCTTTCTTTCCTTGACCTCCATAAATCTTTCTCCTTTTTTATTTTTATTACAACTTGCTTTTTTACTTTTCTATAATTAAAAAGGTCAAAGGGTGCAAAAATGGTTCAACCTTTTGGAAAAATTTACAATTTATTAATATTTTAATGATTTTTACAGCTTTTTGTGTTACCAAAATTCCTCATATTATATGACGGATTTCATTATGCCTTAGTTACAACCAAAAAAGCCTATGACAGTAAATCTCTCATAGGCTATTTTTATATTTATATAATTATTTGGGTTAACTTAATATTTCTATTCCATCAATGGAAATTTCGTAATAGAAGCTATTTGAGGATATGATTATCTTATCGGGTAGGTCGTTTTTGCCTAAGGTTAGCTTATAGTGGGTTTCGTTTTGCTCAAAGGTTAGTTGACCCTCTTCCATTGAGGTTAAAAAGGACTCATTTAAGGAAAAAATCTGGCTAAGGGCATAAATTCCGTCAAGGCTTTCCTTTTCTAAAAGAATTTCTATGTTGTTGTTTTTTGCCAAAATTCCATTTTCCTCTATTATAAAGCTCATTGTATCAAGCTCCTTTGGCTCGATTATTTCAAGGGTTATATTTTCCCTTTTTATTAGCCTTATTTTAAATTCATTGTTTACAGTAATTTCAGCCTCTATATTCTTTTGTTGATATGGTAAAATTCCATAGCTTTGATTTATACAGGAAGAAAGAGAAAGCAATATCAAGGGTAATAAAATCAGTGCTTTTTTCATTTTAAGCTCCATTTAACACAGTTTTTCCTTAATATATATGAAAATATTATTCAATTAATGCACAAACTACTGTCATATCGTCAAGCTTGTCCTTGTTTTCTCTTTTCGCACCCTCGACTATTTTCTTAGGAAGCGCTTTTATATCTGTTTCGTTTTCTATTAGCTCATTTAACCAGCTATCATTACTTCTTACAGGCAAAATTCCGTCACTTACCATAACTATTAAATCCCCCTTTTCAAAGGCGAACTCGTGCCTTTGGGCATCAAGCTCCTTTAAAATACCGATTGGGGCTGTTTTCGACTGAAGCTTTAGTATTTTATCACCTCTTTTTACATAAGAGGGTGCAGAGCCACTTTTTATAAGGGTTGCACTACCTGAAAAGCTGTCTATTTCAAGCAGATCCACGCTTGACGAGCATTCCTGACTCTTTGCTCTGACAAGACTATTTAGCATTGAGAGCAAAAGCTCCTTTTCCTTAGTTACAGATAAGGTTTTTTCTAAGAACTCGACACACATTTTAGAGGTTAATTTAGCCTCCTTACCACTTCCCATTCCGTCGCAAATTATAACATACTGCTCCTCGTCCTCACCCTGAAAGATTGATACAGAATCGCCACTTACCTCTCTTTCACTTGCAGGAAGTCCAAAGGGATAGCATTTTACTGTATTTCTTGCAAGGCTTTCTATTTCAAGGCTTGCTGAGTCCATGCTACCCTGTAATGATGGCTTTCCAAAGGGTATTTTTAATTCCTTAGTCAGTGCATTTGAAATGTCCTCACCCTTACAGCTTGACCTTACTAAGTCAATGTCAGTTACCGCTATTTGTATTTTGCCCCTTCCATAAGCCTCGCTACGCCCGAAGACAAGCCCTGCATTTGAAAGAATTGAGGAAACCTTGTTTGAAAGAGATACATCTATTTCCTTGTTTTTTTCGATTCCACTACCTATTTTAGAAAACAATTTTGAAACAAGCTCATAGCATTTCGCACTTAACTCTAATTTATCGTTTTTAATGCCTTCCTTTAGCTCGCTTTTGCTTTTTTTGTTTATATCATCAATTATTCCTTCGATATGGGGACAGCGATGCAAAAACCTCTCCTCAACATCACTTTTTCTGCTCTCTCCATTCAGAAATGCACCCTCTCCAAGTCTTGATATATTTCTCTCTGTTGTTCTTGTGTCATTTTGCCAGCAAATATCCTTTTTAGGACAGGTGTAGCAATATGCCTCTGTCGTTTCTAAGGATAGCCTGCCATAATAGGCTCTGTCAGGGCTTTTCATTCTTCTTGAAATGTCCTTGAGCATTTTTGAAACACCCTCAAAGCTCTTTGATGCTATATTAAGCCTTCTTTTTGCATCTCTTGATTTTCCCTCAGCTATTACCGCCTCAATGCTTTTGCTTACCTTGCTCTCTCTTTTTATAATTTTAAGCTTAGGCAAAAGCTCAAAGCGAATTAAGGGGTACATAATAAGTGACGAGGCAAGAAGCTCTGGCGCTAAATATACAATAGCCTGATAGCCTGCACTATATATACCATAGCCAAGCGAAAGAACAAAGCCACTCATTATTGCCAAAAATGGTGAGAGCCTCCATATAAAGCCCGAAACAAGACCAGCTATACCATAAACTGGTGCAAACATTACACTTTGTGCAACACCGAGGGCTAAGCCAAAAACACATGCCTTTATACCCGATACATACCTTGACATATATAAAACTAAGGTAAAGGACATAAACATTGATATATCTATGCCAAAAAGCTCTACTCCACGAAATGCGTAAGCAAGGATAAATATAAATGCTAAAATTGCTATAGAAAATCGACTGCTTTTTCTTTCCTTTTCAAACGCTCCACTAAGCATATAAGTAAGTGCGCCCGTAAAAACAGAGGAAAAAACCATAGCAAAAATATCATAATATAAATATCCGTTAGCTATTACGAAATAAATTCCTATTCCAAGAGAAACAAGTGCGCCTACTGACACTCTCAAATATACGCTTTCACAAAAGATTTTTGAAAGCTCCTTGTCCTCCTTATCACTATCTAAGGATAGCTTATATTTATCGTTTTCAACCTTGATAAATGAGGCTACGATTCTTAAGCCTATAAGGGCTATTAGGGCAACAACGTATGTAACGTCTGCACCCATAAAGAATATAACCGACAAAATTGCTCCTGCAAAGGCAAAGGGAGTGTATTTCCTACTGGCTGAAATCAGCGAAATCGCAAAGGGGCATATTCCAAAATAGAATTGTAACGGCATTAGAAAAAAGCCGAGCGCAAATAGGATTACCTCAACAAATATCATTTTTATTTGAGGTGATAAAATTTTGTTTTTTAGTTGTAAGCCTGTCATAAAAATCCCTCCTTACAAATATTATTATAGTTAGGGATGAAAGCAGAATTTGTCACTCTATGCTACTACTTTTTAGCTTTTTTAGGTGGGAAATATTATTTTTTAGGGTTTTTAGTTTTTTTGTAAATATTTATTGTAATTCTTTCTTTAAAATGCTATACTTGAATAGAAAGAGGGTGCTATTATGACAAGAGAAAAAACCTGTCTTTTTACAGGTCACAGACATCTGGGAAATATGCTTGATAAGACATGCCTTATGCGTGGGATTGAATATGTTATCTCCTTAGGAGTTGACACATTTATTTCAGGTGGTGCACTCGGCTTTGATACTGAAGCATCGCTTGCTGTTTTAGAGGCAAAGAAAACCTACCCAAATATTAAGCTTTTTATTTTTGCACCCTGTAAAAATCAATCTAATGGCTGGTCATTTTCCGAAAAAGCACTTTATAAGAAAATCTTAAAAAAGGCTGACTTTGTTGATATGCCTGATTATGATTACTTCAATGGCTGTATGAAGGCTCGTAATTATAAAATGGTCGATTCAAGTAGTTATTGTATTGCCTTTTTTGATGGAAATGGTCATTCAGGCACAGGACAAACCTACAATTACGCTAAACGAAGCGGACTTACGGTATATAATATTTACGGAAAGAATTAATATGGATAAGATTTCTTGGCAGGGGGGAGCTTTGGTTGCTCCTGTTCCCTCGGTTATGGTATCCCTTGGGGATATGGAAAAATCTAATATAATTACGGTTGCTTGGTGTGGTATTACTAATACTATTCCACCTAAAACCTATATTTCAATTCGTCCGAGCAGATATTCCTTTGATATTTTAAAGGAAAAAATGGAGTTTGTTATTAATTTAACTCCTGCATCGCTTGCTAAAAAAGCCGATTTCTGTGGTATGCACACTGGCAGAAGGGTTGATAAGTTTTCAAAATGTGGCTTTACTAAGGAAAAGGCGAGCAAAATTGATGCTCCGATGATTTCTGAGTGCCCTATTTCTATTGAATGTAAGGTTACTGACATTATACCATTAGGCTCACACCATATGTTTCTTGCTGACATTTTAGCTGTTAATGTGGAAAAGAGTCTTTTAGAGGGTGAGAAGCTTTGTATTAATCGTGCTCACCTTTGTGCATTTGCTCACGGCGAGTATTACAAGCTCGGTGAAAGAATTGGAAAATTTGGTTTTTCCGTTAAAAAGAAAAAAATGCCGTCTAAATCGGCTAAAAAATAAGGAGAATATTATGATTTTTAAAAATGGTGACAAGATTGTTTTCGCAGGTGACTCTGTTACTGACTGTGGAAGAAAGCGTCCTTATGGAGAGGGACTTTGGGAGGGCTTAGGAAACGGCTACGTTAGAAATGTAGATTCTATGCTTGCTTGCCTTTATCCTGAAATGATGCTTCATATTACTAATGTTGGTGAAAGTGGTGCAACAAGCAAAGATATGCTTGCTCACTGGGCTGATAACGTTGAAAAGCTTAACCCTGATTATGTTTTCTTTATGATTGGTGCAAACGACGTTTGGCGTCAATTTGATGAGCCAAATCTCGACAACTCTGCTCTTATGCCTGAGTGCTATCGTGCTAATTTAGAGGCTGTTTGCGAAAGAACATTACCTAAGGTTAAGGGTATGTTTATCATTAGCCCATTTTATATGGAGTCAAATGATAACGATGCTATGAAAAAGCGTATGGTTGAATATGCTGGCATTGCAAAAGAGGTTGCAAGCAAGTATGGTATTACATATATTGATGTTCAGAGTGAGTTTGATAATCACTTGAAATATCGTTATCCTGCTTATATTTCTTGGGATAGAGTTCACCCAAATTGGGTTGGTGGAATGCTTATTGCAAGTAAGATAATGAAGGTAATTGGTGCAGACACATTATATTAAAGGCAGTCAGGTAGCACTATGCCTTACGGGAGTGATGCCTTTAGGTGTAGTTTGTGCGCTATAGAACGAAAAGCAAGGGAAAGACTTTTAAGCTGTCTTTCCCTTTTGTTTTTTTGATATTTTATTTTTTGCTTAAGCTCTTTCGCTTTTTATCTAATATAAAAATGCACCCCGTAAGGAGTGCATTTTATTATTATGAATTTGATGGAACTAAGTCGTTATAGCTCATTGATACGTATTTTTTGCCCTCGGCTATTTCGCCATTTTGTAAATATGAAACTGTCTTTTCGTCACCATTTGTTTCTATTACGTATGCGCCTAAAATAACCTGTGCTTCCTTATGAGCAGTTGTTTCAAAGCCTACAACCTTAATTTCCATAATGTCGTAGTTACGAGTTGTAAAATCAACGCTTACTGCTCCGTTTTGAGCTACGCCCTCTTTAGATATAGCCTCGTTTGTGCCGAGCTTAGTATCTACGCCTGCAAATAAGCCATAGCTTAAGGTCTTACCTGTTGCGTCTGTATATGCACTGATTGCATTCTTATTAACTGTAAAGCCCATTAACATTCCACCATTACCATATAGAGGTGCTGAGTAGCCTTGACATACAAAGAGTGCAGGAGCGATTTCGTCTTTATTTACGTCGTCGCATCTTTCACATTTATATCCCTTGTAGCCATTTTCTAAGAAGCTTACATAAACCATGCCTGTGGCAATTGTATGATTATGGCCGAGTGCTGTATTTTCAACCTCTGCTACGTCAATTTCTGCGTCACAGAAGCAATATTTTATATCGGCTCTATTAGTTACACACGTTGCTTCCACAGTTGTTACCTTTTCGCAAAGGTGAACTCCCTCTGAGTGAAAATAGAAATTGCGATTTGCGTTACCTGTAGCTGTTAACGTGTCAGCAGTTACAGTATCATTTAAGAAATAATAATTAGATTTCGCATTTGAGTTTTGAAGGAATGAGGTTACTACGCCTTGGAACGCAAAGTTCTTTCCATTAAGATTATAGAATGTATATTGATGCGAAATAGTTGTAACACCCGCTGGAAATACTATTATATCATTTAGTGCGTGACAGGAGTTAAACGCCTCGCCAAAATTTGTAAGTCCACTTGGAAAATAATATATCTCCGGCTTTGCAGGCTTTTGACCACCCCAGTCATCTGTATCAAAAATACCATCGTACCAATCAAGTGTAAATGGCTTATCTGTAAAGTATAGCTTTTGGCAACCATTGAAGCTTCCTATTGATGTTAAGTTGTCCGGTAGCCATAAAACCTCAAGGTTGGAGCAGGCATTAAATACTCCACTTGCATTCAATGATGTAATTCCACTTGGCAACGAAACAGCTACCATATTTTTGTTGTCGTAATATTCATAATTACCTACTGAGCCGGTAATACCGCAATTGCTATAATCAATATATTGTAGATTATCGTTATTTCTTAAAGCCTCTGCGCCAATAGTTTGAAGTGTGCTTGGAAGCTTAATATACTTAATTGTGTCAACACCCCAAAGTGCACGACCACCAATCGAAGTAATGCCCTCTGGAAGAATAATAGCATATTCAACAGATGTTGTTCCCGCTGGATAAACAGCCTTAAGAGAATCACAGTCCTCAAACACAGCATTTCCTAAGGATGTAAGTGTTGTAGGAAGCTCAACTGATACAAGGCTAGTGCATTGATAAAACTCCCTAGCTCCTATAGATAAAAGGTTGCTTGGAAGCTTAATCTCTTGAAGCTGTCTACATTGATTGAATGTATAGCCTGGAAGATCTGGGTTCGTGCTTTCATTAGAAAAATGCTCAATCGGAGCCCAATTTTCTGCAAATTCCACCTTTACAAGTCCCGAATATTCAAACGCTGATGTGCTTCTAAAATGTGCATTTTGTGGAATGTAAAGCTCCTTTAAATTAGGACAGTTTGCAAGACAAAATTGATTAAATGCAAGCTTTCCTGTATGCGCCTTTGGGATATCAAATACTGTAAGGCTTTGATTTTTGTTAAATGCACTTCCGTTAATGTATGCAAGTGAGGTGTTGTTGTAAATCGCCTGAATTGGCAAGCTGGTCCAGCTACCACTAAACATATTAATTGAGCTTCCCTGTAGGTTTACAAGTATCATATTAGCTATGCCATATGTTACACTCTCATCGGCAAATTTTACAGGTGTATTCTGGGTAAAATCTGTCCATGCCGGCAATGGTGTTACACCATCAGCCTGCGTAAAAATAACCTCTGTTCCTACTCTAAAGCTCTCATATTTAGCATTTTCGCTATCATAGAACCATGCAAGCGGATAAAATGTGTCGCCTTCCTTTTCGTAAAGTGCTAGCTCGACATTGTCAGTAGTTACATATGTCTTATCGTAATATGAAGCATATGGGCCTTCTTCTGCAGAAACAGAAATTGCAAAAAGACATACGAACATAGCAACTGCCAATGCGACTAAAAGAATTTTCTTTTTCATAAAAGCTCTCCTTAAATACTATATTTATTCAGTTTAATTATACTACATGTATGTGGAAAAGTCAAGCAGATTGAACAAAAAAAAAAAAAAAAATACACCAATTTTGTTAATATTGCACAATATATAATCACAATATATAATAATGCACCCCATAAGGTTACGGGGTGCATTCTATTATTTCAGAGTTGGGATTTTGTTTTCCTTTTTTATAAAATTGCTATACTTTTTAAGTGCTAATATCGCAAAAAGTGCACCTACGGCACATACACCTATCCACGTGCTTGTGGTTGCTTGCCAACCAAGGTGGTACGATATTACCTCTATTCCATACATTGAGCCTGCTGCTCCTACATAGGTGCAGGCATTACAAGCTCCACCAATTGTTGCACTTCTGCCTGAGCTTGCAAATCTACCTGGTAGGCATGAAATTAGAAGGAAATTGATTGAGTGCATACATGCACTTGCAAGAGCCAACAATATCAAGCAGGTTATTCTTGCCCATACCTCACTTATGCTTATAAGGAATGTAACAAGCAAGCATAAAATTACGGATATAAAGAACAAAATATATGCTCCACTTGCCTCATTGTTAAACATTCTGTGCTTATGTATGATTCTTACAACAAAAAGACTTATTATTGCAAAGATTGGTATAAATACTGAAAGTAAAATTGCTTCCTCACTGCTCTTATTAAATGCCTCACAATAAAGGGTTGGTAGCCAGCTTTCAATACCGTCACGCATAAAGCCCATGGCGACTATGGATACGAAAATAAATATTATACCTGATTGGGAAAAGGCTTTCATCAAGCCTTCCTTTCGCTTTATCTCATTAGTCTTTTCCTTTACCCTTTCCTCTCTACCCCTTAAAACAAAGCACATTGAGGCAATAAAGATAATTCCGACTACAGCCGAAACTATAGCTGATGAAAAATAAACAGCCCTCCAAGACATAAGCTTAATACAAATTGGAGCATATACATATAGCACAATCGTAGAAACATGCGCACCACATGTGACTATTAAATTTGCTGTAACGTATTTTTCTCTGCTTAAATTCTCTGCTAAAATTCTAACGATAGGTGGCCACAAAAGTGCCTGTGCAAAGCCGTTTACTGCCCATATAAAAATAAGCACATATTGATTTACTAAGGGTACAAGCAAATTACAAAGAGCTGATACCATAATGCCTGTAAACATTAAATATTTTGGCGAGATTCTATCTCCTAAATATCCACTTACAAGCTGACCTATACCATAGGTTACAAACAAAGCGCCTGCAACAAGCGATGCTACATCTCTTTCAATAACCTGTGCATTTGTTGTCATTTCAACCATCATAACAGAAAAGGTTTTTCTTGAAAAATAGCTTACAAAATATGCAACTGTGCATAAAAGAACTATCATTTTATTTGTATATCTACCTTTTGTCATATTCACCCTCCTGTTTTATTATATAATATGTTATATTAGCACAATAAATTATAAAAATCAACAATGCTTGACATAATTTTTCAACAATGATATAATATTTTTAATAACATTTTGGAGGACTTATTATGTTTTGTAAGCAATGTGGTAAGAAATTACCAGATGGAAGCCGATTTTGCTCTGGCTGTGGTGCTAATTTATCGGGTGAGGCTACTGTAGCAACAGCTCAACCTCAAATAAACACACCAAAGCCTGAAAAAAGAAAGATTGACTACAAGGATTATCTTTCAGAGGCTAAAAGAATTGATATTATTTCAATGATTTTTGCTGTATCAGCAATTATTCTTTCAGTCGTCCTTTTCTTTGTTCCACTCTTTTTAACTAATTCTATGCCGATTGGTAGCAATCCTTTGGATTATGACTTAGCTACTGGTGAAAAAAGCTTTTCAATTTTCGAGGAGCTTTGTGTTTTTTCAAATGCAGCACAAAGTGGTCTTGATATGAACTGGTGGGGTAATTTTGAATTTATCTTAGCAATTATTCCTATTTTTGCACTTTTCATTTGGGGAATTTATACATTTATTCGCTCTGTTTGGTATTTCTTGCATAACAACAAATCGGCGTTGGTTAAGATTTCAGTTTTAAGAAAGCCACGCACACAGGAAAGAGCAAGCGTTATTGGTGGTCTTATTACATTTATATTCTGCTTGATCTTAGATATTTCACTTCTTAAGGATTCAAGTAGTTACTTTGCCACACGATATATGTCAGGCTTATGTGGTGTTTCCGCTTGGATTTTAGTTCATTTACTTTTTATAGGCGTGGCTATTACCCTTTATGTTTTCAAGTGTAAGGAAGAAAGCAAGGTTAAAAAATCTATCAAGGAATTTGAAGCAAAGCAAGTTTAAAATCTTAATAAAAAACGAGGAGCAGATTTACGTCTGCTCCTCTTTTTGTTTTTATTATTTCTTGATTTCGTAATTTACGTGAATAGCTTTACCACCTGTTAATACGATCATTTCAATTGCTGTTTTGGAGAAGTCTCCTGCCTTAACAACAAGTGCCTTGTCAAGTGTTCCTCTTGCAAGAACCTTAATGCTCTTTGCCTTCTTATCAATGAGCTTCTTTGCCTTGAGTGATGCTAAGTCAACTACCTGACCTGCCTCAAACTCCTTAGACAATGTGTCAATGTTTACGATGCACTTCTTTGTATCATTCTTTGTAATGTACTCAACGCTTTCGTCAACCTTAACCTCAATTTGCTTTTCCTCTAAGATTTCGTGAGCCTCTTCAGCTGTTACGCTTTCTACATATACAGGCTCGTTAATCTCAACTGTTTCAACACCCTGCTCGTCAACAACTGGTTCTTCAGCAACTGGTTCTTCAGCAATTGGTTCTTCAGCAACTGGTTCTTCAGCAACTGGTTCTTCAGCAATTGGTTCTTCAGCAACTGGTTCTTCAGCAACTGGTTCTTCAGCAATTGGTTCTTCAGCAATTGGTTCTTCAGCAACTGGTTCTTCAGCAATTGGTTCTTCAGCAATTGGTTCTTCAGCAACTGGTTCTTCAGCAATTGGTTCTTCAGCAACTGGTTCTTCAGCAACCTCTTCAACTACAGGCTCAACAACCTCTTCAACTACTGGCTCTTCCTTTGGCTTGCTAGAAACAACTACAATGTCGCTGTCAGCAACAAGTGCCTTAATGAGCTTTCTTGCAAGAAGTGGCTCGTTCTCCTCATATGGATACTTAGCTACATAATCAACAGTCTTAGCCTTTTCGTCCTTAACGATTTCAAACTTAGCCATTACGAGATCAACAACCTCTTTAGCCTTTCTAAGTCCTAAGCCACTCTTAATCTTGAGAAGTGTTGGAACATCTGCAAAGATTTTAGCATCAATAGCATCGTGGTGGTACTTAGAAGCATCAAGCTCGTTTGGATCGATTGCGCAGTATAGACAAATTGTCTTACCACGAAGCTTCATCTTAAAGAGCTGATCTCTACCTCTGTTATAGCTATCAAACTTCCAGCTAATTCTTGCCTTAACTCCCTTATATGAGAGAATATGGTTCTTAAGCTGGCTGTAGTAATCCTTAACTGTTTCGTCTGCTTGGATAATGTTAGCAGTAAAGCTACGGCTATACTTAATATCAATCTTGTTACCCTCGTTGTCAATGTAGGTTGGAACGATAACAGGAACGATTTCCTCAACTACTGGAGCTGGCTCTTCAACAACTGGTTCCTCGACTACCTCTTCAGCTACAGGTTCTTCAACAGCCTCTTCAGCTACTGGCTCTTCAATAACCTCTTCAGCTACAGGCTCTTCAACAACCTCTTCAGCTACAGGCTCTTCGATAACCTCTTCAGCTACAGGTTCTTCGATAACCTCTTCAGCTACAGGCTCTTCAATAACCTCTTCAGCTACAGGCTCTTCAATAACCTCTTCAGCTACAGGCTCTTCAACAACCTCTTCAGCTACAGGCTCTTCGATAACCTCTTCAGCTACAGGCTCTTCAACAACCTCTTCAACTACAGGCTCTTCAACAACCTCTTCAGCTACAGGCTCTTCAACAACCTCTTCAGCTACAGGCTCTTCAACAACCTCTTCAGCTACAGGCTCTTCAATAACCTCTTCAGCTACAGGCTCTTCAACAACCTCTTCAACTACAGGCTCTTCAATAACCTCTTCCGCTATTGGCTCTTCGATAACCTCAACAAACTCGTATGTATCCTCAGCTATTTCCTCAACAGCCTCAGCATCAACTGAGTAAAGCTGAATTGTAAATACAGAGTCAACCTCACTTCTTTCAATAACTGGCTCGCCATTTTGCTCAGCTGCCCAGCCTAAGAAGTTGATATCGTCATCATAATCAGCAGGTGTATTGAGATTTACATAGTGTGATTCCTTATAGATGAATCTATCTGTATTGCTATCAACAAATAACAACTCAACAACAGAAGCTGTATCAATTTCGTTATCTGTATCAACTACTTCCTCGCTAAATACTGGATAGAGATTAATTGTAAATGTTGCACTTACGTCGTCCTTGCAAATTACAATATCACCTTGCTTTTCAAAGCTCCAGCCATTTACTACTACAGGAACATCCTGCTCCTCTGGAAGAAGTGTATTAATCTTAATTGTTTCGCTATCGAGAAGCTCCTCGCCCTCAGCATCCATATAATTAAATTGAACAAATACACCCTCAAGTGCTTCCTCACTGATTTCCTCAGCTACCTTCACGTCTGCCCAAACTGCATAAAGCTGGATTGTACGTGTAAGCATAAATTCCTTTTCAGTGAGAATATATTTACCCTCAGGGTCTATACTCCAACCAACAAATTCCTTACCCTCTTTGCTCGCTGGCTCAAGCTCAACCTTTGCAAGCCAACGTAGCTTTCTGTAACCAATCTCGTAGTCTCCGTCAGGGTCAACAAATACAACCTGACACTTTACTGTCAATACCAATATTGTAGCAAGCACTGCTATGCCCAATACGATTGCTGCACCAACAACGCTAACATTTAATACGTTAATTGTCGATGCACAAAATAAGCTGTTTAATAAATTCATCTTTTTCCTCCACTATATTTTTACTGTATTTTGTACTTCAATTATACAACACAGTAATTTTTTTGTCAATAATTTTTTTACTAATTTTTTAAAAAAATCATACACTCTGTCGAGGATTTTTGTATTTTCGGCTGTTTTTGAGCCTTCTTTTTTTTGAATTTTGATTTTTTTACTTCTTTACACAAAAATTCAGTATTGATTTTTAGGTGAATTTAAGATATACTAAAATAGTAAAATTTGTTATTTGCAAGGAGATTTAAAATGGTAAACAAAATTATTGAAAGACTTAAGGACTTCGATAGCGAGGTTGCATCAGGCGTTGAAGGTGAGCTTAAAAGACAAAGACGTGGTCTTGAGCTTATCGCATCTGAAAACCTTGTTTCCGAGGCTGTTATGATTGCTATGGGTACTCCACTTACAAACAAGTATGCTGAGGGTTATCCTGAAAAAAGATATTATGGTGGCTGTGAATGTGTTGACGTGGTTGAGAAGATAGCTATTGAGAGAGCTTGTAAGCTCTTCGGTGCTGAGCACGCAAATGTTCAGCCACATAGTGGTGCACAGGCTAATACAGCTGTTTACTTTGCACTTTTGAAGCCTGGCGATACTGTTCTTGGCATGAATTTGGCTCATGGTGGTCACCTAACACATGGTAGCCCTGTTAATATGTCAGGTAGCTATTTCAACTTTGTTCCTTATGGAGTAAATGAAAACGGCTTTATTGATTACGATGAGCTTGAAAAAATTGCTAAGGAAAATATGCCTAAGCTTATCGTTGCTGGTGCTTCAGCTTATCCAAGAACCATTGATTTTGAAAGAATTTCTAAGATTGCTAAGGAAATCGGTGCTTACTTTATGGTTGATATGGCTCATATTGCTGGCTTAGTTGCTGCTGGTCTTCATCCATCTCCTGTTCCATATGCTGATATTGTTACAACTACTACACATAAAACATTAAGAGGACCACGTGGTGGACTTATTCTCTGTCGTCAGGAGCTTGCTAAGGCTATCGACAAGGCAATCTTCCCAGGCACACAGGGTGGACCACTTATGCACACTATTGCATCTAAGGCTGTTTGCTTTGGCGAGGCTCTTAAGCCAGAATTTAAGGAATATCAGGCTCAAATCGTTAAAAATGCTAAGGTGCTTGCTGATACTCTTCTTAGCGAGGGCTTTGACTTAGTTTCTGGTGGTACTGATAATCACCTTATGCTTCTTGACCTGCGTCCATTCAAGATTACTGGTAAGGAGCTTGAAAAAAGACTTGACGAATGCTACATTACAGTTAATAAAAATGCTATTCCAAACGACCCAGAAAAGCCATTTGTTACAAGTGGCGTAAGAATTGGTACTCCTGCTGTTACCTCAAGAGGTCTTAAGGAGGAGGATATGGTTGTGCTTGGCAAGCTTATTAAGCTTTGTGCAACTGAATTTGAGGAAAAGGCAGATTACATAAGACAAGAGGTTACAAAAATCTGCGACAAGTATCCTATTTATCAATGAGAGGTCAATATTCAACAAAGCAACGTGATGCAATTACCAATTTTCTAAAGACTACATCTGACCATGTTTCTGCCTCTGAGATTATTGCTCATCTTAAGGAAATGAATATCTCGGTTGGCTCTGCTACTGTTTATCGCACACTCGATAAGCTGGAAAAGGACGGCTTGGTCAGAAAAATGACGATTGGTGATGGGGGTGGCGCTTGCTATCAATATATTTCTCAAGCAGAATGTCATCAGCATTTTCACCTAAAATGCTTAGGCTGTGGCAAGCTTATTCACCTTGATTGCGAATTCCTTGAGGATATGGAAAAGCATATACTTTCCCATCACGGCTTTACAATAAGCACAGGAAAAACTGTGATTTATGGTAAGTGTGAAGACTGTAAAGATGCCTGACTGAGTGGAACGAACCAGCATAAAGCCACGCGATTCAATTTGCGCAAGACTAAGAGAGCAAGCTATTTGCTCTCTTTTATTTTATTGACACCTACAAAAATATGTGCTAAAATTTTAATAGTATGTAGCAATCTGCTAAGGAGAATTTTATGCTTAGTAAACTTAAAAAAAGCAGTATATTCCCCTATGCTCTATCACTTGCTCTTGTTTTAATCTGTGCCTATCCTCTTTTCAAGGTTGAATATTCAACCGACACCTACCATTTTGCTCTGCACAACGGTCTTGGTGGAGTTACAGGTGCTATGATTTATAACGGTAGGCTTCTTATCTACGCCTTCGCAAGGCTTTTCGAGCTTATGGGCGCAAATATCACAGGCTTTTATTATATTTCATTTGTAATGACCTTGATTTTTCTATCCCTTTCTATTGCGTTGCTTTATGGAATTGTAAAAAATCATATGTCAAATTCATTTGCGTTTCTTATAAGTGCATTAACTATACTAAATCCTATGAGCATTGAGTATTTTCTGTTCATAGAAAAGGGATTTTTTGCCCTTGGCATATTTATTGCCGTTTTGTGCACAAAATGCTTTGTTTTGTTCTTACAGGGCAAGCGCATTTATCTTTTATTTGCATATCCACTTCTGGCAATTTGTGCTTTTACCTATCAACCACTTTGTGCTCTTTTTGCATCTCTTGTTCTTCCCTTTATTCTAATTTACTCAAGGGATATTAAGAAAATTGCAATTAACACTCTGCTTGCAGTTTCCGTTTATGGCTTTGGTACATTTTGTAACTTTATTGTTATGAAGTCCTTTGATATGACATTGAGAATGGAAAGTGGTATAAACCTAAAAAATATTTTTAAGCTTTTGA
The DNA here is from genome assembly GCA_017453255.1 of Clostridia bacterium. GTDB lineage: Bacteria > Bacillota > Clostridia > Oscillospirales > CAG-272 > RGIG2000. The sequence continues at coordinate 18,729 of JAFTKN010000007.1, read as the reverse complement.
CCTTTGGTCTTAATTTTGCTCCACTTCTTTTAGTATATGCTTTTGTTTTCACAATTCTTGTTTCCTGTATTCTTTTCTATTACAAGAAAAAAACAGGTAAGGCATTTACTAAGGATTCATTAGTTTCTATCTTAAGATACTCCTTTCTTATAATAGGCACGCTTTGTGCAATAAGTGCACCCTGTGTCTTTTCTCTACCTGAGCATGTATGGTTTACACTAAGATATGCGTACCCAGTTGGTACTCTTATAGGCACTATTCCTATTCTCTATACCTATAAAATTACACCTACAGAAAAAAAGCCTCGTTCCACGTGGCTATTTCCCTTAGTAGCTTGTCTGCTTACGATAACTATAATGCTCTGTCACGCCTTTTTCTTTAGCAGGCACATTACAAACGATAGGGATAGACAGGACGCATTAGCGATTGGAGAGCTTATTTCTGAATACGAAAAGGAAACTGGTAATAAAATTACCAAAATTTCTATCTATTTTGATTCAAGCGTAAAAAGTGGCTTTGATGGTACAATCTACATACCAAGCTGTAACGTGCGTGCCTTAACAAGAAGCTGGTGCGATGTTAGCCATCTTAGCTTGATTTTAGATAGACACTTTGAAAAAATCGAAAACAAATCAAGTTATTATGAATATTTTTCGAGCAAGGATTTCAATAATATATCAAAAAGCAATATGATTTTTGAAAACAACGAGCTTCACCTTTGTGTTTATTAAAAATTGGACAAATTATCCAAAACAGATAAATTTTAATATGTTTTTTGCTATTTTAGAAAAGTTTTTAAAATTTTTTGATTTTGCTATTGATTTTTCGTTTTGTTTGTGTTATAATTTCTTCGCTTATAATTTCTTATTATTCTTTTAGGAGGTAGAAAATGCGTACCGAGCTTGAATCACTAAGAGACAAATTTCAGCTTGCATACGACGAGGCATACGCAAATGGTCAAGAGGCTGCCGCATGGCGTGACTCAAAGGACTCTGCTATTCAGACTCTCGTTAGCGAGATGCAGACACCATTTTTGATTTTTGGTATAATTCTGCTTTGCTTTGCAGCGTTTCTTATAGTAGCTATTATTATTCAAAGCAATAAATCACAAAAGGGACTTTCAGGAACTATTACAGGTGGCTCTGCCGATACATTCTATGGCAGAAACAGAGGTAAGGATAAGAGCAAAATCTTAGCCATTATTACTATTGTTGTAGTTGTTTTATTCATTATAGCCGTGCTTGCGGTTTATGTATTACAGTACGACCTTTCAGCCCTTACTGCTGAGAAAAATAGTCTTGATCGCTTGGCTGATTCTTATGCTAATATTGCTTATTGGCAAGAATACTATAGAGATAGCGTTCTTTCACAGCTTGCTACTATGTCTGGTGGCGTTCCTCTATTGACGGCTGACCCACTCGCTTAACTTACAAATTAACCGCTTTGAATTTTCCAAAGCGGTTTTTTTCATATAGGAGAAAATATGGCTAATAAATTAGAAGAATTAATTATTAATGAGGTTTGTAGCATTGACTATATACCTCTTACTCCAAATATGCTTTTTGAGGACATAAAATACAAATATAAGGAATACGAGGGTTTGGACGAGAGCGTTTTTTGGAAAGCAATTTCTCGCCTTGAAAAGAATTTAGACATTGCCTTTACTAAAAAGGGAAAGATAGCTAAGCCTAGCGAGGTCGGTCTTTTCAAGGGTGTCTTCTCTTCCTCATCAAAGGGTAATTTTGGATTTGTAACAACTGAAAATGGTGAGTATTTTATACCTCCAAAATTCACACAGGGTGCAGTTTTTTCTGACACTGTTGTAATAAGACGCTTTGATAAGCTTTCAAAATATTTTGGCAAGGGTAACGAGGCTGAGGTTGTTTCTATAATCGAACGAGGCATTAAAACGATTATAGGCACACTTGTTATATATAGAAATGGAAGAAATACTATTTCATATTTAGAGCCCGATAATGAACGAATACACTTAAAAATCACTATTCCACAAAAAAGCCTTTTAGGTAGCGAAAATGGGGATAAGGTGGTTGTTAAAATCGTCAAATATCCAAATAGCGAATTTGATTTTGCAACAGGTGAGGTAATTTCCAATCTTGGTAGGGCTGATTCTGTTGAGGCTAATTACACTGCTATTTTGCAGGAAAACGGAATTGCTCTTTCCTTTTCAGACTCTGCTCTTTGCGAGGCAAGGGAAAAGGAAAAGGAGCCTATTAATATAAAAGGAAGGCTTGATTTAAGAAACGAGGTCATTTTTACAATAGACTCTTATGAGGCTAAGGACCTTGATGATGCTATTTCTGTAAAGAAAACAGAAAACGGCTATATTCTCGGTGTTCACATTGCCGACGTTTCCCATTATGTAACACACGCTTCAAGCTTAGACAAGGAGGCCTTTGAAAGGGGTACAAGCATTTACTTTACTGATAAGGTTGTACCTATGCTTCCTAAGGAGCTTTCAAACGGCATATGCTCTCTTAACGAGGGACAGGAGCGACTTACCCTTTCCGCTTTTATGACTCTTGATAATTATGGTAATATTTTATCAACTGAAATTTTTAATTCCGTTATTAAATCAAGGGTTAAGGGCATTTATTCAGAGCTTAATGACATTATAGAAAAGGACACAGAAAGCGAGTTTTATAGTAAATACGAGGGCGTTATAGATAGCTTTAAAATCATGCTTGAGCTTTATCGCATTTTAAAGGACAAGGGCGAGAAAAAGGGCGCAATGGAATTAGAAAGCGATGAAATCAAAATTGTTTTAGATGATAAGGGGCGTGTTTTAGATATTGTTAAGCGTGAAAGAGGCGAAAGCGAAAGACTCATCGAGCAATTTATGCTCTGTGCTAATGAGGGTGTTGCCTCCTTTATGTATAATGCACAAATCCCTTGCGTTTATCGTGTTCACGATGAGCCAGACAGAGAAAAAATAAGCTCCTTTGCTATTTTCGCAAGAAATTTAGGAATAGACGTATCTCCCCTCAGGGCTAAAAACACAATTACTCCCTCACAGCTTTCCTTGATTTTAAAGGATAGCGAGGAAAAGGGGCATTTATCTATCGTATCAAGTGTTCTTTTGCGTTCACTCATGAAAGCAAGATATTCGAGCCTACAAAAAAGCCACTTTGGTTTAAATACTGAATATTATTGTCACTTCACCTCACCAATCAGACGCTATCCAGATTTAAGCGTGCATAGAATTCTAAAAGCTTTTTTGCGTGGCGATATTTCTGACCAAAATATTGGTGCATACGAGAAATTTGCTACAATATCTGCACAAATGTCAAGTGACAACGAGGTAAGAGCTGTTCACGCTGAAAGAGATATTGAGGAGCTTTATAAATGCCTATATATGAAGGAGCATATCGGCAAGGAGCTTGACTGCGTCATCTGCTCTGTCAACTCCTTTGGCTTTTTTGCAAAAACTGACAAGCTTTGTCAAGGACTAGTTTCTATAGAGAGCTTAGGAAATGGCTTTAGCTACGACAGAGAGAATCAGATTTTATCAAGAGGTAAAACCGTTTATCGCCTTGGTATGCAGGTTAAGGCTTGTGTAACCGACGTTGATATTAGTCTTAGACAGGTTAATTTTACACTTGTTAGCGACAAATCATCGCAGAAAAGCAATATAAAAAATGAGAACTTAGGCTATGTAAAGAAAGACAGTGCTAAGCAGAGAAAAAAGGAAGATAGCCACAGAAAAAAGAAAAAGTCCTCTTATTTTAATAAGCACAAAAGAAGATAAATAGATTGTTTTTTGTTAAAATTATACAATTAATATTAATTTGCAACAATATTTTTAATTAAATAGAAAAAAATTGTATTTTTTAAAAAAACTCTTCCATTTTATATGTATTTATGTTAAAATAACAATGTGCGTGCTTATACACGCAAACAAATCTTACACAGTCAATTATTTTTATGGAGGTACTTAAATGAGTACAAAGAAGTATGTTTACCTTTTCTCTGAAGGTAACGCAAAAATGAGAGAAACTCTCGGCGGTAAGGGTGCTAACCTTGCTGAAATGACTGCTATCGGTCTTCCTGTTCCACAGGGCTTTACAATCTCAACTGAGGCTTGTACAAAGTATTATGAGGATGGCAGACAAATCAACGACGAAATCCAAGCTCAAATCATGGAGTACATCGACAAGATGGAGGCTATCACAGGAAAGAAGTTTGGCGATCTTGAAAACCCACTTCTCGTTTCTGTTCGTTCAGGCGCAAGAGCTTCAATGCCTGGTATGATGGACACAATTCTTAACCTTGGTCTTAACGAAGAGGTTGTTAATGTTATGGCTGAAAAGTCAGGCAACGCTCGTTGGGCTTGGGACTGCTACAGAAGATTTATCCAAATGTATTCCGACGTAGTTATGGAAGTTGGTAAGAAGTACTTTGAGGAGCTTATCGACAAGATGAAGGAAGAAAAGGGTGTAACTCAAGACGTTGAGCTTACAGCTGAAGATCTTAAGGAGCTTGCTACACAGTTTAAGGCTGAGTACAAGGCTAAGATTGGTAAGGACTTCCCAACTGATCCTAAGGAGCAATTAATGGGCGCTGTTAAGGCAGTTTTCCGTTCTTGGGACAACCCACGTGCTAACTACTACAGAATGCAGAATGAAATCCCATATTCTTGGGGTACTGCTGTAAACGTACAGGCTATGGCGTTTGGTAACATGGGCGATGACTGTGGTACTGGTGTTGCATTTACTCGTGACCCAGCTACAGGTGAAAAGAAGCTTATGGGTGAGTTTTTAACAAACGCACAGGGCGAGGACGTTGTTGCTGGTGTTCGTACACCAATGCCAATCGCTATGATGGCTGAAAAGTTCCCAGAGGCTTATGAGCAATTCGTTAAGGTTTGCGAAACTCTTGAGAACCACTATAGAGATATGCAGGACATGGAATTTACTGTTGAGCACGGTAAGCTCTTTATGCTTCAAACAAGAAATGGTAAGAGAACAGCTAAGGCTGCTCTTAAGATTGCTGTTGATCTCGTTAACGAGGGCATGATCGACAAGAAGACTGCTCTTACAATGATTGATCCTAAGCAGCTCGACGCACTTCTCCACCCACAATTCGACGCTAAGGCTCTTAAGGCTGCTAAGGCTGTTGCTACTGCTCTTCCAGCTTCTCCAGGTGCTGCTTGTGGTAAGATTGTATTTACTGCTGAGGATGCAGTAGAAGAGGGCAAGAAGGGTGAAAAGGTTGTTCTTGTTCGTCTTGAAACTTCACCAGAGGATATTGAGGGTATGCACTATTCACAAGGTATCCTTACAGTTCGTGGTGGTATGACATCTCACGCAGCAGTTGTTGCTCGTGGTATGGGTACTTGCTGTGTATCTGGTTGTGGCGAGATTAAGATGGATGAGGCTAACAAGAAGTTTACTCTTGCTGGCAAAACATATGTTGAAGGCGATTACATTTCACTTGATGGTTCAACAGGTAACATTTATGGTGAGGCTATTCCTACTGTTCCTGCTTCTATCGAGGGCGAATTTGATATTATTATGCAATGGGCTGACGAATACAGACAGCTTCAGGTTAGAACAAATGCTGACACACCTAAGGATGCTCAACAAGCAAGAGCCTTCGGTGCTGAGGGTATCGGTCTTTGCCGTACAGAGCATATGTTCTTTGAGCCAGACAGAATTGCTGCATTCCGTGAAATGATCTGTGCTGACACAGTAGCTGAGAGAGAAACTGCTCTTGAAAAGCTAATCCCAATGCAACAAGGCGACTTTGAGAAGCTTTATGAGGCTCTTGAGGGTAATCCTGTTACAATCCGTTTCCTTGATCCACCTCTACATGAGTTCGTTCCTACAACTGAGGAAGACATCGCTGCTCTTGCTGAAACACAGGGCAAGACTGTTGAGGATATTAAGAACATTATCGCTTCACTTCACGAGTTCAACCCAATGATGGGTCACCGTGGATGCCGTTTGACTGTTACTTATCCAGAAATTGCTAAGATGCAGACAACTGCTGTTATTCGTGCAGCTATCAATGTTTCTAAGAAGCACCCAGACTGGAAGATCGTTCCAGAAATTATGATTCCACTTGTTGGCGAATACAAGGAGTTCCTCTTTGTTAAGAAGATCGTTAACGAGGTTGCTGATAAGGAAATTGCTAACGCAGGCGCTGACCTTAAGTATGAGGTTGGTACAATGATGGAAATTCCACGTGCTTGCTTAACAGCTGACGAAATCGCTAAGGACGCTGAGTTCTTCTGCTTCGGTACAAACGACCTTACACAGATGACATTCGGCTTCAGCCGTGATGATGCTGGTAAGTTCTTAACAGCTTACTATGAGTCAAAGATCTACGAAAACGATCCATTCGCAAGAATCGACCAAAACGGCGTAGGTAAGCTTATGAGCATGGCTGTTGAAATGGGTAAGGAAGTAAGACCTAACATGCACATCGGTATTTGTGGTGAACACGGTGGCGACCCAACATCTGTTGAGTTCTGTCACAAGATTGGCTTGAGCTATGTATCATGCTCACCATTCAGAGTTCCAATTGCAAGACTTGCTGCTGCTCAGGCTGCTATCAGAAACCCAAGATAATAGTTGAAGTGGCTAAAACAGGCAAAAACAAAATCACATTTTAATTGTTAAATTAGTTTTTTTGAACTTAACAATATAAGGTAGAGAACCTTACTTTCGAGTAAGGTTCTCTTTTTTGCGTGCCTTTTAGCCACGACTGCTCGTACTGCCGTACAAAGTATGCCGTACGACTTTGCACTCGTGCCTTTTCTTCCTGCCTTAGCACTTCAAGGTAACGGTTGTGTTGCAGAGCGAAAAATACAATTTATATAATTACTGATATTTTATAATCAATTAATTAAATTGAAAACCTTGCAGAAATGCAAGGTTTTCTTTTATTTGTACTTGCTTTTAATATTTATTTATGGTAATATTTTCTTGTGGAGAGCCACAATATTTATCTCAAGGAGAATTTTATGGATATTCAAAGAATTAAGAGAGTTCAGCCACTTATGGATAGACGCTTTGGTATGTTTATTCACTGGGGCATTTATGCCGTTGAGGCTAAGGGCGAATGGTTTAGAAACAATTATAGAGTTTCAATAGAGGATTACCAACCAAGCTTTGACACCTTTACCGCTGACCAATACGACCCGAAAAAGTGGGCTAAGCTTGCTAAAGAGGCTGGTATGAAATACGCTGTGCTTACAACTAAGCACCACGATGGCTTTTGTCTTTTCGACAGCCAATATACAGATTATAAAGCAACTAATTCTCCAGCAGGACGTGACCTTGTAAAGGAGTATGTTGATGCCTTTAGAGCTGAGGGCATTATGATAGGCTTTTACTACTCACTTCTTGACTGGCATCACCCAGACTTCCCTGCTTACAACGATATGCACCACCCTATGAGAGGAAACGAGGACTATAAAGAGGCAGAAGGCAAAAAGGACTTTTCTCGTTATACTGAATATATGTATAATCAGGTTAAGGAGCTTCTTACCAACTACGGAAAAATTGATATAATGTGGTTTGACTTCCACTATGCTGAAATGACTGGCGAAAAGTGGGAGGCAACTAAGCTTGTTAAAATGATAAGAGAAATCAACCCTGATATTATAATTGACGACCGTTTAGGTGGCGATATTAAGGTTGACGAGCCTGTTTACTATGCAGGTGACTACGGCTCACCCGAGCAGATGATTCCTGCTGGTGGTGTTAAGGATTATAAGGGCAATCCTATTCCTTGGGAAACCTGTATGACACTTAATGATCATTGGGGATACTGCTCTGACGACACTAACTACAAAACTGCTAAGCATGTAATTAGTATGATTGTTGAATGCACCTCCAAGGGTGGAAATCTAATTCTTAACGTAGGCCCTGATGCAAGAGGTAATATCCCAGAGGAAAGCGAGGTTATACTCAAGGAGGTTGGCAAATGGATGACGGCTAACGGCGAGAGTATTTACGGCTGTGGTATTAGCGATATCGCAAAGCCTGAATGGGGTAGAATTACCGAAAGCAAGGATTATATTTACCTTCATCTTATTGATGCAAACACTGTTTGCTTTGCTATCGAGGGACTTAAGGACAAGGTTAATTTCGCAACACGTCTTTCCGATGGCTCAAAGATAAATATGGCTAAGCCTTGGAATCATACAAGCTTCCTTGAAAAGGACCCTATCTTTATCCATCTTCCAAAGTATAATACATTAGACCCTTACGATACTGTAATTAAGCTACATAAGGTAAAATAAGTAAAAGGAGCAGACCAAGTCTGCTCCTTTCTTCTATATTATATTGGTTTTCTTTAGTATCAAATTGCTTACAGCGCCTAAGCCGATGGCTATTCCTCCACCACCTACAATGCTCATTATAAGATTTAATATATTTGTATCAAGTGGCGAAATAATTGGTATCATAGTAAAAAATAACATTCCTATGCACAAGGACATTATAATCGAGAGCCACGTTCTTTGCTTTGCAAATACGCAGGCTACTATAAATATCGGCACAAAAACCATACATAGGGCTACCTTAGTTATAAGACACATTATAGCCTGCATTACGCTTGCGCCCATTAAATCAAAGGGTAAGCCTGCAATTTTTCCACCTATAAGAATGCCTATAAAGAATATAAGCACATAAGCCATACAGGTAAGGGTGCATACTATTGTTTTTGATACTACATACTCTGTCTTTTTTGCTCTATTGGTAAAAAGATTTTTTGCATATCCACTTCTAAATTCTGAGCTTATAAAAACACAAACAAAAACAGCCATTATAAAATATATCATATTTATATTGCACATTCCTGTTATGCTCATATCCATAGTCTTGCTTGCCTCGGTCGTTTGAGAAAGTGCTTGAAAAGCACTTTCAAAGCCCTTCATTACAGTTTCCATTCCAGTTTGAGGGTCAACTGACACCATTCCATCCATCATTTGAGTCATTACAAGCATTAATATCGGAATTACAAGACAAGCTCCTGCCATTATATAGGTAATAGGAGATAGTACAAGCCTTTTAAAATCAACATTTAGCATTGATTTTAGTCTGCTTGAAGGGGTTGTTTTTTCAAATTCCATTGTTTACTCTCTCCTCCATTAAATCAATATAAAATTCCTCAAGGCTGATTTTATCCTCCTTGATTTCACTTACTAAAATTCCATTTTCGTAAAGATAGGTAACGATATTTTCGCACTCCTCCCTATCATAAACTCTTATATAGTCATTTTCGTCAACCTTAATCTCGGAATATTTTTGCAAAAGAACCATTTTTGTGTCTTGATTATTTGCCTTTAGCTTTATAAAGGTGCGACAGCTTTTTGAAAGCTCACTATCTGTCATTTCGATAAGCATTTTTCCACCTCTTATAATTCCGTAATGGGTAGCTATCTTTTCAAGCTCACCTAAGATATGAGAGGATATTAAAATCGTAATGCCTGATTTTGATAAATCCAACAACACCTCTCTCATTATTCTCATTCCGTCGGCATCTAAGCCATTTATTGGCTCGTCAAGCACAAGCAATTTGGGGTTTCCTAAAAGAGCCATAGCAATTCCAACCCTTTGCTTCATACCGAGAGAGCAATTTTTATATTTATTAGAGGCAGAGCCCTCCATTCTTACAAGAGATAGAACTCTTTTTACCTCACCTTTTTTGTCCTTTATATCTAAATTTGAGGCTTGTAGCATTAAATTGTTCCACACACTCATATTTGGAAAACAGCCAGGGCTTTCAATTAAAACACCAATTTTTGCCTTTACGTCATCATCTAAATAATCTCTATCAAATAGCTTTATGCTTCCACCATTATGCTTAATCAAGCCACAGATTATCTTTTCGGTTGTCGATTTTCCACTTCCATTTTCGCCTATAAAGCCATAAATTGAGCCTACAGGTACAGTCATATTAAATTCGCTAAGTGCCTTTTTTTCGCCAAAGCTCTTATTAAGTCCTCTTATTTCAATCGCATTCATATTTTTCTCCTTAATAAACATCGCATTTTGACAAAACCAATGTGCCTATCAAATTGTATATTAGTGCCCACATAAGGGAGCAAACTAAGCACACAATTATTGTTACAAAATTAGAGCTTAAGCAAGCATAAACGCTTGAGCCGTATAGAAACAGATTAAGCATTGTGCTATTACCTACGACTGAGCCAACACCTATTATCAAAATTCCTGTTCCGAGGAAAAATGACGATGCTATCGAAATTCCGAAGAATTTTCTAAATAACACATTTAAGAATGTATATAAGCTTGCCCAGCCTAAGCTCATTATGATTTTTCCTAAAATTGCACAGACTAACGAACCAAAATTAACGTCCATTGAATATCCACAGATAAGTCCAGCCACAAAGCCACCTAAAAGATATGTGATGCACATGCACGCCATTGAAAAAGTGCCGAGGAGTGTCTTAGAAATCATATAATCCTGTTTTTTAGGATGGGTTGTAAACAACTGCTTAACATATCCACTTTTATAATCGTGACCGATAAAAATTGATATCATAATGCCACCAAAAATGAATACCATGTTCATATTTGCATACTCGCTAATGCTCTTAACTGCATACATAGGCTCATTTGATGCTATTATTTGCCATGTGTTAGTATAAAGTGGTGTTATCTCCCCATTTGGAGAGGTTGTGCCTGTCATTCCCAAAACCATTGCTGGAATTATAGCAGAAATTATAAGAAAAATATAAAATACTGGTGTGTGAAAAAGGCGATAGAAGTCAACGCCAAGCATTCCCTTTATTCTTTTTATAAAGGTTGGCTTTTCAAACTCATAGCTTTTATCCATTTTAATTTTTCTCCTTTCCTGACATAATTTCAATATAATATTCGGTTAAGCCTATACGATTTTTCTCAATTTCCTTAACCACGTGTCCGTTTTTTATTAAAAACTCGACTATTTTTTCTGTGTCCTCTATGTCATAAACAAGTATGCTGTCTTCATCTAATCTTACGTCGTTATATTCTTCCTTAAGCAAGGATAGGCAGGTATCTGTATCCTTTATTTTTACTCTTGTAAATACCCTTGCTCTTTTTTCCATTTCCTCGCTACTTATTTCCCTTATCATTTTTCCACCCCTTATAATTCCGTAGTGGGTGGCTATCTTTTCAAGCTCGCCTAAGATATGAGAGGAAATAAGAATAGTAATTCCAATTTTTGATAAATCTACCAAAACCTCTCTCATTATTCTCATTCCGTCTGTGTCTAAGCCGTTTATTGGCTCATCAAGTATTAATAGCTTAGGGTCACCGAGCAATGCCATAGCTATGCCTATTCTTTGCTTCATACCGAGGGAGCAGGCTTTGAATTTTAGCTTAGCACTATCTTCCATTCTAACAATTTTCAACACTCTGTTAATTTCTTTTTCTCTGTCCTTAATGCCTAAGTTTATTGCCTGCATCATTAAATTATCCCATACGCTTGATGAGGGAAAGCAACCTGCATTTTCAATTAGAGCGCCTACGCTATTTCTAACTCCTGCATCTGTATAGTCTTTTCCAAAAAGCTTAATTTCGCCCTTATCCTTAACCAAATGACCACAAATCAGCTTTTCTGTTGTAGATTTTCCGCTTCCATTTTCTCCAATGAAGCCATATATTGCACCAACAGGCACATTCATATTAAGGTCGTTTAGTGCATACATTCCCTTAAAGCTTTTTGTCAAGCCTCTTATTTCTATTGCATTCATTCTTTTCTCCTTTCAGCCTTACCTAACTCATTTTACATTTTATATCATAAATAGTTTTGTATCATTTTAGTTTTTAAAATGTTTTTGTTTTGTAAAAGTTTTCAAAAATAAAAAACACTCGTATTTTTGCACGAGTGTGTTTTATTTATTGCTTGGTGGAAGAAGTAGCATTCTTTTAAGTGCCCTTGTAAGTGGCTTATAAAGAAGGATTATAAATAAGGTATTAAGTCCGTATTTTAAATAGTTAAATGGCAAAAATACAGGCAAAAGCATTTCCTTAACTGCCTCTCTTGGAACTCCCATATGGTAAGGAGTTATTAGTAAATTCCAAAGTAGCATAATTGCTACTGTTAAATTAAGAGAGATTAAAAGTCCTATAATTGCTCTTTTAAAGGTTCTTTTCTTGCGATATAAAAGCGCTGGAATTAAAGCAAAGGATAGACTTGATATTATATTCATAAGAAGCCCTATTGGACCTGTTGTGCTAATAGAAATAAGCTCAATTAAGGGAACGATAATCGAAATTGCAATAGCTGAAATTGGACCTAAGGCAAATCCAGCTATTACAATAATTACATCCTTTGGATCATAGCTTAAAAAGCCTGCGAATCGAATAGGAACGGCGTTTCCTATAGCGCTTAGTGCAAAGGCCATGGCGCAAAACATACCTACAACAACTATTTTTCTTGTTTTTATTTTCATAATGCCTCTTTTCTGAGCAAAATAAAACGCCCTGCAAAAGCAGGGCAATACATAAATATACACAAATATAGCGTATAAAATGCCTTCTTTCATCCGGACTATAACCGTCGGTTTTGGAATTTAACCAAATCTGCCAAATTGCTCGTGGACTTTACCACCGATAGGGAATTTCACCCTGCCCTGAAGATATTTTATGTTATTTTTATATATTGTATCACTCTATTAATGATATGTCAAGTATTTTATTATTTACAAAAGTAAGTTATTGTGTTAAAATGTTGGTAGAATAATTTTTAGCCTTACGGTAATTGAATTTGATTTGGATATACTGTGGCTATGGGAGTTTATATGAAAAAGAAAATTTGTCTGCTTCACACTGGTGGAACTATCGGTATGATTCGCAGTAGTCAAGGATATTTACCTAAGGAGCATTATCTTGAAACAGTTCTTAATACAATAGAGGATTTAAAAAATGAAGCTATGCCAGATTTTGACTTTTTTGAAATGTCGCCCTTGCTTGATTCCTCAGATATGGCTTTCGAGGACTGGAACAGAATAGGCTATGAGCTTTCATTGCGATATAATGATTATGACGGATTTGTGGTATTACACGGAACTGACACTATGGCTTATACTGCCTCTGCCCTTTCCTTTATGCTTGAGGGCTTAAATAAGCCTGTAATTTTGACAGGCTCACAAATTCCATTGTGCGAGGTAAGAAGTGACGGACGAGATAACCTTGTCACCTCTCTTTTAATAGCTCAAGATGCAAAATACCCAGAGGTGTGTCTATATTTTGGTGGTAGATTGCTACGAGGAAACAGAGCAACTAAGATGTCGGCAGACGGTCTTTTAGCCTTTGATTCACCAAATTGCCCTCATCTTGCCGAGGCAGGAATTGAAATCAGATATTTACCTGCACCTAAAACACCTAAGGCAGAAAGGGACTTCAAGCTTTGCCCTCTTGAAAACGTACCGATTGGCGTTTTAAAGGTTTTTCCTGGTATTAGCTTCCCTATTTTCGATAAGCTAATGACTGAAAAGCTTCGTGGGATTGTGCTTGAAACCTTTGGAGCTGGTAATATTCCAAACGAGGGTAATGCCCTGCTACCTATTATTAAAAGAGCCTTTGAGGCTGGTAGCGTTATTTGTGTTTCCTCTCAATGTCCTCAGGGTACAGTTTCCTTAGGGGCATATAAGACAAGCTCACCTCTTAAGGAAGCGGGTGCGGTTAGCGCCTTTGATATGACTACCGAGGCTTGTGTTGCTAAGCTTTATTATTTATTTAGCAAGGGTTATAATAAGGAAGAAATCAAGCACCTTATGGAAGAAAACCTACGGGGAGAATTAACGCATTAAATATACACCTCATCCACCACCAAGGTGGTCCCCCTCTCCCCCACCAAGATGAACGTAAACCGAACACCACGGTTTGCGTTTTTTCTTTTTGTCGGTGAATTAGTGTTCGTGCTCTGCTCGTGGCTTTGCCACGAATAGAGTTCGCAAGTGCGACGAAAGGGGTTGTGATAGGGGTTCTCCGAACCGCTCTTTGGTAGGTTTTGGGGTTCCTGTATGCTTGCTAGCATAAGCCTCGGCGCAGCTCATTGCCATAGTCAATGTATCTCCACTGTTTATGTTTTTCATCAAGACACACCGTCCTCTGTCCCTATATTGACGTAGGCAATGTGACTGTGTTATTTGGTAAACGGAGTCCGAAAAACGTTCCCTGTTTTCTGTCCCCTATCTTCACAATTGATTTTCTATTCACTCGTATTTTTTTCTGTTTTTTGCTTTTCTGTAGTTATCAAGCAAAGCCATTAACCAATCCTTCGTTTCCATAGTTTCGCTTTTCTCGTCAGATATCTTGTATTCTTCTACAGGAACGAAAATATTTTTTGAAATTCCCATTGCTTTTTCGGCTTCATCGCGTCCTATAATTATTTCTGTATCAGGATTGTATTTTTTAAACTTTTCTATATCTACTGTTGTTTCGTAAAACAAAAGTAATCGCTTCAGGTTCAGTGGTTGATACAGGCAATCCACATTCTTGACTCTATTAGTATCTCCAATAAGAAGGGATTCAAGAGATTTGCAGTCTTTTATAAACTCAAGAGAATAATCCTCCTCATTAAAAATAATGCTTATTTCCTTAAGCCCCATTGCGTCCTTTAAAAAATCATACACCACTATTGGATTTGAAATACTGCAAAAACTACGAAGATTTTTCTTGCCACTTACAAATGATATATCGCTTTCGTTTACTCGCTTGAAGAAAATTCTTTCAACATCATATTTCTTATGCTCATGCCAGTTACTAATATTGATGTTTTCAAGGTTCATTTCTTTTTTGTTTGTTGTTTTGAGCAGCTCTATCTCTGACAAATACAAATCTCTTTCTTCTTCTAAATATTGCTTTCGTATTTTTTGAGCAACACCTCTTATTTCTACTCTTACATCTCGCGGCTCTATCACCTCAACATCTCCAAGGGTATCAAAAACAAAATCAATAGCTTCACTTTTACTTGTTAATACACGTATTTCTACGTTTTCTCCAATATCTTTTTTCACCGTGCAATTTTGACTGCCAAAGGCTTTAACTACAGAATGTACATTCCATTTTTTTGTTTTAAACCATATCACATCACCATTGGACACATTATCAAACATAGTTGGTATACGCTCTGCTTCATTTTTGCTTATCTGATTTAACAGCTTGTTTGCTAATTTATCTGATAATGCTCTGTCAAGATGTTTGCTACAAGCTATGAGTTCAATTAACGCTCTAACATCTGAAATTTCAAGATCTGTTTTCTCTTTCACAAAGTATATGCCTTTTTTTCCGGAAACCTTACCTGTTTTAAGCAAATTACTATCTTCCAAATCAATCAATACCTTGCTAACAGATCGCCTATCATATTCATAATTAAGCTCTTCAACAATTTCTTTTATTGTAATGGGGGTTTGTTCATCTGTGTTTTCTTTTAAAATTCTTAATACTTTTGTTCCTAATGAATAATCAATTTTTGCCATGATCTTCCCTCCTAATAAATTTAACAAACATATATTATCACAAAAAAACTTCAAGGTCAATGAGGTTTTGTACGTTTAAACGTAAACAACTTTGTTGAAATCGCTTTGATTTTATTGTATATTATTATTGCAAGACACAGTACTATGCCTTCAGCTAAAAAAATTAATGAAGGAGGAAATTTGTGAAAACTACTTTAAAAATATATATCGGCAAGAAAGCTTTTGATATTGTAAGTGTGCGTAAATTTGACTATTCAAGGAATCCAAATAATCTTTCGGAAAGCGATAAAATTCTTTATAATCTAAATAAATTAATTAATCAAGCTTACATTGACTGCAAAAATGGAATTTATCTTCCTATTGTATTTAATGATTTTATATCACATATCGATGAAGCAGTTGACATTTCCCCGTACATTTATAAAATAATGTCCGTTGGAGTACCAGTGTATTATTTTGCTGACAACGCATTGTCGCTTGAACGGCTTTTGTCCTGTGAAGCAAACATTACAGTAAACAAAGATTGAATAATTATATTACGGAGATAAAATTTATGGAAACAAAACAGCAATTTATTCAATTCGCAAACTATTGCGACACTACCCTAAATCTTAACGAGCAGCTTGTTAAGAACAATCGTCAAGACCCAAATCTGTCTTTCTACAAATCATTGCCGCTTTGTATAATTGATGCGGTTTACTCAATCGGTGTTAAATACACCTCTGTTGAAAGAGCAACTAACAGCTTTTTGAGATGTTTCAATCTCAACATAGAAAAAGGTACTGACAGCAAAACCGAATACACAATAGACAATTTCATCACAGACATGAATACCTTTTCAACATTTGAAGATGCGGCAATTAATGGATTTAATAACAAACAAAGAACATCTTCAGTTAATGGAATTTTAAAGGCTGAGGCTTGCTTCAGAGTTGCCAAAGCTTTCAAAAAGCATGGAATTAATACTCTTAATGATTTTAACACATATAGCAATAAGCAAAAGCTTGACATTGACATTTTAAGTGTAAAGGGCCAAGGAAGCGGAATTATGCTAAAATACCTTTATATGTTGGCAGGAAACGATAATGTAATTAAGCCTGACAGACATATGGTTAACTTTATAAAGGGCGTATTCCCACATATCACAATAGGTCAAAAGGACCATAATGAAATAGCCGAAATAATAACCGAGAGCACAAAAATACTAACGGAAAAATATGCACAGCTGACGCCTCGTTTCTTGGATTATCTCATTTGGGAATATATGAAACAATTAAACTGAAATTTAAAAATTCTATTAAATATAAAGGAGTTAAAACTATGAAAAAAATTTGGATTTTATCAATTAAAACATCTTTACCTAATATCTGCTACAATGCAGACAGCCTTTCCACAGAATTATTTGCTTTTGAGGGTTTTGAGATTGCTAAAGATTTCTTTCACAAAAAAATAAAGGAGTTCGCCTTCTCAAAAAATTCACTTTTTAATGGAAATGGTAAGATTCAACGTTTCAACACATATATTGATGAAATGTATGAACCTGAGGATGAAGAAGACTTAGGAGGAGATTTTCTTACAAAAAATCATTGTATTAAAATACAAGAGGCTCTTTGTTCTGCTTTCGGTGGCGACGACAACGACCTTCAAATTGAGGTCGGAAAGTATGATGATGGAATGATTGGTGTAGATGTGTCAGAAAACAATATAAGGTTTTTTGGAATTTATGATGGTCCTATTAACGGCTATGATCCCGTTATTCATACTAACATTTTTAATATGACTGATAAGAAAGATTATTTTTTGTATATAAATGACCTTTTCGGTCAAGATGAATGCTCCTGCGAGCTTTATATTGACTTAAAAGAAGCAGAACTCCAATAAATTTTATAAAAGTAATAATGAAACGAGGTAATCCATAACGTTTGAAATAGAAAAATGGGCACTATTCATTGGTATAAAACTATAAGAATATTTATGTGTTTTTGTTCGATTTTCATCTCACTTTCTCCACTGGAAAAGGCTTTTAGAGGAAAATAAAAGCATTAATAAAGCTCTCATCTGTTGACTTTTATTTCATCTTATTATATAATGAAGTCGGACGGTATATCTGCTTTTAAGGAGATTTTCTATGAGTACAAATCAAATTGAAAATGAAGTTTTAGAGGCTGTTGAAAATCTTACGAAAAAGGAACAAAAGCCTAAAAAATACGACAAGGTTGTTAAGCCCATTAAAATCAGGGGCACGCACGACGTAAACATTCAACCTACTACCTTTGGTGGTAAGCTTTTAAAGGGAATTTGGTCTTATATTATAATCACAGTAGGTACACTTTTTGTTGCCTGTGGTATTTATTTTTTTAAATTTCCTAACCATTTTACAGTTGGTGGAGTTAGCTCCCTTTCTGTTGTGCTTGCTAACTATTTCCCTATTTCAGAATCACAGTTTATGGCTATTGCAAACGCCTTACTTTTGATTTTAGGTCTTATTATTTTTGGCAAGCAATTTGCAATAAAAACGGTTTATTCCTCTGCGTTGCTTTCTGTTTCCACATTGGTTATGGAAAAGCTTCATCCCATAATTCAACCAATTACAGGCGATAAGTTTTTGGAGCTTCTTTTTACAATCGGTGGTATTGCTATCGGTAGTGCTATTCTCTTTAGCCAAGAGGCAAGCTCTGGTGGAACTGATATTATTGCAATGATACTTAAAAAGTTTACTAATGTAAACATAGGTACCGCCCTTCTACTTACTGACGTGATACTTGTTATTTTGGGTGGTGTTGCCTTTGGAATTGAAATTGCTCTATATTCACTTTGTGGATTAGTTATCAAGTCATTTATTGTTGATACGGTAATTGACGGCATTAACTTAAATAAGTGCTTTATTGTGGTAACTGATAAGGCAGATTTACTCTGCGAATTTATTAACAACGAACTACATAGAGGTGCAACTGTTTCAATTTGTCGTGGCTCATTCACTCACGACGACAAGCAAATGATTATTACTGTTCTTAATAGACAGCAGGCTGCACTTTTCAAGAAGTTTATTAAGCAAAATGATAATGATGCCTTTACTATCATAACTAACTCGACGGATATATTGGGCAAAGGCTTTAGAATAGTATAGGCAGTCATAGTACAGCAAGAACGAAAAAGCAATAGGTTATCGCAATTTATTTGCGGTAACCTTTTCTTTGCTTTATTAGGTAGGAATTTTCTTATTTTCCTTAACTAATAATTTTTTACGCAAAACGAAAATTCCTTTTTTA
>JAFTKN010000006.1 GCA_017453255.1 Clostridia bacterium | reverse complement strand
TTATTTAGAAATTCATCCATTATTTCATCATTTATACTTGATTCATCAACGCTTAAAAAATATTCCACGTATTTTTTGCTTGTCACCTTAGAAAAATCCATATATATTACCTACTTTTTTAATTTATAACGTGATTGAAGCCTGTCTTTGTTAAATTATATCACACAAAATAGGAATAAACAAAAAAATTTGCAAATTTATTTAAGCCTCCTTTTGATGTTAAAAAAGCCTTGTAAAAATGTATCTACAAGGCTATATTTTTCATTTTTCGTAAGAATACGCAAAATTGTTCATAAAGAACATTTGTGTGTGTTCTGAAACATAGTTACCTTGTATAGATGTATTATAGCACAAAGCTTAAAGCAAGTCAACTTTTACATAAAATAAAGATAAAATATTGAAGTTTTATATTAACTGTGATATAATAATTACACCACACGAATTGAATAAAAACCACGCAAGAGTACGCATTTTATTATTTGATAAAAATGCATACTCCATTTCTGCGTACTTGTATGTGGTTAATTCGTGTGGTAACGATTGGGGTTGTGCGTTTTTTGTGCACTCCTTGTGGGTGCACTTTTTTATTTCTATTGTCAGTATATCAAAGCAAATGTATCAAAAAGAGGGCTTAACTATATTTTTAATCAAAAATACACTTAGGTTGAGTTGTGGGAAAATTTTGATACATTAGTAATGATAAAATAAAAGAAAACATAATTAAAGGAGATATTAAATGTTAGAAAAAGAAAGAATCGCTTTAATCAACAAAAAACTAAAATCAAGAAAGTTAAAAGTACCTTCCGAAATTGAATTAGTTGATGAATATGAGATAGACACCTGTTCAGTAGAAGATATTTGTAAAAGAGTAATTATTTCTGCCATAATGGCAAAGTGTGCATTTTACTTGTATGAAGCAGAAAATAAGCAAAAAATCAAAGATGAATACACAGAGCTTTTGAAAAAATACGGAGTGTACGACTGTTTGTACGATGATGAGCTTGAGGTTTTAAACAAAGAATTTAACGAGCCATTATGCGATACCATAGCTTGGAGATATCAAAGCTCAATAGCTCTTTTATGGTTGTTGGGCTTAATTGAAAATATTGATGATGCGTTTGACCCAGAGGATGTTGAAGACGAAATTTGTAAAATCTTTGATAAAATTATCTCTTACGAAACATTAGATACTCTGATGTCGCAAGCTAATCTAAAAAGCACAGAAGAACTTTCTGACATGTTCGTTCTATATTGGCATTATCATTGGTGCATTATTGATGCAAGCTTAAATTGTAACAAAATAGATACTTTGTTTTATGATGTGGTTTTAGAAAGAAGAAGAGCTCTTGAATGGGCACTGTTTTGTAATGGGGAAGATTGGAACTTTACAATGGACACATAATCAAGGTTTTTAAATTATTCTCTAAAATCTGATGTTTTTACTCCAAAGGTCAAAAATAGTTCATTTGCGTTTTGGAGTGTGTTATAATCTTATTCCAACACAGATAAGGAGGGATTATTATGTCATATAACAGCAATCGTTTAGCAGGATTACATATCTATTCAATCCTTTTAGAACATACTGGAGATAAGGAACACAGGCTTACTCACAAACAAATAGCATATTATCTTAAAAGAGATTATGGCATAGAGCTTGAAAGAAAAGCCATCAGTATATATTTAAAGGAGCTTGAAGCATGCGAGGAGCTAAATGTAGAAACAACTCCAAAGGGCTCATGTGCTTATGGAAAGCTTGATGATTCAGAGCTTCGTGTTTTAATAGACTCAGTTTTATCAAGCAAATTTATTGACAAAAAAAGATCACACGAGCTTATTCAAAAGCTTTGTTCTTTATCGCATGAACGCTTTAAACCAAAAAGTATTTATAGTATTGACTCGACAGTTAAAAGTGAAAATAAAAGCTTACTCAGCAACGTAGATTTGATTGTAGAGGCTATAGACAAAGGCAAAAAAATCAAGTTTATATACAATAATTACGAGGCAGACAAAAAGCTACATCCAATTAGTGATACTCCTTTTGTGGTTATTCCCTATCAGCTTTTTATGAGTGACGGAAAATACTACTTATTTGGTCTTGTTGAAACTGAAAAGAATTATTTTAAATTTGAGCTTGACAAAATAACCGCCTGTAACATAATCGAAAAAAGTGCTGAAGCTCAAATTAATTATACGGATATATACGCATTTGTTGAGCCAAAAGAGCTTGTTAATATCAAAATGAAGGTTGAAGCTTATGCAATAAATGATGTTATAACATACTTTGGCAAGGATATATCTATTGCTCCAAGTGATGATAATTCTTTAGAGGTAAGATTTGAAGCTGATTTAAATGAAGTGTGCCATTGGGCATTGAGACATGGCGATATAGCAGAGATTATTTTTCCAAATGAAGCAAGACAAAAAATAAGTAAAATTATATCAAGAATGAATACTGCTTACATAAAAAATGAAAAGCAAGTTATAATTCCAAACGGAACAACTGAAATAAGCAAGTGGAATGATTTAAATGACGGATTTGATATAGACTATCTTTTTATACCAAAAAGCGTTGTAAAAATAAATCTTCGTGCCTTCTATGGAAAAAACAGTATAGCAAAAATAGAGGTTGACAAAGATAATCCTATTTTCCATTCGTGTAATAATTGTATTATTGAAACGAAAACAAACATCCTTGTTTTAGGTGGCGAAAATAGTATAATACCTGAATATGTAACAAAGATTGGAAAAAGTGCTTTTAACGGCAGAGGGGCACTCAAAAGCATAGAAATACCTGACGGAGTTCTTGAAATTGGCTATAAGGCGTTTTGTGAAACAGGTCTAAAGGAGATTAAAATACCTAAAAGCGTAAAAGTAATAGATTCATTTGCCTTTGCTCTTTGTGATATAAAAAATATACCAAGCTTAGATGAACAGCTTGAAATAAAAGGACAGGGTATTTTTGCCGACATCAACGAGGCAAAAAGAATACGGAAAAACAAATAATTTAGGAAGCAAAACTGCTTCCTTTTTGTTTTATATATTTATATTTGTGTACGCTTTTTGACACATAACATATGCTATGCTAAAGTAAACAATTAATACTTTAGGAGCATATATATGGAAAAATTACTTTACTTAACCAAAACTCTTTCAAGAACAAAAAGAAAAGATTATGAAAACTATGTTGTAAATGCCATTTGGAACAGAGTAAATAATCCTTGGTTAGTTCCTGTTACTCAACAATATGTAAGAGCAACTGACGGACATTATTATTTCATCGACTTGTATTTTCCTCAACTAAATATTGGTATTGAATGTGATGAAAAGCACCACGCTACGCAAAAAACTGAGGACAAACAAAGAGAAACAACTATTTTTGATGTGCTTAATCAAATAAACGAGGCAGACTACATGACCTTACGAGTACAGGTTTATGATAAGAGCTTTGAAGAAGTTGAAGAGCAAATTGAGGAATGTGTTAAGGTTATAAAAAACAAGATGGCAGAATTAAAAATTAGCAATGGATGGGAAAGCTTTTTTGTTGACCCTTGTGAATATTACAAGGACAAAAAATATATTAGTATTTATGATAATGTTTCTTTTTCTACCAATTGTTTGGTATATAACACTATTTTTGGGAAAAATTACAAGGGAAGCTATGGCAAGGGTGGAATGATTATTAATGATAGCGTTATTGCATGGTTTCCGAGCATTGTAATAGAAGGACAAAAAACAACATGGAATAATGCTATTTCTAAAGACGGTTTAACTATATGTGAATATACGAATAAATGGAATGACAACGAAGAAAAACAGCAGAAAAAAAGTGAAATAGGAAAAGAAAAAGTCGTTTTCACTAAAGTTAAAGACCCTATCACAAATAAAATAGAATATCGTTTTGTTGGTGTATTTGTAGGTAAAGGCTTTAATAGCAAAAATCGTTTTGTGTACGAAAGAGTAAGTGATAAATTTGAAATAATTAAATAATCGTTATAGATTAATTAACAAAATAGTTGTTGTGGCACTTTTTTGATACATTCCTTATGTTAAAATCAAAAAAAACGAAAGGAGTAAAAAATGGCAGTAGAGCTTATAAAGGATTCTTACGGCAGAATAATTGCCAAAATTGAAACAAAACCTAATGGAGATAAAATAGTATTTGATTTCTATAATCGCATTCTTGGTTTCTATGATAAGTCAACAAATACTACACAGGACTTTTACCACCGTGTCATAGCAAAAGGCGATTGCTGTGGTATGTTAATTGGCAGAAGCTGATTTAATTCACAAAACGAGCTGTTGAAAATGCGAGACAGGTGTTCACTTGGCTTAGGAAAGATTGAATGAAATATAACTACGGTAGATGTAATTATCAGAGATTTTGGTGGACACATTCATGTACGTAGCGAATGTTTAGGATTTTAATAAATTTATACAACAGAAAGGAGGAAAAATCATGCCACAATTTACTGTTATTTTTACTGATGGCGGTTCATATCTCGTGACTGCTCCTGATAAATATGGTGCTATTGAAAAGGCAAAAAGCCAAAAGAGCAATAGCAACCATGTAGGAGTTAAAGAGGTTAGGGACGCGGGTGGAAAAAAACTCTAATACCAGAAGTGGCTGTTGCAAGTAGCTTGTTGAAAAACAAGTTAAGAGCAACAGCCACTTTTCACAACAATAGAGGAAAAATATATGGGAAATTTATTAGAAAAAGCACAAGAAATTTTACATAGTAAATATGGCGACGATATACAAGCTTCTATTTTAGAAAGGTTTGAGTTTGAAAAGAAAAATCTAAGCGAAAACGACTATTCATGGTTTGAACAAATATTAGCATTTAAAATAGAAGCAAAAGCACAAAACGAGCCTGTTTTAGTAAGAGGAACAATAGGAGCTTCATTTATAGCGTATCTTTTGGGAGTAACGGAAATAAATCCGTTGCCACCTCATTATTATTGTTCGAGCTATCGTAGTATTTTAATTGAACCTATAGAGGACAAGCTATGTTGTTGGGATTTGCCTAATATAGACTGTCTTTGCGACACGCCTTTAATAAAGAATGGGCACAACATACCATTTGAAACCTTTTTAGATTCCTCTTATTTTAATATACTTGTATCAAACGATTACTTTAAAAAAATAGATAAGGAAAAATATCGCTTTAGAATTTTACCACATCAAAGAATGGATAAATACAAGGAAATAATGGCAAACACACATCTTTCGTTTGATGAGATTCTTAAAGAATCAGAAAGTGTTTTGCCACATTTGCTTAACGCAAAAAACGAGGGCGTAATAGGCGAAATGCAGGAAGCATTAAAACCATCATCATATAGTGATTTAATAAAAATATATAGCTTAGCTCATTCAACAGGTGGGTGGCTTGGCAAGGGTGGCGAGCTTATTAAAAATGGCATAGTGAGCCTTGATAATTTACCAACAAATCGAGATGAATTATTTTTAAAGATTAAAGGCAAAAGGAATGATGAAGAAACACGAAAATTTGCAAGGTTCATTTCAAATAATGCAAGGCATGGCTATTATAAAAAACACAAAGTGAGTGACGGAGCAAAAGCTGAGCTAAATGAGCTTGGCATGGAAAGTTGGCTTATTGATTATTTAGAAAGTATTCAATATTTGTACAATAAACATGATGTGGTTGAAGAAATAAAACATTTAATTATAAGCACATGGTACGAAAAATGTGCTAAATAATGAAAATTAAATTTTGTGAAAAAGCAAATAAAAATATGAGCTAAATTGAATATAAAAGCACGACCTATGCAATTTTAACGCAACGGATGTTATACATCTTAAATTATGAGAAAAGGAGAAAAAATTATGAACGAAGTTTTTATTGTTTACGGAAGAATGTATTGGAATGAGGCTGTATTTGACCATGACGGAAATTATTTTGGTGAATCTCAAATCATCGATGTGTTTGAAAGCTACGAATCTGCTATTGCCGAATTTAAGAAATGTGTGCAAGAAGCCTATGACTATGTTTGCGATTGTCCCCCTTGGGTATTAAATGATGATTTGATTGAAGTAGCCAGCACAGCAAGTCCTTTTGAAGATTACAATATGGGTAAAGATGAATATGATGAGGGCGACATTCAATGGATATATGAAGAAAGCGAGGGAGAAAACGCTTGTTGGCAAATGTATGCTGTAAATATTGACATTTCAATGGATGAATGTCCAATTCTTCCTGCCATTTATTTGCAAAAACAAAAACTTAAGCCATAAGCGAAATTAGTATATCAACAAAAGCAAGTATCACTCACGATACTTGCTTTTTCTTTATGAAATCAATTCAGATTTATATTTATAATAAGAATTTCTACTGCAACCACAAAGCTTAATATGATGAATTTGTTTCAAGGAAAAAGAAAAAGCCTCGTAGAATTTAATCTACAAGGCTATATTTTTCATTTTTCGTAAGAATACGCAAAATTGTTCATAAAGAACATTTGTGTGTGTTCTGAAACATCACTAATTATTCCCACTCAATAGTGCCAGTTGGCTTTGGAGTAAGATCGTAGAGAACACGGTTAATTCCTTCAACCTCACTTGTGATTCTCTTTGTGATTTTATGTAGAATTGCATAAGGGATTTCCTCGACAGTTGCACTCATTGCGTCAGTTGTGTTTACTGCACGAATGATAGCAGGCCAACCCTCATAACGGCTATCGTCCTTAACACCAACACTCTTAATATCAGGTATTGCAATAAAGTATTGCCATACAGTTTTATTAAGACCAGAATTATCAAATTCCTCACGTAAAATTGCATCAGCCTCACGAAGAGCATGAAGTCTATCTCTTGTGATAGCACCAAGGCAACGAACACCAAGACCAGGACCTGGGAATGGCTGACGGAATACCATCTCGTCAGGCAATCCGAGAGCAAGACCAACAACTCTTACCTCATCCTTAAAGAGAAGCTTGATAGGCTCAACAAGCTCGAATTGAAGATCGTCAGGAAGACCACCAACATTGTGGTGAGATTTAACTGCCTTTTTACCCTCAGCCTGCTTAATGCTTTCAAGAATGTCAGGATAGATAGTGCCTTGAGCAAGATAGTTAATACCATCAAGCTTTCTTGCCTCTTCCTCAAAAATACGAATAAATTCTCCACCAATTATCTTACGTTTAGCCTCAGGGTCACTAACACCTGCAAGCTTATCTAAATATCTATCAGTTGCATCAACGTAAACAAGGTTAGCATCGAGCTGTTTACCAAAAACCTCAATAACCTGCTCGCTTTCGCCCTTACGCATAAGACCATGGTTGACGTGAACACAAACAAGCTGCTTGCCGATAGCCTTAATCAAAAGTGCGGCAACAACGCTTGAGTCAACACCACCAGATAAAGCGAGAAGCACCTTACCATTACCAACCTGCTTGCGAACAAGCTCTACCTGTTCGTCGATAAATTTTTCAGCTAAAGCCTTAGTTGTAATTCTTTCCATTGATTCTGGACGTACATTGTTATCCATAAAAACCCCCTAAGAATACATAAAATTACAAAAAAAGTATAGCACAATTTTTTAAATAGTGCAAGTAATTTGATTTACTTTTTTAAATTTTTTCACACTGCACAAAAATGAGAACTAAAACAATGGAAATGTAAGTAAATTACCACTATTAGTCAATTAGCCTTGCAACCTTTCCAAAGGTAGGTGTTGAATGATTGTTATTAATCACCCACAAAACAGGAATACCCATAGCAACACTCGGTTGAGGATAGGGCGCATCTCCATCAGTTAAAATAATTATGCAAGAGGGTGGATTGGAAGCCATATGCTTATGAACATATTCAAATACAATTTGAAAATCCGTTCCTCCACCACCTATTGGCTTTATAGATAAGATATCATTCACCTTATAAAAGGGTAGGGGCTCATATATAGCTGCGTCGAAAAATCCAACATAGCCCGATATTTTTCCATCAAACTGCGAAATTGCACCATAAAGCTCCGAATAAGCATTTGTTATATCGTCATCAGACATTGAGCCAGAGGAGTCAATCATAAATAACACATTTTCAATCTTTTCGTCACTGTCGTTAAAGTCGGGTAAAAAGAAGTCACTTTCGCTAAAGCGTCTGTCAGGGGGAGAGAAGGAATAGTCGTTTATCTCAGTCTGAACAAAATCATTAAGCATAACTCTCCAGTTAAGCTTAGGCTTTTTAAGCTCGTTAAGTAGCCTTTTTGCACAAGCAGGAATTGTACCACGACCATTTTGGCGCTCAAGTATGGTTATAGTCGTTTCTGCATCTCTAAGCCGTTTTATCCAAACATCTCTTAGTAAAGCATCTGCTTCCTCAAGCTGTGGCCACTTATCGTGGGAGTCAAAGCCCTCTTTATATCTACCAAGCTTCTTTTTAGCTCTGCCCAAGCCATATCCACCACTACCCTTGTCCTGATTATCGTCATCGCTGTCACCCATAGAGCTACTTCCTTTGGAGCTGGGATTTATTTTCTTGTCATCAGGAAGCATCTTATATACCTCCTCAGCAGTATATAAATATCCTTCCTTGTTGTCTGGAGCTATGTGCATAGCCTCACCATGCTTTTGTAGAGTAATTGACTTACGGTCAAAGTTGTTAGAGGCAAGAATATTTGAGTTTACAACTATATCACAGGCAATATTATATCTGGATTGTTGTAAATTCTTACCTCTAATGCAGTGCTGTAAAACAACGTGCAAAATCTCGTGCATCAAAACGAAATCAAGCTCCTTGTCACTTAAATCATCCATAAAGCTCGGTGAAAATGCGATTTTATATCCGTCAGTATAGGCAGTTTCACATTCTTCATCAATAGCAAATTTCATATGCATAAGCAAAAGACCATAAAAGCCATGCTTTATTAAAATTCTTGTCTTTGAGGTAAGGAGTCTTTGAGAATATTTACGCAAATCATTTTCAGATAGAGCCATTAAGTAGCGCTCCCTTCTTTTGCATCCAAGTAAAGAATTCTGGTATTTTCATAAGAGTATTCATATAATTTTTCTCAATAGCCATGTAGTTCTTTAACAATACACAAGAGAAGTCAGAGGGCATACCTAAGGCAAAATTAATTGAGTTGGTAATTTGCTTTATATCATTTTTATGCTCTCTTGCATATGCAACCATTGAGGAAATAAGAGCGTACATAACGTCAACGCTTTTAGGCATAGAAACAGGCTTGCCCATAAATATATCCTCAATCTTAGGTAGGCTATTATAAATTCGGCAGAAGCTTTCAAGCTCTGTTGCAATACCAGTACCAATACAGCCAGCAACAAGGGGATAACAGTCAGTAACGCTACCGCCATGTAGCTTTAAAATATTGCTAACCATTTCCCAGCTTCTTGGGGTTGCAAAGGCAAGATCCTCGTTTGTAGAATCAAAGCTCATAAGATAATCGTTACGGAAGGAAAGAAAACCGAGAATTCTTTTATCAAGATTATTTAAAATTGCCCATTTCATAAAGGAATCGCTTGAGCTTTCTATTTCAATATGACAAAGTCGGTTAGCAAGTGCCTTAGGCATCTTATAAGCCACGCTTTTGTCAGTAACTCGGTTTCCTGCAGCGATTACTATACAGTTATCGGGTAGCTTATGCTCTCCAACAACTCTATCAAGAGTGATTTGATAAGCCGCCGCCTGTATCGACATAGGAGCTGCCGAAATTTCATCAAGAAATAGAATGTTAATAATATCGGAGCTACTATTCATTTGGAAAATTTGTGGCTTAAGCCAAACAGCAAGGGTTTTATCAGCATTTGCAGTTGGGATACCACGCAAATCAATAGGGTTAAAAAGGAGAAGTCTAACGTCAGTGACATTAACTTGCTTTTTAGTTTGTTCATTAATTTGTTTTGCAATCTGTCTAATAGCCTGTGATTTACCAACACCAGGAGGTCCCCATAGCATCATCGAGGGCAGAGCCTTTAGCTCCACCCCCGTCTTAATTGCTTTTACGAAGATACTTGATAATATATCGGTCATTTTTTCAACTGACATTTGTGGAATGTTACTTATAGATAGGCTTTTCATGCACAGTTTACCCCCAATTCCTCGTCGATTTTATTTAGTCTTTCCTGTAATGCCTCAATTTTGTCTGTGTATTTGTTCTTCTTGTTAATTTCAGCCTGTAAATCTATTTGCCTTGTTAATAAAATCTCTAAGCCGTTTTTATATTTGGCAAGCTGACGGTCAAACTCCTCAAGGAAGAAATCAAGACGTCTTGTAACACCAAGCTCTGTACCCATTTCAATTAGATATTTGCCTTGACCAACTAAATATACACAGGGCTTTTCCTCACTCATATAAGCAGGAACTATTACCTTAAAGCCTTGATATGTTAGCACCTCGGTTTCCTCTGAATTAAGCACGTTGGCTTTAAGAGCAGAGTCGATTTTCTGTCTTATTTCCTTAGCTTCCTCCTTAGAATAGCTTACCTTTTTCTCATTATAGTCATCTATATCTGCCTTGCATTGTGAAATAAGTAACCTTGCACGCTCAATTCTTGCTGGAATAGTACCAAGCTCGCTTAAGGCTCTATCCTTGCTTAATACCTCCTCTTTATGTAGAATGTAGTATCGTTCAAGCTCGTTAGATACCTCGACTCTTTCCTTGATTAAGGGGTTTCCAATAGCGAGAGCTTTAACCTCAGCATAATTTAAGACAGAGGAATCTATATCAGTAGCACTACGACTCTTAAGAGAGCCAGAGAGCAGAGCACAGATAAACCTCGACTTAGACTCGAGAAGTTGCCACGAGTAAGCATCAAAGCTTCCCTCGGTTATATATCTAAAAATATATACCTCATCATTTGTATTGCCTTGTCTTAAGATTCTACCCTCACGCTGAATCATATCAGCAGGACGCCAAGGAACATCAATGTGATGAATAGCAATAAGTCTTTCCTGCACATTTACACCCATTCCGAGCTTAAATGTTGAGCCAATAAGAACTCTGATTTTGCCGTTTCTTACGTCTTTGAAAAGCTGATCTCTTTTCTTATCTGTTGTAGCATCGTGGGCGTAGGCAATTTCGTCAGCCCTTACACCCATAGAAACAAGTAGCCTTGAAAGCTCATCGTAAACATTAAAGCATTTTTTAGGGGTAGAGGTGTCACAGAAAATGAGCTGAGCACTTTTATCCTTACTTGTTTTATGGTATAAGTCTGCTACAAGCTCGGCGCACCTTGCAACCTTAGATTGATAGGTAAACGCAGAGGTAGGCTCAACTAATCTAAGGTCAAGCGCTGCCTTTCTTCCATCTGTTGTAATCTTGAGCATATTATCTTCTTTTCGACTTACCAATTTGCTTCTAACCATATCAGCACGATGGGATATTTTTGCAAGATATTCCTTAAATTCATCTGTATTGGTTATAATTGAGTCCTTGTAGCCCTTAAAGTCAGGTAGCACCTTGCTTTTATCTATTGTGTAAAAGTCAGCAATCGAGGAAAGAATGGAGGTAAGCTCTGGAAGATTGTGAAATTTAGAGAATCTTGTGGCTAAACGGAATCGGCCTGTATCAACATCGACCTCGAAGGACTGTTGCTTTTCGGCAAACATACCAACCCAACCATCAAAGCTATCAAGACCCATAAGGGCGAGCTGACCACTCTGAAGGTATCGTTGCATTATAAATGCGTCAGTAATTGAGTTAGTAATAGGAGTTCCTGTTGCAAAGATAACACCACGACCACCATTATTCTTTTGCACACATTCAACCTTGTGTAGCATGCTGTTGCATTTCTTACTGCCAGTTGTGCTGATACCTAATACGTTTGAAATCTGAGTCTCAATAGTTACATTCTTATAGTTGTGTGCCTCGTCAACAAACAAGGAATTTATGCCTAACTCATCAAAGGTTATAGCAAGGTCACTACCCATTATGTCTGCTTTAAGCTTTTCAAGTGTTTTTTGAATAGATTTCTTTTTTAGATTGACGCTTGCCTGAGAGGAAAAGGCACTTCGAGCCTTAGTAATCTGCTTAATAACCTCGTCATATAGGTTCTCGTAGTATTCATAGGATAACGGAATCATGTCAAAACAGCTATATACCATAATGATAGCATCATAATCCTGATGCTTTATCTTATATAAAACATTGTTTCGCTTAACTGGAGTAAAGTCCTTAGGCTCTATACACAAAAGCTTAGCATTTGGATACATCTCGGTAAAGATGCTCTTCCATTGTCCCATTAAATTGTTTGGAATAACGAACATATTTTTTTTGGAAATTCCCATGCGACGAAGCTCCATACCAGAAGCTATCATTACATATGTCTTTCCTGCACCTACATCGTGAGCTAAAAGGGTATTATCTGATTGTAGAATACGAGCCACCGCATCTCTTTGATGCTTATGTAGCTTAACACTTGGGTTCATATTTGGAAACGTAAGGTACGAGCCGTCATAGCTTCTTGTCCTGATACAGCCAAATTGTGAATCGTATATCATTTGAAGCCTTTCGACACGCTTCTTATCGCTCCATACCCAATTTTGAAAGCGCTCAATTAGTAGCTTCTGCTTTTCTAAGGCAAGAAGAGTCTTTTCTTGATTTATAATCCTTGTAACACCACTTTTGTTAGTCTTGCTAATTACTTGATCGTAAATTGCAATAGCCTTCATATTTAATGTGTTTTCAAGTAAATAGAGCATTTCCATATCAGAAGTGCCATAAACAACGGTGCTTTTAACACTATTTTTTCCATATCTGAAGCGAGTCTTGTCGGGAATTTCCCAAATGCCACTTTTTTCATCGTGATGGGTAGCGTAATGTGGGGAAGTAGGCTTACAGCCACCCATTAGATAATAAATGAAATCATCAATCATATCTGGAGGAACAAAGGGAGAGCCTAAGGTGATATAAATGTCACGAGGCTTTACACTATCAGGAATTATCTTAGCAAGTGCATCTACATTACGCTTGAAATAGCCATTATATTTTTCGTTTGCTTCCTTGGCTTTGTTCCATTTTGTAATAAGGTTTCCGCTTAAATATTCATCACAGCTTTCCCAACCCTTATAGAAGCATTCGTTCCATTTGTCTGGATTTTGGTAGATAGCACCACCTAAGCCCCTTATAACCTCGCTACAGCTTAGCTTAGTGGTAGCAGAAATAAACTCAATATCAACCCTACCTAATGAGTTAAGGCAATAAATATAAGCGTCCTCAAGCTTGTCAAAGAAAATATTGGTACGCTCATCGTTAGAAAACTCATTTTCCCAATCTAAAGGAAGCTCATGGCAGGTAACCTTAGCAATTCGTCTATCCTCCATTTCCTCCTTTTTGTCTTCGATGGCTCTTAATCGAGCCTCACGCTCCTCGTCCTTCCTTTTAAGCTCGCTTGATAGCTTTTTCATTTCCTTTGTTGCGCAGGTAAGAGAATCCATGGCTGTATCAAAATCCTCGCCTGATAGCATTTCCTTAAAAACCTTTAAGTTTTTGAAAAAGCCATCAACCATTGACTGTAATGTTGTAAGCTTGCTTTTTTCGTCCTTCATAGCTTTAACCTCCTTTTAGTGGTAAATGTCATTGTAAATCACATTCCCACATTATTTATGTTGCATTAGAAACAATCTTGTATTTTCATTTTATCCACATTAATATCCCAAAAAGCGTACACAAATGGCAATAAAACAAAATCGGTTTAATGTGTACTAAAATTAGTACAATAAACCGTTATGTTTGAAAGTCAATATTTTGTTTATAAAAACCCAACACAAAAAATGTCGGGTTTTTGTTTATCATATTGATGTGGTATTTTCTATGTACGCTTTTTGGGATTATGAAAAGATTATAATAATTGTAGCAATCAAACCAGTTGGGTTCGATAAATGTACTATTTATGGTACATATTCCAATTGAGTTAAGGGTTATGTAATGATATAATAAAAAGGGAAAAAGCAAAGGAGAGGGAATATGGCATTTAATGAAACTAAAAGAATGGCGTGCTTAAGAATTTATCATATTTTAAAAAGGCACACAAGGCCAAGCAAAACAGAAAAAATTAGTGATGGAATTATTTTGACTCAAGAGGAAATAGGAAGAATTCTCGAAAGAGATTTTGGAATAGTCCTTGAGAGAAAGGCAATTTCCAATTATTTAAGCGACCTTGAGTCAAGTGAAATTGGTGTTGTTAAAACAACTAAGGGAGCATATTTTAATCCTCAACTTTCAAACGACCTTACAGAAAGTGAGATACATCTATTAATAGATTCCGTTTTGTCAAGTCGATATCTTGATAAGAAAAGCTCGAGGTCATTGATAGAGAAGCTCACAAATTTAACAAGCAAGCATTTTAAAAGCTATGCAAAAAATGCCGTCGAGCTTGATTATTTTGATAAAAGTGAAAACGACACTCTTTTTTCAAGCATACAAATAATAAATGAAGCAATCGGAAAAGGCAAGCGTGTAAAATTCACCCAAAATGAGTACGGACTTGATAAACTACTTCATCAGGTGAAAAACGTGGAGACAAGCCCGCAAAAATTAGTAATTTATAATAATCACTACTATTTAATAGGAAATGACGATAGCGGAGTGCTTGATGCGTATCAGGTTGATAAAATTACTTTAATAAAGGTGACAAATCAGCCTAAAAAAAGACCAAATGGTGACATAAATGAATTTATATATTCAAATGGACTTTTTTCTCAAATGCCGATAGATTTTGTAATAACAATAGAAAATGAATTAATCGGTAGCTTTATTGATACCTTCGGAAAAAAATTTAGGGTAAGTGGCGAAAAGGAAAATAGAGCCGTTATTAGAATAAAGGCTAGCTATGAGCAAATGATGAGATGGGCTATTTATTATGGAGATAAGGCAACAATTCTTGAGCCACAGGAGGCAAGAAATCAAATAAGACGTTTTTCTAAGCAAATGGCTAAGAACTATTCACAAAGTGAGAGAGATATGCTCGACTGGAGAATGGAGGGGGCAAGAAAGGGTAGAATCAATTTTCATGGTATTGATATTAGCAAAATTAGTGAGCTTAAGACGTTAAAAAATGTAAGAAGTGCCACCTTTGAAAAATCAAACAATATTACAGATATATCCTTCATTAAAGAGAATAAAAGATTAGAGGATTTGTGGATAACAGGCTTTAAGCCAACTAATCTGGATTTTGTAAATCAGCTTAAGGAATTAAGGCTTTTATACTTGAATGACACAGGTATTGACTCTCTCGAATTTTTGAGGGGAAATGAGACGATAAGGACACTTCATATTAACAAGGAGAGGGTAGAGGATTTGTCACCTATTTGCGAAATGGAAAATCTTCAAACATTGTATATAAGCGAATGTGGTGGCGCAGAGGAGCAACTAAATTTAGAAAAGCTATTTGAGAATAATCCCAATGTAAAAATATCAATAGATAATATGCACATTCATAGGAAAGGAAAAAGGGTAGAGCTATGTTGAGGGAAGAACATATAGACAATATTATTAGAGAGCTATTTGTAAATAGCGTATATGCCTGCAAAGTCATTGTCCTGCGTCTATCTGCCAACAGACCTTAAAATACTCTACTACAAGCTAAACTACCCTGAATTATTTTGAAACAAAAAACGGAACAGCCAATGCTGTTCCGTTTCTTTATTAATAATCCTTTTTCTTACCACAAGAGGAGCACACCTTAGTAAATAATCCCTTAAATTTACTACCACAATGCTGACAAACACCACTTGCTTTGCGTGATGCAATTAATTCTTGTTGCTTTTTAAGCTCTTCTTGACGCTTAGCCTCTTCCTCTTGTTTTCTTTTTTTAATTTCTAATTTTTTTATTGCAAATTGTCTATCTTCATTGATTGTATCTATGCAATTAAAAATTTTTTCATCATACGTGGGCAAGTAAGGTTGTGTGTCATAGTGTTCTTTTATAATTACGTTACCATCGTTTTGTATTGCTAAAATATAGCTTTGTTCAGCAAGAACAGCTAAAACATTTTCAAGATTTTTTGCACTAGCATTACGTCTTGTTGTGTAGAAATCTGCACCACATGTAGTACCATCGGATTTAACGAGTATGAAACAACCATTTTGGCTGGTGCCAGAAACAAAATCATGCCAGTTTTTGTTAGGAAAGAATGAAGGAG
This sequence comes from Clostridia bacterium, assembly GCA_017453255.1. Classification (GTDB taxonomy): domain Bacteria; phylum Bacillota; class Clostridia; order Oscillospirales; family CAG-272; genus RGIG2000. The sequence continues at coordinate 101,444 of JAFTKN010000006.1, read as the reverse complement.
TACTGCCGCCTGCGTGGAGAAACTCGCCATATTTAGTAATAGCATGTACAGTTATTTCGAAACTAAGGTTTTTTGAAAGAAATATTTCTGAGATATTTTCCCACGTAGCTATTTTTGAGGCAAATGAGGGCTCTATTTCAAACGGAATAACCTTACCTTCATTTGTTAAAGCCATAGTGCAACCATATAATGTTTCGATTTGAACGATATTTTTTAAATGGGAGAAATCAAAAGTTATTTTACTATTATCGTAAGGGAATGCAATCACTGTTCCGTCTTTTTTTAGTGCTAAGAAAGGGTAATCAGTAGTTATTTGGACAATATCTGTCCAAGATGATATTTTCTCTTGTATTGCTTGGTCGGTACATTTTACTGTTCCGTTTTCATCAATACCAAATAGCACCCCATCTCTTAGGTAAATAGAAGTAATATTTTTCCAGTCTAATTTGATACTCTCTTTTCTTCGATAAAACTGCTCAACTTCACCGTAGATGTTAATAATAGCATAAGAATCACCAGAAACTGCAACGAGGTTTTTTGCGGCTTTTGACTTGTTTCTAAAAACAGATAGCCTATTATCAATGTCATTAAGGTTAGCTTGAACAATTTCGGTTTCCATATTTAAAGTGCTTTCGAAAATCTCAACCCAACTCTTATCCTTAGCAAATTCCTTAGCGTGACGAAGCTCTGGGCTTTCTTCCTTATTTGATTTTGCATAATGCTTTGCTAAGTCCTCTATGGTTTTAACCTTGCATCTTGCCATTTCAAGTCCAAGATAAGCGTCGGAGCTTTTATAGTTTAAGTCAAGAGCCTTTTCAAAATAGCCCTCAGCCTTTTCAAAGTAGCCATCATTTAAAAGCATTTCGCCTCTTTCATACATCATAGGCTTGCTTTGGTCAACTGCACCCTCAATAGTCTGTTGAGTTAAGCAATATTTACATTCAATTATTTCGGCACCAGCCACTGCTTCGAGTGGAGCACCACACATTTTACATTTCAAAACTGCCATAAATTTCTCCTATATTTGCAAAACAGCAGGCTTTTATTCCTGCTGTTTGTTGATTTGCTTTAATATTATTTCAAGAGCTTTTTTTGCATCACTTTCGTTTGCAACAGGCGTGCCCTTTAAGGGATATTCAACCCCAAGAGATTCATATTTGAAAACGCCTAAATCATGATAGGGTAGAACCTCTATTTTTTCAAGAGGCAAAAGCTCCTTTAAAAAGTCAGCTAAGGAGGTTAAGCTTTCCAAATCATCATTTATTTTGGGAATAAGAACGTGTCTAATGCGTAATTCAACACCCTGCGTTTTAACATATCTTGCAAAATCAAGAATGCTTTTGTTTGAACGTCCTGTTAGCTTAATATGCTTGTCATTGTCAATATGCTTAATATCAAGCATAATTAGGTCACAAAGCTTCAAAAGAGTATCAAGCTTTTCCTTGTTGACGTCCGAAAAGGTACAGCCCGACGTATCAAGACAGGTGTGGATTCCCCTTTCCTTAGCCAAGGAAAAAAGCTCAATAAGAAAATCAATTTGACAAAGAGGCTCACCACCAGTTGCAGTAATTCCACCCGTTTTATAAAAGGGTAAATTCCTTGTCATTTTGGTAATAATCTCATCAGCTGTATATTCATGTCCCGAATTAAAATTCCATGTGTCAGGGTTGTGACAATATAAGCACCTCATAGGACAGCCTTGGAAAAAGACAACAAATCTAACTCCAGGGCCATCAACTGTTCCAAAGCTCTCTATAGAATGAATATGTCCTATCATATTCTTGAATGGAAGGTTCTTGAAATAACCTCGTCCTGTTGCTCCTTGGTTAGCTTAATGAAGTTTACAGCATAGCCGGAAACTCTAATTGTAAGCTGTGGATAAAGCTCTGGATGCTTTTGAGCATCAAGTAAAAGCTCCTTATCAAATACGTTTACATTTAGATGGAAGCCACCCTTTGTTGTATATCCGTCAAGCAATGCAACAAGGTTTTCCTTTCTTTCCTCGTCGGTTTTACCAAGTGCACTTGGAACGATAGTAAATGTATTTGAAATACCGTCCTGTGAATCCATAAATGGAAGCTTAGCAACAGAGGCAAGAGAAGCAACTGCACCATTTTCATCACGTCCGTGCATTGGGTTAGCACCTGGTGCAAATGCCTCGCCCTGTTTTCTTCCATCAGGGGTAGAGCCAGTATTTTTTCCGTAGGAAACATTTGAGGTAATAGTCAAAATTGAGGTGGTAATAATACCTTCACGATAGGTATGATTTTGTCTTAGATATTTAAGGAATGTGTGTAAAACCTCCTTAGCAATATCGTCAACTCTGTCGTCATCGTTACCATACTTAGGGAAGTCACCCTCAACTATATAATCCTTAACAATTCCACGCTCGTCACGTACAACCTTAACCTTAGCATACTTGATAGCAGAAAGTGAGTCTGCTACAACACTAAGACCTGCAATACCTGTTGCAAACCAACGTCTAACGTGCTTGTCGTGAAGTGCCATTTGAAGTCTTTCATATGAATATTTATCATGCATATAATGGATAATATTTAGTGCATTTACATAAACCTGCGCAAGCCACTTCATCATAGCCTTATATTTATCCATAACATCATCATAATCAAGGTAGTCACCACTTACAGCACGGTAAACAGGACCAACCTGATCGCCAGACATTTCGTCAACACCACCATTAATTGCATAAAGCAAGCATTTAGCAAGATTTGCTCTTGCACCAAAGAACTGCATTTCCTTACCGATTCTCATTGAGGAAACACAGCAGGCAATAGCATAATCGTCACCATGTAGTGGACGCATTAAATCGTCGTTTTCATACTGAATAGCGTGGTGCTTTATTGAAATGAAGGCACAATATTTCTTAAATGCCTCGGGAAGCTGTGAGGACCAAAGCACAGTAAGGTTTGGCTCTGGAGCAGCACCTAAATTGTTTAAAGTATTCAAATATCTAAAGGACATCTTTGTAACCAAAGGACGTCCGTCAGTACCCATACCACCAACAGACTCAGTAACCCAAGTAGGGTCGCCTGCAAATAGTGCATTATACTCAGGAGTTCTTGCAAAGCAAACAAGACGAAGCTTCATAATGAAGTGGTCAACGATCTCCTGTGCCTCCTCCTCAGTAATTACGCCATTTTTCAAATCTCTTTCAGCATAAATATCAAGGAAGGTCGAGGTTCTACCAAGACTCATTGCAGCTCCATTTTGCTCCTTAACAGCAGCAAGATAAGCGAAATAGAGAGCTTGAGTAGCCTCCTTAAGTGTTTTAGCTGGCTTAGAAATATCACAGCCATACTTTAATGCCAATTCCTTGAGCATGGTCAAGGCCCTAATCTGCTCGGCAATCTCCTCGCGATCACGGATAACATCAGCATACATAGTGATTTTAGAGCCTTCCTTAGCGTTTTGCTTGTCCTCGATAAGACGGTCAACGCCATAGAGAGCAACTCTACGATAGTCACCAATAATTCTACCTCTGCCATAAGCATCTGGTAAGCCTGTTATAATGTGATTAGTACGACATTTTCTCATTTCAGGAGTATAAACGTCGAAAACGCCAGCATTGTGTGTCTTTCTGTGATCTGTATAGGTCGCAACTACCTCAGGATCAATTTCATAACCATTATCCTTGCATGCCTTTTGCGCCATTCTAATTCCACCATAGGGCTGAAGCGCTCTTTTAAGTGGCTTATCTGTTTGTAAGCCAACAATTTGCTCCTTATCCTTATCAATATAAGCAGCATCGTGTGATGTGATTGTGCTGACAACCTTAGTGTCCATGTCAAGAACACCGCCAGCCTCAATTTCTTTTTTCTTTAGCTCCTTAACTTGATTCCATAAATCAATAGTGCTTTGTGTAGGACCCTTAAGAAAATCTCCACCATCATAATATGGAGTATAGTTGTTCTGAATAAAATCACGAACATTGATTTCATCTTCCCAAGCACCCTCGGAAAAGCTAAACCATTCTTCTCTCATAATAGCAACCTCCTTTTTATATGTCAGTCTTGAATATATTATACTACGAAAGATATATAAAGTCAACTAAATATATTAATTATTACGTGAAAAAATTTAGGAAAAATCTTGAATTGATACGTAAGGTGTGCTAAAATAAAAGCATATTTAAAAGAGGTGATAATTTTGATTAGAATTGGTATATTTGGCTATGGTAATTTAGGCAGAGGAGTAGAGTGTGCTGTAAAGCAAAATAGCGACATGGAGCTTGTGGCTATTTTTACAAGGCGTGAGCCAAGTGCACTTAAGCCGTTATATCCAGAAACACCTGTTTATAAGGTGGAGGATGCGCCAAAAATGGCTGATAAAATAGACGTTATGATTTTGTGTGGAGGTAGTGCAACGGATTTACCAAAGCAAACTCCAGAAATGGTAAAATATTTCAATGTTGTTGATAGCTTTGATACACATGCAAAAATACCTGAGCATTTTGAAAATGTGGACCACGTGGCTGAAAAAAGTGGTAAAATTGGTATTATTTCAGTAGGCTGGGACCCTGGTATGTTCTCTCTAAATAGACTTATGGCAAACTGCATTTTAACATATGGTAAGGACTACACCTTCTGGGGTAAGGGCGTTAGCCAAGGACACTCTGATGCAATTAGACGTATTGAGGGCGTTTTAGATGCAAAGCAATATACAATTCCTGTGGAAAGCTCTCTTGAAAGCGTAAGAAAGGGAGAAAATCCTGATTTGACTACAAGAGAAAAGCATACTCGTTTGTGTTATGTTGTAGCAAAGGATGGAGCAGATAAGGAACGAATTGAAAATGAAATAAAAACAATGCCTAACTACTTTGCAGATTATGATACAACAGTTAATTTTATCTCAAAGGAGGAGCTTGATCGTGACCATAAGGGAATACCTCACGGTGGAGTAGTTATTCGTTCTGGACAAACAGGTGTAAACAAGGAAAATAAGCATATAATCGAATACAAGCTCACCCTTGATTCTAACCCAGAGTTTACAGCATCTGTAATCGTTGCATATGCAAGAAGTGCATATCGTTTGAACAAGGAGGGACAAAAAGGCTGTAAAACTGTTTTTGATATTCCACCAGCATATCTAAGTCCTCTCTCTGCAAGCGAATTAAGAAAAAATCTATTATAAAACAAATAAAATCAAAAAAAGTGCGACACGTGTCGCACTTTTTTATTATTTTGGTAAATCTTCCTTGAAAGGCAGGGGACTGCACCAAGGCTAAGTAGTAGCTATTTCTCTAAAAACTCAAATATTTTATTCCAAACCTCTATATCCTGCTCGGTGATTTTATCCCAATCATGCTTTGCTAAAAATTCCTTGCAAAATTCCTCGTCCTCAAGCTTTCCATCAAGCATATGCTCCTTGATTTCAGCTTGCATAGCTCTTTTAAGCTTAACTGCATTTTCTGTATAATTTGGATTATGCCCCTTGTTTTTCACAATGAGAAATTCTACATTGTCTTTCTTTTTTAGTGATTTTTGAAGCTTCTTTGCGCTATAATCATATTCAACGGTTGCATCATCAACCGAATGAACGATTAAAACCTTAGCGCTTGTCGCCTTTAACGTCTTTTCGGCAGAATAATTAAAGAAATCTGGGTTCGAGCGTTTTTCAATTTTCATAACCTTTTTTCTTAGAAGGGCAAGTATTCCACGAAAGTTTTGCTTTATTATGGCTTTAACAGAAATAAAGCCAGAAATGGGCACCAAGTGTCTGATTTTTGGGTGTAAAGCTGTGATATTCATAGTTGAATAAGCACCCCAGCTATGTCCAATTATTGAAATATCATAATTTTTCAGCTCGTCTATTTCATAAATTGCGTTTAGCAAATCATTAAGGTCACGCAAGGACTCTGCAAAGCCGTTTGTATCCTTGCCACCAGATTCCATACAACCTGTATGGTCCTGTGCAAGAACTAAATATCCTCTTTTGCAAAGCATTTCAATTTCCTTTAAATATGAGCGATGACAGCCCCAAAGACCATGCTCGAAAATTATTAGTCTATTTTCAATAGGCTTATCATAGTAATAGAAATATGCTTGCATGCTATGACCTAAAGAGGATTCAAAGCTGAAGCCCTTTTTGTTTAGGGCAGGAAAATCCTCTGCATCATATAAATATAGATAAGGTGAACCGTCAAAGCGAGCATATACCTTTTGTCTTATTATTTCTTCAACATCGAGTCTATTAAACATAAATTACCTCAATTAAATATTTCTGTATCGAAGCTATAGCCGTCCTTCGATTTAACGATTCCGTATTGAGTACGCTTTATTAAATCCCATAGCTTATCTCCGTCAATTCCCACGAGGTCATCAAGGGAGTCTATTAAATCTTGTGCAGATGGATGAAAATATGTAGTAGTAACATATATACCACGTGTGCCACGCTGTGCGTTCATAGCACCATAAAATTCTCTGACCTCTTTCTCGTTTACCTGTGCCTTATCTCTATTCTTAGTTTGTACCTTGATTTTTTCAACAAAGCCTAAGTAATCGACTATTTCAAGAACAACATCTATACCACCATCGTCACTTCCACCACTGACATCACAGTAAACCACCATTTTTCCAGAAAGGGAGAAGAACTTTTCTAAAAGGTTCGCAACAAAGCTTTCAAAAAAGCTTCCACCTCTTAACCAAAGTCCCTTGAAAAATTTAGGCTTAAATTCCTTTTCGGGCAGGGGAGTGTCTAATTTTGTATGCTTTTCGAGCTCCTTAGAGTAGGTGTATTTTCCGTCAATTATCTCAATTTCGCCATTTTGAGTAAGCTCAAATAAGATATTGCCTGCAATAGACCTTAGGGAGTAATCGTCACGAGTTGAAAGAGTAGCGTCGGTTCCAAAAAATTGCTCTAAATGAGTAAAAATATCCTCCTTCGTGTAAAGACCAGTTGATAAATAGCTTTTTATCTCGTCGTGAGCCATATCCTCCTTGACAATGATAAATTCCTCACGAGCTAATTTGTATCTCTCCCCGTCACGTAAAACGTGTTTTTTGTTGATTAAGTCGTTTAGGGCAGTTCCGAGGTAGCTTTTAAGTATGCTATATTTACTCTTGGGAGACGTGTCATATAGTTGCTCGCACCTAAGTCCACAAAGGGAAATTGCATTCTCAAAAATCTCACTTCTTGTCGCATCCTCGACTGAGGTTAAATATTCAATTATAGAGCTTAAGGCTCTTTTTCTCATTTTACTTGTAATTTTCATATCATCACCTCTCTTTTATTCTACCACATTTGATTTTTTTGTGCAATACGAAAACGTAATTTGTACACTTTTCACAAAAAAATATTGAATCAACACTAAAATATTGACAATTTAACAAATAGTATGATAAAATATTAATACAAAAGAAATCTATCGTCAACCGATGGGAAAGGAGCAATTATGAGTAACAAGGTAATTACAATCAGCCGTGAATTTGGCAGTGGAGGAAAATATATTGGTATTTTAGTCGCCAAAAAGCTGGGAATACCCTGCTACGATAGGGACATTATTGAAAAAATAGCTGAGGAATCTGGCTTTGTTGATGACTTTATTAAAAGGGTGTCCGAATATGCTCCTTCAAAGAGCATTTTTGCCTATTCCTTTATAGGTAGAAGCTCAACAGGAGAAAGCATTGAGGATAAAATATTTGCAATTCAGAAAAAGGTTATTAGAGATTTAGCGAAAAAGGGTCCTTGTGTAATTGTTGGTAGAAGTGCTGACTATATTCTTGAGGATATGGATACTCTTGATATCTTTATTTATGCCAATATGAGTGATAAAATCAAAAGAACTATGAATTTTAAGGCTCAAACAGAAAAGGAAGCTGAAAAGCTTATAAAGGAAACTGACAAAAGACGTAGCATAAACTACAAGTATTTCACAGGCAAAAACTGGGGCGAAAGACAAAACTATACCTTGATGCTAAATAGCACAGAATTAGGTGTTGAAAAAACAGCCGACTTCATTGTAAATTTGTATCGTTTAGAAACCGAATAAAAAATGCTATACAAAACAGGGATTTTAAAAAATTCCTGTTTTTGTTTTTAAATTTAAAATTTTATAATTAATGTAGTATAAATAGTATTTAAAGTATTATTGACTTTAAATTTTGTTTGTGATATACTTTATAATAGAATATTTATGGCTAGCATTACGAAAATCAAACTAATTTGTCTTATAGTGATAGTACGTAAGGCTGACAAAGGAGAAAAAATGGTAAAGGTAAGTATTGTAGTTCCAATTTATAATTCTGAGCCATATTTATCTCAATGTTTGAATAGTGCGATTTCTCAAACACTCAAGGAAATCGAAATCATATGTGTAAACGATGGTTCAAGTGATAATTCATTGAATATTGTTGAGAGGTTTGCACAAAATGATAGCCGAATAAAAATCATCAACAAGAAAAACGGTGGTTATGGTAAGGCTGTCAATACAGGAATGTCGGTTGCGTGTGGTGAATATGTGAGCATTTTGGAGTCGGATGATTTTATTAGCAAAAACATGCTTGAATACCTTTATAAAACCGCAAAAAAATACGATGTGGATATAGTTAAATCTGATTATTACGAGTTTTCGTCAAATAATATAAAGAAAATATATAAGCCTGTCCCAACAAGTGCAGTCTACTATAACAAGGTTCTTTCCTCCATAGACAATGATGAAATATTTGATTTTAAAATGAATACTTGGACAGGAATTTATAGAAGAAGCTTTTTAGAGGAAAATAAAATTTTTCATAATGAAACAAATGGTGCCTCATATCAGGATAATGGCTTTTGGTTTCAAACAATCGCTCTTGCAAAAAGGGTGATTTTTGTAAAAAAGGCATTTTATCATTATAGACAGGATAATCCTAATTCCAGTATAAACAGTAAGGAAAAGGTTTTCTGTATGTGTGATGAATATGACTTTATTAGAGACTTTCTTGAAAGGGATAATGAACTTTTGAAAAGGTGCACAAAAGCATATCACAGAGCGAGATTTTACAATTATTTTTATAGTTATCAAAGAGTTTCTGAGCAATATAAAATGGATTTCTTGATGAAATTTCATTCTCAGCTTTTAGAGGCACACAAAAACGGAGAGCTTGAAGAAATAGGCTTGACAAGGGCTCAGACGCATATTATGGAGTTAATATTAAAAGAGCCAGAAAGTCTTAGTCTTGAAAAAACAGAGGAAATTCTCGAAAAAGAAAAGATGACTATTTTCGATTGGATAAAAGAAAGAGGACTACGTTACACACTTGGCAAAATAAGAATAAAGCTAAAGGGAAAATAGGAAAGAAGGACAAGAAATGAAGAAATACGATTATTTAATAGTAGGTGCAGGGCTTTTTGGTGCTACCTTTGCTTATGAGGCAAAAAAGAGAGGCAAAAAATGTCTTGTCATAGATAAAAGAAATCACATAGGTGGTAATATCTATTGTGAAAGCGTTGAGGGCATTAATGTTCATAAATATGGTGCTCATATTTTCCACACCTCAAATAAAGAGGTTTGGGACTATGTAAACCAATTTTGTGAGTTTAACAATTATATTAATTCCCCTGTGGCTATCTATAAGGACGAGCTTTATAACCTACCCTTTAATATGAATACCTTTTCAAAAATGTGGGGAATTAAAACACCTAAAGAGGCTAAGGCAATAATTAACGAGCAGATTAAGGAACTAAACATTACCGAGCCAAAGAATTTAGAGGAGCAGGCACTATCCTTAGTCGGCACAGACGTTTATGAAAAGCTTATAAAGGGCTATACAGAAAAGCAATGGCAAAGAGATTGTAAGGATTTACCAGCCTTTATAATCAAAAGATTACCACTACGCTTTACCTACGATAATAACTATTTCAATGACAGATATCAGGGAATACCAATAGGTGGCTATAACCAGATTATTGAAAAAATGCTTGATGGAATTGAGGTTAGGCTAAATACTGATTATTTCGAGCTTGAAAGCAAGGACGAAATAGCAGAAAAAATTGTATTTACAGGTCAAATAGATAGATTTTTCGACTATAAGCTCGGTGTTTTGGAATATCGTAGCGTGCGATTTGAAAATGAAATTTTAGACATAGAAAACTATCAAGGAAATGCAGTTGTAAATTATACAGAGAGGGAAGTGCCATATACAAGAGTAATCGAGCATAAGCATTTTGAATTTGGTACTCAGCCAAAAACTGTAATTTCCAAGGAATACTCATCTGAATGGAAAATAGGCGACGAGCCATATTACCCAGTCAACAACGATAAAAATAACGATTTATACAAGAAATATGAAAAGCTTGCCGAGGAGGCTAAGGGTGTAATCTTTGGTGGAAGACTCGGTGGATATAAATACTACGATATGGATAAGGTAATTATCTCTGCGTTAGATACAGTAAAAAAGGAATTTAGTAATGATTAATGTAAACAATTTAAGCTTTAATTTTGGTGGTCAGCTTCTTTTTAAGGACGTAAACCTTAAATTTACTCCAGGCAACTGCTATGGAGTAATAGGCGCAAATGGAGCAGGAAAAAGTACATTTCTAAAAATACTTTGTGGCGAGCTTGAGCCAACAAAGGGTGAGGTTTCCATACCAAACGATGTCAGAATGTCCGTTTTGAAGCAAAACCACTTTGAATTTGACGAATATACAGTTCTTGACACAATTATTATGGGTAATCAAAGGCTTTATTCCATAATGAAGGAAAAGGACGAGCTATATGCAAAGACAGACTTTACTGACGAGGATGGAATAAGAGCATCTGAGCTTGAGGGTGAGTTTGCAGAGCTTAATGGTTGGGAGGCTGAAAGCGATGCCTCTAAGCTAATTCAGGGCTTAGGACTTAGCGAGGAGCTTCTATATTTACAAATGGCAGAACTAAAGGAGAGCGAAAAGGTTAAGGTGCTTTTAGCACAAGCCCTTTTTGGAAATCCTGATATAATTTTACTTGACGAGCCAACAAATGGTCTTGATATTGATGCAATTACATGGCTTGAGGACTTCTTGTCCGATTATTTCGGCACAGTATTGGTTGTATCCCATGACCGTCACTTCTTAAACGACGTATGCACGAATATAGTTGATATTGACTATTCAGGCATTAAAATGTACGTTGGTAACTATGAGTTTTGGTATGAGTCAAGCCAGCTTATTCAAAGAATGATTAAGCAACAAAATAAGCGTAATGAGGAAAAAATCAAGGAGCTACAAAGCTTTATTTCTCGTTTCAGCGCAAACAAATCAAAATCAAGACAGGCAACCTCAAGAAGAAAGCTTCTTGACAAGCTTACAATAGAGGAGCTTCCTGCTTCAAGCCGTAGATATCCATTTATCGGCTTTGATATGGATAGAGAGGCAGGAAAGGATATTTTAACAGTTACCGACCTAACAAAGGAGGGACTTTTCAAAAATCTTTCCTTTACAGTTAGCAAGGGCGACAAAATTGCACTTTTAGGTAATGAAATGGCTATAACCGCACTCTTTAAGGTGCTAACCGAGGAGGACGAGAGCTATACAGGTAGCTTCAAGTGGGGTATAAGCATAACAAAATCCTATTATCCAAAGGACAATATTGAATATTTTAACGGCTGTAATGATTCAATCCTTGATTGGATGAGAAGATATTCAAAGGACCAAACAGAAAGCTATCTTCGTGGCTTCCTTGGCAGAATGTTATTCTCTGGCGACTCAATCTTTAAGCAGGTTAGTGTGCTTTCAGGTGGAGAAAAGGCAAGATGTATGTTTTCAAGAATGATGCTCTTTGGCTCAAACTTCCTACTACTTGACCAGCCAACAAACCACTTAGACCTTGAATCCATAACTGCTGTGAATAACGGCTTAAAGGACTTTAAGGGCAATATAATCTTCTATTCTCACGACTACGAAACAGTAAATACAGTTGCTAATCGTATAATCGAAATTAAGGAAGATGGTACAATGTACGATTATAGTGGCACACTTGAAGAGCTAAATGAAAAACGCAAGGCAGAATTGAACAAATAATTAGAAATGAGGGGCATAATATGAGCTATGACCAAAAGCAAATAGCCATAATCGGTGCAGGTGCATCTGGAATGATGGCAGGAATATATGCCTCCTTAAATGGTGGCAAGGTCACCATATTTGAAAAGAATGACAGGGTTGGTAAAAAGCTTGCAATAACAGGCAAGGGCAGATGCAACGTCACAAATGATTGTGAAAATGAGGAATTTTTGAAAAACGTAATATCTAATCCGAAATTCCTCTACGCATCAATTTCTAATTTCAACACAAGCGATACAAAAGCATTTTTTGAAAATATTGGAATACCATTAAAAACAGAGCGAGGCAGAAGGGTTTTTCCCGTGTCTGATAATGCTCACGACATAGTAAATGGGCTTAAAAAAGCTTGTCTTGACTATGGTTGCACAATAAAAAATGAAAAGGTGCTTGATATTTTAATTAAAGAAAATCAGGTTAAGGGAATAAAAACAAGCAGAAAAGAGTATGATTTTGATTCTGTAATAGTGGCGACAGGAGGTATATCCTATCCACAAACAGGCTCTGATGGTGATGGCTTTCTCTTTGCGAAAAGGCTTGGCATTGAGGTGAGTAATTTAGTTCCGTCCCTCGTGCCCTTAGAAACTTATGAGTGTGTAAGCTCAATGATGGGCTTATCTCTTAAAAATGTAACTCTTTCGGTAAAAAACAAGGAAAATGGAAAAATTGTCTTTTCCGAAATGGGCGAAATGCTCTTTACTCATTTTGGAATTAGTGGACCTCTTGTTTTGTCAGCCTCGTGTCATATGAAGGATATGAAAAGCGACAAATATTCCGTTTCTATTGATTTTAAGCCAGCTCTTGATCAAAAAACACTTGACAAGCGAATATTAAATGATTTTTCGGAGCAAAAAAATAAGGATTTTCAAAACTCCTTAGGAAAGCTTTTGCCTGCAAAAATTATTCCATATATAATAAAAGAAAGTCAAATACCACCCGACTCAAAGGTAAATAGTATTACTAAGGAGCAAAGGCACGACTTAGTTAATGTAATAAAAGGCTTAACCTTGAATATAAAGGGCTTTAGACCTATAAGGGAGGCAATTATTACTCAGGGTGGAATCAGCGTTAAGGAAATTAAACCATCAACTATGGAAAGCAAAAAATATAAGGGCTTGTTTTTCTGTGGTGAGGTAATTGACGTAGATGCCTATACAGGTGGCTACAATTTACAAATTGCATTTTCAACAGGAGTGCTTGCAGGCGCAAGCGCCTGTATGTAAGGAAAGGGAATATTATGTTACGTATAGCATTAGATGGACCAAGTGGTGCAGGAAAAAGCACTGTAGCAAAGGCACTTGCAAAAAAATTAGGAGTTATCTACGTTGATACAGGCGCGCTTTATCGCACAGTCGGACTTTATGTAAGAAATAAGGGCGTTGACAAAAACGACGAGGAAAGGGTAATTAGTCTGCTACCTGAAATTGATTTAGGAATGGAATTTATAAATGGTGAGCAGGTAATAACATTAAACGGGGTAAATGTAGGCGACACTATAAGAACAGGCGAAATAGCTATGTATGCCTCAAGAGTATCTGCAATTCCAGAGGTAAGAAATTTTTTACTTGAAACACAAAGAAAAATTTCAAGAGAAAATGACGTTGTAATGGACGGACGTGATATAGGTACTGTAATTATTCCTGATGCTGAGGTTAAAATTTATATGACAGCCTCCAGCAAAGCAAGAGCTGAAAGAAGATATAAGGAGCTCATTGCAAAGGGCGAAAGCTGTACTCTTGAAAGTGTTTTGGCTGATATAGAATTAAGGGATAAAAATGACTCTACAAGAAAGACAGCACCTGCAGTGCAGGCAAAGGATGCAATTTTGCTTGATAACTCAGAGCTTGATATAGATGGTACAGTAGAAAAAGCAATTGAAATAATTAAATCAAAGGTAGAAATATGAATAAGAAATATAGAAAAACTAAAAAGAGAGTTGCAAGATTAGTCAATAATCTTTATAAGGTTAGATATAAGGGGCTTGCAAACGAGCCAAATGATGTACCATATATAGCATGCTGTAACCATACAAGTGCTCTTGACGTTGCTGTATTTTCTGTAGGACTTAGCAGACAAATTCACTATCTGTCTAAAAAAGAGGTATTCAAGGTTCCATTTTTGCGTGGCTTCGCAAAAAATATGGGAGCTATACCTATTGATAGAGGTCATGGTGACGTAACAGCAGTTAAAAAGTGTATTGAAATGCTAAAGAGTGGGGAATGTATGGGTATTTTCCCACAGGGCACAAGACAAAGAAAAAAAGATCCAAGACAAACACCTGTCAAGGATGGACTCGGTATGATGGCTGACAGAGCCAAGGTGGGAATTTTACCTGTTTGCATCCGTACAAAGAAAAACAAGCTTAAAATGTTTCATAAAACAGACTTTATAGTTGGTGAATTTATCCCTTATGAAAAATTAGAGGAAATGTTTGGTCACTTAACTGGCAAGGAAAAGCACAGACAAATTACAGAGTATGCTTTTTCTAGGGTTTGCGAGTTAAATGAGCTTCCAAGGCTAACTAAGGAAACTGCTGAAAAATGGTGCTTGAATAGGTTTGAAAATCCACCCATGCTTGAGGAAAAGAAATGATAGAGATTTCTAAAAATGCGGGCTTTTGCTTTGGTGTAAGACGTGCAACGGATATAGTCGAGGAGCAAATAAGAAATAAAGGCGAAAATCACATTTTATGCACACTGGGTAAGCTAATTCATAATGAACAGTATAATAGCTATTTGTCAGAAATGGGTGTTGTCACCTTAAAAAAAGAGGATATCTCTGATGTGCTGAATAGGGCAAGCGACCAAACTCGTGTAACTATTATAATAAGAACTCATGGCATTGAAAAGAATATCGAAGAAATGCTTTTAGATGCGAAGAAAAATAATAGCAATATTGAGATAATTGACACAAGCTGCCCATATGTTAAAAAGATACATAAAATCGCCATGGAGAATTCAGGAGATAATCAAATTTTTATCCTGATAGGACAAAGGGAGCACGCTGAGGTAAAGGCAATAATGAGCTATGTCAAGGGGCAGGGCTATGTATTTTCATCAGCGGATGAGCTTGAGAATTTTTTAAAAAGTAGAGATTTGTCGAATTTTAATATAAATATGGTTGCTCAAACGACACAAAAATTAACAGAATGGGAAAAATGTCAAAAAATTATAAAAAAATACTGTACAAATGCGAAAATTTTTGATACAATATGTAGTGTGACCGAAAAAAGACAAAATGAGGCAAGGGAGCTGTCGAGCCGTTGTGATGCTATGATAGTTATTGGTGGTAAGGAAAGCTCTAACACTCAAAAGCTCTATACTGTTTGCAAAAAATATTGTGAAAAATCCTTTTGGGTGCAAACTGCAAGGGATATAGATAGAGATATGCTCGGTGACGCAAAAAATATAGGTATAACTGCTGGAGCTTCCACACCAGACAGTTTAATTCAGGAGGTAAAAGAAAAAATGAACACAACAAATCAAGAAAACTTTGCCGAAATGCTCGAAGAGGAAATGGCAAAGAAAGCGAAAATATATGTAGGAGCAACAGTTACAGGCTTTGTTATGGCAATTTCTGAGAATGAAATTCGTCTTGACCTTGGCGATAAGCTAACAGGTATAATCACAAGAGACCAGATTACAGACTCAAATGACGTTAAGCTATCAGAACTATTTAACTATGGTGACGCAGTTGACGCATCTGTAATTAGTAAAAGTGATAGCGACGGAATTGCTATTCTTTCAAAGAAAAAGGTTGATGTTGTTAAAAACTGGACTAAAATCGTTGACTACGCAAAGAGTGGCGAGGTAGTAAATGCAAAGATTACTGAGGCTACAAAGGGTGGCGTGGTTGCTGAAATAGATGGTGTAAGAGTATTTATTCCTGCATCAATGACAGGCGTTAAAAAGGATGGCGACCTTAATTCATTAGTTGGTGAAACTAAAGAGGTAAAGGTTGTTGAAATCAAAGAGGATAAGAAGAGAGCAATCGCTTCAATTAAGGCAGTTGAAATTGCTAAGAAGAATGCTGCTAAGGAGGCTTTCTGGGCAAGCATTGAGGAAGGACAGGTATTTGAGGGTCCTGTTAAGAGCATCACATCCTATGGCGCATTCGTTGACCTTGGTGGAGTTGACGGCTTAGTACATATTACAGAGCTTTCTTGGAAGAGAATTAAGAATCCAAGCGAGGTTGTAAGCGTTGGCGAAACAATTAAGGTATTTGTTAAGAGCGTAGATAAGGAAAATGGAAAGATTTCACTTGGCTATAAGACAGATGACCAAAATCCTTGGAACATTTTCAAATCTAAGTATGAGGTTGGCTCTGTTGCTGAGGTTAAGGTTGTTGGTATTACAACCTTCGGTGCATTTGCTGAAATTGTACCAGGTGTTGATGGTCTTATCCACATTAGCCAAATCGCAGACCAAAAGATTGAAAAAATCGAGGATATTATCAAGGTTGGTGACGTAGTTAACGCACAAATCACAGCTATTGACGAGGAAAAGCAAAAGGTTTCTCTCTCAATTAGAGCTTTACTTCCAAAGAAGGAAAAAGCTGCTGAGGAGGTAGCTACTGAGGCTACTGAGGAAGTGGTTGAGTCAGTTGAAGAAACAGCTGATATTTCAGACGCTGAATAATATATAAAGGAGCAGAAAATCTGCTCCTTTTTTTGTAACCACAATTAGAAAAATCCCGTCTATATATATGAGGAAAGGAAAAATTTTCAAAATTTTAATACATTTGAGGGTAAATTATGTCATTATATAATTAGAAGGGGTGATAGTATGAAAAAAATTAATTTATTAGTATTATTAGTAATATGTATTTTTGTATGTATTTTCCTTGCCTCATGCTCAGATAGTGAGCAAATAGAAGAAGAGGAAAAGGAATCCTTTTATGCCTACTTTGATAGCTGTAATGGAAGTGAAGTAACAAAGGTGGCGGTAAATAAGGGTGACAAGGTTGAAAAACCAGAGTCTCCCGAAAAGCAGGGCTACATCTTTAATGGCTGGCTTGTTGATGGTAAAAACTGGTATTTTGATGGTTACACAATAACAGGAGATACTACATTTGTAGCAAACTACACTCCTATTGAATATAAAATCAAATATGTAGGTGTTGCTACAAATAATCCAACTACATATACAATTGAGGATGAAATTCTTTTAGAAGACGCGGTGGAAATCGGTGCCGACTTTTTAGGCTGGTACACAGATAGAGAATATACAGAAAAAATTACAGAAATAAGCCGTGGTACAACAGGTGATATAACCTTTTATGCGAAAACGGAATATCAGCCATTTTTCTTTGAAAAGATTAATGATAACGAGTATAGACTTCTGCTTTTAGCTGATACGTCTATTGAAGAGGTTGTTGTTCCAAAAACGTATAGAGGTAAGCCTGTTACAGAAATAGCCGAATACGCATTTAACAATATATTAACACTAACAAGCGTGGAAATACCAAAAGAAATTAAGAAAATTGGTAAACAAGCGTTCTATAATTGCAGAAATTTAAAAACCGTTAAGCTTACCTCGGGCGTAACCGAAATCGGCGAAAAAGCATTTGCAATGTGTTCAAGTGTCGAAGAAATATCAATACCAGATAGCGTGACTGTAATAGAAAAAAAGGCATTTTCATCTATGAGTTCACTCAAAAGCTTAACATTAGGACAGGGGATTTCATCACTTGGAGAGAGCGCTTTCTCGGGATGCTATAGCTTGGAGGAGATTTTTATTCCAAGTAATATAAGTGTAATAGGGGAAAGTATGTTTGCTTATTGTAGTGAGCTTAAAAAGGTAGTTATGGAGGATGGAATAACTACAATTGGCAACGAGGCATTTTCGTCCTGCACAAAGCTAAATGATGTCAAGCTTCCATACACCTTAAAGGTAATAGGCGACTATGCATTTTCAGGTACATCAATAACAAGCTTGAATTTGCCTGCAAAGCTACTTAGTATAGGTAGATATTCCTTTGCAGGCACAGATATTACTGAGGTAAGCCTTCCACCTAAAATAGAAATAATTCCAGAGGGTGCATTCAAAGGTTGCGAATTAATTAGAAACGTTTCACTTTTAAATATAACAAGCATTGGAAATGATGCTTTTGCAAATTGTAGTAGATTAAAAAGCATAGACATATTACCAACAGTTGCTGAAATTTTTGATGGTGCTTTTTCTAAAACAAGCTTAGATATGGTGTTTATTCCAAATACAGTTGTTTTTGTGGGCACGGATGTTTTTTCTAGGAAGGACGGAGGAAAATTAAATATTTTCTGTCAGGCAAAATCATTCCCATATTATTGGTCTCCAAAATTTAATGGTAGTAATAATGTTTGCTGGGATGTTTCAAGCTTTGGAAATGAAAACGGACTGATTTGGTTTTCTACTAACGAAAATAATTATGCAGTTGTTATAGGCTATAATGGTACAAATACAGAATTGATTATTCCCGATATAATAAACGAAATACCTGTTGCAAAAATAGGTGAAGACGCTTTTAAGCAAAATAGTCGAATTAGTAGTGTAACCATAGGAAGCAACGTAACTAAAATTGAAGGCGGTGCATTTGCAAGCTGTACCCAAATAAAAACAGTAGTCTTTGGAAATAAGCTTTATAGCATAGGAAATAATGCGTTTTATAATTGTGAAAATCTTGAAAGCGTTATATTGCCTGAAAGCGTTATAGAAATCGGTGAAAGTGCGTTTGAAGGATGCACTTGGTTAAAGGAAATAAAGCTAAGCAGTCGCTTATACAAAATTGGCTCAAGGGCTTTTGCATATTGTAATCTTACAGAAATAGTAATTCCTAAGAGTGTAGTTGAAATAGGGTATGCTATACTAAAGGGCTTTAACAACACAATTTATTGCGAAATAGATAGTAAGCCTGCTGATTGGGATGAGTATTGGATTAATGACTATAATTATTTTGGAGAAATACAGTGGGGATATAGTTCAAATTAAATATGCAAAAGGGAGCTGATTATGTCAGCTCCCTTATTCTATTGCTTAATAAATTAGTTACAGCAACTGCAAAGGATTATAACAGCTAAGATTACAATCCAGATAATTTCGTTGTCAAAAAGATTACATAAACAGTTCATAGTAGTACCGCTTCCCATATTATTATGTTCCATATATGAGAGTTCCTTTTTATAGATTGAGGGATTTTGTATTCCCCTGATATAATACTATGACTAATAAAAACAAAATGCTACAAAATTCAAATTAAAATGACAAAAGTAAACAAAAACAGGGATTTTGTAAATCCCTGTTATTTTAATGTGATTTCATTTGTATTGTTCAAAAATTCCTGTGCAGCAATAGTGCCTGTGATTTCAATATCCTTTTTCGCATTACATTTTCTGCATTTTATGGACACGCCCTCTGGTAAAATAGAGCAATCATACTCGCCCTCACCCTCATTGCATAAGCAATGGATATTGCCCTCGTCATTAAGCTCGCTAATTACAAACTTAACAATATCGTAAACCTGTGGGTCAAGTAGGTTTTCAGCCTCTGAGCTTTTAATTTGGTCTATTGTATAATCGCCAAGCATAGCTGAAATCTCCTCGTTTGATTTCTCAATAGCTTGACTGACCTGCTTTTCTTTACCTATAAAGCAAAGGTCTATCCCACAAAGAGGGCAAGGAAGCATAAATATATCTGTGCTGAAAAATAGATTTGAGGAAAGAGTGAAATAGTGTGGCTTAGGACAGGCAACACAGGGCACAGTCAAATTAACCATATCGTCATTACCCTTTTCTATAATAACGAAGCTTTCCCCACAGCTACATTTAAGCTTAAACATATCACCAGAGAGGGAAAATGCACCTACAATGCTTGTTGTAACATAGCCACAGGCAGGGCATCTATACGCAAGAGTAGTTTTTTTAGGCTCTAAAATCATTTTTTGTTCCTCTAAATAAAAAAATATTCTTTAAATTAAAAGGTATATATGATATACTTATATTAAATTATACATTAAAAACACCAGCTTGTCAACAGAAAGGAGGAGGTAAAGATGCCTGCTATTTATGATAGAGATAAGGAAAAGCTATATATAAGCACAGATGAAATATCAAAATTTCTTTTTCGAGGCGGTAGCATCGACCCCTTTGCTAAGCCTGGTGGAAAGATGGGTGGCTTTGTTGGCTCTCATAGAATGATTGAGAAAAAGCCTCAAATAATAGATGAATATTCATATACAACCGAGGTTAATGGTGTTTTTCTTTGCATATATTCTCAGCCAGAGGTTATACGTTACGAAAATGGAAAATACTATGTTTTACTGCTTAAAAACTTGCCCTATAATCTTGATTTTGTTGAAAATGGTGAGCTTGAAATAGATACAAAAAGTGCCATGCTTTCCGCATATATTATAAGTGAGTGCTTTGGTCAGCTTGAGGTAAAAACAGAAATAAATTATTTCTATGATAGCCCTGACGGAAGGAAGCATAGGAGCTTTGAAAACACCTTCACAAGAGAAGATTTAGATATATTTTTTGATAGTGTTGCAGATTTCTTTTCTCCATATGCAGGTGTGATAAAGGAAAGAGCGACAAGCACAATGAATGAGCTTTCAAGCCTTCGCTTCCCCTTTGAGCCAAGAGAGTCACAAAGAGAATTTATAATCGAAGCCTTTAGAGCTATTCGTACCCACAAAAGATTAGTTGTTGAAGCTCCAACAGGAACAGGAAAAACAATGGCGTCAATGTACCCAGCCCTAAAGGCTATGGGCGCTGGCTTAATTGATAAAATCTTTTATCTAACAGGAAAGACAACTACGGCAATATCGGCAGTAAATGCGATAGAGCTTTTAAGAGAGCAAATGCCTCATATAAGAGCAATACACATAAACGCTAAGGATAAAAGCTGTGTCACATATCGCTTCGGACAGCTTAAGCATTGTGACCCTAAGCATTGCAAGAGAACAAAGGGCTTTTACGATAAAATCAATGATGCAATTAAGGAGCTACTATTAAATTATAAAACATATACAAAGGATATAATTGACGAAATAGCCAAAAAATATTCCATTTGCCCATACGAGCTAACATTAGAGCTTTCTGAATGGTGCGAGGTAATAATTTGCGATTATAACTATCTTTTTGACCTTCAAGCGTACTTAAGAAGATATTTTGACTTTGTTTATGCTAAATATTGCTTTTTAATAGATGAGGTGCATAACCTACCAGATAGAGCAAGGGAAATGTACTCGGTTACATTAAATCAAAGTGATTTCAAGGGGCTTTATGAGAGGTATGCTGGTGACAAATATATAGGTGATTCCTTGACTGAAATATTGTCATTATTTAATCACTATAAGAGCTATGCACTTAGTGAAATGCAGGAAATAGAGGGGGACGTGTGTGGTTTTTACAAAAACAATGCCCTCCCAAGCGACTTGATTTCTCCAATAAGTGAATTTTGCGCAGGATGTAAAAAGCTCTTTTCAAGGGATAATGATGATGACGAATTAAACACAGTAAGCAAGGAGTGTAAAAAGCTTCTTTCCGTGCTTGATATATATGATGAGCGCTTTACTATGTACGCAGAGGCAATTAATGACGAGGTTAAGTTGCGTATTTTATGCTTAGACCCATCAACTCTGCTTCATCTCAATATGAAAAAAGGTGTTTGCTCTATACTTTTTTCGGCAACATTAACTCCTATAGACTATTTTTCAGACGTGCTCGGATGCGAAAAAACAGACACGTTGTCCCTAAAAACTCCATTTGAACAGGAAAATCTTTGCTTAATTGGTGTGCCGAATGTCAGCACAAGGTATCAGGACAGACAAAAAAGTGCGCAGACTGTAGCAAACATAATTAGAGCTATGATTGCAGGCAAAAAAGGAAACTATATTGTCTATTTTCCTTCGTATAAGTATCTAAGCGACGTAATGGAGGTATTTAAGGAAAAATATCCTCAAATTAATATTACTTGCCAGAGTAAAAGTATGTCCGAAAAGGCGAAAATCGACTTTTTGGATAGCTTTGAAAATAAGCCAGAGGGAACGCTTGTCGGCTTTTGTGTGCTCGGCGGTAGCTTTTCCGAGGGAATTGACCTAAGAGGCGAGCGATTGATTGGCGCTATGATTGTTGGCGTTGGACTCCCAACTATATCCAATGAGCTTAATATAGTTAAGGAGCATTTTGACGTAACGAGAGAAAGTGGCTATTCCTATGCTTATACCTATCCAGGAATGATAAAGGTAACTCAGGCAGCAGGTAGGGTGATCAGAAGTGACGACGAGCGTGGTGTTGTTTTACTGGTAGATGACCGCTTTGCTTCAGAGGAATACAAGGAAATAATGCCAAGCTTTTGGTCGCATATAAAATATCAAACATCTGCTAAGGATTTACTAAAGCAAATTACAGATTTTTGGAAAAAATAACAAAATACTATTGTAAAATAATATTATATGTGATATTATTATTTATTATTTAATATTTGTAAAAGAGGTATTAAAATGCAAAGAACTGAAATTAAGAAAATATTTTTATCTCCTGAGTCTTTTGCCGATAAAGAGATTACAGTTTGTGGCTGGGCAAGAACCATTCGTGCAAGTAATCAGTTTGGCTTTATTGAGTTAAATGACGGTAGCTACCTTACAAACATTCAGGTAGTTTTTGAGGAGCAGTTTTTAGATAA
This sequence comes from Clostridia bacterium, assembly GCA_017453255.1. Classification (GTDB taxonomy): domain Bacteria; phylum Bacillota; class Clostridia; order Oscillospirales; family CAG-272; genus RGIG2000. Next base: position 78,753 of record JAFTKN010000006.1, on the reverse strand, counting down.
CTATAAGGAAATTGCTAAGCAAAATGTTGGAACTGCATTTGTGGTTACAGGTACTCTTGTTCTAACACCTGAGGCTAAACAGCCCTTTGAAATTAAGGCAAAAAAGGTGGAAATTGAGGGAACATCTACTCCAGATTACCCACTTCAAAAGAAAAGACATACTCTTGACTTTTTGAGAACAATAGCGCACCTTCGTCCAAGAACAAATTTATTTAGTGCAGTTTTCAGAGTTAGAAGCGTTGCTGCCTTTGCTATACACAAGTTCTTTAACGAAAGAAACTTTATCTATGTTCATACTCCAATCATAACAGGAAGTGACTGTGAGGGTGCTGGCGAAATGTTTCGTCTTACAACTCTTGACCTTGAAAATCTTCCTAAAACTGAGGATGGAAAGATTGATTTTTCTAAGGATTTCTTTGGTAAGAGTGTAAATTTAACCGTATCAGGCCAGCTAAGTGCAGAAACCTATGCTATGGCGTTTTCAAATGTATATACCTTTGGTCCAACCTTCCGTGCTGAAAGATCCAATACAGCTCGTCACGCAGCAGAGTTTTGGATGATGGAGCCTGAAATTGCATTTGCAGACCTCAAGGATGATATGCGTCTTGCTGAGGATATGATTAAATACGTTGTTAAATACGTAATGGATGAGTGTCCTGCTGAAATCGAATTCTTTAATAAGTTTGTTGACCAAACACTCGTTGCTCGTCTTACGAACCTCTTAGAAAATGATTTTGGTCACGTTACCTATACTGAGGCAGTTGAGCTACTTTTGAAGAGTGGTAAAAAGTTTGATTACCCTGTAAAATGGGGAATTGACCTTCAAACAGAGCATGAAAGATATATTACCGAGGAGGTATTTGGTAAGCCTGTATTTGTTACCGATTACCCAGCAGATATTAAGGCATTTTATATGCGTCTTAACGACGATGGTAAAACTGTTGCTGCTATGGATATGCTTGTTCCAGGTGTAGGTGAGCTTATTGGTGGCTCACAACGTGAGGAAAGAATGGATTATCTATTAAAGGCAATGGAAAAGTTTAACCTCAACGAAGAGGATTATTGGTGGTATTTAGAGCTTAGAAAATACGGTGGAACAAAGCACGCTGGTTTCGGCTTGGGCTTTGAAAGATTGATAATGTATATTACAGGTGTTTCTAATATTAGAGACGTTGAGGCGTATCCACGTACAACTGGCTCTGCTGAATTCTAATTCGCTGTGCGAATTAGAATTCAACTATGATTGCTTCGCAAGTTATAATTGGCGATGCCAAACTATGAATTGCTACGCAATGTTATGAGTGCTACGCACGTTGAAAGTTAGCAATCATATCATAACGGTTTGCGTAGCAAGGCTTATAACATTTCACTTAAGTGAAATCCATAACGTGAACAAGGTTCACTCATAACTGGAGAATTTATGTCAAATAGTGTTTTGAGAGATAAAACAAAGAAGTTTGCTAAAAAAATAATCTTGCTTTGCAGAGCACTTAAAGAAAAACGAGTTGAAAGTGCTATATTGGGACAATTATTAAGGTGCGGAACTTCAATTGGAGCAAATGTTCACGAGGCACAATACGCACAAGGAACGAAGGATTTTATATCAAAGTTTGAAATTGCTTTAAAAGAGTGTAATGAATGCGAGTATTGGCTTGTGTTGCTGTTGGAAATTGGTGACTTGGACGAAGAGGAATATACAACATTAAAAAACGACTGCATTGGAATTAGAAGAATGATAGTATCTTCTGTTACCACCTTGAAAAATAAAGATTAAATCTATCAACGGAAGGGATTCCATTATGAAATATACTGAAATGACAAAGGAAGAGCTTTTGGCTCTTCAAACAGAATTAAAGGCTAAATATAAGGAATATCAGGCTAAGGATTTACAGCTCAACATGGCAAGAGGCAAGCCATGTGTTGAACAGCTTGATTTATCAATGGGAATGATGGATGTATTGTCAAGCGAGGTTGACCTAACCTGTGATGATGGTACAGACTGTCGTAACTATGGTGTCTTAGACGGCATTAAGGAGGCACAGGAGCTTTTGGCTGATATGATGGAGGTTCCATCTGATCATATTATCATTTACGGAAACTCAAGCCTTAATGTTATGTACGATACAATAGCTCGCTCAATGACACATGGTGTAATGGGCTCAACCCCTTGGTCAAGGCTTGACAAGGTTAAGTTCCTATGTCCAGTTCCTGGCTACGATAGACACTTTGCAATCACTCAATATTTTGGCATTGAAATGATTAATGTGCCTATGACTAAGGACGGACCTGATATGGATATGGTTGAAAGGCTCGTTAGCGAGGATGAAAGCATTAAGGGTATTTGGTGCGTTCCAAAATATTCAAACCCACAGGGCTATTCTTATTCCGATCTTACAGTACGTCGCTTTGCAAGATTAAAGCCAAAGGCAAAGGACTTCAGAATTTATTGGGATAACGCTTATACAATTCACCATTTATACGATGATAAGCAGGATAATTTAGTTGAGATTTTGGCTGAATGCAAGAGGGCAGGAAATCCTGACTTGGTTTATAAGTTTGCATCAACCTCTAAAATTTCGTTCCCAGGCTCAGGTATTGCAGCTCTTGCATCATCACTTAATAACTTGGCTGAAATAAAAAAACAGCTTTCAATACAGACAATTGGTCATGATAAGGTAAATCAGCTTCGCCATGTCAGATTTTTCGGTAACATTCATGGAATGATTGAGCATATGCGTAAGCATGCTGATATTTTAAGACCAAAGTTTGAGGCTGTTTTAGAAATACTAAATAGAGAATTGGGTGGCTTAGGTATAGGCACATGGACAGAGCCAAAGGGTGGCTATTTTATCTCCTTTGACTCACTCTCTGGCTGTGCTAAGGATATTGTTGCAAAATGCAAGAAGGCTGGCGTCGTAATGACAGGTGCTGGCGCAACATACCCATATGGTAAGGACCCACAGGATTCTAATATTAGAATTGCTCCATCTTACCCACCACTTGCTGATTTAGTAACTGCAACAGAGCTATTTTGCCTCTGTGTAAAGCTATCAAGTGTTACTAAGCTTCTTGAAGAAAAATAAAAAACAGGAATTTTTAAATTCCTGTTTTTTTATAGCTTAATAACTCTGACAATATCTATTCCGTAATATTTACAAGCATTTATAATATCCTTGTCAAATACCTCACCGGCATTAATTACATTTATAGCAGGTGGGCAGGCAACAGATGAAGAGGCAAGAGCCCTTCCCAAAGCCAAATCTACACTAATTTCCTCACTTTGCATAAGAGAAGCTTCTCTTATGCTATATTTTTTCTTTGGCAAAGAAATAAGAGGGGGAGTGTCGATTATTTTATCTTTTCTTTCGATACTTGAAAGGGCGATTTTGATTTTTTCAACGTCAATATTAGAGGTTTGAGCAGAAAGCATCAAAACTACATAGTCACTATCATAAAATTCAACGAAAATACCTTCATTTTTTAATAGCTCGGCTATTTCATAGCCATAGTAGCCGTAGTCCTTTGTGCTTATGGTAATCTTTAATTCCTCATCACCCTCTATTAAGAAACCAAGAAATGAAAGCTGATTTTTTAAATCCTTAATTAAGCAAATAGCATTTTTAAGCTCGTCTTTAAACTCTGAGTCCAAATATTTGTTACATAAATCGAGGGAGCTAAGGATTAAATAAGATGGTGATGTAGAAGCAAAAAGCCTCATAGCGTTCTTAGCTAAGCTGATATAATTGTCTTCTTTTTTTGCAATATGCAAATAAGCACCACCTGTTAAAGCAGGTAATGTCTTGTGTGCAGAGTCACAGCACATATCAGCTCCTAAGCTAATCGGGTGTATATCATTTTCTAAAAACCTTAAGTAAGCACCATGTGCATTATCTACCAAAAGGGGAACAGAATATTTTTTACATACCTTGGAAATTTCTTCGATATTAAGCATATTTCCAAGATAATCTGGACTTGTTACATATACAGCGAAAGGCATTTTATCGACACTGGATAAGGCTTTTTCAATATCCAGAGCTGTGATTTTACAGCTTAAGTGCTTGCCTGTGCTAAGCCACATAATATCAAAGCCTAAAAGGGCAGATGCGGTAATAAAAGCAGAATGGGAATTTCTCGTAGCTATAACATAATTGCCTTGATTGTCAGCTTTGTTTATCATAGCAAGATAGAGCATAGCCCTTATGGAAAGAGATGAGCCCTCGCAGGAATAAAGTGTAGCTCCTGTGTTAAAAAGCTTTCTTGCGTTTTCCTCGCTTTCCTTGATTATCCCATTTGCAGAAAAAAGAGAATCAGCTCCATCAAATTCGGTAATATCAAGCTTCTCAAACCCTAAAGGTCCATTTCCCTTATGTCCAGGCATATGCGCTCTTACAGAGTCTGAGCTTTTGTATTTGTTTACAAAGTCCCAAATAGGTGTGTTCAAAAAATCACCACTTTTCTAATTTTAGCCTAATTCCTTATCAATCGCTACCATTATGGCACATTCCATACGTTTTCTAAACAATCTACAGCCATATTCATAAACACCACGCACGCTTCCTGTCGCATGGTAAGCATTTGCTGCACAGCCACCAGAGCAGTATAGCTTAGCCCAGCAATCCTTACAGTCGGGACGAGCATATACATTGCAGGAGGCAAAATCCTCCCTCACAGCTTTGTTAGTAACGCCATTATAAATATCACCAAGCTTGTATTTTTCCTCGCCGACAAATTGGTGGCATGGGTATAAATCTCCCCATGGAGTAACCGCCATATATTCAGTTCCAGAGCCACAGCCAGATATCCTTTTATAGATACAGGGTCCACCCTTTAGGTCAATCATATAATGATAGAAGGTAAATTCCTTACCCTCTTTTCTTTTCTTGATCATAAGCTCTGCAAGCTTTTCGTATTGCTCGCAAACAATAGGGAAGTCCTTTTCTGTTAGCTCCTCACTATCACCCTTAGCACATACAACAGGCTCCATAGAAAGCTCATTAAAGCCAAGGTCAAGCATAACCTTAATATCCTTTAAAAAGTCGGGGTTAGAGTGGGTAAACGTACCACGCATATAGTAGTTTTTTCCACCACGAGCCTTTACAAGCTCTTGAAATTTAGGAACAATTTTCTCCCAGCTTCCCTTGCCCTGATAATCAACTCTGTATTTGTCGTGTATTTCCTTTCGTCCGTCAAGAGAAAGCACCACGTTTGACATTTCCTTGTTAGCAAAATCAATTACATCTTGGTCAATCAAAACTCCATTTGTGGTTAGAGTAAAACGGAAATTCTTGTTATGTATCTTTTCAATTTCACGAGCATAGGCAACTAAGTCCTTAATCATTTGAAAATTCATAAGAGGCTCGCCACCGAAGAAGTCAACCTCAAGGTTACGTCTTGTGCCTGAGTTCTCTATAAGAAAATCAAGGGCACGCTTACCAACCTCTAAGGACATAACGGCTCTTTCACCGTGATATTTTCCCTGTGAGGCAAAGCAATAAGAACAGTTTAGGTTACAGGTGTGTGCAACATGAAGACAGAGAGCTTTAACAACTCCTGCGGTTTTCTCCTTAAGCTTGTCCGCCATAGGCTCAAAGGTGTCAGGGGTAAAAAGCGCCCCCTCTTGCTTTAATCCCGTGATTTGGTCATAGCATGCTTCAATATCTACCTTACTTATATCCTTGTATTTTTCGGAAATTGTGGAAATAACCTCGTCACGTGTCTGTTTTTCGTATATTTCAATGATATCATAGGCAACATCATCAACAACATGAACACCACCAGAGCAAATGTCGAGAACAATGTTATATCCACCCAATTTATATTGATGTACCATATTTCTCCTTAATAAAATCGGACTGCACAAGGTTAGTCCTTTTGCAGTCCGAATTTTGTGTGCGTTAAATTATTTTCTTTCGTTGTTTTCGCACGCTTGGTTAGCGATACCACAGCTTGTCTTGCAAGCAGATTGGCAAGATGTTTGGCACTCACCACAGCCACCGTTCTTAGCGCTTTCGCAAAGATTACCAGTCTTAATTGTCTTAATGTGTTCCATGAATAAATCCTCCGATTTCTGTACTTTTCGACTAAAGTATATCACAACTGAAATATAAAGTCAATATTAAAAACTTGAAAATGTGTCAAAAAAATGTTGAATATCTTTAAAAATTATGCTATACTATCAAGGAAATTAAATTGAAAGGACACATTAATGTCTAAAAAAAGAAAAAATAGTAATTATCAAACCGAGGCTAAAAGACAAGAAAGTGAAAAGATTGTTCAAAAGCGTAAGAACAATAAGACATTTATGATTATCCTTGCTACAGTTTGCTTTGTTGCAGGCTTAGCACTTGTTTTATTAGCAGCATTCGGTGGTAATTAACGGAGGAAACATGGGAAAGAAACAAAGAAAAAACAGTAACTATGTTACTGAAAAGACTCTCCAAGCAAAGATTGAGAAGGAAAAGGCTAAGCGCAGAAAAAAGATTAAAAAGGTAGCTAAGCAGATTGGTATCGGCGTGTTAGTTGTGTTAGCCGTTGCAGCATTTATTTGCTTAATCACCTTGATTGCAAACCTCGACTTCTCTTCGAATACAGATAATGACTCAAGCAACAAAAGCACAGGAACATCTGGCTTTGGCTCTACTAATTTGAAAGCAGATGATTCTTATTTGAACGACAAAGCAGGAGAACAGGATTTTGAGGCAACTCATCATGTAACAATGGTAATTGAGGGATATGAGAATTACCCAATCACTATTGAGCTTTATGGTAATGAGGCTCCTATAACTGTAGATAACTTCGTTAAGCTTATTGAAGAGGGCTTTTATGATGGCTTGACCTTCCATAGAGCAACAGATGGCTTTATGGCACAGGGCGGTGGATATGATGTATCAGGCAATAAGATTGAAGCGGATACAATCAAGGGTGAGTTTAGTGAAAATGGTGTGGATAACCCAATCAAGCACGTAGCGGGAGTTATTTCAATGGCTCGTCTTGGTAGTGATAATGATAGTGCAAGCTCTGAATTCTTTATAGTTGATGAAACAAGTGCAAGTAATACAGCAAGTCTCGATGGAAAATATGCAGCCTTTGGTAGAGTAACAGACGGATTTGAAGTTATCAAAGATATCTGCGATAAAGCAACAAGTGAAATTATTTCAATTGACGAAAGACCAGTTATCAAGAGTATAACTTATCATAGTCACGCCGATGGTGAAGATCACCACTAATCGAAATTAAAAAAAGCCTCAATTTTTCGAGGCTTTTTTTACGCCAAAAATATTTTTTTCCAACCCAGCTCCCTGCTTTTTTTGTCTATATATTTAATCTATATAATATTTAAAAACTAAAAAAGGTTGACAAAACCCTTTTTATATAATATAATTGTATAGATTATAACTGTTTTAGTTATTTGGAGATTTAAGCTATGGAAAAGAGAATTATGTTATCTACACCGACAATGCACGGTGAGGAAATGGAATATGTTAAGGAAGCGTTTGATAAAAACTGGATTGCTCCCCTTGGCTTTAACTGTGACAATTTTGAGATGGAAATGGACCAATATTTAAACAAGGGTATTGATGACGGCTTTAAAACACTTGCTCTTTGCTCAGGAACAGCAGCACTACATCTTGCGACAAAGCTATCTGGAGTTAAAGAGGGAGATATTGTTTTGTGCTCAGATATGACATTTGCCGCAACGGTTAATCCTGTTTCGTACGAGGGAGGAAAGCAGGTTTACATAGATTCAGAAAGGGATACATGGAATATGGATCCACGCGCTCTCGAAAAAGCGTTTGAAAAATATCCCGAGGCAAAGGTAGTCGTACTTGCTCATTTATATGGTACTCCATCAAAAATGGATGAAATTTTAGAAATTTGTAAAAAGCATAATGCTATTTTAATAGAGGATGCCGCCGAGGCTCTTAGTGCTAAATATCAAGGCAGAGAGTGTGGTACATTTGGTCAATATAATGCAATTAGTTTTAATGGAAACAAGATTATTACCACATCTGGTGGTGGTATGCTTATAACTAATATTGGTGGTGCACGTGAGCAAGCATTTAAATTAGCAACGCAAGCAAGAGAAAAGGCTCCTTGGTATCAGCATGAGCATATTGGTTACAATTACCGTATGTCAAACGTAGTCGCAGGCATTGGTAGAGGCCAGCTTTTGCACCTCGATGAGCATAGAGCTTTAAAGGAAAAAATATATAATCGCTATAAGGAAGGCTTCAAGGAGCTTCCTGTTACATTGAATCCATATTTGGAAAATAGTGTTCCAAACTTTTGGCTTACCTGCATAACTATAAATGAGGGAATTAACAAAAACCCAATGGATTTAATGAATAAATTAAATGAATTAAATATCGAAACAAGGCCAATTTGGAAGCCAATGCATATGCAACCAGTGTTCAAAGATTGTGATTTTATTTACGTTGAGGACAAGCCTGTAAATGAGGATATTTTTGCTCGTGGACTTTGTTTGCCTAGCGATATAAAAATGACCGAGGACGAGCAGGATTATGTAATAAATGCCATAAAGGAGTTTTTCATCTGATGGATTTCGTCAAATTTATGACAACTACCGTTTGGGGATATTTGATAATAGGCTTAATAGGACTTGTTGCTTTTGTGCTTCTTTCAGCACTTTGGTATAGGCATTTCTTTAAACGCTTTTACGATATTTTATTAAGCTTTATAGCAATATCAGTTCTATCACCTGTTTTATTAATATTGATTATATTGGGAGCTATTAAAATGAAGGGAAATCCCTTCTTTACACAGCTTCGCCCAGGAAAAAACGGAAAGATATTTAAGCTTATTAAATTTCGCACTATGACAAACGAAAAGGACGAAAATGGTAACCTTTTACCAGACGAAAAGCGCCTTACAAAATACGGCAAATTTCTCCGTTCCACATCACTTGACGAGCTACCCGAGCTAATAAATATATTCATTGGCAATATGTCAATAGTAGGTCCAAGACCACAGCTTGTTAGAGATATGGTGTTTATGACTGATGAACAAAACGAAAGACATACAGTAAAGCCAGGGCTAACAGGACTTGCACAGTGTAGTGGAAGAAACAATATGTCTTGGGAAAAGAAATTTGAATACGACTTAAAATACATACAAAAAATTAGCCTTTGGAGAGATATAGGAATAATCTTTAAAACTGCATTTAAGGTTTTTAAGCGTGACGGCATTACCGAGGAGGGCGAAGCAACAGCAACAGACCTCGGAGACTATCTCCTCTCAAACGGCAAAGTAACAAAGGAAGAATATGATAAGCTTCAATCCGAGGCTTTGGAATTGATTGGAAAATAATGTCAGGAGAAGGACTTTGAAAAAAGTATTAATTGTAGCAAGTGTAGTTTCTTTTATCGAATGGTTTAATAAAGAAAATGTGGACTTTTTAAAAAAGGACTTAGGGTGCGACGTTCATATAGCGTGTAATTTTGACTATGTTGAAGATACGGATAGTGAAAGAACTATACATTACATAGAAAAATTAAGAGCTGATGGAATAGTTATACATAATATTCATTTTAATAGAAGCCCACTTAGCATAAAGAATATAAGTGCATATAAGCAACTGAAAAAAATTATTAATGAAAATAACTTTGATTTGATACATTGTCATACACCAGCGGCATCGATGATGACGCGTCTTGCTGCAAAAAAAGCAAGAAAAAAAGGTAGTGTAGTTATGTACACATGTCATGGTTTTCATTTTCATAACGCATCGCCAAAGAAAAATTGGCTTATTTATTATCCAATCGAAAAGCATCTTTCACGCCATTGCGATTATATTGTTACAATTAATAAAGAGGATTTTAACAGAACACAAAAATTCCACACAAAAAACACAAGATACATTCCAAGTGTAGGAGTTGATATTAATAGAATCAAAAATGTGCAAATTGATAAGCAAGCATATAAAGAAAGTATTGGACTTCCAAGGGATGCAATAATGCTTTTATCAATTGGTGAAATGATTGATAGAAAGAATCACGAGGTTATTATCAAAGCACTGGGTAAACTACAACGAAAAGATATATATTATGTTATTTGTGGAAAAGGTCCATTAAAGGAATATCTTGAAAATTTAGCTAAAAAATATGAAATTTTTGAAAATGTAATATTTTTAGGTTTTAGAAAAGATATTCCCGAGTTATGTAATTCTGCTGATATAAGTGCCTTTCCTTCAAAAATAGAAGGGCTGGGCTTAGCCGGAATAGAAGCAATGGCTGCAGGAGTACCCCTTGTTTCATCTAATGTGCATGGAATACTTGATTATGTTATTGATGGGAAAACAGGATACGCATTGTCACCAAAAGATGTGAAAGGATTTGCCTTTGCGATAGAAAAACTTGCATCTAATAAAGAACTTAGAGAAAGTATGAAAGAGGCTTGCTTAAAAGCTGTTGAACCTTTTGAGTTGTCTAATGCACTTAAGGTAATGCAAGATATATATTTGGAAATTTTGCAAAACGAAAGGATAAAAAATGAAACATTATAGTTTTAAAGAAATTGTTAATTCTTTGCCAAAAAAGAAAAATGGTAGAAGTTCTATTTGGGTACGATTATTGATTCGCAAGATTTCTTTTCCATTCACTTATGCATTTATAAATACTGGTTGGAGTGCTAATATGGTGTCGCTCTTATCATGGGTAGTTATTTTTGCAGGAGCATGTTTATTCTGCATACCTAATTTTTGGTGCATGCTTGTTGGAGTCGTTTTAACAAACTTTTGGTTAGTTTTAGATTGTGTTGATGGCAATATCGCTAGAGTGAAAAAACAAAAATCGTTTATGGGTGATTTTTACGATGCGATTGCTGGCTATGGTCCGTTCGCATTTACTACTATTGGATTGGGAATGGCAGCTTATCACACATCGTTTTTAGTTACTCACATTGGAGAACAATATAGATTTTTATTTATTTTAATAGCTGCAATTGGAGCAATTTCTAATATTTATACAAGATTAATTCATCAAAAATATTTAGTTTGCTATTTTGCCGCAAAAAAAGAGCTTGGTGAGCTTAACGACATAACACTTAAAGATACAGAGAACAAGAGAAGCTTTGCATATATTAGAGAGCAAATTGATAAAAATTTTGGAGTTGCAGGACTATTCATGCCATGGCTTTTTGTTGCGCTATTTACAAATACATTTGATATCATGCTAATTGTGTATACAATCTACTATATACTTTCTTTTCTTGCAGTCATATTGATTTATTGCAGAAGAGCTACATATTTTGAAAAAGAGTCAAAGAAGAAACTTGAAACAAATAAAGAGGATAAATAAATGGTCATCGGATATACAACAGGTGTATATGATATGTTTCATATAGGACATTTAAACATACTTAAAAAGGCAAAAGAACAATGCGATTTTTTAATCGTTGGTGTAAGTACAGATGAGCTTGTTGTTCGAGACAAGAATAAGAAGCCCATTATTTCGTTTGAAGAAAGATGTGCTATTGTTGAAGCTATTAAATACGTAGACAAAGTAGTTCCTCAAATAAACAAGGATAAGTTTTCGGCATGGGAAGTTTATCAATTTAACAAAATGTTTGTAGGCTCAGATTGGAAAGGAACTCCTCAATGGAATATGTATGAAAAGCAATTTAAGCCTGTTGGTGTAGAAATTGTTTATTTAGAACACACAGATGGTATATCATCTACAATTTTAAGAGAAAAATTAAATAACGAGGCAAAGAATGAATTATCAACCTAAAGTTACTATTATTATTCCTGTATACAATGGAAGTAATTATTTATCTCAAGCAATTGATGCTGCATTATTTCAAACATATAAGAATTGTGAGATTATAGTTGTAAATGATGGTTCGACAGACAATGGTGAAAGTGAAAAAATAGCGCTTTCTTATGGAGATCAAATTAAATATTATCATAAGGAAAATGGTGGAGTTTCTTCCGCATTAAATTTTGCTTTCACAAAAATGACAGGTGAATGGTTTTCTTGGCTTAGCCACGATGATTTATACAAGCCAGAAAAAATCGAAAAACAAATTTTGTTTATTAACAAGTTGTTAGAGAAAGATGATAGTATAAATTTAGATAAAATTACAATAAGATGTGCTACTGAGTCAATAGATAAAGAGGGGAAAACAATAAGGCTCCCTGATTATAGTGGTGTTAAAGAACATGAAAAACCAATCGAAACGATAATAAATAATGTTTTTAATTATAGATTATCGGGGTGCGCATTTTTACTACCTTCCTCTTGCGTGAAAAATGTTGGTGGTTTTGATGAGAAAATACGAACCGTATCAGATGTTGAGTATTGGTATAGGCTTTTATTTGCTGGGTATGAGTTCTATTGCATGAAAGAGGATAGACTTGTTAAGAATAGATCTCATAAGCAACAGGTGGGAAAAACAAAAGTAAATCTTTTTGATAAAGAACTTAACGATTTGCATATTCAAATAGCTGACAACTTAGCAAAAATGAATATTGATAATATCGGTAAAATAATTGTAAAGTTTTATAAAGGGTTAAAATATAGACATATGAAACAGGCATTTAAATATGTAAAGAAAACATATTTAAGGAAATATACAAACTGGGTTCAGTATTATTTTACATTACCTCTAAGCTGTGGACTTAAGTGGTTTATTGGAGCTTTAAGAAATATAGCAAGAAAAGTTTATCGTAAGATTAAGGTAAAATAAGCACCTAAAAGGAAAATAGAAATGACAATATATTTGGTATTAGTTGGCGCTCTTGTCGCAGAAAGTGCATTTTTCTTCGATTCTGAGCGATTTAAAAAAGGACAAAAATTTATATTCATAGTAATGGTTTTATTATTGGGTTTTATAGCGGGTGCACGTTCGCTTGATGTAGGACACGATACTCTAACATACTATGGTATTTTTAAAGACATTTCAAAATATGAATTTGGAACATTGTTTGCTCCAAATAAATATAGTGAAATGGAACAGGGATATGTTTGGTTTTGCTGGCTATTTAGTAGAATAAGCAATAATTTTAGCCACTTTTTATTAATCACATCTCTATTTGAATATTCGGCAGTGGGATATTGGGTTTGGAAAAATTCAAAAAGACCATTTTTAAGCTTGACAATATTTACATGTATGTTCTATACATTCTTTTTAACAGGTATCAGACAAAGCATAGCACTGGCTATATTACTTTTGGCGTATGAAAATGTTAAAAAGAAACAATTAATCAGATTTGCAATAAAGGTCTTGATAGCTTTTATGTTTCATCAAACGGCCTTGATATTTTTGGTTGTATATATTTTAAGTGTGGTTATAAAAACGGGACGAAAGTTTTTCATAGGATCATTGATTGCGCTTCCAGTTTTGTATCTAACAAGAAATAATATTTTCTTCTTTTTGATAGACTTTTTTGAAAGATATAGTGATTACGAAATTCTTGAGCACGGAGAAGCAACAACATATACCTTGCTTTTACTATTTATAGCTTTTGTATCGGTGATATTTAAGGGGTTATTTCCAAGCAATGAGGATCAAGACAAGGAATATAATTATTTTACATGTTTAATCATTGTTGCACTTTTGATTATGCCTTTTGTTGGATTGAACGGAGCTATAATGCGTGTAGCAATGTACTTTTCCATTTTCCTATGTTTGCTCATGGTACAACTTTATGATCGAATAAACGAGCCTGGATTTAAATTTATTGTAGTTGGTTTAACCATAGTTTTATTAATAGCATTGTTCACTAACGAGTTAAATGGTTCGGCTTACTTATATGAATTTATCGGTTGGGATAAAATTTTTGCTTAAAGGTGATTTTAATGATAATAGCTGAAATAAACACAGGATTCCGTGGAAGCACGGGTGGAATCATGCTAAATACAGCCTCATTAGCACGTCAAAACGGACATAATGTAGTAACATTTTCCGCATATAAGAAAGAAGTTCCACCAAAAGGACACGAGTATATTGGATCTAAGTGTTCAAGTTTGCTAAATAGAGTAAGAAGTGTTTTTACAGGAATAAGCGAAAAAGGTTCAAAGAAAGCAACAAAAAATCTTATAAAAAGATTAACTGAGTTGAATGTAGACGTGTTGCATCTGCATAATCTACATGGTTGGTATTTGAATGTTCCGATGTTATTTGAATATATAAAAAGTAATAACGTAAAGGTTATATGGACACTTCATGATTGTTGGGGATTTACTGCTCAATGCTCACACTTTGAATATGAAGGATGTCAAAAATGGAAAACTGGGTGTTATGAGTGCCCTCGTTATAAAATCTATCCATACACTTATGTGGATAAAACCAAGAAAATGTGGAAACTTAAAAAAGAGTGGTTTGCTGGAATTAATGATTTAACTATAGTTACTCCTTCAAAATGGCTTGCTGATAATGTGAAGCAATCTTTCTTGAAGGACTATCCTGTAAAGGTTATAAATAATGGAATAGACTTAGATGTTTTCAAGCCTACCGAAAGTGATTTTAGAAAAAATTATAGTTTAGAAAACAAAAAAATTGTTTTAGGCGTTGCGTCTAACTGGACAAAACGAAAAGGTCTTGATGTGTTTGTTAAGTTATCTCAGTGTTTGACAAGTGATTATCAGATTGTCTTAGTAGGTACAAATGATAATGTTGACAAGCAATTGCCAAGTAACATAATTTCAATACATAGAACGAATAATCAAAGAGAGCTTGCCGAAATTTACACAGCTTGTGATGTATATGCAAATCCCACAAGAGAAGAGGTTTTAGGACTTGTAAACATAGAGTCCCTTGCCTGTGGCACTCCTGTCGTAACCTTTAATGCGGGTGGAAGTCCTGAATGTGTAAATGAGGACTGTGGTAGCGTAGTTGAAATAGATGATATAGACGCAATGGAAAGGGAGATTGTTCGCATATGTCAGGACAAGCCCTTTGCCAAGGAAGCTTGCTTTGACAAGGCAAGAGAATTTGATAAAAATCTAAAGTTCAAAGAGTATGTTGAGCTTTATTTGGCTTAAAATTAGAATTTTATAGGAAGTTAAAATGATTAAGAAAAAGGAACAAAGTGAGAAAAGCATTTCTAAAAAGACCTTAATTGTAAATTATTTTGGATTGCAAATCGGAGGAATAGAAACATATTTAGCAAAACTTATTCAGCATTCAACCCAAAATGGATACCGAGTAATTTGGCTAACAAATAAATTATCATTTGAAAGGTGTTATTTTAAAGATATTATTTCACACCCATTGGTAGAAATAGTGTACATAAAGGGAAACTCAATATCATGGTATCCTCATAAAAAAATAAGTTTTGCAAGCAGTGAGCACGTTACAATGATAAGCATGGACATTATAAGTTTTATGAAGGCTGAAAAAATTAGACGATATGCGAAAGTAGAGGAATTTAACCATATTCTTGCATTGCCACATTTTACAGGAATTGCGTATTATCCAGAAAGAGCATTTAGAACGAAGCTTGGAAAAAAATATTGGACAGCCTTTGTAAAGAACTATGTGAAGGAACTTGTTGAAAAGGATTGTATAAGGGCATATTCCTTGAAACACTTAGACTACTATGAAAAGAATTATGGTGTAAAAATTGACAGCAAGGAAGAAAAAGTTTTAAAGAAAATCAATTATATTAAAGATTATGACGACAGTTATTTTATAGAAAAGGCCAATTCAAGAGTTAACAATTTTACAATAGTAACCTGTGGAAGATTTGATTTTCCTCACAAAGGTTATATTTTGGGTTTGTTAGATGATTTCGTAGAGCTTAAGGAAAAGTATAATAACTTGAAGCTTGTTATAATTGGATATGGACCAGATGAACATGAGGTGCTTGAGAAAATAGCGAAAATGTCAAAAGCAACGCAAGAAAGTATAGAACTTGTGGGGGCGGTAAGTCCATTTGATTTAAGCAGGCATTTTGAAAAAGGGCATTTAAATATTGGACTCGCAGGAGCGCTTTTTGATGGTGCAATTTGTGCCTTGCCATCACTTTGCACAAGGCATTACTCAAGGACTTGCGAAACATATGGATATATTCATGAAATGGAAGGTACATATTTAAGAGAAGATCCAGCAAATCCTATAAAGCCGTATATTGAAAGACTTATTAAAATGAGCAATGATGACTATATAGAGTTAACTAAAAAATGCTTTGAAAGAGCGAAATCTGTTAAAACAAACGATCCAGAATACATTTTTAACCAAAAAAACAAGAATAATAAAAGTACTCTTAGAGGTATTAAATTGTTTAAGGCTAAGGTTTTTAATGCGTTGGTTCGGTTAATAGTTAGAATATTTAAACTGCGCATATTAGAAGATGAAGAAAAATAATAAAGAAAGGAGATAAAATGAGTAATAATAACGTTTCTAAAGCGCTTGGCTGGAAGCTACTTGAGCGATTTGGCGTACAGGGCGTGCAATTCGTTTTGCAAATAGTTCTTGCAAGAATTTTATCTCCAGAGCATTATGGCTCTTTGTCCATAATGATAATTTTTGTAAATTTAGCAACTGTTTTTGTTCAAAGTGGCTTTAGTACCGCTTTAATTCAAAAAAAGGATGCAGATGAGAGGGATTTCTCGTCGGTGTTTTGGGTGTCACTTGGTGTAGCAGGAATATTATATGTAGGTATATTCTTTTTGTCTCCTGTGATTGCAAATGCATATGAAGCTCCAGAAATAATAGCGCCATTTAGAGTAATTGCTCTGATGCTTTTTCCTGGAGCGATAAACTCAGTTCAGCTCGCTAAGGTGAGACGTGAGATGAATTTCAAAAAGGTGTTTTTTAGCAATATCTTAGGCATTTTGGTAGCTGGCGTTTCTGGAATAGTTATAGCATTGAATGGTGGAGGACTTTGGGCACTTGTTGTTCAAACACTTGCTAATCTTGTAGTAACCTGTCTTGTTATGCTTATAACTGTAAGATGGCTACCAAAGCTAATAATCGACTTTAAAAGAGTTGGAACACTTTTGAAATTCGGTTGGAAGCTTCTTGTGTCAAACCTAATAGATGTTTCATATCAAGACGTTAGAAGCTTAGTTGTTGGCGCAAAATATGATACTAAAACATTAGGTTATTATAATAGAGGAAAGCAATTTCCACACTTTGTAATAAATGCTATAAATGGCTCTGTTCAAGCGGTAATGCTTCCTGCACTTTCAAAGGAGCAAGACGATAAAAAGAAGCTAAAAGCTCTTATGAGAAATTCAATCGTAGTTAGCTCATACATAATTTTTCCTATGATGGCAGGACTTGCAGCAGTTGCTACGCCATTAATTACTGTGTTGCTAACCGAAAAGTGGCTTCTTGCAGTACCATATATGATGATTTATTGCTTTTCACTTGCATTTACACCTGTGCATTCGTGTAATTTGCAGGCGATAAACGCAGTTGGCAGAAGTGACATATTTTTAAAGCTTGAAATTATAAAAAAAACAATAGGCATAAGCTCGCTTGTAATAGCGGTATTTTGCTTTGATTCACCTATTGCGATTGCGGCTACAGGAATTATCACAACCTTGATAAGCTGTTTTATTAATGCATTCCCGAACAAAAAACTAATAAATTACTCGTATTTAGAGCAAATGAAGGATATTTTACCATCGTTGTTACTTGCAGGAGCAATGTTTGGTGCAACATATGCAATTAGCTTTATTGCTATGAATTCATTTTTAATGCTCGCAATTCAAATAGTTACAGGCGTAATGGTTTATGTTTTAGGCTCGGCTATATTTAGGCTAAAAGGCTTCGTATTTTGCAAAACTATGCTTATTTCTTTTCTTAAAAAACGAAAGAAAAAGAATACGATTGAAAGTGACAATGGCACAATCGAAATATCAAAAGATTCTTTGTTGCAATTTTTGAAAAAGGTTGATAGTGATTTTCCTGTTCCACTTTCCGAAAAGCAGGACCTGAATGCTTTTGCAGACAAGCTAATCAAAAATGCGACAATTTGCTATGAAATGAATGACGAGGAAATCGTTGGCTTGGTTGCAGGTTATACCAATAACGAAGAAAAGGAAAGTGCATATATTTCAATAGTTGCTGTTTTGGATAAAGCAAGGGGCAAAGGCATAGGAAAAAAGCTTGTATCTGATTTTATCCAGACTGCACAAAATAAAGGCTTTAAAAGTGTAAATTTATACACAAGCACAAACAATGAAGTGGCTATTAAAATGTATGATAGTCTTGGATTTGTGAAATACGAAAAAGAAGATGAGCCAAGACCAATGGATTTACATCTCATATATTATATCAAGGAAAAATAAAATGAACATTCTTTTAACATCGGTAGGCAGACGTGCCTACATGGTAAAATATTTTAAGGAAGCATTGGGGGAGGGCGGACAGGTACATGTTTGTAACTCTGATGACAAAACCGTAGCCTTCCATTATGCAGACAAGGCGGTTATATCTCCCCTTATTTACGACGAAAATTACATACCATTTTTGCTTGACTATTGCAAGGAAAACAAAATAGATATGCTAATATCTCTTTTTGATATTGATTTATTAGTTCTTGCAAAAAACAAGGATAAATTTTCAGAAATAGGCACAAGAGCTATTGTATCTGATGAGGAATTGATTACTATTTGTAATGATAAGTGGAAAACCTATGAATTTTTAAAGGAAAATGGTTTTAACGTACCAAAAACCTATCTTACATTAGAGGATACTATAAACGCACTTGATAAGGGAGAAATTAGCTACCCTGTAATTGTTAAGCCTCGCTTTGGCTGTGGCTCTATTGCGATGTCAATTGCAGAGGACGAAATGGCGCTTTTGTACTTCTTTAGAAGAAATACAAGAACTATAAATAAAAGCTACTTAAAATATGAATCCTCGTCTGTTGAGGACAAGATTATATATCAGGAATGCCTTAATGGTCAGGAGTATGGTGTTGATATCATAAATGACCTAAAGGGTAATTACCAAAATTCAATTCTTAAGAAAAAAATTGCTATGCGTGCAGGTGAAACAGATATTTCCGAGATAGTAGATGAACCAACTATTAAAACAGAGTGTGAGCGACTTGGTCGCATAACAAAGCATATTGGCAATATGGACGTTGATGCATTTTTAGTTAATGGCGTACCATATATTCTTGAAATGAATGCTCGCTTTGGTGGTGGTTATCCGTTTAGCCATATGGGTGGTTGTGATTTACCAAGGGCAATAGTAAATTGGCATAAGTGTCTAAATGTTCCATCAAAAATGCTTGAGGCTGAGGTCGGGACAAAGGGCTATAAGGAATTATCAGTAACAGTAGTTTAAAGGGAAAACTTTATGAACGATTTAAAAGGAAAAAAGCTATTAGTGATAGGTGGTGCCTTTCAGCATTGTAAGCTGGTTGAGGCTGCTAAGGAGTTAGGTGTTATAGTTTATGTAACTGACTATCTGCCCCTAGAAAAAGCGCCTGCCAAGCAAATGGCGGACAAATATTTTATGCACAATATAACCGACATTGATGAGATTGTAAAAATGTGCAGAGAAGAAAAAATTGACGGCGTAATTTCCACCTCTCTTGATGCCTGTCAAAAGCCATATCAGCAGGTTTGTGAAAGACTGGGCTTGCCTTGCTTTGGTACGAGAGAGCAGTTTGATGTGCTTACTGACAAGAATTTGTTTAAAGAGGCTTGTCGCAAAAACGGAGTAGATGTTATTCCCGAATACAAGGAAGAGGACATTAAACAAAAAAATGTGGAGTTTCCTATACTTGTAAAGCCAGGTGAAAGCCGTGGAAGTCGTGGGCAAACTATTTGTAATAGTTACGATGAGGCAGAGAGAGCCATTGGATTTGCAAAGAGTGTAAGTTCAAATGGACAGGTGGTTATTGAAAAATATATGGGTCAGGCAAACGACTTTTCCATGACTATTATTATGATAAATGGTCGTGCTTGCCCAATTAGAACAGTTGATAGAATACTTGGAAGGCACGAGGACGGCTTGGATAAGCTTGCAGTAGGCTCAGCCTCACCCTCTGTGTTTACGAAGCTTTATATGGATAACGTGCATAAAAGAGTCGAAGGACTTTATAAGGATCTTGGCATTGAAAACGCACCTGTGTTTATGCAGGGCTTTGTGGATGGCGATACTGTAAGGTTTTACGATCCAGGACTTCGCCTACCAGGTGGAGAGTATGAAAGAATGTTTACTCACGCCTGTGGCAAAAATCCAATGCATCCCTTGGTTGAATTTGCCTTGACTGGCAAAATGTCAAGCTACGAGTCTATGTTCGATAAGGACGACGTATGGCTTCAAGGAAAAACCGTAGGACAGGTTTTGCCAACTCTAAGGGCTGGTAAAATCGGCTCAATTGAAGGACTTGAGGAAATAAAAAAGCACCCATCGGTTGTTGCTGTATTTGATAGGTACGTAGTGGGCGATACAATTGAGGAAACTCACAATGTTGCTCAGCGCTTTTGCGAAATTGATATGGTTTGTAAAAATGGTAGGGAAGCCAAGGAAACAACGGAATTTATTTATAGTACACTTAAAATTTGTGACGAAAATGGTCAAAATATGATAGTTTCGTGCTTTGAACCCCAAATTTATGAATCAAGAAAGCAAGTATAGACAAGGAGTAAAAAATGCCAATTGAATTTGTATATTTAATAATAGTTTTTGCTGTTGCAATACTTTTCTTTGCAGTTGTAAAAAGGCCGCTGCACGAAAGTATGCTTGTTGCCTTCGTTGTCCTTTTATTCGTTATGTGGAAATGGGACAAGGTTGGAGAATACATATGGGATGCACTTACGGCACCAAGTCTATACGTAATTATAGTTTTTGTAGTGTCTGCCTCGTTACTTTCCAAAACTACGGTTATTGACGATTGTGTTTCATTAATTCTTTCTATCTTTGGAAGACTAAGAGGTGGTGCAGGCTATGTTGCAATTATAGGAAGCACCTATATGGGCTCACTATCAGGAAGTGGACCCGGTAACGTTGCTACTACAGGAGTTTTCACAATTCCTGCAATGATAAAGTCTAAATATCCTAGGCATTTAGCTG
Organism: Clostridia bacterium; assembly: GCA_017453255.1. Taxonomy (GTDB): domain Bacteria; phylum Bacillota; class Clostridia; order Oscillospirales; family CAG-272; genus RGIG2000. The sequence continues at coordinate 57,750 of JAFTKN010000006.1, read as the reverse complement.
CCAATGTTGAAGCGCACGCAAGCACAATGGGTAATATGATACCACCATCGGGTATGATAGCTATTGCCTTTGCAGCCCTTGACACTCTATTCCCTGGTCAATATACTTATTCACAGTATTGGCTAGTGCTTTGGGCTATTTCTATTTGGTTCATTATTCAGCGCATAATTACGCTTTATTGTATGTGTCGCTACTATAAGGTAGAGCCAATGGAAAAGGCAGATATACCAAGCTTTAGACAAACATTGAAAAGAGGCTGGAAGGCTGTATTCTTACCAATTATAGTATTTGCGCCATTCCTTTTAACAAGCGTGTTTGAGAACTTCTTCCAATCAAGACTTAATATTACTGAAACTTTAGCAGATGGTAGTGTAAAGATTTTGGTAGATGGAGCTAAGGCATTTAATGATTCTGTTATTTTGATAATTCCTGCACTAATCGTAATTTGTGGTATTTTGCTGTCAGGCAAGGACACAATCAAGAAAATGACACCTAAGTTTATGCTTGAATCCGCTTGCAAGGGGATGAAGAGCGTTGTTCCAACCTCGGCTCTCGTATTGTTTGCATACTTTGTAAGCAACGCACTTTCAGATACCAACGTAAATGGTGTTGTTAAGGAGCTTTTCGATAATATTAATATGCCACTTTGGGCGCTTGCAGTTATTTTGCCATTATTCATGGCTATTTTGGGTATGCTTTTGCCAGGTTCTACACAGGTTAAAATTTTCGGTGGCGTCATAATAACTATTATTGCAGGAGCAGGGGGAAGTCCACTTCTCGCAGCTGCTATGCTTCCTTGTATTTGTGGTGCTATGCATGGTGTAACCCCACCTTACTGTGCTTGCGTTTATACAGCAATGGGTATTGCTCAATCTGAAACAAAGCCAACACTGTTAAACTGTGGTGTGTGGATAGCAATTCACTATGTGCTTTCTGTTTTGATGATAATATTCGGGCATTATATGCTATTCGGCTTGGTATAATGAGAGGTGCAATATGAGAGAAAAAATATATAACGTACTGAATAAAATATATGGTGTTATGATTATATCATCATTGTTTGCAGGATTTTTGCCTGTGTTTCCATTCATTTATGCTATTATTGCAGGTGGAGAGACGGGCGCTAACATTTCCGTGTTTCTCTACAAGCAATACTATCCTTGGGTTACAGTAGCTGCTGCAGTTGCAGTTTTGATAGGCTTGATTGCCTTGTATATTAACAAAACTATTACATTTAAGTATCCAAAAAAGGAAAAGAAAAGTAAGGACGAGGTAGTGACTGATGATCCCTGTGACAACAAAGTGGAAAGTCGCGAAAAGGAGTCAGAAATGCCCTCTTGTGAGGACAAAAAAGATTAAATTGGAGTCTTAATTTATGTCAATAAACGTAACACGCTCGTCAATGCCCTCCTATGAGGAGTATTGCGAGGAAATAAAGGAGCTTTGGGACAGCCGTTGGCTGACCAATATGGGAAAAAAGCACAAGCAGCTCGAGGCAGATTTGAAAGATTATTTATCAACGCCGAATATAACTCTATATACAAACGGACATCTTGCCCTTGAGGGTGCAATTGAGTCAATGGGCTTTGAGAGGGGTAAGGAGGTAATAACCACACCCTTTACCTTTGCTTCAACTACTCACGCAATTGCAAGATGTGGACTTGTTCCTGTATTCTGCGATATAAATTCGGTGGATTATACAATAGATGTAGATAAAATCGAAGCACTTATCACGGAAAATACCGTTGCAATTGTGCCTGTCCACGTTTACGGAAATATGTGCGACGTGGAAAAAATCGAGCAAATAGCCAAAAAGCATAGCTTGAAGGTTATTTACGATTCTGCTCACGCCTTTGGCGTAAAATACAAGGGTATAAGCTCTGCCAATTTTGGTGATGTATCTATGTTTAGCTTCCACGCAACAAAGGTTTTTAACACAATAGAGGGTGGAGCAGTAACATACAAGGATAGCTCCCTTGCAAGCGTGCTTGATGACCTTAAAAACTTTGGATTGCATACTCCAGAGGAAGGCAAATACATAGCAGGAAATGCGAAAATGAACGAGTTTCAAGCTGCTATGGGAATTTGCAACCTTAGACATATTAATGAGGAAATAGCAAAAAGAGGACAAGCTGTCAGCAGATATCGTGAAAGATTAAGCGGTGCTGAGGGCATAATTCTTTGCCCTGAGCAAAAGGATGTTTTGCCAAATTACGCATACTTTCCCGTAGTTTTTGATGGATATAAATATACACGAGATGAGATTTTTGACAAGCTAAAACCTCATGATATAATAGCAAGAAAATATTTTTATCCCTTAATAAATGGTTTTGATTGCTATAAGGATTTAGAAACAGCAGGAGAGGACAAGACCCCTGTTGCTAAGCATATAGCACAAAGAGTTTTAACTCTGCCACTCTTTGCAGATTTGACAGAGGAAATTGTAGATAGAATCTGCGACATTATTCTTGAATAAAGGAGAAAACAAATGAAGGGCATTATTTTAGCAGGTGGAAAGGGTACAAGGCTTTACCCAATGACAAAGGCGGTGTCAAAACAGCTTTTGCCAATTTATGATAAGCCACTTGTATATTATCCGCTTTCAATCTTGCTTCTTGCAGGAATAAAGGATATTTTGATTATTTCCACCCCTGAGGATACACCTGTTTATAAGCAACTATTAGGCACAGGCGAGGAAATAGGAATTAATCTTACATATAAGGTTCAGGAGTCACCAAGAGGACTTGCTGATGCGTTTATTTTAGGGGAAGATTTTATAGGAAATGATAGCGTTTGTTTGATTCTTGGCGATAATGTTTTTTATGGTCCTAATCTTACAAAGATTCTAAGAGATGCGATAAAAAATGACACAGGGGCGACAATTTTTGGATATCCTGTTAAAGATCCAAGAGCCTTTGGCGTTGTAGAGTTTGATAAAAACCATAAGGTTCTTTCAATAGAGGAAAAGCCAGAAAATCCAAAGTCAAATTATGCTGTACCAGGACTTTATTTCTATGACAATAGAGTTGTAGAAATTGCAAAGAATATAAAGCCCTCAGCACGTGGTGAAATAGAGATTACAGCTGTAAACAATGCGTATCTTGAAATGGGCGAATTAAATGTAGCACTTTTAGGCCGTGGTATGGCGTGGCTCGATACAGGAACACCTGAGGGCATGCTAAAGGCATCTGAGTTTGTAAAAACTGTTCAAGATTGTCAGGGCTTTTATGTTTCTTGTATAGAGGAAATTGCTTGGAGACGAGGCTTCATTTCCACGGAACAATTACTTAGCTTAGGCGAGAAATTAAAGATGACAGATTATGGTCAATATCTAATTTCACTTGCCAAGGAGGGAAGATAAATGACAATAATTGTAACTGGCGGAGCTGGATTTATAGGCTCAAACTTTGTTTACCACATGTTAAATAAATACCCTGATTATAAAATCGTGTGTGTAGATTGCTTGACATATGCAGGAAATATGTCAACGCTTGCCGAGGCTATGAAAAATCCTAATTTCAAGTTCTATAAAACCAACATATGTGATCGTGATGGAATTTACAGCATATTTGAAAGTGAAAAGCCTCAAATTGTTGTAAACTTTGCCGCTGAAAGCCATGTTGACCGTTCTATAGAAAATCCAGAGGTTTTTCTACAAACAAATATTTTAGGCACACAGGTTTTGATGGATGCTTGTCGAAAATATGGTATTGAAAGATATCATCAGGTTTCAACTGATGAGGTTTATGGAGATTTACCTCTTGATCGTCCTGATTTGTTTTTCACCGAAGAAACACCAATACATACAAGCAGTCCGTATAGCTCATCTAAGGCAGGAGCAGATCTTTTAGTGCTGGCTTATTATAGAACATATGGCTTGCCTGTAACTATAAGCCGATGCTCAAATAACTATGGACCATACCATTTTCCAGAAAAGCTAATTCCACTAATGATTGCTAATGCACTTAACGAAAAAACCCTACCTGTGTATGGAAAAGGCGAAAATGTTCGAGATTGGCTTTATGTTGAGGATCACTGTAAGGCGATAGATTTGATCATTCACAAGGGCAGAGTTGGTGAGGTCTACAATGTTGGTGGACATAATGAAATGGCTAATATTGACATTGTTAAGCTTATCTGCAAAAAGCTTGGTAAAAGTGAGGATTTAATTACCTATGTTGCAGATAGAAAGGGACATGATATGCGTTATGCAATTGACCCAACAAAAATTCACTCTGAGCTTGGCTGGTTACCTGAAACAAAGTTTGCAGTAGGAATAGACAAGACTATCGAATGGTATTTGAATAATCGTCAATGGTGGGAAACTATTATTTCTGGCGAGTATCAAAATTATTACGAGAAAATGTATAAAAACAGATGATAAAAAAGCCGAGTAAATCTCGGCTTTTTGGTTGTAATACAGGGGGACGTGGTTGTAATTCTTAAATTTATGTCACAATGAGCTCGTTGACAAAATTGTTCACCTATGGTATTATTAAAGAAAGTAGAGTTTGAAGGAGTTTGATAAATGGGCAAGTTATTTTATTTAGGTCATTATTCAGAGCCAGGCAAGAGATCTGTGTTTTTGACTGCTCAGACAATGATTGATTATGTTATCGGGGCAATAAATGAAGCAGACAAGGAATTAACTGTTATAACTGCTGCCTCGTTGCCTGATGGACGTAAATTAGACAAAGAAAGCTCCATAATAAATGAAAAAACAGATATAATTTACTTAGCCTGTGCAAAAAGAACTGCAAAGAAAAACATTTTTTTAAAGCTTTTCCAAAAAATAAAGCAAGAAAGAATCCTTTTCAATCAGCTAAATGAGTTGATTAGTGATGGCGATACACTATTAGTTTATCATTCGCTTGCGTTTTCAAGGGTACTTAAAAAATTACGTAAAAAGAAAAAATTCACATTAGTTTTGCAGGTTTGCGAAATATATGCTGATGCTTCTGTAAATAACAAAATTAACAGGAAAAAGGAGCTTTTACAAATATCCCTTGCCGATAAGTATATTTTCTCCTCGTCTGTTTTGGAAAAGGAGCTAAATACACAAAAAAAGCCATATACAATTTGTATGGGTACATATAAAAGCGAGCCAAAGCTTATTGAACCGATAAATGATGGGAAAATACATCTTGTTTATTCAGGTACATTTAACATGAATAAGGGTGGCGTATTTAATGCCTTAGAGACAGCAAAATATTTGGACAATAACTACTATTTACACATACTGGGTAAGGGAAATAGTAAAATAATGGCTCTTTTTGATAGAAAAGCAAGAGAGGCAGTTGAGCTCTCCGATTGCACAATATCATATGAGGGCTATCATTCGGGAGATAAATATAAGGCAAGATTACAACGCTGTAAAATAGGCTTAAGCACTCAAAGTCCTAATGCTAAATTTAACAATACCTCATTTCCATCAAAAATTTTATCTTATATGTCAAATGGATTAAGGGTTGTCAGTGCTGATATTTTGCCTGTAAAAAGCTCAAGCTTAGGCAAGCATATAACCTATTATAGCGGAGATGATCCTAAGGCTATTGCCGATGCAATTAGAAGTATTGATTTGAAAAGTGATATAGATTTACGTGCTGTGGTTGATGAGCATAACGATGCGTTTGTTGCAGATTTGAAAAAACTACTTTAAGGCTTTGGTTATTCAAAGCCTTTTTAATTGACAAAAATAATAATATATGTTATTATATTTATATATTTATAATTAAATTAAGAGGTAAAAAATGGATAAATCAATATTTAGTGGTAAAACACTTATGATAACAGGAGGTACAGGCTCCTTTGGAAATGCTGTGCTTAATAGATTTTTGAGAACCGATATTGGTGAAATTAGAGTGTTCTCTCGTGATGAAAAAAAGCAGGACGATATGCGACACGAGTTTCAGGCAAAAATGCCTGAGGTGGCTGAGAAAATTAAGTTCTATATTGGTGATGTGCGTGACCTTGCAAGCGTAAAAAACGCTATGCACGGCGTTGATTACATATTCCACGCAGCCGCTTTAAAGCAGGTTCCGTCCTGTGAATTTTTTCCAATTGAGGCTGTAAAAACAAATGTTTTAGGTACTGAAAACGTGCTTACTGCTGCTATTGAGGAAGGCGTTAAGACTGTAATTTGTCTTTCCACCGATAAAGCAGCTTACCCTGTAAACGCAATGGGCACATCTAAGGCTATGATGGAAAAGGTAATCGTGGCAAAGTCAAGAACAGTTGACCCAAGCAAAACAAAAATTTGTTGCACAAGATATGGTAATGTAATGTGCTCACGTGGTTCAGTAATTCCACTTTGGATTGACCAAATCAGAAACGGCAATCCAATTACAGTAACTGACCCAACAATGACACGCTTTATTATGTCACTTGAGGAGGCTGTTGACCTCGTATTATTCGCTTTTGAAAACGGAACAAGTGGTGATATCCTTGTTCAAAAGGCACCTGCCTGCACAATCGAAACACAGGCTAAGGCAGTAATGGAGCTATTTGATAAGGAAGGCAAGAGTGAAATAAAGGTTATAGGTATTCGTCATGGTGAAAAAATGTACGAAACACTTCTTACAAACGAGGAGTGTGCAAACGCAATAGATATGGGCAATTTCTATCGTGTACCATGTGATAAGCGTGGCCTTAACTACGATAAGTACTTCAAGGACGGCGATGTGGAGAGAAATCCACTTACAGAGTTTAATTCCCATAACACCGAGCTTTTAAATGTTGAGCAGGTTAAGGCAAAGCTACTTTCCCTTGATTATATAAAAGAAGAACTTAAAAAGGACGAGAATTAATGCTAACAGCTCTTGAAAGAGAGGTTATTGCTTTAATAAAGGATTCTCTTGATGAAAAAAAACCAGAAGAGTGTCCAAAAATAGAGCTTGACTCTCTATATAAGCTTGCAAAAGCACATCAGATTATACCTCTAATATTTTATGGTCTTGCTCAAATACCAGAGCTTGAGAAAAGTCCAGCATTTATGAAATTTATGATGACAAGTGCAAGTCTGGTTTCCTTTAGTGAAGCACAGCTTAGTATGCTAAATCAGCTTTTTGAGTGCTTTGATAAAGAGGGCATAGAACATCTAAAAATGAAGGGTACAATCTTAAAAAAGCTCTACACGTATCCAGAAATGCGTATGATGAGCGATGCAGACATATATGTAAAAATCGAAAAATATCCTAAAATCAAGGCAATCTTGGAAAAGCTCGGATTTACATTCAAATGTGAAAGCGACCATGAGATAATTTGGTGTAAGGATGAGCTTGTGGTTGAGATACATAAAAGACTTATTCCTTCCTATACAAAGGACTTGGCGAGATATTATGAGGGTAAGGAATGGGAAAAGCTATTTTTGGTAGAAAATGGCAGATACGAGTATAAAATGAAGGATGAGGATACCTTTATTTATCTTTTCACCCACTTTGCTAAACACTATCGTGATGGTGGAATCGGAATTAAATTTATGACCGATTTTTATGTATTTATGAATAAGCTTCAGCTCGACTATGCTTACATAGAGAGCGAGCTTGAAAAAATGGGGCTTTTAGAGTTTTACAAAAATACAAAAAAGACGCTTGATGTATGGTTTTGTGGTGGAGAGGAAAACGAGGTTACTGATCTTATCACAAGAAAAATATTCACCTCAGGAGCATATGGTGCAACCAAGGAAAAGAAAAGAGCAGAGGCACTAAAGCTTTCAGGCAAGGAAAAGGATTTGAAAAAGGCTAAGCGCAAGAAAAAAAGAGGACTTCTTTTTCCGTCCTACAAGCAAATGTGCTCGAAGTACAAGTGGCTTAAAAAAGCTCCGTTTATGCTACCAATTATGTGGATAGTTAGACTTGTTGTAGCCTTGTTTAAGGGTAAAAAATCATTAAAAACCTTCAATCGCTTGGACGATGTTTCAAAAGAGGAAATTGAATCCTACGATAAAGAGCTACATATGGTTGGATTTCCATATAATTTCTAAAAAATCGCACCCTGTGTGCATAATTTGACGAAAAGGATTATAAAATGAACATACTTGTAACAGGTTCAAACGGCTTTGTTGGAAGAAATCTTTGCTGTGCACTTAAGAACATAAAGGACGAAAAGGACAAAACAAGACGGGTTAAAATAGACGAGATTTATGAGTACGACGTTTGTACCGATAAGGCATTGCTTGCCGAGTACTGCAAGAATGCAGATTTTGTATTTAATCTTGCTGGTGTAAATAGACCAAAAAATGAAGAGGAATTTATGAAGGGCAATTTTGGCTTTGCCTCTGAGCTTCTTTCTCAGCTTAAAGCACACAAAAACACCTGTCCTGTAATGATTTCCTCATCAATTCAGGCAACACTTATCGGAAGATACGCTTCATCTGATTACGGAAAAAGCAAGCTTGCTGGCGAGGAGCTTTTATATGAATATGGAAGGGAAACAGGCGCAAGGGTATTGATATATCGTTTTCCAAACCTTTTTGGAAAATGGTGCAGACCTAATTATAATTCGGCAGTTGCAACCTTCTGCAACAATATTGCTAACGATTTGCCCATACAGGTAAATGATAGAAGTGTTTGCTTAGAGCTTTTGTATATTGATGACTTGATTGACGAAATGCTTAATTGCTTAGAGGGCATGGAGAATAGATGCGAATATAACGGCTTAGAGCCTGTACCAGATAAAAATGGTAAATATTGCTATGCGACTGTAACCCACAAGGTAACTCTTGGCGAAATAGTAGATTTGCTCTATAAATTCAATTCTCAACCAAGCAATCTTGTAATTCCAGAAATTCCAAAGGGCTCGTTTGCAAAGAAGCTTTATTCTACATTTCTCTCATATCTACCAAAGGAAAAGGTAAGCTTTCCTTTAAAGATGAATGAGGATCAAAGAGGAAGCTTTACAGAGCTTTTAAAAAGTGAAAAGTGTGGACAAGTGTCGATAAATATATCAAAGCCAGGCATTATAAAGGGACAGCATTGGCACAACACAAAATGGGAAATTTTCATTGTAGTAGCAGGAAAGGGCTTGATAGAGCAACGTAAAATTGGCACAGATGAGGTGCTTAGATTTTATGTTAGTGGTGAAAAAATTGAGGCTGTTCATATGCTACCAGGCTATACCCATAACATAATAAATTTGTCCGAAAGCGAAAACTTAGTTACTGTTATGTGGGCAAATGAAGCCTTTGATCCAAATAAACCAGATACATTTTTTGAAATAGTGTAGGAGCTAAATATGAAGATAAAAACAGACTATAGTGATGTCAGCTTTAAAAACGATGGAAGACTTAAGCTTCTTATAATCGTTGGTACGAGACCTGAAATTATTCGTCTTGGTGCTGTAATTAACAAATGCAGAACATATTTTGATTGTGTTTTAGCACATACAGGGCAAAACTATGATTACAATCTAAACGGCATATTTTTCCATGATTTAAAGCTTGATGAGCCAGAGGTTTATATGGATGCAGTTGGTGACGATTTAGGCGCTACTGTGGGCAACATAATTAACTGCTCATACAAGCTAATGAACCAAATCAAGCCTGATGCACTTTTGATTTTAGGTGATACAAACTCTTGCTTGTCAGCAATTAGTGCAAAAAGACTACATATTCCTATTTTCCATATGGAGGCAGGTAATCGTTGTAAGGATGAATGCTTACCAGAGGAAACAAATCGAAGAATTGTAGATATAATTTCTGATGTGAATTTAGCATATTCCGAGCATGCAAGAAGATATCTTCATGAATGTGGCTTGCCAAAGGAGAGAACATATGTAACAGGCTCACCTATGGCTGAGGTTTTATCAAATAATATTGATGAAATCAAAAAATCTGATATTCTAAAACGACTAAACCTAAAGCCTAAGGGATATATGCTTTTGTCAGCTCACAGAGAGGAAAATATTGATACTGAGGAAAATTTTCTATCACTATTCAATGCTATAAATGCTCTTGTGAAAAAGTATGATATGCCCATGCTTTATTCCTGCCACCCACGTTCAAGGAAAAGACTCGAGGCATCTGGCTTTGAGCTTGATAAGCGAGTTATCATGCACGAGCCTCTTGGCTTTCATGACTATAACTGCCTACAGGCAAATGCTTTCTGCGTTGTGTCGGATAGTGGTACACTTCCTGAGGAAAGTAGCTATTATACAAGCATAGGAATGAGCTTTCCTGCAGTTTGTATTCGTACCTCAACTGAAAGACCTGAGGCGCTTGACAAGGCTTGCTTTGTTCTTGCTGGAATAGATGAAAAATCGCTTTTACAGGCTGTTGATACAGCAATTTTAATGAATAAAAATGGTGATTTTGGAATACCAGTTGACGCTTATACAGACGAAAATGTATCAACAAAGGTAGTTAAAATTATTCAATCCTACACAAAAATTGTGGACAAAATGGTTTGGAGAAAAAAATAAGAAAACAATAAAAAACGACCTGCTTTTTACAAGTAGGTCCTTTTTTTATCATAAAAAATGTAAATAAATTGTTAATTTATTACTTTTTACGCAACCTAAGGTGAAGAAAAAACGTCTTGATTTGTGAAGAAATTGCGAAGAAAAAATGCTGAAAAAATCCTTAAAAAATTCTAAAGTGAAAATTGTGTGAAAATAGGTTAAAAGGGGTCTGAAATAGCGTTGAAAATTTGGAATTTCTTAACAAAGCTACCATTATATGTGGTAATATAACAGTGGGAGCCACCGACACATAATATAAGGGTGGAAACCAAGCAAAATTCCCGTATTGCTAAAAAAATCTAAAAAAGGAGTGGATAACAAACAGTAGCCCGAGATATTGCTCTCGAAAAGGTCTTAAAATGATATCTACCAAAAAACACGCTTTGGTTAAAATAGATAAAATTTTAAGAAATGGTTTTGAAAGAAAATTGAAAAAATTGTGCAATTTAACAAAAAAACGAGGTTTGAACCTTTAAAAAATTGTTTCTATTGCAAAAATCGACCTTGCGTGTTATAATATTATAGTAAAAGAATACTTTAGGAGGTATTTATGGATTTAAATCAATTAATGAAACCTTATAAACAAAGACTTGTTGTTGAGTCTATCATTAAGGCAGTAGTTATGGGCTTACTATTCGGCTCTGCAACTTCTCTTGTTTTTGCTGCATGCTTTGCTTTAGCAGGCAACAATTCATTAGCAGCTGTTCTTGTAACCGTAATAACAGGCCTTGTGTGTGCTATTACCGTTGGAATTTCGATTTTTACGGTACGGATGAAATTAGGAGAACAGGATATCGCAAAGCGTATAGACGACCTTGGTCTTGATGAGCGTGTTACAACAATGGTTGAGTATCAAAATGATAGAAGCTATGTTGCTAAAATGCAAAGAGATGATGCAAGAGAGCGTATGGCTGGTCTTGGTGCAAATGCATTAAGAATTAAAAAGCCTATCGTTCGTCCTATCTCAGTTATTGCTATGATTGTAGCAGTTGTGCTTTTGTTTGTATTACTCGCTCCAAAAATGGAAGCTGCAACTTCTGAAGATGCGTTTTCAGAAGAAATTGAAAATATTGAAGAAAAAATTGAAAATGCAGAGATTCCTGAGGAAGTAAAGAAAGAGCTTGACGAAATCTTGGATAAGCTCGAAGAGGACATGGAAAAGGCTGATACAAACGAGGAGAAATCCGAGGCTATAGACGAAGCTATCAAGGACATTGAGGAAGTACTTGAAAAGGAACAGGCAAAGCAAGACGCAATCAAGGAATCCTTTGAGGAAATGTCTAAGGAGGATAACAAGGATGTTCAAGACATTCTTGATAAAATCGAGCAGGATCAGCAAAGCAAGGATGAAGAGCTTGATAGAGAAAAGCTTGAGGACATTTTACAGGAAGTAGCTAAAGATATGTCTGAGGCTCTTGAATCAAAGGATGAGGATAAAATCAACCAAGCATTTGATAAGATTCAGGATAAGCTTGATCAACCAGAGGACGTAAACAATGACGGAAAGATTGACGACGAGGATAAGCAGATTATAGCAGATGCTATGGATGATTTGCTTGATAAGGTTGTTGAGAATTTCGAAAAGAACGAAGACTTAAAGGATAAGAACTCTGAGCTAAAGGATGCTTTGGAAAACCTTGGTGATAAGCTTGAGGAAATTAAGACAGATCCTTCAAATCAGGAAAAGATTGATGAAGCGTTTAAGGAGTCCTTTGAAGAGGTTGCAGACGCTGTTGAAAAGAACGAAAACCTTGATGAATTAGTTAAGGATATTGTTGATAATCTCGAAAAGGTTCAGGATGAGCTTATTGGTGAAGACAAGAACGAAATTGACAACACTATGAAGGATATAGACAATACCATTGAGGATTCCGACATGAGTGAGGAAGACAAAAATGATATGAAGGAGGATATGGGAGAGCTTGAGGATAAGCTTGACGATATCTACAATGATCCTAACAAGAGTGATGAGGATAAGGCTCAGGATGCTAACGATGCAATAAAGGATAAGCAGGATCAGCTTGATGACTATACACAAAAAGAGGATAGCGCAACTGATCAAATCACCGACAATATGCAAAACAATGATAATAAAGAAAATTTAGGTGAGCTCGGTGAGGCTATTGAAAAGGAAGCTAATGGAGAAACCTCTGAAAATGAGGATCCAATTTCAGATGCCCTTGACAATATGAAGGATGCTATTCAAAATCCTACAGAGGATATGAATAACGATGGTAAGATTGACGAGGCTGATAAGGACGCAATGAGAGATGAGATCGTTAGCGATCTTAAGGATTCCATAAAGGATACTCCTAATTCCGATATAAAGGACGCTATTGAGGACTTTATTGGTAATCTCGAAAATAGTGATTTAAGTGACGAAAGTCTTGATGATGTATTTGATAAGGCTGAAAGCGACATTAAGGACGCAATGAACAAGAACGAAACATCTAAGGAAGTAAGCGATCAGCTTGGTGACCTTAGAGAGGATCTTGTAGGCTCAGACCAAAAAGAAGTTGAGGATATGCTTAAAGACGTTCAGGATATCATTAACAACTCAAACGCAAGTGAGAGCACAAAGAATGAGATGGACGACATTATGAGTGACCTTGAGAATGAGATTAACGACCTTATGAAGGAAGAAAACGGTGGAACAACCCAGAATAAGGATAAGATTAATGCTGCAATAAGTGATGCTAAGCAAGAAATTCAAGACCTTGTAAATAAGGATAAGAATGACTTCCAGCAGGATGTTGGCGAGCTCGATGATGGTACAAACCAAGAAAACAGCAAAGAAAACGAGTACGTTGACAAGATTCAAGGTGCAATCCAAGACGCTATTCAAAATGGCGACCAAGGACAGCTTGAGAACGCATTTGAGGAATTAAAGAAGGATTATGCGGGACTTGAGGGCGACGCTCTTAAGCAGGAGTTTGAGAATATGTCTGATGCATTCCAAAATGCTGCTAACAGCACAGACAATGAGCAAATGAAGGACATATTTGAAAACCTTGCAGGTTCATTCGAAAATGCAGCGAATAAGGCTGACCCAGAAACAGACCCAGAAAACTTCCCTAATGGAGACAACGAGGGTGCTAAGCAGGAAGCAAACGATGCACTTGATCAAGCTCAGGGTGCTCTTGGTGAAATGCTTGAGCAGGTTCAAGGCTCACAGCAAATGGGTAGCGATGTAAATAACAGACTTGAGGAAACTCAAAATAGTATGTCAGGACAACAACAGCCAGAGGATTCATCCTCTTCAAGCAGTGATAAGAATGAGCCAAGCGATAGCCAAGGCAAGCCAACAGGCGAACCAAATGATGATAAGCAAGACGGCTCAAGTGATAGTAGTGACGATCAACCACCTCAAGACGATAGTTCAACTGGTAGTGGAGACTCAAACACTAAGCCAAACGAAGAAGAGCCGGGTTCAAGCTCTGGTGGTGGAAAAGGCGAAACCGACACAGATGACTCAGCATTTATTCCACCTGAAATAGATAAGGATGACTTTAGCGAGGCTGTTAAGGGTGAAGAGGATAAGGCTTACGATAAGGACCTTTCAGATGAGCAATTTAACGGCGTAGGTAACTATGGTGCCGCAATGATGGGCGAATGATTTAGATTTTTATAAAATTTAGTAATACGGAGAAAGATTATGGGATTATTTGATAGAAAAAAGGAAAATAAAACGGCTGATGCAAAGGCAGCACCAGCACCTGAGGTTAAAAAGAATGATGTAGCAGAGGCTAAGCCACAAGAGGTGGCTAAGCCTGCTACACCAGCACAAGCTACAAAATCACAAGAGGTGGCTAAGCCTGCTGCGCCAGCACAAGCTACAAAATCACAAGAGGTGGCTAAGCCTGCTGCGCCAGCACAAGCTACAAAGCCACAAGCACCTGCTACACCAGCAGCACCTGCACAGGCTACAACAATTACTCCAAAGGCTTCACCTGTTGCACCAAAGGCAACAGAGCAGGTTGTTGATCCAGCTATGGCAAAGGAGCTTAAGCTCTTTGCTGAAAAATGCGAAAAGATTTTTACCGAGGTTAAAAAGGATATTATCGGTCAAACAGAGGTAGTTCAATATACAATTATTGCAATTATCGCAGGTGGTAACGTTCTTTTGGAGGGTGCTCCAGGACTTGGTAAAACACGTCTTGTAAGATCACTTGGTAATGTATTTGACCTACCATTCTCAAGAATTCAGTTTACACCAGACTTGATGCCTGCCGACGTTACAGGTACAAACATCATTACAAAGGACGAAAATGGTAACTCTAAGTTCGAGTTCCAAAAGGGTCCTATCTTCAGTAACATTGTACTTGCCGACGAAATTAACCGTGCTACTCCAAAGACACAGGCAGCTTTGCTTGAGGCGATGCAGGAGCACAAGGTTACAGTAATGGGTGTTTCACGTAAGCTTGATGAGCCATTCTTCGTATTGGCTACACAGAACCCAATTGAGCAAGATGGTACATATCCACTACCAGAAGCTCAGATGGACCGTTTTATGTTCAAAATAATAGTTCCAAATCCTTCTGCTGAAGAGCTTGGACAAATCGTAACAATGACCCAAAAGACAATGGATGAGTTAGCAGTTGCTGCTTGTAACGGTGAGGAATTACTCCGTATGAGAGCTGTTGCTAAGACTATTCCAATTGCAAAAGAGGTTCTTGATTACGCAATGGTAATGATTGCTTCTACACATCCAGATAGTGAAATAGCAACTGACACAACCAAACAGTACATTCGTTGTGGAGCCAGCCCTCGTGCGGCGCAGGCTCTTATCACAGCTGCGAAGGTACGCGCTTTAATTAAAGGAAGATATAATGTATCATATGACGATATAAACGCTTTGGCTGTTCCTGTACTTCGTCACAGAATTAAGCTCGGCTTCGAGGCAGTTACCTCAAAGATGAACGCTGATGACGTAGTAAATGCTCACGTAAGAGACTTGAACAATGCTGGTAAATCTACAATATTTGGAAAAAAATAATTAAATAGGCGGTACATATGAAACGTAAAATATTAGACGGTGCATTTCTTGACCGTCTCGATGCCGCCGCACTCTGCTTAAAAACTGCTATGACGGGCTTCTTCGGTGGTGGCCGAAAGGCTCGCTCATACGGTAATACTGTTGAATTTGCAGACTTCCGTGAATATTTTCCGGGAGACGATATCAGACGTATTGACTGGAACGTATATGCGCGTTTTGAAAAATACTTCATTAAATTATTCACAGATGAAAGACAGATGCATAACCAGATATTGATTGACTGCTCAGCATCAATGGCTTGTGGAAAGCCAGAAAAGGCGGAGGCAGCTTTAAAAATAGCGGCAGCATTTGGATATCTTTCGGTAGCTTCAATGGATAGAGTATCTTATAAAATGATGAAGAACGAAAAAGCGACAAACTTAGGCTTCACCATTACAAATAAGGACTCCTTCTACAGAGCCGCACAGGCTATGGAAAACACAGACTTCGAGGGAGAGGTTGATCTTGAGAAGGCTATTGTTAATATGGAAGCTCCAGGATATGATGACGGTTTAACAATTATAATCTCCGATTTCTTAACAGAAAGCAATTGGAAAAAGGCTATTGACTTCCTTATGTATAAGCGCAGAGAAATACTTATGATACAGGTTTTGTCACCGGATGAGCTTTATCCTGATCTTGACGGACGTATTGATATGATAGACTCTGAAAATGAGGCTTATAATATGAGATTAGTTATGACTAAAAAGATGGTTGAGGCCTATCAAAAGGCGATGGACGAGTATGAAAAGGAGCTAATTGACTTTTGTGCGTCAAGAGGCGTTACCTTCTTTACAGTAAGCTCGGACGACCCTATTGAAAAGGTAATCTTTGGAAAGGGATACGAAACGGAAGTAATCAAATGAGATTTTTTAATGCTCTTGGATGGCTGGGCCTGTTGGCTATTCCTGTGATTATAGTAATTTATATTATTAAATCACAGTATGTGCCAAAAACAGTCTCCAGTACATTTATATGGAAACGAAGCTTAAGATTCGTTAAGCGTAAGATTCCATTGAATTTAATAATGTCTCTATTACTTATCCTTCAAGTTTTGGTTGCACTTGCTGCTACTATAGCAATTACGCAACCAAGAATTGTGACAAAAACGGACGAAGTAATAGTTATAGTAGATGCTTCCGCAAGTATGAACACGGACGACGGAAGCGGAGAAGATAGCTGGACTCGTTTTGATACAGCTAAGCAAAAAATTATGGAGGCAGCAAGTGGTTCCAGTGTAAATATGAGTATTATTTATGCTGGTGAGGTTGCCGAAAACCTTAGTGGAGACGTTCCACTAACAACAAAGGAAGAGGTTGAGTTTATAATAAACGACCTCAAATGTACTCAAGGTAATGGTGATATTAATGGAGCATTAAAGCTTGCTGAGGCTATTATCAATACCGATAGTAACATAAGAGAAAGTAACCGTGATGCAAAGGTTCTTATCTATACCGATAAACAGCATCCAATAGCTGAAAGTAGTATTAACACAATAGAAATTATTAACTGTGCTGGTACAGATGAGAAAAATACAGGTATTGTTTCAGCAACGGATAAATTCCTAAGCACGGTTTCTGGTTATAGATTTGATACATATCTCCAAAACTATGGTTCTGAAACAACATTTACAATTTCCATGTATATGAACGATGGTAATGGTGAAAGATTTGTAACCTCTAAAAATGTAACAATGCGTGATAAAGAATCGTTAAATGTGTTCTTCACATCTGACGATAACCCTGTTACTAAGCCAGGTCAGCTTGCAGTTTGGATAGCAAACAGCTTTTCAAGCTATGATTATGTAAGATTTGTAATCAATACAGATGACGGCTTAGCAGAGGATAATGAATATAAGCTTTATTCCTTGGAGAAGGAAACACCAAGTATTTTGTTCGTAAGTAAAAATATTAAATACGACGAGAATGGAAATATTGACAGAAATCAAGAGCCACTTATGAAAACTGTTATAGGTGCTTTCGGTTACATCATTAAAAATGCAGATATGCATTCAAGTGTACCCACCGATAAGCTTTCAGGCTACGACCTTTATATTTTTGAGGGAATTATGCCTGAGGTATTACCAACAGATGGTGCAGTATGGCTACTGAATATGCCAAAGGCTCCACAGAATGTTAATTTACAGTTTGGAGTTGAAAGAGTTAGTGATAATGGATTTAGAATGGTTGTCTCTGACTCACTTGCAAGCGATAAGGTATCTCAACTACTTAAGAGTAAGGTAGATTTTAATGATCCTATTAAGGGTACAGATTCAGCAACTGGAGAACCAATTACCATTAATGCAGTTATTAATAAGTACACAACACTTGCAAATGACTTGCCAAAGGGATTTGTGTCTATTTATTCTACAAACAATAGTCCTGTAATGATAGCAGGTAAAATAGGAACAGTTAAGACAATTATGACAACCTTTGATTTTACAAATTCAACATTGCCATGGTTCTTAACAGACTTCCCACTACTTATAAATAATATGCTTGAATACAGCTTAGCTGAGCCTCTTGATGAGCGTACTGCCTTTGTAGGTGAAACACTTCAATTTGAAGTGCCAATCGGTGCTCAAAAGATTGAGTTCTATACTCAAGCAGAAGAAGAGAATAGCGAAAGAGTATTGCTTGCTACATGGGATTCCTCAAAGCAGTATGAGTCCGACCTTCCAAATATTGTATTTGAACAGCTCGGAACATATCAAGTAGTTGTAAACTTCTCTAACGATATAGAAAACGAGAAGCTAAAAACATACACAGTAACAACCCACATACCTGAAAAAGAAACAAGTATCTATGCAACAGGTGATATGCTTGACGTAACAATTAACGAAACTGCAAAATCACAAAATGCTGTTAAGGATATTCTTCCTTGGGTTATCGGTGTTCTTATTGTATTACTGATAGTAGAATGGGGGGTATATTACAGAAATGAACATTAATGTTGATGCTCCATTATTCTTCTTAATATTAATTCCAGCACTTTTACTTGGAATTATACCATTCTTTAAGCTTCACAAGAAGCGTAGAATGTCATCAAAGCACTTAATTCCATTTATCATTCACTTAACCCTTATCTTTTTACTTACCTCGCTATTGGCAGGAGTAAAAATTAGAGAAACAATTACAGCTCCTATTGATAATACAGTAGTGTTTGTGGTTGATATGTCTGACAGTAACTCTCCGATGATAGAGGAAATGGATGATTATATCCACGAAATTATGTCAAATGCCGACTTGAGTATTACAAAATTCGGCTTAGTAGCATTTGGTGGAAGCGATAACTATGGAATAATGCAACAAATCGATATAGGCAACTTGCAATATCAGGAAAATGTACCCGACGATATGGAATATCGTTATTTGAATTTTACGTATGATACGGAAAAGGAATATAACGCAACCGATATTTCAAGTGGCTTATCAGCTGCAAAAACAATGATTTTAAATCAAGCTCGAAGAACTAATAAGAGAGTAGTTTTGCTTTCTGATGGTAGAGAAACCGTTGAAAGTGGAGCTTTAGCGTCAGCTAAGGAGCTACTTAAGGAAAGTATTCGAGTTGACTCAGCCCACTTCGACCTTGCAACAAGCACCGATAAGACAGAGGTACAGCTTGTATCCTTGTCAACAGGTGGTAGGGTTGATTACGGCGCAGATATTACCTTTACTGCAGTAGTAAAGAGTACAACTGCTATTTATAGTAATGTATCTATCGTTTTATACGATGCTTCAAATACCCCAATAGCCTCTGCAGATGATATTGAGCTTTCAAAGGGTACTACAGCTATTGATATTTTATATGAGACAGCAGGAAAGGACATTGACGTAGCATCTGTAAATGTAGTTAGAGCTGAGCTTACAGTAAACAAGGACGTTTTACCACAAAACAATATGCTTTATTCTTGGTTCACAGTTGACCCAATGGGTAGCATGCTTATTGTTGAGGGTGACGATACTCAGTTTGATGCAATTGATGAAAAAATTAGATTTGACGGCTATCATTTAACTACAATCGAGCCAGAGGAATTCCCAGAAACACTTGAGGACCTCTTAGCTTATGACGAAATCGTTCTTATGAACGTTGACTTTGTAAATGGTGGCTTGCCTGCAAGTGCAGCAGAGAACATTACAAGATTTGTAGAGGAAATCGGAAGAGGACTTCTATACACCTGTGGTCATAACATTTATAACTTCACAGGTGGCGAGGGCGCAGAAGAGGAAAACAACTATGTTGATTCACCAATCAATAAGCTTTTACCTGTTGACCTAAACGTTGACAAGGAAAAGGAAACGGTTGCTATGGTTCTTGTTATCGACCTTTCATCCTCAATGAAGGAGACAACCTCCTCAAAGGATGCAAATAATAAGACATATACAAGATATCAGCTCGCTCTTGAAAATGCTAAAAAGGTTATTACAGAAACTGAATTTGCTGACACCGACTATATTGGTGTTGTAGTATTTGACCAGGACTATCACGTTGCTCTTGATATGCAGACCTTTGGTGATAAGGAGCATAGAAAAGAAATTGCAAGAGCAGTAGAACAGGAAATGAATCAGTACTACTACTTCCATTATGTTGACTCAGAAGGCAATACAGTTTATAAGGACTTAGATGGTGACGGAAGCGTTGAGCCTATTCCAATTAATATAGGCAATGATGGTGGCGCTCCTGGTACACCTGAAAACAAGTACTATAAGGACGGATATAAGGCTCCAAGCGATTGGAAAACCTCTGGTGGTCAGGATAAATATAATGGTAACCAGATTAGAACCTATGGTACATCATATAAGTGGGCTATTCAGTCTGCTTCCGATATGCTTTCAAGAACCTCTAATTCAACATCACTTGAAATTAAGCAGGTTGTATTGATTTCCGATGGTGCGCCAAACGACCAAGGCTCAGGCTATGAGGGTATCGTTGAGCGTCTTGCAAGAGCAGGTACAGTAACCTCAACAATCGCTATTGGTGATGATAAGGCTGGTATCTCAGTTCTTGAAACACTTGCAAGCTTAGGTAAAGGTAAGCCATTCGTTACAAATAGTAGTGAGGAGCTTAGCAAATTCCTTAAGGAAATCACTGATAATATTCAAGGTAAATATTTTAATACCAATATCGACCTTGAAATGAAGCAGAATGATAAAAACTCAATCGTACATAAGGGCGTAGAGGCATATGACCATATCTACGGCTTTTATGGAACAACAATTAGAACAGGCGCTACAAACGCAGTTTGTGTTGAGGGCTTGAAGCCAATTTACGCAGAGTGGGAATACGGTAACGGTAAGGTTGGCGTATTTATGAGTAACTTTGGTAAAACATACGATCCTAAGACAGGTGAATTCTTAGATGAAAGCTGGTCTGAGGCAATGTTTGATAACACTGACGATGTAAACAATTTAGTTCTTGTTAAAAACATGTTCCTCTCTCCAATGGATGATAGAATTGATGCAACAGGTCTTGAATATACAGTTACATCTGATGGTGAAACTGCAACAGTAGTTGTTACAACATACGTACCATTAAGAGTTGAGGTTAAAGACGACTTCGGTAAGATTATTCAATACGAGGAGCGTTTACAATACACAGCATATTCAATTAATGATGATGGTGAGATTGTTGAATCCTCAAGAAGAAATGGTATTATGACACGTATCGCTAATAATAAGTATTCACTTTCATTACCTTTAGCAACAATTGATGACAAATATGTTTTGGACATCAAGCAACAAAAGATTGAATGGGTTGACTTAGGTGGCGGTAGATATGTTCAAAACCCAATTATGGTTGGCGCACTTTGCGATATAGTAAGCTTTGCAGTAACTGGTGCACACGCAGCAGAATACGATATTTTTGAAGCATCCTCTACTGGTGTAGATGGTGAAACAATGCTTAAGAGTATTTCCTCAAGTGGTGGAGGTGGATTGCTCGACGAAAAGGGTGCAGATAACTTCTTTGCCGTTACACTCGAGCAGGATACAGTAATCACTCACGACGGAGTAACAGTATTCTTCTTAATCTTAGCGTTGATTTTATTTGTAGTTGATATTATATTTAGAAACTTCGCTATCAAGAGAAGGAAGGAAAAGGTTCAAATGTCAGATGCAGAACAGCTTGCTTCAATGAAGGGAAGATAATTTCCTTAAAAATAAGTAATTACTTATCTAATTTAATTAAAAGCGGATACGTCCTTAGGCGTATCCGTTTTTTTATATAAAAAACAGACACTCTCTTAAGGAAAGTGTCTGCTTTTGTTCAAATATGTCCGTAAGACCTGCCTTCGAATTCTCTAATTCTTGCGATATCCATAGCCATTTGTTCGCTCGTTTCGTTAGATTTAGCAATAAGAGCATTTTGTAGCTCGGTAGCATTTATTGATTTTTGAATATTATCGTTTACTGAATTGAGTTTCTTGCTTAGCACACTTTGATTGTCAGCAATAATCTGCAATCTGCTGTTTATTGTATCTATGCAGTTTCCAATTGCAGTTGTGATTCTGTCAGACTCCTGCCTGATTGTGTTGCAAATAGCCAAAGAAGCGTTTTCTATAGCTCTTGCAATTTTTTCAGTGTGTCTATACATATCTACCTGTTGAAGCGCTTCCTTTAATGTATCGGCTCTGTGCGTTTCCAAAATAAAAATAATCAAGTCAAGATTTTTCCAGTCTCGCTCGTCTAAAATGCTTGTAAAATTAGCAAGATAGGATGAATGAAATTCTTTATAAAACATGGAACATTTTTTCTTTTGATTAACTATAGCCAATTCGTATGGAGAGTAGTCAAAATTATTAACTGCACCTAATTGTTTCTCGGCTATAATGAATTTTTCGTGCATTTCAACGTAATTTTTATTGGTATTTAGATGTTCGATGATTTCATCATCATTGAAAAGTTGTGAATCAAGCTTAGAGATTTCGTCACGCAACGATTTAATTTTATTATTATCATTTAAGACCCATTTTGTGATAAATATTGTGCCTAAACCAAAAAATATACCGACAAGCATTGGGGCATATAGAAAAATATTTGCTATAAGTTCGACTGTATAGTCATTAGCGTTTGAAGAAATAATTGCTGCTATTGAGCAAATGACTATAACTGCAAAAATTACAATAAGGCCAGTAATTGAATCTTTTTTGTTGTGGTTAAATGATGCTACATGCTTGGATAGCTCTTCTTCCAGCTTGTCTTTTTTGCCTTTAATGAAATCATTTTCACTCCTATATTTTCTGTCGATTTCATCGCATTTACTTCCAAAAAAATTATAGCTATTCCTTGAGGAATATTCAATTTCTTGATTTTTGCTCCTTTTTTCAGTTAATTCGTGTTCGGTCTTTTTAACCTTATCCATTTCTAAAGAAACCTTAGAAAGTCCTGCACGTAAGGCATATAAATTATCAATTAAAGATTTATTATCAATACTTTCTTCTTTAGTAACAATTGGCTCGGTTTCGCTACCACAGTAAGGGCAAAATTTTGTGTCAAGCTCCTTATCACATTTAGTGCAATACATCATCTTTTTGCGTCACTCCCTCAAAATTTTTGTATAAAATTTGTATTTGTCCTATCATAGGACAAAACTTTTATGGGTATAGTATATCATAATAATTGTCCTATGTCAAGACAAAATGGGGGTTATATGGCACGTATTATTGATGGAAAAAGAATGAATATGATTGGCGAAAATGTAAAAAAATACAGAAAAATGAGAAAAATGAATCAACAAACGCTGTCAAATTTGTTAGAGTTGATGGGTGTTTATGTTTGCCGTGGATCTGTTTCACGTATTGAGGATTGCTCACGTACAGTCACTGATATTGAACTTTTTTCAATAGCTAAGGTGCTAAAGGTAACTACAGACGAGCTAATAGACAAGGACTTTTTTGAAACTGAAAAATGAAAATAGGACGAGATTACTCGTCCTATTTTTTACATTAAATCCTCGTTATAAATAGCTCTGATTCCACCAATGAATTTTGGTCGTGTACGAGCAAAAACTACGGGGGCGTGTCCGATTTTGTTAATTTCAAGCCTTACAGGAACAGCTACACTTTTAAGATGCATACCAATTAATGTGTTACCTATATCTATTCCTAAATCTGCCTTTATTTCCTCAACAACAATTGGCTCATCAAAGGAATTATATGCAATAGTTGCTAATGAGCCACCAGCCTTTTTTTGAGGAATAACATTGACTTTGTTAGTAGCCATAGATGCTTTTTCGATTACAATAGCACGATTGAGATGCTCACAGCATTGAACAGCCATAAAAATGCCAAGCTCCTTAAGCACCGAATATATTCCCTCAAAGATTTCTTTAGCTGTATCAATATCAGAGTTAGTACCTATTTTATCACCTAAAACCTCACTCGTTGAGCAACCAACAATAAAAATATCGCCCCTTTGTGCTTTTGAAGCTTCACACAAGGCTCTTGTTGCAGAGGCACATTGTTCCTTGATAGTCATAAAAAACTCCTTAATAATTGATTTTATAACATTCTAACATAATAATATTAAAAAAGTCAATATATTTGTATATGTTCAAAATTTGTTCACAAATGTAGTGTATAATATTAAAGGAAAAATTTTCAAGCTTAAAAAGTGAGGTAAATAAAATGGCAAAGACTTTAAACAAATTAACAAATTCTATAGGAGTTAAGGGCCCTGTTTTAACAATCGTTATGGACGGCGTTGGATTAGCTCCTGATACTGAAGCAAATGCAGTAAGTAAGGCTTATACTCCAACACTTGATATGCTTATGAGCAAATATCCTTGTGTTAAGCTAAAGGCACATGGTACAGCAGTTGGCTTACCAAGTGATGATGATATGGGTAACTCTGAGGTTGGACATAATGCTCTTGGCTCAGGACAGGTTTTTGCACAGGGTGCTAAGCTCGTTTCACAATCAATCGAAAATGGAAAAATGTTTGCATCTGCTACATGGCAAAAGGTAGTTTCCAATGTAAAGGAAAACAATGGCGTTTTACATTTTATCGGTCTTTTCTCTGATGGTAATGTGCACTCTCATATTGACCACCTTAAGGCTATGATTAATCAAGCTAAGAAGGAAAGCGTATCTAAGGTTAGACTTCACATTCTAATTGACGGCCGTGATGTTGGAGAAACAAGTGCTCTTGAATACATTAATCCATTTGAGGATTATATTGCATCACTTCGTGATGATAGCTTCGATATTAAAATCGCATCTGGTGGCGGACGTATGGTTATTACAATGGATAGATACGAGGCTAACTGGAAGATGGTTGAGCTTGGCTGGAAGACTCATGTTTTAGGTGAGGGAAGACAGTTTGCATCAGCGAAAGAGGCTGTTGAGGCTTACAGAAATGAGTACAAGGTTATTGACCAAGACCTTCCACCATTTGTAATCAGTGAAAATGGTGAGCCTGTTGGTACAATTAATGACGGAGATAGCGTAATTTTTTATAACTTTAGAGGTGACCGTGCTATCGAAATTTCAAAGGCGTTTGACGATGAGTGCTTTGATAAATTTGATAGAGTTAGATATCCAAAGGTAGTTTATGCAGGCATGCTTGAGTATGATGGTGACCTTCATATCCCATCTAATTATCTTGTAAATCCACCAGAGATTACTAATACAATGGGCGAGTATCTTGCAAATACAGGAATTTCACAGCTTGCAATTTCTGAGACACAAAAGTATGGACACGTAACCTATTTCTGGAACGGAAATAAGAGTGGTAAGTTTGATGAAAAGCTTGAAACCTATATTGAGGTTCCATCTGACGTTGTACCATTTGAGCAAAGACCTTGGATGAAATGTGCTGAAATTACAGATAAGCTCATAGAGTGCTTAAACAGTGGCAAATATGCTTGCCTAAGAGTAAATTTCCCAAATGGTGATATGGTTGGACACACAGGAAACATCTTAGCTACAAGATGCTCAATGGAGGCACTTGACCTTCAGTTGAAAAGAATTTTAGACGTTGTTGATGCTTTGCAGGGAGTTGCACTTATAACAGCTGACCATGGAAACGCAGACGAAATGTATGAGCTTGACAAGGCAGGAAATCCAAAGACAAATAAGGATGGAAGCTATAAGGCAAAGACAAGCCACACATTAAATCCTGTTCCATTTATCGTTTATGATAACTATTATAGCGATAAATATGAGGTTAAGAGTGATAACGGAGCATTTGGTCTTTCAAATGTTGCCGCAACTGCTGTTAATTTCTTAGGCTATACTGCACCAGATATGTGGGATGAGTCAATTATCAATGTTAAATAAAGGAAAGGGCTGATTTTTCAGCCCTTTTAAAAACGAGGATATATGATAAAAATTTATTATGAGGATAGTGAGCTTTTGGTATGCGAAAAGCCTTATGGAATCTCCTCTCAAAAAAGTGAAAAGGAAAATTTAGTAGATATTTTATCAGAGCAGATAAAAAGCGAAATATATCCGATTCATAGGCTTGACATAGGAACAACAGGATTAATTGTATATGCTAAAAATCAACACTCGGCGTCTTCACTTTCAAAGCAAATTGTCGACAGAGTGTTTAAAAAAGCCTATATTTGCCTATGTCACGGCATAACTGAAAAAGAGGGAGAAATGAAGGATTTTCTCTATCATGACAGACTGAAAAACAAGTCCTTTGTAGTTAAAAACAAGCGTGCAGGTGCAAAAGAGGCAATTTTGGAATACAGTCAAATAGGAGCTGATACAGAAAAACAGCTTTCGCTTCTAAAAATAAGACTACACACAGGAAGAACACATCAAATAAGAGTTCAGCTTTCATCACGAGGCTTTCCTTTGTATGGTGACGGAAAATATGGTGCAAGAGATAACAATAAAATTAGACTCCATTCTTGCGAGATTGAGCTTATAAATCCAAAAACTAAGGAAAAAATGCTATTCAAATCATTGCCTGAATGGGCTGAAGCATATAGCAAATAATATAACCAATAAAAAAACAGAATGGCAGGGTTAGCACAGAAATTAGCAATGCTAACCCTGCTGTTTTTTTGTTTATAGGCTGTTTTATCGACACTCCTGCGCCGATAATCGAAAATATGCGTATGTTTCCTGTGCTTACAGGTAATCCAAAAAGTGAGCAAGCACATATGGTAAGAATTGAGGAAAGGTCGGAAGAGAACGCACTTGAATAATTTATTTTCGAGGTTTTTTCTCCTATCGTTTCAATTATACGCTTGCCCCCTAATAGTGAGCCTAAAAGCATAAATACAGAGACGAGAATGGAAAGAGGCAGCTTTTCAAAAACAGGCGACTGCGTGTGCATAAAACTACCCAAAAACATAAGCGAGGCAATGAATTTTTGCCCATCCTGAGCACCGTGCATGGCTGAAAGCAGACACATTGTTAGAATTAGATTGGACCTTTTTTCGTTTTTGTTCCTTCGCCCTATAAAGAAAGCAATCAAAAAGGAAAGCAGACAGGAAGCAATCATACAAATTATTATGTATAATGCTTCTTTTACAATGCTTCCCTTACCAAAAACCAGCGTTGCTCCAAGAAGACTACAAATCAACGCGTGGCTTTCACTTGACGGCATTTTTAATAGCCAAGCGATTATACCAAAAAGAATGGTCGTAAAAAGTCCACTTATGACACAAAGATAGGTGCTTTTTGTGTTCTCTAAATTAATTATTGAAAAAATTGTATCAATAACCTGTCCACTAAATAGTGAAAAGAAAAAACAGCCAAGCAAATTGAAAATGCCACATAAAAGACACGCATTCCTTAGACTTAGTGCTTTTGCAGCAACTGCTGTGGCTATTGCGTTTGGCGCATCGGTAAAGCCGTTTACAAATACAACCCCCAAGGCAAGCATAATGGGTAAAGCGAGATAAAAATTTTCCATAATTTCCTCAACAAAAAATTTTTTCTACATAATATGTATTGTAGGAGCGTGATTTTTATGATTTTAGAAAAAGAATATCTTCGTGATCGAGCAGTTATGTATGCAAGAAAATTTGCACTTGCAAGAAACCCCCTGTATTATCGCTTTGAGGGAATAGGAGGTAATTGTACTAATTTTGCTTCCCAATGCGTTTTAGCAGGAAGCTGTGTAATGAACTTTACCGCTATAAGTGGATGGTACTATCTTTCATTAAACAGACGTAGCGCATCGTGGACTGGAGTTGATTATTTTTATGATTTCTTTGTAGGCAACACAGAAGTCGGACCATTTGCGGAGAGCACCACACTTGAAAACGCAGAGCTTGGAGATTTAATTCAGCTACAAAATGATGCAGGGGACTTTTATCATACATTGGTCGTAACGCAAATAACAGATGATGAAATCTATGTTTGCGCAAATTCAAATGATGCCCTTGATAGGCCCCTATCATCGTATAATTATGCAGGACTTAGAGTGATACATATTTTAGGTGTCAGATATGATTCGAGATATGTAATTGATTGCTTTGAAAGTCTTTATAGTCAAACGCCAATACCTCCTCGACCTCCAGAGGAAACAGAAGAGGAGACACCTGTTACTGATGATGAGGCAGCTGACAATTCAACTAATACAAATTAATGAAAAAATGCCTTTGTGCAATATAAATAAAAATGCTAACCAAAAACAAAGGAAAAAAACTTAAATTTTGTGAAAATGTGCAGAAAAGTGTTTTTTAAGCCCTTTTGTTTGTTAAAAAAGTATAAAATCGCTTGACAAAAAAGGTAATTTATTGTAATATATATACGTGTATAAATCTCTAATTTATGATTAGATTTGTGTGCTTAAAACACTTTCGGAGGAAAAGAAATGAAGAAAAAACTTTTAGCGGTTCTATTAATTATGCTTATAGTGTTAATAGTGCCTATTATTTCATCATGCTCCTGTAATAACGCTGGTGACCCAGATGATGGTCCTGGTGAGGAAACAGGCTCAGGTGGAACTGGAACTGGTGGAACTGGAACTGGTGGCGGTGACATAATTAATCCACCAATCGATGGCGATGATGAAGATGTTGTTATCCCAACTGGCTCAATCACACCTATTATTAAGTATTTAAGAGTTGTTGAGATTGCTGAAAACTCAATTACACTTAAAATTAACGTAATCGGCGATGGCGCTGAGCTTGAGCTTAGAAAAAGCACAAAGGAAATAACTTCAAAGAACTATACTAAGGCTACAAAGATTGACTTCACAATGACTGGCGATGGTGAGGTTAAGACTATTGTAATAGATGGTATGACAGCTGGTGCTGAGGAAAAGCATTATTTTGCTGTTCAGGCAAAGCTCGGTAGTGAGTTTAGTACTATTGAAACAATAAGAGTTGGTGGTATTGATATTGTTCACCTTGATCCTGACAAGGTGGATAGCGTTTATCTCGGTGAGGTAATTAAGGACGCTTCTACACTTATTGACGAGAGTGATATTGTCGGTGACCCACGTGGTGATGATATATGGGATTTACCAGTTACAGGTATGGATAGATTCTATTATCCTGCTGGATATGCATTCCATAACCATACAAGAACTGCCTTTGAGGAAAGATTCGGAACAACAATTTCACCAATCTTCGATTTAGAGTTTAATCACTATATTGATAGTGTTTATTTGTTCTACTCAAGGTTTGTTGTTGAAAAAGACTATTATGATAAGGAAGGCGTTTATTTCTGTCGTAATATCGACTGTGCAAACTATGGATATGATAAGCTTATCGATCCAAAGGATGTAGGCGAGGATAAGGCATGTCCTAAGTGTGGCAAGGCGGATTACATGGAATATACATCATTCCAGATTTCAAGAGATGTTACAGTTCGTTGGGCGAAGAATGCGGCTGACTTCCAGACACCAGATGCTTGGGATGGCTCAATTACACTAACACAGGATCAACTCGTAGAGGGTGGCTGGACAGAGTTTAAGATTGACGCGGAAATCAGATACCTTCAGGTTTCATTCGTTGACGGTGGCTCACCAGAAGAGGTTTTATTCTACGGATATCAGACAAGCGAATCTGAAGAAACAATTATTGGCGAAACAATTCATAAGCTTCCAACAATGGGCGAAATGATGGGACAGTGTGCACTTCTTGGTTCAGGTGGTGGTTACTGTACAGTTGAACAGCTTGCTGCTACAACAGTTGTTCGTGAATACCACAACGTTGGTTGGGCATACAGTAATGCTTCATTCCCTAACAAGTCAACACTTCTTTCAAATACAGTTGTTGGTAACTTTGATGCAACATACAAGCTCTTTTCAGAGTCTGAGGCTAACCTTTTAATCATTCCTTGCTTACAATGGAATGAGTCATCAAGCCCTGCAAGAGTATACGATTATGAAACAGGTAAGCTCAGTGGTACAATCGCTACTTGGGACGAAAAATATGATCCACAAACATACGCAGCAATAGCTGACCTTATTTATCAGTATGCAGCTCGTTATGGAAGCAGTAAAATGGGCTACTTACATGAAAACGCTGTTAAGCACTCGGATATGTCAGCTGATTCAGCAGTAGGACGTAACTACATTCAATGGATTGAAATTGGTAACGAGCCAAATGGTGAGGATCAGGCTGGTGCTACACCATATCAGCTCGCAGCTCTTCAATCTGCAGCATATGACGGACATCAGAGAACACTTCTTGCTGATGTTTACAACCCAGACCAATTCACATATTTCTTCGGTGGTAAAAACGCAGATCCAGATATTAAGCTTGCTATGTCAGGTCTTGCAGGTCTAGGTAACAGATACATTACATCTATGGTTTACTGGATGAGAGCAAACAGAACAGATGGTTGTATCGCTATTGACGCATTTAACTATCATACATATTTCGGTAAGAGCTTTACTCTTAACGGACAAACAATAACAGTAGGTGTAAGCCCTGAAGAATACGGACTTGCTGATGCACTCAGTAAGCTTATTGAGTACAGAGATAAGTATTATCCAGGCGTTGAAATTTGGCTTACAGAGTTCGGCTGGGATACAAACCAATCCTACGAAACACCTACATCAGCACACGTATATGGCGATTATGTAAACACACCTTTGGGTATCATTGAGAGAGCTCGTGAAATTCAAGGCATGTGGCTCACAAGAGCATTCCTTATCATGTCTGCAATTGGTATGGATAAGGCAACATTATACATGTGCGAGGACGTATATACAAATGAAATGACAGCTGTTGGTAAGTATGGTACCTGTGGTATCTGGGCTTACGAGTTCCTTGAGGATGGCTCACCAGTTAGACTTGATGCTGACGGAAAGAGAGCAGTTCAAATTACCGAAAAGGACGCAGATGGTAAGGACGTTTCTAAGTGGGTTCTTGTTGATGATATGAAGACACCTGCTAACACTACAGGCATTTCAATTGATAATAGCTACCATATGGTTGCTAAGGATGGCTACTACTACCTATACACACTTAAAAATACTCTTGGCGACAAGAGATTCGTTAAGGAGCTTGCAACAGGTAGAGATGACGTTTGGGTATATCAATATGAAAGTGACGAGGGTGATGTTGCATATGCAGCATGGTGCCCAACCTCCAATGATACAGTTGTAAATAGCTACAAGCTCTATGTTGGCAATGTAGAAAGTGCTACACTTGTTGAAGCAGATAGCAAGAATCAGGATATAGATGGTGTACATACAGATCTTGAAATTGTTGATGGCTTCGTTACAATTAGAGTTACTGAGAATCCTTGCTACGTTGTAGTTGACTAATTTAATAATGAAAGACGCACTCCATTTGGGGTGCGTTTTTTGTTCTATTTTTCAATTTAGCACTCGAAAAAAATAATTGCTAAAAAGGTTAGGCACAGAAAACCCAGTCAAACTCGTCTATCAAGTGTAATATACGGAGCTTTATGATAGATAAAGGCTTTTAAATATTTTTATATATAATAATTAATTAAAAACTTGCATAAAATAAAGAAAAAGGCATTTCAGCACTCAACACAAAAGATTGCTAAAAAAATCACAAAATTTTCACAAAAACCTATTGACAAACTAAAAACAAAGTGGTATATTATTCGTAGAGTTTAGCAATCAAAACAAAAGAGTGCTAAAATGAAAGGAGGGGCGTATGAGCTACGAAAGCTTTGAGCTTAGCGATAGAAAAAAGCTAATATTAAAGGAAATAGTAGAGGCACATATTAAGCTTGGTGAGCCTGTTGGCTCTAAGTATCTTATGCAAGAGGCAAGCATACCATATTCGTCAGCGACAATTAGAAACGAAATGGCTGAGCTTGAAGGCCTTGGATATCTTGAACAGCCACATACCTCTGCTGGTAGAATCCCATCTGAGCTTGGATATAGGTTTTATGTAGATACTCTTGTTTCTCAATACGACTCTAAAAACAGAGAGGCATCTGAGCTTAAAAAGATGCTATCTGTAAAAATGTCGGAAATTGATAAGATTCTTGAAAACGCAACAAAGGTTGCGTCAGCTATGACCAATTATACAGCACTTTCCTTAAGACCGAGACCATCAAGCATTACTATTAGAAGGTACGAGGCGGTTTATTTGGATTCTCGCTCCTATTTAATAATAATGATAGCAAGTGGTGTTGATTCTGTAAAAACAAGAAATATAAAAACACAATTTGATATTGATAGCGAAATAATTAGCAATCTTTCAATAGTTCTTAATAATAGCCTTGCAAACCTCTCTATAAACGATATCAATATATCGGTAATTATGGATATGGAATCCTCTCTTGAGGCTCTTAGCAAAAAGGATGCAAAGCTTTGTGCAGAGCTTGTTTCTGTTACTATAAAGAGCATTTATGAAACAATGAATGAAATGGGCTCGGAAATTAAGTTTGAGGGCGTAAACAGGCTACTTGAATATCCAGAATATAAAAATCTTGATAAGCTACAAAAAATGATATCAACTATAGAAAATAAGGAAGATATTATAAGAGCTGTTAGCACAATCGACCAAAGTGATGATGAAACCAAAATCTTTATTGGTAGTGAAAATATGGTAAAGATTATGGATGATTCAACCTTGATATACAAAAATCTAAAGCTAAACGGTAAGACAATCGGTGCAATCGGAATTATCGGTCCTTGCAGAATGGACTACTCAAAGGTTTTATCAACCATTGACCAGCTTTCTGAGGAGATTAGCCATTTGACCGACCTTGCATTACCGAGTGGTAAAGAAAGAGAAGGCGAAGATGAGCAATAAGGAAATTAACAAGGAAGTAAACGAAGAAATTAACGAGAATATAAGCGAAAATGAGGAAGTAACAGAAAATCCTTGTGAGCAAAAAATTAAGGAGCTTGAGGAAAAATATGCTGACTCTTACGATAAATATTTAAGAGTTTTAGCAGAGTACGATAATTTCCGTAAAAGAACCTTAAAGGAAAGAGACAGCATCTATTCAGAGGCATATGCAGATGCAGTTACAAACATATTGCCTATTATAGATAATATTGAAAGAATTACAACACTTGAATGTGAGAAAAGCTTCTTAGAGGGGCTTAACTTGATTGTAAGTGGAGTTCACCAAACGCTTGAAAAAATGGGCGTTAAGGAAATCGAAACAAAAACCTTTGACCCAAATCTTCATAATGCTGTAATGCATATAGATGATGAAAATCTTGGTGAGGGTGAAATTGTTGAGGTTTTCCAAAAGGGATATATCCTTGGTGAGAGGGTAATCCGCTATGCGATGGTAAAGGTCGCAAATTAAATTAGAAAAAAATTAACTTAAATAAACGGAGGATTATTTATTATGGGAAAGATTATTGGAATTGACTTAGGTACAACAAATTCATGTGTAGCAGTATTCGAGGGTGGTGAGCCTGTCGTAATACCAAATCCAGAGGGAGCGAGAACAACTCCATCAGTTGTAGCATTTACTAAGACAGGAGAAAGACTTGTAGGTCAGGTTGCAAAGCGTCAGGCTATTACAAACCCTGATAAAACAGTTAGCTCAATCAAGAGAGAAATGGGCTCAAACTACAAGGTAAAGATTGACGATAAGTCATTTACTCCACAAGAAATTTCTGCAATGATTTTGCAAAAGCTAAAGGCAGATGCTGAGGCATATCTTGGCACAACAGTAACAGAGGCTGTTATTACAGTTCCTGCATACTTTAGCGATGCTCAAAGACAGGCAACAAAGGACGCAGGTAAGATTGCTGGCTTAGAGGTAAAGAGAATTATCAACGAGCCAACAGCTGCAGCTTTAGCATTTGGTATGGATAAGGAGGAGGACCAGAAGGTTATGGTATTTGACCTTGGTGGTGGTACCTTCGACGTATCTATTCTTGAAATCTCTGACGGCGTATTTGATGTTAAGGCAACAGCAGGTAATAACCGCTTAGGTGGTGACGACTTTGACGAAAGAATTATCAACTGGATTGCTGAGCAGTTCAAGGCTGAAAACGGAATTGACCTTCGTCAAGACAAAATGGCGCTTCAAAGACTTAAGGAGGCTGCTGAAAAGGCAAAGATTGAGCTTTCAGGTGTGACCTCATCAAATATTAACCTACCATTTATTACTGCTGACCAAACAGGTCCTAAGCACTTCGATGCTACTCTTACAAGAGCTAAGTTTGATGAGCTTACAGCTGACTTGGTAGAAAAGACAATGCTTCCTACAAGACAGGCATTGAGCGATGCAGGACTTACAGCAAGCCAAATTGATAAGGTTATCTTAGTTGGTGGTTCATCAAGAATTCCAGCAGTTCAAGAGGCTCTTAAGAAGTTTATCGGCAAGGACCCATTCAAGGGCATTAACCCAGACGAGTGCGTAGCTATCGGTGCTGCAATTCAGGGTGGTGTACTTGGTGGAGATGTTAAGGACCTTCTTTTGCTTGACGTAACTCCACTTTCACTTGGTATCGAAACACTTGGTGGTATCTGCACAAAGATTATTGATAGAAATACAACAATTCCTGTAAAGAAATCACAGGTATTCTCAACAGCTGCAGATGGTCAGACCTCTGTTCAAATTCACGTATTACAGGGTGAGAGAGAAATGGCAAGTGGTAATAAGACCCTTGGTATGTTCTCCCTTGACGGAATTGCTCCAGCTCCACGTGGCGTTCCACAAATTGAGGTTACATTTGATATTGACGCAAATGGTATCGTAAATGTAAGCGCAAAGGATAAGGGCACAGGTAAGGAACAGCACATTACAATCACCTCATCAACAAATATGACTGAGGAGGATATTGAAAGAGCTGTAAACGAGGCTGCAAAGTTTGCTGAGGAGGATAAGAAGGCTAAGGAAGCAATCGAAACAAAGAACCATGCTGAAAGCCTTGTATTCCAATGTGAAAAGACACTTGGTGAGCTTGGTGACAAGGTTACAGAAAGTGAAAAGAGCGACATTCAAGCTAATATTGATAAGCTCAAGGAAACAATCAAGACAGGCACAACAGAGGCTATAAAGGCTGATATGGAGGCTCTTGAGAAATCCTTCTATGCAGTAAGCGAAAAGCTTTATAAGGATGCAGGCGCACAGGCTGATCCAAATGCTAATCAGAGTGGCGCACAGGGTGCAGATGGCACATACTACGACGCTGATTTTGAGGACAAAACAAATAACTAAAACCCGAAGGACTGCCGATTTTTCGGCAGTCCTATTGGAGCTTTAAAAAGGTGACATTATGGCAGATAAACAGGATTATTATGAGGTCCTTGGCGTAAACAAAAGCGCAAATCAGGACGAAATAAAAAAAGCATATCGTCAAATGGCTAAAAAATATCACCCAGATATGAATCCAGGAGATAGTGAGGCTGAAAAGAAGTTCAAGGAAGTAAACGAGGCATATGGCGTATTATCCGACGAGCAAAAAAGAGCACAGTATGACCAGTTCGGTCATTCTGCCTTTGAGCAAGGAGGAGCAGGAGGATATGGTGGCTTCGGAGGCTTCGGTGGTGGAGGCTTCGAGGGCTTTGATATGGGCGACATTTTTTCGTCTATTTTTGGTGGTGGCTCACGTTCAAGCAGAGCAAATGGACCAATTGACGGTGACGACATTCTTGTAAGAGTTAGCTTGTCCTTTGAGGAGGCAGTTTTTGGCTGTAAGAAGGAAATTAGCTTTGGTAAAATTCAGAAATGCTCTGACTGCTCAGGCACAGGAGCAGAAAAGGGAACAAGCGTTGAAAGATGCTCAAGGTGTAATGGAACAGGTACTATTCGAGTACAGCAAAGAACTGTCCTTGGCATGATGCAATCAAGTAGCCCTTGTCCTGAATGTAACGGAACAGGTAAGATTATTAAAAAGCCTTGCTCAAATTGTCGTGGTAAGGGACTTGTTAAGATTACAAAGAAATTAGAGGTAACAATACCAGCAGGAATTGATGATGGACAGAGAATAGCCTTAAGAGGACAGGGACACGAGGGCAGAAATGGTGGTATGCCTGGTGACCTTATCATTCAGGTATCTGTAAGAGAGCATCAAATTTTTGAAAGAGATGGCTTTGATATTTACTGTGAGGTTCCTGTAACGTTTTCAGAGGCTACCTTAGGTGCAAAAATCAAAATTCCAACCTTAGAGGGTGAGATGGAATATGACATGCCTGAGGGAACACAAACTGGCACAGTATTTACAATTAGACAAAAGGGAATAACCTCCTTAAATTCACGTGGCAAGGGTAATTTATATGTTACCGTTGTTATCGAAACACCTAAGAATCTAAGCGATGAGCAGAAAAAGCTTCTCCGTGCCTTTGCAGAAAGCTGTGGCGAGAAGAATTTATCTAAAAAAACAGGCTTTTTTAAGAAATTTAAGAAATAGGTAAAAATATGGAAGATAATAAGTGGGTGCAGGTTAAGCTTACAACTAAGGTTGAAAACCTTGATAAGCTTATAGCAATTATGAGTATGATATCAAATAGCCTTCAAATAGAGGATTATTCTGACATAGAGGATAGAATTCTTGATGGAGTTTATGGTGATTTGATTGACGAAAGCGTTTTAAACGCAGACAGAACAGTAGCATCAGTATCTGCATATGTACCAGCAAGCACACCTATTGAGGAATGCTTAGGTGTTTTATCGGAGCTTCTTGGTGAGGCTGATTTTGAAACTACCCTTGATGTAATTTCTCTTTGTGAAGAGGATTGGGCAGACTCATGGAAGCAATATTATAAGCCAATTAAAATTGGTGAAAAATTAGTTGTAGTTCCAATGTGGGAAAGGTACGATATACAAGAGGGAGAAATTATTGTTAAAATGGACCCTGGTATGGCATTTGGAACAGGAACTCACGAAACTACACGTCTTTGTGCAACCTTGCTTGAAAAATATGTAAATAGCGAAAGCAAAATGCTTGACGTTGGCTGTGGAAGTGGTATCTTAGCTATTTGTGCATCAAAGCTCGGAGCTAAGGAGTGCTATGCTTATGATATAGACCCAGTAGCTGTAAAGGTAGCTAAGGAAAACATAAAGGATAATGATGTAACTAACATAGAATGTGATGTAAGCGACTTATTAAAGGGCGTAAAGGCAGGCAAATATGACGTAATAACAGCTAACATAGTAGCCGATATTATAATTAGAATGTTACCAGACATTGGTAATTTTATGCACAAGGATACAACCCTTGTAATTTCAGGTATAATCGACGAAAGATGCGAGGACGTGTATAAATCTATCAAGGAAAATTCCTTTAAAATCATTGAGGAAATCCACGAAAACGGATGGTGCGCAATCTCACTGAAGCTTGCATAATCGTAAATATTAAAAATGCGACCTCGTGTCGCATTTTTGCTTCTTACTTGACAAACAAAAATATAAATGCTACTATTAAATAATAATGAAGGAATTAAAGGAGCATAGCTTATGCCAAGATTTTTTATTTCGAGTGAGCAAATAGAGATTAATGACGGAGTAAAGGTCATTCATATTTTAGGTGATGATGCTCATCATATAGCAAGAGCCTTGCGTATGGCGCAGGGAGAGAAAATTGAAGCGGTTGACTCTCAAAAAACCGTATATAATTGCACTCTTTCTAAATTTATTGAGGATAAAGAGATTATTGCAATAGTTGAAAGTGAAAGCGTATCCGATACCGAGCCAAAATATGAGGTTATTCTTTATCAGGCACTTCCCAAAAGCGATAAAATGGAAACAATAATTCAAAAGGCTGTAGAATGTGGTGCTACTAAAATTGTTCCCTTTAAATCGGAAAGATGTATCGTTAAAATAGATAAGAAGGACGAAAATAAAAAGCTCGATAGATGGCAAAAAATTTCAGAAAGTGCATCAAAGCAATGCGGACGAGGAATAATTCCCAAAATTGAAAGCATTTTGACCTTTGAGCAAATGATAGAGGATGCAAAAAAATGTGACCTTCCACTATTCTGCTATGAGGCAGAGGACGGAAAAACAATAAAGGACGCATTAAAATGCTTTAATGGTAGCAAAATTGCTATAATTGTAGGCAGTGAGGGTGGCTTTAGTATAAATGAAGCAGAGAGAATAACTAATTCAGGAATTAGAAGCGTCGGACTTGGAAAAAGAATACTCCGTTGTGAAACTGCATCAAGCTTCGCCCTTGCGTGCATTGTGTACGAAAATGAGCTTTGATTTTTGGGCATTTTAACAACAAAAATGGCAAAATTCACAAAAATTTGTATAAAAACCTATTGATTTTTTTGTGATTATAGTGTAATATAGATATACCAAGTACACAACTTGCACAAAAAGACGATTATGTTCGGAGGAAAAATTATGTCAAACAGATTATTCCAAGGCGTTATTCATCAAATGCACGATGCGGTTGACCGTGTTATCGGAGTTATAGACGACGGTGGCTTCGTTATCGCATGTAGTGAGCTTTCTCAAATAGGAACTGCGAGAGCAAAGGCTAAGGAGGAAATGTCATACACAACTGATAAAATGGTTGTTGAGGGCTTTACCTACCAGCACATTGGCACAGGAGCAAAGCCAGAGTTTATGGTGTTTGTAGAGGGTGCTGACAAAACTGCAGAAAAATATGCCTTAATACTTTCAATCACTCTTGCTAATATCAAGAGCTATTATGATGAAAAGTGTGATAAGAGCTCATTTATTAAAAATATCATTATGGATAATATTTTACCAAGTGATATCTATGCAAAGAGTAAGGAGCTTCATTTTGATGGAAATGAGCCAAGAGCTGTTCTTTTGGTAAGATTCTATACAAGAACAGAGCTTTTGCCATTTGACATAATTCAAAATCTTTTCCCAGATAAATCTAAGGATTTTGTAATTAGCACAGGTGAGCAGGACATAGTAATAGTTAAGGGACTTGAGACTGATGCTCATGCAGGTAGCGTTGAGCAAATTGCACAGGGCATTGCTGATACAGTAAGCTCAGAATTTTACTGCAAGGTTGGTATCGGTATCGGTACTATTGTAGAAAATATTAAGGACCTTGCACGCTCATATAAGGAGTCACAAATTGCTATTGAGGTTGGTAAGGTATTTGAAAACGAAAAGGAGATTATCAGCTATGAAAATCTCGGTATTGGTCGTTTGATTTATCAGCTTCCAACAACACTTTGTGAAATGTTCTTAAGTGAGGTATTTAAGCACGGCTCACTTGATACACTTGATAAGGAAACACTTCAAACAATACAGGTATTCTTTGACAACAACCTAAACGTGTCAGAAACATCAAGAAAGCTATTTGTTCACAGAAATACACTTGTATATAGACTTGAAAAGATAAGAAAGCTAACTGGCCTTGACCTTCGTCAGTTTGACCACGCAATCACATTTAAGGTTGCGCTTATGGTTAAGCGCTACTTGACATCAAAGCCTGTTAAGTTCTAATAATAGACTTCCTCGTGAAAAATAAAATACAAAAGAGGAAAAAATGGAAAATAATAAGCATAGCACAAAAGCGGTAATCGGTATAAGCGTATTAAGCTCAATTGTAACCCTTGTTTTAACAATAGTAATAATGCTTACAATCAACAGTATTCAAATTGCTGATTTGCAAAAGCAAAATGAGGATATTGGGGTATTTCAATCAATTTATGAAATGTACCAAAGCTTACCCGAGAGCCAGAGAAATTACGAAATGTATTTAAAGCTTGCTGAAATAGATATGTATTATAGACAGCACTACGTAAAGGCAGATGAGCTTGATAATGAGGAGCTTCTTTATTACGTAGCAAATGGCTATATTGCAGGTGCAGGCGATATGCATGGCGAATTTTACACAGCAAACGACTTTCAGTCGATAATGAACTCTACACAGGGTGAAACTGTTGGTGTTGGTATCTATGTAAATATGGATACAGAAACACGCTGTATAAAAATTTTAACAGTAATGAAGGATTCTCCTGCACAAGAGGCAGGGCTTAAGGCTGGAGATATCATTGTTGAAATCGACGGTCAAAGCGTAACGGAGGTTGGCTATTATTCTGCACTAAATTTAGTAGCAGGTAAGGA
This sequence comes from Clostridia bacterium, assembly GCA_017453255.1. Classification (GTDB taxonomy): domain Bacteria; phylum Bacillota; class Clostridia; order Oscillospirales; family CAG-272; genus RGIG2000. The sequence goes on along the minus strand of JAFTKN010000006.1, from coordinate 17,887 downwards.
GGGCACACAGGTTGAAATTACTGTTTTGCGTGATAGCGAGAGGGTTACAGTAACAGCTACACGTAAAAAATTCGTTACAGAAACTGTATATTATCACAAATATGAGCTTGATAATTCCATAGGAGTTATTCGTGTTCTTGAATTTAATGAGACAATGCCTGAGCAGTTTAAAAATGCACTTAATACTTTAATTAGTGAGGGATGCACATCTGTTGTTTTCGATATGAGAGGAAACACGGGTGGAACACTTGACTCTGTTGTTGAGGTGCTTGACTATCTGTTGCCCGAGGGTGATATTGTATATGTTACCGACAAAAACGGAACGGTAATTGAGAAATATACATCAGGTGCAAGCTGTATCGAAATGCCAATGGCAGTTTTGACAGACGAATATACTGCAAGTGCAGCTGAGCTATTTTCATGTGCTCTAAGGGACTATGAAAAGGCGAAATTGGTAGGAACAAAAAGCTATGGTAAGGGCTCAATGCAAACCATATTTATGATGGATGATGGAACAGGCTTAAGATTTACAACATACCTGTATTCACCACCAAAATCGCCTAATTATGACGGTGTTGGCTTAATACCTGATATAGAGATTATGCCGACAGAGGAAATGACACAGAAAAATTATTTTGAAATAACAGACCAAGAGGATAATCAGTTGCAGGCTGCTTGTGATTATTTAAAGGGTAAAAAATAAGAAAGGTTTGGAAATTAAAGATGGCAGATCAGAAGACAAAATATACTAAAGAAGGCTTTCAAAAATTAATTGATGAGCTTGAATATTTAAAAACAACAAGACGTGCTGAGGTTAAGGAAATGCTTAAGGAGGCAAGAGCCTTCGGTGACTTGTCAGAAAACAGTGAGTATGATGAGGCAAAGGATCAGCAGGCTAAGGTTGAAAGCCGTATTTTAGAGCTTGAATACCTTATCAAAAATGGTGAGGTAATGAGCGAGGAGGACGCTAACAAGAATATCGTCAACATCGGCTCAACAGTAAAGATTAAATATAAGGACGGCAAAGAGGTTACTTATTATCTTGTAGGCTCAAACGAGGTTGACCCACTTAATAAAAAGATTTCCGACCATTCTCCAATAGGTAGAGCATTAATTGGACACAAAAAGGGAGATAAGGTTACAATTGTAACTCCTGCAGGCGAAAAGGATGCAACAATCCTTTCATTTGAAAGAACAAAGAAATAATTTGAGGAAAAATAATGGCAGACGTAGTAAATAACGAAAACGTACAGACAGAGGATCTAAGTGAGCAGGTTTTAATCAGACGTGATAAGCTAAAGGTACTTTGCGATGAGGGAAAGAATCCCTTTGAAATAACAAAGTATGACGTTACACATTTAAGCTCAGAGGCAATTAATTTGTTTGCTGAGAAAGAGGCTACACTTAATGAAGGAGAGGAAATCTCCGTTAGCGTGGCTGGAAGAATGATGTCACGTAGAATAATGGGTAAGGCGTCCTTTGCACATCTTCAAGACGAGGGTGGAAGAGTACAGCTTTACGTATCAAGAAACGACTTAGGTGATGAGGATTATGCTTCATTTAAGAAATGGGATATCGGTGATATTATCGGTATTGAGGGATGCTTGTTTAGAACAAAAACAGGTGAAATCTCTATCCATGCTAAGAAGGCAATCTTGCTTGCAAAATCTCTTCATCCACTACCAGAAAAGTATCATGGCTTAACAAACCTTGAGCAAAGATACAGACAAAGATATGTTGATTTAATAGTAAATCCTGAGGTTAAGGACACATTCTATAAGCGTTCACAAATACTAAAGGAAATCAGAAGCTATCTTGATAATAAGGGCTTTTTAGAGGTTGATACACCTATCCTTGTTCCAATGGAAATAGGTGCTTCTGCAAGACCATTTAAGACACACCATAATACACTCGACCTTGATATGACTCTCCGTATCGAGACGGAGCTTTACTTAAAGCGCCTTATCGTTGGTGGTATGCACAGGGTTTATGAGGTTGGTAGAATCTTTAGAAACGAGGGCATGGACCCAAAGCATAACCCTGAGTTTACAACAATCGAGCTTTATCAAGCATTTGCTGACTATAAGGATATGATGGATCTCGTTGAGGAAATGTATAAAATGTTAGCAGAGAAAATCTGTGGCTCAACAAAGATTACATATCAAGGCACAGAGATTGATATGGGACATTGGGAAAGACTTACAATGGCAGAGGCTGTAAAGAAGTACGCAGGCGTTGATTATAACGATTGGGCTGATGATTCTGAGGCTCGTGAGGTAGCTAAAAAGCTTCACGTTGAGGTAGCTGACGATGCAACAAAGGGCAGAGTACTTATTGAAATCTTTGATGCTTACGTTGAAGAAAAGCTTATCCAACCAACATTTATCTACGATTATCCAGTAGAAAATAGCCCACTTGCAAAGAGAAAGCCTGAAAATCCAGCATTTACAGAGAGGTTTGAGTACTTTATCAATGCAACCGAATATGGTAACGCATTTAGTGAGCTAAATGACCCAATCGACCAAAAGGGACGCTTTGAAAATCAGGTAGCTGAAAAGCTAAAGGAAGAGCCAGACTCTAAGGCAGAGGTTGACTACGATTACGTAGAAGCCCTCGAATATGGTATGCCCCCAACAGGTGGCTTAGGCTTCGGTATCGACCGCCTCGTAATGCTCCTTACCGACTCCGCCTCAATCAGAGACGTATTGTTGTTCCCAACAATGAAACCACTCGCAGATAACTAAACTAAAAAAGCCGACCACGTGTCGGCTTTTTGCTTTATGTGTCATTGATTCGCTTTTTGCTTTTTGCAACTGACAATTAATACTCCGTCTTTTTGTGGAATAACTTGCACGATACGATTGCTTTCAAATCCATAGTGCTCGCGCATATTCTTTGGTATAACAACTCTGCCTAAGCTGTCAAATTTTTTAGTAATTACAAAATTTTTCACTTCAGACTCCTTAATGGTTAAAACTTAAACTGTGAGTTTATTTTTCACAATTAAAGCGAGAAAAATGTCGAAGATTGTTGTTAATTAAAAATATAAATAAAAAAGGTGCCGAATAGCACCTTATTTTAAGTTTTTGATAAAGACATCTAATAAATCTAATGCGGCTTTTCGTTGTTTTGGTGTTAGCTTGTCAAGCCTTTCTGTAAATTCATTGTAAATGTAAGGCTTTCCAGAAGAAATATTATCTCTTAAAAGGTAATCAGCGGAGATATCAAGTGCTTCAACAATAGCAATAAACAATGGAATGCTCGGCATTTTATTGCCTCGCTCAATTTCACTAACATAAACATCAGTAATTCCAAGCATTTCCGCTAATTGTTGTTGAGTAAATGCTTTTTGTTTTCTTGCTTCGCGAATTCGTTTGCCTAATGCTTCTCTTTGCATTCTAGACCTCCTTAAACTAATAGTTAAGTTTTATACTATTATTATAAGGTAAGTGAAAAGTATTTTTTATAAACAAGTGGTTTAATAATTAACCAATAGATTAAATATTAACAAGCTTTGTCGTGCCAAAAACCTATACCTTTTTTTGCACTAAAAACACAAAAGCAATCGAAAAGCCACCTTATAAATACCGTGATTGGTATAAAGGTGGCTTTCTTTATATTAATGATTAAAAATTCCACTAAATTTTCACTATTTTTCATTGCCGTCATAGCCACACGTCACGTATGCCAATTTATGAGAAGCTATGAGATATATGAAAAGCCAAAAAGTAAATCAATGCAGGGCTTTGACAAGATATGATTCATCAAATTCCAATCAAGTTCTTTAATTTGAAAAGTTTAGACTACAGAATAAAAATAGCCATAGAAACAATAATTCTATGGCTATTAAAAAGTTTCTTATATATTATAGTCGGTTAAATATGCTTTTGTATTTTCAACCATCTCATCAAATAGCTTTCTTGCATCACCTATGCTACAGGTTACAAGTGGGTCTGATGCAAATACATTGAATATTTTTTCTATATCACGTTCTGCGATAGCATCGGATACAGCCTCTTGCTCGGTGCAAATTTTTGCAACTAATGGATATATTTCATTTGGAATATTACCAGCAAAAATAGGCTTTAGCTCGTTTGAACGGAATATAGCATTAGTCTCAACTACTGCACCTAAAGGAAGGTTAGGAATTTGTCCTACATTTGGAACATTAACATTTGTAATTAAATCACAAAGGCCAATTAGAGCTCTCATTTGGTTAACGCCCTCCTCGCCCGTTGTATTAATTTTAACCTTTTCTTCACCGCTAAGGAGCTTACGGCTTCTTTCAAGTCTGCTTTTCAAATCGTCCTTGCGCCAAGAAACAGGAGTTAGACCAAACTTCATTTCTTTAACTCTTTCGGGGCTTTCAAGATACCACTTACCAGGGCAGAATTCTGCCAAGTGTCTATCGCCTGCAGCGGAAATATAACCAAATCTTTTGAATAAGTCGAAGGTTACCTTGCCAGCACAAGCAAAGAAATTGTTCATCCAGTTATTATCGGGCTTTGCGGGAAGTCCGTCAGCGTATTTATCACAGTATTTATCATAATATGGGAATAGATCAATGCCTTGATATGTAGCACTTGTTAGCCATGTAAAGTGGTTTACGGCAACGGGATTTACCTTAATTTCCTCTCTTGTAGCCTTCTTGCCAAGGAATTCCTCAACTACCCACGTAAGCAGTTTTTGAGTCCCAAAAACCTCGTGGCAACATCCAAATGCCTTAATTTCGGGGAATACTCTATAAAGAGCCTTAACGCAAAGAGTCATTGGATTTGTGTAGTTAATTACCCAAGCAGTTGGACAGTATTCCTTAATGTAACTTGCAATTTCCTCAAACATAGGAATAGTTCTCATAGCACGAACAATTCCACCAGGGCCTGTTGTATCGCCAACAGATTGATAAATGCCGTACTTTTCTGGAGTGTGAACATCACTCTCCATTTCATCAAAGGTACCAGGAAGAATAGAGATTACAACAAAGTCAGCACCCTCTAATGCTTCTTTAGGAGCTTTTACTGCGTGATAATTCCAAGTGGATTTTGCATTCTCACATAAGTTATATTTGTTTCCTATAACCTCATTAGCTTGTGCAGCCTCAAAATCAATATCATATAGGTAAACATCGCCACTCATATCCTCGTTAGAGGCAAGGTCACTCATAAGTCCCCAAGCCCAACCACGGGAGCCACCGCCCACGTATGCTATTTTAACGTTTTCTGCTTTTTTATTTACAATTTTCATAAAAAGCCTCCCTGAATTTGTTAATAAATTAAGTATACACCTTTAAAAAAACTGTGTCAAGAGAAAAGCAAATATTGAATAATAAGTTTTTATAAAATAAGCTGATAGATATTGTAAATCTGAAAAAACAAGGAGCTTCACCTTTTGCGTTTTGTTAAATCTGTGTATTTCAAGTCCTCATAATGCTTGACAACTATATTTATACTATGATAAAATAATAACATCGAGTAAACCAAAAGAGGTATTAAAAATGAGCCAAAGAACAAAAGAAATTTTATCAAATATGACATTAAAGCAGAAGATTTATCATTTACAACAAGTTACAACTGCTACATACTTGACAACAAAGGAAAGCAAGTTTGAAATTATAACAGGTCCTGACAGTAAGGTGAAGCTTGACAAGGATATGATTTACGACGTTGGTACATCCCTTAACCTTGTTGGTGCTGAAACTATGATAAATGCCGAGTCCAACTATCTTAAAAACAGCAGGTTCAAAATACCTCTTATGATAATGCAGGACGTAATCCACGGTCATCGTACACTTTATCCAATCAACCTTGGTGTTGCTGCATCCTTTGACAGGGATTTGGCTAAGGAGCTTGCACAAATGGCAGCTAAGGAAGCCAGCCTTGACGGAATGTGTGTTACATTTGCACCAATGGTCGATCTTGTGCGTGACCCTCGTTGGGGACGTGTTATGGAGTCAAGTGGAGAGGACCCGTATCTTAACGGAGAAATGGCAAAGGCGACAGTCGAGGGCTATCAAGGCGATATGGGCAAATACAATATTGCCGCTTGCGTTAAGCATTTTGCTGCATATGGTGCAGCGGAGGCAGGACGTGACTATAATACAGTTGATATAAGTGAGCGCACCTTGCGTGAGTATTATTTGCCTGCCTACAAAAGCGCGGTTGATGCTGGTGTTAAAATGGTAATGACTGCCTTCAATATTGTAAACGGCGTACCCTGTGTGGGCAATAAGCATCTTGTAAAGGAAATTTTGCGTGACGAGTGGGGCTTTGACGGAATTGTAATAAGCGACCATGGTGCTTATGAGGAAATGGTAACTCACGGAGCTTGCGAGAACAAGAAAGAGGCTGCCTTCCTTGCTATGGACGCAGGCTGTGACATTGAAATGATGACAAGCTGTTATGTGGAGCATATGGAGGAGCTAATTGATGAGGGCAAGGTTACAGTAGAGCAGGTTGATAAGGCGGTTTTGCGAATCCTTGATTTGAAGGAAGAGCTTGGAATTTTGGATAACCCATATCGTAGCGTAAATGTTGAGGAAGCAAAGGCTGTTCAGCTCTCAGCGGAGCATCGTGCTATTGCACGCAAGGGAGCTATAGAAAGTGCAGTTCTTTTAAAGAATGAGGGCATTTTACCATTTAGCAAGGATGTAGACAGTGTAGCTGTAATAGGTCCCTTGGGAGCAACAGGAGCTATCCATGGTAGCTGGCATTGTGGAGGCAAAATTGAGGAAACAGTCAGTGTGCTTGAGGGATTGAAGAATCTTTTGGGCGACAAGGTGAAATTTGCTAAAGGCTGTCCTATCGAATACGATGCAGTTGATGAGTCATTCTTTGACGAGGCTTGCGAGCTTGCAAAAGCAAGCGAGTGTGTTGTCCTTTGCTTAGGTGAGCATCAGGAATACTCGGGCGAGGGCAATTGCCGTACAAGCATAGATTTACCTGAGATACAGTATAAGCTTCTTGACAGGATTTTAGAGGTTAATAAAAACGTGTCTGTGGTTCTCTTTACAGGCAGACCCTTAGCAATCAGCAGACTTGATAAGACTGCTCCTGCAATCCTTAATATGTGGATGCCTGGTACTGAGGGTGGAAATGCTTGTGCGAGCCTGCTTTTTGGTGATGCTGTTCCGTCAGGTAAAATCACAATGACCTTCCCACGCGCTCTCGGTCAATGTCCTATCTACTATAACCATTATACCACAGGCAGACCAAAGGCAGAGGAGGATGATGAAAAGTTTGTTCGCTTTACATCCTGCTATCTTGATATGCCAAACAGCCCTCTTTATCCGTTTGGCTACGGCTTATCCTACACAAGCTTCGAGTATAGCGACTTTACTCTAAGCAATACAACAATGAACAGAGGCGACACTCTTGTAGCAAGTGTTAAGATTAAAAACACAGGTAAGTACAGGGCGAAGGAAGCAGTACAGCTTTACATAAGAGACGTCAAGGGCTCTTGTGTCCGTCCAGTAAAGGAGCTTAAGGGCTTTGAAAAAATCACCCTTGACGTGGGTGAGGAAAAGACAGTTTCCTTCCAAATCACAGAGGAAATGCTCAAATATTGGAATCACGAGCTCAAATTCCAAGCAGAAAATGGCGAGTTTCAGGTATTCATCGGCAAGAATTCAGCATGCAAACCGTTTGCAAGCTTTATGCTTATATGATGATATGCACATCTTGTGCTTATTTTAATCAAAGAGAGAGAACAAATCGGCTTAAATTCCGAAAGGTTCTCTCTTTTCGTTTAGCTATGTTTGCCAAATAAGGCAAATTTCAAAAATATTAAAAAATTATTAATTTCCTGTTGAATTGCGTTAGCAGAGCCTATATCCTAATATTAAAAATCGAATTTGTTCGAGATGCTTTTATAAATAATTAAAAATATTGATTTTAAGATGAATAAATGATATAATTTTGATATAAACAAACAAAGTAGGGAAATAAGCATGTTTGAAAATTCAAGCTGGATAACACACAAGGAAAACAAATTATATGAGCCTGTGCGCTTTACTAAGAAATTTAATCTTAATAAAGGTGTAGAGAGGGCAATTTTAAATATTACCTCGCTCGGGTGCTACTATCCTATTTTAAATGGTAAGCGAGTAGGTGATTTTATATTAGCACCAGGCTTTACCTCACGAAAAAGAGTACAGTATCAAAAATATGATATAACAAAAATGCTAAAGGGCGAAAATAAGCTTGAGATAATTGTAGGTGATGGCTGGTACAATGGTAAAATTAACTTTGGTGTTGCAAACGAAACGCCTAAGGCCTTAATTTCTCAGCTTGATATTACCTATACCGACAAAACTAAGGATAGCATTGTAACAAATGAAAGCTGGCTTGCCTATAAGGATAAGCTACGCTTTGCTGAGCTTTATGATGGAGAAATTTACGATAGTAATTTTGAAAGCGAAGAAACAAATGCAAATGTAATATTTCATGATAAAAAAATAATTACTGAGCAACAGGGCGTATTTGTAAAGGAGCAGGAAAGACTTAAGCCAATTTCTATATTCAAAGCACCAAATGGTGATACAATATTAGATTTTGGACAGAATCTGACAGGCTATTTTGAATTTACAGTAAATGCAAAAAAGGGTGACAGGGTAGAATTTACCGTTTGTGAGGAGCTTGACAAATACGGCAATTTTTATAACGAAAACTATCGTGATGCAAAGGCTCGCTTTGAATATATTTGTCATGATGGAATAAATACCTATAAGCCAATTTTAGCATTTTGGGGATTTAGATATATAAGGGTAGATAGCTTTCCGTGTGAAATCTCTGAAAGCAATATTGAGGCAATAGTAGTTCATTCTGATATGAAAAGAACAGGCTATATAGAAAGCTCCAGTAAGCTATTAAATAAGCTTTTTTCAAATATAATATGGGGACAAAAGGGTAATTTCTTAGATATCCCCACCGACTGCCCACAAAGAGATGAAAGACAGGGCTGGACAGGTGATGCAACAGTATTTTGCAAAACTGCCTCGTATAATTTCGATGTAGAGACCTTTTTTGAAAAGTGGTTGACTGATTTAAGACTTGACCAAGGAAAAAAGGGAAACATACCAAACATAATACCACAAACAGTATGCTGGGATTGGTCAACAACGGAAAATACAGGAGCTGTTTGGGGAGATAGTGCAACGATAATTCCATATCAAATGTACTTAACCTATGGAAACACGCAAATACTAAAAAATCAATATGATTGTATGGTAAAATACCTCGAATATATAGAAGCACACACTAAGGAAAGGTATCTTTGGAGTGGCTGTGAGCAGTTTGGAGATTGGCTCGGACTTGACTCACCAAGTGGAAGCTATCGTGGCTCATCAAACGAGGATTTTATAGCGTCGGTATTTTACTATAATTCTGCAAAAATAGTGGCAGACGTGTCTGCGATTTTAGGTAAGGACAGCCAAAAATATGAAGCCTTAGCAGATAAAATCTTAGAAAAAATCAGACAAACCTTTAAGGAGTATAAAACTCAAACAGAATGTGCACTTGCATTATACTTTGATATAGCAAGGGACAAAAAAACAGTAGCTAAAAAGCTAAACGATATGATAAAAGCAAACGGCGATAAGCTAAAAACAGGCTTCGTAGGAACTCCATATCTTTTGCACGCACTTTCCCAGAATGGATATAGCGAAACTGCCTATGCCTTGCTTTTACAAGAGAGCTTTCCCTCATGGCTTTATTCTGTAAAGCAGGGTGCTACTACAATTTGGGAGCATTGGGACGGAAAAAATGAAAAGGGTGAGTTTTGGTCAAAGGATATGAACTCCTTTAATCATTATGCCTATGGTAGCGTTGCCGATTGGATATACGAGCAGGCATGTGGAATTAAGCCAAAAAGGGCAGGCTTCAAGGAGGTTATCATTGAGCCAAGACCAACAGACAAGCTTGACTATTTAAGTGCAATTATCGACACTCGGTGCGGTAAAATTATGTCTAAATGGTATCACGACGGCGCTAAAATCAAATATGAAATTGAAACACCTGTAAAAGCGACTATTTTAATTGATGGTAAAGCTTATAATGTCGAAAAGGGAAAATATGTATTTTAATTTAGGAGATAAATTATGAAAGTAACATTTATGGGTGCAGGTAGCACCGTCTTTTCAAAAAACGTGCTTGGAGATACAATGCTATGTGAAGCATTTCACGATGTAGAAATTGCATTATATGATATTGATGAGCATAGATTAGAGGAGTCCTATTTGCTGATTTCTAAAATGAATGAGAATATTAACGAGGGACGTGCAACAGTTAAAAAATATCTGGGTGTTGAGCAAAGAAAGGACGCACTTAGAAATGCTAATTTTGTTGTAAATGCGATACAGGTCGGACTATATGACCCTTGCACAATCATAGATTTTGAAATTCCAAAGAAATACGGACTACGTCAAACTATTGGAGATACACTTGGTATTGGTGGTATATTCCGTGCCCTTCGCACTATCCACGTTTTGAAGGATTTTGCTAAGGACATAGAGGAGGTTTGTCCTAATGCGTGGTTTTTGAATTACACAAATCCGATGGCTATGCTTACAGGCTATATGCTACGCTATACAAAGGTGAAAACAGTTGGTCTTTGCCATAGCGTTCAATGCTGTACAAAGGAGCTTTTGAAGGCTCTTTCTATGGAGGATAAGCTCGAGGGCAGACTCGAAAAGATAGCAGGCATCAACCATATGGGCTGGCTTCTTGAAATTACAGATAAGGACGGAAACGACCTCTACCCAGAAATTAGAAAGCGTGCAAAAGAGAAAAATGCTAAGGAAAAGCATGGTGACATGGTGCGCTATGACTATATTGATAAGCTCGGATATTACTGCACAGAGTCAAGCGAGCACAATGCAGAATATAACCCATTTTACATTAAAGCACAAAGAGAGGATTTGATTGAAAAATTCAATATCCCTCTTGACGAATATCCTCGTCGCTGTATCAATCAAATTGCTGGCTGGCAAAAGCAATATGAGGAATTAATGTCTGGTGGTAAAATAGAGCATACACGTTCAAAGGAATACGCATCTCACATAATGGAAGCGATATATACAAATACCCCATACAAAATTGGTGGTAACGTGCTTAACTGTGGACTGATTACAAATTTACCCTACGACGCATGCGTTGAAGTACCATGCTTAGTAGATGGAGAAGGAATACACCCAACCTTTATAGGTGAACTTCCACTTCAGCTTGCAGCAATGAATAGCTCAAATATCTATGCACAAATGCTAACCATTGAAGCAGCACATACTATGGATAAGCAAAAAATTTATCAAGCCGCAATGCTTGACCCACATACTGGTGCACAGCTTTCAACCGATGAAATAGTAGCACTCTGTGATGAGCTTTTTGAGGCTCACGAAAAAGCAGGCTATTCCATATTTTAAGCGCTAAGGAGCAGTCTTAATTGACATGCTCCTTTTTGTTGTGCAAAATTCACAAAATTAATCTAATTTGGAATTTTATTCAAAAATATGTTGATTTTCCTATAAGCATATGGTATATTAAAAATGTAAAACTATAATAATATAGGAGAAACTAAGAAAATGAAAAAGAAACTTTTGCTTTTTATAGCACTTTTGTCATTACTTGCTTGCTTTCTTGTAATTTCTGTAGGTGCAGAAAGCGTGCATAATGGCAAGGTTGACCTAAATGCTAAGGTTACACTCGACAGTGGTACAGAGTGCAATTTGTTCGATAGCGAGGGCAACGCACTAATTTGGTATAATGACGCAGACGGCAACCTTCAATCAATTCGTGCAGACGACTCAAGAATGATTTATACGGCAGGTAGCTACGTATTCCCCGTAGGTAACTCAACAGTAGGTTCAAAAAATGCATATGAAGTTACAAAAATCCAAATTGGTCTTGAAAGTGGCACAATTGATGGAGGTAATATCGTCGTACTCAATTTGATGGACGATGATGTGCTTATTAACGCTGGTGGAAACATAGGGCAGCCCGTTAACTGTGTTAAAACAGTTGCATGGGCTAACAAGGTTATTGAATATGCATATTTAAGACTTGACACAGTTGCTATCCAAGCACAGGCGTTTAGTGGTTGTCCAAAGCTAAAGTACATTAACCTTGAGGACCTGACTGAATTAAGACAAATTGGTGGTGGTCAAACATTTAGCCAAACCTATGGCCAAACGGTTTTGTTTGAAGGGGAGGTTCTTGATTTAAGAAATACTAAGTTAGTTACTATTGTAGGAAATGGTTCGTTTACCGCAGTTCCATTCGTAGGTATTAAGCTTCCAACCACAACAACACTCAGTGCTTCTTGGATTTTTCAACATACAGGCATTGAAAGCATTATAATTCCAACAACAGTTACAAAAATTAATGATACCATGTTCAAGGGCTGTAATAATCTTACAACTATTTACCTCAGCAACACTACAACTGAAATTGCAAACGATGTATTCAAGGCAGAAAGTGGTAGAGAGCCTAAGCTTGAAAAAATATTCTTCGTTGGTACTAAGGCAGAGTTAGAAGCACTTATTGCCAATACAAATACAAGCAACAATGACCCGTTCTTGACTGTAGCAGCTACAATTATCTCATATGAAGAATACTTGGCGCTTGAAGATAAGAGTGGTAAGTACGCAGTGTATGATTATAATTACTGTGAAGCATACACAGAAGGAGTTCACACACCTTCAGACGATAAAATCAGTGCATGTGTAAGCTCATGTACGGATTGTGGCATAGACTTGGTTGAACATGTTGATGGTAATGTTACAACAACAATCGTATATGCAAGCTTCTTATCAAATGGTGAAAAGGTTACAGCTTGTCAAAACGCAAAGTGCACACATAACATAACTGAAAGCACAGAGGCACTCTTTATTTGTCAAGGCTATTCAGGACCTTTGACAGGTAATGGTGGAGTATTAATTGGCTTTGCAATTAATAAAAATGCAATCGGTGCATATACAGACGCAACAGACAAGACCGTAAGCTATGGTTTATTTGCTGGCTCATTAACTAAGCTTGGTACAAATGAGGCTGTAAGTAAAGAGGGCGTAGCTCAAAATGGAGCAGTAAGCGTTGACTTTACAACTCGTGGCTATGACATTATGGAAATTAAGGTTGTAGGCTTTAAGACAGACGACCACAAGGCAACACAGCTTATTTTAGGTGCATATGTAATTGAAACAGATGGCGAAGAAAAGACAGTTTCTTATCTACAGATAGGCTCACCAGAGGGCGAAAACAAGTATGCAACTATAAGCTATAACAACTTAGTTTCATCAAACTCATAATAACAAAATGCACTCCTTATGGGGTGCATTTTTTTTGTAAAATTTTGTATATTGTATTGACTTAATCAATTATTTATTATATAATTAAAGTGTATAAATATTTATTATTTAGGAGAGAAAGATGAAAAAGAAAATTTTAGTTACCTTGTTCATAGCTACTTTGATTTGTCTTTTTGCATTTTCAGTTAGCGCTGCAAATGAGGTAACATTAACAGATGGAAGAACTGTTGATTTTGGTACTGTATTTATTGTAGAAGAAAATCAGGTAATAGGCTTCCAAGATGGCTACACAAAGGACAGTGCAACTGACATCATATTCCCTGATGAAATTGAGGGTATTGAATGTAATGTGATGTTTAATAAGGCAACAAGCTTAAAAACACTTACCTTCTTAGCAACTGATACCTTCTTTATCAGTGGCGATGGTATTTTTACAGGTTGTTCAGTTGAAAAAATAACCTTTAATCCAAATTGCGTAGCTGAGATAAAAAAGGGTAACTTCTCAGACTGTACCAGTCTTACCCAAATTACCTTCCCAAAATTCAAGGTGCTAACAGGAAGTGCATTTAAGGGGTGCTCCAATATGGTAGCTACCAACGAGCTTATTCTTGTGGAGGGTATGACTGAAATAGGTGGTCATGCGTTCAACGGCTGTACCTCGCTTACTGGTACTGTTAGTTTCCCAGCATCACTTGTAAAAATACAGGAGTATTCCTTCCAAAAGACAGGCTTTGAGCATTTCGACCTTAGCAAGTGTGCTAATCTAACTTCAGTAGGTGGTGGCTATGGTGGACCATTTACCGACAACGATTCAATTACATCACTTGACTTAAGTGGTTGCACTTCATTAAAGGATTTGAAAGGCAACTTTGCTGCAAACTGCGACAATTTAGTAGAAGTAATCCTTCCACCAAACTTAGAAAATATTCCTAGCAAGGCATTTGCTCATTGCTATAAAATGCAGTCAATTGTGCTTCCTGCTACCTTAAAAACTATTGCAGATGAAGCTTTTCATTCAGCAAGAGCTGGTCAAGATGTAAAGACCTTTACTGTTTACATACAAAGTAACGTTCAATTTGGTGTATCTTATCCGTTCCGTGATTCAAGTGCGAAAATAGAATACGTTTTAATTGGCGATGGCATTACAGCTAAGACCCTTATCAATGCAAACACCTTCTCAGGTGTTACAGGTGCAACGATTGTTGATTATCTTGACGAGGCAAGTCCTTGGACCTACGAGCCAGGTCAAACAATAACTGCACACACAATTGTAGAAAACTATTGTAAGCCTCTTGCAATATCAGGCAGTCATGGATTTATATCAAATCCTTGCGTAAGCGTATGTAGTGATTGTAGAATAACAGTAGCACAAGAAAATCCTCAGCACGTTTTGGTAACGTCCATTGAGTACGCAAGCGGATATACAAGCGTAGGTACTAAAATTGAAGATTGCTCAAACGAGGGTTGCCAACACAAGACAGAGGTAGAAACAAAAGCGCTCTTTATCTGCCAAGGCTACTCAGCACCTCTATATGGTAATGGTGGAATGTTAATGGGCTTTACAGTTAATAAAAATGCAATTAGCGAATATGAGAAAACAGGTAAGTCCTTAAGCTATGGCTTATTTGCAGGCTTAGATTCTAAGCTCGGAACAAGCGAGGCTGTAAGTACAGAGGGCGTAGCTCAAAACGGAGCAGTAAGCGTTGACTTTACAACTCGTGGCTACGATATTATGGAAATTAAGGTTGTAGGCTTTGAAACAGCTGCTCATATGGAAGCAAATGTTATTTTAGGTGCATACGTAATTGAAACAAATGGTGATGAAAAGACAGTTTCATATTTACAAAGTGGCGAAATAGCCGAGGGTAAAAAATACGTATCAATAAGCTATAACAACTTAGTTTCATCAAATTCATAATAAAATGTATTCTTAGCGTGATACTCTTAACGGAGTATCACGCATTCTATTTAACTGAGGCAAGTTTTATTGCTATGCAGTTATATTCGACTTGTGACGAGTGATATTTGCTCTAACAAAAGAAATAGGATATTCCGACTATAAAATAATATAATCCTTTTTCATAGTCTTGAAAATTTTTTGCTTTTTACTATGTCTATTTGACAGGGAGAGCATAAAATTTCTGCTTTTATTTTTCTTATGTTGAATTTTTTTAATATATAATGTATAATAAGATAAAGAAATGAAAGGGAGAACGATATGAGCGAAAGTAATCAACCCGAAATTCATGAGTCTAATGAGGCTAAGCGTCAAAGGATGCTTGGTGTTGAAAATAATATAAAAATTCACGATGATAAGGAAGAAATAAAGCAGGGAAAATTCTGGGCAAATTTATGGTTTAATCATAAGTGGAAGATAATAATTATAAGCTTTTTCTTAGTAGTTTTGCTTATAACAATTCCACAAATGATAAGCACTAAGAGAACAGACTTGAATGTATCATATTTTGGACCTGTTTATATAACTGGTACGCTTCATGATGAAATGCAAAAGGCACTTTGCTCTGTAATGGAGGATTATAACGGCGACGGAGAAGTAATGCTTAATTTCACAACCGTTACCTATCAGGGCAAGGGTGGTATTGCAGATAATGAAGAAAACGAAAGTGCCTTTGGTAAAATCTTAAGTGTGCAGGCAAATCAAGAGGCGTACAAGGGGATAAATTCAGAAATCAACTCTGGCCACGTCGCTTTTTACATAATGAGTAAGGAGGTCTTTGACGAGTTTAAGGGCTACTTTATGTCAATTAAGGATATCTTAGGTCAGGATTATGTAATCGACGAGGGTATGATTTACAACGGAAAGGGTATAGAAATTAGCAAGACCAATTTTGCTAAGCAATATCCAATTTTAAAGGGAATTTTTAGTAGCGACACAGTAATCTGCGTTGAAAAAATCTACACCACACAAAATAGTGAAATTGAAGGCGCAAAAAGACTCTTTAAAGCAATTTTAGAAATGGAATAAAAGATGCACCTTGAGAAAAGCTCTCAAGGTGCGATTTTTATATCAAGCCTTCCTGATTGTCGGCTAATTTATCCACAAGCATTTGCATTTCGCGCTTAGTTTCAGTTTTCCAAGCCTGACTTACAATTTTGTCCTGCTTATCTATATCCATATTTAAAAATGCGTTCATTGATTTTGGATTGTGAGCAAGTGCCATTTGAAAGCTAAGCGGTAATTTAAAGCCCAAATTGTTGTCCATATTTACCCCCCCACAAAATATTTTCTGCTACTATTATTTTTATCGCAAAGTCAGTTTTTGTATGTGTAAATTTAAGGACAAATTTTTGGAAAATAAAAAAGCACCACAGCATTTTGCTGTGGTGCTTTGAATGGTGTTACTCTGCTTCTAAGTTGTTTTCTTCTTCCTCTAATTCTTTATCAGCTATATCCTCTTTAATTGCCTCGTCATAATTAACATCTGCGTCGTCAAGGTCCTGAGCGTTTAAAGAAGCTTCAGCTATGGAAGCATCAGACTCTGCATTTTTCTTATATTCACAGCTTAAATCTAAGCCAAGAACAAAAAGACAACAGTAAACACTAGCCTCGCAAAGAGCGAAAAACTCTAAAAACTTTCCAACTCCATCACCTAAGGCTGAGCCTGTTAGTGATGTCAACATAGGAATTGAGATAAATTCAAGCAAAGTGATAACAGCAGGAATTATAGTAAAAACAGCTAACATATTAGGCTTCTTTTTGAAAACATAATATGCAGATAGTGAAAAAAGCACTATTGTTAAAACGGGGATTACTATTGATGCAATAGCTTCAACTATTTTAGGAGAAACGTCTATATACTTGCTTGTTTTGCTTATTTCATCAGCAAGTGTAACAAAGGTTGAAATTATGGTTATTAGATAAGCTACACATAATATAATTAATCCTACTGAAATTATGAAGTCATAATTTTTCTTGTGTCTGAAAAATAAGTAGTAGGTAGTAAAAATTCCTGTTGAAATGATAATTGTAATGCAGGATACAACCTGTAAGCCCTTTATTGTGTCAGACATATTAATGCTTGAATTATTTAAGTATGCTACACAAAATAGAATTAATGAAAAGACAGCAAGCACAAAGCTGAAAATGGCTAAAAGCTTTCCTAATAGCGATTTGCTAAATTTAAAATCATTTTGTTTGTTTTCCATATTTACCTCCCAGAAAACTAAAATTGCTTGTAATTTGATTATATCATTAAAAAACTAAAAATGCAATAAACAATCGGTTGCTTTTTGACAACCATAGGTTAGAAATTACAACATTATTACAAGTAAAGGAATTTTCTCTCGGCTTATCGTAGTTAATCGACTATGCGACGGCAGGGGGTCCTCAAAGCGAAGAATGAGCTTTGAGGCTTCCGTGGGTGTGCTTGCAGAACACGGCAAACAACTAAATGAAAAGAGAAATCCCCAAGCTTTAGGCATGGGGAATTTCATATAGGTAAACTAAGTCTGTAAGTTGCTTGCAAGTCAAAAACAATTGATTATTGTTTTTGGCGTAGCAATTCAAACGAAGCAAGGAGAGTGTAGAGGCTGTTTCTTGAACAGACGATAACAATCGACTATGCGACTTTG
>JAFTKN010000031.1 GCA_017453255.1 Clostridia bacterium | reverse complement strand
CGTTCATTGTTCAATTTTCAAGGATCTTTTCTTTCGCCATCAAACCTTTCGGTTCTGTTACGTCCCTACGCCTTTTTGCGTAGTGCCTTGCTATTATATCACCACTTCTCACCTTTGTCAAGTACTTTTTTAAACTTTTTTTAAAATTTTTTGACAAGCTTTTTGGTGGATGGGCTTTTATTCTAACATTATTCTAATTAATTGTCAATACATTTATTTATATTTTATGTATTTTTCTTTATTTTTGTTTAAGAATACTAATGAAAGGAATGTTTTATGCTTAATGTATTAATAAAAATATTAATCATCTACCCTGTTTTCATTATTATAATAAGGTTAATGGGTAAAAGGCAGGTTGGTCAGCTTCAGCTTTCAGAGCTTGTAACAACCTTTTTGGTTTCTGAGCTTGCCGTTTTGCCGATACAATCTCCTGATTTGCCTATTCATAGAGCTATTATACCGATGCTTTTTCTTCTCTGCATAGAAATTATTGTTTCATTTGCAGTAATCAAATCTCCATTCATTAAAAAGCTACTCTATGGAAATCCAAGCATTATAATTATTAAGGGAGAAATTAATCAGAAGGAATTAAGAAAGCTCCGAATTGGTATCAACGAGCTTTTAGAGGAATTAAGAATAAAAAATGTATTTGATATTTCACAGGTTGAATATGCAATTTTGGAGCAAAACGGTCAGCTCGCTATATTCTTAAAGGAGGAGCATCAAGCACTTACTATAGGAGATGTTGACAAAAAAACATTGTCCAATAACACAGGCGATGAGCTTAGTCATGCTGTTGTTCTTGATGGAAGAATTAACGAAAGCAATCTAAAGCTGATTTCTAAGAACAAGGAATGGGTATTAGAGCACCTTAGCAAAAAAAAGCTAAAGCTAAAGGATGTTTTTTTAATGACTGTTAATAACAAGGGTATTATAAATATTGTAAAAAAGAAAAAATAAAGGACTTATGGCAAGTCCTTTACTATTTCCTTCAGCATTTTAATTTCTCTTGCATATCCCTCTAAATCCTGTGGGGTTTCCAAGCAAATCGGCAAATTTCTAACCACAGGGTGGCTTATTATCTTAACAATACCATCTAAGGTAAGATATCCCTCACCGATTTTTTCATGTCTATCCTTATGAGCACCAAGAGGGTTTTTAGAATCATTCAAGTGAATTGCTTTTAATCTGTCAATACCGATGATTTTATCAAATTCATCAAAGACCTTATCTACATTATTTGATATATCATATCCACCATCACTTACATGACAGGTATCTAAGCAAACGCCAACACGTGCTTTATTTTCAACCTTATCTATAATAGCCCTGATTTCCTCAAAGCTCTTACCAATTTCGCTACCCTTTCCAGCCATAGTTTCAATTAAAACTATTGTTTTTTCACTATTTGCAAGAATTTTGTTTAGGCTATCAGCGGTTTTAGAAATTCCAACCTCGCTACCCTGTTGGACATGGCTACCCGGATGAAAATTGTAATAAACCTTTGGAATTTTATCGAGCAAACGCAAATCCTCAGCCATTGTTCTAATTGTATATTCACGAATACCCTCGTCAAGTGCACACGGATTGAAGGTATAGGGGGCATGCGCAATAATTGGAGCAAAGTTATTTTCCTCCATTATTTTTATAAGTCCATTGATATCCTCATCTGTTGGTGGCTTAAAGGAGCCTCCTCTGGGATTTCTTGTAAAGAATTGGAAGGTATTTGCATCTATTGAAAGTGCAACCCTGCCCATATTTTCATAGCCACCAGAAACTGAAAGGTGGCAACCTAAATTTAGCTTCATTTTTTACCTCATTTTTGTTAGAACAACCACTGGGTTAAACCAAGAGAGAATTGACTACCAATTCCCTCTTTTATTTTACATTACAAAATCAAATTCAAAATCGTAAATTGAAACGCTATCTCCATCTTGACAGCCAGCCTCTCTTAGCTTTTCTATTACACCACTTTTAAGTAGTACTCTTTGGAAAAACATAAGCGATTCTCTATCCTCGAAATTAACCTGTCCAACAAGATTAAATAGCCATTCACCCTCTACAACATAGGTGCCCTGTGAATCCTTTGTTATTGTAATTGGGTGATCCTCGCTATCAGCTAAAACTGTATCCTCAGGCATATAATCTGCCTCATAGATTGTAAGTGGTGGAAGCTCCTTAAGCATTTCGTCAATGCGATTTATTAGTTCATCAGTATTTTCGCCTGTATAGGCAGAGATATAAA
The DNA here is from genome assembly GCA_017453255.1 of Clostridia bacterium. Classification (GTDB taxonomy): domain Bacteria; phylum Bacillota; class Clostridia; order Oscillospirales; family CAG-272; genus RGIG2000. The sequence continues at coordinate 46,030 of JAFTKN010000031.1, read as the reverse complement.
TGGTTTCCCAGCCTCTTTCCTTTACGTACGCCTCAAAAGCATCTACGTCAACCACGCTTCTGTCAAGCGAATCAACCTTATTTGCTACAATTATGCGAGGACGTGTCGATAATTCAGGGGAAAACTTGGAAAGCTCCTCATCTATAACCTTAATATCATCTATTGGATTTCTTCCCTCAAAGCAGGAAATATCAACGACTTGAACAAGCAATCTACATCTTTCGATATGCCTTAAAAATGCGTGACCTAAGCCGAGTCCGTCAGAGGCGCCCTCGATTAGCCCTGGTATATCTGCCATTACAAAGCCGTGCCCTTCTCTTACATTTACAACACCTAAATTTGGTGAAAGGGTTGTAAAATGGTAGTCAGCTATTTTTGGCTTTGCGTCGCTAACTGCTGCAAGAAGTGAGGACTTACCAGCACTTGGAAGTCCAACAAGACCAACGTCTGCAAGCATTTTAAGCTCTAATATCAGCTCCCATTCCTGTCCCTTTGTACCACTTTTTGCAAATCTTGGAATCTGTCTTGTTGGGGTTGCAAAATGCTTGTTACCCCAACCACCTCTGCCTCCCTTGGCGCAAATCCAATCCTGACAGTTTGACATATCCTTTAAAATTTTGCCTGTTTTTTCATCTCTAATTAAAGTTCCCTCCGGAACATTAATTATAATATCCTCTCCGTTTTTACCATGGAACTTAGCGCCTGCACCATCTCCACCATTTTCTGCAACGAATTTTCTTTTATATCTAAAGGAAAGCAGGGTATTCGATCCCTTGTCAATAGTGAAAATTACATTTCCACCATTTCCTCCGTCGCCACCATCGGGTCCACCCTTAGCAACGTATTTTTCTCTACGGAAGGAAACACTACCGTTTCCACCATTGCCTGCCTTTACATATATTTTAACCTTATCTATAAACATCTGTTTCCTCCTTTACCGAGCCTAATATCTCTCTTCATTTTCTATGTCTTCTTTTGCTATATTAATAAAATCCTCGGTATTTGAAAACTCCTTAGCCTCCGTTACAGTATTTTTTGGTTTTCTTTTCATAACGTGCAAATACATTCTTCGAGAAACCTTGTCATGCTCAGCCTCATCGTTAAGCTCAACATCTACGCTACCTGTAGAGATATCAACAATCCTTGAGCCCTCTATATTTTCCTCACGCTCTATTTTTATATAAGCGAAGGAAAGAGCCGCACAAACAACGCTTAATAAGAATATTCTGCTATCATACCATACATAATCAAAAATGCCCATTGTGAACAAGCCTGTTAGCGCACAAAAGCCTGCGCAACAGTTAATTTTTCTATATTTGTTCTTTGCCTTTACACAATATGAGAAAATCAATCTTGCAAAGACAATTAAAAACATTGCAAACACTATAATTGCTATAATTCCATAATCAAATAGCATTTGAAGTGGTAGGCTGTTTATATGCGCATTTTGATACTCAGGGAAAAATTCATTTACATTTGCCCCTGCTCTAAAGCCAAAGGGCGATTTTATAAGCATTAAAAATTCTTGACCCAGTGTTGAAAACAGCTCTGGAATACTACTCTTTTCAACTCCGATTAATGAAAACACCTGATTCAAAACGTCCTCAGGAAGTGCATATGCAAGTATTGGTATCAAAACAGCTAAGAATGCTATTACGAATATATGGTTTCTGTTAAATACAAGAAGCAAAAGCATAACACCGACAAACAAGCCGATTAGTGCAACCTTTGAATTTGAAAGTATTAATGCTGTAATTAAGACTGCTGTAATTAAAAAGCCAAAGAACTTTCCTGCATCCTTTCTTTCAGAAAACATATGCACAAATGAGAATGGAATTGCAACAACCATAAATTGTGCAAGCACGATAGGGCTTGCAAACGTAGAGGAAACTGCACCATTATTTTCAAAGGCTATTTTTAGGCTTTCAAAATTCTGCGCAAGTCCACCCATTACCGATTGGAAAATCGCAATTAGTGCTACAATCAATGCTGAATTTGCAAGTGCAAAAAGGCATTTTTTAAACCATTCCTTACTTCTAATTATATTAGAATAAATAAAGTAAGCAAGGAACATTACTACATTGTTTATTAATGTTGGCAATGATTGAAGTGGATTTGAATAATTCATACCAAAGGCTATCATAAAAATTATTGCACTGAAGGCAAAAATATCAAGATATTCAAGCTTGATTAGTCGTTTGCCCATAAAGATTTTAATCATGTAGGACACAAATGTGCACAAAATGCCTACAAAAAGAACTATCTTTTCTGCAAATGGCAATATGAATATAATTAAAATTGCACCAACCTCAGGTGTTTTAAATGTTAAGTAAACTACTGCTATAGCAACAATGGTAATCGCTACAGTTATAGGTGATACAAAGTAAGCTAAAAAACCAAAGACTAAGCCTATTAATATCGCCACATTTGTTTTAGAAAGGCTATCCTTCTTTGCAATTTCCTCCATATCCTCTTTGTCACAGCCTAAGAAGTCAAATATAATGAATGAAACGATTTTACTTGATAGAATTCCACTTGCAAGCGACCTTTTTGAGAACAATAGTGGTAAGGCACAGGTTGAAATAGAAATACCGAAAACAAAATAGTAAAATGGTACATGAACAAACATAATCATACCATTTAATGGATACAAGCCTGTTACACCTATGCCGAGTAAAAAGAATATTACTCCATAATCACGAATAGACACTCTTAATAGCTGAGTAAATAGCATATTAAAGGCATTTATTACCTTATTATTTTCTATTCTACTTATCACTCTGCGACGCTTAGAATACGCACCACTTTTTGCTTTCTTAACCTTTGTTTTTAGAAAAGGCTTATTGTCCTTATCATAGCTTGTAAAAAAGCGACCTATAAAGCTTTTTTGTATTAGGGAAAACAAGCCACCACTTATTTTACTAAGGGCAGATTGCTTTTTCTGCTTTTTTTCCATTGCCTTTCCTCCTTTTTATCGACACTTAGTCGGCTATTTTTTCTTTTTCTTCACTATCGGCGGATTTTGAGCGACATACCTTTCATACAAATCCGGACGACGTTGTTTTGTTATTTCAAGAGATTTCTCATGTCGCCATTTTTCTATATTTTCATGATGACCAGAGAGCAAAACCTCAGGCACCTCTCTACCTCTAAACACACGTGGCTTAGTATATTGAGGGTACTCTAAAAGTCCAGAGGCTACGCTTTCCTTTTCGTAGCATTCCTTATCAGACAAAACTCCGTCTATAAGACGAGAAACCGCATCAACAATTATGCAGGCAGGAATTTCGCCACCTGTCAAAACATAGTCGCCTATAGAAATTTCTTCATCTACAATTTCCTCAATTACTCTTTCGTCAACACCCTCATAATGTCCACAAAGTATAATTAAATTGTCATATTCCGAAAGCTCCTTAGCTACCTCATGATTAAAAATTCGTCCACGGGGTGAGGCATAAATCACTTTTTTCTTCCCATCTGGTAGATTTTTACACACTGCATCAAAGCAGTCACAAATTGGTTGAGTTGACATAAGCATACCCTTACCACCACCATATGGTGTGTCGTCGGTCTTTTTGTGCTTGTCAAGAGTATAATCTCTTATATCGTGGGTGCAGACTGTAATAATTCCACCTTCTCTTGCACGTCCTATTATACTACTTTCAAGCACGCTTTCAACCATTTGTGGAAACAAAGTTAAAATATCAAATCTCATTATAGCATTCCCTCTATGAGGGTTACATAAATTCCTTCCTCAAGTGAAATTTTATTTACAAACTGTGGTATTGCAGGGATTAGTATATCTGCGTCATCTTCCCTTTCCACAACATAAATATCCTGAGCACCCTGATTGATTACATCCTTTAGCCTTCCGTACTCTACCCCTGTTTTGTTGTCCTTAACGCTTAAGCCGATTAGGTCAACTATAAAAAACGAGTCCTCGTCCTTTAAAATCTCCTCACGCTTAGCGTAAAGATAGCTACCTCTGAGCTTTGTTACATCCTCGGGAGTATCAATACCGTCCAAAACAACAAGGGCTGAATTTTTATAGGGTGAGCATTTTTTCACCTTATGCTCTACATATGTATCGCCATTTTTAAAGCAAAGGTGCTTAAGCCCCTCAAAAACCTCATAGCTATCACAAAAATGGCTAACAACCATAGCTCCATTTATTCCATGAGAGCGTACTATCTGTCCACACTCTAAATACTTGTTTATCATTGTTATCATTCCTTAACATATAAAATTCCATTGTATATTTTAACATAATTAAATACAAATATCAAGAGAATTATTTTATATATAATAATATTTTTAATAATAAATTGAAAAAAGGTATTGACAAGCATAACTTTATGTGATAAAATGTTGTCACCTCGTGCAGGGGTTCTTTTTTTGCGCTCGCAATTAAGATTATTATTGTTCCCTGTTAGAGGGAGGTACTGCGTACAAGCGTTACGCAAAAATTTTATTAGGAGGTGCCGAAAAATGGCTAATGATGCAAGAGTCAAGGTTACATTAGTTTGCTCCGAGTGTAAGCAACGTAACTATGACACAAAGAAAAACAAGAAGAACGATCCAGATCGACTTGAAATGAATAAGTTCTGTCGCTTCTGTCGTAAGCACACCTTGCACAAAGAATCTAAGTAAGGAGTAAAGTGATGGCAAATAAGGATAATAAGATAAATCACTCTGACAAGAATGTCGCTGGTAAAAAGCCTGGTCTTTTCACCAGATTAAAGGAATTCTTTAAGGGCCTTAAGTCCGAATTCAAGAAGATTACTTGGTCATCAAGATCTTCAACATGGAAGAACTTTTTACTTGTAATGGTTATTGTTATTGCTGCTGCAGTTGTTATCGGTCTTATCGATGGCGGTCTTCAAGCATTATTCAATGCGATGTTCAAGGGCTTCAACAACCTATTCTTCTATGAATGAGGTAAGCTATGAGTGATTTAAACGAACTAAACGTAGGTCCGAGATGGTATATTGTCCATACTCGCACTGGTTATGAAAACAAGGTAAAGCTCTCTATTGAAAGAGTTATTGAAAACAGAAATCTTTCTGATGTTATTTTCGACGTAAAGATTCCTGTTATCACATCAGTTACAACTGATGCAAAGGGCAAGGAAAAGATTGTGGAGGAAAAAATCTATCCTAACTATGTATTTGTAAAGATGGTTATGAACGATTCCACATGGCACGCTATTAGACCTATTAATGGTGTTGCAAGCTTTGTTGGTCCTGGTGCAAGACCTGTTCCTCTCACTGATGATGAGGTACGTGAAGCTAACTTAGAGGGTATTGTTACCACAGAAACCTACCAAATTGGCGATGAGGTTGAAATTACTGACGGCTTTTTGGCAGGACACAAGGGCAAGCTTGGAGAAATTTCCGAGGACGGAAACGAGGTTACAGTTATTGTATCTACTATCGGTCGTGAAATGCCTGTAAGCTTAGATGTTAAGAGCATCAAAAAAATCTAAAATAAACCTTGCGACGGTTTGAAAGTCGCACAAATAAAGTGGGAGAGAGAAAAATCTTTTAATTCTCTCGTATAAGTACCACTAAGGAGGAAATTTATAATGGCTAAGAAAATTCAGGGTTATATTAAGCTTCAAATTCCAGCCGGAAAAGCAACCCCACAACCACCTATCGGTCCTGCTCTTGGACAATATGGTGTTTCAATTCCTAACTTTACAAAGGAATTTAACGAAAGAACAAAAAATGATATCGGTTACATCATTCCTGTTGTAATTACAGTTTATGCTGACCGTTCATTCACATTCATCACAAAGACTCCACCAGCTCCTGTTCTTATTAAGAAGGCTGCAGGCATTGAAACTGCTTCTGCTACACCTAACAAGACTAAGGTTGCTAAGCTCACTAAGGAGCAGGTTACAAAAATTGCAGAAACTAAGATGCCTGACTTAAACGCTGGCTCATTAGAGGCTGCTATCAGCATGATCAAGGGTACTGCTCGTTCTATGGGCGTTACCGTTGAAGACTAATAGGGGGGTAATTTGAGATGAAACAAGGAAAGAAATATATCGCAAATGCAGGTCTTGTTGAGGCTTCTAAGCTCTACGATCCAGCAGAGGCAATGGAGCTTGTTTGCAAGACAGCTACTGCTAAATTTGATGAAACCGTTGAGGTTCACGTTCGTCTTGGTGTTGACTCCCGTCACGCTGACCAACAGGTAAGAGGTGCTGTTGTTCTTCCACACGGTACAGGTAAGAAGGTTCGTACTCTCGTATTTGCTCGTGGTGACAAGGCTTCTGCAGCTGAGGCTGCTGGTGCCGATTATGTTGGTGCTGAGGATTATGTTGAGAAGATTACAAAGGAAAACTGGTTTGAGTTTGACGTTGTAATTGCTACACCTGATATGATGGGTGTTATTGGTCGTCTTGGTAAGGTTCTCGGTCCTAAGGGACTTATGCCTAACCCAAAGGCTGGTACTGTTACAATGGATACTGCTAAGGCTGTTACAGAGGCTAAGGCTGGTAAGATTGAGTATCGTCTTGACAAGACAAATATTATTCACTGTCCAATCGGTAAGGCTTCATTTGGTACTGAAAAGCTTGGTGAGAACTTCGCTACTCTTCTCGGTGCTATTATTAAGGCTAAGCCAGCTGCTGCTAAGGGACAATACATTAAGAGCTGTACAGTAGCTTCTACAATGGGCCCTGGCATCAAGGTTAATAGCGCAAAGATTGACTAATCTACTTAAATAAATTAACTCCTTGGAAATCCCAAGGAGTTTTTTTATTGCTTTTTGTTCTCTTATGATATATAATAGGATTAGCTTTAAATATTTTTTACATAAACCCGAGGATACAAATGAAAAAAATTATTTATATTTTGGGCGTTTTTCTTGTTCTTTTGCTTGTTTCCTGCTCGAATAGTTGGGAAATCTCGGTTGAATATATAGCAAAAGAGGGTGGATATATTGACGGTGAAGCAAAGCAGACGATTGAAAACCCCACTCTCCCCTACACCTTTGACTCCGTTACAGCAGTAGCAAATGAGGGCTATAAATTTACAGGCTGGAGCGACGGAAAAACAGAAAGCACACGCATTGATTCACTAAATGAAAGTGCTGAATTTACTGCTCTATTTGAAAAGCTACCTCTTATTACTGTCAACTATTCCTGCTCTGAGGGTGGAATTATAGTAGGAGAGGAAACGCAAAGCAGATATTATACCGATTCTGGAGTTACATTTACACAGGTTGTTGCAAGTGCTAAAAGTGGCTATCGCTTTGTTCAATGGAGTGATGGTAAAAAGGAGCCATATCGAACAGATATCTTAAGTGAAAGCAAGGACTTTACAGCAATTTTTGAAATTGACCCGACTGTAAAAATATCATATTCTGCAACCGAGGGTGGCTATATCACAGGTGAAGCAACACAAATTTTTGAAGGACCATCCGAAGGCTCTGCTGTAACGGCAACAGCAAGCGAGGGCTATAGATTTATCGGCTGGGACGACGGAAAAAGCGAAGCTACACGATATGATTACTGTGATAAAAGCTCATCTTATGTAGCTATTTTTATTAAAGTACATAATATAACCTTCTCATCAAATTTGGGTGGGTGCTCTGTGGTTGGTAGCTTAAATCAATTTGTCGACCACGAGAGTGAAGCCTCTGCAGTTACGGCTTGGGCTGGCTATGGCTTTACATTTTTAGGCTGGTCTAATGGTGAAAAAAGCGAAACTATAAGGGTTAAGGCAACTGAAAGTTGTCACATTGAGGCTATTTTTGAAAGGACTGCTCTTTCATTACCAATAATTTCTATTAATACTATTAATAATGAAGAAATTGTTTCTAAAGAGGAATATTTAAGCTGTTTTATCAGCGTGGAAAATACAGACGAGGAATATTTATTAAGCTATGAGCCTGCCGAAATTCGTGGTAGGGGCAATTCGACTTGGGAATATGACAAAAAGCCATACAGGATAAAGTTCAAAAATGGCATTGACCTTTTTGGAAATGGTACGGCTAAAAGCTGGACTCTTATCTCCAACCATTCCGACCTTAGCCTTGTAAGAAATTACCTTGCACAAAGTGTTGCATCAGATTTTGATAAATTAAATTTTACCACCTCTACTCAATTTGCCGAGCTATATTTAAACGATGAATATGTTGGTGTTTACTTGATTTGTGAGCAAATTCAAGTAAACGAAAACAGAGTTAATATAACCGAAAGCTATGAGGGCGAGTCAGGCTTTTTAATTGAGATGGACGGACGTGCAGACGGAAAATATGTAACACTTGATGATAAATACTATGTAATTAAAGCGCCTGATACAGATAGTGAGCTATTTAACGAGGCTCACTTACAAGCTATATTAAGCTATCTTGAGTCCTGCACAGGTGCTCTTTCAACAGGTGATTATAATGCTGTTTGCGAGCTTATTGACGTGGAAAGCTTTGCGCAGGCTTATATAGTTTACGAGCTATTCAAATGCGTTGACGTTGGATATTCAAGCTTTTATATGTATAGAGATATAGGTGGTAAGCTTTGCTGTGGACCTGTTTGGGACTTTGACAGAAGTCTTGGCATTGTAGGTCATAGCAAGGGAGCAAAGGCGTATGACACGCTTTGGGCAAGGGAGCAAAACCCTTGGTTTGAGGCTTTATTTACATTTGAGGAGTTTGATATACTTGTTGGTCAATTATTAAGGGACGCAATTCCTGTTATCGAGGACAGAATGGAGCTTTGCTACTCTTATATTTACGCTAATCGTGATAGCTTTGAAAGAAATTTTGACAGATGGGAAATTTTAGGAACATTTGTTTGGCCGAATGATGACGAGCTCACCGAGCTTGACACATGGGATTTACAGGTTGAATATACAGAGAATTATCTGAATAATAGCCTTGATTATTTAATTTCGATTTATTTATATTAAAAGGAGCTGTCGCTAATGCAACAGCTCCTTTTTTTGGGGATAGTGAAATGAGTGCAGAAGGCGTGAACTCGCAAACGTAGGCGTACTTCGTACGGTAGAGTGCGAGGTCGCGACTAAAAAACAGACATAAAAAAAGAGGAGATGTTGCAATTTTTGCAACATCTCGACATTATTTTTACTTAAAATACAATTTTATTTAGCTTTTTAGCTTTAGGAGTGTCTGTTTTTGTTCTGTGCTTATTGCAACATCCCCTTTTTTAATATTCAATATTCATTCCTATATATGAAAGATACCTTTTTCGTTTTACACGCAAGGAAATATTTCTTAATATGCTTATATCAACAGCCTCCCAAAGAAATACCCATGCTGAAATATCTATAATTTCGGCAACAAGCATTTGCTCGCTAACTCCAAAATAGATTGAAAAGCCAAGCATTAACACTCCAACAAGCGCCATTATTATAGCTATTATATAGTTACGCTTTATTTCCTTTTCGTTAGATATGTAGCGCTCTGTATAATATTCCTTGATTGCTTTTTTATATAGCTCCTGCTCTCTTTCGTCAATGCAATCACTATGAATTTTCATAGTTAATGGCTCAAGTGGTAGCGAAATTGTGCTATTTTCGATAAAATCACTAACGCTTTCACTAATTACAGGAGTTTCGTTTTCTGAAAAGGGAGATAGAAAATCATCGTCGTTTTTCACTGTCATTTCAATTACGACTCTACCATTTTCATCTCTTTTTAGCCTTCTTTTAGAAATCTCTTCCTTTACGCTCTTTTTAGTTTCTTTAAATTTATTCATAATTTTTCCTAACAAACAAAAGACACACCAAATAAAATGATGTGTCTTTGCTTTTGTAAAAAGTAATTATCTCTTTGAGAACTGTGGTGCACGACGAGCAGCCTTGAGACCATACTTCTTTCTTTCCTTCATACGTGGGTCACGTGTGAGGAAGCCAGAAGCCTTAAGAGCGCCTCTATATGTTTCGTCAGCTACAAGTAAAGCTCTTGCAATACCGTGACGGATTGCACCAGCTTGACCAGAGATACCACCACCAACAACGTTAGCAACGATGTCGTACTTACCGATTGTTTCAGTAACCTCAAGTGGTTGATTAACAATAAGCTTTAATGTTTCGAGTCCGAAATATTCATCAATGTCCTTGCCGTTAATTGTAATAACGCCTGTACCAGGATAAAGACGAACACGAGCTACAGATTTCTTTCTTCTACCTGTTCCGTAGAAATATGGTTTAGCACTTGTATACATTTTCTTCTATCCTTTCCCAGATTATTTTACTTCAACAGCGATTGGCATTTGAGCCTGTTGATTGTGATTGCTACCAGCATAAACCTTAAGTCTTGTGATAGACTTGTCGCCGATAGAGTTGTGTGGGAGCATGCCCTTAACTGCAAGCTGCATAGCAAGCTCAGGTCTTGTAGCCATAAGAGTCTTATACTGAACCTCTTTAAGACCACCGATATAGCCAGAGTGACGTCTGTAGTACTTTTGCTCAAGCTTTTTACCAGTAAGAACTGCCTTTGATGCGTTTATAATGATTACGAATTCACCACAGTCAGCATGAGGTGTGAATTCAGGACGATGCTTACCTCTCAAGATGTTTGCAGCAGCAACAGCTGTCTTACCAAGAGGCTTATTAGCAGCATCAATAACATACCATTTACGTTCAATGGTGTTGTTAGCCATAAATGTTGACATTTTGATTTCCTCCATTTAATATATATGGGTTTTCCCTTTTTTATTGCTCAATCATTATATCACGCAAGTTTGGTTATGTCAACACATTTTTTCGAAAAAATTAAAAAGTTTTTAATTTGCTCGCTTTTTCTCTCGTTTTCTCTTGTTTTCTCTCGTTTTCTAAATAATTATTTTCAAACTTTTTGGTTTTTTAGGCTAAAAAAGCTCTGCCGAGTTTTGGCAGAGCTACTTTTATTATTTTTCCTGTTTGATTGTTTTAATGCCTTGCTCCGTTATTAATATGTCACAATGCTTATCAAATCGCCCTCTTGGTAGAGTTGGTAGTATCAATGAGGAATATACCATTCCTATAGTTGAGCCCATAAATTTGTGCATAAATTTATCGTAATAGCCCTTTCCGTAACCTAATCTATATCCATACACATCAAATGCAAGCCCTGGTACGTAGCAAAGCGCTACACCCTTTGTGCTTTCTGGGTCATAAGCTGGTAAATCCTCTCTTGGCTCTCTTATTCCGTATGCGCAAGGGGACAAATCATCAAGGCTTTCAACAAAGTGAAATTTCATTGTCCTTTCTTCCACATTGCAACGAGGAAAGGCAACCCTTTTACCCTTTTCCCTTGCAAGCTCAAAGATAGGCATAACATCTATTTCAGATTTTATTGGTGCATAAAGCAAAATTATATCAGCATGCCTAAAGCTGATTAAGGATGTAGCCGTTTGGCAAATTTTTGCATCCTTTTCCTTTCTTTCCTCAAGTGTCATGGCATTGCGTTTTTCAGAGCAGTCTTTTCTAATGATATCCTTTTCTCTTTTAATCGGTGTCATGGCGTTTCCTTTCTTCTGAGCCCTTAAAGCAAAACTGAAGCCTTTAGCTTTTCCTTCATTTCGCTTCCACAAAGCGCATCTATTATTTCAAGTGAAAATTCATTTGCCTTGCCCATTGCTCTTGCTGTAATGATTTTGCCGTCACGAACGCATCCGTCCTCTTTCACATTTGCACCCGTAAGCTGAGATTCAAAGCCAGGATAACAGCAAGCATTTTTTCCATTTAATACATTTCTTTTACCAAGTATAAATGGAGCTGCACAAATAGCACAAATAAACTTGTCCTCATTTACTGCTCGATTTATAAAATGGTCAACCACGTGGCTATTATCAAGGTTTGTTGAGCCAGGTAAGCCACCTGGTAAAATTATCATTTCAAAGCTTGAATTCAAATCAAGCTCACACTCACACATATCGCAAGAAACAGTAATACCATGTGAGCCAGTAATGCTTTTACCACCTATTCCTATGGTTTTAACCTCTTTACCTGCTCGTCTTAAATAATCAACAGGAGTAAGAGCCTCTATTTCCTCAAAGCCATTTGCTAAAAACAAATATACCATATTAAAGCCCCTCTGCTATATTCTTAATTTCCTCAAAAATGTCCTCACGTGTACGAATTTGGTCGCCATCATAGCATTTTACTCTATCCCAATTTAGCTTTTCACAGGAATAAAGAGCTGCGTCATAGCACTTTTCCATATAAGCAGTATCCTTTTCGTGAATATCCATTTTCTGCCCTGTTTCCTGACTTCTATGCCTAACAAGGGACAAGGAAAGCCTTGGTGGCAATTCCAAGTAAATTACTGAATCAGGCTCAGGTAAGCCGAGCTTTTTAAATTCAAAATCCCATAGCCAAGCAAGAAATCTATCCCACTCGTTTTTTGGTAGCTTAGATAATTGATGAACTGCATTTGCACTTGCGTATCTGTTTGCGATAACGTAGGTTTCCTTATCCTCAATATCCTTTTTCCAATCTGTTACATAGCTTATATATCTATCGGAGGCAAAAAACATAGATGCTACATAAGCATTTGTATCAGAGGGCTTATCTCCAAGCCTTCCATCAAGATACATTTTTACAAATGCTGAGCTTTCATTTTCGTACATTGGGAAGGATAATACTCTTACCTTCTTCCCCTGTGACCTTAGGTATTCAACAAGCTTTTCGCTTTGAGTACCCTTGCCTGAGCCGTCAAGCCCATCAATAGCTATAAATTTTCCCATAAATACTCCACTGTACGAATATTATTCGTCATTTCTTCTCATCATTAATTCTCTGAAATCTTCCTTGGTAATAAGCACATCACGAGGCTTTGAGCCGTTTGCCTCTCCTATGTAGCCACATTCCTCCATTTGGTCGATAAGCCTTGCCGCCCTTTGGAAGCCGAGTCTTAGCTTTCTTTGTAGGAATGAAGATGATATTTTGCCCATTTCACAGGCAAGCTCAAGAGCATTATAGAATTCTGGATCAAGGTCGTCACCACCTGCTCCACCATCTGAGCCCTCTTCAAAATCATCATTACCCTTTTCATTCTTTGCAAGCTTTGCAGCATTATTGTCGATTTGGTGCATAACCTCCTCGTCATATTCAGCAGGCGAATTTTCCTTCCAGAAATCAATTACATACTGAATTTCAGATGCCTTTACAAATGAGCCCTGAACACGTGCAGGACGCAAAGCTCCAACTATCTTTACAAGCATATCACCACGGCTTACAAGCTTTTCTGCTCCTACCTCATCAAGAATTGTTCTTGAGTCAACCTGCGAAGGAACTCTGAATGCTATACGTGATGGAATATTACTCTTAATAAGACCTGTAATAACGTCAACAGATGGTCTTTGAGTACCGATAATAATATGAATACCAGCAGCTCTTGCCTTTTGTGTTAGACGTGTAATATGTCCCTCAATATCGGGAACTGCCATTTTCAAGTCAGCAAGCTCATCAATTACGATAAGAACTCTTGCCATTTTATCAGCAGGATAGCCATTATCTACCTTTTCGTTAAACTCGTGTAGATTTCTCACTCCTGCCTGCTCAATTGTTTCAAAACGGCTTTCCATTTCTGTAACTGCCCATTGAAGTGCACCAAGTGATTTCTTAGGCTCACAAACAACTGGAACTAAAAGGTGTGGAATACCGTTATAGTTTGATAATTCAACTCTTTTTGGGTCAATAAGTATAAGCCTTACATCGTCTGGTGTTGTCTTATAAAGTAAGCTTACAAGAAGGGAGTTGATACATACGGATTTACCCATACCTGTTGCACCAGCAATTAAAAGGTGTGGGGTTTTTTCAATATCAACATAAATATTTTCGCCAGAAATGCTCTTACCTAAGGCACAGGTCATAGGACCCTTTGCAGTTTTGAATTTAGCATCCTCCAAAAGCTCTCTGAGATATACCATACTTGTAACCTTATTAGGAACCTCAATTCCCACAGCGCTTTTACCTGGGATAGGGCACTCAATACGTATGCCCTCTGCGGCTAAGTTCATAGCAATATCGTCAACCAGATTAGCTATAGAACGTACTCTTACACCTGGTGCTGGAGTTAGCTCATATCTTGTAACCGTTGGACCTCTTGTTATTGTCGAAATTTCTGTTTTTACATTAAAGTTATTTAAGGTTTCAACAATTATTCTTGCGTTATTTTGAAGCTCATCACGAGCCTCATCACTCATTGTATCATTTTGTGGAGCTTGTAAATATGAGAGAGGTGGGAACACATAGTTCTTCTTTGGCTTTGGAACAAATTCCTTCTTTTCCTCCTTTTTCTCCTCCTTTACACTCTCACCATTATTCTTTGCGAGCTTAGAAGATGATACATAATCATCATATTTAATGATTGTATCGTCCTCTCCTTCTCTTTCCTCAATTATAACTGAATTTTTAGAGTTGCCCTGCTCAATTTTTGTCTTTTTAAGCTCCTTTATAATTTCCTCGTAGGTCTTTTCATCCTCATCCTCAGTGCTTATTTCCTCAGGGGTATTTTCCTCATCATAGCTCTCTTTGATTTCTTCAGCCTCGTATTCAGCTTTCTCAACAGCTTCCTCTTCTTCGACTGCTGGCTCAAATATTAGCTCGCCATCACTTTGCTCGTCCTCATTTTTTTCATAAGAGGTATATGCTTCCTCCTCGTATGAGGGCTCGTCTTCCTCTACTACAAAGTCACTTTCTCTTTCTATAACTACTTCCTTTTTGTAAGAGGAATCAACGATTACTGGAGCTTTTTCCTCCTCATCGTCAACTATCATTGGGTCATAAAGCTCCTCAGCCTCGCTTACATCGTTCAGCTTAAAGCTACTTTTGCTTGAGCTTGTCATAAGGTCGCTTGGATTAATATATACGGTTGTTGTTTCGTTACAAAGAGCCTCTGTATCCTTACTCATTTCAAAGGAAGAGCTTTCCTCCATTGGCTCCCAGTCTTCCTCCTCTGCCTCTTTTACCTGACTTGTAGTAACATAAAGCTCGCCACCACACTCATTATCAGGCGCTTGGGACAAGCCGTCCTTTTCCTCATCATATGGACGGAATTGATTTGACACCTGCTCAGTTACAATATCCTCGTCGTCCTCGATAATTTTATCGTCAACATCGAGCATTTCTCTTTGCTCATTTCTTGTTTTTTCAATATATTCGCTGATATTTAAGCATTCAGGCTCTTTATCCCTTGTATTTCTTGCAAAGGCAACCTCTCTTGTATCGTCGGCATCGTCATAAATGCTTATATTCTTACGTTTTCTGGCTTTTTTATATGCCTTTTCCTGCTTTTTTCTTTCCTTTTCAGCTTCTTTTTCTGCCTTATTTCTTTCAGCTACTGCATTAAGCATTGAATATGGTGTTATGTTAAATAGCTGTAGAATCATAAACAAAAGAACAATGAAAACTATAAGATATGCAACCCAAGTCCACATATGCTCGTGCATTACATTACCTATAACTCCACCTAAAACCCCACCACCATGGCTTGCGTGAAACTCATTTACTGTGGCAAGCTCATAAAGAGTTGAGGCATCGGTTGCAAAGCCGTATCTGTCATATTCAACAAGATGCTGAAAAATACCAACAAAGATAACGGTAACAACGGAGCAAAATACACGTCTTAAGCATATTTTACGCTTTATATCATATCTCCAAAAGAACGCATGGTATAAAAGAAGTATTGCAAAAACAATAGCTCCAAAATTGGAAAAAACTCCCCTCAAGGCATTGGCAATATGCGCAAGCCCCCTTCCAACAGTTCTGTCAAATGGAATTATATTTGAAAGCCCTAAGATAACGACTGCTGCAAAGCATGCAAGTGCATAGGGCATAATTTTATTGATTACATCAAGAAAAGCTTGTAATGTCTGATTTCTTTCCTTAGCCTTTTTCTTCATTTCTTTTCCTTTCTACAATCTTGTCAAAAAATACTCGTATCGTAATAACTTTACACTAAAATAGCACATAATATATGTGTTATTTAGTCACAAAAGAGAAAATCAATTTCTCACCCTTACGTAAATCGAACCAATTTGTCTTATAACAATAAATCAGCGAGCCATTGTCCGACCTTTGATTTAAGTAAGGCTATACATTACTCTATTATATATAATAACAGAAATAAAATAAAAAAACAATAGATTTTTGACAAAAGTAAAATTTTTTAGGAGCTTTGAAGATGAATTTAAAGGGTAATCATAAAATACTTGGATTTTTAGCCTTTTCGTTAGGCTCATTTATTGCAGGTGGTGTAAATGGCTTTTTAGGAACTGGAGGTGGAATACTCTTTGTTTTTCTATTATCAAGCCTTACGAAAAACGAAAAAAAGGATATTTATGCAAGCACGCTTTGTGCTACTATTCCTATTTCGCTTATAGGGATTTTTGCTTATTATAATGCTGGAGCTATTGAGTTTTCGCTTCTTAGGGAAATTGGTATTTTTACTGTATTAGGTGGACTTTTAGGTGCTTTTTTGGTAGGAAGGCTTAATACAAAATATCTAAACGTGATTTTTTCTCTGCTTATCATTTATTCAGGGATAAATATGATAATTAACTGAGGGGAGTGGTTGAATTTTGATAATATCAATGGTAATTGCTTTTTTAATTTCAGTTCTTATGGGAATGGGTGTTGGTGGGGGTGGACTTTTCATTATTTACCTCACCCAGTATCTGAATTTAGACCAAATGACGTCACAGGGAACTAATTTAATATTCTTTATTTTAGCGGGTGGTGCTTCTCTTTTTTACCATTTCAGAAAAAGGAAAATCTATCCCCTACAAATTGCTATTATGATTTTATTTGGTATGCTTGGTAGCTATATATTTTCTCACCTTGCAAACGTGATAAGCCCTCATATACCTAAAATTGTTCTTGGTATTCTCTTAACATTCTCTGGTGCATATGTGCTTGTTACCTCTTTTATTAAAAAGAAAAAATAATTTAAAAAAGGTCTTTACAAATAGGAACGTTTGTGTTATAATTACGTGCGTAGCGCCAATACCGAGCTTATGGACTAAGGCCAAAAGGCATTCACCCACCATTTGCACAGTATTTGGGCTAAATAAAAATTATGAGGTGAAAAAATGAACAAGCAGGAAATCATTAAGACTTATGCTGCTCACGAGGGCGACACAGGCTCACCAGAGGTACAAATCGCACTTCTTACAAGCCGTATCAACAACTTAAACGAGCATCTTAAGAACAACGCTAATGACCACCACAGCCGTAGAGGTCTTTTGAAGATGGTTGGTCACAGACGTAACCTTCTTAACTACCTTGCAAAGAACGATATCAACCGTTACCGTGCTATCGTTGAAAAGCTTGGCTTAAGAAAGTAATTAGCATTTAAAAGAAAATCGCAGTGTGCGAAAGCTTGGCTGTGCAGTCACTGCACAGCCAATATTTCTTTTAATTCCCCTTCTCTTCTGAAGGGTCACAGGTTGAGTGAGTGGATAGTAGCAATTAACTAAGCACCGAAAGAATTTTCGATTTTTAGTTAAATGCTATTTCCCTCACAGAGTTTTGAAAATAAAAAATTTTAATGGAGGAATTTTAAAATGGCAGAAATGTTTAAGGAAAAAACATTTGACTCATACAAGGTTTATGAGTATGAGCTTGCAGGAAGAAAGCTTGTTATCGAAAGTGGTAAGATGGCTGGTCTTGCAAACGGTAGCGTATTGGTACGCTATGGCGAAACAGTAATTTTGGCTTGTGCTACTGCATCAGCAGCACCAAGAGAAGGAATTGACTTCCTTCCACTTTCAGTTGACTATGAGGAAAGAATGTACTCAGTTGGTAAAATCCCTGGTGGCTACTTAAAGCGTGAGGGTAAGCCTTCTGAAAAGGCTGTTCTTACTGGTCGTGTTATTGACCGTCCTGTAAGACCTTTATTCCCTAAGGATTTAAGAAACGACGTAAACCTTTCATTAACTGTAATTTCAGTTGACCCAGACTGCTCACCAGAAATTACTGCTATGATTGGTGCTTCAGTTGCTCTTTCAATTTCAGACATTCCTTGGAATGGTCCTATCGGTGGTCTTTTCATTGGTATGGTTGACGGTAAGATTGTTATTAACCCAACTCTTGCAGAAAGAGAAAAGAGTATTCTTGAGCTTACAGTTGCTGCTTCTGAAAAGAAGGTAGTTATGATTGAGGCAGGCGCTAAAGAGGTATCCGACGAGGATATGTATAATGCTATTATGCTTGCTCACGAGGAAATTAAAAAGCTTATTAAGTTTATCAACCAAATTGTTGATGAAATTGGTAAGCCAAAGTTTGCTTATCCTTCCTGCGAATTTGACCACGATATGTTTGACGAGGTATTTGCATACTGTGAAAAGGATGTAATGGAGGCGCTTGACACTGACGACAAGACAGTTAGAGATGCTAAGATGCAGCCTATTATGGAAAACATTGTTGCTACATTTGAGGAAAAGTATCCTGAAATCAGCGCAAGAATGGCTGAGCTTATTTACAAGATTCAAAAGAAGATTGTCAGAAGATGGTTACTTGAGGACAAGAAGCGTGTTGACGGCCGTGGTATGAATGATATCAGACCTTTAACTGCTGAGGTTGGTCTATTCAAGAGGGTTCACGGTAGTGGTATGTTCACACGTGGACAAACACAGGTTATGACAATAGCTACTCTCGGTCCTATCTCTGATGCTCAGATGCTTGATGGCATTGACGAGGAAACAGAAAAGAGATATATGCACCACTACAATATGCCTGGCTACTCAACAGGTGAGGCTAAGGCTTCAAGAACTCCTGGCAGACGTGAAATTGGTCATGGTGCTTTGGCTGAGCGTTCGCTCGTTCCTGTTCTTCCATCAGTTGAGGAGTTCCCATATGCTATAAGACTTGTTTCTGAGGTTATTTCCTCCAATGGTTCAACCTCACAGGCTTCAGTTTGTGGCTCTACTCTTGCTCTTATGGATGCTGGTGTTCCAATTAAGGCTCCTGTTGCTGGTATCTCCTGTGGTCTTATCACAGCTGAGGACGGTAGCTGGGATACAATGATTGACATTCAAGGTCTTGAGGACTTCTATGGCGATATGGACTTCAAGGTTGCTGGTACACACAAGGGTATTACATCTATCCAAATGGACTTAAAGATTGACGGTCTTACACCTGAAATTATTAAGAGAGCTCTTGAGCAAACACACGCTGGTCGTGACGAGATTATTGATAAGGTTATTTTGAAGGCTATTCCAGAGGCAAGAAAGGAAGTTTCCGAGTATGCTCCTAAGATGCTTTCAATGAAGATTAACCCAGATAAGATTCGCGAGGTTATCGGTACTGGCGGAAAGGTTATCCAAAAGATTGTTGCTGATACAGGCGCTAAGATTGACATTGAGGACGATGGAAGCATCTTTATTTCAGCTGTTGATAAGAATGCTATCGAATCAGCTCGTGCTATTATTGCAGGTATCGTATTTGAGCCTGAGGTTGGTGCTATTTACAGCGCTAAGGTTACAAGAATTATTCCTATTGGTGCATTCGTTGAATATGCTCCAGGCAGAGAAGGTCTTGTTCACATTTCTAAGCTTGCAAAGGAAAGAACCGAAAAGGTTGAGGACATTTGCAAGGAGGGCGACGAATTTAACGTTAAGTTCTTAGGCTTTGACGAAAAGGGTCGTGCAAACCTTTCAAGAAAAGACGCACTTTAATTTTAAAATTAACATAAAAAAGGAAGCGAAAATTCGCTTCCTTTTTTGTTTATATTGTAAAATATATACTTATCATAAGTGGTATTGTTAAGGCTGAAAGCAGGTGGGAAACTATTGCCATTCCTGCTGCGTGGGCGGTATCCTTACCATATGCGCCTGGGATAACTACTGTGTTAAGGCCTAAGGGCATTGCAAGTGCACACAAGCCACAAAGCACAACGCTTCTATCTATTGGAAAGACTGAGCATATGCCTAAAAATGCAAGAGGAATTAATATAAGCCTTATTAGTGAAAGCACATATATTCTCTTATCCTTTAATGTGGATTTTATGCTTATTGAGGCAACTGTCATACCAGTAATTAGCATAGCTATAGGTGACATACAGCTACTCAAGCCATTTAAGGTGCTTGTTATAAATTCTGGAAGAGGTAATTGAGTAAGTCCTAAAACTATTCCAATAAGCATACCTACAAACATTGGGTTACATATTCTCTTTATTACTGCCCCCTTGCCTTCTCTTGCCTCCTTAGGCATTAAAAGGAAGGAAACGCTCCAGCCATAATTTAAAATCCAAAATGGCGTTACCAAAATTAAATAGTCGGTAAACAGCTCGGGATATAAGCCTGAAACAACGGCAGTACCCATAAAGCCGAAGTTTGCAAAGGCTAAGCTATATAGGTGGATATTTCTTGTATATTTGTCCTTAGCTGTAAAGCGAGAAATGAAGTATGCAAGAGGAATTGATACACCCATAACTATACTTCCTGTCAAGAAGAATTTCCACGCTGTTGCTAAACGAGTAACAGTGAAGTTAGCCATAAAGTTTGAAATTATAAGTGACGGCATAAATATCACGCTTTCAAGTCTTGATAAAACCGCCGTGGATTTTTCAGGTAGCCTTGCAAGCTTCGCAAACAAAAAACCTACAATTATTATAAGAAATAGATATCCTATTTGTCCTAAGGTTGATAAAAATGTACCCATTTTTTCCTCCTATAAATAAACCTGTTTTGGAATGTCTGATGAAAGGCATATTGCTTTATGAAAGGCATTATACCACAGCAACGTGATTTTTTCAACATTTACAATTATATTTTTTCTTTTTTTGTATTTGTTTTTTCCATTATTTTCCATTTTTGTTAAATATTTACAATTTTAAGGTTGAAATTTCGTGGATATTGCCATATAGATTTATGTTGAATAAATTGGAAAAATATGGTAAAATAGCATTGTAATAAATTTACAAATTTTGGAAATTATGAGGTAAAAAATTATGGAAGCAAATGTTAAAATTCTAATCGCTGACGAAAACCCACAAACAAGACATTCTACTAAAGAGGGGCTTTTACGAAAGGGCTATCGAAATGTTGATGAGGCATTCAACGGTGAGGAGGCGCTTATCAAAATCAGCAGAAATCATCCCGATATTGTCATAGCTGATATTTGGCTATCTCGTCTTGATGGAATAGGTCTTATAAGAAATTCTAAGGGCATTAACTTTATGCCAGACCAGCCACCTGCCTTTATTATTGCCTCTTTGGTATCAAGTCAAAGTGTTTTTGTAGATGCCACCAATGCTGGTGCATCACTATGCTTACTCAAGCCCTTTGATTTCTCCTCTCTAAGTGAGCATATTGATAATTTATATAGAGCAAGGCACAAATCATTAGGCACTAAGCCAGCTGTATCATATGACGACATGGAAACACAGGTCACTAAGGTAATTCATCAAATCGGTGTTCCTGCACATATAAAGGGCTATCAATACCTAAGAACTGCTATACTTATGACTATTACGGACAACGAAATAATTAACTCAGTTACAAAAATACTATATCCATCAGTTGCAAAGAAATATTCAACTACTACATCAAGAGTTGAACGAGCTATCAGACATGCTATTGAGGTTGCTTGGGATAGAGGTGACGTTGATACACTAAACTCCTATTTTGGATATACTATTCACAACAATAGAGGAAAGCCCACTAACTCAGAATTTATTGCTATGATTGCTGATAATATGAGATTAAAGTATAAAACACTTAAATAATATGTTCATTTGTGCATATATTCATTTATACATTGACGTATAAATGTTGTTATTAGGCACAGTATATCCAGTAAAGCTCGATTTGGAACGATAAAACTATAAGGCTAACAAAAAACAAGCCGTGTTGTAAAAACACGGCTTGTTTTTTTGAGAATGCCTTAGGATTAAGGAGTAGGATTTGGTATTTAGTGACATTCTCGGATATAGTTTTTATTGAGCCTCAAAGGTGCCACTTAAATCACCTACTGTAATTGTGTAGCTTTCGCCCTTGACTATGTCCTCGCTTGTTAAAATTACTATTGCATACGAAAGATTAGGTGTATAGTCAAATATTATATTTCCATTTAAGTCACTAAGGGTTATTCTTGTGCCTGCCTGCTGATTGCCTGTGCTTACAGAATAGACTCCTTGATTTTCTCCTGTTAAGGTTTGTGCCATCATATAAGAGCCTGTGCCAATAAATGTACCTCCTGTTATAATTCCACTTACATCATAGTCTAATACGGCAGTATCGCCCTGAGTAGGTCCACAAACTACGGTATAGCCACCTGTTATAAGAAGAGTTCCGTTTGCATCAATTCCATCACCCGAAGCATTTATATATATTTCTCCATTGTTTATAGTTATGCTTCCGTCTGACGAGCCACTTGCCATTCCTCCACCGCCCATTCCATTAGGAGCACCTGGTCTGTTTGGTCTTTGGAAATTATCACCACCGAACTCTCCACCAAAGCCACTTTGGTCGTTACCACCTGCGGCGTTTATACCATCATCGGTTGAATTTAAAACGATTTTACCACCATTTATATTTATTGTATGTGCCTCAAGTCCCTCATAGCTTTTTATTATATCTATTTCGCCATCTTCGATATTTAATATTTCGTCTGCGTGTATTCCATCATCATTTGTTGTAAGATTGATTTTTCCACCCATAATATTTATTTGTGTGTTTGAATGAATTGAGTCGTCCTGAGATATTACTGTAATCTCGCCATTTTCTATTTGAATACAGCCGTCTGCTTTAATCCCCTTATTGCTATTTCCTGTTTCGTTTTGACTTGCTTCAATTTTTATATTTCCGTTTACAATTTGAATATTTGACGAAGCATCGAAGCCATCACCAAGCGAGCTAATTTCTATTTGTCCAGAGGAGATATAAATATATCCAAGCTCCTCGTTTTCACTATGCTCTGCGTGAAGACCATCATTTTGGGAAGCTATTTTAATGCTTGCATCCTTTATTCTTACACTATTATTGGCATCTAAGCCGTGATTACCACAATTAATATCAAGGCTAAGATTAGCAATAACTAAATCGTCCTTGCAAACTATTCCATTACCTACGCTTGCTTCAATAGTTAAGCCACCACTTCCGTTTACTGTTAAATCCTCTTTAGAAAATATTACTCCGTCAATATTATTTTCGTCTATTTGAGTGTAAATACCACCATTTGAAAGCTTGTTTTCTGTGCTGTTTACTGTTATAAATGTCTTGTTACAGGATTTTATATATATTGGTGAGGAGCTTTCGCTTTTAATTGATACATTGTTCAGCACAAGCTGTATTTTTTCAGTATCAGGCGCATCTACTATTATCATTCCGTCGCTTAGGCCACCGCTTACGTAATAGGTTCCTCCCTCGCTTATCGTTACAACCGAGCTGTTTACTGAAATTCCACCACCCTGTGTCGATATTTTATCATCAGACAATGAAATTTCCTTTGCTTCATCTGTTTTTTCATATGAGCTTAAATCTCTATCTGTAAACATTTCCTCATCGGTTTTTTCAAGAGTTATGCTTTCATACGAATCGCCATCATCCTTATTTTCATTGTTTGAACAGCTTATTAAAGAAGCTAATATAATTAAAACTAATAATATAGAAAAAAGCCTTTTCAAAATACGCCTCCTAATATTTTATATATTTAGTTTATCAAATACATCTTAAAAAATGCTTAAATACTTATTTAAGGTTTTTTTGAGGCTTTATTATTACTATTAAATATAACATTTTGGTTGTAGTTATTTGACATAATAGCAAAAAGATGATAAAATTGATATGATTAATTAGATGGATGCTTAATGAGAATAAAGGAGGGCTTTATTTTGCATATTTTAGTAATTGAGGATAATGTAAGGTTAAATGATGCTATTACAGAAATATTAAAAACGCAAAAATATATGGTTGATTCGGTTTATGACGGACGTGACGGATATGATTATGCTGTTAGTGGAATTTATGACTGTATAATTCTCGACGTTATGCTTCCACAAAAAAATGGATTTCAAATTTGCTCTGAGCTTAGACAAAATAAAATTTCAACGCCTATACTTATGCTAACTGCTAAAAATCAGATAAGTGATAAGGTTACTGGGCTTGATTTAGGAGCCGATGACTATATGACTAAGCCCTTTGCAACCGAGGAGCTTTTAGTAAGAATTCGCACCCTGTGTCGCAGAAAGGGTGAGGTTATAATTAATGAGCTTAGCTTTAGTGACCTTTGCTTTAACATAAACAATCTTGAGCTTTATTCAAAGACAACTGGTAAAAGCGTACGACTTAGCTTTAAGGAATCTGAAATAACTAAGCTTTTGCTTTCTAAGCCAAGCACAACAATATCAAAGGAAGAAATAATTACACGTGTTTGGGGATATGATGCTGAAATTGGGGACAACAATGTAGAAACCTACATTTCATTTTTGAGAAAAAAGTTTTCCTTTATAGGCACTAAGGTTCAAATAATATCACTAAAAAAGATAGGATATATTTTATCAAATGATTAAACGACTTAAGCGTAGATTTATTATTATCAATATGACGTTAGTCGGCTTACTAATTCTATTGATATTAATCTCAATTTCAGTGCTTACCTACAATTCAGAAATAAATCAGGCATACCACTCCTTAGAGCATGCGACTAACTTTTTCAACAGAGATAGATTTCCTGAAATTGAGGGTGATTCAGCAAGCACTATGCCTCCAGAAATTGAACCAGCACCCGAAATACCAAAGCATGAGCTTGATATGCCTACTGTATATGCAGTGTCGGTCTTGGTTGACTTTAATGGAAAAATAGCCGAAATATTTGACATTGAATCAAGCATTGATACAGCACTATTAGTTGATGCAACCGATGATGCCCTTTCTGGTGGTGATTACGGAACTCTCCATTCCCACAATCTTATGTACTTAAAAAAGCATGTAAATAATGGATATTTAATCGCCTTTATATCAACTGACAGTATAAACAGCACTATGCGAAATACTATTTTGATTTCATTAGCTATTTTTGTTCTTTCAATGCTTTTGGTATTTTTTATAAGTGAAAGGCTTGCAAAATACAGCATAAAGCCTGTTGACGAGGCTTGGAAAAAGCAAAAGCAATTCGTTGCTGATGCCTCTCACGACTTAAAGACGCCATTAACAGTTATTTTAGCAAACACAGATATACTAAAATCAAACACGGAGTCCACAATTTCCGATGAAATGAAGTGGATTGAATCAACAAAAAACGAAGCCGTTTATATGAAAGCCTTAGTTGAAAGACTGCTCGACCTTGCAAAAAGTGAAAGGCTCAAGGATGAAATTTCACTTAGTGAGGAAAATATAAGTCTTCTTACAAGTAGCGTTGTTTTACAGCTTGAGGCTATAGCATACGAAAGAAGCATTGAGATTGTTTCAAGCATAACCGAGGAGCTTTATGCTATGTCCTGTGCTGAACCATATACAAGGCTTATATCAATTCTTATTGATAACGCTATAAAATACAGCAAGCAAGATAAGATTTACGTTTCGCTTTATACGAATAACAAAAAAATTATTTTCTCTGTTAAAAATTTTGGAAGCACACTAAGCAGTGAGGATTTGAGCCAAATATTCGAACGCTTTTATCGAGCTGATAAATCAAGAAGCACCGAGGGGCATGGTCTTGGCTTACCTATTGCAAAAAATCTTTCCAATGCTTTAGGCTGTATATTAAGTGTAACAAGTGACGAACAGAATGGAACTGTATTTTCTGTTACTATGAAAAAAAGGCAATAAAATAGACACGTGGTGTGCAAAAATGCTCACCACGTGTTTGATTTTATTCAAAAATTGTTTCTATCAGCTTTTGACAATTTTGAGGAGAATAGCGCCAGTAGCTTAGGTGTGCTACCTTTTCTGTGTCAATAAAATAATTATCCTTCGTTTTAGGTAATTCGTCATTTTCATAGGTGTCAATAATAACGAGCTTGATTTTCATTTTTTCAGGAATTATGCTCTTTATGTAAACTGCACAGCCGTCTCCCACCTTGACTCCGTCCTTTAGCTCGGCAAGGCCTGCTAAATTGGGAGTTAGCTCAACGAAAATTCCATAGCTTTCTATGCTTCTTACTATACCAGAAACGGTTTGACCGACCTTAAAGTCCTGTGCATTTTCCTCCCATGTTCCTAAAAGCTCCTTGGTTGATACAAATAGTCGCTTTTTTTCGTAGTCTATGCTTTTTACGACAACCTTAATTTCCTCTCTTGGTAGAAATCTATCACGAGGGCTTGATATTCTTGAAACCGAGATTGAATCTACACTCATCAAGGCACAAATACCACAGCCCACGTCTAAAAACGCACCAAAGGGCTCTAAATGAGTCACCCTTGCTGGAATTATATCACCTGGAATTAAATCCATCAGGTAATTTTCAAGGCAGGCTCTTTGCGCTTCCTTTCTTGATAATATAGCCACATATCTGCCCTTTTCGTCCTTATTTATCTGCATAACCTTAAAGGCTACTGCCTTTCCTACCCTTGTTATAATTGCTATATCCTTTATTTCGTCCTCTAAAACGCTTTCGCTTTTTGGAATTATTCCAATAGCGCCCTTTAGGTCAACATACAAGTCAAGGCTTTCGCTGTCGCACATTTTTACAATTCCCTCTAAAATTCTGTCCTCGCTTTTTGCCCTTTCAAGGCCAGATGGGCTACTTATGTACTCCCTGTTTTCAGCCGTGCCTATTAAGCTTCCCTCAATCATATACTTATTTAACAACATTTGTATCTCCTTTTTTACTGTTTTTGCTACTTAACATTTTAAATACAAGCTTTCTTACAAGGTCAAATATCACTACTGTAAAGGATATGCAAATTACAGTAATTAGGTCACTAAAAAATAATGGCACTGTTCTAAAGGTGTCCCCACCAAAATAGATAAACGCCATTTGCATTACAGAAATAAGCAACATAATCAAAATAAAGGACTTATTTTTGCTTATGCTTCTTAATATATTAATTTCATCCTTTCTTGATACAAAGCATACAAAAATTCCTGTAAAAATGAACATTGCAAAAAATGCGCTTAATATGTATTTATCCTCGCCTTTTCTTAAAAGCATGGGTAACGTGTCGCTTTTTAAGAACCAAACCGACATAGCTAAGATAAAAATACCATTCAAGGCTATTTTAAGTAGCATATCCTTAGTTATGATTTTTTCGGTGATTTTCTTAGGCTTTTCCTTCAAATATTTAATTAATGGTGGCTCACAGGCAAAGGCAAGCGCGCCTAAGGTATCCATTATAATATTTACCCAAAGCATTTGTGTTATGGTAACTGGGTTATCAACCCCAATAAATGGTCCTATCAAGGAAATACCCACAGCGCCTAAATTCATTGTTAGCTGAAAAACGATAAACTTTCTTATGGAATGAAAAATCGTTCTTCCATACAAAATTGCTTTAACTATTGAAGCAAAATTATTATCCTTAATTACTATATCAGAGGCTTCCTTAGCCACCTCTGTTCCGCTACCCATACCAAAGCCAACATCTGCACTTTTTAAGGACGGTGAATCGTTTATTCCGTCACCTGTCATACCCACAACATAGCCACATTCCTGTGCTATCTTTACAAGTCGGCTTTTATCCTGTGGCAAAGCTCCCCCTACTACTGCAAGCTCTGGTAGAATTTTACTAAGCTCTAAGTCACTCATTTTAGCCATTTCTGTGCCTGTTACTGCTATTTTGCGTTTTGTATATGGGGAGATAATTCCACACTCCTTAGCAATAGCTACCGCAGTATCCTTATTATCGCCTGTTATCATAATAACTCCAACGCCTGCCTCACTAACAAGCCTTACAGCCTTAGGTACTTCCTTTCTTATTTTGTCCCTTATGGCAAGCATTCCTATAAAGGTGAGCTTATTTAGCTCTGTGCTTTCCTCATCCTTATATGCAAGGGCAACCATTCTATAGGACTCTGATGTTAATTCTCTTAGCTTTTTCCTTAATTTATCCCTTTCGGAAGTATTTAGAGCTTGATTTTTTCCATTTTTATCAAGAAAATTAGTAGAGGCTAAAATGATTTTTTCCGCTGTTCCTTTAAAAAGAGTTATGGTTTTATCCTCATATTTTACTACTGAAGAATCAAATTTTCTTGCGCTATCAAAGGGAATTTTTAAAATACCTTCGGCATTTGGCATATCTCTTTTTGCGTATTCCAAAATAGCTCTATCTGTTGAGTTTGAGCCTACAACTTTGTTTCGTGTAAGCTTTGCACTATTACAAAAGCATGCACACAGGGTGACATATTTTTTATATTCTGGGCTTTCTGAAAGGCTTAGCATATTGGAATACTCGCCCTCGACCGAGTAAAGCCCCTTAACCCTTAATTCTCCCTCTGTAAGTGTTCCTGTTTTATCAGTAAAAAGTAAATTTATATTTCCAGAGGTTTCTATTCCTACCATTTTTCTGACAAGCACATTGTCCTTAGCCATTTTTTTCATATTTGAGGAAAGCACCACCGTTATCATCATAGGAAGTCCTTCAGGCACGGCTACAACTATTACCGAAATTGCTAAGGTCAAGGCATTAAGCAGGCTTGATAAAGTAAAGCGTATATCCTTCATTTTTTCAAAAGCCAATGGAAATGACATTTTACTATCAATAAAAAATGTGTTAAAAAGATAGGCAAAGGCAATAAGGAAGGAGGCAATATAGCCTAAAATACTGATTGTCTTAGCAAGCTGATTAAGTCGCATTTTTAAGGGGCTTGGTCTTGAGCTTTTTGATAGCTCGGTTGCAATTTTACCAAAATAGGTTTTTTCACCCACACTTTTAACCAGCGCCTCAGCCTCACCGTAACAAACAAGGCTACCCTTTAAGACCTCGCTTTTTTCCTTATTTTTATAAATCTCTAAGCTTTCACCCGTTAGTGCCGATTCATCAACGGATATTTCTCCCGATATTATCTCGCAATCGGCACAAGCACCATCTCCTGCCTGTAATAATAAAATATCACCGACAACTACCTCGCTTGTATTTATTTCGCAAATTCCCTCTCTCCTTCTTACAAGGGCTTTTTTACTTTCGGCATTTTCCTTTAGTCTTTCAAATGCGTTTTCCTGACTATATTCGGATATTGTTGAAACTAATGTGGAAATTATTATTGAGGCTAAAATTCCTCCACTTTCAAACCAATTTACGTTTGGAAGCATAAATATTATATTTACAAAAAATGCAACGATTAATATTCTTATAATCGGGTCATTTAGATTAGATATAAAGCTTCTTATAAAGCTCTTTTTCTTTCTCTGCCTTAATATATTTGCGCCGTTTTCCTGTCTTGATTTTTCGACCTCTTCGTTTGAAAGTCCTGAATATTCTATAAAATCACTTCCTCTCTTTTAATTTATTTTATTTAAGAGAGGTTGGTTTTATGATAATACTAAATAAAAAAACAGGAATTTGAAAATTCCTGTTTTTTGTTCTTAAAGTGCCTTGATTGCGTCTAAAATACCCTTTTTGGTATTTTCGTATTTTTCAAGCTTAGCCTTTTCGCCCTCTACTACCTTTTCAGGCGCTTTGCTTACAAACTCCTGATTTGAAAGCTTCTTAACCAAACGGTCAATCTCGCCCTGTACCTTAGTTAGCTCCAAATCTAAGCGAGCCTTTTCCTTTTCTGTATCAACCATTTCAGCCATTGGAATATATATTGTGGCTGCGTGGGTGATAATTTGTACTGCGTTTTCGCCTGTGTATTCATTAACAAGCTCAACCTCAGAGGCTGATGCAAGCTTTTTGAAGAATTCAGCAGTTTCAGAGTTAAAGCTATCTGTATATTTTGTAGAAATGAATATTTTTGCCTTTCTTGATGGTGGAACATTCATTTCTGTTCTTCTTTGTCTAATTGCTCTAATTGCCTCAATTACTCTTTCCATAGTTTCAGCTTCATTATCAAAGCTATAATTCTCATTTACCTCTGGATAGGTAGATATCATAATGCTTTCCTTACTTTCAAGGTGTGGTAAGGAGAGATAAATTTCCTCTGTGATAAATGGCATAAATGGATGAAGTAGCTTTAAGGTGCTTTCAAGCACGTAAACAATAACGCTTTGTGATACCTTATTTTGCTCAGTACCCTTTTGGCTAAGTGTTGTCTTTGAAAGCTCAATATACCAGTCACAAAGGATATCCCAGATAAAGTCATAAATTTCGCCAAGGGCTATACCGAGCTCATAGGTATCAAGACCATTTCTTACCTTCTTAATAAGCTCATTGAGCTTAGAAAGAACCCATTTATCCTGAATACCGAGCTTATCCTCGCTTGGCATTTCAACCTTATCAATATCGAGGTTCATCATAACGAAGCGAGCTGCATTCCAAAGCTTGTTTGCAAAGTTTCTTGCACTTTCAATCTTCTCGTCAGAGAAACGCATATCATTTCCTGGTGAGTTACCAGATGCTAAGGCGAAGCGAAGTGCGTCTGCACCATACTTTTCAATAATTAGAAGTGGGTCAATACCATTACCTAAGGATTTGGACATTTTTCTACCTAAGGCATCACGCACTAAGCCGTGAATCAAAACTGTGTCAAATGGCTTTTTACCCATATATTCAAGACCACTAAATATCATTCTTGATACCCAGAAGGTAATAATATCGTAGCCTGTTACAAGTGTGTTTGTTGGGTAGAAATACTCAAGATCCTCGGTTTTGTTTGGCCAACCGAGTGTTGAAAATGGCCAGAGTGCTGAGCTAAACCATGTATCAAGTGTGTCAGGGTCCTGACGCATTTGCTTACCACACTTAGGGCAAACTGCCTTTTCGTCCTTTGTAACGATTATTTCGTCACAATCGTCGCAATAGAATGCAGGTATTCTGTGTCCCCACCAAAGCTGACGAGAGATACACCAGTCTCTTATATTTTCCATCCAGTGGAAATAGTTCTTTTCAAAGCGAGCTGGAACAAATTGAATATCCTTTTCTCTTACTGCCTTTATTGCAGGCTTTGCAAGCTCCTCCATTTTTACAAACCATTGGAGAGAAACTCTTGGCTCAACGGTTGTTCCACAGCGATAGCATGTGCCTACGTTATGTGAATAGTCCTCTACCTTAATTAGGTAGCCCTGCTCCTTTAAGTCCTCAACTATTGCTTTTCTTGCCTCATATCTATCCATTCCTGCATATTTTGGATAGTCCTCTGTAATCTTAGCATCAGGAGTCATTACGTTAATAATTGGAAGATTATGGCGCTTACCAACCTCAAAGTCATTAGGGTCGTGAGCTGGGGTGATTTTTACAACACCTGTTCCAAAATCCATTTCAACATATTCGTCTGCTATAACAGGGATTTCTCTGCCTACGAGTGGAATTACAAGGGTTTTTCCGATTAAGTCCTTATATCTTTCGTCCTTAGGGTTTACTGCTACTGCTGTATCACCGAGCATTGTTTCAGGTCTTGTAGTAGCAAACTGAAGATATCCGCTACCATCCTTAAAGGGATATTTAATGTGCCAGAAATGTCCTGCCTGATCCTCATACTCAACCTCTGCATCAGAAATTGATGTTAGGCAATGTGGACACCAGTTGATAATTCTTTCTCCACGATAAATAAGTCCCTTGTTGTAAAGGCGTACAAATACCTCCTTTACAGCCTCGCTACAGCCCTCGTCAAGTGTAAAGCGCTCTCTTGTCCAGTCGCATGATGAACCGAGCTTTTTGAGCTGAGATATGATTCTTCCACCATACTGCTCCTTCCATTCCCATGCACGCTTTAAGAAGCCATCTCTACCGATGTCCTCCTTTGTAACGCCCTCCTTACGCATAGCCTCAACAATTTTTGCCTCGGTTGCAATTGATGCGTGGTCAGTACCTGGTAGCCATAATGTTTCATAGCCGTTCATTCTCTTATAGCGAATTAAAATATCCTGTAAGGTATTATCAAGGGCATGTCCCATATGAAGCTGACCTGTGATGTTTGGTGGTGGAATAACGATTGTATAGTGTGGCTTTGATTTATCAACCACAGGGGTGAAATACCCCTTGTCACACCAATTTTTATAGATTTTTTCCTCAAATTCACTTGGGGCATAGGTTTTTGCAAGTTCTTTCATATATTTTTCTCCTTTAAAATTAACTGTAGTTATAGGTGCGTAATTTCCGTAGCTTTTCAAGGTAGGTTTTTGCTAAATTATAACTTTAAGTGGCTATTTCACATATAAAGATAAGATTTTAGCAAACAAGATGCAAATAAAAGAGAGTAAGGCACGAAGCCAGCATACTCTTTAGCGTCTGTAGGCAAGTGCCTTGCGAAGCTTTTCAAGGTAGGTTTTTGCTAAAAATTATCTGTTAGGGGAAATAGGCACAAACAAAAAAAGCCCTGACGAAAGAAAATCGTCAGGGCGCAAATATGCGTGGTACCACCTGAATTTGCATTATAAATGCACACTCTTGTCTTTATAACGGAAGAAACCGTTAGTGACTACTTAATTTCACCACTACCACTCGAAAGCTACCTTCGTTATGTATCACCTACCGAAATCACACCATCCTCGGCTCTCTTTGAGGTATATTTACATATCTACTCCTCTTTGTCATTGTGTTTAGAATATTTTAGCATACAAATTATATAAAGTCAATAATATTTATTTAAAATAAATTTCTATAAGGTCAATTAGCCCCTTGCCTTGATATTCAAGGTAAATTGGGTAAATACCACCTGATAAGCTTAATTTTGCTTCAATTTCTGTCCATTCCCTGCTGTCTTTTATATCAAATTCAGCCACGTAGTCACCCTTTTCTGCTAATTTTACATATAGCTTGCCGTTTGGAGCTTCTTTGCAGGTGCGATATTTTATGCCTATCGTTTCATTTCCCTTTAGGGTAAAATATTTATAAGCGATTAGGGTGTTTTTGCCAATTTCGCTAATAATTCTTTCCTCATTTTTGCAAACAACGTGTGGTCCTACTCTATCAAGGCTACCATGAGGCATATTTCCGTCTGTCAGATTACAGCAAATTATTGCAGGGAATTTGCCCTCTGCCTTAAGTGGACCACCATTTAAGCCACAGCTTGTAATTTCAACCTGTGGAATCTTTCCATCTGGTAAAATTTCAATTCTCTCTGCGCATGCCTGACGTGAATATGGACTTTTGTGAGTGTGTCTATGATAGAAAACATACCACTTACCATTTATATTTTCAATGCTACCATGATTATTATTTGTTCTGTTTAGTCTGTCCTTTGGTAATCTTCCCTGATAACCAATATCACCATTTGAAACGATGACGCCACCAAATTTAAAATCTCTGTCAGGATAATCACTTGTTGCATACGCAAGCTCGTGCTGATTGTAGGTTGAGTAGATAAAATAGTATTTATCGCCTATTTTTCTCATCGAGCTTGCCTCATAAAACTCATATCCCTCAAAGTCCGTTCCCTTATAGATAATTGGGAAAATATGCTTAGGAGTGTCTTTAATTGTCATCATATCCTCGCAAAGCTCCACAACAAATGGTCCTTGAACTCCACCCTCGGTGCTTTCAATTTCTTCACGAGTTTTATTATACATTTCCATTTGCTTTTTAATGCTTTGCTCCTTGGTATAGCTTGGATTTTCGTCAAAATCATACCACACGCCATAGTATAGATAGGTTCTTCCGTTATCGTTTATTAGTCCTGGGTCAAATATAATTCCGTGCTTAACCGGAGTACCATTTGGATATTTTACATAGCCTAAAAATTCAAAATTACCACAAGGGGTATCGCAAACTGCTACGCTCATAAGGTAGCTACACTCATGCCTGTCGGCTAAGGAATAATATAAATAATATCTTCCGTCATTACCCCTAACTACGTCAGGTGCGTACATAAATTTATGATTTACATAGTCTGGATCTTGACTTGCCCTATAAATTACGCCCTCATATCGCCAATTTTTCAAATTATCTATTGGTGCTGAATATGTAACATAGTCAAGCATACAGAAAAAGTCGCCACCCTCCTTATCGTGTGAGCCATATACATACACTCTGTCGCCAAAAACGTGTGGCTCTCCATCAGGAATATATTCATTTAATGGTAAAAATGGATTGAAAATTTGATTCATAGCAGTTCTCCTTAATATTATATATTGAGTATATCATGGTCAGAAGAAAAATGCAACACTCACGATTTATACTTTTTAAAATTTTACCTTTCTTTTTCTCTTACTATGTGATATAATATTTCTTACTAATAAAGCATGCGAGGTTTCAAAGATGATCAAAAGGACAGAGGTGCTTAAATACTTTGAGGACAATAAGGATTTTTTTGAAAAAACAGTATATCCCAACATAGAAAAATATCGCAAGGGTGACATAATCGTTTCAGTTGTTGACGAAAGTGGTAATGCTGTAAAAAATGCAGAAATTGAGATGAATCAGACTAAGCACGAGTTTAAATTTGGTGCTAACTTATTTATGCTTGATGAGCTCGAAACAGAGGAAAAAAATCAGCTTTACAAGAACTATTTCAAGGATGTTTTTAATATGGCTACTCTTCCGTTTTATTGGAATGCTATTGAGGAAACAA
This sequence comes from Clostridia bacterium, assembly GCA_017453255.1. Classification (GTDB taxonomy): domain Bacteria; phylum Bacillota; class Clostridia; order Oscillospirales; family CAG-272; genus RGIG2000. Next base: position 11,528 of record JAFTKN010000031.1, on the reverse strand, counting down.
AGGGAGTTTTAAGATATGACAAGGACTCCTATAAATTTTATCGTCGTCCTCCTATTGACTTGTGTATGGAGTATTGCGAAAAGCACGACATTGAGCCTCGTGAGCATTCATTGGCCTTTGACCAAACATTTCCTCTTTGGTTAAAGGGTGCACCCATAGAAACAGTAAAGATAGAGTTAGAGCGTAGATTTAAAGAAATATCTGATAGATACGCTGACAAAATACGCACAATTGAGGTTACGAATGAAATGTATTGGGGCGAGGGCGTAACAGAATTTTATACACACCCCTCTTTTCTTGAGTGGACATACAAAACTGCAGATAAGTATTTTCCAAAAAATCAGCTTGCAATAAACGAGGGAACTGCGGAGGCTTGGCTTTATGAATGTAAATGCGTAGCGCCATACTATGCCTACACTGAGGCTACAATGCTTAAGGGCGCACGAATAGATGCTATGGGAATGCAATTTCATATGTTTTATTCAAGAGAAGAGGAGCTTGAAAAATCGAAAAAGCTGTACAACCCTGTTCATCTATACAATCAGTTGAATTTGTATTCCAACCTTGTAAATTTCTTACAGGTTACAGAAATAACAATTCCTGCTTATTCAAGCTCCCCTCTTGATGAGGAAATACAAGCTAAAATTATTGAATACCTTTATACTGTTTGGTTCTCGCACCCTAAAATGGAGCAGATAATTTATTGGAATTTGATTGACGGCTATGCATACATACATAACCCCGAAAAAATACCCGAAAAAATACGTGAGTCGCAAGGCAACATGACCATTGGAGAGAATGTTTATTATGGCGGACTGCTCCGCTTTGATATGACTCCTAAGCCTGCGTATCGTATCCTCGACGAGCTGATAAACAAAAGATGGCGCACAAAGCTTAGAGCAAGTATAACAAATGGTGAGGCAAAGCTTCGTGGCTTCTATGGAGATTATGAAATTAAGGTAACGGCAAATGGAAAAACAACAGTAAAATCAGTTACCTTGTCTTCAAAGAAGGATAACAATATAAGAATAATTATTTGACAAAGAGGGCTCTTGTTTTTAGATGCTTAAGGTGCGGAAATATTAAATAGTATATGATTTTAACGTTTTTTGAAAAGAGATGTTACAATGAATGCATGTAATAATTTACATATTGAAGATTACAAAAATTGTAACAGCAATAAAGCATTCATAATTTTTATTAAATGGCACTGTGACGTGTGCTTGTATATATAATATATACAAGTGGCTCGGCACTGCTACACAAGGTCAGCAAAACAAAAAGGACACTTTTGTGAGTGTCATTGAAAATATAGGGAGAAGGCTCGCTATGCAAGCTATTTTTGCCTGACCTTTGCTAACAAGTTGACAACGGTCTTAGTCAAAAATGCGAACTCCATTTGTGCATAGCACAAAGGTAAGCTCAATACTGCCACACAGGGTCAGCAAAACAAAAAGCACTCCAAAAGGAGTGCTTTTTGTTTTGCTGTGAAGGCGGACAAAAAAGATATTTTGACGCTTTTTCGTTTGGAGTTTAACTGACGCGTTCTTTCCGTTTGAGCGGAGCGCAACTTCATTGATGCAGGGCATCACATCGTTGCGAAGCACATCATTTGCACAAGGTGCAACATCGTTTGTTTGTGCCGTAAACGGCAATGATGTTCTCGCTTTGCTCAAAATGATGTTGACCTTCGGTCAAATGATGTTGTACCTGTGGCACAAATAAAAAATCGACAAGCTTCTGTCGAAACTTGTCGATTTTTGGTGACCCGTGGGAGAATCGAACTCCCGTTTCAGCCTTGAGAGGGCCGTGTCTTAGCCGCTTGACCAACGGGCCATTTGTCAAATGCTTATGTATTATAGCATAGGTTTTTAGATTTTGCAATACCTTTTTTTAAAAAATCAAATTTTTTTTAATTTATATAACTTTAATATATAGATATTTTTTATTTAATATTGACTTCCTTTGTCTTTCGTATTAAAATATAAATACTTTAATAATTTGTATAAGGAGATTTTCATGTATTCATTTGACAGAGTTCATTATAGCATTAGAGGCTCTTATCTTGTGTGGGATACTAAGGATAAAACTACTCTAAAATTAGCTAATATTCACGCTCATGGTTATGACGCATTTAATGGTGTTTTAAGCATTAATTATGGCAAGGGCGCTAAGTTTTCCTTTGTTCCTCGTGAAATTTCTGCAAAATTTGAGGGTGGGGAGCAAAATATCACTTTATTTGGTACTGATGGTACATATATTAAGGGCAAGGGTAAGGATATTCTTGTAGAAATTTCCAATACTCACGCAAAATTTGACTATCAGATAGTACAAAACAACATCGTTGAGCTCTGCGATTTTAAAAACAACAGTAGCTTAATGTTTGTTCCAATTAAGGGAAGCATCAAAATTGAAAAATCCCGTGTTGCAGGAAAAATTGCTTCGGATTTTGTTAATGTTAGAATTCTTCCTGACGAAAACGGCGAATATGAATTCTCTATTGAGGTTAACTTCCTTAATAAGAGCTCTGTCGGCTCTATTGGAATGAGCTATGACCAATTCGCAGATATAGCCGAAAAGGACTATCTTGCTTGGGAAAAGAAGGTTAATCCAAAGAATAAGTACGAAAAGGAATGTGCTTACATTTTATGGTGCAACAACCTCTCCCCTGCTGGTAACTTTGTAACTGATGCTATTGTTATGAGTAAGGCTGGTATGAGTAATGTTTGGAGCTGGGATAACGCATTTAACGCTCTTGGTCTTGCTGATATCGACTATCGCTTAGCTATGGACCAATTTATGATAATGTACAAGCACATTAATCGCATTGGAAGAGTTCCTGATGCTATTTCTCAAACCTTTAAGATTTGGAACTTTGTTAAGCCTCCTGTTCAGGGCTGGATGTATAAGCAGATGATGAAAAGAAATCCTGAATTTGCTACTCCTCATGCGCTTGACGAGGTATATTTCGATATGAAGCGTAATACTGACTGGTGGCTTAACCTTCGTGGTGATGTTCCATCATACTATCACGGAAATGACTCTGGACAGGATAACTCAACCTGCTTTGATAAGAGTGAGCATATAGAAACTGGTGAGCTTATTGCCTTTCTTGCTGTTCAATGTGCTTTTCTTTCCGAGGCTGCTGAGGTTCTTAACTATCCTACAGATAAAAAGGTTTACTCTCAGCTTGCTAAGGAGCTTAGTGAAAAGGCAATCAAGGACTATTGGGATGGAGAAAAAATATTTATTCGTCTTGCTGAAACAGGCGAGGCGTACTATTGTAATGCTCTTATGCCTTTACGTGTAATTGTTCTTGAAAATATGCTACCTAAGGAAATTCAAGAATATATAGTTAAGCAAATTAAGGAGCATCATCTTTGCAAGGGTGGTATTTCAAGTGAAGCTATTGACAGTTCTATGTTTGTTGAGGACGGATATTGGCGTGGCGCTGTTTGGGCACCAGACGTTGTAATGTTTGTTTATGCTCTTCGCAATCTTGGTTATACCGAGCTTGCTGACCAAATTGCTGAAAACTACAAAAGCTCAATTTGTAAATATGGCTTTAGCGAAAATACAAGTGCTATTACTGGCAAGGGTCTTCGTTGCAAGGGATATGCTTGGGCTGCTAACGCTTATCAGGTTCTTTAATTTAAAAACGGGGTTGTCGTTAATGTGCGACAACCCCTTTTGTTTTATTCTATTCCTACAAGCTCATTATATGATACGGAGCTATATTTTTTGCCCTCGTCAGCATTATTTGCCTGCATATATGAAACAGTCTTTTCACTATCACTTGCTTCAATTACATATGCGCCGAAAACAATCTTTTCTGCCTTATGTGTATCGGTTGTTATTCCTGTAATTCTAAACTCGATAATATCATACGCATACTTAGACATAGATACGCTTGCTACTCCATTAACATTTGTGCCATCTGTATTGATTGCATCATTTTGTCCTATCTTACTGTCAAGCACTGCAAAAAGTCCATATTCTAAGGTCTTGCTTGTTTTTGTGGTGTAATTACTAATTGCATTTTTATTTACTGCAAAGCTAATTGTAATTCCACCTCTTTCACCCTCAAAATATGAAAAACCGATGCACTTAAATAATGCCTCAGCCACATCACCTACAGAGGTAACACCACATTTTGAGCACTGATGAATTTCATTTCCTGCCTCTAAAAAGCTATCATATAAAATGTCATTTAAAATGCTAAAATCGTGATATGTAGTTACATAGTCGTCCTCGGTATTTGCATCAAAGGCAACTACTGAGCTTGTATATTGGCTAAGGATATCGTTTTCTTTAACAAGCTTTTCATCATCAACGTGTAAAAGAACTATTTCTTCAAGCTTTGAATATGAGGTACGAGCCCAGCTTCCACCAAAATAAAAGGCATTTTGATTAAAGGTTATATTTGACGCCTTAGCTAAAAATACAATTTTTCTTATTTGAACAGCAGAATCACTTGGCTTAAAAGAAGTAAGCTCTGCCATTCTTACAGTAAATGCTTGACCGTCTATGCTTTCTACTAATGGACCAAAGGTAATTGAGGTTACATTTGCTACTGCGTTATTAAAAGCATTACCTGAAATCTTTTTTGCATTTACATATAAATCACCACTAAATGCACCATAACAGCCATTAAAGGCTTCAGTTCCAACCTCTGTAAGATTGGTTGGGAAATTTTTAACTGATACTAATTTTGAGCCTGCACCATTTGTGCAAAAATAGTGTGGTATGCTTGTTAGCTCACTATTTTCGCCAAAGTCAATACATCTTAGCTTAGAGCAGTTATCACGCATATCAGAGGTATATTTTACAGTATTAGCAAACTGAATATATCCACACACATTGCTAAAATAAGTGTTACTCTTAAATGCGTTTAAATTGATACTTGTAATTACTGTTTCGTTAATTGTCTTTGGAAAATTATATCTAATAAGATATTCAGTTCCAATTTTTGTTGTATCAATACCAGCAGTATTCATATCAGCTACCATTTGGTCGGTATTAAGTCCATTTATAGTATTTCCGTTTTGAACTGAGAAATATTTACTCTCCTCAAACACTATAAAATGAGTTACTGTATCATCTGCAATTTTTAGTTCTTCTGGAATTGGCTGTAAATAAGCATCCTCTGCACTTGCTGTGCATACAAAAAGGCACGCAAAAAGGGATATTAAAACAAGCATAAATATTAGTTTTCGTTTCATTTCTTTCTTCTCCAATTAATATAAAATATATCTATTTATAAATATAGCATATGTGTATAAGAATTTCAATCAATTTTTAATTTTTCTTCAAAAAATATGGTAGGGTGTCTATGGGGGCAGGTACAACAACCTCACAGTTGCCTGTGTACTCTGTTTTTCCGAGATAGAGCCATTTTCCCTTTGGTAGCTTAACATTTCTTTCGTATTCGCCCTTTTTAATAACAGGCGCAACTAAAACCTCGCTACCGAGCATAAACTGGTCAAGCACCCTTTCATAGCCGTTATTCGGATATTCATATTCCATATGGCGTACAATCGGCTCACCACTTACGCTTGCTTCCTTAACGAGCTTTAAAATATATGGGGAAAATTCCTTATGTAGCTTAGCACTCTCTAAGCAAATTTGAGCATGCTTTTTATCAAGCACTCGCCAAGGTGCCCAAGAAAATTGCATCATTGGGAAAAGTGCACTTAGCTGAGCCATTCTTACAAAAAGCTCCATATCTATTTCAAAATTAGGGGTATAATTCATAGACCATTCGCCACCACCGACCATATCAGGACAAATAAAGGGGTGTCCTATTAAGCCCTGCAAAAGTGCTGACGGAATTATTGTATTTATGCCCCAATTAGTCCAGCTATGATTTCTATCCTGAAGCCTTTGTATAACTGGCTTACCACCACCCTTGAAGGTGTCCTTGTACTCGTGATATTCGTATCTTGTACCGAACTCATTCCAAGCAATATTAAGCTCATCTGGAGTATATTTTGTCTGCTTTCCGTTTACTATGCTCGTTTGGTCGTACATATGGATATTACCACCATCAAACTTAAAGCCATCAACTCCGTAATCCTTAATCAATCTCTGAAGCCTTGTATCAAGGTAATCTCTATCCTCTTTCTTGCACATATTTAAAATGGCACTAAAGCCGTTCCACCACTCGACAAGAGCGACCTTACCATCATCGGTGCGAAGAAAATACTCCTTATCCCCACACGAGCCCTCTAAAAAGCTACGATAGGGGAAATAATTCATGCTAAAGCTCTGCCCATCTGATGAAACTAAGGGAACTACCCATAGCATCACCTTAAAGCCGAGTGAATGAAGCTCATCTATCATTTTCTTAGGGTCTGGAAACTTCAAAAAATCCCACTCCCATAAGCCATAGCGAGTATGCCAGCCCTCGTCAATCATTAAAACGCCTGCCTCATAGCCATTATCTATAATTCCGTGAGCATACCTTAAAATTGACTCTTGATTTTGGTTGTAGTCAAGCTCCATCCATGTATTATACTGTGCTGTTTCAAAGAATCTTAATGGTGGAAGCTTTCCCTCAAACTTAAAATGATTTCTTGATGCTGATAAATAGGCATCCTTTAATGTTTTTCCTGCATTTACAAGAATTATTTCCTCTCTTGCACTCAGGTTAAATTCTCCGTTTTCAATATCAACCACCATTGGTGCTTCACACCAGATATATCTACCCTTAGTTGAAATAAAAAGGGGCATTGTCTGATTATCACCATGGTTCATATCGTAATGGTATTTTGAGCGCTTGTCAAACGGGTCATTTAATGATTCAGCTACTGAGCCACCATACCAATACTCATTTTCAAGAATTTTAACATTCAATTCCATAATTTACTTATGTCTTTCTATAAAATCTATAAAATTACGCCAGCCATGTCTTGAAAGGTAGTGTCTTGACTTCAAAACAAAGCACCCTGTGTGCGTATTTATATCTCTTTCGCCCGCTTCAAGTGGCGTTTCTCTATCAAAGGCATCTAAGCCGTTTTTCAACCAAGCCTCCGACGCAGAAAGAAGGCAAAGCTGTTGTGAATAGGGGTCTGCCCATAAATCGTGAGAGCAAATGCCTACAAGCACATATCTTGGACAGAGGGTTGCAAGCAAATAATGCTGGTCAAACTCATCAGAATAGTTCTTTTCTACATATTTTTGATAGTTTTTGCAAAACCAATATGGAAAAACTCTTACTATGTCAGAAATCAGCTCTCCTCTATTGCGTTCATTCATATTGCCTGTATGTCCACTATTGCCCTTTGAAAGTGCATCACCAGAGCATCCTGCTGCATTTGTATATACATACTTAAAGCGAGTATCAAGCATAGCAGTTACAAGTGCTGTCTTTCCTAAGCGGGAATGTCCGACTATTGCAATATTATCCTTTTCTACTGTGTCAAGGGTCAAGGCATAGTCCAAAATACGCATATTTGCCCACGCCCAAATCATAATTTTGCCTGCTGACGTGTCTGTATTTTGCCCATTTGGTAAGATTACAGGAGCAAGACCATTTGTAAAATCCCCATTGTCCTCTGTTATATCCTGATAAACACAGGAAACTATATCAACCTCTCTTTCGCCTATTTCCTCGATTGGAAAATAACGAGAGGCATAGATTGGGTGAAAGTTATTAAATATAATGAGAGGTCTTTTCTTACCGTCCCTATGCAAAAGCCTATCTAATCTAAAGGAATGACTTCCATACTTAGTCTTTATTTCCATTGTAACATAGGAATGCTCCACATTACCTAATTGATATTCACCATATACAGAAATTGGCTCACTAACATTAAGCTCATAGCTAACGCTTGGTAAATAGCCATATTCCTCTCTTTGTAAAATATCAATCATTTTCTCCCTTGATAAAAGTGGAGGCAGGCATCTTTCAATTAGCTCGTTTTTCATTTTATCTCCTTAAAGCTCAATTACCTCGTCACTAAAGCCCTCTATTTTGGCAGTTAAGGTCGCATTTTTGTCAGTTTTCTTAATTACGACAAGCATTTTACCACCTGTAAGAGCTCTTTTGCTTGATGTATATAATGTAGTGTCGGTTAAATGTCCGTTTGCTGTGCCTAAAATCTCGCCACCCTTAATTTCAAGGGTAAGCACGCTTTCGTCTTGAGTGCATAGCATTCCATTTTTATCAACCATTTTTGCATTTATATAAATTATATCCTCAAGTGGCTTTTCTGCGTTTTTTGTAATGTAGCTTTTCTCCTTTTCAAGCTTTAATCTGTCTGCTTTACCCTCTGTTTTAATTGAATAGCTACCCTTTAGCTTACCATTTTCGTAAGCCTTAGCACAAATTTCGCCCTTTTCGTATTTCAGCTTAAATTTATATATTCCGTCTTCTGTCTTTTTCTGTCTTGCAACCTCCTTGCCGTTTATCTCGATGGATAATTCATCACATTCGCCAAAGGCAAAGATTTCACTTTCCATTCCCTCATAGCCCTCATATGCCCAGCTTGGCTCACATTCGTAAAAGCCCCATACGCTTGGGAATTGTGGAATTTTCGATTTTTCGGGGTGACGTGTCGCTAAATATGGCTCTTTTCTAAGTCCCCAGCTAATCTCACGATAGTAGGATTGCACTCTCCTATTACCACAAATATCAATATCGCCACAGCTTGCAATATGGTAAGGATACTGCTCCATTGGTGATGGCCATTTTCCCTCATAGTAGTCAACTCGACCAATTCCTGTTTCACCAAAATAATCCCATGCTGTCCATACAAAGTCACCTATAATTCTTGGGTTATTTTCAAGCTGTTTTGTAGTTGTATAGGCACTGAAGGGGTAGGTTTCAGTATTCATAAAGAGCTTATTTTTAAATCTCTCTAAATCGGTTTCAAGCCTGTATTCTAAATAGTTATAGCCTAAAATATCTACTGTGTCGCCTGTTATCGCAGTTTTTTCGGCAAAGTAGTCCATTTTATCGCTTCCTAAATGCTTTGTTTCCATTTCAAGCTTATACTGCTCCTTATTATCCCAAAGGCTACAAAGTCCTATTGTAAGTGGACGAGAGGTGTCAAGCTCTCTTATTTTATCTGCTATATTTCTTGCGTATTTATATCCGTAGCCTCTACCTGCCTTTTGAGGAATCTCATTTCCTGTGCTCCACATTATAATTGAGGGGTGGATTCTATTTTTAAGGATTATGTCCTTAGTCCATTTTTCGTAGTTGTCCTCAAAATGTGCATGGAAATCGTCCCATAGCTTTCCCTCTGTCCAATAATCAAAAAGCTCGTCAATTACAAGCATACCGAGTCTGTCACATGCCTCATATAGATATGGGGATTGGGGGTTGTGAGAAAGTCTAATCGCATTATAGCCAGCCTCCTTTAGCTTTGCTACTCGTCTAAACTCACTTTCCTTATATACCCTTGCGCCAACTGGTCCGTGGTCGTGGTGGATACAGCCACCCCTTAGCTTAATGCTTTTTCCGTTTAAGAAAAGTCCCCTCTTATAGTCGGCTATAAGAGTTCTTATACCAAAAACGCTTTCCTCACTATCCTGTGAGCCATTTAATGTCATTTTAGCCTTGATTTTATATAAATTAGGCTTGTCTATATCCCAAATTTTTGCATTTTCTATTTGGAAGGTGCCGTCTATTACATTTTCACCCTCAGTTGCGTAGAAATATTTTTTAAACTCTAAAATTGGTTTTTTAGCGCCGTCTTCAAAAATCTGAAAATCTAACACTCCCTCGCCCTTTTTATTTGAAAACACTCTTGCTTGATAACGCATATAGGCAGTTTCGTCCATAAGCTTATCTACATATGCAAAAATGCCATAGGGTGACAAATAGCACTCGTCAGATAGACAAAGAAAAGCATCTCTATAAATACCAGAGCCTGTGTACCACCTTGCAGATGGGGTATTATTGTTATTTACCTTAATTATAAGCTGATTTTGCTCGTTATATCTTATATAGTCAGTCAAATCGCAATAAAAGCTATTGTATCCATACTTATTTATATAAACGAGGTTACCATTTATATGTATTTCGGTAATACCAAAGGAGCCGTCACACATTAAAAAATGCTTTTTGCCCTTTTTAGCAGTAAAGGTCTTTTCATATACTCCATAGCCACCTAAGAACCAGCCCCCTGCTACCCCACTTGTTGCGTCCTTTTTTCTTTCCTGTATTATAGAAAAATCGTGAGGAAGGTCGATTATAGTCTTTTTCTCGCTTTTATTTAAAGAAAAGCTCCAATTTTTATTAAAATTAAGTTTCTTCATTTGCTTTCTCCTTGATTTTATGATATACTCTAATTATACCATAGACTATTTATCTTTTCAACAAAATATTTACCAAATTAAGCTTAAAAGCAGATACGGGGGAAAACTTAAAAATGTATAACTGCATACCTGAAAAATTACATTTAGAGCAATCTAAAAAAATAAAGCCTGAGCTTTGCTGGAATCGTGGCGATGATATTTCCTTACACAGAGAAAAATGCAAAGAAAAGCTAAAGGAGCTTTTAGGCTTTGATACCTTTGAAAAATGCGAGCCTGATATCAAAATTGTCAAGGAAGAAATATTAAATGGGAGCAAGCATATTCATTTCTTAGTTCAAACTGAGATAGGCTACTATGCTAACTGTCACCTGCTTTTTCCAAAAGAATATAATGGGGATAAGCTACCTCTCTGCGTTTGCCTACAGGGGCATGTAAGTGGTGCTCATTTAGGCTTAGGTATTAGAAAATATGACTATGATGAGGCTTACATAACAAATGAAAGGGTTGACTTTTGCGTTCAAGCAATAGAGCGTGGCTTTATCGCCTTAGCTATTGAGCAAAGAGGCTTTGGTGAAAATGGCGGTGAGGCTGATACTGGGCATACAAGGTGCGTTCACGCATCAATGGGTGCTATACTTTTGGGTAGGTGCTTAATTGGTGAAAGAGTTTGGGACGTTATGCGAGTTTTAGATGCTACACTTGAGCATTTTGATAATATTACTCTTGACGGCTCATTGTTAATTGGCATGTCAGGTGGTGGAACTGCTACATATTATACTGCTTGCTTAGAGGACAGGTTTAGCGCCTATGCTCCTTCCGTGGCTCTTTGCTCATTTAGTGACTCTATTATAAGAATAAACCATTGTGCTTGTAATTACGTGCCTAAAATTGCAAAATATTTCGATATGGGTGATTTAGCTATTATGATAGCTCCTAAAAAGCTAATCATTGTAAGTGGTACAGAGGACAAATGGTTTCCATATGAGGGGGCTGTTAAGGAATACCAAAAAATCGAGCAGATTTATAAAGCCTTAGGTAAGAGCGACTGCTGTAGCCTTGTAACAGGTATAGGTGACCATAGATACTACACAGAGGCTTGGGGAGCTATTATGAAAATGTTGAAATAAAAGTAAGGGAATGTTGCAATAAGAACCTGCTACGCAGAACCTTGTTACTCGCAGGCTCGTAATAAGCACAGAACAAAAACAGACACTCCTAAAACTAAAAAGCTAAATAAAATTGTATTTTTAGTAAAAAATAAT
>JAFTKN010000030.1 GCA_017453255.1 Clostridia bacterium | reverse complement strand
GATGCTCAATTTGAAAAGGTTGAATATCCAAATCCTGATTATTTGTACATTTCAATGGTATGCACACCACCTATTAAAGATGGTATTGAGTTTTGCGGTGAAAAAATCACATATACAATCAACAAATATAGTGGTGAAATAATTAACACTACAAAACAATGATTTAAAATAAAAAAAGACGACCACGTGGTCGTCTTTTTTTTATTTTAACAAGTCAAATTTGCTTATTTTCTTAATAGCAGGACGCTCGTTTGGAGTGTCGTTTGGTGTGTGATATACGAAATTAAGGTTATTTTCAAAGTCCTTGAATATCATTCCGTGTCCACCGTCCTTTTCAAAAAGTAGCTTTTCGTCTATTGTCCAATTTCCGTCTATTTTTCCGTTATCGCTTCTTGCGATAGCCTCAACATATTCACCCTTAGAAAAGCTTGACCAAATGCAAATTAGCTCGCTTTCTAAATTTAAAAGAAATGGTCCGTCAGTAACGTAGCAACCCTCACCATCACGAATATCAAAAGCCCAAGATGGTGTTGAAGCCTTAAATAATGTAAACGGCTCTCCAACGGCAGTCTTTAAATCTGATGAAAGCTCAACTGCACAAACCTCTCCGTCCTTAATCTCAGTCCACTCGTGGCAAAAAATCATATAGGGTGTTTCATTTTCCACATAAAGCGTGCCGTCAAGGCATTCCCACTCAGATGGAGTTATAGCACCCAAGGAATGTTCTTTGAAAATACCGTCGGGAGTGTCGCAAATTAGTATTGCAGTCCCCTTTTTATTTCCGTCATTAAAAGTAGCGAAAAGGTAAAATTTACCCTTATAGTAATGAACCTCTGGTGCCCAAAAATTGAATTTTCCAAAAAAGCCATCATTTTTTTCAAAAATTGAAATAGGTTCACTCCAATTTTCAAGGTCACAGCTTACATAAACGTCAAAACCATACCCATCTAAATCGCTTTCCCAAGTAGCTTTTGCCCTTGTTCCGTACATGTAATACTTGCCCTCATACGGTAAAATAAACGGATCGCGAATATTAATTTCACTTAGCTTCACTGGTCATTACCTTAATTTTGTTTATCATTTCTAAAAATACCTTTTCGTTGTGTGGATAAACATAAAATCCCTTTTCAAATCCATAGTCAAATAGTATTTTCTCGACACTCTCCCTGCCGATTTTCTTTTCTAAGGCGTAGAGAAGATACATATCCTGAAAGCCGTCATAAAAGCATTCGTGCCTTATTGAATCATAAGGTCCATTTTCCCCTGGATAAACCACAAAGCCATCACCAGATTGGAAGCCACCACCTGCATCGGTTACAAAATATGGGTTAATTGCCACATCGGATAAAATAGAATTGTAGAAATTGTAGCCCCAGTGTAAAAATCCCTTGATTTTATTTAAGTATAGCTGAACACCAAGCACTCTTGTACGTAGCGACGGAAATGCTAAAAATCTGTTAGACAGGTTTTTGTCACTCTGTGCACAGCAGTAATATGCCCAAAGGTTAGGCACATTGTTATCCAAAAATACCTGTATTGCATCAGTTGCACAAATAGCACTATCAACAAGCCCGTCCTTATAAAAATCATAATGGCTAAGTGCATCAGTAATTAGTGCATCAGGCATATATTTTCTAAATATGTCCTTAGCGCCCTTATATTCCTGTAAGCAAGCTTCGTTTGGCTCATCAGAAATATGGAATCTACACTTATCATATAGCCCCTCAGAAATAAGCCTTTCTCTCAATTTTGGTAAAAAACAGCTTAGGAAGTGTGTGTATTTTTCACCAGTTGCAGAGTCGTCCCAGCCAAAAATCTTAATCCTTCTGCCATTTTTCTTAGCAACAATCTTAGGGCAAGCCTTAGCCCCCCATTGAGTAAACAAATGGCTCATTTCAAAGTATTCAATGCCCAATTTCTTTACATTTTTCATAAACTCAATGAGCCTGTCAAAATTAAAGTCATACCCATTTTCAGTTAAGCAAATGTCAACAAGCTGGGCAGTTTTTCTTTCACTACCTTCGCGAGTGTCAAGGGGTGGAGTGAACATAGGTACTAAAAGCATATTCATACCGTGATTTACTGCACACTCAATATACTTATACATAATCTCGTTATATTTTTTAGAAAAAACAGGCAAATTATAGTAGTTAGCAATCGAGTCATAATGAAACCAGTTAGTATATGTAAAATCAATCTTAGGTAGCTCATAGTCAAGCACCTCTAAGGTATAATTACAGCTAAGCTTGTATTCATCATATCCCATTGAAAGCTCAATATTATGCTTACCAACAGGCAAATTGCCCTTTACAGTTACCCAAATAACATTCCAAATATTATATCTACCAAAAACCCCACGCTTGTCAAAGGGCTTTAAAACATCAGGGCACAAAAATGGCTCGTCTTTAATCATATATCCGTCACCCTGCCAAGTATTAGGAGAGGTACAGGGAACGTATTCAACCTGTCTTACAGTAATAAATTCCTTAATTTTACTGTTAATTGTAAGGTCAAAATCACGAATAAATCTATCATATTTAAAGGCAATCTGAAAGGAATAAACCTCGTTTTTTGCCATTTTACCCTTTTTTTCGACAGGAATTTTTTTAGCATTTGGTAAAATCTTTTCAAGACTTGAAGCAGTAAGTATTTGTCCCATAATTAGCCTCCAAAAATCGTACTACCTAAATAATACCATAAAACATAAAAAAATACAATAAAAAAAGGAGCAAAAGCTCCTTTAATTTATATTACACCATAAAATTTATCAAGACGCTTTTTAATCTTATCGCTTGTATTTATAATTTCAAGTGACTTGTTGCTTTTTTGTAGGCTCTTGTTAAAGCTTGAAAGCTTTTCTAAGGCTGTTTCGTCAATGCTTATTACATTTTTAAAATCAATTACAAATGTATCTACATTTTCCTTTTCCTTAGAAAGCATATTTATAAGCTTGTTTGCATTTGCAAAATATAATGCTCCGTTAGCTTCAACTACATATTTGCTTTCTTCCTGCTTGCTTGTTAATTTTAAGCCTGCTTTCATTGAGCCAATATTTAAAAGAATAGTAATGGCTACACCACCTAAAACTCCATATGTAAGGTCGAAAATAATAGTTAAAGCACAGGTAACAAGTAGAATAATCGTATCTCTTATTCCAAAGCGAGTAAGCTTTAAAAACAATGGAAAACGGCTCATATTAATTGCAACGGAAATAAGAATTGATGCAAAAACGCAAAGAGGAATAAAGCCTAAAACACCCATTAATGCAAAATACATAATTACAAGAAACAAGGCATGAAACATACCAGCTAATGGGCTTTTTGCACCATTTTCAATACCTGCCGCTGTTCTTGCAATAGCACCAGTTGCTGGTAAGCCACCGAGCAAGGAGGAGCAAATGTTTGCAACACCCTGACCCACAAGCTCCTGATTTGGATTAAAGGTAGTGCCTGTCATACCACTTGCCACCGTTGCAGAAAGTAGGCTTTCAATAGCGCACAAAAACGCAATAACGATAGCAGGCATAATAAGCGACGGAAAATGAAGATTTCCCACAAGTGAAAAATTAACTGGGAAAAAGCCTGCCTTAATTTCACCATAGGTTGAACCGATTGTTGCAATATTTGCGTTTGCTACCTTATTTAAAAGCAAGGTAAATAGAGTGCAAATAACAATAGCAACGAGAGCAGAGGGTATCTTTTTATTAATTTTAGGAATTATAATTACACATAAAAGACCAATTACTCCAACTAAAAATGTCCAGCCATTAAAGGTGGAAATTGCCCTTCCGTAATTAATAACCTTATGTATAGCCTCGGTAGCACCCTCAGGCATAAGACCACAAAGGTCCTTAATTTGTCCTATAAGAAGTGTTACACCAATACCAGTTGTAAAGCCGATAGTAATAGGATAAGGAAACAGCTTCATTACATTTCCTGCTCGTAAAAGACCAAGCAAAATAAGAATACCACCAGCCATAATTCCAGATATAGCAAGTCCTAAAATACCAATATTAGGGTCGAGCAAATAGCCATATAGAATAACTACAAATGCAGCAGTAGGGCCACCTATTTGAAATTTACTACCACCAAGAAAGGAAATAAAAAAGCCAGCTACAATAGCAGTTATTATTCCAAGCTGAATACCATTCTGACTAACCTCACTCGGTACAGATTGAATACCTAATGCAATAGAGAGGGGAAGTGCAATAATAGCCACCATAAGACCAGCTAACAGGTCGTTTAGGATATATTTTTTCTTATAATTTTTAAGTGAATTAAATAGCTCTGGTTTCATAAAAATGCCTCATACAAAAATGTATATAAATATAAAAAGATATTCCTATTTTATCACAACTTTTGAAAATGTAAATACCTTTAGTAAAAAAAGACAGAGAAATTTTCTCTGTCTTTTTTATATAATTTCAATCTCAATGCTTTTATCCTCTAAGCGATTTTCAAATTCTATTTTAAATCTGTAGGAATAGTCTATTTTATGAACAAGCTGAATGTTATGCAAGTCAGATGAAATAAAGCCATTTATGTGCTTATAAAACCTTGCACCATCAAAAATATAAAGGGTATAGGCACATTTTGGCGCATTTTTAATAGTAATATTCTCAAATGGATAAATACCACCAAGATTAGCGTCAATGCAAAATTCCGATATTGAAATATCAGTAACCTTTCTTGTCTTAGCCTTATTATCTGTGCTTTCATAGTCAAAATAGAAAAGTCCAAAGTCCTTTAAAACAGGTGTATCAAGTGCGCTTGTTATTTTAAGCTTAACCCTGCTTGATAAAACAGGCTCGCACCTTTCACAAAGACGGTAGCCTATGCACTTACCCTGTGAAAGCGTTTTCCATTCATCGTTTATAAGTGCACTAAATTCATAGCCAGTAACCCTTTGACCTAAGGAGATTTCCTCACATATCATAAAGGAGTTAAATAGCTTAGGATTGTCTAACTTAAATACAATTTCACATTCTTTATCACTATCTAATGGTGCATAAATTCCACCCTGTAAAAGATTTTTAGCAGGGCAATTTTCCCTTTCACTGCTTGCATTTACCCTTGCACCCTTGCAAAGATTATTTGAAAGGGAGGAGGTTAAAATTCTATTAAATTCCTTAAGCGACTTAATATCATTTTCGTGAATAAGCCCACGCCTATCTGGTGGAATATTTAAAAGCAAGCCCGCATTTGAACCGTTTGAGGTAAACCAAAGGTCGATTAGATTAGAAGGTGTTCTAACCTCACTATCCTGCTCCGAGTGGTAAAACCAGCCTGGACGGATAGAAACGTCAACCTCGGCAGGAATAAAGGAATCGCCATCGATTTTTCCGTGATTTAATTCGTCAGTATATTCGTAAATTAGCGAGGATTTATCAATGGTAGAGTAGCAGGGCTTACCTGCGATACCTCTTTCATTACCAACCCAACGGACATCAACGTAAGGTGTTGCACCAAGTGAGCCAAAGATAACTGCATCGCTCTGATGCTTTTTAACACACTCAGCCCACCTATCCCAATCATAAACAGCCTCTGTGCTACCAGCGCCGTCCCACCAAACCTCCCATATCTTACCATAAGAGGTAAGTAGCTCAGTTAGCTGACCAACGTAAAAGTCGTTATATTCGTCACTACCCCAGCTTTTTTCGTGCCTGTCCCAAGGAGATAGGTATATGCCTGCCTTAATTCCATATTTTTCGCAGGCATCACAAAATTCCTTAACTATATCACCCTTGCCGTTTTTATAGGGTGAGAACTTTATCGAGTGCTCGGTATATTTTGTTTGCCAAAGGCAAAAGCCGTCGTGGTGCTTAGCTGTTAAAATAGCAGAGGTAAAGCCACATTCCTTAATTGTCTTAATCCACTCATCAACGCAAAGCTCACTGGGGCTGAAAAGAGAGGGGCTTTCACTTCCGTCGCCCCATTCCTTATTTGTAAATGTATTCATACCAAAATGGAAAAAAACCATTTTTTCACGACTGTACCATTCAAGCTGACGACTGTTTGGTACAGGATAAAGGGGCTTTAAGCCCAAGCTGTTATAATTTTTCATTGTTAAACTCAGCTATGTATGGTAGGTTTCTATAATATTCAGCACAGTCAAGACCATATCCAATTACAAAGTGGTCCTCAATTGTGAAAAGTGATATATCGGGCTCGAACTCAACAATTCTGCGTGATGGCTTATCAAGTAAGGTCACAACGTGTAATGAAATAGGATTTCTTGTTCTTAACGCCTTACAAACGTCATTAAGAGTACGTCCTGTATCAATAATATCCTCAACAATAACAACGTGGTAGTCCTTAACGTTCTGCTCTAAGTCCATAGTAATTTGAACAACACCACAGGAGGACGTTCCGTTATAGTAGCTCTTAGCACACATAAAGCCAATCTCGCAGGGAACACTAACAGCCCTTGCCAAATCAGCCATAAATACAAAAGCACCCTTTAAAATGCTAACAAGCAAAATAGGACGACCATCATAAAGCTTATCAATCTCCTTACCAGCCTCTTTGATAGCATTTTTAATCTGCTCCTCTGTAATAAGAACTCTCTTAATGCCCTTTTCAAAATCCTGAACTGATTTAATATCCATTTTATACCTCTATTAATTACGTTTGTTTCTTTTGTAATATTTTAGCACAATTTGTCGTCAAAAGCAATGGGTTTTTATTGATTTTTGGTTGCATATATGGTATATTTAATTGTAACAAAGATTAAGGAGCAGATTATGGAAAGCATTAAGCTGAATTTTTCAAAAACAAATGGTAAAATCAAGCATATGAACAGCGTTAATAACGGCCCTGTTGCAAAAAGCGTCAGGGAATTTGATAATTTTGACGATTATAAGGCGGCAAAAATCCCCTATGCAAGAATTCACGACGCATCATTTTACCCAAGCTATGGTGGAGAGTTTACTGTTGATGTTCATAGAATTTTCAGAAATTTTGATAATGACGTAAACGACCCAAAATCATATAGCTTTAAGTCAACCGATAAGTACCTACAGTCTATAGTAGATGCAGGAACTAAGGTTTTCTATCGCTTAGGCTGTAATATTGAGCATTACGAAAAATGTGGAACAATTCCCCCAAAGGATAATCAAAAGTGGGCTGAAATCTGTGAGCATATAGTAAGACATTATACTGAGGGCTGGGCAGATGGCTTTTATTACGATATTGAATATTGGGAAATCTGGAATGAGGCTGACTGTAAAAATGCAGACGGTACAAGCCCCTGCTGGCAGGGTACAGAGGACGAGTTTATTGATTTCTTTGTAACAGCCTTTAAGCACTTGAAGACCACGTTTCCTAAATTGAAAATAGGAGGTCCTGCCTTTGCATATCTTCCCGAGTGCTATCCCTTTGCAGAAAGACTTTTTGATAAGCTAAATAAGGAAAATTTAAAGCTTGACTTCTTCTCATACCACACATATGCAACAGACACAGATTGGTTTTTGTATATGGTTAATTTCGCTTACGACCTTGCTAAAAGATGCGGACAAGGGCAGGCAGAGCTTATTCTTAACGAATGGAACTATGTAAAGGGCTGGAGAGGTAAGGAGTGGCAATATACGTTAAAAACCGAAAAGGGCTTAAAGGGTGCATCCTTTATAACTGCTATTATGTGCGCAGGACAAAAGGCACCACTTGATATGCTTATGTATTATGACGCACGTCCCTGTGGTATGAACGGAATGTTCAATACCGATACCTTTGAAAAATTAAAGGGCTACTATCCGATAGCATATTTTTCAAAGCTTTTGGAGCTTGGTAAATATGTTGAGGATATATCATCAAGCAAGGATTTATGCGTATGCAGTGCCACAAATGGTATAGATTCAGCAATTTTGCTGACACATTATAACGACAACGACGAAACAGAGCAAAAGACAGTAAAGCTTGACCTTTCAGGCTTAGGCGAAAAATCAAGCGTGGAAATTTTTGTCCTTGATGAAAAAAATGATATGTCATCATATAGTTCCTTCGGAGTAAATGGCTCAAGCGTTGATTTCACCCTTGATATTCCTCTGTTTACAACATATTTTATAAGCATAAAAAGAGCATAACATAGGGAGCTGTTGCATTAGCGACAGCTCCTTTTTTGGGGGATAGTGAAATGAGTGCAGAAGACGTGAACTCGCAAACGTAGGCGTACTGGGTACGGTAGAGTGCGAGGTCGCGTCTAAAAAACAGACATAAAAAAAGAGGAGATGTTGCAATTTTTTGCAACATCTCGACATTATTTTTTACTAAAAATACAATTTTATTTAGCTTTTTAGTTTTAGGAGTGTCTGTTTTTGTTCTGTGCTTATTACGAGCCTGCGAGTAACAAGGTTCTG
>JAFTKN010000005.1 GCA_017453255.1 Clostridia bacterium | reverse complement strand
TAAACTAAGTCTGTAAGTTGCTTGCAAGTCAAAAACAATTGATTATTGTTTTTGGCGTAGCAATTCAAACGAAGCAAGGAGAGTGTAGAGGCTGTTTCTTGAACAGACGATAACAATCGACTATGCGACTTTGCGTGCTTGCAGAACACGGCTAATGTATAAGCATAAAGAAAAAACCGAGCTTTAGGCTCGGCTTTCCCATATTTAAACTAAGTCTATAAGCCGTGTTCTGTTAAAAGACGGTCATCTATCTTTGCTTTATGTCACCATAAAGCTCCGCAAAATTGCGTGCCACCTAAGAAAATAGCAAAGCTTTATCGGGCAAATAAAAATTTTCTTACGCGGTGTTGCTTCGGATAGGGTTTACACCCACCCTATGTTACCATAGCGTGTCGTGAGCTCTTACCTCGCGTTTTCAACCTTACTGCATGCATCAGGCATAGCAGCGGTAATTTTCTGTTGCACTTTCCCTAAGGTCACCCTCGGCTGACGTTATCAGTTATCCTGCCCTGTGAAGCACGGACTTTCCTCACACTAATACCTTTCGGCGTGATAGTGCGCAACCGCCCAACTTAGTTTATTTGTATTATAATAAAAAAATTCCGTTTTGTCAAGTTTATAAATTCCAAATAATTGACATAAATTATAATATGTGGTAAAATAAATAAGATTATTACTTTAAGGTTGAGGAAGCAAATATGAAAGAGCTACTTTGTCCTGCGGGCAACTTTGAAAAAATGAAGGCAGCTATACTATATGGTGCTGATGCAGTTTATTTAGCATCTGATATGTTTGGTATGCGTGCTGCTGCAGATAATTTCACCCTTGAGGAGCTTTATGAAGCTACAAATTACGCACACTCCCACGGGGTAAAGCTATATGTCACAGTAAATACAATGCCACATACAGTTGAATATGAAAGGCTTAAAAAATACCTAAAGGAATTTGATAGAATAGGTGTTGATGCCTTGATAATTTCCGATTTAGGTGTGTTTACTCTCGCAAGGGAGCTTATACCAAATATGGAAATTCATATTTCCACACAGGCAAGCATTGTTTCCTCATATACAGCAAATGCTTATCACAAAATGGGCGCTAAGCGTGTTGTGCTTGCAAGAGAGCTATCACTTGAGGAAATAAACGAGATTAGAAGAAATACTCCAAAGTCATTAGAGCTTGAGTGCTTTATTCACGGCTCAATGTGTGTGTCGTATAGTGGTAGATGCCTGCTTTCCAATTTCTATACAGGTAGAGATGCGAATAGAGGTGCATGCGCTCAACCATGCCGTTGGAACTATACAAACACACTCCCCCTCGCATTTTGCGAGGAAAAGAGGCTTGAGTCACCACTTAATATAGAGGAATATAAGGAAGGCTCATTTATTATGTCTTCTAAGGATATGTGTATGATTGAGCATATTCCTGACCTTATGGAAAGTGGTATAGATAGCTTTAAAATTGAGGGCAGAATGAAGAGCGCTTATTATACAGCAATTTGTGCAAATACCTACAAAATGGCTATCACTGAATATCTAAAAAGCCCCGACACGTATGAATATAACCCACTTTGGTTAAGAGAGCTTGAAAGCGTTAGCCATAGAGAATATGCTACAGGCTTTTACTACGACAATCCAATGGATAACCCTCAATTAGTTAGTCAAAACGGCTATTTGCGTGAAAAAGCATACCTTTGTGTAGCTACAGGGAAAAGTGACGAGCAGGGTGCATATTTTACCCAAAGAAATAAGATTTCGGCTGGGGACGTGTGCGAAATTGTTACTCCTGGTAGCATAGGCAGAAGGTTTGTTGCAAGCGAGCTATATAACGAAAAGGGCGAAAAAATCGAAAGTGCACCACACCCCTCGATGATTTTCAAAATCAAAGTACCCTTTGAGGTTAAGGAGGGCGATATAATTCGCTCGTCAGAAAGGTGATGTATGGAAACATTTGTTGAAATATTGAAGGCAATTTTTATAGGCATCGTTCAGGGAATAACTGAATGGCTTCCTGTATCAAGCACAGGACATATGATAATTGCCAAAAGCTTTATGGATTTGAAAATTACACAGGGCTGTTGGGACTTGTTTTTGGTAGTTTCACAGCTTGGCTCAATTTTAGCCGTTATTATTCTTTTCTTTGATAAGCTAAATCCTTGGTCAAAAAAGAAAACACCTGAAATGAAAAAGAAAACGTGGAAGCTTTGGCTTTTTGTTTTGATTGCCATTGTTCCGACTGCAATTTTAGGTATTATAATTGATAAGGTAGTTTTAGAAAAGGTTATCGAAAATAATCAATTAAGGGAGCTTTTAATTATAGCGATTGCTCTTGTAGTTTATGGAATTTTGTTCATAGTAATCGAAAGAGTGAACAAAAACAAAAAATTCAAGTATAACAGCGTTTACGATATTGATATAAAAACTGCTATAAAAATTGGTTGCTTTCAAACCCTGTCGGTAGTTCCTGGTACATCACGCTCTGGCTCAACAATTTTAGGCGCATCAACTGTGGGAGTTTCAAGAACAGCCGCTGCTGAATTTTCCTTTTTCCTTGCTATTCCTGTAATGCTTGGTGCAAGTGCACTTGAAACACTACTGTTTATTAAGGATGGCTTAATTTTGACAAGCACAGATATTGCATTTTTAATTGCAGGAACACTTACAGCATTCTTAGTTTCACTTGCAGTAATTAAGCTTTTAATGGCGTTTGTAAAGAATCACAGCTTTGAGTGCTTTGGCTGGTACAGAATAGCCTTTGGAATCTTTTTAATTGTTTATTGTATAGTTAAATTTAATAATATTTAAAAAAACTATTGATAAATTGGAAAAAATATGCTATATTATATGCGAAAAATTTAAAATAGGAGATAAATAAAATGACCTACAACAAAAAAACTATTGAAGACGTTAATGTTAACGGCAAAACAGTCCTTGTTAGATGTGACTTCAACGTTCCAATGAAGGACGGTAAGATTACAAGTGACAAGAGAATTATCGGTGCACTTCCAACAATCAAATATCTTCTTGACAATGGTGCAAAGGTTGTTCTTTGCTCTCATATGGGTAAGCCACATAGCATTCTTACAGAGGGCTTTGGCTTGACAAAGAAGGAAAAGAAAAAGGTTGAGGAGCTTCCTGAAAACGAGAGAGAGGCTATGACTAAGGAGCTTCTTACAAAGGCTCTTGGCGATAAGCAAAAGCTTACACTTAAGCCAGTTGCAGACAGACTTAATGAGCTTTTAGGCGAGGGCACAGTTGCTTTTGCTGAGGATATCGTAGGTAGTGATGCTAAGGCTAAGGTTGCAGCTTTAGAGGCTGGTAAGGCTGTTCTTTTGGAAAATGTTCGTTTTGATGCAAGAGAAACAAAGAATAATCCTGAGTTTGCCAAGGAGCTTGCTTCCTATGCAGACATTTATGTAAATGATGCTTTTGGTACAGCTCACCGTGCACATGCTACAACAGCAGGTGTTGCAGATTATCTCCCAGCAGTTTGTGGTTACCTTATTCAAAAGGAAATCGGCGTTATGGGTAAGGCACTTGCTGACCCAGCTCGTCCATTCGTAGCTATTTTAGGTGGTGCTAAGGTTTCTGATAAGATTGGTGTTATCAACAACTTAATTGAAAAGGTTGACACACTTATTATCGGTGGTGGTATGGCGTACACATTCTTTAAGGCTCTCGGCTACAATGTTGGTACATCACTTTGCGAGGATGACAAGGTTGAATTAGCTAAGGAAATGATGGCTAAGGCTGAGGCTAAGGGTGTTAAGTTCTTAATCCCTGTTGACAACAAGCTTGGTAAGGAATATGATGAAAATACTGAGTCAATGTACTGCAACTCAAATGAAATTCCTGAGGGCTGGATGGGTCTTGATATCGGTCCTAAAACACAAGAGCTTTTTGCAAACGCAATCAAGGGCGCTGGTACAGTAGTATGGAATGGTCCTATGGGCGTAAGTGAATGGAAGAACTTCGCATCAGGTACTGAGGCTGTTGCTAATGCAGTTGCTGAAAGTGGCGCAATCTCCATCATCGGTGGTGGTGACTCTGCTGCAGCAGTTGAAAAGCTTGGCTTTGCTGACAAGATGACACACATCTCAACAGGTGGTGGCGCATCACTTGAATTCCTTGAGGGACTTGAGCTTCCTGGTATAGCTTGCTTACAAGACAAATAATTAGAAATAATTACTGAGTATGCAGGCATTCTTGCCTGCATATTTTTGTGAAAATAAGCATATATGAAATAATTTACATATGAACAAATATTAATATGAACGGAGAATAAAGAAAATGAGAAGAAAAGTAATTGCTGGAAACTGGAAAATGAATATGACACCATCACAGGCTAAGGCTTTAATCGAAGAAACAAAGCCACTTGTAGCAGGTAAGGACAACTGTGATATTATCTTCTGCGTTCCATTTGTTGATATCTATGCAGCTAAGGAGGCAGCAAAGGGCTCAAACATTAAAATTGGTGCAGAAAATGTTCACTTCGCACAAAAGGGTGCATATACAGGTGAAATCTCTGCTGAAATGCTTAAGGAGTGTGGCGTTGAATACGTTATCGTTGGCCACAGTGAAAGAAGACAATATTTTGGTGAAACAGACGAAACTGTAAACCTAAGAACAAAGGCAGCTTTAGAGGCTGGTATGACAGTTCTTCTTTGCTTAGGCGAGGTTAAGGATGAAAGACTTAACGGAATTACAGACGAGGTTGTTTCTATGCAAACAAAGCTCGCACTTAAGGACATCACAGCTGAACAGCTTAAGAATGTTATTATCGCATATGAGCCAGTTTGGGCAATAGGCACAGGCTTAACAGCTACACCAGAGCAGGCTGATGAAACATGTGGCGTAATCAGAAACACAATTAAATCTCTCTATGGTGAAAAGGCAGCAGAAGAAATCATTATCCAATACGGCGGATCAATGAACGCATCAAACGCAAAAGAGCTTCTTGCAAAAGAAAACGTTGATGGTGGTCTTATTGGTGGCGCTTCTTTGAAGGCGAAGGATTTCTCAATCATAGTTGACGCAGCACAATAAAATTGAAAGTGATAACCTGCGAATTTCTTTGTTGCTCCGCACCCACGACCTCGACTATCGTAAGATAGCCATCGTCCGTGGCTTTACGGTGCGCCTAAAAATTCTTGGTTCTAACTTCCAATTTGCACGTCTGATGAAGCTAAATCAAAGGTGATAAGCGGCGCATTTCGGTGTTGCCGCTTTTTTCTTGACCTCGACGTACGTTATGTACGCCATCGCCCAAGTAAAAAGCTTGCGCCTAGAAATGCTTGCTTCTAACCTTTAATTTGGATTGGTGATAACCTGCGAATTTCTTTGTTGCTCCGCACCCACGACCTCGACTATCGTAAGATAGCCATCGTCCGTGGCTTTACGGTGCGCCTAAAAATTCTTGGTTCTAACTTCCAATTTGCACGTCTGATAAAACTAAATCAAAGGTGATAAGTGGTGCATTTCGGTGTTGTCGAATTGCCTTCCCTTGTGAGGGAAGGGGGACCGCGTTAGCGAATTTTGATTTTTACCAAGCATTGAAAGCGGTGGATGAGTAGTCAAATACAACACAAAGCAAAAAGGTGTCGTTTAGACGCCTTTTTTTTGTTCAAATATCAATTTTAACGAAAAAAAGAGCCTAAAAAGTTGTGCAAAATAGACAATTTTGTGCATATTGCTATGTTGACAAATAGATAATATATATGATATACTTAAACTGTAAGATTATAATTATTTATAACTATATGCCTTACGGGAGAGATACGAACTAGCCTAAAGCCTACTATTTAAAGTGCTTTTAGGATTGTCGTCGTTGTCTTACGTCAGTAAAACTGCCTCCTTCGCACCAAAAATCATCTCTAAATAGTTAGGTTTTAGGTGCAAGGCATTTTAGAACGAGCCAAAAAGCTCGTATTTTAGGCAAAATTTTGCCGATATATAAAAATATTTCAAAAAATTTTAACGCCAAAGACGGGATTTTTGT
>JAFTKN010000029.1 GCA_017453255.1 Clostridia bacterium | reverse complement strand
GCCTTGCAGTGATATTCTATTCGACTCTGAACTTGCGAAGCAAATATCACTCGGCGCAAGCCGAATATCATTGCGTAGCAATAGAACTCGCCGAAGGCGAATAGAGTTAGCGTGATACTCCGTTAAGAGTATCACGCTAATTCTGCCCTTTCTTTATTTATCAGTTACTTTGTCAAGATATTCCATTACCCTTTGGATATAGTCAAGCTTATAGCCAAGGATTTCGACTGGAGCACCACTTTCACCTGGGATTTCAAGGTTGTAAAGCCCCTTATAGTCCTGCTTTTTCATTTCGCGAATAACAGACACAAAATCTACATTACCCCTACCATATGGCATTAGGTGCTGGTCACTTTGTCCCTCGTTGTCATCTAAGTGCAAAGCCTTAATGTGCTTTCCTGCACGTCTTATAAAGGCTACCTGATCCTTATCTTTTAAATTAAGGTGTCCTGTATCAAGGCAGATGCCGAGATTTTTACTATTAAAATGCTCAATAAAATACATTAGTCCCTCTACAGAGTTTACAGCTGGACTGGATATAAGATTTTCAAGGCAAATAACAAGGTCAGTATCCTTTACATAATCCAAAAGGTCTGAAAGAGCCTTGATATTTTCTTCTCTTGCAATCTCTACAGGTGCTTTTACACCATTTTCACCCATCAAGGGATCACAATGTAGTACAGCATTTTTAATTCCGATTGCTACAAATAAATCAAGCTGTTTTTTTATAAGCTCTCTGTCCTCTGGCTTGCAAATTTTTATACCATAGAAAAAAAGATGTCCCTGCAAAAGCTCAACTCCAAGCTCCTTTGCATATTTTCCAAACTCCTTTCCAATAACCTTAGCATCTCCACGCTTCAAAAGAACCTCAGAATGCTCACAGGAAAGCTCACAATAATTATATCCGTGCGCCTTAAATTCACGAAGCGCATTTTCGGGCGATAAAGCATAATAATAGCTTGACCAAACACTTAATTTCATAATTGCCTCCAAAATCATAATTTGTTTCTTTTATTATAGCACATCACAAAGGGCTATACAAGCGAGGACAGGAAAATTCATTTTTCTTTTTGATTATTGAATTAATAGCTACTTTATGATACAATCATAAAAAGGCTGTTAATTTTCAACGGAGGGCGTTTATATGGGAAGCGAAGGTAAAAAAAGGATACATATGATATGTAATGCACATATCGACCCTATATGGCAATGGGACTGGCCCGAGGGTGTTAGTGCAACCCTCTCCACCTTTTATTCAGCTGTTCGGCTTTGCGACGAGTTTGATTATATTTTTTGTCACAACGAGGTTACAGTATATAAGTATATTGAGGAATATGCACCCGAGCTTTTTGAAAAAATCAAGGAGCTTGTAAAGGCAGGCAAGTGGCATATAATGGGTGGCTGGTATCTTCAGCCCGATTGTAATATGATTTCGGGTGAAAGCGCTGTCCGTCAAATAAGAGAGGGGCAAAGATATTTCAAGGAAAAATTTGGTGTAGTGCCCACTACAGCTATAAACCTCGACCCCTTTGGACATTCTGTTGGACTTGTTCAAATAGTTAAGAAATGTGGACAAGACAGCTATTTATTTATGCGACCATTTTCCCATGAGCTTTCCTTACCAAGCGACCAATTTATTTGGAGAGGGCTTGATGGAAGTGAGATAAAGGCAACACGAATTACAGGTGGCTATAGTACACCTTTAGGCAAAAGCGCCGAGTCGCTAAGACACAAGACAAAATGGCAACCATTTGACGTTAGGGTAGCCCTTTGGGGTGTTGGAAATCATGGTGGTGGCCCATCAAGAAAGGACCTTAGCGATATTGAAAAGGAGCTTTTAGCTGATACAAGCATAGAATTTATTCACTCCACTCCAGAGCAATTTTTTAAAGAGATTCAGCCAACTGAGGTGTTCGACCGTTCTCTCCATATTTCTATGCCTGGCTGTTACACCTCAATGTATCGTGTTAAAAAGCTACACGCACAGCTTGAAAACGAAATTTCAATGGCAGAAAGGCTTGCTTCAGTAGCATATGCAAGGGGACTACTTTCAAGCTACCCAGAAAAGGAGCTTAAAACTGCAACAGAGGACTTACTAAACGCGCAATTTCACGACGTTTTGCCTGGTTCATCTGTTCAGTGTGGCGAGGATGCTGGAATTAGATACTTAAATCATGGTATGCTTGAGGCTGAAAGAGTAAAGATAAAAGCCTATTTTGCTCTTTCGTCAAATCAGAAGCCAGCAGGCGAGGGAGAATACCCTATCGTAATCTTCAATCCTCACCCATACGAGCTTTGCGACAATGTGGAATGTGAATTTACTCTTGCTGACCAAAACTGGAACGAGGAAATCTGCTCACATATTACAGTTAAGGACGAAAACGGACAAAGCGTTCCTTATCAAATAATAAAAGAGGAAAGCAACCTTAATCTTGACTGGAGAAAGCGAATCATATTTGAGTCAAGGCTTAAGCCAATGGCTCTTACTCGTTATAGCGTTTATATTGACTTTCAAGATGCAAAAAAATCGAACAGAGTGTCTGAATTTGTATTCGATAATGGCAGAAAGCATGTGGAGATAGACGAAAAAACAGGACTTTTAAAATCCTATAAAATTGGTGGCGTTGAGTACGTTTCAAACGGCTTTTCCCTATGTAGCCTTGACGACAATAGTGACCCTTGGGGAATGGGCAAGAGTCAGCTTGTTAAAATGGGCTCAAATGAAAAGGAATTTATTCCTTCTGTTACTCCAAGTGGCGTTTTTTCGGGAATGAAAACTGTTCAGGTTGTGGAAAATGGCGATATTTACTTAGGTATTGAAGCGTTTTTCGAGTGTGACAGCACACGTGCAAGAATACTTTATAAAATTAATAAAAATAACGACGATGTTGATATTGATATATCACTTTATTTAGGGGATATTGATAAAATAATTAAGCTAAAGCTACCAATATTACAAAATGGAGAGCTTATCGGACAAACCGCCTTTGGTACTGATACGCTATTTACTGATGGTAGGGAAAATGTTAGCCACCGCTTTGTAGCGCTCGATACAGAAAAGGGGTGCTTAGCCTTACTTAATAACGGAGTTTACGGAAGCCATTTTGAAAATGGTTGTCTTTATATGTCCCTTATAAGAGGTGTAACATACTGTGCTCATCCTATCGGTGAAAGAGAGCTTGTCCCTAAGGATAGATTTACAAAGAAAATAGACCAAGGGGAAAATAATTATTCCTTTAGGCTTACCCTTGTTTCTCGTGATAAGCTCGAAAGAAAGACCGAGGAATTTATCAAAAAGCCATATGCGCTTAATATTTTCCCAATTCCTGAAGGAAAAGATGCAAATATACCACTTGATATATCAATCGGTGGCGATATTATTTCTTTACCAACCGTTAAAAAGGCTTACGATAAAAACGCCTTAATATTTAGGCTTCTTAACAATACACCAAAATGCGTTGAGTCTTATATTAAGGTGAACGAAAGCGAGCTAAAATTATCCTTTGGTAAATATGAGGTTAAAACTGTTATTTATGAAAATAAGACTCTTTCAGAGTCCTATGAGCTTTTGATTTAGGAGGATAAAATGAAAATTAAAATTATAAGCTTTAATATAAGATGTTGTGACGACAAGGACGGAAACTCAATAAAGGAGCGTGCGCCAAGGCTTGCCGAAATAACAAAAAAATATGATGCCGATATAATTGGCTTTCAGGAGTTTACTGTGCCTTGGGAAAATGAAATTTCAAGGCTCTATCCCGAATACGAAATGTTTAATAAATACCGTTCCAAAAGCGAGCTTGAATCAGCGCCTATTCTTTGGAAAAAGGATAAATTTGAGTGCTTGAAAACAGGATATTTTTGGCTTTCTGACACGCCAGAGGTGGAGTCACGTGGTTGGGACTCGCTATATAATTGCTGGAGAATGTGCGAATATGTTGTTTTGAAGCATATTGAAAGTGGTAAGGTATTTACCCATATGAATACCCACTTTGGCTTTGGTGATAAGGGGCAAGTGGATAGCTCAAAACTCATTTACGAGTATTCTAAAAAAATCTCTCAAAATCCTACCCTTTTAACAGGAGATTTCAATATGACTCCCGAAAGCAAGGGCTACTGTGAAATGATAAAGCACTTTACCGATGTAAATACAGTCACAATAAATGACAGAAGAACAACCTATCACGGATATGGAAGGGTAGATAACGAGCATATTGACTATTGCTTTATAAATGAAAAAATCAAGCCTCTTAGCCTAAAAATAATTGACGAAACCATTGAGGGAAAATTCCCAAGCGACCACTACGGACTATTTGTTGAGCTTGATATATAAAATGACTTGTCCTTATTGGCTTTTATCTGTTGAATAAACAAAAATGCGACACTGTGTGTCGCATTTTCTTTTTAAGTATAGCTTTTCGACCGAGCGTGTGAGTGCTCACCCTCGGTTTGTCATCTCGACCGAACAACTACGAGTCCCCTCCCTCGTTCTGTCATCTCGACCGAGCTTGCGAGCGGAGAGATCTATTATACGCAAGCTATTTACACCTCATCCACCACCAAAAAGGTGGTCCCCCTTCCAATAGATTTCTCGACTGCGCTCGAAATGACAGGGTATGCCTTACGGGAGAGTCGTCTTTCAAGCCTTTTTATTAGTCTGGATCATAAAGTTGAATTGAATTTATTATGTTAATAAAGTAGCTTACGTCTGTTCCCTCTGTGTAAGTTACCTTTGCCACACAGCCAAGATCAAGGGATTGGTCATAGCTTGTAACATAAATAACATTTTTTTCATCTTCAGTAGAGGTATAAACACCCTCTGAAGCCTCAACCTTTTCCTCTGTATCTACATAAGGTGCACCGTCGCTTATATATATGCTTATATTGTTATTGTTAGATAAATCAATAACCATAAACATACCTTGAGCATAATCAAAGGATTTTCCCCATCTTGAGCTGTCGCTTGGATAAACGAAGCTACAATATTCGTTTTGATATTTTTCATATCCACTTGGTGCTTCAGTTATTGAGCCACGATTAACATCCTCGGCTTTGATTTCGCTTTTTGGTCCGTTATCGCCACTATCTCCGCCACAGCTTGCAAAAATTAGCATTGAGCCACAAATAAGCGCAAGTGCAATTAAAAGACTTAAAATTTTCTTCATTGTCAAATTCCTCCTGTTTTTGTATTTTTGATTTGTAAGCTATCCATTTTACCCTCCAAATACCCTGTATTAAATTATATTATACCATATTGGGATATTTAGATTATACCACAGTGGTATAATAAAGTCAAGAATATTTTGTGGGGTTTTATATGAGATTGCGATTTTTAAGAAAGCAGAGAGGCATATCACAGCTAAAGCTTGCCCTCGACCTTCATCTAAATCAAAATAGCATCAGCCGTTATGAAAATGGTGAGCGCGAGGCAGATTATAGAACTCTCATTTTAATCGCTGACTATTTTGGTGTATCTATTGACTATCTTTTAGAGCGCACTGACAATCCTATAATGAACAAATAAAGGCTTCCTTTCGGAAGCCTTTTGTTTTATTTGGACTTGTAATATTCTTTAACGCCAAATACGAGCATTGCTGTGTATAGTAATGCTTGTCCGAGGGATAGTAGCAACAAATAGAACAATGCTGAATTATCCTGAGCTGTAGATAACATCAATCCACAAACAGCAGAAAGCACACTTTGTGGGCATGCTGCTACAACAAAGCCAAGAGCTAATGAATATGTAATCTTGCTAAAATTTTTTGTGTAAAAGTTTTTAGCTACTAACATAAACAAGATTCCTGTAATAAGAGGGGTTGATAACTGAGGCAAATATGCTAAAAATGCCTTAAAGAAGTCCCCTTGCTGGTTCGCAAGAGCGATTATAAGATTAAAAACACCAACAAATGCTCCTATACTAATCAATGCAAACGCACCAACAAGAAGCATATCCCCACTGTTTTTCTTATAGGACGCAGCATAGTAAGCAACAAACATAATTGCTCCAGCTAAAATGCAACCTTGATTCAAAACATTAAATACCATTTGTACATTTGTCGTTTGCGAAAATGTCTTAACAATAAATATAATAAGTCCAATAGCGAGCGCTACTGCACCAGCACCTGCAAGTCCTGTAATCAAGCTTGATGGTGTTTTTTCATAATTGTTTTGATTATCTGGTCGAATATCAGCCTGATAGTTGTTTTGATTATCCATTTTTTCTCTCCTTTCTTAAAATGATGAGTAATTATATCATTTTTTGATATTTTTGTCAACCCTTAGGTTGACATTTCATATCTGTGCTTTATCATTAAGTAAAAAGGAGCATCACTAACGTGACGCTCCTTTTATTTTATTTCTTTGTTGATACTCTGCCGTAGAATTCCTTAACACCAAAGAATGTTAATGCAGTATAGAATAATGCTTTACCAACTGGTAAAAGGATTGCTGTAATTAATGGCATTTTGTCATCTGCGCTTGATGTTATCAAGCCACAAATAGAGGACATAACCTCTTGTGGTAAAACTGCTAATACAAAGGCAAGAGCCATTGTGTATATTAGCTTGCTAAAGTTGTTTGTAAAGAACTTCATTGCTACTAAAGCAAATAAAATTGTTATAATTACTGGTGTTGTAAGTGGTGGTAGCTGACCAATCATTACCTTAAATACATCTGCACCCTCAGCACTTACTCCCTCTATAAGAGCAAACAATGCACGAACAGCTAAAACAAAGCCATAGACTGCTATTCCAATGTATGTAGCTAAAACTAAAGCTGCGCCCTTATTTTCTTTATAACAGAAAAAGTAATAAACTATAAATACTACACTAGCGGCTACTAAAAATACCCTGCTTATAATGTCAAATACCACATAGGTATTCATTTCATTTGAAATTGCCTTAACAAAAAACAAAATAAACTCAACTACAAGTGCAAGCGCTCCTATACCAGCAAGAGCAGTAACAAGTGTAGATGGCGACTTAAAGCTTTTACGAGTACCAGTTTGATAATACATATTTTCTCTCCTTAATATCTTTTCTCCCAGATTAATATTATTATAGCACCTAAACCTTAATTTGTCAACGCATATTTATAGCCTTACGGGAATCGAACCAATTGGGTATACTGCGGCTATATTTCGAGCTGATTGATTATTTCAGAATTACCAAATACTAACACTCTATCGTTTATTTTTGCATATTCGGATAGCGTTGCGTAGCTGTTGTAAATTGACATAGCATCGTCGCTATTTTCAAAAAGGTAAATATAGACATAATCAAATGTGCCATTTGAGTATGGCTTTATCAAATGATTAATTCTTAAAATTGAGTAATCTAATCTATACGCAGGGGTGGTCTTAAAGCTAACCTCCATTGAAACAATTTGCTCCTTTGTATATTCCTGTGACTCGCTAAAGCCGTTTGCCTGTAAAAATTCTATCCCTCTATCCATTTTATTGTTGCACTCGTCACTATTCGAGCAGGATGTAAAGCAAACAAAAAGCACAAAAACTGATAAAATCAATGCTAATTTTTTCATACTTTGCTCCTTTCTTGATGGTATGCTTATTATATCACTAATTGTTATCACATTCAAGTAGCTCAACAAAAAATGAGGCAAATGCCTCATTTTTTTATTAGTACACAGCGCACGTTTTTACCATAATCCATAATTAGCTCATAATCCTTAATTATGCCTTTATTTTTAATTTCGCTTAGGCACGTGTCGATTTTTTTCGCTTGGTCGTAGCCAAATTCTATTAACATTCTGCCGTTTTCATTAAGCAAGCTAAGTCCGTCACCAATTAAAAAGCTAATTATATCAAAGCCGTCTAACCCACCGTCTAAGGCAAGATAAGGCTCATTTTTTACCTCTCTTGACAAAGCTTCAATATCGTGTGTTGGAATATATGGCGGATTTGAGAGAATAAAATCAAATTTTTCGTTCTTAATTTCCCTTATATCCTTGTTTACAAACACACATTTTTCCCACACGTTAAGCTCTTTAGCATTTTTTTCAGCCATTTGTAATGCTGGCTTTGAAATATCAACAAGAGTTATATTATCTATTTTGTCACTAAGTGTAAGAATGGACAAGCCTATACAGCCACTTCCTGTGCAAAAATCAGCCACTCTGTCCCCTTTTTTTATTTCAGCAAGCGCTTTTTCCACCAAAACCTCTGTATCAGGTCTTGGAATTAAGCAGTCTGGAGATACAAAAAAGGTAAGCCCCATAAAATCCCATTTTCCAATAATATATTGAATAGGCATTCCAGCCTTGCGTTTTTTTAGAACCCCGTGGATTTTTTCGCTTTCAAAGTCCCTGTCCTTATCAAGAATTAAATCCGAATAGCTGACTGAAAAAATATGATTTAAAATCAAATATGCTTCGCTCTCATAGTCCAAAACACCAATTTCGCAAAGCGCTTTTTTTAGTTCATTATATTTCATTTTTACCTTAAAAACGGGCTTTTTAGCCCGTTTCTTTATTCCTTAAACATTGGGTCTTCCTTGAGATAACCACCGATAGCATTGTCAATTTCATTCTTTACCATAGTTGACATATCCTCAATCTGCTCATCAAGGTTATCAAGAGAGCAGGACGAAAGGGCTATGATACAAGAAAGCGATAAAGCAAGCGCAATTATTAAAGCGATAAGCTTCTTCATTTTGTCCCCTCCCTTCTTTTTGCTATATTTATTTTAGCACCTTACTAAAATATTGTCAAGTGGTATGCCTGATGAGAATAGAACAAATTTGGTTTTATTCCCCTCAAGCATAATTTTATGGTTGACTTTACAATATTATAATGTTAAAATATGAAAAAGATTATTTTGTCCTTTTGGGGGTTAATATGGATAAGGTTAAAATGGGTATTATCGGCTTTGGCTGTCGTAGCTATGGTATGACAAGCATTTTGCTTGGCTTTGACGATGTTGAAATCGTTGCTATTTGCGACAAATACGAGGACAGGGTTGAAAATGGTAAAAAGCTAACTCAGGAGAAAAAGGGTAATATACCCTTTGGTACAACAGACTACAAGGAGCTTATTGATAGTGGGCTTTGTGATGCTGTTTATATTGCTACTGACTGGGAAATGCACTCTCCAATCGCCTGCTATGCTATGGAAAAGGGCGTTGGCGTTGCTATGGAGGTTGGTGGCGCTTACACCGTTGAGGAATGTTGGAATTTAGTTGACACCTACGAAAAGACAAAAACCCCATTTATGTTTATGGAAAACTGTTGCTATAACCGTGATGAGCTTTTGGCTACTGCTATTGCAAGACAGGGTCTTTTTGGCAAGGTTGTTCACCTTTCTGGCGCATATGCTCACGACCTTAGACAAGAGGTTACATGTGGTAAGGAAAATCGCCACTATCGTTTAAGAAACTACTTAACAAGAAACTGCGAAAACTATCCAACTCATGAGCTTGGCCCTATGGCTAAGGTTATTAATATAAATCGTGGTAACAGAATGCTTTATATGGTATCAATCGCATCTGGCTCATTTGGTATGGAGCAATATGTTGAAAACAAGGGTGAGGATTTGGTAAACAAGGATTTAATTGGTGTTGATTTTGCACAGGGTGACGTTATCACCACACTTATTAAATGTGCAAATGGAGAAACTATGTCGCTCCGTCTTGATACCTCACTCCCACGCTCATATAACAGAGAATTTTGTATTCGTGGCACTAAGGGTATGTATGAGCAGATTTCTAATAGCGTATATTTCGACGGTCAGCCCGAGTACTGGTCAAGCGTTGAATATATAGACAAGTATAAGGACACAGCAGAAAAATATAAGAGCCTTTTACCAAACGAATGGAAAATTATTACTAAAGAGGCTTTAGAGGCAGGACATGGTGGAATGGACTTTGTTGAGCTTCGTGACTTTGTTGATAGATTTAAAGCAGGTAAGGAAATGCTTTGCGACGTTTATGATGCAGCAAGCTGGATGGTTATAACAGCCCTTTCTGAAAAATCAATCAAGGAAAATGGTAGCTCACAGCAAATTCCTGACTTTACTCGTGGAAAATGGCAACAAAGAGAGCCTGTGGACGTTTTAACCTTTGGTAGCTTAGAGGAATAATTACCGAATACAATTAAAAAGACCTCATATGAGGTCTTTTTTGTTTTTTAATAGCTTTTCCCTTGACCGAGCATGCGAGTGCTCATTCCACCTTTCTCTCATCTCGACCAAGCGTGCGCAAGTCCCACCCCTATTCTGTCATCTAACCGAGCAAATGCGAACACCCCCTCGTTTTGTCATCTCGACCGAGCGATTACAAGTCCCACCCCTATTCTGTCATCTCGACCGAGCTTGCGAGTGGAGAGATCTATTAAAAAGCAACTTATCAGAAAATAGATTTCTCGACTTCGCTCGAAATGACAAGGTTGGGTGCGTGCTTTTCGATTGTGCTCGAAATGACAAGGTTGGGTGCATGCTTTTCGATTGTGCTCAAAATGGCAATGCTGGGTAGTAATTTCTCGAATACGCTCGGAATGACAGTGTGAGATTATTTTTTGGTTCAACCGAAATGACAAGGGTGGTTGCTTTCTTGGTTCAACCGAAATGACAGTTAAGTGGTTTGGTAAAAATTTGTTTTTTGCATATACTAACAAGCAGAGAGAGATTTCACTCTGCTTGTTTTTTGAATAGAGGTGATTTTTTTGGGAAAATATTTTGGTACAGATGGCTTTCGCGGTAGGGCAGGCGTAACATTAAACTGCGAGCATGCTTATAAAATAGGTAGGTTCTTAGGCTGGTATTTAAAAAACGGCACAGGGCGCTTAAGGGCAGTTATCGGCAAGGATACAAGGCTAAGCAGTTATATGCTTGAATATGCTATTGCATCAGGTCTTTGCGCCTCGGGAGCTGACGCATATATGCTTCACGTAACAACAACTCCCAGCGTTTCATATGCCTGTATAAGTGAAGGCTTTGATATTGGCATTATGATTTCTGCAAGCCACAATCCATATTACGATAACGGAATTAAGCTCTTTTCCTCTAATGGAAAAAAGCTAAGCGACGATATAACCTTGCTAATTGAAAAATATATAGACGGCGATTTTTCTCTATCTGGTGGGTGTGATATTCCTTTATGTGAGGGAAGTGAGATAGGAAGAATTTTTGACCACGCCTACGGACGAAACAGGTATATAGGCTACTTAATTTCCTTAGCCAAGCGCTCCTTTAAGGGACTAAAAATAGGTCTTGACTGCGCAAACGGAAGTACATTTATGATAGCAAAAAGCGTTTTTGACGCTCTCGGTGCTAAATCCTACACGATAGGAAGCGAGCCAGACGGCTTAAACATTAATTTAGGCGTTGGTTCAACCCATATAGAATCGCTACGTAGCTTTGTTTTAGAAAATGATCTTGATATGGGCTTTGCCTTTGATGGTGATGGAGATAGGTGTATTGCAGTTGACCATTTGGGAGAAATAATAAACGGGGATAAAATTATTTACATTTTAGCCTCTCAATTAAAAAAATCAAATGAGCTGTTTTCAGACACGGTTTCAGTAACGGTAATGTCAAATATCGGTCTGCTTTTAGCCCTTGATAAGCTCGGAATAAGGTATGAAAGAACGCAGGTCGGCGATAAATATGTTTACGAGTCTATGGAAAGAGGTGGCTATAGCTTAGGAGGAGAGGAAAGTGGACATATCATTTTATCCAAATATGCAACCACAGGTGACGGAATTTTAACCTCAATTATGCTTTGTCTTTCTGTATTAGAGGAAAAGACCACCCTTAATGCCTTAGCTCGTGGAGTCAGCCTTTTCCCACAGGTAATAAAAAACGTAAGCGTAAAAAATAAGGACACAATACTAAATTGTAGCGAGGTTAAGGATATAATTAATCAAATCGAGAATATTCTTGATAAAGCAGGCAGAGTGCTTGTAAGAAAAAGTGGCACTGAGCCTGTAATCAGAATTATGATAGAGGGAAAAACGAAAAAGGATTGTGAATATTTTGCAAACAAAATTAGCGAGGTAATTGAGAAAAATGATAAATAGCCTTTTTTCCTTAGAGCATACAGTAGCTAAAAATTATATAAAGGATTATTCTCATCCCTATAAGATAATTCCAAATCTATCAAAAATTATTAGCCTTATTCTTCCCACTCTTGATAAAGAGGAATACGATTTTTACGAAAATAATATTGCAATTTCAAAAAGCACTACTGTTGACAAAAGTGCTACCCTGATAGGTCCATTAATAATTGGGCATAATTGTGAAATTAGACACTGTGCATATATTCGAGGGAATGTAATAATAGGTAATTTTTGCGTTATAGGCAACAGCTGTGAAATTAAGGACTCATTAATTTTTGATAATGCTCAAATTCCCCATTTTAATTATGTGGGTAGCTCAGTTGTAGGGTACAGGGCACATCTTGGAGCTGGAGTTATTTTATCAAATTTAAAAAGCGACAAATCAAATGTCAAAATCGAAAATATCGACACAGGGCTCAGAAAATTCGGTTCTCTTTTAGGTGATTTTTGTGAAATTGGCTGTGGCTGTGTCTTAAATCCTGGAACGATTGTTGGTAAAAGTTCAATAATCTATCCTCTTTCAAGCATACGTGGGGTAATAAAAGAAAATACTATTTACAAATCATCAAGTAGCATTGTTAGGAGAATATAATATGTGTGGTATTTTTGGATATACAGGAATTTTAGATGCGAAGGAAAAGCTACTTAAGGGGCTTGAGCTTTTAGAATACCGAGGCTATGATTCCTGTGGCATCTGTCTTGATACAAAAAAAGAGCATCAAATAGTAAAGGTTGCCTCCCGTGTAGAGAGCTTAAAGGAGCTATGTGTTAGTCTTCCACCCTCAAAATGTGGTATCAGCCATACAAGGTGGGCAACGCATGGCAAGGTTTGTAAGGAAAACGCCCATCCCTTCAAGGTAGGTCTTGTCACCCTTGTTCACAACGGAATCATTGAAAACTACTTAGATATAAAGGCTCGTTTAATTAAAAAGGGTTACGTTTTTAATTCGAGCACAGATAGCGAGGTTTTGTGTGGATTAATTGACAGCTATTTCGATAAAAATATCCACCCCTGTGTCGCTATTTTTAAGGCTGTCAGCGAGCTTAGAGGTGCTTTTGCCCTCGGTATAATGTTTGAGGGGTACGAAAACAGAATATTTGCAGTAAGACAAAAAAGCCCCCTTATTATCGCAAGGGGTAAGGACGGCTACTACCTTTCCTCTGACACATACGCCTTTTTACCCTATACTAAGGAATATTACGAGCTTGGCGAGGGTGAGGTATGTGAGCTTCGTCAAAATGAGGTAATTGTTTATAACCACGACGGAATTATTACGCCCACGTGGAAAATCAAGGACACAGAAATTGAGCTTACTGAAAAGGGCAAATTTGACACATTCATGAAAAAGGAGATACATGAACAGCCCCTTGCTATTTCAAAAACAATAGAGATGCGAATAGAAAACGGCTTACCCTCGTTTTCAAGCGACAAAATAGATAACGACTTTTTTAAGGGAATTAGTGAAATACACATAGTCGGCTGTGGCTCGGCTATGCACGCTGGGCTTTTAGGCACGCTTTTTCTCGAAAAATACGCCCATATAAAAGCAAGATGCTTTATCGCCTCTGAATATAGATATTCAAGCATACAGTCATCAGGGCAAACCCTTCTTATCGCAATTTCTCAATCAGGTGAAACAGCTGACACCTTAGCCTGTGTATCATATGCTAAGGGCTCTGGCTATAAAACCCTTGCAGTTGTAAATACAAGAGATAGTCAAATTGCAAGAATGTGCGATAGGGTAATTTACACCTATGCAGGAATCGAGCGTGCTGTCGCTACCACGAAGGGTTATACAACGCAGGTTGCAATCCTTTATATTTTATCAATTTTTCTTGCCTTGTTACGTGGAAAAATCGACACAGAGTCGGCAAAAAAGCTAATTTCAAGCCTTCAAGCCTGTCCTAAAGCCATTGAGAAAGCAATTATTAAGGAAAAGGAAATCGAAAGCCTTTCTCAAAGCCTGTCAAATCAAAAAAGTGTGTTTTTTATAGGCAGGGGATTAGATTATCCCTTATGCCTTGAGGGTGCATTAAAGCTAAAGGAAATATCCTATATTCACGCCGAAGCATATCCGTCGGGAGAAATGAAGCACGGAACAATTTCCCTTATTGAAAACGGCACGGCAGTCATTTCATCAATCTGCGACCACAGGCTTTTTGATAAAGCCGAAAGCAATATCAGAGAGGTTAAAAGCCGAGGGGCATATACAGTAGCTATTGCAAAGGACGGAGAGTTTGACAAGTTATTTAAGCTTGAGGGTAGCTCTATAATTGAAGATATTTTCTTTACTGCTACAATTTTTCAGCTCCTTGCCTACCATAGCGCAAGAATCAAGGGAAATGACGTCGATAAGCCACGAAATCTTGCAAAATCGGTGACGGTAGAATAAACATTTGTTCTCTCAACCGAGTAACTACGAGTACCCACTTCCATTCTGTCATCTCGACCGAGCAAATGCGAATACCCCCTCGCTCTGTCATCTCGACCGAGCGTACGAGTAGAGAGGTCTATTAAAAAGTAACTTATCAGAAAATAGATTTCTCGACTGCGCTCGAAATGACAATGAGTGCGAATAGAGAGCTGTTAAAAGTACAAAAAAAGACGACCACGTGGTCGTCTTTTATCTTTATTCGCCCTTTTCTTCCTCAGTCTTTTCTTCCTCATCATCGCTTGCAATTACTGCAATTTCGAGATCAGCATCGTCTTCAGCAGGCTTTTTGTTAATCTTTTTCTTTACTGCCTTGTAAACTGCGATTGAAATTCCTGCTATAACAGCGCAAACGCTAACCATAATAGCAAAAATCTTAATTAATACTCCAAGAGCAGAGGTCTTCTTTTCCTTCATTTCCGTTTCTCCTTTTTAAATTAAATTTTCAAATTATATTTGTTAGTTATAATATAACACAAAGCAGATTAAAAATCAACGTGTTAAATAAAAATTTACAATATTTCATTGATTTAATAAATATTATATGTTAAAATAGGTACGTGTAAGTTAAAAATAAAGGATTTTTTATGAATAAAAGAATTTTAGGCGTTGACTTTGGTGATGCTCGAACTGGGCTTTCCTTGTCTGATCCAAGTGGCTTTTTAGCAAGTGGTATCGGCTGTATAAAAAGCACAGGCTTTTTAAAAACTGCCGAGGAGGTTGTCAGAATCGCTAAGGAAAAGGACGTTGGCTTAATCGTTTTAGGGCATCCCATTAATATGAATGGCACTCTCGGTCCAAGGTCAGAAAAGGCGCAAGCCTTTGCCGAGCATTTAAGGGAGCTTTCTGGAATTGAGGTTGTTCTTTTTGACGAAAGATTATCAACTGCAAATGCTCACACAATGCTGAATATTACAAATACCAGAGGGCAGAAAAGAAAGAATATTATTGACGAAATGTCTGCCTGTCTTATTTTACAAAGCTATCTTGATAGCAAAAAATAGACTTTTGCTCTATTAGAAAGGAACACAATGAGAAAAAAGGAGCTTAGCTGTCGCTCCAACAAGGTCGGTGGTCAAGCGCTTATTGAAGGCGTTATGATGAAAAACGGCACTAAGGTTGCTATTGCTGTGCGCAAGGGTGACGGCACTATCGAAATCGAAAATACAGAATTCCATCCTGCAAAGGAAAAGCATAAATGGATAAACATTCCTATTTTGCGTGGCATTGTCGGCTTTGTTGAGTCCTTGATGCTTTCCTTCAAGACCTTAGGAAAGGCAACTGATATGCTCGGTCTTGAGGACGAGGACGAAAAAGCAAAGCAAGCAAAAAAGGAAAAGAAAAAGGCTAAAAAAGAAAAAGCAAACGAGGCCGAATCTTTAACAAATCAAGCTAAAAGCGAAGTTGCTGAGGCTATAAAAGAGGCAGAAGGCGAAAGTGCCGAAAAGGTTGCACAAGGGGTTAATAGCGAGGGCAAAAAAGAAGAAAAGAAAAGCTCTGGTTCAACAGTTGCTATAATGGCAATTTCCTTAGTTATTGGTCTTGCCTTGGCGATTGCATTGTTTACAATTTTACCAACTCGCTTATCTGAGCTTATCGTTGGTAACTTTAATTTAGACCCCACAACATGGCAATATTTTATTGTGGTAGCGTCCTTTGAGGGTGCTATGAAGGTAATTATCTTTATTGGATATTTACTTGCCGTTTCTCTTATGAAGGATATAAGGCGCACCTTCCAATATCACGGTGCAGAGCATAAGTCTATTGCCTGCTTTGAAAGTGGTATGGAGCTAACTCCAGAAAATGCAAAGAAATGCACACGCTTCCACCCACGTTGTGGAACAAGCTTTATGTTTGTTATGATTCTTTTAAGCATTGTAATAGGCATTTTTATCCCACTAAGCGGTTGGCTTCGTGTGGTTGTAAGACTTGCAATTCTACCACTCGTTATGGGACTTGGATATGAGTTTATTATGTTTGCTGGAAAGCATCAAAACATAATTACAAGGGCACTTTCCGCACCTGGTCTTTGGATGCAGAGAATTACAACTAAGGAGCCTGACGAATATCAATTAGCTATTGCAATTTGCGCAATCAAAGCATCTATGAAGGACGAGTTTCCTGACTTTACACCAGATGAGTATTTTATAACCCCTGAAGAAAATAAGGGACATATAGCATACGAAAAGCCAAAGGAAGAGAAGTAGGCTTTTAAAACAAAACAAGAAAGCTCCATCATAAAATGGAGCTTTTTTCATCTTAATCGAGCAACTGCAAGTGCCCACCCCTCGCTCTGTCATCTCGACCGAGCGATTACAAGTCCCCACCCCGCATTCTGTCATCTCGACCGAGCTTGCGAGTGGAGAGATCTATTGAAATTAAGTTTTTTACACCTCATCCACCACCAAAGGTGGTCCCCCTTCCCCAGCTGGGGAAGGCTACAAATAGATTTCTCGACTGCGCTCGAAATGACAATGTTGTTGGCAATTTTTCAACTATGTTCGAAATGACATTGTTTGACGATGATTTTTCAACTACGCTCGAAATGACAGTGTCGGGTTGTGATTTTCGCTTGTGCTTAAAATGACAGTTTAGGTGCGTTTTCGGTTTTGCGTGAAATGACAAATAAAAAAGAGCGAACGAAATCGTTCACTCTCTTGATTATGTAATTAGATATCCATAGTATTAAGAAGCTCTTTAAGGTTCTTAATTTCTGCTTCTGTAAGAGTTATACCCTTGCCAAGCTTATCGTGACTTTCCTGCCATGCACGAATATCGTAAACAGGTTCACGGTCATTCCAGCTAATCAAGTTTACTTCCTTAACCCAACCATTGTTGCTGTCAGAAACTGAGCCAAAATTCTTTACAATTTCAAATTTGAACTCTGCCATTGTCTATCCCTCCTATAAAATTGAGTCGCTTCGCACATAGCCCGCTATACTCTTATTGCCCTCATTTTATCATATATTATATATAAATGCAATATATAATTATAAAATATTTTAAAATTTTTTTAGATTTTTTATATTTTTGCGCAAAAATATATATGCTTTGCGATTTTTCAGACATTTTATCCTTTTTTGTTGCTGAAATAAACAAACTGTGATATAATTGATGTAAGAACTAAATTTGGAGCATAATATGGCGATTTTAAAATGTAAAATGTGTGGTGGCGACCTTCTACCTGACAACGACTTATCCGTTTGCACCTGTACCTTTTGTGGAACTAAGCAAACTGTTCCTAAGTTAGATAACGAAAAGAAGCTCACACTATTTTCAAGGGCAAACAGGCTAAGAGCTCTTTGTGAATTTGATAAGGCATATACCGTTTATGAAAATATAATTGAGGACTTTTGCGAGGAGCCAGAGGCGTACTGGGGGCTTGTTCTTTGCGAGTTTGGAATTGAGTATGTTGACGACAAAAAAACAGGCAAAAAAATTCCAACCTGTCATCGTTCCTCCTTTGATAGCATATTTGACGATCCAAATTTCAATATGGCTATTGAATATGCAGACACTATTGCAAGAGGAATTTATAGAGAAGAGGCAAAGGCTATTGAGGAATTAAGAAAGGGCATTCTTGCTCTTTCAAGCGAAGCCGACAAATACGATGTTTTTATCTGCTACAAGGAAAAGGACGACAAGGGTGAAAGAACCATTGACAGCGTAATTGCGCAGGACGTTTACGACGAGCTTTGCGAAAAGGGTCTTAAGGTCTTCTTTGCAAGAATTTCCTTAGAGGACAAATTAGGCGTAGAATATGAGCCTTATATATTTTCAGCGCTTAATTCTGCCCCTGTTATGCTTGTCTTTGGAACAAGCTATGACAATTTCCACGCAGTATGGGTTAAGAACGAATGGTCAAGGTTTTTGAAGCTTATAGAGCGTGGCGAAAAAAAGACGCTTATTCCTTGCTTTAAGGATATTGATGCTTACGATATGCCTAACGAGTTTAAGCATTTGCAGGCTCAGGATATGGGTAAAATCGGTGCAGTTCAGGACCTTGTTCGTGGTGTTTTAAAGCTTACCACCCCTACAAGCGAAGCAAAAAGTGAGGAAGGTGTCAAAAAGAATGACGATTCCTTATCTAACCTTCAAAGACTCAAAAGAGCAAATGAGCTTTTAAAAAATGGCATATACGACAAGGCTAAGGAGCTTTTTGATATGGTGCTTCTTTACGATCCATATAACGAAAGCGCTCTTTTAGGAATGTTTTTAGCAGAGAACAAGGCACCAAGCCTTACTGAGCTT
Organism: Clostridia bacterium; assembly: GCA_017453255.1. Taxonomy (GTDB): domain Bacteria; phylum Bacillota; class Clostridia; order Oscillospirales; family CAG-272; genus RGIG2000. The sequence goes on along the minus strand of JAFTKN010000029.1, from coordinate 31,235 downwards.
AGCCATTCCGGTATTGTTTTCATAAATTCAAATAGCTATAAAATGCTCCGTGGTATCGAAAATGCAGAGCTTTCAAATGAGCTTGATAAATGCGTTTTTGACTCCATTGACTTTTTGATTGAGAGAGGACAAGGCTGTCTTATTGCCGATATGTTTAATGAGGCTCTTACTCACTTTACAAGCGCACTAAAATTTGACAAGCATAACGAAAAGGCGCTTTTTGGTGCATTTTTAGCCAACCAAGAGGTTGAAAAGCTTTCACTTCTTGAAAGCTGTAACGTAAATTACACAGACGATACATATTATAAGGACCTTTTGTTAGTTGCAAGCGAGGAAACAAAAGCTAAGCTTGAGAGCTGTACGCTCAAAACAATGGAATTTAACATACAAAAGGGCTACGAGCAATTAACCAAAAGTAATTATTCCTTTGCACAAAGCTTTTTCGAGCTTGCTCTTTCCTTTGATAATTCAGACAAGGATGCTCTTATCGGCATAATGTACTGCGATTTAGGGGTAAGCTCCCTTGACGAGATAGCTAAAAAGCGCGCTATCCCCTCTAAATCCCATTGGTATGAAAGGGTAATTGCTGTATGTGACGAGGAATATAAGACTAAGCTTGATAGGGCAGAGGCTATAGCCATTTCTCACATTAAGCAACGAAAAAGGAAGATAAAAATTGGTATAATTATCGGTGTCTTAGCTATATGCTTAATTATTGCTATCTGCATTATTATAGGCGTTTCTTCGTCTATCAAGCAAGCAGAATATGAGCGCTCACCTGCATATTCCTTAAATGTAAGAGAGGTTGAGGGTGGATATGAGATTGGAAGAATTAACAACAGCGCATTAATTGTTGATGGCGTTTTGGAAATTCCAGAATATATAGACGGAAAAAGAGTTGTCGGTATCGGTGAAATGGCTTTTTATAGCAAGGAAGAGCTATGTAAGGTAATTTTACCCGATTCTATTACATATATTGGCGAGCAAGCCTTCCAATTTTGCAGAAATTTAACCGAGGTTACTCTTTCCGAAAACCTTAAAAAAATTCATTATTGTGCCTTTGCAAATACAGCTATTCGTGAAATTAATCTTCCTCAGGGGCTTGAAAAAATAGGTGTTTCCGCCTTCTCAGGCACTAAGCTTACCACGGTTACAATACCTGGTAGCGTTAATCGAATTGAGTCACAGGCATTTTATAATTGCCCTATCGAAGCTGCAATAATTAGCGAGGGTGTTTGCTTCGTTGACGAGTGTGCCTTTGGTAGCATATACGAGCTTGTCGTTCCATCAACCGTTACATATATGCAGCCTGATGCTTGTACAAGTGTAACACGCGTTAGTGGTCACGTAATAAACCTTTCAGTTGTGTTTGCTTCAGTTTCACCAAGTGAGGTTAAGGTTATAGGTGGAAATAGTATTCCTTCTAATTTGTTTGCCAACAGAACAAACATAAGAAAGGTTATTTTACCTAAAAACATTACAAGTATTCAATCCTACGCATTTCAAAATTGCTCCTTGCTTAACGACGTTAATCTTTCATCAGGCTTAAAATCAATCGGTGCACATGCCTTTGAAAACTGCAAAAATCTAATCTATATTTCTCTTCCAAATACAACCGAGCAAATAGATAGCTTTGCATTTAAGGGCTGTAATCTAACCTCAGTATTTATTCCGAGCTCAGTAAAGGTACTTGGCGAGTGCATCTTTGCTGAAAACACGGAAATTGTAATTAAGTGCGAAATTTCCCAAAGTCAAGTTCCTTCAACCTGGGCTACTCGTTGGAATTCAAAAAGCTCAATGGCGACATCTACATATGAGGTAATTTGGAATAGTAACTTTTCGTAAATCAAGTTAAATTGGTTCATAAGAAATAAAAAAGCGACCACGTGGTCGCTTTTTTATTTCTAAATGAAATTACATATAATCACACGCTACCATTTCGAGCGTAGTCGAAATGACTGAACGATGGAACGAACACTTGGTCAAGATAAGAAAGAGATTAATTGTTAAGAACTGTGATTTTATCCTTTATTTCAAGATAAGCCTTACCGTCTTTTGACTTATAGACCTTTTTTCTTCCGTCCTCAATTACAATTATGTCCTTGTCTGTATTTGTCTCTACTGTTAAGTAGGTGTCCTTAAATACAAAATCCTTAGGCAAATTAAGCTCAAGCAAATAGCCCTGCTCATTTTCGGTAATTATTAGCCTTGACTCATTTAGCTTTTTGAAATATTTAATCCCCTCATTAAAGGAGCAGAGCCAAAGTCCCTTTTCCTTTACTGCTTTAGAAAGGTAGTCGCACTCGCAAACGAAGGTATCATATCTTTGAGAATGAAATTTGTCCTCATCCTTATGGGTTATCCAATGGTTTGTCTGAATACCCCAGCCACCCTTTTCAAGTGCCTCATCAATATAGCCTATGTAGTCCTTATCTGTCTTGTTTATCATAGCAATATAGGTTGAGAGGTTGAACCAATCAAGATTATCTATATCATTTAGTCTTTCCTCGCCACACCTTGTAGCAGAGTAGTATTTTTCGAGTATTTTTCTGCCCTCCCTTGTGCTACCACCATTTGGAATTATAAAGGCTATAATTTCCTCGTTTGGAAAGAGTTTTTTTATTCCATTAAGAGAGTCCTTAGCATCAGCCTCTCTTTTTTCAATTTCCGTAGCTTCGGCATAGCAAATACAATGGGTAACAGAGTGCGATGCTATATCAAAATAGCCCTTATCTATAAGCTCCCTCCACATATTTATTAATTTTTCGTGCATGAAATCAAGGGTGATACCGACAGTAGCCTTTAATTTTACATTATCTCTTTCTAAAATCTTATCAAAAATTGCCTCTACGTCCCTTGTCGAGTCGTAATAACAGCCGTCATCAAAGGTTAAGGTATAAGCGCCCCTTTTTCCACCCTTAAATTTACAAAGCTTAAATTCCATATTTTGCTCCTTTTTGCTTTTTCTATATTTATTTTACCATTCACGAAGCTCAAAAGTCAATAATTTACGTACACGTGGTCGCACTTTTTTTAATAAATTTGATATTTTTGTGAAAATTATAAAAAAAGTCTTTTAATTTTATAACTTATGTGCTATAATATTTCACGCTTATTTTATTAATTATATAAGGGTGAGAAAAATGATTAGAGAAGATTTAAGAAATGTTGCTATTATTGCTCACGTTGACCATGGTAAGACAACTCTTGTTGATGGTCTTTTGGAGCAGGGCGGTGCTTATCACGAAAATCAGTCAACTACTGATAGAGTTATGGACTCTGGCGCTTTGGAAAAGGAGAGAGGAATTACTATCCTTGCAAAAAATACCGCAATTAAGTATGGCGACAAAAAGATAAATGTTATTGACACCCCTGGCCACGCTGACTTTGGTGGCGAGGTTGAAAGAATTCTTAAAATGGTTAATGGCGTTATTTTGCTCGTTGATGCAGCAGAAGGACCAATGCCTCAAACTCGCTTTGTTTTAAGAAAGGCTATGGAGCTTAACCATAGAATTATAGTTGTTGTTAATAAGATTGACCGTCCAGATGCTCGTGTTCACGAGGTTATTGACGAGGTTTTGGAGCTTCTTATTGACTTAAACGCAACAGATGAACAGCTTGACTCACCTATGCTTTTCTGCTCAGGTAGAGCAGGTACTGCATCATTCTCCCCAGATGTAGAGGGTACTGACCTTATTCCCTTGCTTGATACAATAATTGACTATATTCCAGCTCCAGAGGGAGAGGAGGAGGAGCCACTTCAGCTTCTCGTTTCCTCAATCGACTATAGCGATTATGTTGGTAAAATCGGTATTGGTAGAATTGAGCGTGGTACACTTAGCGTAAATCAAGAGGTTTGCGTTTGTAACTATCACTCTGAGGATGCACCAAGACGTGCTAAGATAGTTTCAATCTATCAGTTTGAGGGACTTTCAAGGTCTGCCTGTGACACAGCTACAGTTGGTGATATTGTTTGCTTTTCAGGTGTTGAACAGCTTTCAATAGGTGACACCCTTTGTGTTCCTTCCTGTGTTGAGCCACTTGAGTTTGTTAAGGTTTCCGAGCCTACTATGGAAATGACATTTTCCGTAAACGATAGCCCATTTGCAGGCAGGGAGGGTAAATTCGTTACCTCTCGTCAAATCAGAGATAGACTTTACAAGGAAACACTTAAGGACGTTTCTCTTCGTGTAACTGATGGTGATACGACCGACTCCTTTAAGGTTGCTGGTAGAGGTGAAATGCACCTTTCAATTCTTATTGAAACAATGCGTCGTGAGGGCTATGAGCTTTGCTGTTCAACTCCACGTGTGCTTTATAAGACAATTGACGGCACATTACATGAGCCTATGGAGCGTGTTTCCATTGACGTACCAGGTGACTGCGCTGGTGCAGTTATTCAAAAGCTTAGTGCAAGAAAAGGTGAGCTACTTGAAATGGGTACTGTTGGTACTCGTTCAAGACTTGAATATTTAATTCCTTCAAGATGCTTGTTCGGTTATAGAAGTGAATTTATGACTGACACTAAGGGTGAGGGTATTTTAAATACACTCTTTGACGGCTATCAGCCATTTAAGGGTGAGGTTGTTACAAGATTTACAGGCTCACTTATTGCATCAGAGGACGGAGAGGCTACCTCTTATGGTCTATTTAATACGCAGGACAGAGGTGCTATGTTTATCGGTGTTCAAACCCCTGTTTATGAGGGTATGATAGTTGGTCAATGTCCAAAAATGGAGGATATTGTAGTAAACGTATGTAAGAAAAAGCATTTGACTGCTATTCGTTCAAAGGGTGCAGACGAGGCTTTAATTCTTACCCCACCAAGAATTATGTCCCTTGAGCAGGCTATTGAGTATATTGGCGAGGACGAGCTAATCGAGGTTACACCTAAGTCTATCAGACTAAGAAAGAAAATACTCAATACACAGCTAAGACTAAAGGCTCAAGCAAAATTAAAATAAGGAATTTTGAAATGTTTGATAATAAGCTTCTAAGTATTGCAAATGAGGCAGAAATTGCACTCAAGCCTATGTTTGAAAGGCTCGAGGCAATTTCCTTTGAAAATACAAAGAGAATACTCCATTTCTTTAAGGAAAATAGGGTTAGTGACTCTATGTTTGGTGGCACAACAGGCTACGGCTATGACGATATCGGTAGAGATACGCTTGATAAGGTTTATGCCGATGTTTTTGGCGCTGAAAGCGCTATTGTAAGGCACACGATACCAAACGGAACAACAGCCCTTTCAATAGGTCTTTTCGGTCTTTTAAGACCAAATGACGTTATGCTCTCCGTTACTAATCAGCCCTACGATACTCTTTGCGAGGTTATCGGCTTAAAGGGTGCTAATGGTGATGGCTCACTTAAGGATTTTGGAATTGACTATGATCAGGTTGATTTTGTAAATGACGAAATCGACTTTTTAGGAATTGAAAATAAGCTGAATCAATATGGCGACAGGGTTAAGGTCGTATTTATCCAGCGCTCAAAGGGCTACCTAAATCGTCCAACCCTAACCATTGAGCAAATCGGAAAAATTTGCGATTTTGTTCACAAGAGAAGTAAGGCCTATGTGGTGGTTGACAACTGCTATGGCGAGTTTTGTGAGGAATATGAGCCTTGTCACGTGGGTGCTGACCTTATAATTGGCTCACTTATAAAAAACCCAGGTGGTGCTATTGCCGAAAGTGGTGGCTATCTTGCAGGAACAAAAAGAGCAGTAGAGCTTTGCTCCTATCGTCTTACCTCAGTTGGTACAGGTAGCGAGGTTGGTGCATCACTCGGTCAAAACAGAAATCTATTCAAGGGCTTTTTCTTAGCTCCTCACATAGTTATGCAGGCTAAGAAAACTGCACATTTTGCCGCATACGTGTACGAAAAATTGGGCTTCGACGTATTCCCACGATATGATGAGTTTCGCTCTGATATTATCCAAACAATCAAGTTTGGTTATGCTGACGGACTTATAAAATTCTGTCAGGGAATACAGGGGGCAAGTCCTGTTGACTCCTACGTTACCCCTATGCCTTGGGCTATGCCTGGATATCAGGATGAGGTTATTATGGCAGCAGGTACATTTACTCAAGGCTCATCAATTGAGCTTTCTGCCGATGGTCCAGTAAGACCACCATACACAGCATTTTTCCAAGGCTCAATTACCTATGAAAGTGGTAAAATCGCTATTTTAAGCTCAGCTCAAAGGCTACTTGAGGACAAAGAAAATGCTTAACATTAAAATTATTGCTACAGGCAATTTGAAGGAAAAATATCTAAAAGATGCCTGTGACGAATACAAAAAAAGGCTTGGCGCTTGGGCTAAGGTTGAGGAAATCGAGCTTAAGGAGGAAAGGCTAAGCGATAATCCTACAAAATCTCAAATTGATTTAGCTTTGGAAAAGGAGGCTAAATCAATTTTTGAAAAAATCAGTAATAAAACCTACGTAATAGCTATGTGCGTTGAGGGTAAGCAGCTTAGTAGCGAGGAATTAAGCGACAAGCTATCCCAAATTACCCTAAGCGGTTACAGTGAAATAGCATTCATTGTAGGCTCCTCCTTTGGTCTTAGTGACACAGTTAAGCAAAGGGCAGACTATAAGCTATCTGTATCAAAGCTTACATTTCCACACCAGCTTTTACGTGTTATTTTATACGAAACAACCTATCGTTCATTATCAATTTTGAACGGTACAAAGTACCATAAATAAGCCTTCCCTTGTGAGGGAAGGGGGACACCACGCAAGTGGGGTGAATGAGTAGTCAACTTGTGCTATAGGCACAGTGATATTTTTGCTAACGCAAAAGTGATATTTCCCTTGCGGGAAGTGATATTGTGCTTACGCACAGTGATATTAAAAGCTATGCTTTTAGATTAGGAAAGGAGAAAGCCATGTCAAACAGTTGTGATGTTATAGTTGTTGGTGCAGGGCATGCTGGAATTGAGGCGTCGCTTGCTTGTGCAAGAATGGGACTTGATACTATTCTTTTTACTATGTCGCTTGATGCAGTGGCTAATTTGCCCTGTAATCCATCTATTGGTGGAACTGCTAAGGGTCATTTAGTTTATGAAATTGACGCTTTAGGTGGTCAAATGGGAATTTGTGCCGATATGGTAACTCTCCAGACAAGAACTCTTAATTTAGGCAAGGGTGCAGCCGTTTATTCAAAGAGAATACAGGCTGATAGGCTTAAGTACAGGAGCATAATGAAGTCCGTTTTGGAATCCACCCCAAATTTACGTCTTATGCAGGGCGAGGTTTGTAAGGTAAATACTGCTTTGGAAAATGGAATTAAACGAGTAAAATCCGTTGAAACACGCTTAGGCGAGGAGTTTTTCTGCAAGGCAGTTATTCTATGCACAGGAACTTATCTTAATGCCACCGTGCATACAGGTAATATTTGCTATCATAGTGGTCCAGACTCCCTTATGCACGCATCATTTTTAACTGAATCCCTTGAAAAAGAGGGCATTAAAATGATGAGGTTTAAAACAGGTACTCCTGCAAGAATACATAAGGATTCAATCGACTTTTCTCAGCTTGAAATTCAAGAGGGGGAAAACGAGGCATTTCCATTTTCTTGGAAAACAGATATGGAAGGATATCCTATAAGGGAGCAAATTCCCTGTTATATAGCTTATACCAACGAAAAAACTCACCAAATTATTAAGGACAATCTAAAAAAGAGCGCTATGTATTCAGGCAATATTCACGGCACAGGTCCAAGATATTGCCCTTCTATTGAGGATAAAATTGTAAGATTTGCCGACAAGGAAAGGCATCAGCTTTTTGTTGAGCCTATGGGAATTGACACTAAGGAAATATATTTGCAGGGCTTTTCAACCTCTATGCCTACAGATGTTCAGTTAGAAATGCTTCATTCCTTAAAGGGCTTTGAAAATGCAACTGTTATGAGATACGCATATGCAATAGAATACGATTGCACCGACCCACAGGAGCTTTTACCTACTCTTGAATACAAAAAAATATCTGGTCTTTACGGAGCAGGACAGTTTAATGGAACATCAGGCTACGAGGAGGCAGGAGCACAGGGTCTTGTCGCTGGAATTAATGCTTCCTTGAAAATTCAGGGCAGGGAGTGTATGATTTTACCACGCTCCTCCTCATATATAGGCACGCTTATTGACGACCTTGTAACAAAGGGAACTAATGAGCCTTATCGTATGATGACCTCACGAAGCGAATATCGCTTGCTTTTAAGACAGGATAATGCAGATTTACGTCTTACACCTATCGGTAGAGAGGTAGGCTTAGTTAAAGACGAGCAATGGGCACACTTTGAAAAAAGGAAGAAGCAAATTGAAGACGAAACGAATCGTCTTAGCCACGTTGTAATTCACCCAAGCGATGAATTGAATCAGCTTCTTTTGGAAAATGAAACATCACCTATTTCCGTTTCAACCCACCTAAGCGAGCTACTTAAAAGACCTCAATTAACATTGAGTATGCTTAAAAAATACGACACGTCAAGCCCCAATTTACCAAAGGACGTGCTTTTTACCACAGAAAATAACATTAAATATGAGGGCTACGTTAAGAAACAGCTAAACGAGGTTTCAAGACAGCTTAAAATGGAACAAAAGCCCCTTGACCCTAACCTTGACTACAGTCAAATCAAGGGCCTTAGAATTGAGGCATCTCAAAAGCTAAATAAGGTTAAGCCCTTAACCTTAGGACAAGCCTCAAGAATATCGGGAGTTTCCCCAGCAGACATTTCCGTTTTATTGATTTATCTTGGTAGTAAATAATGAATTATTTTGTTTACATACTAACTAACTGGTCAAACGATGTAATTTATATCGGTGTTACAAACGACCTTGAAAGACGAGTTTATGAACACAAGAATAAACTTATTGATGGTTTTACAAAAAAATACAATGTTAATAAGCTTGTGTATTTTGAATCCACAACAGATATAAAGAGTGCAATTAGCAGAGAAAAGCAGTTGAAAAGATGGTCAAGAGCTAAGAAAAACAATTTAGTCGAAAGCTCAAATCCAAATTGGCTTGAATTAGAAATATAGTTGACAATGTGTGTATTCCACCATTTTATCATCTCGACCGAGCATGTGCGAGTCCCACCCCTATTCTGTCATCTCGACCGAACACTGTGAGTGGAGAGATCTATTAGAAATTTACTTATCAGAAAATAGATTTCTCGACTTCGCTCGAAATGACAATGTTGGTGGCAATTTTTCAACTATGTTCGGAATGACATTGTTAGGTGCTTACTTTTCACCATTCTGTCATCTCGACCGAGCATGTGCAAGTCCCACCCCTATTCTGTCATCTCGATCGAATACTGTGAGTGGAGAGATCTATCAAAAAGTAACTATCTAAAAAACCGACAGAGGATTTCTGTCGGTTTTTTATTTATTATTGTCCCCATTCAATATCAATTCCTGCGCTTCTCCAGTGAATATCCCACTCTTCAGGCTGGCTTTCTGCCTCACATTTAATAGTTACCTTTGGGCATTTATAAAATGCTGATGCCCCTATATAAGTAACGCTTTCGGGAATTTTTATGCTTATTAATTCGGAGCAATATGCAAACGCATAACCACCTATCCATGTAACAGTTGATGGAATATTTATAAATTGAAGATTTTTACACCATCTAAACGTTCCATCTATAGCTGTGAGAATATATTCTTGACCTTTATATGTAATGGTAGATGGTAAATTTATTTCTGTTTCATCGCTTACAGGCTCACTTTTTAAAATTGCATTTCCATCCTTCAATCCATATCTTATTCCGTTTTCTACAATGTAAATATATCCGTCTGTTGCCACTTCATTATTTTTGTAGTCTAAAACTACCTCTATTTTGGAGGTGTCAAGATCAAGCCACCCTTCCAAAATGCTTTGCGATTCACAATAAAGTGTAAGACTGTTATCATTAAGAAAAGCCTCATAGTCTATATCGGTAACGCTTGATGGAACAGTCAAGCTTGTAAGGCTTATACATTCAGCAAAGGCTCCCATTCCTATGCTCTCAACACCACTTGGAATTTCTAAGCTTTTTATTCTATCACAGGAATAAAATGCTCTATAGCCTATACTTTTAACAGGCTTTCCGTTATATTTTTCAGGAATAACTATGTCTAAATCAGTACATGTGCCAACACCACTTAAAATGTAGTAGGATTGATCCTCGCTTAGGGTAAATTCAAGTCCTTGACTTGCACCTTCACCCTCGTAATTATCCTTATTACACGATACCAAAAAGACAACTATAGACAATAAAATAATCAAAATTGATATTAATAATTTCTTCATATTTATTTTTCCCTCTTGCTTTTTCATAATTTTATCACAGTAATACTATTATTGTCAATCATTTAGCTTTCTTTTAATGTTGACTTTTATATTATTTAATGTTAGAATTAAAATAGATTATTATGCTTTTTAGGAGATTTTTATGAGTATTATTAACGTTAGAGATTTTGGTGCAAATGGTGATGGCTGTACTCTTGATACAGTGGCTATTCAAAAAGCTATTGACACTTGTCAAAAGGGGGACACACTTCTTTTTGGTGGTAAGGGCACATTCCTTTGCGGTACTATCAGATTAAAGGGTGATATTAAGGTTGAAATTGAGCATGGTACAGAAATCTGTGGCTCAAGAAATCTTAACCACTACTATGTAAATGAGTTTTATCACAATGAAATGGAGAAGACCATTTCCCTTATTTACGCGCTTGACTGCGATAATATAGAAATTTGTGGTGGAGGTAAAATCATTTTAAGTGGTGACGCTTGGGCAAACTTTAATTGTGGCTCTCCTGAATTTATGAGGGACGAAAACCAAACCTTAAAGTATGAGGAGCAGACTGTTATTGGACCTGACGTTAAAATTGAAAGACCAACACAGCCAATTTTCTTTAACAACTGTAAAAATATACATATTCACGACCTTAAAATATTTAATTCACCATGCTGGACCTTTACCTTTTCAAACTGTGAAAATATAGTTTTTGAAAGATGCTATGTTGATAATCACAACAGAATTGCAAACAATGATGGTGTTCATTTTTCAGCATCACGTAATATTATAGTTCGTGATTCAACCTTCCTTTGTGGTGATGATTGCTTTGCAGCTACCTGTATTACAAATACAGAGGGCGTTTGTGAAAATATGGAAATTTCAAATTGTCTTATGTCCTCACGCTCTGCTGCTATTCGCTTTGGCCACCTTTACAGTAAGGTAAGAAATGCAACAATTAAAAATGTTGAAATTTTACCATCAAATCGTGGAATTTCCATTTTTACAGGAGATGACGGACTTGTTGAAAATATTCACATTGAAAATGTAAAATCAAAAACCAATATCCACGCTGGCTGGTGGTGGGGCAAGGGCGAGGGCTTTGTTATTTGTGCTAAAAATACAAACGGCAAAATTAAAAATATATCCCTCAAAAACTGCTCATTTATAGAGGAAAATCCATCAATTATAATCGGTGAGGGTGATAACCTCGATTGCGTAACAATAGAAAATTGTCATTTTGAATATAAGAAAGAGGACACTCACCCATATTACTATGGAAAAATGGACATTCAGCCAAACTGTCCACAGCTTTTAAATGCCCCATTTAATGCAGAAGATACACTTTACGTTGAAAATGCAGAAGTATATTTAAACGGAGAAAAGCTTTAATGAAATTAAAATCCACCTTAATGGACAGAGAAGCGGTTTTAAGATCGCTAAGAAGAATAACCCACGAAATAATAGAGAAGAACAAGGGTACTGACAACCTTTGCTTAGTTGGTATATTAAGTCGTGGTGCTGATATTGCTAAAATAATTGCTGAAAATATAAAAAATATCGAGGGAGTGGACGTAAATGTGGGTGTTTTAGATATTTACCCCCATCGTGACGACCTTGAAAAAGAGGATATTCTGTACCATAATAAAACTAATATTCCCTTTGATATTGAGAAAAAGACAGTTATTTTAGTTGATGATGTTTTATTTACAGGAAGAAGCATAAGAGCCTCTATGGATGCTCTTATGAAGCTTGGAAGACCATCAAAAATTCTACTTGCCGTTTTAATTGACCGTGGACACAGAGAGCTTCCTATTTGCGCAAATTTTACAGGAAAAAACTTTCCTACATCAAGAACAGAGCTTATCAAGGTTTTAGTTGATAGAATTGACGGCGAAACCTGTGTAAAGCTTTATGAAACAGTTTAATTCTGGAGGTTTATTTTGCTTTCCAAAGAGATTATTTTTGCCTACACTGAAATATTAAAAGAGGAATTAATTCCTGCTATGGGCTGTACTGAGCCTATTGCAATAGCTTATGCTTCATCTATTGTTTCCCACGCATTAAATGGATACCCAACAAAATTAAGGGTAGGACTTAGTGGAAATATTATTAAAAATGTAAAAAGCGTTATTGTACCATCTACTGATGGAATGCACGGAATTAACTCTGCTATTTGTGCGGGTATTATTGCTATGGCTCCTGAAAAAAAGCTACAGGTGCTTTGTGCTATCACTGATAAAAATCGTCACTTGATTAAAGAATATCAAAATACTGTTGATATGGAAATATACGAGCTTAAAAGCGACTATACCTTTGAAATTTTGATTGAAGGATGGCTTAACAATAAAAATGTTGTTACACGTGTCGCTAAAAGGCACACTAATGTTGTATCTGTTTTGCTTGATAATAAGAACATTACAAGCCATTATCACGTAAAAAGTGATGACGTTGAAAAGGCAGAAACTGATCGTACTTTACTTAATGTAAAGGATATTTGCGAGTTTGCAGATACAGTTGACTTAGCAGAGCTTACCCCAATTTTGCAAAATCAAATCTGTATGAATATGGCTATAGCTACAGAGGGTATTAAAAATGAATGGGGCGCATCTATTGGTAAAACCATTTATGAAAATAGCTGTAAGGATTTAAAGAGTAAGGCACGCTCATATGCCTCTGCTGGCTCTGATGCACGTATGAATGGCTGTGAAATGCCTGTTATGATTATTTCAGGTAGTGGAAATCAGGGAATTTGTGCCTCCGTTCCAGTTTATATTTATGGAGAGGCACTGGGCAAAAGCAGAGAGGAAATTTATCGTGCTTTAATTATTTCTGACTTAATAACAATTCACCAAAAAACAGGCATAGGCTGTCTTAGCGCTTATTGTGGTGCAATTTCAGCTGGCTGTGGCTGTGGCTGTGGTATTTGCTATCTTTATGGTGGAAGATACAGAGAAATAGCCCACACTCTTGTCAATTCAGTTGCTATTTTATCTGGAACTATCTGTGATGGTGCAAAATCCTCCTGTGCTGCTAAAATTTCAATGGCAGTTGAGGCTGGAATTATGGGATATGAAATGTTTAAATCAGGTCATCAGTTTTATTCTGGTGAGGGTATTGTTACTAAGGGTGTTGAAAACACAATAAGTAATGTAGGTAGGCTTGCTAAGGTTGGTATGTTAAATACCGACAAGGAAATTATCAACATTATGCTTGGAAAATAATATCTATAGCTTACAAAAGAAAAATTATTAATTTTTATAAAAAATGCGACCCTGTGTCGCATTTTTGTTTTGATTTCTAACTTTTATTAAAAATTTCTATTTCAACAATTTAAAAAAGAGCTCTAAAAATTGTTTTTTCTATATAATAATGTAGAAAACTTTTAAATTTTATTGACAGTTTTCCACATATATGTTATAATAAATATAACTATAACTACATTAACACGCGTGCGTGTGCGTGTAAGCTAAAAGGAGTAATTATGCAGGACAATAATCTTGACTTTGAAAGCATTAAAGCATTGCTTATGGAAATGATGCTTGAAAATAATTCACCAACTGCTATAAATTTATGGTTTGGTGATTTAAAGCTTGTTTCTCTTGATATTAACGAAGCTATTTTCGTTTCTCCTACCGACCTTAAAAAGAAAATTTTAACTCAGCGTTACGCACTTGAAATGGCAGATAAGCTTAAGGATATTTTAGGCTTTGAGCCGAGTGTTATTATTCATTCAAGCGAGCATGGAGAGGTTGATCTTTCATTACCTAATTTACAGAAGTTTGAGCAAATTGAGCGTGGTGAAATTTCAAGGTCAAGTATTTCAAAGGATATTGAAATTCCAGAAAATTATCGTTCTGAATATACCTTTGATAATTTTATTGTGGGTACTTCAAATAAAATGGCAAGCTCGGCTGCATTAGCTGTAGCTAATCAAAATTATAATTTACCTGACCAAAAGCTATATAATCCACTATTTATTTATGGTCCAAGTGGTGTTGGTAAAACTCACCTTCTTTATTCTATCGTAAACAGAATTACAAGAAATCACCCTGATAAGAAAATTATTTACATAAAGGGTGAGGAGTTTGCAAATCAGCTCTTTGATGCAATTCAGAAGAAAAATCCACAGCAGTTCAGAGACAAATATAGAAATGCTGATGTTTTACTTATAGATGATATTCACTTTGTTGCAGGTAAGGTTTCTACTCAAGAGGAGCTATTTAATACCTTTAATGCTATTTATGAGGCTAATAAGCAAATTATTTTAACCTCTGACCGTCCACCTAATGAAATAAGAACCTTAGAGGATAGACTTAGAACGAGATTTATGTCTGGACTTATAGTAGATATTCAATTACCTGATTTTGATTTAAGATGTGCTATTTTACAACAAAAATCAATTACAAATAATATTAATTTGTCACCAGATTTAATTAAGTTCCTTGCTGAAAATGTAACTACCTCAATTAGACAGCTTGAGGGTGTTGTTAAAAAGCTTGGTGCTATTCAGCTTTTAGAGGGTGGAGATTTAACTCTTGATAGAATAAAATCCTCCGTTAAGGAATTTATTCCGACTAAGGACTCTGACTCTAAAAAGATGGAGGACATTATTATTGCTGTTTCTAAAAAGTTTAATATTTCAAGAGAGGATATTTTATCCACTAAAAGAAATAAGGAAATAGCAATTCCAAGACATATTTGTGTATATGTTGCAAGGCATGTAACTGGTCTTTCTCAATCTCAAATAGGAAAGGCCATTAACAGAGATAGAACAACTGTTATTAATAGTGAAAGCTTTGTTAAGGAGGAAATTAACTCAAATCCATCATTTGCACTTGAGGTAAATGATATTTTAAGAGAAATTGGCTCAAACTAATTTTTCCACCTTTTATCAACATTCAAATATTCCACTATTTATGTATATCCTTTATACTTTTCAACATAAAATTATCCACCGTTGATAGAAGGTTTATAATTTGTTGATATTTAAAGAACTTATTTTTTAAATTTAACTTATAAATTATCCACAATTTTCCACAGTATACAGTTGATAAAAAAATGTGTTTAGCCCTTTATTTTAAATACCTTACATACTTATCCACATTTTACTCGTTGACTACTACTGCTAATACTACTACAAATTATTTGAATTTATATATAAAAGAAATTAATAAAGAAAAAGCCTATGGGCAAAAAGAGGTTTATATGATAGTAACTTTCGACAGAGATGTTTTATTAAATGCACTTATTCCTACAATGAATACAGTTTCAGGTAAAAATACAATGCCAACAATAGAGGGTATTCATATTACCTGCTATGAGGACGGAAGATGTATGCTTCAATCCTATGATTTAGAAAAGGGTACAAGAACCTATCTTACTGCAGAGGTTGAAAAGGGTGGAGCTTGTATTATAAATGCACAAAAGCTTCAGCAAATTGTAAAGGCTATGCCTAAGGGTGGTATTAAGTTTAGTGTTGATAGCACATTTAATATGGTTATTGAATCAGGACTTATTCACTTTGATATTAAATGCTTACCAGGCTCACAATTTCCAGCTCTTCCAGAGCTTAGAGGTGATAGAGGCTTTATATTTCCACAATATCTCTTTAAGAAATTTGTAAACAGAGTAGTTTTCTCAATAGCACAGGGAGATGCACGTCCAATCTTTAATGGTGCTTATTTTAAGGTTAAGGATAATAGCATTAAAATTGTTGCCTGTGATGGTAACCGTTTGGCTATTTGTGAGCATAACATTGAAATTGAAAATACTAACTATGACGAAAATGAGCCTTTAAATCTTGACTTTATAATTCCAGGAAAAACTCTAATTGAGGCTTTAAAGATAGTTAAGGACGTTGATGAGGAGATGGAAATAAGACTTACAAGAAAATATGTTATCTTGAAGGTTGGAAAAATAATATTCTTCTCAAAGACTATTGATACACAATATTTTGATTACACAAGACTTATTCCAACAGTTCATAATCTTGATTTTAATCTTGATTGTGAGCAGTTTAGATCTGCTCTTGAAAGAAGCTCATTGATTATAGAGGATCGTCTTTCTGGTAGCATACGCTCTTATGTAAAGTTTACTATTGACGAAAGATTATCTGTATCAACTCAAAGCCCTAATGGAAATGTTTATGATGAGATTGATATTGAAAAAATTAATGGTGAAAATCTTGTAATTGCATTTGACTGTAAGGCACTTTTAGATGCAATTAAGGTATGTGATGAGGGTCCAATGAATTTGAAATTTGAAAATCCTTTAAAGGGAGTTTTAATTAACCCTACCTGTAAGGATGAGGGCAAATTTACATATTATGTAATGCCTATGAGAATGACCCACTAATGTATTGTAAGGATATTGAATTAACAAATTTTAGAAACATTGATGAGGAAAAAATTGAGTTTACTGACGGAATCAATGTTATATATGGACAAAACGCGCAGGGAAAAACTAATATTTTAGAGGCTATTTATCTTTTTGCAAGGGGAAAGAGCTTTCGTGCCTTTAAGGATAGAGAGCTTATAAGGTTTGGAAATAACGTTTCTACATTAAAGCTTAATTTTAATAAGGATAATAGCAATATTTATTTAGGCGTAGAAATAGGAAAAACTGGCAAGAAATTTTACAGAAATAAGGTAAAGGTTGATAAAACCTCTGAAATAATAGGTGAATTTAGAGCTGTTTTGTTCTGCCCCTCTCATTTAGGCATAATTAAGGATGCACCATCAGTAAGACGTAAGTTTTTAGATGTTGCTATTTCCCAATTAAGACCTATTTATATTAAGATGATGACTAAATATAATAGCTTGATTGAAAACAGAAATGCGATTTTGAAGATGGACCCTATTCAAAGACAAAATTCCTTAATGATGCTTGATGTTTATTCTGAGGAGCTTGCTTATCTTTGCGCTGATATTTCAATGATGAGAGTTGATTATATTAAAAAGCTTGATTATTGGGTAAAGATTTTCTTTGAGGAAATGACAAAGGGCAAGGAAACGCCAAAAATCACCTATGAAACAAGCATAGGTAAAAATGACTTTAGTGATAGAGAAGTCCTTAAAAATGAATATTTAAGTCTTTTAAAAAACAATTTTGAAAGGGAGCTTAAATATGGTGCAACACTTTATGGTATTCATAAGGACGACTTAAAGATAGAATTAAATGATATGGATTCAAGGCTTTATTCCTCACAGGGACAGCAAAGGTCCCTTGCTTTAGCTATGAAAATGGCAGAGGGTGAAATTAGTAAGGAATATAGTGGGGAATATCCTGTATTTCTTTTTGACGATGTATTATCAGAGCTTGATGATAATAGAAAGGCTTATATACTTTCAAATATCAGTAAAAGACAGGTTATAATTACAGCTTGTGATAAATCTGGCTTTGATAAGGCTGATGTAGCAAACTTTATCAAAATTAATAGTGGGAAAAAGGTAGAGTTTGATGAGGAAATAGAGAAGATAGAGATAGAAGGCATTAACTAAGAAATATAAAAAGTGAGGCTTTTATGTATTTACATATTGGTGAGGGAAGGGTACTAAGAAAAAAAGATATAGTTGCTATATTTGAATTAGACTCATCAACTGTTTCTATAAATACAAGAGCATTTTTAAGCAAAATGCAAAAGGAAAATAATGTTATATCCTTAGGATATAGCTTGCCTAAATCCTTTATTTTAACAAAGGATAATAAGGTTTACTTATCAGCATTAACAGTAAAATCAATAATATTACCATAAAAAGAAGGAGAAAAAATGGAAAGCTTGGAAAACAGAGTAGAAAAAGAATACGGCGACGAGCAAATACAGGTGCTTGAAGGACTTGAGGCTGTAAGAAAGCGTCCTGGTATGTACATTGGTACAACATCTTTAAGAGGTCTTCATCATCTTGTTTATGAGATAGTTGACAACTCTATAGATGAGGCTATGGCAGGCCATTGTGATAAGATAACTGTAACCTTGAATAAGGATGGTAGCGTTTCAATACAGGATAATGGACGTGGTGTACCAGCAGGTATTAACGCAAAAACAGGAACACCTACACTTGAGGTAGTTTTCTTAGTTCTCCACGCAGGTGGTAAGTTTGGCGGTGGCGGATATAAAATTTCAGGTGGTCTTCATGGTGTTGGTGCGTCAGTTGTAAACGCACTTTCAGAATGGCTTGAGGTTGAAAACTGTCACGAGGGCAAGGTTTATACAGAAAGATTTGAAAGAGGTAATGTAGTAAGACCATTTGCGTGCGTTGGTGATGCAAATGGAAAGCAAGGTCTTTTTGTACGCTTTAAGCCAGATGCTACTATTTTTGAAGAGGTAGTATTTGATTATGAAACACTTTTAATAAGATTAAGAGAGCAGGCATTTTTAAATGCAGGCATCAGAATTATATTCCGTGATGAAAGAGATGACGAGAATATAAAAGAGGAAGACCTTTATTATGAGGGTGGTATTAAGCAGTTTGTTGAGCATATTAATGGAAACAAGCATGCTAATATGATTCATAATGATATTATATACATGAAGGCTGAAAAGGGAGATATTACAGCTGAGGTTGCAATGCAGTATAATGATACATATACTGAAACTATTGTTACCTTTGCAAATAATATGGCTACTATTGATGGTGGTACTCACGAGGTAGGCTTTAAAAATGCCTTAACTAAGGTTACAAATAACTATGGTAGAAAATTAGGCTTTTTGAAGGATAGCGATAAAAACCTTTCTGGTGAGGACGCACGTGAGGGACTTACAGCTGTTGTATCAGTAAAATTACCTGATGCACAGTTTGAAAGCCAGACAAAGGCTAAATTAGGTAATAGTGAAATTAGAACTATTGTTGATAATATAGTTTGTGAAAAGCTTTCCGAGTTTTATGAGGAAAACCCAGATATTGCAAAGGCTATTATTGATAAGGCTTGTGAGGCATCTCGTGTAAGAGAGGCTGCAAGAAAGGCAAGAGAGCTTGCAAGACGTAAGGGTGTATTTGGTGGAAGTGCTTTACCAATTAAATTAGCAGACTGTCAGGATAGAAGAACTGAGTTTACTGAGCTTTATCTCGTAGAGGGAGATTCTGCGGGAGGAAGCGCAAAGGACGGACGTGATAGCCGTTTCCAAGCTATTTTACCACTTAGAGGTAAGGTATTAAACGTAGAAAAATCAAGACGTGACAAGGTTTATGGAAATGAGTCACTTATTCCGATTATTCAAGCCCTTGGCTGTGGTATAGGTGAGGAATTTAATATTGAAAAATTAAGATATGGTAAAATAATTATTATGGCAGATGCCGACGTTGACGGTAGCCATATTCAAGTTCTTTTACTAACATTCTTCTTCAGATTTATGCGTCAGCTTATTGAGGATGGACATATTTATCTTGCTAAGCCACCACTATATAAGATTACTAAGGGTAAGATTGAAAGATATGCTTACTCTGATGAGGAAAGAGATAGAATTTTTGAGGAAATCGGCGGTGGACAGGCTGAAAGATATAAGGGTCTTGGTGAAATGGATAAGGAACAGCTTTGGGAAACAACAATGGACCCATCTACAAGAACTCTTATTAAGGTTGAAATTGCAGATGCAATGAAATGTGATGAGATATTTTCACTCCTTATGGGTGATAAGGTTGACCCAAGACGTGAGTTTATCGAAAAAAATGCTAAATTTGTTAAGAATCTTGATATTTAAGGAAGGGGGGCTTAAAAATGAGTAAGGAATTAAATCATGATAATTTAGACTATGAAAATATTGAGCAGATGATAGTTGGTAGAACTATCGAGTCAAGAGTTCCAGAGGCTTTTTTGGAATATTCAATGAGCGTTATTGTTAGCCGTGCCCTACCTGATATAAGAGATGGTATGAAGCCTGGTCAAAGACGTGTTATGTACGCTATGTATGAGGACCATTTGACAAGTGATAAGCCATTTAGAAAATCAGCAACCACAGTTGGTAACGTGCTTGGTAGATATCATCCACATGGTGACCAATCAGTTTATGGAACTATGGTAAGAATGGCACAGCCATTCTCCCTAAGGTACCCACTTGTTGACGGACATGGTAACTTCGGTAATGTGGACGGTGACGGTGCTGCTGCTTACCGTTATACTGAGGCAAGAATGTCTAAGCTTGCAAACGAGCTTATGGGTGATATTGAAAAGGATGTAGTTGACTTTACGCCTAACTTTGATAACTCAAGAAAAGAGCCTGTTGTATTACCATCACGCTTTCCTAACTTTTTAGTAAATGGTAGCGTTGGTATTGCGGTTGGTATGGCTACAAACGTACCACCTCATAACCTTGGTGAGGTTATTGACGGAACTATTCATTTAATGGAAAATCCAGAATGTACTGTAAGCGACCTTATGGAATATATAAAGGGTCCTGACTTTCCTACATATGCAACAATTTACGGCAGACGCGGAATAGTTGATGCCTACGAAACAGGTAAGGGCAGAGTAAGAGTACGCTCTAAGGCTACTATTGAGGAGGACCACCATAGAATAGTAGTAACTGAAATTCCTTATATGGTAAACCGTCAGATGCTTATTGAATCAATGGCTAACTTAGTTAAGGATAAAAAGATTGAGGGTATTACAGATATTCGTAACGAGAGTGGTAGAGCTGGTATGCGTATCGTTATTGAGTATAAAAGAGATGCTAACCCACAAATTATTCTTAATTTGCTATATAAGAATACACAGCTTGAGGATACATGCGCTGTAAATATGCTTGCGCTTGTAAACGGAGAGCCAAAGACACTTGGACTTAAGGACGTTTTAAATAACTATGTATCCTTCCAAGAGGACGTAATTACAAGAAGAACTAAGTTTGATTTAGCTAAAGCAGAGAGCGAGGCTCATATTTATGAGGGATATAAGGTAGCTATTGATAATATTGATGAGGTTATTTCAATAATCAGAGGCTCTGATAGCACACCTCAGGCTAAGGAAAAGCTAATTGAAAGATTTAGCTTAAGTGAAGCGCAGTCACAGGCTATTGTTGAAATGACTCTTGGTAGGCTTAGTGGTCTTGAAAGACAAAAGGTTGAGGACAGACTAAATAAGCTACATGCTACAATAGTTGAATTAAAGGCTATATTAGCTGACGAAAATAAGATTAAGGAAATTATAAAGGACGAGCTTCTTGAAATTAAGAGAAAATACGCAGATGAGCGTAGAACCGAGATAATTGATAGTGATGAGGAAATAGATATTGAGGACCTTATTGAAAGACACGAGTGTGTAATTACACTTACAAACTCAGGCTACATTAAGAGAATACCTGCTGATACCTATTCTGCACAAAGACGTGGTGGTAAGGGGCTTATCGCTATGCAGACTAAGGAGGAGGACTTTATCGAAAGGGTTCTTGTTGCTAACAGCCATTCATATCTACTTATGTTTACTGACAATGGTAAGATATTTGTAAGAAAGGTATATAGAATACCTGAGGCATCAAGAACAGCAAAGGGCTCTAACCTTATTAATATTATTGAAATTGAAAAGGGCGAAAAGGTAACTGCTATGATTGCCCTTGACGAGTTTACACATGGTGAATATTTAACTATGGTAACTCAAAATGGTGTAATTAAGCGTACTGACCTTGAGGAATATGAATATCAGCGTAAGGGCGGTAAGATTGCTATTAATCTTGACGAGGGTGATAAGCTAATATTTGTAGGACATACAACAGGCAGTGAGGACGTTTTGATTGCTACAAAGAATGGATATGCAGTTAGATTCCACGAGGATAAGGTTAAGATTGTTGGTAGAACAGCAAGAGGTGTTCGAGGTATTGACTTGCGCCAAGGCGATATTGTTTGTGGTGCTGTTATAGTTGAAAACGATAAGAAGCTTCTCACAATTACAGAAAACGGCTTTGGTAAAAAGAGCGAGTTTAGCGAGTTTGAGCCAAGAAATCGTGGTATTTTGGGTGTAATTGTTCATAATATCAATGATAAGACAGGTAAGCTTGCATCAGTTTCCTGCGTTGATGAGAATAAGGACGTAATGGTGATTACAAATGAGGGTACTATTATAAGAACTGCTACAGATGTAATTCCAACCTATAAGCGTTCAACAACAGGTGTTAGAATTATGCGTCTTGATGAGGATGCTATTGTTGCTAATACAACTCTTGTTGATAAAGAAGAGGACGAGGTAGTAGAGGAAAATACCGAAATTACCGAGTCAAGCGAAAATTCAGTAGCTATTGAAGAAACAGAAAATACAAATGAGGAAAGTAAAGAGTGAAATCCTTAAAGGTTAAAATATCAGCTTTATTGCTTCTTATGACTTTTATAGTCATAGGAAGCACGGGCTGTTATAAAATACAGTATATATATAATGATTATGCTATAAGCATTGTTAAGGAGCTTATGGCAAATGCAGACGAAATTAATCGTATTCATTACGGCAAGGGGCTTGATAGACACGAGGGTAATGAAAACGAGGCGTATGCAGACGTAATGGAAAATGAAAAATATAAAAGCCTCAAGGAAATTGAGGACTTTACAAGAGGTGTTTTGAGCAAAAGCTATGCTGACAGCCTTTTGGAAACGACCTGTAATGGTATAAACGCAAGATATATAGAGGTAGGCTCTATTAATGAAAAGAAGCTACTTGTTAAAAAGGAAATGACAGAAATTCCAAATATTTATAGCTATGATTTAGATAGTATAGAAATCGAGCAGGCTACAAAAATGGAAATTAAAGCGACTATTAAAAGAGCAGACGGAAGTACAAAAAGACTTTATATAATATGTGAAACACAAAATGATAAAAGCGTTTGGCGTATTGATGGTCCGATATATTAGAAAGTAACAAAACAGAAGGTAGATTTCTTGACTATGCTCGAAATGACAGCATAGAATGCGTGTCTTAAAAAGAAAACATATCGGTGTTTTTTGAGAAATCTATCAAGGATATATTAAATTTATAACAATCGAAGGAGAAATATATGGCTAAGAAGGCAACTACAAAGGCTGTAAAGGTAGAAAGCACTACCGTTAGCGCTGAGGAAAAGAAAAAAGCGCTTGATACTGCCTTGAGTCAAATAAAAAAGGAATGTGGAGAGGAAGCAATAAGAAGGCTCGGCGATAAGGCTGACCTTAAAATTGAGTCAATTTCCACAGGCTCATTAACTCTTGACCTTGCGCTTGGCGTAGGTGGACTTCCTAAGGGAAGAATTATAGAAATTTATGGTCCTGAAAGCTCAGGTAAGACAACTGTAGCGCTTCACGCTATTGCAGAAAGCCAAAAGCTTGGTGGAACAGCTGCATTTATTGATGCAGAGCATGCCCTTGACCCTGTATATGCAAAGGCTATCGGCGTAAATATTGACGAGCTTTTAGTTTCACAGCCAGATAATGGTGAGCAGGCTCTTGAAATTACAGAAAAGCTTGTAAGCTCTGGCGCTGTTGATATCGTTGTTATTGACTCAGTTGCTGCATTAGTTCCAAGACAGGAAATTGAAGGCTCAATGGGAGATTCTCACATGGGCTTACAGGCAAGACTTATGTCACAGGCATTAAGAAAGCTTTCTGGTAATATTTCAAAAACAAACTGTATAGTTATATTTATAAACCAGCTTAGAGAAAAGCTTAATGTAATGTATGGAAACCCTGAAACAACAACAGGTGGACGTGCCCTTAAATTCTATGCATCAGTTAGAATTGATGTAAGAAAGGCTGACACACTAAAAAATGGTACAGAGGCTTATGGTAACCACGTAAAATGTAAGGTTGTTAAAAATAAGGTAGCGCCTCCATTTACAACAGCTGAGTTTGATATAATTTATGGTAAGGGTATTTCTAAAGCATCTGAGATGATGGACCTTGCTATTGGACTTGATATTGTTCAAAAGAGTGGCTCGTGGTTTTCATATAATGGACAAAAGGTAGCTCAGGGAAAGGACAATACCAGAGCATATTTTGAAAAGAGTCCAGAGCTTATGAAGGAGCTTGAAGAAAAAATAATTACAAAAATCAAAAACGGCGAAGTTACAGTAGAGGAAGAATTTGAAATAGATGCAGACGATTTTGATATTTCCTCATTAAATTTGGATTAATTTATGAAAAATAAAATTTATTATATCGTAGAAAGAATAAGAGTAACACCTCAGGGTAGAATTTTCTGTATCAAATCTAATATGGGAACTACCTTTGAAATGCTTGTTTCAGAGGAGCAATATTTAAGATTTGAAATTAAAGAGGGCGATGAGATAGACGACGAGCGCTTTCTTTCAATCAGAGAGGAAATGCTGTTTGATAATGCAAGAAGAACAGCCTTTAATATTCTTGCCTGTGGTGAAAATAATAAAAAATCACTCATTTGCAAGCTTCAAGCAAAGGGATATTCCTATGAGCTTTGCAAAAATATAGCTATTTATATGGAGCATAGAGGCTATATTGACGAGAAAAAGCAAATTGGCTTACTTTGTGAAACCTACCTCAGAAAGAAGTTCGGCAAGCTAAAGATTATTAATGAGCTTGTTGTAAAGGGCTATCAGAGAGAGGATGTAATGGCTTACGTATCGTCAGAGCTAAAGAATGTTGATTTTGCAGAAAGCTGTGCCTATATTATTGAAAATAAGTATTATCCAATGCCTACCTTTGGCGAGGAGCTTAAGAAAATGATGGGTGCACTTATGAGATATGGCTATACAATTATTGATATAAAGAAGGCTATTGATATAGTTAAGGAGAAGCAAGATGAAGCTTAAAATCGGCTTTGTATCCCTTGGCTGTCCTAAAAATCAGCTTGATACAGAGGTTATGCTTGCCCACCTTGTAAAGGCGGGATATGAAATAACGCCTGAGGAAAGCGAGGCTGACATTGTAATAATTAATACCTGTGCATTTATTGAAAGTGCAAAAAAGGAATCTATTGATAATATTTTAGATATTGCTTGGCTAAAGGAAAATGCAGGCTTAAAGGGTATTATTGTTACAGGCTGTCTTGCAGAGAGATACCGTGATGAAATCTTAAATGAGTTTTCTGAGGTTGACTGCGTTTTAGGAGTTGGTAGCATACACGAAATTGTAAAAGCAGTCGAGGACGTGTCTAAAAATAAGAGAATTTCAATGTATGGTGACAAAAACACCGTTACACTTGGGGGAGATAGAATAGTTACAACAGGGGATAGCTATGCCTATTTGAAAATAAGTGAGGGCTGTAATAACCGTTGTACCTATTGCGCAATTCCAAATATCAGAGGCAAGTTCCGTTCTCGTCCTATGGACGATATTATAAAAGAGGCTAAGGAGCTTTGCGATATAGGCATAAAGGAGCTTATTGTTATAGGACAGGATACTACTGCCTATGGAATAGACCTTTATAAAAAATATGAGCTTCCAACACTTCTTTCAAGGCTTGCAGGGGAAACAGAGGTTAAGTGGTTAAGGGTGCTTTATTGCTATCCTGACAAGATAACGCCCGAATTGATAAATGAGTTTAAGACAAATGATAAGCTACTAAAATACATAGATTTACCAATTCAGCACATAAACGATAGAATTTTAAAGAAAATGAATCGTCGTGGTAATGGTGAAACTATTAAAAATGCTATAAAAGCACTTAGAGAGGTTGAGGGAATGGTTATTCGTTCAACTGCTATTGTGGGATTCCCCTCTGAAACAGAGGAGGAGTTTTCAGAGCTTTGTAGCTTTATAAGAGAGGTTAAATTTGACCATTTCGGCGCATTTGCCTACTCACGTGAGGAGAATACTCCTGCTTATGATTTTGAATGTCAAATAGACGAAAAAATCAAAGAAAAGCGTGAGGAAATAATTATGCGTGAGCAGAGCTATGTAGATGAGGAATTAAGCAAGGAAAAGATAGGAAAATCTATTTTGTGCTTAGTTGACGGCTATGACAAGCTTGAAAAAACTTATACAGCAAGAGCCTACACAGATGCTCCAGAAATTGACGATTTAGTATTTTTCAAGTCAAAAAACAAACACGTGGTAGGGGATTTTGTCAATTTGATAATTGAAGAAATAGATGACCACAATATTTACGCAAAAGAGGTAATATAAATGAAAATGAATATTCCAAATCAGCTTACTATGCTAAGAATGGTACTTGTGCCTGCTTTTATTGCTTGTCTTATTTATATTGAAAACCCCTTTGTGTGTGGAATAGTGACAGCTGTCATTTTTGCCATAACTGCATTTACTGATATGCTTGATGGTAAGATTGCAAGAAAGTACAATCTTATTACCAATTTTGGTAAATTTATGGATTCAGTAGCTGATAAATTTATGATGTTTTCAGCTATGCTTGGCTTGACTGCTAAGTTTGGTGTTTATGCACACTTAAAGGACTTTAATCTAAACGCATATATTTTATTCCACGTGCTTCTTTGGAGTACGGTAATTATGTTCCTTCGTGAGCTTGGAGTTACATCTATTCGTCTTGTTTGTGCAGGAACTGATGTAGGAGTTATTCCTGCAAACTATTTTGGAAAGCTAAAGACAGTTTTTCAAATGGTGTCTGTTGTTGTAGTTTTACTTGAGTATGCAATCAATGAGGGCGATAAGCTCGGTGGCTTTAATACCTACTATATAGGCTCTTATGTATCTCTTACAGTAATGGTATTTATGACAGTTGCATCAGGCATTAACTATATAAAGATTTACGGAAAATATATTGATACAAATAAATGAGGATTTGAAATGAAGGTAGTTTTAGGTAATTACAAGGGAATTAATATAAATTTGAGCCAAAAGGCACCATCATTTACTATTGATGACCTTGAAATCAAAAAAAGAGAAATTCAAAAGACCTATGCTGAGAAAAAAGAGGTAGAAGGACCACTTAAAAATGGTCAGACTGCAAATATCGACTTTGAGGGTAGTGTTGACGGAGTAGTTTTCGAGGGTGGAAGTGCAAAGGGCTACGATTTAGTTATTGGCTCTGGTATGTTTATTCCTGGCTTTGAGGAGCAAATGATAGGCATGCAAAAGGGTGAAACAAGAGTAGTAACTGTTAAATTCCCAGATAACTACACTCCTGAGCTTTCTGGAAAGAATGCTGACTTTAAGGTAACTGTAAATGCAATTACTGAAAAGGTTATTTTACCATTTGATGAGGAAATGGCTCAGAAATATATTAAGGATAATAAGCTTGAGGGGGTTAATACCCTTGATGAGCTTTGTCAGCTTCTTCTAAATCAGACATATCAGCAAAGAGTCAGAAGCGTTGAGGATGAGATTGCAAAAAAGCTAACAGAGGCACTTATCTCTGCTTGCACAGTTGAAATCGACGAGGATTTACTTGAAAATAGTACAAATTATCAATATTCATACTATGAAAATCAAGCAAAGAGTATGGGAATGGACGTTGATACCTTTGCAAAGATGATAGGACTTGAAAACGCAGAGGGGCTAAAGGAACAGCTTAGAAATATGGCAAAGGGACAAATTTCTGCATCTGTTATCTTTGAGGAAATTGCTAAGGTTGAAAATATTGATGCAACCGAAAGTGAAATTGAGGAATACTATCAAGAGATTGCAAGGTCAAGTGGCGAGGATATTGAAAAAATAAAGGCAGAGGAAGGACCAGAGCAGCTAAAGAGATACATAATGTCAGGCAAGGCTGCCCAAATGGTTAGAGAAAGCGCAGTAATAAATTTCGCAGAATAGAATACTAAAAAACGACACCCAGTGTCGTTTTTTTATATTATAAACAACCGAGAATCAGCTAATATTGCTATTCTCGTCAGGCATAAAAGACACCCAAAAAACGTCATTTCTACCATTCACACACTTTCATTTCAAGCACAGTCGAAAGGTCATCACCTAACAATGTCATTTCAAGCACAGTCGGAAAGTCATCACCTAACAATGTCATTTTGAGCGAAGTCGAGAAGTTACAACCCAACAATGTCATTTCGAGCGTAGTCGAGAAATCTATTTGTAGCCTTCCCCAGTTGGGGAAGGGGTGAAAAAACTTAATTTCTAATAGATCTCTCCACTCACGTTGTTCGGTCGAGATGACAAAGGAATGATTACTTATAAGGCAGATTTGCAAATTAGGTAATACTATCTACAATGCTACCTTATTTTTAATTGACAGATTACCATAATATGTATTATAATTAAATAAGGAAAGGAAGTGATTATATGCAAATGGTTTTGTTGACTGCCTTAGGAGTAGGAGGGGCAACTGTTTTTGGTGCAATCTTGGGATTTATTTTTAAGAAAATATCCCACGCCTTTTCTGATATAGTTTTATCCTTTGCAGCAGGAGTAATGCTTTCTGCCGCAGTCTTTGGACTTATCGTTCCTGCGCTTGAATACGAGGGAGGAGTAAGGGGCTTAATAATTACGATAGTAGGCATTTTTGCTGGTGCAATTTGTCTTAATTTAATAGATAAATTAGTTCCTCACCTTCATAAATTAGCAGGTAATGATTTTGAAAAGCATAATAATCACGGTCTTAGCAAGGTTTTACTCTTTGTAACAGCTATTGCAATACACAATTTTCCTGAGGGAATTGCAGCAGGAGTTGGCTTTGGAACAGGGAACAATCACCAAGCAATTTTAATTGCTGCAGGTATAGCCCTACAAAACATACCAGAGGGAATGGTTATAATAGGGCCTATGCTTGCAACAGGAGTTAAGCCAAGACGTACATTTTTAATTGCACTTCTGACAGGCTTAATCGAGGTAGTAGGCACGTTAATAGGCTACTTTGCAGTAACAATAGCATCGGCAATTTTACCATTTGCTTTAGCTTTTGCAGGTGGAACTATGCTTTATGTAATTAGCGACGAAATGATTCCAGAAACTCACGCTCACGGCAGTCAGCGTGGCGCAACCTATGCACTGCTTGTTGGTTTTTGCGTCATGATGGCGTTTGATGTTTTGTTAGGATAGCAAGTCAAACACATTTGACAAACGTGGCTGATTTTTTGTAACCTAAAAGGTAAATAACCCGTCTTTACAAGTGAAGAGAGGTGAAAAAATGAAAATAAGAGTATTACTGATAATGATATTTGCCTTGTTAATTTTTTGCTCCTGTGCAAATAATGAGGATCCACTAACCCCAGGACCAAACGAAAACGGAACTAACCCAAGCTACGATAAGCTACCAGAGGATGAGGGTGGAAATGGGAAAGAAGCGGTTGAGGAAGAAGCTGATTATGTATCTATCAAATCCTGGAGCAGTGAAATAAATCCCACATATTATAAGACACTAAATGTCAAGGCTAGTGGATATAAGGGTAACGATTATCCAAATTACACAGGTGAATATTATAAATTGCTCACCAATTATGAGCAGCTTTGCTCTCTATACGAAACCGTTGAAAATGTAGAGCCTGTATTATTTGAGGATTTTGATCTTTTAATGCTATATAGGTTTTACGGCTCGCGTGGTGGTGGGGATATAGGATTTTCTGAATTTTTCATATACGAGGACGGCAGTGCCCAAATAAAGCTTTGTGAAAGAGGAACAACGGGATGTGTAGATCAGGTAGAATATAAATCAACCATCTTTATCCTTGTACCAAAGCAGGAAAAGGATAAGGTAGAGGAATTTAAAGAAATCAATATTATAAAGGATACAATATATCCTTATAAGGTTGGCTATTATGATGATATAGGATTAGAGCTGAAGGGTGAGGCACTATTCTTTAACGACATAGAAAGCTATAATAAATTTGCAGAGGAAAAAGGACTGAAGAAATCATCAAGCTACGGAGATAAAGCGTTTTTAATTATTAAAAATCCAAGTAGCAAATGCTGGATATATGGACCTATTTCCTTAAAAGGAAATGAGCTAACATTAGTTGCTACAAAAACAAATGACCAAATAGGCTTTGAGCAAAATGGATATGTAGCATTAGAAATAGAAAGATATATAAAACCGGGTGAGAGCAACTCATCATATCCTACCTTTGAGCACACAGTAACAAAGGAAATGAGCCTTAACATACAGGTTTATGAATATCCAGAGGGTGAGCCAACATTCTATAACGAAAGCGACTTTGGAAAAGCCCTTTATGATGAAAGTGAAAGCCATACATCCGTTCAAACAATTTATATGTACTTTAATGACAGATGCGTAATAGGAACAAGAAAAGAGTACGTAGAGGGCAAAAAAGTCCATGTGGTTGAAACATATATAACAAACCGTGACGGAGAAATAACAACATCCGTACAAGAGATGTATCATGATTATGAAAATCAATGCTACTATGAAATAGAGGATGGAGTTTGGAAAAGGAAAGAGGGTCGTTTATTAACAGAAAGCCTATTTTCATCCATAGCTGTAGGAAATATAGGGCAGAATTACAGTAGCCTAAGCTATGATATAGACTCAGGCGCATATTACATTGATGAGCTGAAAACCTACGATACCTTTTATAACCTTGAGCTTAAATTCTTTGATGGTTTTGTAATGTCAACTAGCTTTGAGCAGTATGGTATATATTCATATGAAGCCGTATATGAGTATAATAAAATAGTTTACTTTAACAGAGGTAATACAAGTGTTGTCTTACCAGAGGAAAATTCATCTGCTTTGCAGGAAATAGAAATAGGGCAAATTGATGAGGAAATCGCAAGACGTATAGCATATTTTAATGCAAGAAGGTATTATGGAGTTTTTGAAAGACGACTTGAAAGCACCTTAAACTACACAAGTAGTAGCTTGAGTGAGAAGGAGAAAAATGACTTTTGGTATATCTGCTTTAACGAGGGCTCATCAGAATATATTTATAAAATATCCAAGAAAAACGGAGAAATAATAAGTACAAGTATATCAGACTTAGAATAAAAAATAGCAAGGAGTATTAGCGTGATACTCTTAACGGAGTATCACGCTAACTCTATTCGCCTTCGGCGAGTTCTATTGCTACGCAATGATATTCGGCTTGCGCCGAGTGATATTTGCTTCGCAAGTTCAGAGTCGAATAGAATATCACTGCAAGGC
>JAFTKN010000028.1 GCA_017453255.1 Clostridia bacterium | reverse complement strand
TTGCCATTTATTTCTGATGGAATTACAACGTTAGATTCAATATCTTCAGTGTAAGAGATAACAGTTGCTTCACCATTTGCAGTTATAGCATAAACTATACCATTTTGTGTAATGGTTTCTAAATAGTTCCAAACAACAGGATAGTTTGCGAAGTTCCAATACGAATCCCAAGTGCTCGGCTGGCTTTCTGCTTCGCAGTAAATTACAAGCGAGATGCAACCAGAGATCGCATAGCTTCCTATTGTGGTTACACTATTTCCTATTGTTACACTTGTAAGTGAGGTGCACAAATGGAACGCATAGTCTCCTATAGACGTTACGCTATTAGGTATTGTTACACTTGTAAGTGAGGTGCACCAATGGAACGCATGGTCTCCTATAGACGTTACGCTATTAGGTATTGTTACACTTGTAAGCGAGGTGCAATTATAGAACGCATAGCTTCCTATTGATATTACAGGCAAGCCATTATAGGTTTCAGGAATTATAACAGTATCGATATAGTAGTTTAAATCTGTTATAGAATAGCCACCCTCAACCTCGGTAAAGACGAAGGCTTTTGAGCTTGTTACCCATTTTGCGTATAGGGTTATATCGCCATTGCTGTTTTTGATTTCAGTAATTGGATTTTCAAAGGCAGAATCGGTATACCAGCCAACAAAATCAAGGTAGCTATTAGGATATGTCGGGTTTTCAAGAGTGATGGTATCATCTTTGGTATATTGGCTTGGATTATTTGAGTTGTTTGTTCCGCCATTCAACTCGTAGGTTATATCATATTTCATAACTCCCCATACCGCATAAAGAGTATAGGTGTTGTTTGCGCCCATTGTGTAGCTTGCTCCGTCTTCATATACAACACTACCACTTACGCTCGTTGCCCAGCCTAGGAAGTCTAAGCCGTTATTTGTAAATTCGTTGCTATTAAGAGTAACGGTTGAGTCGGTTGGTATTATCATATTTGACATTGTACCACTACCGCCATTTGCATTAAATACAAGAGTGTTTTCATTTGCTTGCCATACTGCATAGAGAGTGTATGAGCTATTTGTGCCCATTGTATAGCTTGCACCGTCTGCATATTTAACGCTTCCATTGGTACTTGTTGCCCAGCCCTTAAAGGTATAGCCAGTTCTTGTGAAGGCATTTAAGGTTAAATTCTTGCTTACATCGGTTGCAATAGTCATATTTGGCATTGTACCTTCGCCACCATTTGCGTTAAACACAAGAATATTTTCGTTTGCAGTCCACTTAGCATAGAAGGTTTTATTTCCTGTTGTGCCGAGAGTGATTTCCGTTACCTTGTTATTAAATGAGCTATCACTATACCAGCCTACAAAGGTGTAGCCTGCCTTGCTTGGATTTTTAAGAGAAACGGACTGTTCTACTGTATAGATAGATTTGTTCTCTGTAGTATTTGTACCACCATTTAACTCATAGGTAATATCATATTCTATTGCTTCCCATTTAGCATAGAAGGTTTTGTTTCCTGTTGTGCCGAGAGTGATTTCCGTTACCTTGTTATTAAATGAGCTATCACTATACCAGCCTGCAAATGTGTAGCCTGCCTTGCTCGGATTTTTAAGAGAAACGGACTGTTCTACTGTATAGGTAGATTGGTTCTCTGTATTATTTGTACCGCCGTTTAGCTCATAGGTGATATTATAAGTTTCTACTTCCCATATTGCATAAAGTGTATATGAGGAGCTTGTACCCATTGTATAGCTTGCACCGTCTGCATATTTAACGCTTCCGTTGGTACTTGTTGCCCAGCCCTTAAAGGTGTAGCCTGTTTTTGTGAAGGCATTTAAGGTTAAATTCTTGCTTGCATCGGTTGCAATAGTCATATTTGACATTGTACCTGTGCCACCATTTGCGTTGAAAATAAGAGTATTTTCGTTTGCTTGCCATACTGCGTAAAGGGTATTTACGCTTTCGGTGCCCATAGTATAGCTTGCACCGTCGGTATATTCAACCTCTCCGCCCTTGGTTGTTGACCAGCCTATGAAGGTATAGCCTGTTTTTGTAAATGTGTTTTGAGGTAAGGTTATTTTTGAGTCGGTTGCTACGGTCATATTATCAATATTTCCGTTTCCGCCGTTTGCATTAAATGCAAGGGTATTATTGTTTGCTTGCCATACTGCGTACAAATGATATGTTCCTTCTGTACCCATGGTATAGCTTGCACCATCTGTATATACAACGGCTCCGTCTTTTTCGGTTGACCAACCCCTAAAGGTGTAGCCTGTTTTTGCAAAGGTATTTTGTGGAAGAATTATTGTCTTTCCTGTTTCAATCTCCATGGTTGAGGGAGTACCGCTTGTTGCTCCGTTGCCATCAAAGATTAGTCCGTTTATGTTCTTTTGCCATACTGCATAGAGGGTGTAGGTTGAGCTTGCACCCATTGTATAGCTTACACTATCTAAATATTCAACCTCTCCGTCAGCAGTGGTTGACCAGCCTATGAAGGTATAGCCTGCTCTTACAAAAGCATTAGCGCTTAATTTGGCTTGACTATCTGTTGCAATAGTCATATTTTCCATTGCGCCATTTCCGCCATTTGCGTTAAACACAAGGGTGTTTTCGTTAGCTTGCCATACTGCATAAAGAGTATTAACGCTTGATGTACCCATTGTGTAGGTTGCGTTTTCGCCATATTCAACTGTTCCGTTTTCGGTAGTTGACCACCCCTTGAAGATGTAGCCTGCTCTTGTGAAAGCATTGCTTGTAAGGGTTACACTACTACCTGTTGAGGCAACCATATTTGACATTGAGCCACTACCACCATTTGCATCAAACACGAGGGTATTATTGTTTGCTTGCCATACTGCATAAAGGGTATATGACGGATTTGTGCCCATTACATAGGTGTCACCTGTTTCGTATTCAACACCGCCACTTGCATTTGTCGACCAACCCTTAAAGGTATAGCCTGCTCTTGTATAGGTGCATTCTCCAAGAACAGAGCTGTTTCCTGTAGAAATGGTCATATTTGCCATTACACCTTCGCCACCATTTGCGTTGAAAGCAAGGGTATTTTCATTCGGTGTCCATTTAGCATAGAAGGCTTTTTCGCCTGTTGTACCTTGTGCAATATCGGTTACATTGTTGTTAAACGAGCTATCGCTATACCAGCCTACAAATGTGTAGCCCTCTTTGGTTGGAGCTTTAAGCTCAAATGACTGTTCTACATTATAGCTATTTGGATTTTCAGTATTGTTTGTACCGCCATTTAACTCGTATGTAATATCATAGTTTATCGCTTCCCAAACTGCATAAAGAGAGTAGCTTGCTTCTGCACCCATTGTGTAGCTTGCTCCGTCTGTGTATTCAACAGAGCCACTTGCAGTAATTGACCAACCTATAAAGGTATAGCCAACTCTTTCAAAGCTATTAGCAGTTAAGTTAGCTTGGCTATCTGTTTCAATGGTCATATTATCCATTGTGCCACTTCCGCCGTTTGCGTTGAAGGAAAGAGTGTTTTCGTTTGCAGTCCATTTGGCAACAAGGGTCATATCCTCTGTTACTACATAGCCGATAAACGACCATTTTTCCTCACCCATATACCAACCTTCAAAGGTATAGCCTGCACGTGTAGGGGCGGTTGGCTCTGTGGCTTTTTTATTCATTTCCACGCTTTGAGCACTTATTTCTGTGCCGCCATTTGAATCAAAGGTTACAATACAGCTTTGAGTTTCGCTTGTATCTGTGTTTGAATCGCCCTTTTCAGAATCGACGCTTGTGTCCGTGCTTGAATCTGTACCTGTGTCGGTATTTGTTCCTGTTTGTGTACTATTTTGACTATCGTCATTTGCTGGTGGCTCGTTACCACCGCAAGAAGAAAATGCAAATAGCATTACAAGAGATAAAACAAGACAGATTAGCAATGCAAATTTCTTGTTTAAGTTAGTCATTTTTAGCCCTCCTAATTTGTGCACCAAATAATATGACTGGTGCTCCTTTTTCACGAGGTTTTCACCAATTTTGTACTTATTTTGTGCATTTTTATATAATATATTGACTTTTTTATCCTCTAATGGTATAATCAAGTCAATATAAAAGTGCACCAGTCATATTAAAAGGTGCACTTTTTTAATTGCCGAAATGTGTAGGCTGAAAACAGCAGCTTAAGCCCGATTTTCACTAATCAAATTATCAATTTTAGTTTTTCATTCGGACGGACTCAAGCCACTATTTCCAGCCTAAGCTTTTTGTTAAGTGGTTCATCATTTTTCTTTTGGTTTCCATAAGGCTGTGAACGTAGCGGTTCATTGTTATTATGGGAGACTTATGTCCCAATATTTCCGAAAGAGTTTTGATATCCATTCCGCACTCTAAAGCTCTTGTGGCAAAGGTATGTCTCAATGCGTGGAAATTTTTGTATTCTACCTTTGCCTTTTTGAGTATTTTTGCAAAAGTTGTTTGATAGGAGCGATTTATTACTTGTGTACCCTTGTTTGTGCAAATAACATAATCGCTTTTGCTTTCTTTTTTCATTTTGCGAAGGTAAGGAATTAACTCTCTTGGAAGCGGAATTGTACGAACCGAGGAGTCCGTTTTAGGTGTGTCAACATAGAAACGATAGTCTCCGTCCGTGTCTTTCAAAAAGGCACTGGTTTTGTCAACATTTATTGTCCCGTGGGTAAAGCTAATGTCAGCCCATTTAAGTGCCAACAACTCGCCCAGACGAAGCCCTGTGTATAGACAAAGCACTATGCCAAAATGGTTTGATTTTCTGCTATTTACGACCACGTCCTCAATTCTTTTTTGTTCCGCCTTAGTAAAAGCATTGATTTTCCTTTCCGAAAATTTGATGTTTTCAAGGTCGGCAAGGTCGGGAATTATGTATCCATTACTTTTTGCATAGATTAGCGAATTTCGCACGATTGACATAATGTTTTTCACTGTATTTGAGGCGAGGGGGTGTCCGTTTTTGCTATTTCCGCAAGATAATTTATCACTTTGGAACTCACGCAAAACGGGAACACTTAGGCTTGATAGCTCATACTCCCCAATACAAGGCTCAATTTGCGTTCTTATGATTTCTTCATAACGCAGAAATGTCCTGTGCTTTAAGGTATAGATTTGCTTTTCGTTCATCCATTTGTTTAAGATTTCTTTGTACTTCATAGAAAAATCTCCTTTTCATTTATTGATAAGGAGATTTTATCATATTCTTTTGGAAAGCATAGATACCAGTGCTTGCAGACGTTTCGGGGAGAAATAGTACAACAGGCGGTCGGGGTATTCACAGAATCGCAAGAGGGTCTTTTTTTCGCCGCTTTTTGCGTTCGGCATACAAATGGAATAGCGAAGCCCGTTTGCAAACTCTGAGAGCTTTTCGAGAACCTTAATAGATTGGTAAAACTCGTATGTAGGGTTAGTTGCTGAAAATAACATAAAGACACTTTTTGTCTTTGGTTTTCCTTTGCCTAACTCCATAATAGCACTTAATAGTTCAAAGGCATTCTCAATACGGGGTGTGCATTTTCCATTGAAATGTGAAGGGCGGACAAAAAAATATCTTCGTCTTTTCTCGTTTGTATTTGAACTGACGCGTTCTTTCCGTTTGCGCGGAGCGCAACTTCATTGATGCAGAGCATCACATCATTGCGAAGCACATCATTTGCACAGGTGCAACATCGTTTATTTGTGCCGAATACGGCAATGATGTTCTCGCTTTGCTCGAAATGATGTTGACCTTCGGTCAAATGATGTTGTGCCTGCTGCACAAATAAAAAATCGACAAGCTTCTGTCGAAACTTGTCGATTTTTGGTGGATACGGCGGGAATTGAACCCGCGTCCGAAAACCACTTGATATAACTTTCTCCGTAGGCAGTTAATCTACTGAAATTTCCCCTACAAAACGCCGATTAACAGGCTTTTATTCAGGTATTGCTTTTATGCTTGATTGGTACAAGCAAGACTCCCAATTCAAGTTCACCTCTGCGTTACGCTCCAGCCAAGGTCGAGGTCATCCTTGGGGGAACGGGTGGTGCATAAGACCACAGCACTGCTAATTGAAGCTCCCGAAGGAGATTCAATTAGGCAGCCATAGCAACTTTATTGTTGTCGTTTATTATTTAAGTTTAGCCATTATAAGGGATTAGCCAGCCCTCTACGCTTATCATACCTCACAGCCCCCGTCGAAGCCTTTACGTACCCATATAGCCTTACAGGAATCGAACCCATTTGTCTCGGTTCCCGTAAGATTAACCACAAATGTGGACTTTTTTAATTATTTTGCGAAAAATACTCCATAGCCCTCGCCTGTTCTACCACCATTTCTTAGATAGTCCTTGTAGGCACGGCGCATACTTGTGTTTTCTGGATAGTCCTCAATATTTCCAGTATAGTCCATATCAAAGAGTCTCCACGCATCGTTATATTCACCCTCTTTATCGTGAGTATCCCATAAAATATCATATTCATGGGCAAAACGATATGTATTGGTCTTTTGTGGGAAAACCTCAAGAGTTTTTGAATATAATAGCCAGCTATGGCAAACAAATGCTATTGGATTATTTGTTATGTCATTTTTGAAGAAATCTGCTGCCATTTTATAAGCATTATCACAGCTTTCCTTATCTATTGGCTTTAAGCTTCTTGGAATGTGAACACCGATAACTCTGTCACCCCTTTTAAGCTTTTTACCATCCTTTTCGTACTCGTCGTTTGCAAAGTCGGTAAGCTCAAATTGAAGTCTTCCAAGACCAAATCTTGTCATATTGAAAAATCCTGGGAACCACCATGCAACAAAGGAGCCGATTATACCCTTAACAGTCTTACATTCATCAAGCTTATATCTAAGGTCGCACATTGACTCATAGAAAACATCCTGACTAATACCCTTTTTCTCATAAAGTGACTTCAGGTGCTTAGATAGACAGATAAATACCAAAAGCTCAACTGTATATGTATGAATGTTTACAATTTTTGCAATTTTTTGTGCTCTGTTTACGATAATGTCATCGTAATAGTTTAAGTTGATATTTTCCTTGTAAAGCTCTATGCACTCGTCCAAAAGACGGTTTGCCTCACTATTTAAAACGATTGTATCATATGCGTTTAATAGGCACTCTGCATCCTCTTCTTCATACTTAAAATCGTTAAAAAAGCTTACTAAATAATTTCTCATTAATCGAGTCCTCCCTTGCTGGCTCTTTCTATTGTTCTTTGAGCATCTCTTTTTGCATCGCTCTCACGCTTGTCATAAAGCTTTTTACCCTTACAAACTCCTATTTCCATTTTAGCCTTAGAGCCTTTAAAATAGATTGACAACGGAATTATAGAATATCCATCTCTTGTAAGCATTCCATTAAGCTTCATAATCTCTTTTTTGTGTAGTAAAAGTCTTTTATGCCTTAGTGGGTCTTTATTAAAAATATTACCCTTTTCATAAGGACTAATATGAACTCCCAACGCAAGCATATCACCTGCATACACCTTACAAAAGGAGTCCTTTAAATTAACTTGTCCAAGACGCAAGGATTTAACCTCTGTACCAAAAAGCTCTATTCCTGCCTCATATTTTTCAATAACAAAATAATCGTGATAGGCTTTTTTATTCTGTGCCACTATTTTGATATTTTCAGACATAGCTAAGCTCCTTTCATAATTTATTGCTATTAAAGTATAGCATATTATTATTTTATTTGCAATAGCATAATTTGTCGCAATTGACAAATTCAATGCTATATGATAAAATATTTTTAAACACAAGGGAGGCTTTTATGGAATACTCAATAATTTACTCAAAACGACGCACCATGTGTTTACAGGTTAAGCGTGACGGAGCTATTATTGTTAAAGCTCCTTATGGAATAAGCAAGAAAAAAATCGAGGATTTTGTCCTTTCTCACGCTACATGGTTAGATAAAGCAATCAAACGAATTAAGGAAAAGCCAAGCATTGATTTTCTTGATAAAAATCAAATCAATGAGCTTAAAAAACGCACCTATGAAATTATTGCTCCTTTTATTG
Source organism: Clostridia bacterium (assembly GCA_017453255.1). GTDB lineage: Bacteria > Bacillota > Clostridia > Oscillospirales > CAG-272 > RGIG2000. The sequence continues at coordinate 74,728 of JAFTKN010000028.1, read as the reverse complement.
AGTATTATTCTAATTTGATGGGTGTAAAGCCCGAAAAGGTGTCAATAAATTCGGCGAAAACACGATTTGGAAGCTGTTCTTCAAAGAAAAGCTTAAATTTTTCTTGCAGGCTTGCACTTTATCCTATCGACGCTATTGAATATGTATGCGTGCATGAGCTTGCACATATTTTAGAAATGAATCATAGTAAAAAATTTTGGCAGATTGTAGAAAGGCACTTACCCGACTACAAGGAAAGAAAACAACTGCTTAAGTGAGGTATATATGAATATTGTAATTTTAGATTATAAAACCTTAGGTGAGGATTTAGACCTTTCTTCTGTTTATAAATATGGTAATGTGATTAAATACCCTGTTACAAGTCAAGAGGATGCCAAAGAAAGAGTGAAGGATGCTGACATTGTAATTGTCAACAAGGTAAAAATGACCGAGGACGTGGTTAAAAACGCAAAAAATCTTAAGTTGATTTGCGAAACTGCAACAGGCTATGACAACATAGATATTGAGTGCTGTAACAGATTAGGAATTAAGGTTGCTAACACTCCTGCCTACTCTACAAGCTGTGTTGCACAGGTTACTGTTTCAATGGCTTGCTCACTTATAACTCACCTAAATGAATATCGTAATTTTGTTCACAAGGGCATGTATCAGGAAAGTGACAGTGCAAATAAGCTAACTCCTGTTTACCACGAGCTTGATGGTCTTACCTGGGGTATTATTGGCTTTGGTAATATTGGAAGGGCTGTTGGTAAAATTGCAGAGGCATTTGGCTGTAACGTGATTGTAAACAAGCAAACGCCTGATAAAAATTACAACTGCGTGGATTTGGAAGCCTTATTAAAGCAATCGGACATTATTTCGATTCACTGCCCTCTTACCGACAAAACAAAGAATTTAATTAGCAAAAATGAGCTTAATTTAATGAAGAAAAATGCTATTATAATTAACGTAGCACGTGGTGGGGTTTGGAACGAGGAGGAGGTCACTAATGCTATATTAGAAAACAAGATTGGTGGTATTGGTTGCGATGTATTTACAGTTGAGCCACTACCAAAAAGTCACCCTTTTAATAAAATTTTAAATAAGGAAAACGTAATTTTAACTCCTCATATGGCTTGGGGCTCATTTGAATCAAGAACGAGGTGCTTTAATACCGTTGTATCAAACATTGATGCTTTCCTAAATGGTAGGGAGCAAAATTTAATCAAATAACATAAAAAACGACAAGCCTGAGCTTGTCGTTTTTTGGTGCGGGTGACAGGGGTCGAACCTGCATGCTTTTGGCACTAGATCCTAAGTCTAGCGCGTCTGCCAATTCCGCCACACCCGCATTTATGTCCGTTGTTTTTCGCAACGAACATATTATACTATAATATTCTTATTTTGTCAAGAGTTAAATTACAGAAATTACTATTCCTATAATTATCAGCCCTGCACACATCAGTCTATATGTTATATTCTTTTCCTTGTAAATAAGCTTTCCTAAAATTATTGTAACAACTACTGAAATTTGCTGTAATACCGTCATTGCACCTACTGTACTATATTCGCTACTGTTTGCTATAAACATTGCTCTGTCTGCAACCATAAACAATATGCTAAGCAGATATATCCAAGGACAGGTTAGACACTTTTTTACATTTACCCTCTCCTTAGCGAATAAAACTCTTATCAGCATATAAATTCCGTATAGCGATGTAAGGTAAAGCATATACCAGAATTGCATTTGACCATCTGATAAAAGCTCACTTCCGAATAACCATCTATCAGGGTCAGAGGATAATGTAAGCTTATCTATTATCGCAGATAGCGCATTTAAAATACAGGAAATAACAACTAAGAATATAGCTTTAAGCTTTATTTTTTCATTTGAATTTCTTTCTTTTTTTAGGTTTACAAGTAAAATACCAATAAGCACAAGACCAAAGCCGACGCCCTTGAATACCCCCATTGCCTCCCCTAAAAGAATGATGCTTAGCAAAACACTAAAAAGCATTCTACTCATATCGAGTATGCAATATACACTAAGTGGCAATTTTTTCATTGCATTCAAGGCGCATATCCAACCTACAAATATCATAAAAGCTTTTAATAAAATGGCTAAATGATACTTAAGACTTACACCAAATATATTTTGCCCTATAGAAAACGGAATAGTAAGCAGAAACGCAAAAAAGGTGTAGAAAAACAACACCTCAATTACGCTACAGGTTTGCATTGACTTTTTCTTTAATGCTTCCCTGATTCCCTTTGCTACACCATAGAACAGTATCAAAGGAATCCAAAGGTATTGCATTATAGGAGATGAACTCCTTTTTTAATACATTCGTTATATGCTTTCTCTCCCCAGAAGGATGATTGCACCTCACCTATATGGGCTTTCCTTAGAAAATACATACACATTCTTGATTGTCCAATGCCTCCACCGATTGTATATGGAAGTTCACCATTAAGCAGAGCTTTATGATACTCAAGCTCCCGTCTATCCTCACAGCCTCTTTCCTTAAGCTGTTTTTCAAGAGATTTTTCGTCAACACGAATACCCATAGAGGAAAGCTCTAAGGCTATATCAAGAACGGGATAATAAACTATTATATCACCATTCAGCTCCCAATCGTCATAGTCAGGCGCTCTTCCATCATGAATTTCTCCTGATTTAAGCTTTCCACCAATTTTCATTATAAACACAGCACCATATTCCTTAGCTACTGCCTTTTCTCTTTCCTTTGAGGTTAAATTTGGATATTTATCCTCAAGCTGTTGAGAGGTAATAAAGGTAATTGATTCTGGTAGCTGATTTCCTATAAAATCATATTCATAAGCAATATAATTTTCTGTATGCTTTAAGGTGTTATAGATGATTTTAACTGTTTTCTTCAAAAACTCCTCTGTTCTTTGCTCCTTGGAAATAATTCTCTCCCAGTCCCATTGGTCAACATACATTGAGTGAATATTATCAGTTTCTTCATCTCTACGAATAGCAGTCATATCAGTATATAAGCCTTCACCAAGCCTAAATCCATAATTTTTAAGTGCTACTCTTTTCCATTTAGCAAGTGAATGAACAATTTCAAGCTCCTGCTTATCAGCTGTATCAAAGCTAACTGGTCTTTCGGTACCATTTAGGTTATCGTTAAGACCACTTTCTGGTGATACAAAAAGCGGTGCCGAAACTCTCGTTAAATTAAGTCCAATTGCTAAATCTCTTTCAAAAAAGTCCTTAACCTTTTTAATAGCAACCTCTGTTTGCCTGATATCAAGCAAGGACTTATATCCCTCTGGTATATAAAGTGCCATAACATTCCCTCCTAAATTTTAGTACATTATGTTAAAGTATAACACAGTAGGTCTGTTTTTGCAAGTACTTTAATATTTATATTTTTAATTATTTATAAATATTGACATATTAATAATTATATGTTAGAATAAATATGTGCAAATCTACCTAAAAGGAGTCATTTATGAAGAAACATATTGGCAAAATTACTATTTTTGTTGCCTTTTTGCTTATTTTAGTTACGTCTATTACGTGCTTTACTATATTTTCAGCTGATACATCAAACTCAGAGGTTACAGTTACTTGGAGCTTTGATATAGTAACAGCAAAAGATGGTACTAAAACTGCAACAATTAAAGGTGCCACAATTACAGGCGACTACACTCGCTCTGTTGATATTCCATCAGTTGTTACAAAGGATGGCGTTGAGTATCCTGTAACGGAAATCAAATCCGGTGCTTTTAATGGAAAAACACAGATTTTTGGCCCTCTTACAATTCCTGAGGGAATTACAAAAATTGGTGAAAACGCATTCAAGGGTACACAAATTTACGGTGAGGTTGTAATTCCTTCAACTGTTACATCAATCGGATACTCTGCTTTTGAAAACTGTAAGGGTATTACAAGCGTTGTTTTGCCTGATGGAATAACCACACTTGAAAGCTATACATTTAAAAGCTGTACTGCTTTAAGAACAATAAACATTGATAAAATTGAAAATTTTAAAACAGAATGCTTCTACAACTGTCATGCTCTTTATGAAATTAAATTGACTGATTCCGTTAAATCTATTGGTGATAGAGTATTTTATCAATGCAAATCCCTTGATCAGAATTTTGATATTTCAAGTGCTACAACGCTTGGTGTAAATGTTTTCTATAACTGTGAAAGAATAAAGGGCTTTGTAATGCCTAACGTTGATTTTGACCTTGCATTCTTCACTGGCTGTTCTGGTATTCAATCCTTTGAGGTTAAAGAAAACAATGAAAAATACATAACCATTGATGGTGTTATTTTCTCAAAAGAGGATAATGGTGCTACATTACTTCTTTATCCTACTGATAAAAAGGATAAGACCTACACAATTTCAGATAATGTAGCAACAATTGGTAAGGGCGCTTTTGCTAGTGCTAAAAACCTTGAAACAATTATTATTGGTAAAAATGTTTCAGTTATTTCTCCAGAAGCATTTAAGGAATCTTCATTGACATGTGCATATATTCCTGATAGTGTTTTCTCTATAAGTGTTGACTTATTTAAGGGATGTAAGGCGCTTGAATGGGTTGTTTTAGGTAATAACGTTGCATCTATAGGCATTGACTCCTTTAGAGATGCTAATCCAAATGTTACTGTTATTGCTAAAAATCCAACTGTAACAAAGCCAGATTACGTAAACAACTTTATTTCTGCAAGCGATTATCAATGTGTTTCTCACTATTATGGCTATAATGATAAGGCTGCTACATGTACCGAATACGGATACAAGGAATGTATCGTTTGTGGACGTATTGCCTTTGAAAAGGAGCTTGGTCACTCAGGTATGATTATCGAGTCCTCAGAGCTTTCCTGCGATACAGACGAATATATTATTATTGACTGCTTAAGATGTAACAATCAAATTAAAGAAACATCACAGGTTTGCTCTGGACATAAAACAATTTCACAGGTTGTTATGGCTACAAGCAATACACCTGGATATACTAAGCACTTCTGCTATATTTGCAACGAAACCTATATAGATAATTATGAGGGATTTGTTGATGTAGAAAAATGCACATCACATAAGGGATTTAGCGAAGTTACAATTTCTGAAGCAAGCTGTAAAACCAATGGTCTTTCATTCTTCTATTGTAATGATTGTGGCTCACTTATAAGAAAAGCTGTTGTTGATAGGGAAAGCTGCTCCTTTGAGGTAATTTCTGACATTGCTTCAAGCTGTACAATTGAAGGTGTCCGAATTGAAAAATGTACCGTTTGCGAAACAGAAAAAACAACAAGGAAGCCTTTAATTGAGCACGACCATGAATGGTACACAATTTCAGAAAAGCAGGGCTATGAATATAGTACCTGTAAGAGATGTGGTTATTTTGAAAGCAACAAGGTTGACTACTCTGTTTTAAATTCACTCATCGGTCAGGTTTCTAAATATTACGAAACCTACTATGCTCCATCAACTGTTGCTCTTATTAGACCAATTTTGGAAAGCAAGGATCTTAACTTAACTCAAGAGGCTGTTGACTATAACGCTAATCTTTTAAGCAATGCTCTTGCTAATATTACATATAACGTAACTGATGTTCCTGTAGTATTTATAGAAAAAATCGGCGACCTTAACAGAGATTATACTGAAGCAAGAATTTTCATCTCTTATCTTGATGAAAACGGAAATTCCTGCGTTGAGGCGATCGAATACGATGCCACAATGAAGATTAGAGGTAACTCTACCGCAAAAGCCGAAAAGTATCCATATAACATCAAGTTCTCTTCTAAGGTTGATTTGTTTGGAATGGGTGCAGGAAAGAAATACTGCCTACTTGCTAACCTATTTGACCAAACACTTATGAGAAACGCATTAGCAATAGAGTTTTCACAGGCTATTGATATTCAATTTGCTCCAAGCTACCAATTTGTTGAGGTATATTATAACGGCAGATATGATGGTCTTTATATGCTTACCACACCTATGGATATAGGCGAGGATAGAATTGATATTGATGAGGAAAATGACTACTTATTTGAGCTTGAAAATAAGAGTGATGGTGAATTCTATCTCAAGTCCCCAATTTTCAACATTAACTGTTTGATTGAGGATACAGCAGACCTTTCTGGCGATTCATACTCTAACATGTATGTTTCATTCAATATGATAGATTTCGCTATTAAGAGTGGTGATTGGGATTTAATTAACCAATATGTTGATATTGATTCTGTTGCTAAGTATTATGTAATTCACGAATACCTCAAAGAGGTTGATATGTGCTACGACTCTACTCGTTTCTATATCAAGGACGGAAAGCTTCACGGTGGTCCAGTTTGGGACTTTGACCTTGGTATGGGTAATGTAGGCGACCAAGGTGGTGACAATAGTTCTCACTCTGCTTATAGAAACTTGGGTAGCTATGCTGATTCACTTGAAGGAATTGAAGATAATAGTGCAACTGGTTACTGGGCAGACTGTCGCTGGGGCAACAAAAACATATGGTTCCCATACTTAATTCAATATTCACCAGAATTCTACGATGCTATCCAAGATGTAATTTTGGATTATACAGATGAAATGCGTTTAATGTATGAGGATAAGTTTATTAGCAAGCGTGAGGTTATTGAAAACAAGATAGATATTCATAACGATAACGAGGCATTTACTGCTGCTCGTATTAGAAACTATAGAAAGTTTACAATTGCCCAAGTTTATTCAAGTATGTCCCATATTGAAAACAGCTACGCTGAAGCTATTAGTTATTTGAGAACATGGCTCCAGACCCGTCACGAATGGATGTATGAGGCTTATTTAGGAAAAGAGCTTCCACCATCTAAATAAACACAAAAATCCCCCTTTTTGGGGGATTTTATTTTTGATATCTATCTACATATTAAAAGGAACAGGCTTTTAAGCCTGTTCCCTTTTTATTATTCATTTATAGCTGTTGAATCGTTTTTCTTTACGCCAACTTGATTGTATAGGCTAAGTCCAGTACCAGCTGGGATTAGCTTACCAATAATAACATTTTCCTTAAGTCCAAGCAAGTGGTCTTTCTTACCGCGAATTGCAGCATCAGTAAGAGCTCTTGTTGTTTCCTGGAATGATGCAGCTGACAAGAATGATTCTGTTGAGGAAGCAGCCTTTGTAATACCAAGAAGGATTGGTGAATATGTTGCAAGACGCAAGTCAATCTCTCCAGCATCAATTCTTGCCTGAACCTTTTCGTTTTCTTCAAGAATTTCTGCAATATTAGTAGTTACACCCTCAATAAGCTCTGTATCGCCTGGATCCTCTACTCTAACCTTTCTTGTCATTTGACGTGTGATAACCTCAACGTGCTTATCATCAACCTCAACGTTTTGTGAACGGTAAACCTTTTGTACCTCACGTACAATATAGTCATAAACCGCTTCAATACCATTGATTTTGAGAATATCAGCAGGTGCCATATAACCCTCGGTCAATGCTTGACCCTTTTCTACATGGTCGCCATCTGCAACTATCATAGTTGTACCAAATGGTACGTCGTATGAGTAAGATGCTCCTGTTTCCTCGTCTGTAATGCTGATCTTGTTAATCTTGCCCTCAAGCTCAATTTTAACAAAACCAGTAGCCTCACAAGCAATCGCTGGCTTCTTTGGCTTTCTTGCCTCAAATAGCTCTTCAACTCTTGGAAGACCTTGTGTAATGTTAGCAGAAGCAACACCACCAGTATGGAATGTTCTCATTGTAAGCTGTGTACCAGGCTCACCGATAGACTGAGCAGCAATAACACCAACAGCCTCACCGATATTAACCTGCTTAGAGCTTGCAAGGTCCATACCATAACAATGTGCACATACTCCACGCTTTGTCTTACAACGAAGAACAGAACGTACCTTAACCTCTGTAATTCCTGCATTGATGATTTTATCAACATCCTTAGCAAGAATCATTTCATTTTCCTTAACAATAACCTCGCCTGTTGCAGGATCAACTACATCCTCAACAGTATATCTACCGAGAATTCTATCCTTGATAGATTCAACTATTTCGTTGCCGTCCTTAATGTCACTCATTACCATATATTCACGAGTTCCACAGTCCTCTTCCCTAATAATAACCTCGTGAGAAACGTCAACAAGTCTTCTTGTTAAGTATCCAGAGTCAGCTGTCTTAAGAGCTGTATCGGAAAGTGACTTACGAGCAGAACGAGCAGCAATAAAGTACTCAAGTATTGTAAGTCCTTCACGGAAGTTTGATTTAATTGGAATTTCCATTGTCTTACCAGTTGCAGAGAACATAAGTCCACGCATACCAGCAAGCTGACGCATCTGAGTCATGCTACCACGGGCACCAGAGTCAGACATCATCTTGATTGGGTTATATCTGTTAAAGCTCTTTTGGATTTCAGAAACTACGTCATTTGTTGCCTTATTCCAAATGTCAATAACACAGTTGTATCTTTCCTCGTCAGAAAGCTCACCCTCATTAAAGTGTGCAGAAATTTCGTCAACCTTAGCTTCTGCTCCCTTAACAATATCGTATTTAAGCTCAGGAATTGTCATGTCGGCAACTGAAATTGAAATAGCTGCCTTTGTTGAGTACTTATAACCCATTTCCTTAATATGGTCAAGCACCTCTGCTGCCTTAGTAAAGCCATGAGTCTTAATAGTACGGTCAACGATTTGTGAAAGCTGTTTGCTTCCTGCTACAAAATCGATTTCAAGTCCAAATGGATCCTTTTCTCTATCTACATAGCCCAAATCCTGTGGAATAAATTCGTTGAATATAAGTCTTCCAAGAGTTGCGTTAATTATCTTGGATTTCTTTTCACCATTTACTATTTTCTCTACCCTTACTCTAATTGGAGCATGGATTTCAAGGTCCTTGTTAGCATATGCCATCATAGCCTCATCAAAGTTACGATATACATTGCCCTCGCCCTTTTCTCCAGCCTTATCAAGTGTGAGATAGAATGAGCCCAATACCATATCCTGTGAAGGTACAGCAATAGCCTTACCATCAACAGGCTTAAGTAGGTTGTTTGCAGAAAGCATAAGGAATCTTGCCTCTGCCTGAGCCTCATTTGATAGAGGAACGTGAACTGGCATCTGGTCTCCGTCAAAGTCAGCATTGAACGCCTTACATACAAGTGGGTGAAGTCTAATTGCTCTACCCTCTACGAGAACAGGCTCAAATGCTTGAATTGACAAACGGTGAAGTGTTGGTGCACGGTTAAGAAGAACTGGATGCTCCTTAATTACGTTTTCAAGTGCGTCCCAAACATCATCTACTGCCTTTTCTACATTTCTCTTAGCTTCCTTAATATTAAGAGCCTTGCCTGTTTCTACAAGACGCTTAATTACGAATGGCTTGAATAGTTCAAGAGCCATTTCCTTAGGAAGACCACATTGATAAATTTTTAGGTTAGGACCAACTACGATAACACTACGTCCTGAGTAGTCAACACGTTTACCCAAGAGGTTTTGTCTAAAGCGTCCCTGCTTACCGCTAAGCATTTCAGAAAGTGACTTCAATGCTCTTGAGTTAGGACCTGTAACTGGCTTTGCCTTTTTGCTATTGTCAATTAATGCGTCAACAGCCTCTTGAAGCATTCTCTTTTCGTTTTTAACGATAAGCTCTGGTGAATGTCTTGCAACAAGGTTGTTAAGACGATTATTTCTGTTAATTACTCTTCTGTAAAGCTCGTTTAGGTCAGAGGTTGCGTATCTACCACCATCAAGTGGTACCATTGGTCTGATGTCAGGTGGTAATACAGGTAAAACCTCAAGCATCATCCACTCTGGCTTGTTTTCAGACTTTCTAAAGGCCTCAACAATTTCAAGCCTTTTAATTATACGCATTTTCTTTTGACCAGAGGACTTACGAAGCTGATCCTTAAGTTCCTCGGAAAGCTTTTCTAAATCAATTTCTGCAAGAAGATCCTTAATAGCCTCTGCACCTGTTTTAGCAACAAATCTGTCACCATACTTTTCGTAGTAAGCATCATACTCACTCTCTGTAAGAAGTTGGCATTTTACAAGTGGTGTCTCTTTTGGATCAACTACTATTCTTTGTGTGAAATAAAGAACGCTTTCAAGTGCCTTTTGAGGGATGTCAAGAATATAGCTTATTCTTGATGATTTGAAGTACCAAATGTGTGATACAGGACAAGCAAGCTTGATATGTCCCATTCTCTCACGACGAACCTTCTTAGTTGTAACAGTTACGCCACAAACCTCACACTTGTGACCCTTATGACGTGAGCGCTTATATTTTCCACAGGAGCATTCCCAGTCCTTTGTTGGACCAAAAATCTTCTCGCAGAAAAGTCCATCCTTCTCCGGTTTTTGTGTACGATAGTTGATTGTTTCAGGCTTTGTAACCTCACCTGATGACCAACTAAGTATTTTTTCTGGAGATGCAAGACCTATTTTTATAGAATCAAATGTATGTTCCATCAGCATTATCCTTCTTTATATATTTTTAGGTTTGTTTCAAACGTCAAAGTCGTCGTAATTAGGCTCGATATCGTCAACGTCTAATTCCTCACTGTAATCATCGTCGTTGATATTTTCCTCATATTCGCCGTTTTCTTCCTCAGTTTCCTTATTAACGGAATCCTCTGCAGGAGCAACAATGTTCATTGGTGTAAGCTCCTCATCACCTAAGTCAGAAAGCTTAATTTCGTTTCCTTCCTTATCGTGAACTGTTATATCAAGAGCAAGTGCTTGAAGCTCCTTAACAAGAACCTTAAAGGATTCAGGTACGCCTGGAGTTGGAATATTCTGACCCTTAACAATTGCCTCATATGCCTTTGTTCTACCAATAATATCGTCACTCTTAACTGTCAAGATTTCCTGAAGTGTGTATGCTGCACCATATGCCTCAAGCGCCCATACTTCCATTTCTCCGAAACGCTGACCACCAAACTGTGCTTTACCACCGAGTGGCTGTTGTGTAACGAGTGAATATTTACCTATAGAACGTGCGTGAATCTTATCATCAACAAGGTGGTGGAGCTTGAGGTAATACATAATACCTACTGTTACAGGGTTGTCAAATGGCTCACCTGTACGTCCATCATAAAGGATTGACTTTCCGTCGCATACCTTTAGCTTGCCTTCATCAAGAAGCTTCTTGAGAGCCTCAGGATCGTTTCTTGTTTCCTTGTCAAGCTTTTGTATATCCTTCTTGCCATCCTCACGGATAACCTCTTCAAATAAATCCTTACCATCTGTATTTTCGTTTGGAAGAACATCTCTCCACAAGCCTGCCATCTTTAAGCACTCAAAGATATCTTTTTCCTTTGCACCATCAAATACAGGTGTCATAATCTTCCAGCCAAGCTTTTTAGCTGCAATACCAAGATGCACCTCAAGAACCTGACCGATATTCATACGTGAAGGAACGCCGAGTGGGTTAAGAACGATATCAAGTGGTGTACCATCAGCTAAGAAAGGCATATCCTCAGGTGGAAGTATTCTTGATACAACACCCTTGTTACCATGACGACCAGCCATCTTGTCACCAACAGAGATTTTTCTCTTTTGGGCAATATAAACCTTTACTACCTTGTGTACGCCTGGAGCTAATTCATCACCATTTTCACGTGAGAATACCTTAACGTCGACAACGATACCATTTTCACCATTTTTAACACGAAGTGATGTATCTCTTACATCTCTTGACTTTTCAGCAAAAATAGCACGAAGCAATCTATCCTCTGCTGTAAGCTCTGTTTCACCCTTAGGTGTTACCTTACCTACAAGGATATCAGGTGCCTTAACCTCAGTACCTATTCTAATGATACCGTTTTCGTCAAGATTTTTAAGTGCGTCCTCACCAACATTATGAATTTCACGGGTGATTTCCTCTGGACCGAGCTTTGTATCTCTTGCCTCGATTGTCTTTTCCTCAATATGAATTGAGGTATATACATCGTTACGAACTAAGTTCTCATTAAGTAATACAGCGTCCTCGTAGTTATAACCCTCCCATGTCATAAAGCCGATGAGAGCATTTTTACCAAGTGAAATTTCACCATTTGCAGTAGCTGGACCATCTGCAATTACTTGTCCCTTTTCAACCTGCTCACCAACTACTACGATTGGAGATTGATTGATACAGGTTTCTTGGTTGGAGCGCTTGAACTTGATAAGCTCATATCTATCCTTAAGACCTCTTTCATTCTTAATAACGATAGTTGTAGCGTCAACCTTTTCAACAACACCACTTTCCTTAGCTAATACTACTACACCAGAGTCAACTGCTGCCTTGTACTCCATACCTGTACCAACGATTGGTGAATCAGTTGTAAGTAGTGGAACTGCCTGCTTCTGCATGTTTGAACCCATGAGTGCACGAGCGTTGTCGTCGTTTTCAATAAATGGAATCATCGCTGTTGCTACAGAAACAACCATCTTTGGTGAAACGTCCATATAGCTAACTCTTGATGAATCTGTTTCCAAAATTTCGTTTTTCTCACGAACGATAATCTTGTTCTTTACAAAGCGCTTATTCTCATCAAGCTCCTCGTATGCCTGAGCAATAACGTGTCCGTCCTCCTCGTCAGCTGTTAAGTAAACTACCTCGTCGGTAACTACTCCATCAACAACCTTACGATAAGGTGCTTTTATAAAGCCATATTTGTCGATAATTGCATATGTTGAAAGATATGAGATAAGACCGATGTTTGGTCCTTCTGGTGTTTCAACAGGACACATTCTACCATAGTGTGTGTAGTGAACGTCACGAACCTCAAAAGCTGCTCTATCTCTGGAAAGACCACCAGGACCGAGAGCGGAGATACGACGCTTATGTGTAAGCTCTGCAAGTGGGTTGTTCTGGTCCATAAACTGTGAAAGTGGTGATGAACCAAAGAATTCTCTAATCGCAGATGCAATTGGCTTAATGTTTACAAGTGTTTTTGGAGAAAGCTCCTCAACATCTTGTGTATTCATTCTTTCTGTAATAATTTTTTCCATACGGAACATACCAGCACGAAGCTGATTTTGAAGAAGCTCACCAACGCAACGTAAACGACGGTTACCCAAATGGTCAATATCATCCTTCTTACCGATTCCGTAATCAATACCCACAAGATATGCAATAGATGCAAGAATATCCTCTGGTGTAATATGCTTAGGACAAAGCTCCTCAGTGCTATACTTGATTTTTTCAATTATAGCATCTCTGTCTCCACCACATTCCTCAATAATCTTCTTAAGATTTTCATAGTGAAGCTTTTCACTTACACCATAATCCTCAAGACCTTCTCTCCAATTTTCACCAAGTAAATACTTAGGGTCAACTGTACCATTACCGAATATCTTAAGCTCAACAGGATTTCCAGTATCCTTGTCTAATGTGTTGATGTAAACCTCATTTATACAGTTAGACTCAATTAGCTCAATATCCTCTTTAGTAATTACCTTACCTGCTTCACAGATAATTTCACCTGTCATGTTGCTTACTACTGGGCGCGATAAGGTTAAGCCAAGAATACGCTTTGAGATAGCAAGCTTTTCGTTAAACTTATAACGTCCAACTGAGTATATATCATATCTCTTTCCATCAAAGAAATAGTTGTGTAGAAGCTGTTTTGCACTCTCAACTATTGCAGGCTCGCCTGGACGAAGTCTCTTATATAATTCCTTAAGAGCCTCCTCCTGAATTGTAGTACCTAATTCATTAGAAAGTCTTTCACACTCATCCTTTGCAAGAGTTGGTGTCATAAACTTTTCACCAAACATTTCCTTAATGTCCTCCTCAGTTTCTACACCGAGAGCACGAATAAGGATGGTAATAGGCATTTTTCTGTTCTTATCTACGTGAACATAAAAAGCATTGGACGAGTCTGTTTCGTACTCAAGCCATGCACCACGATAAGGAATAATTTGTGTCTTATAAACATGTGTTCCTACCTTATCGATTGAATAATCATAGTACATACCTGGTGAACGCATAATCTGAGAAACAATTACACGCTCCTTACCATGAATAACGAATGTACCATTATCTGTCATGAGTGGGAAATCACCCATAAACACATCATGCTCCTTAACCTCTCCAGTAAGTCTGTTTGACAAACGAACCTTTACGAAAAGTCTTGCAGCATAGTCTGTACCTCTAACCTTGCACTCCTCAACAGGATACTTAGGATTATCTACATCAAGAGTGTGAGAAACAAACTCGATGAAGAGGTCTCCAGAGTGGTTTGTTATCGGAGATACGTCTTGAAGAACCTCGCCAATTCCTTTTTCAAGAAACCAAGCGTAAGACTCCTTCTGTACAGCGATAAGGTTTGGCATTTCACAAAGCTCGCTAATTTTAGCGAAGTTCATTCTCGTGTTTTTGCCGAGTTTTTGTTCTTTTACCATAAACTTTCACTCCAACTTCCCTTTTATAATATAATATAAAAGTATAATTTAGAAAATATTTGTGCAAGTACAGATTATAACACTAAACATTGCATCCGTCAAGTGAATTTTGAAAAAATTTAATATTTTTCTATTTATTTACAGAAAGTTTCTTTTTATTTTACAATTTTTTAAAATGTAAATTTTTTATGAACAGGTTTTTTGTTTAAAATCAGCAATCTTTATTTGCTTTAAGAATTGTAAATTAAATGTTAAATTTTAAAGTTGAATTTTTTTAGATTTTTTTGTAAAAAGGTATTGATTTTTTTAATTTTGTGTGCTAATATATATAACTGTACGAACAGGCTGTATTCGAAGCACCCTCTCAGGCAACGGATAAGGCATCTGTCGGATTATAATATTAAAGGAGGTCACTAAAGTGCCTAATATCAAATCTGCTAAGAAGCGTGTTAAGGTTATTGCTACTAAAACACTTCGTAACAAGATGCTAAAGTCTCAGCTCAACACAGCTATTAAGAAATTTAAGGTTGCTGTTGAAAACGGAGATAAGGCTGCTGCACAAGTTGCTTATGTTGCTGCCGTTAAGAGAGTTGACAAGGCTGTTAGTCAGGGTATTCTTCACAAGAATAACGCTGCTCATAAGAAGAGCCAATTTACACTTATGTACAATAAGATGGCGTAAGCTATATAATTACGAGCTATGTTCAACCCAACGTAGCTCGTTTTTTTATTCTCTTCTCTTTTTTCTATTGACTTTTACTCTCAAATTAGATATAATTTATATGTATCTAAATATCAAGGAGTTTTCAAATGGAGCCATTATATATATCAACAACAAGAAACGACCATATAATTTATCCTAATAGAGTTGTTTTAGGTAATACCATTATTGCTCGTTCTGCTATTATAAAGCTTGTATGGGTTGACCCATACAAATCCTTTACTGGTATGCTAAAAATATATTACGCCGATTCCGTTGCTGAAATTTCCATCACTGAGGAAAGTAAGCCTGACTACACTATTTTCAAGGAAACCTTAGAGGAAATTATTTTCTAATTATTTTATAAAACAAAAAAGAACCGAAAAATTCGGTTCTTTTTATTTTAGACTAATTAGTCATCAATGTAAGGCATAAGAGCCATAAAGCGTGCACGCTTAATAGCCTTTGTAAGCTCGCCCTGGTGATGAGCACATGTGCCCGTAATTCTTCTTGGAAGAATCTTTGCACGCTCAGTTACATACTTTCTTAAACGAGCTGTATCCTTATAATCTATATGACCGATTTTATCAGCGCAGAATGCACAAACCTTTTTCTTCTTGCGCATAACCTGACGAGCAGGACGCTGTTGAACAACCTGTTCTTTTTCAACAGTATTGTTGTTATCCATCTTAGTTTCCTCCTATAAAATTTCGTTCCATTCAATTAGAATGGTAAATCATCGTCACCGTTAACTTCTTCAAACTTAGGTGCGCTTTGTGTTTGGAATGCTGGCTCATCGCCCATAACGCCCTCTGTCTTAGAATCAACAAAGAATGCTTCCTCAGCAACAACCTCAGTAGCGTAACGCTTATTATTTTGCTGATCATTCCAAGTTCTTGTTTGGATAGAGCCTGAAATACAGATAGAGCTACCCTTCTTGAAATATCTGCAAATAAATTCAGCTGTCTGTCTCCATGCAACGCAGTTTATAAAATCTGCTTGCGCATCCTTTCCCTTGCGATTTACTGCAATTGAAAATGATGTTACAGGAACGCCCTGTGGAGTTTGCTTAAGCTCGGGGTCAGCAGTTAATCTACCACCCAAAATTGCCTTGTTTAAATTCAAATTTGCCATTTTGATTGCCCCTTTCCTTTAGCTTTACGCTTCTTTTACAGTTTTCTTGTCTTCAATGTGACGAATTACAATTGAACGAAGAATATACTCGTTAATACCGAATAATCTCTCAAGCTCACTTGGGAATTCGCCCTCGCTCTTAAAGTTTACAAGAACATAATAACCGTCGTTCTTGTCATTGATTGGGTATGCAAGCTTACGCTTACCCCACTCATCAACAGAATCGATGGTGCCGTTCTCTGCAATAAGAGCTGTGAACTTTTCGATAGTTGCCTTAACCTCTTCTTCAGAAAGAGTTGCATCAACTACAAACAAAGTTTCATAAGAGTTCATAACCTTTTCCATCTTTAAATTACCTCCTTTGGACTTAATGACCGCCATTTTGACGGCAGGAGCGGATACGCATAATATCCGTTCTGCGATATTGTATCACAGAAATCAATTATTGTCAACAAGTTTTTCAGAAAAATTTATTTTTTAGTTGATTTAATTAAATATATATGATAGAATTAATACGAAATTTAATATTGGAGTTTTTATGAAGCACATAGATATTTATACTGATGGCTCTTGCAGAAGTAATCCTGGTCCTGGTGGCTGGGGTGCAATACTTGTTTATAAGGGCATTGAAAAGGAGCTTTGTGGTGGAGAGCCATCTACCACTAACAACAGAATGGAGTTAACTGCTGTTATAAAGGCTTTGCAGGCTTTAAAGGAAAGCTGTGAAATAACATTAACCTCTGATTCTAAATATGTTCTTGATGCCTTGACTAATGGCTGGGCTGAGGGATGGCGTAATAATAATTGGAAAAAAGCGGACAAGTCTCCTGCTCTAAACCCTGACCTTTGGGAAATTCTTTTAAACGAGGTCAAAAAGCACAAAATTACGTACATTTGGGTAAAAGGTCATAATGGTCACCCTTTCAACGAAAGATGCGATAAAATGGCACAAAATGAGTCCTCTAAATACATTGAGAATCAAGCTTTTTAAAATTAATATATAATAATGAAGATTTTTTGCACTGGATTTTGAATATTCAGTGCATTTTTTTATAAAAAAACGCAACGGAAATTCCGTTGCGTTTTTGTTATTAGTCAATTTTAAATGTGATAACCTTATCAACCTCTGGCGTTGTTGGATCAAGATCCACATCAACGAATGTTACACCTCTGAAGTTCATAAGTCTTACAGCAGTTGAAATTTGATAATCTCCTTCTACTCCTGATGGAACTAAAATAGCATCAACATCACCTGTTTCAGGATCATATTCATTCTTACTGTATTTACCATAGCTTTCGTAGGTTTGAACATTACCGTCAGGGTCAACCATAGTTGTTATTACACGAATATCGCATTCATAATCTACTACATCGAAATATTCGAGGTTAAGAACTAAATGAAGAACAATTTGTCCATTAGCAACTGTCTTGTCAACATATGTTACAAGCTCTTCGGTTGGCGCCTTCATTGGAACAATCTCAATTCTTTCTTCTTCTGGCTTTTCAGGATCATGAGTTTCACAAACTGTACATTCCCATGCTCTTCTACCAGGAGCAGTAAATGTTGTTGGTGAATATTCAACCCAGTCATAGTTGTGAATACCTGTAGCAGGTATTGGTGATTGAGAGCCTACTCTACCACAGCCCTCGCAAACCATTTGCTTAACGCCCAAGAAGCCACACATTGCTTTCATATATTCGATTTCTTTAGTGTACTCATGTTCACCAAGAGCTTTAATCTTGATATCATTTACTGTTTCGCCACAATCAACACATGTACCATGTCCATATCCGTCCTCTGAGCAAGTAGCAGGCTTATCTGCAACTACATTCTCAGTAGGAACATTATGACCATATTTTGTGCTTTCCAATATTACAGCTGTTTTATCTCCACAAACTGGACAAATTGCAACTGTAGAACCATCTTGAGTACATGTTGGAGCCTTATATGCTGAGTTACCCTCGCCTACATAATCATCTTCAGTAACAGAGCAAGCATGTGCTGTTGCATACATATCGTGAAGATTTAATGCATTACCATTCGGCCATTTAGCCCAGTCAAATTTAATTCTAATTACTCTTGTTTCAATACCATTGCCGATTACCTTCGCCATATCAACAATTTGTAGATTATCTCTATCATTACCATTGTTGATAGCAGGGCTTGTAAACGCTACTACATTATCGCCATTTGCATTTTCAAGCTCAATTGTAATCTTACAATAGTTACCTGATGTATTCATTGAGAAGGAAGTAATATAGTATGTTTTATTAAGCACAATTTCAACAACAGAACCAGTTGGTGAATAGAATACTGTCATTGGATTTTCATCGAACATATTCCAAATCATATCGTCTGTTGGAGGTGGATTTGCTACGTTATTAGGATCATAATAACCATCACCAGATGAAACTGCCTTTGAAAAATCAATTGTTGCACTTTGAACAGTTGTACTATTAAACGAAAGAACATCTGTATTATCGAAGTATGTGAGTGCTCTTGTTGTAGAAACCTTTTGAGCAGTACAGCCATCTCTTAAGCAGCTAACAATCTTTTCACCCTGCTCATTAAGCTTTGATGGCTTAGTCACAACTCCCTCATCCCAGTCATGACCTAAGGCTTGCTTATGATCTGTTGTATATGTTGCTTTCGTAGCACAATCATCACATGTACATGTATAAATAGTATATCCATCCTCAGTACAGGTTGGTTCTATAACCTTACCAGCATCCCAAGTATGACCTGTTGCAGGAATATCAAACTCGCCTACTGTACCACAAAGCTCACATGTCTTTTCACAAACACCATTTTCTGTTGTAGTTGGGTCAATTACTGTAACACCCTCATCCCACTGGTGGAAGCCTGTTGCAGGAACTGTCTGCTTAATAACCTTACCACAGTGACAGCTAAGCTCCTTATAACCAGCTGCATCACATGTTGGGTTTTTTGTATCTGTGAGTTCAAAAATATGATTACCTGTTTCTATGTTAGCTTCCATTTCCCACATATATTCATTACCACTAAATTGGCCGTTGAACATTTGGATTTCAATTCTTGAAGCATTTACATATGGGTCAATCTTTGCAGTTGGACCAGATACAGAAATATCCTTAGAGTCATAAACCTTTTCACCATTCAAATCATAAAGACAAATCTTTACAAGAGAAATATTTGCGGAATATTCATCAATTTGAATAAATGAACCATCATCAAGGAATCCTTTACCGTTACAGTAGAAAACAAACTCTGAAATAAGGTATTCCTGTGAAAATTCCATATTAATATAGTAGGAATTTGTCTTAGGTGAGTGAGTACCTGTTTCAACGTCACCATCAACAAGTGCAAGCCAGTTAACAGCCCACCACATACCATACTGCGACTCATTTGCCTCTGTTTCTGGATCGTCTGCTCTACCTGTTGTATAGCTGAATCTTGCGTCCTTAGCTACATTATGAAGCTGTACATCACAAAGTGGCATACCAACCTTTGCATACGCCTCAAGCTCATACATATAATATGTATCTGATCTGTCAGATGATGGCATACGAATAGCAATCTTATCAGCCATTACATTAATATCTTCTAAAGCAAATTCCTCGCGTTGACTAACGTCGATTTCACCAGAGTTATATACCTCTTTACCATTTTTCGTAAGAGACACAATAAGTGTTTTAATATTGAACTCATCTATAATAGTTTCTTCATAGTCACCTGCAGGATATATAATTGTACCACTACCATTAACCTTGAATTTGAGATCTGTAAAATACTGAGTTTCATCGAAGCTCATCACATAACCAAATTTACGTGTAAATGGAGACATAGATCCAGTAGCCTTATCGCCATCAACAAGTGCATTTATGTTAACCTTTGATGCACCATTATCGCCCTCAACTGTAATTGTTGCATCCTTAGCAATATTTTCTTCTGGATACTGTGTTTCCTCTACTTGAGATGCAGGAAACGCCTCATCTGCATAAGCAAAGCAAGAAAACATTGGTAAAAGAAGAAGCAAGGATAGCACTACTGCAAAAAACTTTTTCATACTTTTTCCTTCCTAAACGTATAAAGTTTAATAAAATTAACATTTGCGTGTATGAGATACCATATCAGATAAGCATATTGCAATGCCTTATGAGAATAGGGCATAACTCACCTAATATAATTCTCTACATTTAATAATATAACATAATATTATTTAGTTGTCAAGTTGCTTAAAAAATTTTGTTAAAAATGACTTATTTTATTTACATTTTACAAAAGGAAATCCCGAAAATATAGGCAATTTTGCCTAATTTTTAATTTTTCAGGTTATTTTTTGTATTTTTGAGCTTTGTTTCTTTCGTCAAAATAAACAAAAATTCAGCATAATGCAGCATTAAAAATAGCTTCAAATTTTAAAAAAGAAAAAAGCCTATGGTAAAACCATAGGCAATGGTGCTCTTGCGGAGATTCGAACTCCGGACACCTTGATTAAAAGTCAAGTGCTCTACCTTCTGAGCTACAAGGGCAATTCGATTTTGTGCCTATACATAATATCACACTACTTTACTTTTGTCAATACTCTTTTTCAAATTTTTTCGATTTTTCATTCATTAATAATTCATACATTAAAAGTTATTATGTACATTGACAAGAATAGACAAAAATGATATACTCAAATTATAAATTCAGTCTAAGGACTTTAAAGGGAACAAGCTATGAAAAAAATAATGTTATGGGAAAATCCTCCCTACCTAAAGGATTCAGACAATTTTTATCCATCTATTACAGAATTTAAAGCAAATGAAAGTAAAAGTGCCGTTATCGTTTGTCCTGGTGGAGGGTATTGGTGTAAAGCCGATCACGAAAAAAATCCTATCGCCGAAATGTTTAACAAGCATGGTATTAATGCTTTTGTATTGGATTATAACGTTCATCCATGTAATAAGTTTGCACCATTATCTGACATTCAAAGAGCAATAAGAACAGTCAGAAGCTTAGGCTATGAAAGGGTTGGAGTATGCGGTTTTTCAGCCGGAGGTCATTTGACATGCACAAGCGCTACTCTTTATAGCTATAACGCTTACGAAAAAACCGACGAAATCGACGAATTATCGCCACGTCCTGACGCTTTTTTACCTTGCTACCCTGTTGTTAGCTTTAACAAAGAATTTGCTCACATCGGTTCAAGACAGGCATTACTTAGTGATGAATGGGAAAACGAGGAATTGGTTAAACTATTTTCAAACGAATTAAATATAAATAGCGACACTCCCCCCTGTTTTATTTGGCACACTGCTAACGATGAGGTTGTTCCAGTTAGAAATTCTCTTGAGCTTGCGTTAGCGCTTAGCAGAAATAAGGTTTACTATGAAATGCATATATTTCCAAACGGTTGTCATGGATTAGGTCTTGCATACGACAGAAACGATATAGGTATCTGGTCCGAATGTGCTTGCACATTTTTGAAAAATTTAGGATTTGATAGATAATATTTTATTACTCGTGTAATTTTCTAAATTTCCTTGTTTTGTGTGTTAACTTTTGATATTAATGTAAAAAAATGTTTACATTAGTTATTTTTTGTAAAATTTTATTTACTTTTAGTTAAATTTATGGTAAAATCATTATAGCCAAACGCTACGGCGCTTGGCTATTTATTTATTTTATTTATTGGAGGATTATATGCATTGGGTTGACGCGTTAATAACCGTATCCACTTTGCTCGGTGGTCTTGCGTTCTTTCTTTATGGTATGAACATTATGACCAACGGTCTTGAAAGAATGGCAGGAGGTAAGCTGGAAACCATTCTGAAAAAAGCATCTTCTAACAAGGTTAAAGGGATGGCACTTGGTGCAGGCGTTACTGCTGTAATTCAGAGCTCAAGCGCTACAACTGTTATGATAGTTGGTCTTGTTGGATCAGGAATTATGAGCTTACCACAAACAATCGGTATGCTTATGGGTACAAATATAGGCACTACGATTACACCTTGGATCACTGCTCTCCCATCATTAGGTGGTAGTTCTGATGATAATCTTAAATTTTTAAATCTTTTCAAGCCTTCTTTCTTCACACCACTTATTGCTGTTTTTGGTATCATTCTTATTATGTTCTTCTCTACAAAAAACAGAAAGAACAAGGATATAGGTACAATTTGTTTAGGCTTCGCAGTTCTTATGCAGGGCATGGAGCTTATGTCGGGAGCCGTTTCCTTCCTTGAAGAGCAAAAGGAAGCCTTCCAAGCTATAATTAATTTTTTACAAACTCCATTTGTTGGCATTTGGCTCGGTCTTATTATCGCTACATTATTCACTACGATTATTCAGTCATCGTCTGCATCTGTCGGTGTTTTACAAGCACTTGTTATAGGTGGATTCAGCTTCCCATTCAAGGTTGCTATTCCTCTTATATTAGGCTTTAATATTGGTACATGTGTAACTGCTGTTATTTCAAGCCTTGGTGCAAACAGAAACGCAAAGAGAGTTGCTGTAGCTCACTTAACAATCAAGCTAATTGCTGTTACACTTTGCTTCATACCATTTGCAATCATGGGTCTATTTGACAATGGGACAATTTTTGGCTGGACCGTTAACGTATGGCACATTGCAATATTCCATACAACCTTTAACGTAGTTACTACTGCTATTTTATTACCATTCTCAAAGCTACTTGAAAGGTTGGCATATGTTATCGTTAAAGACAAGGGTGATGAAAAAGAATTAGAGGTTGCATTCATTGATCCAATTCTTATTCAGCAATCACCATCTGTTGCTCTATCCGAGTGCTCTAACCTTACACTTGAAATGTGTAAGATTTCTAAGGAAACAGTAGATTTTTCTATTGATAATATTTATTCATACAATGACAAGGCATCAAAGGTTATTCTTGACAAGGAAGCTCTTATTGATAAATATGAGGATAGCTTAGGTACCTATCTTGTTCAAATTTCATCTCGTGCACTTTCCGATGCAGACAGCAGAAAAATTTCCAAAATGCTTCATACTATCGGAGATTTAGAAAGACTTAGCGACCACGCAGTAAGTGTATTAAAGGTTGCTCAAGAATTAAAGGACAAGGGTATTATATTCTCCACCGAGGCCACTGGTGAAATTGAAATTATCGCTAAGGCTACAAAGGAAATACTAAATATCACAGAGAGTTCTTATCTTGAAAATGACATTGAGATGGCTAAGCGTGTCGAGCCACTTGAGCAGGTAATTGACAAGCTTATTGCAAATACAAAGTCTAACCATATTGTAAGATTGAGAGCAGGAACCTGTACTATTGAGCTTGGCTTTGTTCTTTCCGACTTACTTAATAACTTTGCAAGAATATCTGATCACTGCTCTAATATCGCAGTTGCTATTATCGAAACCTCTCATAGTAGCTTTGGCACTCACGAGTATCTCAACATGGTAAAATCAAACCATGATGAGCAATTTGAAAGGGAGTTCAAGGCTTTTGAAAGCAAATATTCCATTGGTGTTTCAAAGGGTTAACCTTACAAAAATCCAACCCAATTGGTTTGAAATGGAAAATAGCTTGACTTACTGTGTTAAAAAGCTTGATAATTTTTTGCTAAATAAATTAAGGCTATCTTATGATAGCCTTTTTTTGTCATTTTCTGTAAAAATATTACACTTTACATAAATTTTACATAGCCTGAGTTTATTTTTTACCTATCGCATGATAAAATTAAATCGGCTATAATGCGACAAAATTTTTAAGAAGGTATTTTATGAATAGTTTTGCTGAATTTTTTATAAGCAGTACTGATTCGATCAAGGACGGTACATTAGGTCAGTTTGACTTTTTTGATTTGATGCTACTCTTTGGTGGATTGGCTGTATTCATGTTTGGAATGAACCTTATGGGTAACGCTCTTGAACGTGCTGCTGGTAACAAGCTCAAAACGATTATTGGTAAATTTACAACCAATCGTATAGCAGGCTTGGCAACAGGAATGGGTGTAACCGCAGTTATTCAAAGCTCAAGTGCAACAACAGTTATGACAGTTGGCTTTGTAAACTCAAACATTATGACATTAAGACAAGCTATCAACGTTATTATGGGTGCTAACATTGGTACAACTGTCACCGCCATGCTTTTATCTCTTAATGATATTAGTG
Source organism: Clostridia bacterium (assembly GCA_017453255.1). Taxonomy (GTDB): domain Bacteria; phylum Bacillota; class Clostridia; order Oscillospirales; family CAG-272; genus RGIG2000. The sequence goes on along the minus strand of JAFTKN010000028.1, from coordinate 50,434 downwards.
CATCGGGAGCTTTAGCTTGGCTCAACTTTTTAAAGCCTATGGTTTGGACACCTATTCTTGGTATTATAGGAATAGGCTTACATATGTTTGCTAAGTCGTCCTTGAAAAAAGAAATAGGCTCTATTATGTTAGGCTTTACCACTCTTATGTTTGGTATGGAGGCTATGTCCAACTCAGTTAGTGAATTAAAGAATAACGAAGGCTTTACAAGCTTATTTGTTCAATTTGCAGGTAATGCTTGGTTCCCTATCATCGGTGTTGTTATCGGTGCAATTGTTACTGCTATCATCCAATCCTCATCTGCATCTGTTGGTATTTTACAGGCTTTTGCCCGTACTGGTCTTGTTGGCAATGCAGTAGCAATTCCAATAATTATGGGTCAAAATATTGGAACATGCGTAACAGCCCTTCTCTCCTCGGTTGGTGCTAATAAAAATGCAAAAAGAACTTCATTTATACATTTAATGTTCAACATTATTGGAACAACAATATTGCTGACCGTCTTTTGGATTGTCTGGGCGTGCACGAAGGAAGCAAGCTTCTGGTTAGCACCACAGGTAACAGGCGAGGCTTATCAGGCTTATTGGATTCCTATTTTCCACACGGGCTTTAATATAATTTGTACTGCTATTCTTTTGCCTTGTGCAGGACTTCTTGAGAAGCTTGCTATGTGGGCTATCAAGGACAAGCCAAGTGAAAAGAAGGTTGTTGAGCCTGTGCTTGACGAAAGACTCCTTCAAACCCCTGCAATAGCAATTTCAGTATGTCACACTGCTACCACAACAATGGCAAACGATGCCGTAGGTGCTTTGTATGATAGCTTGGATTCACTTTTTGAATACTCAAATGAAAGGGCAAAGCATATAAGAAAAATTGAAGATAAAACCGACCATTATGAAGATGAAATCGGCACATATCTTGTTAAGCTAAGTAGTCGTGATATCGGTGAGCGTGCAAGTGATGATGCAGCTAAATATCTACGACTTATAGGAGATTTCGAACGAATTTCTGACCATGCTGTAAATCTTCTTGAATCTAAAGAAGAGCTTCTTGAAAAGGGCGTTGAATTTTCGGACGAGGCAAAAAAAGAGCTTTCTGTGCTTACCTCATGTGTTCATGAGCTTTTATCAATGACATTAAATTCATTTATCAATAACGATATTGAATCTGCTTATAAAATTGAGCCTCTTGAGCAAGTGGTTGATGGACTAAAGGAGCAATTAAGATCTAAGCACATCAACAGACTTCAGCAGGGCAACTGCACAATTGAAGCCGGCTTTATTTGGTCTGACATTCTTACAAACATTGAAAGAACGGCAGACCACTGCTCTAACATTGCAGTATGTATAATTGACACCGCTCAAAATCGTTTGGATTTACACGAGCTTCTTAAATCAATTAAAGAGGATAACCCAGAATTTAACAAGCTATATAAAGAATATAGTGAAAAATATTCACTTAATGCTTAAAGCTCGCTTGGTTCGATTTCGTAAGGCTAAAAATAAAAATCGGAATTTCGTTTGAAATTCCGATTTTTTATTATTTTTCTGTTTTCACAGTTATATTTTCACCATCTGCTATCATAATTATCGTACCCATTTTGTCGGTTCTATAAATCTCAACATTTGGAATACTCTCAAATCTTTCCATAGCCTCTTCGTGTGGATGCTCATATTTATTATCTGTTCCACAACAAATTACTATTTTTGTTGGTGTCGCAAGCTCAAGTAGCTCTGCACTTGATGAGGTTCTTGAGCCATGATGTCCTGCCTTAAATACGTCACAATCTAAATCCTTAGAGCTATACTGAGCAACTATATCCTCCTCAGCATTCTTCTCTGCATCACCTGTTAAGAGGAATTTGTTGTTACCCCATCTCGCTACCATTGATATACTATAGTCATTTGAATCCTTATAATCGTTTCTAAGTGGAGCTAAAATGCTCAACTCAAGTTGACCTACATTTACCTTTTGACCTACAATATCATTAGCAAAAATTACATTGATTTCTGTTTTTTCCTCGAGAGTTGAGATAAAGGTTTCATACATTTTTGTGGTTTTAACCTGATCTGGTATCATTACATTTTTTACAGAAAATGCATTTAACACCTCAACAGCCTCACCAAAATGGTCAGAGTCAAAGTGAGTTATTACAAAATATTCAAGCTCACTAATTCCCTTATTATTAAGGTAATTAATCAAAACGTTATCACTATCCTTTTCGCCAGTATCGATAAGGATATTTTTATTATCAGCCATTATTAATGTTGAATCACCCTGTCCTATATCAACAAAGTGAACCTCACAGCTTCCCTCAGGAATTTCATAGCTTGGTGTAGGACCTTCAAAAAGCTCCTCCAAAAGCTCACAACCACAAAATGCGCCTATAATAAACAAAACAGATGCTAATAAAAGCACCAGCCTAACTAAACCCCTTTTTCTATTTTTCATTATGGAAAAGCCTCCCTTTAAATTTATATTCATTTTATCATATAAATAATATGATTGTCAATCAAATAATATAAAAACGCTGAAAAAATCAGCGTTTAAATATTTTCCTTTTTTCAAGTGCTTTAATAAGCAAAATGCCCAACACATAGACCGATAAAATTTCGCCTACAAAAACCCCAGCCAATGAAACTAAATATAAGCTCCATGACCATTCTACACTTACTGTTAAGGTAATTACTAAAGGCACTAAAATAGTGTTTGATAAAACCGTTGGTATAGGACAAAGCCACTTGTTTCTTATAAAATAAGTAAAAACTACTCCTATAAGTGTTGCAAGAGAGCCAACGACAATATCAAGGGGTAGTGCACCCATTGTTAAATTAGATATTAAGCATCCAATAGTTACGCCATATATTGCCGATGGGGTAAAATACGGCAAAACACAAAGTGCCTCACTAAGCCTAAGCTGTACTGAGCCAGAGGCAAGTCCAACCACGTTAGAAAGCCAAGTAAGAGCCACATAAAGCGCACAAATAAGAGCTGCCTCTGTAATACGTCTTGTTTTGTTTGTTTTCATTTTTTCTCCTTAGTTTTGTTTATGCTAAATATTTGAATATTCAACACAGTGAGGATGGTTTCGAACTCACTTTGAGCAAGTAATTTTGCTCTAAATGATTATATATCAATTTTTTATTTTTGTCAATAACATAATTGCCTTATGCTTCATAAAATGTAATAATACGGAGGTGATTTAATGAATAGCGACAATAATTACATCGGATATTTAACTACTATTGTTTCAACTGCAAACGGGGCTTTGCCTGTTAGTAATGCAAGGGTTGCAATATATGAAAGAGGATTATCTGATAATTCTACAGAAGAAAGCGATGTTATATACTTACTAAATACAGATATTTCGGGCAGAACCGAAAAGGTTGCATTACAGACCAAAAGCAAGGATTTATCTATAACTCCTGACAATCCCATTCCCTATCTAAGCTATGATATTTATGTAACTGCAGATGGTTATTATGATGCAACATTTTTAAACGTCCCAATTTTTCAAGGTATTTCCTCTCTTCAAAATGTGTATCTTATTCCTCTTTCTGAATTTGCCCGCAGTGATGACTTTGTACCAAATGAGGGTAGATTTAATTCAGAGGCAACTGGAAAATATGTTTAATTAAGGAGCTTTTTATGCCAAATACACCTATTATTCCAAATTATGTTACTGTACATTTAGGACCACCTGATTCAAATGCACAAAATGTAACTGTTACCTTTGCTGACTACATAAAAAATGTTGCATCAAGTGAAATTTTCCCAACGTGGCCTGAAAATGCAATACGAGCAAATGTTTATGCTCAGGTTTCCTTTGCATTAAATAGAATTTATACTAATTATTATAGATCGCGTGGATATAATTTTGATATTACCAATTCTATAGGCATTGACCAATCCTTTGTAAATAATAGAGATATTTTTGAAAATGTATCAAGAATTGTCGATGAGCTATTTAATGATTATCTTGTTGTTGGAAATAGCATTGAGCCATTTTTTGCAGCATACTGTGATGGTAGGGAGCTAAGATGTGACGGACTTGAGCAATGGGGCACGGTTGCACTTGCCGATCAAGGCTACACTCCCTATGAAATACTTCAATATTATTATGGCGATAACATAAACATTGTAACAAACGCACCTGTTGGAGAGCCTATTGCTTCGTGGGACGGAAGAGCGCTTGCCTTTGGATCAATTGGAAATTCCGTACAGCAAATTCAAATCAGGCTGAATAGAATTTCAAAAAATTATCCTGCGATACCTAAAATTTATCCTGTAAATGGTATTTTTGGTGAAAGCACTGAAAATGCGGTTATTGCATATCAAAGAGCCTTCAATTTAGAGCCTGACGGAATTGTTGGAAAGGATACATGGTATTCAATACAACGAAGCTTTAATGCAGTAAAAAGGCTCAATGACCTTGCAACCGAGGGGCTTTCAAGGCAAGAGGTATCCGGAATTTTCAACTCCTTCTTAGAGGAGGGTGATACAGGAAGTGAGGTATATGAGCTACAATATCTCCTCTCTCTTGTTGCCGAATATAATAACACAATACCATCTGTTGCATTAGATGGAATTTTTGGTCAAGGAACACTTGATGCGGTAAACGCCTTTCAAGAAGCGTATGGTCTTGATGTTACAGGTGAGGTAAACATTGCGACATGGGATAGATTATATCGTGAATATGTCGGTATTCTTGAATCTCTACCACAGGGATATTTTTCCTCCCTCACGCTTCCCTATCCTGGTACAGTTTTAAGATTAGGCTCACAGGGTGAGGCTGTAAGCGCCTTACAGGAATATTTAAACTATATTTCAAACACCTATACAAGCATTCCAAAGTTAACGGTTGACGGCATTTTTGGCGTTTCAACACAAAATGCCGTTAGCGAATATAAGCGTATTTTTGGACTTGGAAGCGAGCCCATTGTTTCATCTTCAACATGGGAGTCAATTACCTCTACTTATAGAAATTTATATGATGGAAACCAAACATCTGAGGGTCAATTCCCTGGATATAATCTCGGAGAATAATTATGGCATATTATAAATTGGAAAATGATAAAAATGCTATTATACAAATACAGCGCATTTTAAGATATCTTCAATATGAAAGTGATGGCTTAGCAAAAATAAAGCCAAGTGGGCTCTATGATACTGATACAAGAGATTCGGTTATAGAATTTCAAACGAAATATGGTCTTTATCCAAGTGGAATTGTAGATAATGAAACGTGGGAGCTACTATTTAAAATTGATGAAGCAAGAAAAGATGCCTCGTTACTTGCTCGTAGTGTGAAAATATTTCCCCAGGATAGTGGTTATTATATATATCCTGATAGCAAGGATAATAATTTATATGTAATTCAGCATATGCTTAACGAAATAAGTAATCACCATGATGAAATGGGAAAAATCGAAATAAATGGAGTCTATGATAAGCAAACTGTTAATGCTATCAAGGTGCTACAAAGGAAAAATCTTATGGATTCAAGCGGTATTATAGACTCAAAAACCTTAAATATGCTATCTTATGAATTTGAACGATTAAATTCACGAGATAGTTGAAAATAATCTTAGCTTTTTGTCAATAATGTAATCGGAAATACCAAGAAAGGATATACCGCTTATGTTAAACAGATTCACTAAAAAGGCAGAGGCAGTTTTACAAGCCTCAAAAAGAAACGCGGAAAAATTAGGAAGTGCCTACATAGGCTCTGAGCATTTGCTATTAGGTATTCTTGATACCGATTGCATAGGCTGTAAGATTTTAGAAGAAAAAAAGTTAAGCTATAAGGATGCTTACTTGAAAATTTACGAATCAAGTAGGGTTAATGATAATAAACCAAGCTTAGAAAGCTTAACACCAAAGCTAAAAAGAATTGTAGAGCTTTCAAATACAATAATGAAAAGATTTAATGGTCAGCTTATTGGAAGCGAGCATTTACTCTATGCTCTTTGTGATGAGCCTGATTCAATTGGTGCTCGCCTTCTTATTTCCCTGGGAATAAGCCTACAGATACTTAAGTCTGAAATAACAAATTATCTTGAGGCTTATATGCCTAAAGCTGAAAAGCAAGCAAGCTCTCCTGTATCCATGCTTACCACATATGGAAAAAATCTAAATGCACAAGCAAAATTAGGAAAATACGATCCTTTAATTGGCAGAGATAGCGAGGTTAGCAGACTTGTTCAAATACTTTCAAGACGTACTAAAAATAATCCTTGCTTAATCGGTGAGCCTGGTGTTGGAAAAACTGCTATTGTCGAGGGGTTGGCACAAAAAATTAATGAGGGTGACGTTCCAAGCGATCTTTTAGGTAAAACCATTATTTCTTTAGATTTAAGCTCAATGATAGCAGGTGCAAAATACAGAGGTGAATTTGAAGAAAGAATGCGTGGTGTTATGAACGAGCTTAGAAGTAACCCATCAATTATTCTTTTTATTGACGAAATACACACAATTATAGGTGCAGGTGCTGCAGAGGGGGCTGTTGATGCCGCAAATATTATTAAGCCTGCATTATCACGAGGACAAATTCAGTTAATTGGCGCTACTACAACATCAGAATATAGAAGGCATATCGAAAAGGACAGTGCTCTTGAAAGAAGATTTCAGCCTGTTTTAATTGAAGAGCCGAGCGAGGAAAAGACACTTGATATTTTATTTGGATTAAAATCAAGATACGAGGATTTTCATGGGGTAAAAATAAGCGACGATGCTATTATTACTGCTGTTTCCTTGTCTATCAGATACCTAAATGATAGATTTTTACCTGACAAGGCAATTGATTTAATTGATGAGGGCTGTTCGAGGCTTAAAATGAAGCATTTTTCTAAAACCAAGGAGATTAAGGAGCTTGAGGGCAGGCTCAAATCTCTTTCAAGCGACAAGGAACGAGCGATTTTAAACGAATGCTTTGATGCTGCTACACAAATTAAGGATGAAGAAATTGAGCTCAAAATGAAGCTTAAGCGACGTTTATCCGAGCACGAAAAATCAAAGGCTGACAGTATTCCAACCTTGATAGGCGATGACATAAGACATTTAATTACTCAGTGGACTAACATCCCTATTACAAGGCTTGAAAAAAGCGAGAGCGATAGACTTTCTAACTTAGAAGAGGAACTTAATGAGTGTGTAATTGGGCAAAGAAATGCTATTAAAAAGGTTGCTTCATCTATAAAAAGGTCGAGAATGGGGCTGAAAAATCACAAAAAGCCTATTGGCTCATTTCTATTTTTAGGTCCTACTGGTGTTGGAAAAACCGAGCTTGCAAAAAGTATTTCAAAAATTGTTTTCGGTCAAAGCGATGCCCTTATAAGAATAGATATGTCTGAATATATGGAAAAGCATTCGGTTTCAAGATTAATCGGTGCTCCCCCTGGATATGTAGGCTATGAGGAGGGGGGTATTCTTACATCATTAGTTCGCTCTAAGCCCTACTCCGTTGTTTTATTTGACGAGATTGAAAAGGCACACAACGATGTTTACAATATTCTTTTACAAATTCTTGAGGACGGAATTCTTACCGACTCACAAGGACGTCATGTAGATTTTAAGAATACGATTATTATTCTTACATCAAATGTTGGAGCAAAAAACATTACTGAGCCTAAGCCACTTGGTTTTTCTAAAAGCTTTAGCGCTGATGATGAAAGTGATATGATGAGAATACAAATCAACGATGCCTTAAAGAATGAATTTAATCCTGAATTTTTAAACAGGCTTGATGAAATAATAATTTTTAACAAGTTAAGCCTTGAGGATGCAGAAAAAATTACTCGCATAATGCTAAATGAGGTATGCTCTCTTGCTCGTGATATTGGAATTGAGTTAAAAAATGATGATAGCGTTATTAAGCATATCGCTAAAAAAAGCTACAGCAAGCAATATGGAGCAAGACCTATTAGGCGATCTATCACAAGCCTTTTAGAAAATCCTCTGTCAGAAAAAATTCTAAGTGGTGAAATTTCATCAGGTGACGAGGTAAGCATAAGCTTTGAAAATGATGCAATAAAATTTAATGTTCTCACTCGTAAATAACAAAAGGAACGGATAAAATCCGTTCCTTTTTTATTATTTTTCAATATGAACATCGAGCTGTGGATATGGAATTTCAACACCAAACTCGTCAAAGCTACGTTTAACCTGCTCGAGCATTTGGAAATTAACATCCCAATAATCATCAGATTTAACCCATACTCTAAGTTTAATTACTATTGCATTTTCCTTATGAGATGCAATCATAACTGCTGGCTTAGGGTCATCTAAAATTCTTTCATCAGCCTTAGCACAAGCAAATAAAACCTTTTTTGCTGTGTCTATGTCAGCCTTAAAGGAAATTGAAAAGTCAAAATCAATTCTTCTTGTATCATGAGCTGAATAGTTAGTTACATCAGTATTAGAAATCGTTCCATTCGGCACTACTACCTTTTTATTATCAGGAGTTGTAACTGTTGTATAGAATAAACCAATATCAACAACTGTACCAGAAACATTTCCACCCTCAATATAATCGCCAACCTCAAATGGCTTGAAGATTACAAGCATAATACCACCTGCAATATTTGTAAGACCGCCCTGTAATGCAAGGCCAACAGCCAAGCCAGCAGATGCAACTATTGCAGAAAAAGCAGATACGTCAAAGCCTAAAATAGAAATTATAGCTAATGCTAATATAACGTACAGGCATCCACCGATTACATGCTTCAAGAAGGTTCTTAATGTCTTGTTCATCTTAGGGAAAATTTTTCCCTTAGCTATGTTCTTTGTAATTTTTCTAATTATAAAGCTACCAACAATAAATACTAATAATGCAATTAATATTCTTGCTGCGATTGGAACAATATTATTGCTCCAAAAGTTTTTAATTCCGTCCCAAAAGCTTGTATCCGATGTTAAAAATAAACTATTTACCATGTTTATTTACGCCTCAGAATGTTGGAGTATAAATAGCTCCTTATCAAGGCCTGCAATTTTAGCAGTTAAAACATCTGCCTCCTTGACAAGCACTGAGGTTTCCTCCTCGCTCATATTCTCTGTATTTTTATATGTATAGTAAAGCTTACCCAATTTTTTATAAACAGCATTTAGCTTAGCCTTATTAGCTTGAATTTCTACCTTCAATTTTGCTATTTTTGCAAAATAAGCTGTTTTATCATAAGCAGTTTTGGCAACTGTGGTAACCTTGTCCTTTACTTTGTTCATTTTTTCTGCCATTTGTCCTCCACCTTTCTATATTAACTATATTATATGATACAACAATTATTTTGCTTTGTCAATAATTTTGAATAATTTATCCTAATTTTGCACAGTATAATTTTAGCAAAATCAAGGGGGATATTTATGAAAAAGGAAGAATATGTCGAATATGTAAATCAGAGGCAAAAAAAATCACCGATTTTAAAAAATTGCATACATGCTTTTTTTATAGGTGGTGCTATTTGTTCTCTTGGTCAAGCCTTATTTGAGCTTTATCGAATAATTGGACTTGAGGAGCTTGACGCCTATGCTATTGTTTCTATAACCTTAATTTTTATATCAGTAACGCTTACGGGAATTGGAATTTTTGACACTATCGCAAGGGTTGCTGGTGCAGGCACGCTTGTACCTATAACAGGCTTTGCAAATTCTGTTGCCTCCCCTGCTATTGATACAAAATCAGAGGGCTTGGTTTTAGGTGTTGGTGCAAAAATCTTTTCTATATCTGGTCCTGTTATTTTATTTGGAACATTAAGTGGCTCAATTTATGGTGTTATTTATTATATTGTTCAGCTGATTTGGGGGTAAACATGAAAAATAAAACAATAACCTTAAAAAAGCCCTGTAAAATCAGCTCCACCTATTCCGTTGTCGGAGAAAAGGAGTATAATGGTCCATTAGGTAATTACTATGACGAATTTTGTCTTGACAATAAATTTGGAAAATCATCTTGGGAAAAGGCTGAAAGCGAAATGCAAAGAAGGGCTTTAAATGGTGCTATTAAAAAAAGTGGTTATTTTATAGAAAATTTTGATCTTCTTTTAGCAGGTGATTTACTAAACCAATGTGTTGGCTCTGCTTATGGACTATCGAGCTTTAAAACGCCTTATTTGGGGCTTTATGGAGCTTGCTCGACCTGTGCCTTAGGACTTGGGATTGGAGCTTGTCTATTCAGTGGTGACATAATCAAGCTTTGCGGTGTTACAACCTCTTCTCATTTTTGCTCAAGTGAAAGGCAGTTTAGATTTCCTCTTGAATATGGTGGTCAAAGAACGCCCACTGCCCAATGGACTGTTACTGGTGCAGGCTCATTTATTCTTGGTAACGAGGGAAAATGCGAAATATGTCAGGTTCATTTTGGCGAAATTATAGATATGGGTGTTAAGGATATAAATAACATGGGTGCAGCTATGGCTCCAGCTGCAATTAAAACTATTCGGGATTATTTTTTAGAATCAGGACTTTCTCCATCATCCTTTGATTTAATTGTAACAGGAGATTTAGGCTATGAGGGTAGTGAAATTTTAAAGGATTTATTACTTGGTGAAGGCATAGATATAAGAAAAAATCACGTTGATTGTGGTCTTATGGTGTTTGACAGGGAAAATCAAGACGTTCATGCAGGTGGCTCAGGCTGTGGCTGTAGTGCTGTTGCTATGGCTTCTACTATTATACCGAATATCGAAAATGGAATCTTAAATGATGTGCTTTTTATTGGCACTGGTGCTCTTATGTCACCTATGACGCTTTTTCAAGGCGAGGCCATTCCTTCGATTGCTCATTTAATTAGAATTAGGAGATGCAAATAATGGACATTTTATTAAGATGCGGTATTGCCTTTTTAGTAGGTGGTGGATTTTGTGTAATTGCCCAAATACTAATAGACAAAACAAAGCTTACCCCTGCAAGAATACTTGTCACATATGTTTGCTTGGGAGTGTTTTTAACTGCTATAGGTGTATATGAGCATATCGTTAATTTTGCAGGATGTGGTGCAACTGTACCATTAACAGGCTTTGGCTACACCTTAGCAAATGGTGTAAAAAAGGCAGTAATGGAAAAGGGGCTAATCGGTGCCTTAACAGGTGGAATTAGTGCAACTGCTGGTGGTATTGCAGCAGCTATTTGCTTTGGCTTCATTGCTACACTAATATTTAAGAGCAAACCAAAAAAATAAAGGTGTCGTTACGACACCTTTATTTTTTATTTACTTAAAATTCTTGCCTTTTCCTTAACCATATCAGCGAGAATTACGCTGTTAGCTGAGCTTTCAGCAGTTACGAAGGAAGGCTTTTCGCCTTTAACTATGCAATCTACAAAATATTGCATTTCGCAAAGGTAACCATTGTCATTTCCAACATTGATTCCGAGCTCAAGCTCAGTTGCTTCCTGCTTTTCAATTTTAACCTCTTCGCCATTCTTGTAAAGCTTATCATTATGCTCAACATATCCATTTTGGAATACTGCTAAATAGGTTGAATGGAATGGAATATCACAATTATACCAAGTTCCCTCGCAGGAAACAAGCATATCTCCATATGTAAGATTAGATACTACTGTATCGTTGTTATCCTTCATTTGATAACGATATGATTCAATTGTATCAGGCATACCAAAAATGCTTTGAACAAAATCAAGGTCATGAATTGAAAGGTCAGTCGCTACTCCACCACTACGCTTTTCATCTCTCATCCAGTCCTCCCAGCTCCATGTTGGTATTGCTGAAATACGCTTCATATCAAGTCTAATAAGCTTTCCAAGCTCACCAGATTCAATTACATTTCTCAAATAAGAGTATGGGGTCATAAATCTAACAACGTGAGCAACCATAAAGTTTTTGTCTGCCTTGCTTGCAACCTCAACAACCTCTTTTGCATCCTTTGCATTAATAGTCATTGGCTTTTCGCATAGCACATGATAGCCCTTATTTAAAAGCTCTATTGCCATATCCTTGTGCATATAGCTTGGAGTACAAATGTCTATCATATCAAGCTTTTCGTTTTCCAACATTTTTTCAAGGCTATCGTAAGCGTTTATTTTCTTGTCGCCAATCTTTTCCTTAAGCATATCAAGTCTTACATCACAAGCAGCAACAAGCTCTGCATTTTGAATATCAGCATAGTTACCAAAGTGGCAACCACCCATTCCACCTACACCTACAAGTCCAACTCTTACCTTATCCATTGATTATATCCTCCAAGAATTTTTTTGCATAAATAATATCTTCAATTTGCTTTTCTCCATCTATTTCTCTCTCGATTGTGATAGAGCCATTATAACCATGCTCCTTAAGCTTTTTAATAAGCACTGGGAAGTTTGCACGTCCATCACCTATTCTCTTTTCAACGCCTAAGTAATATGGATCTGTTGGATATTCTCCATCCTTTGCATGAACACCACGAATATAGTCGCCAAAAATATCAATAGCATCACAAGGATTTGCCTTACCATAAAGAAGTAGATTTGCAGGGTCGAGGTTAATACCTAAATTGCCTGTACCAACAGCAATAATTGTTCTTTTTAATGTGATTGGTGTTTCTTGTCCTGTTTCAAATAATAAATATTGACCATTTGCCTTACAATATTCAGCAAGCTCGGAAATAGCCGAAACAACAGCTTTAAATTCATCAGTTGTTGGATTTTCAGGCAAAAATCCCATATGAGTAATTACGTCTGTAACATTCATCATTTTTGCGAAGTCAAAGCCGAGCTTAAGCTCATTCATTCTCTTATCACGAAGGAAAACTGGCACGATACCAAGAGTGTGATATCCCCCAATAAAATCCCAATGAGCATCACCACTCCAGCCACACCAAACAGCACTAATTTCAAGTCCCTCTTCATCAGCAGTAGCCTTAATTTTGTCCGCCCACTCCTTAGTCATCATACTGTGGTTCCAAGCACAAAGCTGGAATGACTCAAGACCATATTTTTTTACATCTTTAATTTTCTCGACTACGTTATCGCCGAGATGAACCATTGTACCTAATTTCATAATAGCACCCCTTGTGTTATTTGTTTCTTTAAGTTGATTTTAGCATATTATTTATTTAGTTTCAAGTGTTTTGTAATAAAAAAAGAGCCTAAAAGGCTCTTTTAATTAATTATTTATCTTCTTTGAAGGCCTTACCACATGCTGGACAGATAAGATCCTCAGGATCAAGCTCGTTATCAAAGCAAATTGTTTCACCACAGCTTGGACACATAGCCTCCATGTAATCACAATCCTCACAATCACAGTCGCAATCGCAATCACACTCATCATCCTCACAATCACAACAATCACAATCGTCCTCACAATCGCAATCACACTCGTCGTCATAGAGGTATTCCTCTACATCGCCAAGGTCGTGGTCGATTTCCTCAATATAATCGCCAAGAGTAGCAACCTCATCATCAATATCAGCAACTGTATTGCAAATATCTGAAAGAAGGTCGATAATTGCATTCAAAACCTTACCCTCAGGCTTAGTTGCATCAAGGTTAAGTCCTTCTGCAAGGCCTTTAATATATGCGCATTTTTCAAGAATGTCCATTTCCATTTCTATTTCCTCACTTTACATTTATTAAATTTATGGGACTGACCATACGTCAGTCGCTTAGCCTTACGTAAACCGAGCCCATTTGTCTTGGAACGATAAATCGGTGAGGCTTAGTCCGACCTTTGATTTGAAAGTTTTTAACTGTCTGCACCAAAGCTCAAAAAAATCCTCTACTGATTTATTCGTTCGAAGATGCACACAGTTTCAAATGAGAAAATAGGTTGGTTTACAAGGCAAAAAAGTGCAGGTAATTAAAAAATTAGCAAGCTTTTTTAACATAGTAAGGCAAGCTATTTTCCATTTTAAACCAATTGGGCTCGGTTTTCGCAAGGCTAAATTGCTAATTATTTGTTCACTCTTTCAAGGTACTCGCCTGTTCTTGTATCAATTCTGATAACTTCACCCTCATTGATAAAGATTGGCACTCTAACAACTGCACCTGTTTCAAGTGTAGCAGCCTTTGTTACGTTAGTAGCTGTATCACCACGTACACCTGGCTCAGTTTCTGTTACAACAAGCTCAACAAATGTTGGTGGCTCAACTGCAAAGATTTCACCCTTAATTGATGAAAGCTTGCACATTTCCATTTCCTTAACGAACTTAAAGTTGTCACCAAGCTTGTTTGAATCAACTGGAATCATTTCATAGGATTCAAGATCCATAAAGTAGTAAAGACCACCATCGTTATAGCTATATTGAAGCTCTCTACGCTCAACCTGAACTGTTTCAAACTTTGCTGTTGGGTTGAATGAAGCCTCACGAATAGCACCTGTAACAACATCTCTATATTTTGTTCTTACAAACGCTGCACCCTTACCTGGCTTAACGTGTTGGAATTCAATAACCTGATATACCTTACCCTCCATTTCGAAGGTAACACCATTTCTAAAATCTCCTGCTGTAATCATTTGTCATTTCCTTTTCTTGGCGTTTTTGTATTTGGAAGTGAAGTCCGCCACAACTATCACTTGAATTTACACTAATTATTCTACAATAAAATAATAAATATTGCAATAGGTATTTACAAGATTTTTGCTTTTTTTACGAATTTATTAGATTTCTATGAGCTTTTTCTCAGATTTTGTGAAGTTTTTAATACCTTTTTCACAAATAGCAACCATATCCTCTATTCTTACTCCATATTTTTTTGGTATGTATATTCCAGGCTCAACTGTAACAATATTACCTGCTACAAGTGTTGTTTCAAGCTTTGGTGATAATACAGGCTTTTCGTGAATTTCCAAGCCTACACTATGACCTAAGGAATGTCCAAAATAGCCTTTATAATCCTTATCTATAATATCTCTTGCTATTTTGTCAGCCTCTTTGCTATTACGTCCACCATTGTTAAGGTATTCAAGCGCTTTTAGCTGTGCCTCTAAAACAGTATCATAAAGCTTTTTCATTTCCTCGTCTGCCTTGCCTATACAAACTGTTCTTGTCATATCAGAATGATAGCCGTCAACAGTTGCACCAAAATCCATAGTGAAAAAGCCTTTTTTTAGCTTTATATTGCTTGGCACTCCATGAGGTAATGAGGTCTTTTCTGCACTGATAGATATTGTTTCAAAGCTCTTATCCTCTGCCCCATGCTTTTTCATAAAATATTCAAGCTCAGCTGCTACATCTGTTTCTGTTATATCTGTTGATAAAATTCCTAAAATATGCTCAAATGCCATATCGGTAATGATCTGCGCTTGGTTAATTTTTTCAATCTCGTCCTTGCTTTTAACCTCTCGTAAGGAAGCAACCATTTTTCCTATGGGTAATAGCTCAGCGCTTGAATCGTTTTTAAGCAAATCATAATCGCTTACACTCAAAGAAAGGTCCTCAAAGCCTAATTTGTTTATTTTTTCTTCGCTTATAAGATCACCCAGCCACCTCTTACGCTCTCCCTTTGGCTGAATCACTTTATATATATCCTTTAGCACTGCCTCAGCATGCTCAGTATATCTAAAATCCTCAAAGGCGTATGCGTTATTATCGGTAATAAGCAACGCACCATCCTCATTATCGAAGCCTGTAAAATATCGGTGTGACACTCGAGAGGTCAAAAAAACTCCATCAATTTCCTTTTCTCTCATGCTTTTCCTAAGGCTTTTAATTCTATTTAGCATATTTTTACTCCTTTGCCTTTTTCTATGTGATTATACCATACTTTTTTTCTTATATCAAGAAATTTTGTTGACAAATATTTTTTATGGTGATAGAATACTTATAGTATTTATCCAAAAAGGAACTATTATGAAAAAGCATATTTTATTTGTACTGCTTGTTATTGCCTTATGTGTCTTGCTTTCTGTTTTTGTATATGCAAGTGAAGGTGAATGCGAGCATGAATATAAAACCACCTCAATTACCTTTGAAAACGATTTTTGCTTAAATGGTGGCACACGCACACTAACCTGTGAGCTTTGTGATGATATAAAAACTGAAGACTTTGGAAATTTTGCAACGCTTGTTGGCTATTCTGCTTCAAGCAATGCAATGATAGGCACTTACAATATATACTCTCAAGCTATAAAGGAATACGCAAGCTTAAATAAGCTTAAGCTGAATTATGGCTTTATAGTTGCTTCTCAAAGCAGAGTGTTAGAATATGGTAATCCTGTCAATCCACAAACAGGATATGTAGGAAAAAGCATGATTAAATACGATATGATAAAAAACAGCTCTGATGTTCATGATGTAGTCATATCAAATATCAAATATGCTGATGGTGCATTTGACACTCTTCTCTTTATTTCCTACTATGTTTTGATAGGCGACAATGTTTATTACATACAAAACGAGGTTACTGAGTCGTACGAGAATTTCGAATATATTTCATTTAACATGATTAAGCAAAATATTGAAAGCTTCGGTGGATTTTACAAGGACGAAACAGAGCTTTCAAGCGACAGGCTTAAGCAAATGAATAACTCAAATAGCTCATATAACACAGGTACAAGCCTAAGTGATACGGAAATTGATAATATTACAAAATCCGCTCAGCTTATTTCCCTTGGTGGTGCTATATTCAATTATCCAAACGCTTCACTTATGCTTTCCCATTTTTTAAGTGGCAGTGGAAATAACTATACTCTTGATTTAGATTTGCTTTTCAAGGATAAGACTGCCCTTTCAAACAGAAATATTGATTTGAATAGTGCGTTAGCAGCATGCGAGGTTTTGGCAAATCAAGAAAGCACTCTAAGCTTTAATCAAGCTACTGAAAGCTTATACCACAATTTAGATGGTGATTTTTGGTATGCTATGGGCTCTTATTTTACAAGAATTGAAATCAGTGATTTAACTCTTAGCTATAACAAAAAGGGGGAGGCTGTTTATTCTGCAACGATAAAATATATCGTTGAGGACTTTTATAATTTTGATGCAAATGATAAAGGCGATCTTTTCCCCTCTCTTTCTCCAAGTGAGCTACATGAGCTTCACAAGGCTGGCTTAGCAAAGGAATTTTTGACTTATGGTGAAAAAGTCTATAAGCTTAGCTGGAAGCAAGGTCAAAGGGTTAACGATTTAAACATAAACTAAATTAAAAAGGCTGTTGCGCTTTGCAACAGCCTTATTTTATTAAGTCCTTAATTACCTCAGAGGCAATAATTAATCCTGCAACCGATGGTGTAAATGCACTTGATGCTGGTACTCTTTTTCCATTTTCCTCACATCCATTTACAACTGGTGTTTCCTCAGAATAAACGACCTTTAAGTGCTTTATCCCTCTCTTTTTCAATTCCACTCTCATAGCTCTTGCAAGTGGGCAAACAGAGGTTTTATAAATATCAGAAACCTTGAATTTTGTTGGATCAAGCTTATTACCTGTACCCATAGAGGATATAAGTGGAATGCTTAGCTTATCACATACGACGCAAAGCTCTATTTTGCTTGTTACTGTATCTATTGCATCAACTACATAATCGTATTTTGACAGGTCGATTATATTTGAATTATCAGGGGTGTAAAATACATTATATGCGTTTACAATTATCTCTGGATTAATGTCAAGCATTCTTTCCTTCATTACCTCGACCTTATCCCTACCTATTGTTGAATGAAGGGCAATTATTTGTCTGTTTATATTTGATACAGAAACTGTATCGTTGTCAACTATGTCTATCTGTCCTACTCCACTTCTTGCAAGAGCCTCGCAGGCATAACCACCAACGCCACCAACACCAAAGACTATAGCCTTTTTTTCAAAAAGCTTTTCAACATTATTCATACCAATCAGCTTTTCAAGTCTTGAAAGCTCCTCTTTCATCAGAAACCACCCCTTTTTCCATTTTATATTAACATATTTTTACTTATTTTGCAAACATTTATTGTTTTTTCTTCCTCAATATGATAAAATTCTAATGAATACTTTTTAAGGAGTTATATATGAAGCCAATTAACGAATCTATAAGAAATCTTAAGGTTGTTATGAAAAAGCTCAAGGAAAATATTGTTGTAAAGACATATCCCGTTGACAATATCACCTACAAGCTTTGCGAGTACAAGGTAGGTAGCGAGCTACCAGCAACCTCTGATTTCGTTCCATTTACCTCCGATATGCGTTGGGGCAAGGAGCGCGACAAGCACGCTTGGTTCCATTTTGTTTTAGATGCTAAGGAATTTAGTGGAAAAGAGATAAAATTAAACATTAGCACAGGTATAGAGGGCTGGGATGCTACCAATCCACAATTCATTGCTTATGTTGATGGAAAAATACGTCAAGGTCTTGATACTAATCATACATATCTTACTCTTAATGGACAGGATAAATATGATATTCTTCTCTATGGTTATTCAGGAATGGAGGCCAATAGATGCGACCTTACTCTTAATGCTCAAATTATTGTTGAAAATCAAGACGTTAAAAAGCTTTATTACGATGTTTCAGTGCCCTGTGATGCATTAGAGTTTTTAAGTGATAACTCTTATGAATATCATAACATTGTAGCTATTATGGAAAAAGCTATTACAAGGCTTAATATGCTAAAGCTTCCATCAAAGGAGTTTTATGAGTCTGTTAAGGTGGCAGACGAATACTTACAAAGGGAATTTTACTCAAGGTTCTGCAAGGATCAGGATATAAAGACACTTTGTATAGGTCACACTCATATTGATGTAGCTTGGCTTTGGACACTTGAGCAAACAAGAGAAAAGGCACAGCGCTCATTTGCAACTGTTATTGAGCTTATGAAAAGATACCCTGAGTATAAGTTTATGTCCTCTCAGGCTGTTCTTTACAAGATGGTTAAGGAGGAATGCCCTGAGCTTTACAACGAAATCAAGGCTATGATTAAAGCAGGTAGATGGGAAGTTGAGGGCGCTATGTGGGTTGAGGCAGACTGCAACCTCTCATCTGGTGAAAGTCTTGTAAGACAGGTTCAATATGGTAAAAACTTCTTCAGAGATGAATTTGGTGTTGAATCTAAGATTTTATGGTTGCCTGACGTTTTTGGTTATGCTGCTGCACTACCTCAAATTCTTAAAAAGAGTGAGGTTGACTGGTTTGTAACCTCCAAAATTGGCTGGAATGATACAAATACTATGCCTTATGATACATTTCTATGGAGGGGTATTGATGGTACTGGCATTAATACACACTTTATGACAGCGCAAGAGGAAAAGAAGGGGCGTGTTCCAGAAAGATTTAGCTCTTATTGTCCTTCCTCTGACTTCTCTGTTATTGATGGTGCTTGGAACAGATATCAGCAAAAGGCACTTTCTAACGAGGCACTTGTTACCTTTGGCTTTGGTGATGGTGGCGGTGGTCCTACCGACCATATGCTTGAGCTTTTGCGTCGTACAAGCAAGGGTATTTATGGTCTATCCCAATCTCACATTGGTACTGCAACAGAATTTTTCGATAGACTAAAGAAAAATATAGATAAAAAGCCTGAATTATTACCAGCATGGCAGGGTGAGTTGTATCTTGAGTTCCACAGAGGAACATATACCTCTATTGGTAAAAATAAGAGAAACAACCGTCAATGTGAATTTTTAATTCTTGACACAGAGGCTCTTTGTGTTATGCTTGATAAGCTTAAGGTAGCTAAATTCCCTAAAAAAGAGCTACATGAGGCTTGGGAAACAATCTTGACAAATCAGTTCCACGATATTATTCCTGGCTCATCTATCAAAGAGGTTTATGAAAGATGTGATAAGGATTACAAGGAGCTCAAGGAGCTTTTTGCTTCGCTCAGAGGTAATGCCTTTGACTATGTAAGTAAAAATGTTAAGGATAAGGGCTATGTTGTATTTAATCCTCATTCCTTTAATTGCTCCTCTACTGTAAAAATTAATGGCAAAAGTGTTTTTGTTAAAAATATCCCTGCAAAGGGCTATAAGGTTATAAATGATATAGAGCCTAAAAATAGCATAACAATTAAGGATAGAACTATCTTTACAAAATTCTTCACTGTTAAGCTTGACAAAAACTATAATATCGTTTCGATTTATGATAAGAAAAACCATCGAGAGGTTATTAAGAAGGGTATGGTGGCTAACAGAATATTTGCCCTTGAAAACTACCCTGACAATTATGACGCTTGGGAGCTTCAGCGTAGCTCAAACGATAAGGAATACAATGTATCAGCTCCATATGATATTTATATAATTGACGATGGTGCTAAAACAGGTATTCACTACAAGAAAAAGCATCTTGAGAGTGAAATTGAGCAAATTATGTGGTTCTATGAGGACTTAGGCAAGATTGATTTTGAAACTAAGATTAATTGGTGTCAGCAAAGACAAATTTTGAAGGTATCCTTCCCTGTTGATATTAACACAGACGTAGCTACCTATGAAATTCAATTTGGAACAACTAAGCGTCCTACTCACTTTAATACCTCATGGGATCATGCTAAATTTGAGGTTTGCGCTCATAAATATGCTGATATTTCCGAGGGTAACTATGGTGTCAGCCTATTAAATGATTGCAAATATGGCCACGATATACATAATTCAGATATGCGCTTAACACTTTTGACCTCTGGCTGGAATCCAAGCAATATGGGTGATTACAACGACCAAGGAATTCACCAAATTACATATTCATTATATCCTCATAGTCAAAATGTTGAAAATTGTGATGTTGTAAAATATGCTTACGAGCTTAACCTCCCTATGACCGCTGTCAAATGCGAGGGTGGTGGAAAATTAGAAAGCGAATTTTCACTTGTTAGTGTAAACAAGGACAATGTTATAGTTGAAGCAATCAAGGAGGCTGAATATGGTGATGAAACTGTAGTTCGTCTTTATGAGGCTAAAAATTATCGTTCAAAAGCAACTATTAAATTCGGCTTTGATATAAGCGAGGCTTATTTAGGAAATCTTTGCGAAAGAAAGCTTAAGCCACTTACTATTAAGAATAATAGCGTTACACTCGATATCAAGCCATTTGAAATCGTTACCCTTATAGTTAAATAATATAAAAACCACACGCTTTGTGTGGTTTTTTTCTTTTTATCATCATATATTTTATTGATTGTGTGGTGATAAAAATAAACAAGGTTCAAAAATATTTTTTTAATGCAGCGCTTTTGTCGCTTGCTGGAATTTTAATTAATACTATTTCTGTTGGCTTTAATATATTCGTAACAAACAAGGTAGGTAGCGAGGGAATTGGCTTAATTACCTTAAGCTCTGGCATTTATTCCTTTGCAATTACTGTGGCAACCTCTGGTATACAGTTAACTGTTATAAGGCTGATTTCTATGGCACTTCCCTACAATGAAAACGAACTACTTGATAAGAGTCACAACAAGGCAGTTTTAAAGATAATGAAAAGCGCACTTTTGTATTCACTTTTCTTTTCTATAATTGCATCATCTTTCTTATTTGCCTTTGCTTCTCCGATAGGTAAATATGCCTTAGGCAGTACTAAGGTAATTCCCTCCTTGAAAATTATGGCATTTAGTCTTGTTCCTATATCTGTTTCAAGTGTGTTAAATGGATATTTCTCAGCCGTACGCAGAATTTATAAGAATGTAATTGTCAGATTCTTTGAGCAGGGTGTTAAGATAACTACAGTTAGCTATTTTTTGATTATGCTTTCGCCCTCAGGTGTGGAGTATGCCTGCGCCTCTTTGGCTATGGGAGCAACAATTAGCGAATGCTTTTCTATGGTGATAAGCAGTATTATTTATATAATTGATAGAAAAAGGCACAGAAATTTAAGCATAGACAAAAAGGAAAGGATTAAGGAATATTCAGTTTTTAAGGAGGCCTTTCCTATAGGTGTCAGTGGATATGTACGAAGTGGTCTTTCTACTGTTGAGCATTTACTAATTCCCTATGGCTTTCGTAAAAATGGTGCAAGTGAGCAGGGTGCATTTGCATCATATGGAATTTTGCATGGAATGGTTTTCCCGCTTTTGCTTTTTCCTTCGTCGGTTATTGGCTCATTTTCGTCACTTTTAGTGCCCGAAATTTCTGCCTCATACGAAAAAAGGGATTTTTCACGTATAAGATATATTGTTTCTCGTGTATTTAGCTTTACCCTAATTTTTGCGTTTGGTGTTAGTGGAATTTTAATTTGCTTTTCAAATGAAATAGGAATATTTTTTTATGGAACGAGCGAGGCAGGCGAATTTATTAGACAGCTCTCTCCATTAATTCCTCTTATGTACCTTGATGGAACTGTTGATGGGATTTTAAAGGGGCTTGGGGAACAGGTTTACAGCATGAGAGTCAATATACTCGATTCGTTAGTAAGTGTTATACTAATACTTGTTTTATTACCGCCCTTTGGCATTAGTGGATATGTTGTAGTTATTTTTATTACTGAGCTACTTAATACCTCTCTTAGCATTATAAAGCTACTAAATATAACTAAGGTGAAAACAAAAATTTTAAAATGGGTAATTAAGCCACTTTTCTGTATTGTTATCGCAACTGCTATATCAAGATTTGTTTTTTCACTTGGAGTTTTTGGTTTATCTCTTGGTAAGCTGACAACTGTTTTCGAAATAAGCTTTACGGCTGTTTTGTATTTACTCATATCTTATGCTCTTGGTTCTATTTCAAATGAAGAATTAGGACTTGCAAAAAGACTGATTGGAAAAGCAAAAAATCAAACACGTGGTTAGCTGTTTGTTGTAAAATAGATACATTTTTTACAAATATTGTTCCTTGATTTATTCTTATTCCAATGTTACAATATTAATGTAATTATTCGAATAATTAAATCATAAAGGAAAGGATGGTAATGTGAAGAAGGGATTATCTATTTTACTTTTGATTTTAGTAATATCAACCTCTCTTTCGGTGGTTGTAAGCGCATCATCATCTAACTCTTGGGTTGGGGTTTACATAAATGATGTCAGATTTTCAGGAAATACACAAGTAAAGGACCAGACAACCTTTGTTGGTGTTAGACGCTTTGCGACCTCTATGGATTCAAGTGCTAAGGTTACATATAATTATGCTTCGAGAACCTTAACGGTACAAACAAGCAAGCTATATTTGACTGCAAAAGACGGGGACAATTATATCAATGCTAATGGCAGATATCTATACACTCCCTCGCCAATTTTTATGAAAAACGGCGTTATGTATGCCCCTGTGCTTTTGATGACTAAGGCATTTGGTGCAAGTGCAAGATGGAATAATTCAAATTCATCCTTCTATATCACCAAGGGAAGTGGTGGAATTCTATCTGGCGACTCTTTTTACAGAGATGATGAGGTTTACTGGTTATCAAGAATTATCAATGCAGAAAGTGGTGGCGAGATTATGAAAGGCAAAATTGCTGTTGGTAATGTAATTCTGAACAGAACTAAATCAAGCTATTTTCCAAACACAATTTATGGTGTTATCTTTGACAAAAAGAACGGAACACAATTTAGCCCTACCGCCAACGGAGCAATTTATAAATCTCCAAATCAAGATAGTATAATAGCTGCAAAAATCTGCCTTGAGGGCTACTCTATTAACACAGGTATTCTATACTTTGTTAATCCAAGCGTTGTACCTCACTGTTGGGTTTGTCAAAACAGACCATTTTATGCACAAATTGGTAATCACGCATTTTACTATTAATAAAAAAACTCCGACACGTGTCGGAGTTTTTTTATTTTATTGTTGTGTTAGTCAAATAATCACTATAAATTGCGCATTGTAGGTATGTTAAATTCTTAAAGTCCTTACCACCAACACTTTTGCCGTTTAAGCGTTTTGCGCTTTTTATCATTTTTGAGGAGCTACTTATAAGTATTTCATCTGCCTCAAAAAGCTCTTTTTCTGTATATTTTTCTTCTCTTACTAAGATGCCTGCTTCTTTTGCTTTTTTTATGAGATGAGCTCTTGTAACCCCTGGTAAAATATGTCTATCAGCAGGAGCTGTTATAAGCTCACCATTTTTTAAAATTGACACATTACTGTGTGAACATTCAGTCACATATCCATCTCTTATAAAGATAGCTTCCTCACATTTATTATCCTTGGAAAGCTGGGCAGCAAGCACGCTTGGTAAAAGGTTCAAGGTCTTTATATTGCAGTAGCCATAACGGTAATCGTTTGTAGTGCATAAATCAACCTTTTCGTACACGTCTCCCACATTTTGTGGCTTTATCATTATACAAAGGTTACCGTTTCCCTCGCAAAATGCGTGGTCTCTTATACCACTTCCTCTTGATACGTGAAAATAAACAAATTTTTCATTACCATCAACACGTTTGCAAAGCTCTTTAATGATGTGAGAAAGCTCCTCCTTGGTTTTAGGAACGGTTATGCCTAAAAGATGACAATTTTCATATAATCTGTTTATATGCTCACATAAAAGATAAGGGATATTATTACGACACATTACCGCATCATACACCCCATCTCCAAAATAGAATGCCCTATCGGTCATCGGTATTGAAATTTCCTCAATTTCACCGATTTTGCCGTTATAATATCCCAAATTTTTCATTATGTACCTCCAATAGCACCATACTACTATATAAATTTAGAGCTTACATCACAAATGGCTTTCCAGCCTCGAGTGATACTATCTTATCAGCTCCATCAATATTTATTATAGCAGTTTGGGTTATCGGTGTTACAAGTTTTAAGCTCTTTAGCTTGTTATTTTCCCAAGAGATATCAACCTTAATGTTGCCCTTAGCCAAAAGTCCGTTTATGCTACCCTTTTTCATTTCTGATGGTAATGCAGGAAGTATTCTTATCTTTCCATCCTCACATTGTAAAAACATTTGAGCAATACCAGCACAAACGCCATAGTTTCCATCAATTTGGAAAGGTGGGTGTGCGTCAAACATATTTGCATATGTTCCACCTGCGTGCCACATATCAACTTTATCATCAGGCTTAGCAGGCATAAAGCGAAGCTGATTTTTAACGAGCTTCAATGCTCTATCTCCGTCCTTTAGCTTAGCCCACAAATTAACCTTCCAGCCCATGCTCCAGCCTGTTCCCTCATCACCACGTCTTTCAAGGGAGCGTCTAACCATATGAGCAACCTCTGGATTATTTTCTGTTGTTACAAGGTCTGCTGGATAGAAGGCATAGAGGTGAGAAACGTGACGATGGAATATATCAGTTTCCTCATATTCTCCGTCATATTCAAGAAGCTGTCCCTCGCTACCCCTTTCATAAATACCAATTTTGTCCTTTTTAGCATTGATTTCCTTTGTAAAATCATCACTAATGCCTAAAATTTCAGCAGATTTTGATACATTTTTAAATAAATCCTCAACGATTGACTGTGACATTACTGTATATTTACTTAGATAAATCCAATGGTCAGCCTCGTTGTAGCTATTTTCAGGTGAGGTTGATGGGGTAACGATATATTTACCATTAAATTCTTCCATTACAGAAAGGTAGAATTTCGCTGCCTCCTTCATTATTGGATATGCAGTATTTCTTAAATAATCCTTATCAAGAGTATATTCATAATGCTCGTAAAGATGACGGCATAGCCAGCCAGATGACATATTCCAATACGCATATTGCGTTGAATTTTCGACCTTAGAGCCAACTGGTGTTGTGTGTGCCCATAAATCACTATTATGATGAGATACAAAGCCGTCTGCATGATATAGTCTTTTTGCTGTTTCTCTACCATTTACGCTGATATTTTTCGTAAGGTTAATAATTGGATCATTACAGCATACTAAATCATTCATAAGCACAGGCCAATAGTTCATTTCTGCATTTATGTTTAATGTATAGTTTGACGACCAAGGCGCATAATAGCTTTCGTTCCAAATACCCTGAAGATTTGTTGCCTGTGTTCCCTCTCTTGATGCTGATATTACAAGATATCTACCAAAATTATATAGAAGCTCGCAAAGACCTAAGTCTTTATTTTCCTGCTTCAATCTTTCGTCGGTATCGAGGTCGCTTTCGTTACCACCAAAATCGGTAATTACTCTATTAAATAGACCTGAAAAGTCCTCTATATGCTTCTTTTTGATATCATCATAGCTTTTTTCAAAAAGACTATCCATTCTTTCTACACAAGGATAGAAGGTAGGCTTATTAGGAAGCTTATCGAAGGATACAAAGCTTGTTTCGGTAACAAAATAGATTACTATCTCTTTTGCATTTTTAACTGTTATCTTAGAATCTGTAACAGGCATTACCTCTCCATCTGTTTTTACACGTGCAATAGCATCAGCCTTAACTCCGTTTCCGTCATAGATAATTGGCTTTTCGTCCTTGCGATAGCTTGGCGCTAAGGCAGTTGGACATTCACCTGAAAAATATAAGTTTTCGTGCCATGAGGTTACATGGCTTTTACCAACACAATCACCATAAAGCTCATAGCTTGCAGGCTGTGATGATGTGATTTTAATCATCATACAGTTATCTGGACAGGATACAAAATATTCTCTTTTATATGATACACCATTTTGCTCATAGCTTAAATTAACTATACCCTTTTCCATATCAAGAGTACGCTTATAATTTGTCACCTCTCCATTATCGCTTAGGTTCTTTATATATAGTGTACCTAAGAGCATATAAGAGTTTAGCCATGTTCCTGTAAAGTTTTCCTCTATTTCTCTTTGAGCGTCATGTCTTCTACCCTCGTTCACAAGCGCCTTTGCTCTTTCATTTGACTCATACGCTCCTTCTACAAAGGTATCTCCAGGCTTACCTGACCAGAGGGTGTCGTGATTAAGCGAAATTCTATCAATATCTGTTCCTGAATAAACCATAGCACCAAGCTGACCATTACCGAGTGGTAAAGCCTCCTCAAAGCAACTTGCACTATAGCTATATTTTAATACTTTTTCCATATGTATATTCCTTTTAATATTTATCGTTTTAATGGCGGAATTAAAATCCCGCCATTTTCATATATTTTTTATAGCTCCTTTTTGAGCTTTTCTATACAGGCTTTACAAACACGCTTTTCGTTGTATATTACATTATCCTTTGTGCTTTTACAGAATATACAGCAGGGCTGATATTTCATTAATATTATACGATCTCCATCTACAAATATTTCTACTGGATCCTTTGGCTCGAGATTAAAGTTATTACGTATTTCCATAGGCAATACTATTCTACCAAGCTCATCTAAGCGTCTAACTATTCCTGTTGCCTTCATATTGTCACCTCTCGTCGCATTTCGATTTTTATTGTCTTTATTTTACCATTTTTTTACTTTATAGTCAACAATATTTTACAATTATTTACAATTTGGAGTTATTATGCTTGGAAAATGCTTTTCTATAATTTGTATTATTTCCTTTGTTTTTGGGATTTTTAATGGAGATATGAAGCTTCTTGGTGATTCAATTTTACAAGGAGCTACTAAAAGCGTTAATATAATTATTTCAATTATTGGCTTTATGGCTCTTTGGAATGGTGTCATGGAGGTTTTAAGGGATTGTGGATTTATATCTAAGCTTTCAAGGCTTTTACGTCCTGTTTTAAAGCATATTTTCCCAAGAGCCTTTAAAAGTGGTGAGGGCTGTGAGGAGATTACTGCCTGCGTTAGTGCAGGTGTTTTAGGCCTTTCTAACGCTACTACTCCACTTGCCCTTTCAGCAATTGACAAAATGAATAAGGGAAGAAACAGCAATAAAGCTACAAATGATATGATAACTCTTTGCATTTTAGGATGTGCTTGCTTCAATTTAGTTCCTACAACTGTTATTTCTATGCGTCTTTCTCAGGGGGCATCAATTACATATGAAATTATTGTCCCTGTTTGGATTTGCTCCCTTGCTTGTATGCTAATTGGAATTATTCTTTGCAAGCTGATAGGTAAAATTAATGGAGATACTTGAAAAAATCTCATATTTTGTAATTCCTACAATTTTAACACTTGTTGCTCTTGTAATTTTATTTGGCAAAAAAAGCTATTTTAATAGCTTTTTAACAGGTGCTAAAAATGGAATAAAATCAGCAGTTTCTCTTTTACCAACTATGTGCGCCCTTATTGTAGCTGTAAGTATGTTTACTGCCTCTGGAGCATGCAGAATTATAAGTGATTTTTTATCCCCTGCTTTTGATTTTATTGGTATTCCTAAGGAAATTTTTCCACTTATTCTTACTCGCCCTATATCTGGAAGTGCCTCGCTTGCTACATACGGGGAAATACTTAGCACATATGGTCCTGACTCCTTTCCCTCTCTTTGCGCCTCGGTTATTCTCGCTTCAACAGACACCTTCATTTATATTATTTGTGTTTATTTTTCTATGACAAAAATAACAAAAACACGTCATGCTATGCCTGTTGCACTTTTTGTTTCTGTTTTTTCTATATTTCTTTCCTGTATTTTGTGCCGATTATTTTTCTGAATAAATAAAAATATTTTGGCAAACAATAAGCTACTAGCCTTACGGAAATCGAACCAAATTGGTTTGAAATGGAAAATAGCTTGACTTACCGTGCTAAAAAAGCTTGGAGGAATTTTATGATAAACGGATACGAAAGAAGAATTATGCAATTAAGAAATATCAAAAGCCCCTATTTTGACGAGGCATATTTTGTTATGAAGGATAATTGCGAGCATTTTATAGAAAGCGAAGTTTTGTGCGAGGCAGAAAGAATACTCGGTACAACTAAAATATCAAAAAGGAAAAAAGGAGTATTTGGAAGGCTTATTTATACATTTAGCTGTGGACTACTTTTGGGTGCTATTATAGCCTTTGTTATTACACTTTTTATTTAGCAGTTAAACTTGACTTATTATATATTTTATGATACAATACTTATATCAAAATTCGTTTTAAAAAATACGGTGTCGCAAGCGTGGGGTCGTTTATACAGGCTTGACTATCCCGTTATATGAGGTTATTATGCAAGAAAAAAAGCAGGGCAAATGGAAAAAGCCCACTTCAAAAAAGGCAACAGCTAAGGAGCTTTCCATAAGCTCCTTGGAAAAAAGCTCCTCAAGAAAGGTAACTTCGGGCTCATTAT
The DNA here is from genome assembly GCA_017453255.1 of Clostridia bacterium. Taxonomy (GTDB): domain Bacteria; phylum Bacillota; class Clostridia; order Oscillospirales; family CAG-272; genus RGIG2000. The sequence continues at coordinate 21,520 of JAFTKN010000028.1, read as the reverse complement.
CTAAAAAGTCCACTAAGTCAGTAAAAAAGCCTACTACGAGGAAGAAAAAAGAGGTTAAAAAGCCAAAACAGCCTAAGCTAAGAATTTATTCCTTAGGTGGTCTTAATGAAATAGGAAAAAATATGACCGTTTTGGAATGTGGTAACGATATTATAATCGTTGACTGCGGTATTGGATTTCCAAACGACGATATGCTTGGTGTTGACCTTGTTATTCCTGATTTTACACACATTCAGAATAACATTGAAAAGGTTCGCGGTATTTTCCTAACTCACGGACACGAGGACCATATTGGCTCACTACCCTATTTCTTAAAGAATATGAATGTTCCAGTTTATGGCACAAGGCTCACTCTCGGCATTTTGGAAAATAAGCTTGAGGAGCATAAGCTACTTAATAGTGCAAAATTGCACAATGTAAATGTTGGCGATAAGGTAAGCGTTGGTTGCTTTAAAATCGAATTTATCAGAGTAAACCACTCTATCGCTGATGCTTGTGCACTTGCTATATCTACTCCACAGGGTATGGTTATTCATACAGGAGATTTTAAGCTTGATACTACTCCTATAGATGGAGAAATGATGGATATTGTTCGTTTAGGTCAGCTTGGAAACGATGGTGTTCTGATGCTTCTTTGTGAATCGACCAACGTGGAAAGAGCTGGCTCTACGCCTTCTGAAAGGCGCGTTGGCTTCTCTCTTGAAAAAATATTTTCACAGGCTAAGGACAAGAGGCTTATAATAGCTACCTTTGCCTCTAATGTTCACAGAGTTCAGCAGATTATTGATGCAAGCATTCGCCACGAAAGAAAGGTTGCTGTTACTGGCAGAAGCATGGTTAATGTAGTAAATGCTGCTGTTAAGCTTGGATATATGAATGTGCCTGACGGAGTGCTTATTGATATTGATCAAATCAAAAAGTATCCACCTGAAAAATTAACAATAGTTACAACTGGAAGTCAAGGCGAGCCTATGAGTGCTCTTTATCGTATGGCATTTTCAGATCACGACAAGGTTGTACTTACTGACAAGGATTTGGTCGTGCTTTCTTCAAGTGCTATTCCTGGAAACGAGCCATTGGTTGGTAAAATTGTAAACGAGATGTATCGCCGTGGCGTTAATGTATATCACGATTCAAGTGTGGAGGTGCACGTTTCAGGTCACGCCTGTCAAGAGGAGTTAAAGCTAATGCATGCCCTTACAAAGCCTAAATATTTTATGCCTGTTCACGGTGAATACAGACACCTTATTCAGCATAAGGAATTAGCTGAGGGAATGGGAATGAATCCACAAAACATTTTCGTTTCTGATATAGGTAAGGTTATCGAGATTGACGAGGACGGAGCAAGATTTAACGGCGTTGTTCAAGCTGGCAAGGTGCTAATTGACGGAAGTGGAATTGGCGATGTTGGTAATATTGTTTTGCGCGATAGAAAAAATCTTGCCGAAAGTGGTCTTATTATCGCTGTAGCCTCAGTCAGCCTTGAGGAGGGCATTTTAATGTCTGGCCCTGAAATTATCTCTCGTGGCTTTGTTTATGTAAGAGAAAATGAGGAATTAGTAAACGGCGCAAGGGACGTTGCTACAAGAGTTTTAATTGATGCTCTTGACGAGGGCGTTAAGGAATGGAATGAGCTTAAAAGCATACTTAAAAATGCTATTACTAAGTATGTTTTTGCAAAAACAAAGCGTAAGCCTGTTATACTACCGATACTTATGAACATTTAATAATATATTCCCACGCAAAATATTGCGTGGGAATTTTTTATAATATAATTGATTTTAATATTATTGTATGATATAATTTAATGAGAATTTTTGGAAAGGAGTAACAAAAATGTTTAAGCTACTTCGTTTTATGCGTGGCTTTCGCAAGGAATGTATATTAAGTCCACTTTTTAAAATGCTTGAAGCTGTTTTTGAGCTTTTAATACCTTTGGTGGTTGCTAATATCATAAACGAAGCTATTCCTAAGGGCAATACTCGTAATTTAGCATTTTCCTGTGGAATTATGGCCCTGCTTGGTGTTGTTGGTCTTACCTGCACTCTTTTTGCACAATATTTTGCTGCAAAGGCATCTGTTGGCTTTACCTCTAAGGTAAAAAGATCGCTTTTTAAGCATGTTACCTCTCTTTCCTATACAGAATTAGATGAGCTTGGTACTTCTACTCTAATTACAAGAATGACAAGTGATGCAAATCAGGTTCAAACAGGTGTAAATCTTACATTAAGATTATTTATGCGCTCCCCTGTTATAGTCTTTGGTGCTATGATTATGGCATTTTTTATAGACCTTAAGGCTGGACTTGTTTTTGTTGGAGCTATTTTAATTCTTTCACTCATTGTTTTTGGAATAATGTGCTTAACTATTCCACTATACAAAAATGTTCAAGGAAGGCTTGACTCTGTTCTTGATTCTACAAGAGAAAATCTAACGGGTGCAAGAGTTATTCGTGCTTTCGGGCTTGAGGAAAAGGAAAATATAAAATACAGAAAAAAGACCGAGGCGCTTAATAAAGCCCAGAGAGTTGTAGGCAGAATTTCAGCTATTATGAATCCTGCTACATATGCTATTGTAAATATTGCTATTTCCATTTTAGTATATGTAGGTGCTATTCAGTTTAATGTAGAGGGACTTTCTGCAGGTGAGGTTGTGGCATTATATAACTACATGTCACAGATATTAATCGAGCTTATTAAGCTTGCTAATTTAATTATTACAATGACAAAGGCTATTGCCTGCGGAAACAGAATTCAAGCTGTTTTCGAGGTTTCACCATCACAAAAAACCATAACGCAAGAGCCTATCAAAACCGATAATTTAATCGAATTTAAAAACGTGTATCTTAGATATAAGGGTAGTCCTGAATATTCCCTTGAGGATATAAGCTTTTCAGTAAAGAAGGGCGAAACCATTGGAATTATTGGCTCGACAGGCTCAGGAAAAAGCTCTCTTATCAATCTTATTGGTCGCTTTTACGATTGCGAAAGGGGACAGGTTTTATATGACGGATTAGATGTACGTGCATATGACCCTATTATTTTGCGTGACAAAATCGGATATGTTCCACAAAAGGCTGTATTATTCAAGGGTAGCCTGCGTCAAAATTTATTGTGGGGTGACGAAAACGCCTCTGACGACGATTTAATAAAGGCTATTGAGGTTTCGCAGGCTAAGGATATACTTGATTCAAAGCCTGAGGGTCTTGACTTTGTAATTGAGCAGGGTGGAAAAAACCTTTCAGGTGGACAAAGACAACGCTTTACTATCGCAAGAGCCTTAGTTGGCAAGCCTGAGGTTTTAGTTCTTGACGATTCCTCAAGCGCTCTTGACTATTTAACCGATTCAAGCTTACGAAAGGCTTTAAGAGAGCTTGACTATAAGCCTACTGTATTTATCGTTTCACAAAGAACAGCATCTATTCAGCACGCTGACAAAATTATTGTTCTTGATGACGGATTAATTGTAGGCATTGGCACACATAACGAGCTTCTTGATAGCTGTACTGTTTATTCAGAGATTTATTCATCCCAGTTTTCTACCAATGAGAAAGGGGGTAATAATTAATGAAAAGCAAGACTAAATTACAATCAGGCGTTATTAAAAAGATTTTATCAAGGCTAAAAAGATATTGGTTTTTAATTGCTCTTTCCCTTCTCTTTGCTGTAGGTAGTGTGCTTCTTTCCCTCTACATTCCTATAAGAGTTGGTAATGCTATTGACGTTATCGCTGATTGCTTTAACCTTAAAATAAGCGTTGATTTGGGAATTAATGGTAAGATTTTACCTATACTAATTGAAATTGGAATTGTTGCTATAATAATCGGAATTTTACAATGGATTATGAATAGCATAAACAATAAAATTACCTACAATGTAACAAGAGATATACGAAACGATGCCTTTTCTAAGCTTGAGAGCTTACCATTAAAATATATTGACTCTCATCCATATGGAGAAATGGTTAGCCGTATAATCACAGACGTTGACCAGTTTACAGATGGCTTACTAATGGGCTTTACCCAGTTATTTACAGGAATTGTAACAATTATTGCAACCTTTGTATTTATGATTTACCTTAACTGGGTTATTACCATTGTGGTTGTAGTGCTTACTCCCCTATCGTTGTTTATTGCTGCGTTTATTTCTAAAAACACCTTTAAGCTTTTTAAAAAGCAATCACAAAAGCGTGGTAAGGAAACAGGAATAATTGACGAATGTATTGGTAATTTAAAGGTTGTAAAGGCGTTTAATCACGAGGATGAATTCTATGACGAATTTGAAAAGGCTGATAAGGAGCTTGAAAAAGCATCAACAAAGGCTATCTTCTTTTCCTCATTAGTCAACCCTACAACAAGATTTGTAAACGCACTTATTTATGCTGGTGTTGCACTTGTTGGTGCGCTAATTTCAATGAATTTACTTTTACCAGGTCTTTCTATGGTATTTACTGTTGGTATGCTATCAACCTTTTTAAGCTACGCTAATCAGTTTGCTAAGCCATTTAACGAAATTAGTGGTGTTGTAACTGAACTACAAAATGCTCTTGCCTGTGCTGGCAGAGTTTTCGAGCTTATGGAGGAAGAAAGTGAAATGCCTGATAAAAGCGATGCTATTTCACTTAAAAATGTTACAGGTAATGTAACTCTTGACAATGTAGAATTTTCATATTCAGAGGACAAGGAATTAATCAAGGACTTAAGCCTTGATGTAAAGGCAGGAATGAGGGTTGCTATTGTCGGTCCTACTGGCTGTGGCAAAACAACACTTATAAATCTTTTAATGAGGTTTTATGACGTAAATGATGGCTCTATTTTAGTTGACTCTCACGATATAAGGGATATAACAAGACATTCACTTCGTGAGGGCTATGGCATGGTTTTACAGGAAACATGGCTACAAAATGGAACTGTTAAGGATAACATTAAAATGGGAAAGCCTGATGCAAGCGACGAAGAGGTTATAAGTGCTTCTAAGGCATGTCATGCACATAGCTTTATTAAAAGGCTACCCTTGGGATATGATACCGTTATATCTGACGAAAACTGTTCTCTATCGCAGGGACAAAGACAGCTTCTTTGTATTGCAAGAATTATGTTAGCACTTCCACCTATGCTTATTTTAGACGAGGCTACCTCCTCTATTGATACAAGAACTGAAATTAAAATTCAAAACGCCTTTGCAACGCTTATGCAGGGACGAACCTCATTTATTGTTGCCCATCGCCTTTCAACCATTAAGGAGGCTGATATTATTCTTGTTATGAACAAGGGTAAGATTATAGAAATGGGTAATCATAACGAGCTACTTAATAAAAATGGCTTTTATAAGCGACTATATGAAAGTCAATTTGATTTTACTGATAAAGAAACTACCGAGGATTAAAAAATGAGAAAAACTAAAATTGTATGTACTATTGGCCCTGCTTGTGAAAACGAAAAGGTTATGAGCGAGCTTTGTCTTGCTGGAATGAACGTTGCAAGGCTTAACTTCTCTCACGGAACACATTCTGACCACCTTGAAAAAATTAATTTGATTAAATCTGTTAGAGAAAAGCTTGATTTGCCTATCGCTATTATGCTTGATACTAAAGGTCCTGAATATAGAATTAAGACCTTTGAAAATGGCTCAATTACACTAAATGATGGCGACCAATTTATTTTTACTACCGACGATATTATCGGTGATGAAAAGAGGGTTAGTGTAAATTACAAGGGACTAATTAATGATTTAAGTGTTGGAGATAAAATCCTTGTAAATAATGGTCTTGTTATTTTTGAGGTTTGCGAGCTTACAAGCACAGATGCTATTTGTAGGGTTTTGGTTGGTGGTGAGCTTTCTAACTCAAAATCAATGAGCTTTCCAAACAAGGTTTTAAATCAAGAGTATCTATCCGAGCAGGATAAAAGCGATTTACTCTTTGGTATTGAGCAGGGGGTTGACTTTATTGCTTGCTCATTCGTTTCAAGACGACAGGATTTAATTGATGTAAAAAGCTTTTTAAAGGCTAATGGTGGCGAAAGCATTGATATTATCGCTAAGATTGAAAACAGAAGTGGTGTTGATAACATTGAGGAAATCTGCAAGGAATGTGACGGTGTTATGGTTGCACGTGGAGATTTGGGCGTTGAAATTCCATTTGAGGAGTTGCCTGTAACTCAAAAGCATCTTATAACTAAGTGCAGAATGCTTGGTAAGCGTGTAATTACTGCTACAGAAATGCTTGAATCAATGATTAACAATCCTCGTCCTACAAGAGCAGAAATTTCTGACGTTGCTAATGCTGTTTACGATGGTTCAAGTGCTGTTATGCTATCAGGAGAAACGGCTATGGGTAAATACCCTGTTTTGACAGTTAAAACTATGTCAAAAATAGTTGAAAAAACTGAAAGCTATATCAATTATGATACACTATTTTCATCAGCAGACTTTACAATAAGAAATGCTGTTGACGCAATTTCCCACTCGACAGCTTGTATGGCTATTGATATTCATGCTAAGGCTATTGTAGTATGCTCTATTTCTGGTATTACTGCACGAATGGTTTCTCGTTTCAGAGCGCCTGTTGATATAATTGGCATGACAACAAGCGAGCAAACATGGAGAAAGCTTGCTCTTTCTTGGGGTGTTACTCCTGTAATGTGTGAGGTTGTTAATTCTACTGACGTGCTTTTCTATATGGCTAACAAGGCGGCTAAGCAGACCTTCAAGCTAAAGAAGGGTGATAAAATTGTAATTACTGGCGGTATTACAAACGGCGAAAGTGGAAGCACAAATTTAATTAAGCTTGAAACTATATAATAAAAATACGCTCCGTGAAAAAGCTTCACGGGGCGTATTTTTGAAGAGAGAAAAATTATTCTGCTGAAATAATGTAATAATACACAGGCTGATTTCCATTATATAGCTCAATTTGAGCATTTGGCAAAAGGCTTACAAGGTACTCCTTTGCTCTTTCAGCCTCACTCTCTGACACGTCAGAGCCATAATATATACTTATTGCTTCCTTGCCTACTTTTTCAATTTCCTTTGCAAAAACGCTAAGGACAGTGTCGATATTTTTGTGATTTATAATCATTTTATTTTCCAAAAGTCCTAAATAATCACCCTGACAAATATCCATTCCGTCAAAGCTCGAATTTCTTGCTGCGTAGGTAATTTGCATGGTAGATATGCTCCTTGAAAGCTCATTCATAGCTTCCTCGTTTTCGCTTACTCCATTTTCTTCATTGAAGGCAAGCATAGCATTTATTCCCTGTGGAATTGTTTTAGTTGGTATAACTACTATTTCCTTATCGGATATTTCCCTTACCTGCTCTGCTGTCATAATTATATTTTTGTTATTGGGTAAAATAAATACTGTGTTTGCATTAACCTTTTTTACTGCGTTATATAGCTCCTCAGTTGAGGGGTTCATAGTCTGCCCTCCGCTAACCACTATATCACAACCAAGCTCTGTAAAAATCTGCGAAATTCCATCTCCGCTTGCTACTGCAACTATGCCGTAATCCTTCATTTTGCTTTGTGGGATCTCAACGATTTTACTTGTATGCTGACTTTTCATATTCTCAACCTTGACGTTTTCGTAAATACCCCATTTCAATGCCTCACCTAAAACCTGATGTGGCTCATTTGTATGAATGTGAACCTTTACTATTTCGCCGTCATCGAGCATTACAAGGCTGTCACCCATTGTGCCTAAGTAGCTTTTTAAGGGGGATGTGTCGCTATTTGGCTCTAATTTTGTAATTATAAATTCTGTGCAAAAGGAAAAGTTGATGCTTTCGGTTTCAAATTCAGAAAAGTCGGCTCTTTCTTTTTTTATTGCTTTTTCCTTTGGCTGATATTCTATAATATTTTCCTTTGTTAATGCACTATACATTGATTTCATTACCAAAAGCCAGCCCATACCACCAGCATCTACTACTCCTGCCTTTTCAAGCACGGGATTTTCATTTATTGTTTCATCAAGCGCTTCCTCTGCTGCTTCTATTGCAACTCCGAGTACATATTGGAAATTGTTATATTCCTCGGCTGCCTGCTTTGCTGCCTCAGCACATTTTCTTGCAACTGTTAATATTGTTCCCTCGGCTGGACGTTCTATCGCATTATATGCAGATATTACACCTTGCTCAAGTGCCTCAGCCCACGCTTTACCATCACATTCAAAGCTACTCTTTAGTCCCTTTGCTATACCTCTGAATAAAAGACTTACAATTACACCTGAGTTTCCTCTTGCACCATGAAGCATAGCCTTAGCTGTTTTTTCAGCTACTGTATCAAGCGACTCACTATCATCCTTTAGTAGCTCCTTAGCTGCAGTTGATACTGTTTTAGACATATTAGAGCCTGTATCTCCATCTGGAACTGGAAAAACATTAAGCTCATTTATTTGGTTTTCATTATCCTCCAAGCATTGTGCAGCATTTAAGATAAGTGCCTTATAATCTGTACCATTTATTTTTTCGTGTACTAAAAGCTCTTTTGTCATATTTTCTCCTTAATTAATTCTTTCCTTACCAAAGAAGAAAAGCGCAACTGTACCAGGGCCTGTGTGAGAGCCGATTGTCGTACCAATAGAATGTATTTCAACCTCGCCATCAAGACTTTTAAATTTTTCCTCAATTAGCTTTTTAACAGCCAAAGCATCCTCATAGCAGGCAGAATGACTGATATAGCATTTTCCACTGTAATTCAACCCATTTTCTGCATTTTCTTCCATTTTCTTAACTATTTGCTTAATTACATTTGCTTTGCCTCTAATTTTTTCTCTTGGAACGAGTCTTCCCATATTATCCACATTAAGAAGTGGGCAAATTTTTAAAATAGTTCCAAACCAACCAGCAACCCTTGACACTCGTCCACCCTTTACAAAGAAGGTCAAGTCGGTCGAAAAGAACCAATGATGTACCTTTAATCTATTTTCCTCTGTCCACGCACGAAGCTCATCAATAGTATATCCATTATCTCTTAAATCTGCTATTTTATCAAGGAAAAGTCCCATACCTGACGATGCACCTAAGGAGTCAACAATATAAATTTTTCTGTCTGGAAATTCCTCGGAAAGCTCCTTAACTACTATTTGTGCGGTATTGTAGGTTCCTGAAAGACCTGATGATAGCATAAGGTTAAAAACATCAAGTCCTTGCTCTAAATAAGGTCTAAAAAAGGTCTTTAAATCCTCTAATGATGGTTGAGCAGTTTTGGTTTCTACTCCATCTGTCATTTTTTTATAAAAATCATCGTAAGAAAGACTCTTTCCTAAATCGTCCTTGTATTCTTGACTATCTAAATAATATGAAAAGCTAAAATAATCGATATTTCTTTTTTCTAAATGCTCCCACTCTAAATCCACGGTTGAGCAGGTTGTAAGTACGTAATTTGCCATTTGTGTTTCCTTTCGTGTTTAAGCTATGTATGTATTTTATCAATATTGTTGCAAAAAGTGTACCTACTCATTTACTTTTTTTCTCTCCATATTATTTTTTTAAAGTAGAATAAAAAAACGGCACTCTACGGATAGTAGAGTGCCTTGTATTTACTGGGCTTATTCGCCTTTTTCTTCGTCTTCGTTAGTCTTAGCTTCTTTATTTTTTCTCGGCTTAAATTTACGATCAACCTTTGTAAATGTAATGGTAATTTTAATACCTAAAATTAAGAAAAGAATAACTTGAAGTGGTATTCCAATCAGGAAAATCGTCCACAGGTTAAAGTTTCCTATTCCAAAATATATTGTTGCAAGCGTTGACCAAACGAGTAGTGAGCTGAAAATTAAATTTCCTCTGCCCTTATACCAAACTGCAGAAATTACTATATCAATTATTGCACAGGTTGGTACTGCGTAAATAAAAATAAACGGATGATTTATACCTACATTATGTAGTATAACATATATAAGCATAGCAACTGCGAAGACTGCAACATTTGCTATACACTGAATAATCTTTTTAATCTTATTCTTTGGCTCGGTTTCAATCTTTTTATCCTGCTCCTTGTGCTCAGTTAATATATAGTCAACTGTTACGCCAAAAAGCTCAGCAATATTAGAAAGCACATAGGCGTCAGGCAAGCCATCTCCTCTTTCCCACTTGGAGATTGCCTTATCAGAATAGTTGAGCCTTTGACCAAGCTCATATTGGGTTAAATGATTTTCGGTACGTAAAAAGTAAATGTTTTGAGCTACGACCATTCTAAATTCCTTTAAATCCAAGAAAGCACCTCCTTTTGTGTTAGCCTTATATGCCTGATGGGCATAAGAATCGAACCGAATTTTTTGATTTTTGCAAGGCTAAAATATTTTAACACAACAAAATTTACAAGTCAACAAATTTTAATTAAAATTTACTAATTATTCAAAATATTAAATTAAAAAATTGCGACACGTGTCGCAATTTTTGTATTTTTGTCTTTAGTCTTACGGGAATTGAACTCAATTGGTTTGATTTTAGTAAGGCTATAGTATATCACTTAAAATGTAATTGCTAACGAAAAAGCCCTGCCTTGTGAAATAGCATTTTCCATTTTCTAATTTCATATGCCCACTATTTACATATTTCATAATAGACGGATATTTATTAATAAGCTCTGTTCCAAAGCTTTCTTCAAATTCGCAAAGCTCTATTCCATCGCTTAGCCTTAGCTTAAGCATTACATATTCGTCCATTTCGCTTATGCACTCAACCTGCTCCTCGCTTATTTTTTCGGGTAAGTCCCCCTTTAAAAGCTCATTTATATAAGCTACTGTATCTGCCTTGTAGCTATATCGTCTTTTGTCAAAATAGGAATGAGCATTTGGACCTAAGCCTATATACTCCTCGCTTTTCCAATATTTAAGATTATGTCTGCTTCTTTTTCCAGCTTTAGAAAAATTGCTTATTTCATATTGATTATAGCCGTTTTCCTCCAAAAGCTCACACATTTTTATATACATTTCATATTCAGTATCATCGTCAGGCAAGGAAAGCTTATCTTTAATTTTTCCAAAATAGGTTTTTTCCTCAATTTTCAAAAGATATGCAGAAATATGCTCTATATCTAAGCACAGGACTTTTGATAATGTATCTAAAAGCATTTTTTCTGTTTGGCTCGGTAAGCCATACATCAAATCTACGCTAACATTATCAAAGTTAGCTTCTCTAACCATTTTATAGGTTGAAAGAAAATCACTATAGGTGTGTATTCTACCTAAGCACCTAAGCATTTCATCATCAGTAGATTGAAGTCCGATGCTTATACGATTTATTCCTATTTTTTTGTAGGTAGTAAGCTTTTCAAAATCAACCGTTTTAGGATTGATTTCAATGGATATTTCGGCATTTTCGTCCACGCTAAGCCACTTTTTTATGCTTAGCATTAATTTTTCCATATCCCTTGAAGAAATAAGCGAGGGTGTTCCTCCGCCGAAGAAAATGGTGTCGATAATATGATTTTTATATAGCTCTGCTTCTCTTTCTATTTGAAGGCAAAGTGCATCTACATATTTGCTTTTAAGGTCCTCATCATTACCTTCCTTAGAATAAAAGTCACAATAATTACACTTTTTTTCGCAAAAGGGTATGTGGATATAAAGTCCTAAGCTCTTCATTTCTCACTGTCATCAAGCTTCAAAACAGCCATAAATGCCTCAGGAGTAACCTCAACGGAGCCTAAGCGACGCATTTTCTTTTTACCCTCTTTTTGCTTTTCAAGAAGCTTTTTCTTTCTGGTAATATCGCCACCATAGCACTTTGCTAAAACGTCCTTGCGAAGTGCCCTTACGGTTTCTCTCGCAATAACCTTTGAGCCGATTGCTGCCTGAATTGGAATTTCAAAAAGCTGACGTGAAATATTATCCTTTAGCTTTTCTGCTATCTTTCTTGCTCTTGCATAAGCCTTTTCCGAGTGAACGATAAAGGTAAGAGCATCAACAATTTCGCCATTTAGTAAGAAATCAAGCTTAACAAGATTACTTGGCTCATAGCCAGCAAGCTCATAATCAAGCGAGGCATAGCCCTTACTTCTGCTCTTTAGAGCATCGAAAAAGTCATATACAATTTCGTTAAGTGGCATTATATAATGAAGCTCAACTCTTTGAGAGTCAAGGTATTTCATATCCTTAAATGTACCACGTCTATCCTGACATAGATCCATAATTCCGCCTACAAATTCAGTTGGGGTAATTATGCTTGTCTTTACAGTAGGCTCATAGGCAACTGAAATTGTGTCAGGAGAAGGATAATTTGAAGGATTATCAACAAATATTGTTTCTCCATTTGTTTTTTCTATCTTATAAATTACGCTTGGAGCTGTGGTTATTAAGTCAAGATTAAACTCTCTTTCAAGTCGTTCTTGAATAATTTCCATGTGTAGAAGTCCCAAAAAGCCACACCTAAAGCCAAAGCCTAATGCTATCGAGGTTTCAGGCTCAAAGGACAATGCGGCATCATTAAGCTTAAGCTTTTCAAGAGCGTCACGAAGGTCATTATATCTTGCACCATCTGCTGGATATATACCTGAAAATACCATTGGCAACGCTTCCTTAAAGCCCTTAAGTGGCTCGCTTGTAGGATTTTCATCATTTGTAACTGTATCGCCAACACGTGTTTCGCTTACTGTTTTTATGCTTGCTGTAATGTAGCCAACCTCACCTGCACTGATTGAATCAGCCTTTTCGAGTCCAAACGCACTTAAGTGACCAACCTCGACAACCTCATATTTTGCGCCTGTGTTCATAAGCCTTATTTTATCGCCTGCCTTAAGCGTTCCATCAATCACTCTGACATATACAACTACTCCTAAATAGGAATTGTAGTGAGAGTCAAAAATCAAGCATTTAAGGGGTGCGTTTTCGTCCCCCTGTGGGCAAGGGATTTTTTCAACGATTGCATCAAGCACCTGATCAATATTCAAACCAACCTTGGCAGAAACAGCAGGACAATCCTCAGCAACTATACCTATTACGTCCTCAATTTCATTTCTTACCCTGTCAATATCAGCAGATGGTAAATCTATTTTGTTAATAACAGGTACAATTTCAAGGTCACAATCAACTGCTAAATACGCATTTGCAAGGGTTTGTGCCTCTATTCCCTGTGTTGCGTCAACAACAAGCAAAGCTCCCTCACAGGCGTTTAACGACCTCGAAACCTCGTAGTTAAAGTCAACGTGACCTGGGGTGTCGATAAGGTTCAACACATAATCGTTTCCATCCTTATGCTTGTAATCAATTCTTACAGCACGAGCCTTAATTGTAATTCCTCTTTCCCTTTCAAGATCCATATTATCAAGAAGCTGTTCTTCCATTTCACGCTTTGATACAGCGTTTGAATACTCAAGTATTCTATCAGCCAATGTGGATTTTCCGTGATCTATATGGGCTATAATTGAAAAGTTTCTAATTCTTTTTTGTTTTTCGTTCACTTTTTTTAGTCCTTTCGGAAAAAATTCATAATTATTTTATCATAATTGGCTTTTTTATACAAGTGGTATTTAATTAAAATTTTATAATAATATAAAGCGAGCATCAGAAAATTTCTGATGCTCGTAATTATTATCTTAAATTCAAGGTTTCAAGCAATGTATCTATCATTGCCTCTGCATCATTTAGTGCAGTTACTGTTAAGGTATAAACTAAATCTCCTACTCTAAACATAAAAAGGGTTTGCTCCATATTAATTTGATAAGCATAAACGTCGTAGGTTACAATAGCTATATCAAAGCCCTTTTCAGTGTTATGAACCACCTTTTCATTCGTAATAGTCATTCCAGCCTGTGTAAGTCCTGGCTTTAAATAAGTTCTAAAGGTTTCGACACTCATATTATCAAAGCTTGAATTATAAGCACCCTTAGCAACTGTTATATTGTTTCCTCCTTCTTCAGGTGAAAGCTGAACGTAATTACCATTATCGGTTTTTATCAAATTTTCAGGATATGCAAAATAAATATTATTATCCGAATACATTAAATATCCCTCTGGTGGGTCAGGTATCTTACTTTCCTGACAGCTTGCAAGCACAAGCATTGTACTTACTATTAAAACTAAAACTGTTAAAAGACTTAATAATTTTTTCATTGTTTTTCTCCTTAATATTCGTATCCTTGTTTAATATGTATGTAATCTGGAGTTTGCCATATGAAGTAATAATATGGCTTATCCGATAGCTTTTCGCCACTGATTGTGCCGATTTTATTGTTGTCGCCGTTATAAATATCCCATGTTCCGTCTGTTGAAAAGTTAATTATTTGTATCGAGTCACAGCTATTAAAAACCTGACTACCCACATAGCACAAGCCAGAGCCCATATTTACAACAAGTAGCTTGTCACAAGACGCAAAAGCGTTACTACCTAAATATTCAACACTATCTGGGATGGTAAGAAGAGATATTTTAGTTCCAAAAAAAGCAAATTTTCCTATCTTTTTTAAAGTATTAGGCAATGTCAATTCGCTAAAATCAGTAACACCATAAAATGCAGAGCTTGAAATTTCCTCAAGTCCTTCCTCTATAGTTAATTTGTGAATATCGGAAAAATAAAAGGCATTTGATCCAATTTTCTTGACATGAGAGCCTATTGTAACCGAATCAAAGATACAAAAGTTAAATATGTTTGAACGTATTTCCGTTATATCATCTGGTATAACAAGATCTTCGACTCTTTCACCATTTATATATAAAGCTGTTTGACCTGTATTTGAATGTTGACCTAAGCTCATATTCATCCAATCCGTCAGAGTTCCCTCATAATACAGCTTTAATCTCGGAAAGCTGTAGCCTGAATAATCGTATTCCTCGTTTCCCGCACCCAATAATGCCGAGTTTTCCATATATTTAACAGACACAGGTAGGGTTATTTCTGTTACTCTGCTACAATCGTTAAAGGTGTATGAATTAATTCTTATAACAGGTAAGCCATTATAGGTTGGTGGGATTTTTACGTGACTTTCCTTATTTGTGCCAAGTGATATAAGTGCATATGCTTCTACACCATCAATCATTTCAAATTCAAGTCCCTTTGAATAGCCTTGTGGGTAATACTCACAATATGTGCATACACCATCATTCCAAACGTGATTTTCAACTAAATTATCGCCACAGGTCTCGCATTTTTTAGTGTGATTAGCGTCAGCAAAGGAGTCAAGCTTATAGCTATGATTACAAATTTGAGTGTCAGGAATTAATCCACCCACATTTTCATCCTTTCCTGTACTTTGTGTGCTATCGCTTATATTTTGTGAATTAGAAGAATGACCATTTATATTGTTAGCTATGATAACACTTATTATTATAATAATTGCTAATACTACAATGGAGCATATAACTACTATAGCAAGCTTTCTTTTGCTTTTCGTATTGCTTTCATTTATAGTATTTTCCTCGTTGTTGCTTGGCTCAATTTCCTCCTCGATATTCTCGTTTTGCTTTTCCTCTTCATCCAAGCTTATACTATCAATATCTAAGCTTAGCTTATCGTTAAGCAAAACGTCTGACGATACGTGAAAAAGCTGAGCTATGCTAAGAATCTTATCAAGCTCGGGGCGGCTCATTCCTGCCTCCCATTTATATACAGCTTGTCTTGTTACCTTGAGCCTTTTTGCAAGTCCCTCTTGCGACAAGCCCTTTTTCTTTCTTAATGCTAAAATCTTTTCCTCAAGCTTCATTGCCTACTCCTTTCTAAACAATACTATCACAAAAAATATTTTTTTGCAAGGTAACTAAGGTTGCTTTTGTAAACCAATGGTTGACAAATACGGAATTTTTTTGAAATTACCTTTCACGTGTCTAAATTTTGTAATTTTATTTTTGATTTTTTATTTAATTTTAGCTTTGGATTTTGTTTTCAAATTCCTTCTTTTTGTCTTGATTTATTAGTTACTTTGTTATATAATAACAATAACAATTTATTTTGAGGTGGGCTATGACACAAAAGGAAAGAATGGAAAAGGGCTTGGTTTACTATTGCGCTGATGAGGAGATAATGGGCGACCAGCTAAAATGTCTTGAAAAGCTATACGATTATAATGCTACAAGACCGTCACAAGGTGACTTAAGAATAGAAATGCTAAAGGATATGTTTGCTGAATTTGGCGAGGGTACATATATTGAGCCTCCTCTCCATTCTAATTGGGGTGGAAAGCACACGCACCTTGGTAAAAATGTTTATGCAAATTTTAACCTTACATTAGTTGATGATAGCCATATTTACATAGGCAATGACTGTATGCTTGGTCCAAATGTTGTTATTGCAACAGCAGGTCATCCTATCAATCCAGAGCTTAGACAGAGGGTTACTCAATATAATGCAGATGTTCATATTGGTAATAATGTTTGGCTTGGTGCAGGAGTTATTGTAATGCCTGGTGTTACTATTGGTGATAATTCTGTTATTGGTGCAGGTAGTATTGTAACAAAGGATATTCCTTCAAACGTTGTTGCTGTAGGAAATCCTTGCAGGGTTATGCGTGAAATAGGCGAAAAGGATAGAATTTACTATTTCAAGGATAAAAAAATAGACTGGGAAAATTTAATAGAGGAATAATATGAAAATTACTGGCGCAATTTTTGATATGGACGGCACTCTTCTCAATTCAATGGATTATTGGGGTACTGTTGGTGAGGATTTTTTAAGAAGAAATAATTTGATTTCTAAGGCAGGGGACAATAGACGTTTTCTTGAATGGGGAATGAGAGAATTTTATAAGTATATTGTCAAGGAATTTGGTGTTACTAAAAGCTATGACGAGGTGCATAAAGAGATTTACTCCATCATGGACGAGCATTACAGGCATAATGTAGCATTGAAGGACGGTGCATATGAAATGCTTGAAAAGCTTTATAATGCTGGCGTTAAGATGTGTTTAGCAACTGCTACTGACCGTAATACTGTCATGATAGTTTTAAAAAGACTTCAGCTTGAGAAGTATTTTTCTAAAATTTTCACAAGTGGTGAGGTTGGTGTTGGAAAAGCACAGCCTAAAATATATGAGCTTGCCTTAGAGCATTTAGGCACAGATAAAGAAAGCACATATGTTTTTGAAGATGCTTATTATGCGATAAATACTGCTCACAATGCTGGCTTTAATGTTGTTGGAATTTACGACAAAAACGTATTCGCTACAAAGGACGAGGTCAAGGCTCTTTGTGATATTTATCTTGACGAGGGCGATAGATATAACATCGATTTTTTACTTAAATAAACAAAAAAGCAGACACAGTGTCTGCTTTTTTATATTTCTATTATTTTATATGGATTTTCCTTTGATTCGCACATAGCACTAAGTGTGAGGTATGGTATTTCGTCAATTACACTATTTTTTCCACAATGATAATGACCTTGAATTACCATTTTAACCTTGTTTGAATCTTTTATTATTTTTCTAATCTCTTCTGCATTTTTTATAATGTGGCTTTCATCAACTGTAGGGTCTAAATTTTCATGCACTAAAACTATCACAGGCTTAGTTGCTTTTTTCAGCTGTTTTTTAAGATACTCAACTTGATATGGTGGCAAATTTGAGTCAGTCCATAAAACGCCTGCCTCATCAAAGCATCTATAATCGGAGCGATAATTCGCATCAAGAATAATAAAGGTATATTCTTCTTTTTCTATTGTATATGGTGGTGCTTTAAGACCTAATTCGTTTTCTATCTCTTCTCTTGTCAGCATAAGATAATCGTGATTTCCTGGTACGGAATAAAATGGTATGCTGTAGGATTTAATGAGTGATAGCATTTTTTCAAAATAGCTCTTTATATCCTCTTTTGTATCTCCCTCAATGTGATCAGTCATATCTCCTAAGGAAAAGCAAAGGTCAACTCCCTCTTTTTGAAATTTTTCCATTGCATCCCTTGTTCTTTCATATGCGAGCTTTGGATTTCTCCAACCTCCGATTGTTTCGCAATTACAATAATGTGTATCAGAAAAAAGTCCGATTTTCATATTTAGCTCCTAACTTGATTTATAGGTACATTTTAGCACAGAAAAAAGTTTGTGTCAATTATTATAAGTTACTTGACAAATAGTATTTTATGTGATACACTTATACCATTATTGCTTTAGCGTGCTAAAGTGAGCTTGGAGGATTATATTATGAGTGATATGAATGTTGTTTGTTTAGACCTTGAGGGCGTTTTAGTTCCTGAAATTTGGATTGCTTTTGCTGAGGCAAGTGGTATTCCCGAGCTTAAACGTACTACAAGAGATGAGCCTGATTATAACAAGCTTATGAATTGGAGAATTGGTATTTTAAAGGAGCATGGTCTTGGTCTTAAGGAAATTCAAGAAACTATCGCTAAGATTGATCCTATACCTGGTGCAAAGGAATTTTTAGACGAGCTTCGTAGTTTAACACAGGTTATAATTATTAGTGATACATTTACACAGTTTGCCTCACCACTAATGAAAAAGCTTGGTATGCCTACTATTTTCTGTAATACCCTTGAGGTAGCAGAAAACGGGGAGATTACAGGCTTCAGAATGAGATGTGAAAAATCAAAGCTAACTACTGTAAAAGCACTTCAATCTGCTGGCTTTGAAACTATTTCTGCAGGGGACAGCTACAACGATCTTGGTATGATTTTAAATAGCAAGGCTGGATTTTTATTCAAGAGCACCGATAAAATTAAGGCTGACTATCCTCAGCTTGACGCCTTTGATGAATATGATGATTTATTAGAGGCTATTAAAAAAGCATTATAAAGCAAGGCACTGCAAAAGCAGTGCCCTTTTTTATACTATTGTATTTACGGAGCGAGGAGGTAAAATATAGGAGCTTTCGCCTATTGTAATAACCTTTTCAAATTCGTATGGATTATAAACTACAGTTACCATTTGTCCATCTGGATTTTTAAAGCTTGCACAGCTTGATGCAAACTCTCCCTTTGTTTCTACATATCTTGCTCCACGCTTTACAAAATGTGAAAAATGCTTCATTAGATAAAATTCAGGAGTATATATTCCCTTTCCGTCCTTTACGGAAATCAATGAATTTTGATGCCATCCCCATGTGCTTGGTTGTCCATGCTTCAAGGCAAGATTCCAATAAACATAAGCACTTGCACCAAAACGGAAATAGTGACGCATTAAGCCAAAGACCTCCATCATTCTTTCATAGGTATTTTGACCGTCACCACATTCGGATTCTGTTTGAATAAGCTCTAAATTTGGATAGTCATCACGTGTTTGTGGTAATGCAAACTTTCCTGCCCATTGATATCCAACGCCTTTTATGTACTTTCTTGCCTTTTCATTTTGCATTGCAAGTCCCAAATAATGACAATATTTTGTCCAAGAATATCTATCATCACCCTCTGGACCATTAATTGTTCCATAAAATATATCGACACCCTCGTTTTCAAGTGCTGGACCTAAATAGCCACCTATAAATTCAGCAAGCTCACTTCCCTTCCAAACGCAAGATGGGAAAACTTGATTACTACAGGGCTCGTTTTGAGGATGAATATGGATTAGAGGTACACCAGCCTTATGGTATGCTTGAACATATTTTTTAAAATATAGTGCATATGCCTTATAGTTTTCCTCGGTGCGATTAAATACTCCATAGCTATATACCTTCTTAGTCTTTAGCCAAAGAGGTGGACACCAAGGGGACGCAAACATCTGCATATCCTTTTGACGATTAACTCCCTCTAAAATCAATGGGAGAAGTAATTTTTCGTCTCTTTCTATTGAAAAATTCTTCATTTCGTAATCGCCGTCAGTTTCATTATATGAATAAAAATCTGTGGCAAAATCGCTTGCTCCAATAGGTGTACGGCAATAATTGAAATTACAGTTTTCTTCTAAAAATAGCTCATCAAGAATCTCGTTCTTTTCTTTTTCTGTAAGCTCATTTAGGGCAAGTGCACTGAGCTCACTAAAGCAACAGCCAAAGCCTCTAATTAATTGCTTTTCTTCACCATAAGACAAAACAGTTCCATTTTGATTTGTAGTATTTCCCTTTGTAAAAAATTTGTTTTCAGTCGTTGAAATAATCATATAAATACCTCACAAAAAATCTAAGTATATATTATCATATTTTTTAAGCAAAGTAAAGTTTTTTGTATGGAAATATGCAAAACTCTTAAGTTTTACACATTCCCACACAGAATATGCTTTTTTCTCTTAAAATTCAAACACCACGTGGAAGAGAAAAAAGCTTTGCAAAAAAGAGAAACACGGGCTTGGAAAGAAATTTCAAATTGACTTTTGTATATTTTTCTCATTTTTTTGTAAAAATAAAAAAACATCTTGATTTTTAATAAAAGTTATGCTATAATGCTTAAGCAAAATGAATATGCAGAATTCGCCTAGTTGGTCGAGGGCGCACGATTGGAAATCGTGTAACCTGTAAAAGGGTTCCAGAGTTCGAATCTCTGATTCTGCGCCAATAAAAAATACCACAAAATATTGTGGTATTTTTTCATTTTTCAGTACAATATATTGTGTTTTTCTAAATTTAGGTACAAATCAGGTTCACAAATTAAACATTTTCGAAGATTTCTATCATCCTCGTCGCTTCTTTCGGCATCAAATGTGAATATGTGTTTAATGTTTGTTCCACATTCTTATGTCCTAATCTGTTAGAAACAGCCACTATAGATATTCCTTGCGAAATAAGTAATGATGCACAAGAGTGCCTTAAGTCGTGCACTCTTATTTTTTTCACTCCTGCCTTTTCCGAAAAGTTTTTCATCGCCCTCTCTATCCTTTTATCAGGAATAGGATGAGCTCCACCAAAAACAAAGTAGTCCATATTTTCTGATTTTTCTTTTGTGTTTTTCAATTCTTCGCATAGAGAGTTTGGTATTTCTATCGTTCTGTTACTTGTTTGATTTTTTGGAGAAACTACTTTGTATGTTCCTTCTGTTGTTTTTCTTGTAATATTTTTGCTTATTTTTACTGTTTTCTTATCAAAATTAATGTCGTTCCAAGTCACAGCTTGACATTCACCTCTTCTGCAACCTGTTATGTATAAAAATTTAAACAGCAATTTCATTTCTTCATCATCACAAACTGCTATAAATTTATTAAACTCTTCAAGAGTCCAATAGTTTATCTCTTTTGGTGGTTCTACATTCCTAAAAGGTTCAACCTTGTACATTATGTTTGGAGTGTCAAAATACCTCTCGCCGTGCTTTAAAATGGATGTTAATAAGGTTCTCAGTGCTTTTTTATGTTTGTATGCATAAGATTCGAGGCTTTGTTGCCAATTCAAAACAACCAATGGTGTTATTTCTTTAATTTTTAATCCTGCGAAATTAGGAAGAATGTGCTTATTCAATTTGCTTTCCGTTGAAATATATGAGCTTTCCTTAACTCTCGTTTTTTGATGCCTCATATAACTTTCGGCAATGTTGCCGAAATATATTTCCGACGGAACTTTTGATGCATTTTCTTTTTCTCTCTCGGCTTTTCTTTTGCTTTCATACTCAATATATGCAGCTTGCGCTTCTTTCTTTGTGTTAAACGAGGAAAGGCGCATATTTTTTTCTATACCATCAATCTTATCGCGAAATCTGACGGACCATTTTTTATTTTTCTTAT
>JAFTKN010000027.1 GCA_017453255.1 Clostridia bacterium | reverse complement strand
CAAATGAGAAAATAGGTTGGTTTACAAGGCAAAAAAGTGTAGGTAATTAAAAAATTAGCAAGCTTTTTTAACACAGTAAGGCAAGCTATTTTCCATTTTAAACCAATTGGGCTCGGTTTTCGTAAGGCTAAGGCTTTAGAAATGACTTTCAGAAAATAGATTTCTCGACTTCGCTCGAAATGACAATGTTAGGTGCGTGATTTTTCGTTTGTGCCTGAAATGACAAGGTCGGTCGATGTGTTCTCGGCTGTGCTCGAAATGACAGGGTGCGAGCCTGAATACAAAAAAAGCACTCGTTATGAGTGCTTTTTGTTGTTCGTTGAATTCACGCTTACATTTCCCAGCTACTTAGCCAATTTGAAAATTCTAAGAAAAGCTTATCCATTTCAGCGTTAAGCTCTTCGGCTTTGTTAATGGTGTAAATGTAATCAAAGGTGTCAAATTTTTCAACGTATTGATAATTACTTGTATAATTTTCGCTTTTAAGCTCATTAAGTGCCTTGTCGCTTAGTGCCTTCGCCTTTTCAACATTTTGCACAAGCGTTTCAAAGGCATTTTCGTCAACCTTTCGTATTTTTGCAATCAATTTATCAAAATAGCCCTCTACGTATCCATAATTCCACTGTGCGCCATCCTTCTCTATGTAAGAAAGTGCGTCCTGTGGATAGAGGAAAAAGCCCTTATGCTCTACTCCCGATTGATCAACGTAGTTGTTTACATAATATGTATTCCATTTGCAAACGAAATTTACATAATCATACATAGAATATATTTCGTTAATTACATCACTATTTGAAATACTTTGCCACATAGCGAGCTCCTCTGACATCTCGCTTGACTGAAGAATTGTATAGGTTGCATCCACAATTTTGAAATTAAACTCATATCCATACATATCGGTAAAAAAATCATCCTTTGTAGGTGCTACCTGTAACTTTCCTGTTACCTTAATTGCTTGGGTTGTATATGAAAAGCGTTCTCCACTATGAGGATACACCTCAATCGTATTAGATAATTGAGAAGTGTTAGGCACACAGAATGGACAGCTCTGGTATGGCATATTCATTAAAAACATAAACGAACCATCAACAGGTGACGAGGTTGCCATATAACCATTTATAGTTACATTTTGCCCATCAAGGGTTTTCAAATATTCATATGTAGATGTTGACTTAAAGCTAAGCTTTGTTAGTGTGCTTGGGTCTATTTCATTGCTTGAGCATCCTAAGGAAAGCACCGAAACAGCAATCAACAGAAGCGCTAATAAAATACCTTTTATTCTATTCATTTTACCCCTCCATAGCATCACGCTTAGACATTACAAGTGTCCAAATTAATGTTGGAATTACACTAATTAAAAATACTGCGAATAAAATGAATATTTCTGAAGAATATACCTTACCCATATTTAATACTACGCCCATTGAGGACACATAATCATTCATCATACCCATACACAATCTTGATACGCCAAAGGCTAAGACGATAGATACTATGCCAATTATTCCGTTTTGTATTAAATAAAGAAGGTTGATTTTTTTCATACTTATGCCGATAAGTCGCATAAGCGATATTTCCTTAGAGGAATGATACATATTTAAAAGAGTTATAATTGAAATTACAATTATGTTCATAAGCAGAATAATTCCACAAAGCACAAACACTATGTATTTTGTATCATCAGTATCATTTAAAACCTCTCTTATAGCGTCCATAGGCTCTATTGCCTGAGTTGAATAAGCATCTCCGTGCGCATCTGTAAAGCTCTTTCCATTATATTCATTTACAATTTGCATAGCATAGGCAGGGTTTTTAGTGTTTACTATTACTGCACACACAGTTGCTTCATGGCTATTCCCCTCTTCCTCGTCTTCATGCTCGTGCATTTCCCAAAGCGTGCGCACCTGTGTAAACACCACATTGTCGAAGGATGAATAGCTTTGATTTAAAATACCACAAACGGTTATTCCCTTTTTGTGAGTATCGAGTGAGGTTGCGGAGTGACTTGTATATATTATGTCACCAATGCTGAGTCCATTATTTTTTGCTACATTATAGCCTACAACTGCCTGCATAGTGGAGCTGTCATTCATCATTTCACCACATTGTATGCTCTTATCCTTTAAATATAGCGATGTTGTTCCTACAACCTTAGAGCCATTATAATTGTCTGCCATTGCAAACGGGATAACTGTATTTACTCTTGTACCATCCTGCATCAAATTCATAGCTACTGAATAAGGAATTGTACCAAGTGGCTCGTCCGAAAAATACATTGTGTTCATCGCAAGCTGTGTTTTTGAGCCTGCTGGTCCTATAATAACAGAATAATACCCTGCGTTCGAGGTTATTCCATCACTAACCTGACTTGACACGTTGTATGCAAGCACGGCGATTGATGTCGATATGACTATCGAAACAACTATCAAGATGCACTGTACCTTTTTGACAGCCATATTTTTAAGGGCAAACTTAATCATTACTCAAGCCCCCCTCTCTTACCAAATCCTGCATACCACTTGTCATCTCATTCATATCAACAACACAGTCGAAGTATTTTGCAAGTCGGTCATCATGAGTTACGGCTATTAGTGTTTTACCCCTTGATACATCAACAAGCTCCTTAATAACCTGCTCACCTATTGTAAAGTTAAGGTTACCAGTTGGCTCATCTGCTAAAATTATTTGTGGTTTTTTTACAAGTGCCCTTGCTATTGCCACTCTCTGCTTTTGTCCACCTGACAAATGCTTGATTTTACTTTTTTTCTTTTCTAATATGCCAAGCTTATTAAGTAGCTCGGGTGCGTCCTTAGTATTAATTCCTTCAAGCCTTAAAATATTTATATTATCAATTACTGACATTTCATTTATAAGCTTAAAATCCTGGAAAATGTAGCCGATTTGTTTTATTCGTAGCTTATCTCTTTGAGGTTGGCTTTTTTCTTGCATATTTTCCCCATCTATGACTACATTTCCTTTTGTTGGTGACAATATTCCTGCTATTATATTAAGCAGAGTGGACTTGCCACAGCCACTTGCTCCTAAGAGCATATATGATTTTCCGTCCTCGAATACCATATCCTTGTATTCTATTACGGTTTCGTTTTGAAATTGCTTTTTTACTCCTTTTATTTCAATCATTGTTATGTTCCTTTCCTATTATTAGTATCTTACATTGATACTCTTAATCGGAAAGCTTAACCTTTTGCTTAATAAGGGTATTATTCTTTGATAAATCTTGCTTTTCTTTAATTAAACAGGTCAATAAATGAACTATTTTAACAAGCAATATAACTAAGCTTATGCTAATTACAGCCTCACCAATATCACTTATTAATATACAAATGGTGCATTTTAAGTCACCTTCGTGGTCGCAGTGATGCCCGTTATCAAATAGTGGGAGAAAAGCAGACATAGCTATAGCTATAATTAAAATTGCAATTATCAACGCTTTATATTTACGTTTCACATCTGCCCCTCCCTTCATTTATTTTTTCCAGCTTGGTTTTTTCTTTAAAATTTCATATAAGGCTATGTAGCTTTGGTGACGGGATTTTTCAATTTCGCCGTTTTTAATTTTTTCTATAATTACACAGCCCTGCTCCTTAGTATGCGAGCATTTTGTAAATTTGCATTGATTTTCAAGCTCCCTAAATTCTCTAAAGGTATAAAACAAATCATTTAAGGAAAAGAAGTCAAAGCGTTCAAAATCTAAAAGTGAAAATCCAGGGGTGTCGGCAAGATAGCCATTGTATTCCTTGCCTATTAAGGAATCAAGTGGAAAAAGCTCCGATTTTCTTGTAGTATTTTTTCCCCTCTCAATCTTTTCACTAAGCTCGCCTGTTTCAAGGGTGAGGCTTGGGAAAAGGGCATTAATAAGCGTGCTTTTGCCTGCTCCACTTGCGCCTGCAAAGGCACAAATAGGTGATTTTTCTGTAGCTATTTTTTTAATATAGTTATAAATATCGCAAACGCCCTCGTTTGAATATGACGAGGTTATAAATGTGTCAAAGCCACTATTTTTATATATATGGTACATTTCCTCAGCAAAGCCCTCATCTAAATCCGACTTGGAAATAATAATTACAGGCTCAATTTTATTAAACTCTGCAATAGCTATCATTTTGTCGATTATTTCAAGAGATGGCATTGGCTTTTTACAGGGGATTACCACAAAAATATAGTCAAGGTTAGCAAGAGATGGTCTGATTAGGGAGTTTTTTCTTTCCAAAATTCTTTTGCAGAAAAAGCTACCGTCCTGATTTTTCTCAAGCTCTACTCTGTCACCAGGTAAAAGCACGATTTTTTCGTGTCTGAATGCGCCTCTACCTCTTACGCTTATTTCTCTTTCGTTATCAATTTCAGAGTCGAGAAGGACTGTAAAAAGTCCTCCTACACCCTTTAATACTGTTCCTAAAATCATTTATCCTTCTTCTTTGAGCCGAAAATTCTCTTTAGTCTGCCTATGAAATTCTTCATAAAGCTATTTGAGGGAAGCTCATCAAATTTGATTTTCTTATTCTTGTGAAGTCTTTTTGCATAATCGAGCATTTCATTAGCGCTTTGGAATCTTTGTGCTGGGTCCTTGCTCATTGCACACATTATAATCTGCTCAAGTCCTACTGGAATACTGGAGTTTAATTGTCTTGGTGGGGTAAGTGGCTCATTTATGTGCTTAACCAATACCTGCAATGGTGTTTCACCCTTGAATGGTGTTTGACCTGTTGCAAGCTCATATATCATAGCACCTAAGGAATAAAGGTCACTTCTTGCATCAACCTTTTTGCCTCCTGCCTGCTCTGGACTCATATAATAAACAGTACCAACAGCCTTATCGGTAACGGTGATTGTCTGAGCATTTGGAAGTTTTGCAATACCGAAATCCATTAGCTTAATTTGTCCTGTTTGGAATACCATTACATTTTGTGGCTTAATATCTCTATGGATAATTCCGTTTTCGTGAGCCTTTGTAAGAGCCTTCAAAATCTGCATTGTATAGCTCATTATTTCGTCAAACTTTAATGGCTCATTTTTTGCAGAAAGGTAGTCCTTTAGGGTGATACCATAAACGTGCTCCATTACCATATACTTATATTCGCCCTTTATGTTTACGTCATAAACGCCAACAATATTGGGGTGCTTAAGCATACCCTCGGCTCTACCCTCGTTTTTAAAGCGCTTTACTATAACCTCATCGGTTGCAGCATCGTCCTTTAGCATCTTAATGGCTACTGTCATATTATTAAGGAACTTATCTCTTGCTCTATAAACAACAGCCATACCACCAATGCCTATAAGCTTTTCGATAACATATCTGTCGTCGAGCACCTGTCCCTCAAATTTCTTATATTTTTCGTACTTGTCGTGCTTGTTTTCCATAAGATGCCCTCCTTAAAACCTTAAAAGCACTGCTGTGATATTATCAGTACCACCGTTTTCATTTGCAGTGTCAATTAATTTTCTTGTCTTTAAGTCAAGCTCTATTTGGTCAATTTGCTTGTTTGCCTTATCGCCTGAAACGATGTCGCAAATTGTTGCATTATCGACCATATTAGTAAGACCATCGGTGCAAAGGAGCATAAAGCTATTTTCCTCAAGCCTTTCAAGATAAATATCAGGCTCAACAGAAACCTCAGTTCCTACTGCTCTTGTAATTATATTCTTGTTTGAGGACGTTTCTGCCTCCTCAGGTGTTAGCTGTCCCATATCAATAAGGTATTGAACATAGGAATGGTCCTTAGTTACCTGTCTTATATTAGTGCCCTTAACTAAGTATAGACGGCTATCCCCTACATTTAAGCAAAATGCAGTTTTGTCTATAATCAAGGCTGCTACTATGGTAGTTCCCATTCCCTTATGGTCTGGGTTTTGCTTTGATTTTAAATAAACCTGCTCATTTGCTAAATCAATGCCCTTAACGAGCATTCTTTTAATCTCTGATGTGCCTATCTGCTTTTGTCTGTTCTTTAGGTATGGGGTTATGCACTTATCAATGGTTTTAACAAATGCCTCGCAAGCAATTTGTGAAGCCTCCTCACCACCACGAACACCACCCATTCCATCGCAAACAACGGCTAAATAGGTTTTTTCTGTATATTTTCTTACAGCATAGCAGTCCTGATTATTGCTACGCTTTTGTCCCTTATCTGTGTTTGCCGAGCAAATCATTTAGTGTCCTCCTTGTCAATTTTCTTTATTGCCTCTTGTCTTCTTAGCTGACCACAGGACGCATTTATATCAGAGCCTAATTTACGTCTGACTGTTGCATTTATGCCCTGTGAAAGCAAGGTGTTTTTAAATAAATTTACATTTTTTGAGGTTCTTAGTCCTGTTTCCGAAACCTCATTTAATGGTATCAGATTAACGTGCTGGGAGCTTTTTAAATATTTTTTAAGTAGCGATGCAAGGGCTAATGCTCCCTCCCTTGTATCGTTTTTACCTGCTATTAGCGTATATTCAAAGGAAATACGTCTGCCTGTCTTGTTAAAATATCTGTCGCAAGCCTTTAAAAGCTCACCTATTGGATATTTTTTGTTCACAGGCATAATTTGTGAGCGAACCTCATCGTCATAGGCGTGCAAGGAAATTGACAAGGTAATTGGTAAGCCCTCATTTGAAAGCATATCAATTTTGTCAACAAGACCACAGGTTGAAAGTGAAATATGCCTTAAGCCTATGTTTAGTCCGTTTTCGGAGCTTACGAGCCTTAAAAACTTAATTACATTATCGTAATTATCAAGTGGCTCGCCAATGCCCATCATAACCACATTGGAAATTCTTTTTCCTGTGTCCCTCTGGGCTGAGATTATCTGACCAAGCATTTCTGACGGGGTTAAATCCCTGACTCTACCAGCTAAGGTTGAGGCACAGAATTTACAGCCCATTCTACAGCCAACCTGTGAGGAAATACAAAGAGTGTTACCATGCTCATATTCCATAAACACAGACTCAATTTGCTCTCCGTCTATTAGCTCAAATAGGTATTTTATAGTTCCGTCAAGCTTAGAAACTAATCTTTTTTTAACCTTAGGAAGCCTAAATTCAAACACGCCCTCAAGCTTATTTTGTAATGCTACTGAAATATTTGTCATTTCACTACCAAACATACCCTTGTTTATCCAAGAAAAAATCTGCTTAGCTCTGAATTTTGGCTCACCAATTTCAACAATTTTCTCACTAAGCTCATCAAGGCTTAATGAAAGAATATCTATTTTAGAGGCTTGTGTATCCATTACTGCTTTCTTACCATTTTTGCAACAAAGAAGCCGTCTGTTTTATCTCTATGTGGCAAAAAGGTAAACACTCCCCCCTTTGATTTTATATCACCTACTGAAAAATCAAGTGGCTCAAAGTCCTTATTTTCCTGTAAGAATTTTTCAATATTATTTTCGTTTTCCTGCTTATTTAGTGTGCAGGTGGAATATACTAAAACGCCACCTATTTTTACATATTTTGAGCAGTTATTTAATATCTCGTACTGTATTTTAGGTAGGTTTTTTATATCCTCTATGCTTTTGTATTTAATATCAGGCTTTTTAAAGATAATTCCTAAGCCTGAGCAGGGCACGTCACAAAGCACCCTATCAAATTTTTCTATGTAATCACAGACAGGTAGCTTAGCATTTTGCTCTCTTGCTGTGATAATATCAATGCCTAACCTTTTAGCTCCATTAGTAATGAGCCTTAGCTTGCTTTCGTGCAAATCACAGGATAAAAGCTCTCCCTTATTTTCCATATCTATAGCGATAGAAAAGCTTTTTCCACCAGGGCAGGCGCAGGCATCTAATATTTTCTCATTTGGCTCAGCTGAAAAAACCTCAGTTGCTATTTTAGAGCTTTCGTCCTGAATAAATACCTTACCTGTGTCGATTAATTCCTTTATTTTTCCAATTTGTGTATTGCAAATAATTATGTCCTTAGCTATTTTTGAATAGCTTGGCTCATAGCCATTACTTGATAAATAATCAAATATTTCCTCTTTAGTTGCCCTTAGGGTATTTACTCTTATTGAAAGAGGTGAGCTTTTTTCGTTATATTTTAAAAGATTAAATACCTCGCTTTTACCATAGGAATCAATTAAAAGGCATAAAAGCTTCATTGGAATTGACGCTTCTATGCTCAAGCTCTCAAGCTCGTCCTTTGGTAGCCTTACGATTTTTTCATCTCTTAAAAATGAGCGTAAAATAGCATTAACAAAGCCCTTTGATTTTTTAGGTGCTAAGGAAACGCTTTCATCTATTGCACTATAATCTGGTATTTTGTCGCAAAAGATTAGCTGATAAAGACCTAATCTTAATGCACATTTTGTATCTATTTCAATGTCACTTAGCTTGATTTTAGAATATGACTTGATTATATAATCAAGGTATAGCTTTTTTTCAAGAGTACCTAAATAAAGGAGAGTATATAGCCTTGAATCCACATTGCTTAATTGATTTCTTGTAAGGGTGGTATTTATCTCAATGTTTGAGTAGCTACCTACCGTTTCGCTCTTTATAAGCGAATCAAGCACTAATTTTCTTGGATTTACCATATTTTCTCCTTTCAATGAATTTTGCTATCCACAGTATATCCGATCGGGTTTGACTGGGTATATGCTATCCTAAAATGTCACCAATTTTGATTTTTCTTCCGTTTATATATGATTTTGCATCCATTTTTCCCTTGCCCTGTGGAACTAACTCGTCAATTACTATGCAGTTATCCTTGCATTTTACGTAAATTCCACCATTTAAGGAAACAACCTCTCCAATTTGTCCGTCAAGGCTTTCTTGTGATATATGCGCCCTTACGATTTTTAAAACGCTTTTATCCTGACAAATTGTATATGAAAGAGGTATTGGACTTAGTCCTCTTATCTGATTATGAACCTCTTTTGCTGATTTTGAAAAATCAATCAGGCAATCAGCCTTTGTTATCTTTTCAGCATAGGTAAAATTGTTACCTTGTGGGGTTTTATGTGCTTCTCCTCTTTCAAAAAGGGAAATTACCTCTAAAAGTCCCTTGCAGGAGGCTACAATTAGCTTATCGTGAACGGACTCAAAGTTATCGTCATTTTCGATTGTTACCTTATTTGTAAGGATAACGTCGCCTGTATCAAGTCCCTCATCCATTTGCATAATGCTAACGCCTGTTTCCCTCTCGCCATCTATAATGGCTCTTTGAATAGGCGCTGCCCCTCTATACTTAGGTAAAATTGAGGCATGGGCATTTATACAGCCGAATTTTGCAAACTCAAGGACATATTTAGGTAGTATTTTACCATATGCAACTACTACTATCAATTCAGGCATAAGCTCATTTAAGACATCTAAAAACGCACCGTCCTTAAGAGTAAGTGGCTCATAGACCCTTAGTCCCTTTTCCAAAGCAAAGGCTTTTACTGGTGTAGGTGTTAATACCATACCTCTGCCTCTTGGCTTATCTGGTGTTGTAACAACTCCTATAACCTCGTTTTCACTCTCGTAAATTGCCTTAAGACATTCCTTAGCAAAGTCGGGAGTACCCATAAATAAAATTCTCATTCTAACTCGTCTTCCCTAACCATACGAATTACCTTATCGGTATATAAAGTACCATCTAAATGGTCAAGCTCATGGCACATAGCCTTAGCAAGTAAATCGTAGCCTGTTATCTCAATTTCCTCGCCCTTTCTGTTAAGAGCCCTTACTGTTACAGCCTTTGGTCTTTTTGTAATACCCCATTTCCCTGGTAGAGATAGACAGCCCTCAACACCCTGTTGCGTTCCGCTTGTCTTAACAATTCTTGGGTTTATAAGCTCAAAAAGTCCCTCGTCTGTTTCTATAACAACTATTCTGCGTAAAACTCCAACCTGAACGGCGGCAAGTCCACAGCCGTTTGCATGGCGCATTGTTTCAACCATATCGTCAATTAGAGTTAAAATTCTTGGTGTTATCTCAGTAACCTCTTTGCTTGTCTTTCTGAGAAATTCCTCGTTATCACTTTCCTTAACAATATTTAATACTGCCATATTTCCTCCTTATATGCTCGATGGATTAAAGTCTATTGATATGTGATTTTTGCTTCCCTTCTTAAGATATTTAATATAAAGAGAGGAAAACATATCTCTCAACTGATTGTTTAGCTTACATTTAATAATTATTCTTTTTCTGTATCTGCCCTGTGCCTTATATACAGGTGCTTCAAATGGACCATATGCTAAAGCAGGTGCACCAATTTTATTAATCTCTATTTCTAAATCCTTGATTAATTCCTTACCGTACTGGTCAAGCTCCTTTTCGTTTGTCGAGGAGATAGTCAGCATAGCTATATCGCAAAACGGTGGAAAATTATAAGCCTTTCTTACTTGGATTTCGTTTTCATAAAAGGCGTCGTAATCCTGTCTTGCACTTAATATTATTGCTTGGTCGTTTGGTGAGTTTGTTTGGATAATTGCACTTCCCTTATCCTTAGCTCTGCCTGCCCTTCCTATAACCTGTGTAAGCATCGAAAAGGTTCTCTCACTTGCACGATAGTCGCTTGTATAAAGCATAGTATCGGCAAGCACAACACCTACTAATGTAACGCTTGGAAAGTTATGTCCCTTAGTTACCATTTGCGTGCCTATCATAACATCAGCCTCGCCCTGTCTAAAGGAGCTTAAAATTCTTTCATAGGAGCTTTTTGAGGTGGTTGTATCTGCATCAAGCCTTAATGCTCTTATGCTTGGAAAAAGCTCTTTTAAATCACCCTCAGCCCTTTGAGTTCCAAAACCAACATAGTCAAATTTTTCCTGACCACATTCCTTACATTTGCTTGGTACCTTTGTATGATAGCCACAGTAGTGACAACGTAAAATGCCACTTTTAGCCATTACGCTATCTATATTTTCAGGACTTAAGTCCTTGTCTATTTTCTTGTATGAATGGTATGTCAAGGCAACGGAGCAATTAGGACACTCTAAAACCTGACCACAGGCTTGACAGCTTAGTGAGGAATGGTAGCCACGTCTGTTTAAAAACAAAATTGATTGCTTTTTATCCTCAAGGGTTCTTTGCATATATTCAAGTAGCTTAACACTAAAGGGTGAAGCGTTTCCCCTTACCCTTTCCTTACGCATATCTGTAATAATTACGTCTGGTAGAGTGGCTACTCCATATCTTGACATCATTTTTATAAGCGCATATTTGCCCTCCTTAGCCTTATAAAAGGAATTAAGTGACGGTGTTGCAGAGGCAAGGAGCATAAGCGCATTATTCTTAGCTACTCTGAACCTTGCAATATCGTGGGCTAAATATTTTGGGCTTGTATCGGACTTATATGTATGCTCCTGCTCCTCGTCGATTACTATCATACCGAGATTTTCAAGTGGAGCAAAGACTGCGGAGCGAGTGCCGATAACTATGTCAATTTCTCCGTTTTTTATTTTTTTATAGGTATCAAAGCGCTCTCCTAAGGATAGCGAGGAGTGAATAACAGCAACTCTATCTCCATAATATCCACAAAAAACAGAAACCGTTTGTGGTGTTAGAGAAATTTCGGGCACTAAGATAATAACGCTTTTATTATCCTTAATTACCTCGTCTATCATTTTCTTAATTACGCTTGTTTTACCACTACCTGTAATTCCATATAGCAAGGCTGCGCTTGCACCCTCTGAATAGTAAAGGCTCTTAAGCTCTGAAAAGGCACTTTCTTGTACCTCGTTTAAAACAACGCTTTCCTTGTTTATATTTTCCTTTGCCTGCTTATATGGGTCGCGAAAGAGCTTAATTTTTTCAAGAGAAATTAAGTCCTTTTTTAATAGTGCATCTATATGTGACTTGTTTGCATTAAGGATTGAATATATTTGGCTATCACTAAGCTCAGTATATTCACAGAGTAAGGTTAAAATTTCGCATTGCTTCTGACTGCGTAGCTTAATTTTCCCCTCTCCGTCTGCAATTTTACAAGCCTCGTCCTTGCTAATTTTTAATGTAATTCTATTTTCGTATTTTGTTTTATCCTGCTCTATAAGGCACGTATCCTTTTTAACATAGCCATTTCTTAAAAGATAGGCTATTGCCTCATTTGAAAAGTCCTCTCTATCCTTTAATTTTTCATAAGGGACATTGGGGTTATTTTTAATAAACTCAAACAAGCTCTCGTGCTTTTTTGCTAAAGTGCCCTCTCTTACAGTAAAAAGCTCCTTAGCCCTTGTTCCTAAGGAAGCAGGAACCATACATTTTACAGCCTCCCCTATTGTAGAAAGGGTCTGTCTTTTCATAAAATAGCAAAGCTCTATCATTTCCTCATTTAAGGTAAAATAATCGCTTAAAACGGAAATTATAGTTTTATAATCAGAGGAAAGAGGTTGATTACATTCCTTTATAGCTAAGGCTAAATGGTGCTTATCACTTTTTCCAAAAGGAACAACTATAATCGAGCCTCGCTTTACGTCAGAGCTTAGATAGCTTGGCACAAAATAGGTATATTCACAGTCGGCTTGATATGGAACGTCAAATATATGCACATTTATATATTTACCTATCATAAAAAGCCTCCTTGTAAGATAGTTACATTAATTTTGCTCTAAGAGCATTTTTTATTCGTCGCCCTCTACGTAGAAGCCCTCAGCCTCGTCGTAGCCGTCCTCATAAACCTCTTCAATATCCATGATTTCTTCAATCTCGTTTGTTTCCTCGTCCTCTTGCTCGGTCTTATCCTCCTCCTTCTTTTCCATAAAGAAGGTTTCAACCTTTGGCTCTTGGTAGTCAACTACCTCAACGATGCTATCCTCATAGCCCTCCTCGCCTGGTAGTAAAATCTCAAACTTGCCCTCGTTGATTTCCTTAACTGCGTTCTTAACGCTCTTTTCATCTCTGTACTCTCTGTTTACAAGGGACAAAAAGTCCTTATCTGTTTCCTTGTTGCTAATCTTCTTTTCAGCATTATAGCGTTGCTCAAGATAGTCATTTGTAACAACACGGGCACACTTTGCAGTAGCCATAGTTAGTGAATATTTGTTAAGCTTTTCCTTGCCGTCCTTTGATGTTGCGTTTAATAATTCCTGAATTGATGGGTAAAGCATTTTGTATTCTCCTTTTGCTTATATAAATTTTTCAATAATTGACTTAGTATATTTTGTTTTTTGATGCTCAGCATTGATTATAGAATAAATTGTTTCGGCACATTTATCAGCCTCGTTATCATTATTCACAACGGAATAATCATACTCAGTAAGGAGCTTAATTTCCTCCTTAGCCCTTTCAAGCCTCCACTTGATAACGTCCTCCTTTTCTGTTCCTCTACCTCTTAGCCTGCTTTCTAAAACCTGGCTATTTGGTGGGGTTAGCATAATAAGAACGGAATTTTCAAGCTTTTTCTTAATCTGCATTGCGCCATCAACCTCAATCTCAAGTATTACGTCAAAGCCATTTTCCATAGCCTCGCTTACCTCCTTTTCAGGAGTTCCGTAATAGTTTTGCGAATAGGTTGTATATTCAAGCATTTTGCCCTTATTAATTCTATCCTCAAATTCTTCCTTGCTTATGTAATAATAATGTACTCCGTGTACCTCGCCAGCCCTTGGCTCTCTCGTTGTGGCTGAAATAGAAAGCTTAAGCTCCTTATGCTTTTCAATAAGCTCCCTAACAACCGTGCCCTTACCACTACCAGCAGGGCCTGAAATTATAAATAGTAAGCCTTTTCTCATATTATTCTCCGTTCAACCTTTTACCAAGCTGGTCGGTAGTCAGGTATGATAAAATTACATGGTCTGAATCGGTAATTATAACCGTTTGGGTGCGCCTTCCTGCTGTGCAGTCAATAATTCTGCCCTTTTCCTTAGCCTCGCCAACAATTCTCTTTGCTGGTGCTGAGTCTGGAGTGATTAGCGCAACAATTTTTGTGTCAAGCACCATGTTGCTTGCTCCAATATCAATAAATCTCATTATTCGATATTCTGTATCTGCTCTCTGATTTTTTCAAGCTCGTTTTTAATGCTTACAACTAAATGAGCAGTATCGGAGTTTGATGCCTTTGAGCCGATTGTATTAGTTTCTCTATTCATTTCCTGAAGCAAGAAATCAAGCTTTCTTCCAGCAGGCTCGTCCGCCTTTACAATCTCATAAAATGCGTCAAAGTGACTATTTAATCTAACAAGCTCCTCGTCGATTGCAACCTTGTCAGCAAAAATTGCAACCTCAGTAAGTATTCTTTGCTCGTCGATTTGAACGGAGTTATCATTTAAGAATTTAACAATTCTTTCCTCAAGCTTCTTAGCATATCCACTAATATCACTTTCGGAATTCTTTTCAATTACCTTTAAATATCCTTTGATATTTTCAATCTTTTCAACGATATTTTTGTAAAGGTTTTCACCCTCCTGATTACGTCTTTCCAAGAATGCACAAATAGCCTTATCAAGCACAAGCTTAATATCTACCCAATCCTTTTCAATATCGTCCTCTGGCTTTTTAGTAACGAAAACATCGTGATTTGAGGCAACCCTTGAAACTGTAATATCGTCCTTTAAATCAAAGGTATCACGAAGCTTATAAAGAGCGTCAATATAGGACTTAGCATAGGCTGTATCAAGACCAATCTCAACCCCCTCCTTTTCAAGAAGGTCGATTCCCACATAAACCTCAATTTTACCACGGGAAATTCCCTTTTCGGAAAGGTATTTTTTAATCTTGTCCTCTAAAAAGCTATATAGCCTTGTGATTTTAACTGTGCAGTCAAGGTACCTATTGTTTACTGATTTAATCTCGGCAGTTATATCCTTTGCGCCAATAGTTTCTCTGGCTCTGCCGAATGCTGTCATGCTTCTAAACATATTATATACTTCCTTAAAATATTATATAATATCATTTTAAATTATACTATAAGAATTTGTCAAGTTTTTTGCTATACTATTGTATAGATAAACAAAAAATGCAGTTATAAACTGCATTTTTTCGTCATTTTCACTAACGGAAAAACCTATCAATTCTAAGTTGCTTGCGTAGCTTAAGATAGTAATAGGTGCTAAATCTTTTTAAGCAAATATCAAAAAGAATAAAAATTGCAACATTTGCTACAAAGTAGCATACGACAAACCAAAGTGGCTCAAGTGGCATAAATACGTAGTGAATCAGCAGACAAATTCCAGCGCTTGCAATTAAGGAATATAAAAGCCTTATAATTAAGCTACCCACCTTACCAAGCTTATTAGTAAGAGGTCTTAAAATCGGATAGATTGCAAAAACTGCATATTCAATACCGATAAGCTTATTAGGGCAAATAAGTAGCGCCAAGATAAGAGTCACTGCATATACATAAAATGCGTTATATCTCATTTCCTCATAGACAACCATTAAAAGTGCCGAGGCAATTACCACCATTGTTATATCAAAAATATCGAGTAACGAGCCAAGGAGCAAAAATACAATGCTTAATGCGGAAACAATTCCACAAAATGAGGCTATTTTTGCTTTTTTCATTCTTATCTGAAGCCTCCACACATACAGTCAAGGCAGTAAAGCGCCATACAAACGTCACAGAGATTACAGCCACCTGCATTTGTATTTCCTCTTTGATTTGAGCCATAGCCGTTTGTCTGATTTCTTACCCTGTCACGCATATTTCTGTATTCCATATTGTTTGGATCCATTTGACAAGCCTTGTCAAGATAGTTAAGTGCGTCAAAGTAGTATTGTCCCTGTAAAAGCACACAGCCACGAAGGAAGTACCATTCTGCTCCACGATTTTCAGCCTTAACTGAGCCTAAAAGCTGTTCAGCAAGACGGAAATTTCTTGCATTGATAGCCTGTCTGATTCTATCATAAACAGGGTCTCTTTGTGTGTTATTCTGGTAGCCTGTATTTTGCTCACCACCACTGCCTTGCTTACCTGTACGAATACGCAAAATCTCGTCATAGGCAGCATTAATTTCCTTCATCTTTTCCTCAGCAACGTCAGCTAAGTTAGTGTCTGTATAGTTGTCAGGATGATATTTTTTTGCTAATTTTCTGTAAGCGTCTCTTAATTCCTCATTGGAACAGTTAGGAGAAACGCCTAAAACCTCATATGGATTGCTCATTTTGTACCTCCGTATGCTTTTTTAGTATTTTTGCCCTTTGCTTTTGTCTTTTTTCATTTTTCGTAATTCTTTCAAATTCAGAGGGCATTCCTAAATAAATTATATTTTTGATTATGCGCTCAATGTCGCTTTTTTCTGTAAAATCTATAAGCTCAATGCTCTTTGACATTTGCTCAAGCTCTAAAATCAATGCACATTTGATATTCGAAATTCTATCCTCGTTTAAATCAGCACCATAATTATTTACCAGCACATTGTAGGATTTTTTCTTTATATCGTCGTAATAGTCGTCATAGGCATCAATTACATAAATCCACTTGCCTAAATGATAGCATGCCTCCTTAGCAATACGCTCATTTATCCCATCTAAGCCGTAAGAGCCAACGATGGAAAGAAGCCTACCAAAGGTGTCAGCCGTTTTATCAATAGAGGTTGAGTTTTCCCTTTCCAATTTTGAAAGGTCATCAATACATTCCTTGATTTTTAATTCAAGCTCCTTAAGAGATTTGTCGGTTTTTTTAAGCAAAACAGACACTATCCCCTTAATTTTTGCCTTTAGCTTAGATAAGCCGTGACTGTCGTTTATATTATCCTTTAGCTTCAGCCTTGTTAAAATCGTGCTTGATTTAGCAGAAAATTCAAGGGACGGATTTAAGGATAGCATTGGTCTTTTTTTGAAGGGGTGAGAAATACATCTACCCATTTTAGTTTCATACTTATGGTCAGACAAAGCCATACGCATAAAGGCTAAAAATGCAAAATCGTAGCTAAGGGTTAGATTAGAAAGACAGCCTGTCTTTTTACCCATAGTTTTACAAAGTCCACAGTATGTAGCCTTATATAGCTCGTAGTCAACAACCTTAAGCTGAGGTATATCAGGCTTAATGTAACCAAACATAATATCTCAACCTTTCCCCTATAATATATATATTGTACTACGTTTTTATTAATATTGCAAGTGAAAATTTGGTGAAGTTTTACTTTTTGTGGTATTTCTTACCTGAAATCAAGACTGAAAATATAAAAAATGCAGACACGTGTCTGCACTTTTTTGTTTTTTATGGTGAATTTTGAATAAAAATTTTAATCGTAATTAAAGCCAAAAAGCTGGGAAGCCATTTCAATTAGCTTGAATTTTACCCTATATGCGCCATTTGCCCCTGTAATTAAGGAATATTGGTCCTTTGTTAAGCCGACGTCGATATAACTCTCCTTGTCGTATTCAATAGCTGAGCTTGTGCATAATGGTGGAAAAAGCACGCACCACCAGTTTTGTCCCTCGCCACTTCCTATAATTACTCTGACCGAGGTATAAACTCCAGCTGGCAAGCCAAAATCCTCATAGTATCTTGTGGGATAGTCCTCAAGTCCAACCTCTATTTTTACATCATAGTCATATCCCTCATTTTCAACCACGTCCTCGGCTATTTCAATCAATTCTTCCTTTTTTGCCTCAATTATTTCAAGTGCCTCGTTTTTGTTTTTTGCCTCATAGGTAACTACCCTTTCAAGTATTTTGTCCCTTACCTTTAGCTTTAATGCTTGGTCATTTTCCGAATCGGAATTAGCAAGGACATGAAGTCTTATTGTTGAGTTAAAAATTTCCACATCCTTTTTTGAGGGTATTAAGCTACTTAGTGCTAAAAATACTATTACTGAAATAATTATGCTACCTAAAATTTTTAGAATAAATCTCATTTTTTCTTTTCCTTTTTTGTTTTTCAGCTTAGTATTAGCCATTATGCAATTATTTATTCAAATTTGTTGCTAAATATTTTACTTTGTGGTAAAATTATTATAGTCTTACGAAAATCGAGCTGAAATGGCTTGATTTACAAAAGGAGAATTATTATGGATGTTTATTCTAATCTTGTTTCACTTTTAAAGGAAAAGGGGCTAACTATTGGCTTTGCCGAGTCATTAACTGGTGGGCTTTTTGCCTCAAAAATTGCTAATGTTAGTGGCGCGTCGAGTGTTTTATGTGGTGGCGTTGTTTCCTACACAAACGACGTAAAAATAAATGTGCTTAAGGTAAAAAAAGAAACCATTGATAAATATACAGAGGTTAGCTACGAATGTGCCTCCGAGATGGCTAAGGGACTTAAGGAGCTATTAAAATGTGATATTGCTATTAGCTTAACAGGTATTGCTGGCCCTACTGGTGGAACTGAAAAAAATCCCGTTGGAACGGTTTACTGTGGCTTTTTCCTTGAAAATAGTCTATACAGTATTCGTCTTTGCTTTCCAAATACCCTTTCACGTAATGAAATAAGAGAGGCTGTATGCCTTAAGATAGCAAAAATGTTAGTAAAAAAATTTACCAAAAGGTATTGATTTTATATATATATTATGATAAAATTACCTTGTTTGAATTTATTTTCTAATTAAGGAGCTTAAAATGGAAAAGAAGTTTAGAAAAATTGGAGTTCTTACCTCAGGTGGTGACGCTCCTGGAATGAATGCTGCTATTAAGGCAGTTACCTGCGCCGCTATTGATAAGGGTGTTAGCGTTGTTGGTATTTTAGGTGGTTATTCAGGACTTATTAATGATAAAATTCGTCCTTTAAATAAAATCGACGTTGCCGATATTGCTTCAAAGGGTGGTACTATGCTCTACTCTGACCGTTGTGATGAGTTTAAATATGAGGCTGGTATGCAAAAGGCTATTGCTACCTGTAAGAAGCACAACATTGACGGTATTGTTGCTATCGGTGGTGATGGTACATTCAGAGGTGCTACTGATTTAAGCATCAGAGGTATTCCTTGTATCGGTGTTAGTGGTACTATTGATAACGATATTACTGCAACTGATATTACTGTTGGATATGATACAGCTATGAATACAGTTCTTGCCATTGGTGACAGGCTAAGAGATACAAGTGAGAGCCATGCTCGTTGTATGGTTATAGAGGTTATGGGTAGGCATGCTGGCTATATCGCTATCGAAACTGGTCTTGCTTTAAACGCTATTGGTGTTGCTATAAATGAAATTCCTTTTGATAAGGCTAACCTCTTTAAAAAGATGAACGAGGCAAGGGCTAACGGACAAAGAAGCTTTATTGTAGTTGTTGCTGAGGGTCTTGGTGCTGAATTTAGTGAAGGACTTGTTAAGGAAATTGAGGACAATACAGGAATTGAGGCAAGATTTGTTCGTCCTGCTCACATTGTAAGAGGTGGTATTCCTACTCTTGCTGATAGAAACTTCGCTTCAAAGAGTGGCTATAAGGCTGTTCAGTTGCTTTTAGATGGTGTTAGCGATGTTGTTATCTGCTCAAGACACGACGAGATTGTTCCTATGGAAATTAAGTTTGCTTTAATTCTTGACAGAATGTATAAGGGCAAATTAAAGGACGGCGACCTTGATAAATTCACACCTGAGCAAATCAAGGAAATGGAAGCTATTTGTGCTGAGCGCCGTAAGTACTTTACTGATATGTATGAGGTTGTAAACGGAGTTTCTTGCTAAAACGCAAATTGAAAAGACGACATTTTGTCGTCTTTTTTGTTTTTTAACACAAAGCAACCGTTGCAACTTTGTCATCTCGACCAAAAGCACCAAATTGTCATCTCGACCGAACAACGTAAGTGGAGAGATCTATTAAAAAGTAACTAATTAGAAAAATAGATTTCTCGACTACGCTCGAAATGACAATGTTAGGTGCGTGTCTTCCCCCCCTCTGTCATCTCGACCGAGCTTGCGAGTGGAGAGATCTATTAAAACGTAAGTTTTTTACACCTCATCCACCACCAAAGGTGGTCCCCCTTCCCCAGCTGGGGAAGGCTTTAGAAGTTAGTTGACAAAAAATAGATTTCTCGGCTACGCTCGAAATGACAGGGTTGGTGCAAGATTTTTCGCCTGTGCTTGAAATGACAACGGTTGGCAGTATGTTCTCGACTACGCTCAAAATGACATCTTGTGTGCATGAAATTTTTCGGATTGCTCAAAGCACAGACACGTGGTTAGGCAAAAAGGGCACAATTTTACATTTTGTGCCCTTTTTTGTTAGAATTTTATCTTTAGTCTTTGGTTCCTTGGAATTTTATATTCCTTGCCCTTTATAATGAGCGTTCCGTTATCGAGTGGGGACAAAACCTCGCACCCTGTGTCGCTAAATTTAACATAAATTTCTCCCTTTGGAGTTGGAACCCTACCCTCAAAGCTACCAAAAGCCATTTTTTGGGGTCTTACCTCATATTCCTCATAGCCTGCCTTTGTTGGTCTTACACCAAGGGCATATTTTCCTAAAAGATATATGGGCGACGCACCCCAAGCGTGACAGAGGCTCTTTTCATATTTTCCACCATACATTTCGTAGTGCTCTATTCCATTTTTTGTTGGGTCAAACTCCTCCCAAATGGTAGTTGCACCTAAGCTAAGCATCTTTCCCCAGTAGCTATTTAGCATATCTGTCATATATTCAGTATCGCCTATTTTACACATTGAATCAAGCTCGTAAAATTCAAAATATGGGGTTGTAATTGGTGTAATTTTATCGTTATAGATTACGTTTTTGATTATGCTTTTTTCTCTAATCTTAGAGGTATAGCCAAACAAAATTGCAAGAATATTTGCGTGCCTTGTTACATTTTCTTTCCCTGACCTGTAGGAGTCAACAAAAG
The DNA here is from genome assembly GCA_017453255.1 of Clostridia bacterium. GTDB lineage: Bacteria > Bacillota > Clostridia > Oscillospirales > CAG-272 > RGIG2000. The sequence continues at coordinate 49,497 of JAFTKN010000027.1, read as the reverse complement.
CACCCTTTTCCTTAGACCAGTATAGCTTATTTACCTGCTTAACAATATACTCGCTTTGCTTTCTTGTTCTATCTGAAAGGTCGTTATCCCCTAAAAGCTCGGCAATTTTTGATACGCTTTCATACGCCTTTGCAAGAACCATTTGCTCTGCACAAATAGGTCCGTCGCTATCAAAGGTGGACCAGTCCATAAACACCCAATCATCTGGCTTTCTTTCAAACATTCCGTCACTTGAGAGCCTACCCTCAATAAAGGTTAAAACTGCCTTTATATCAACGTAAATATCCTCTAAAAAGTCCTTATCACCTGTATAGAAGTAATAATCCCAAATGGAAATCAGCCAGAAAAATGTGTAGTCGGTTATTGTGTTTATATGCTTTTTAATAGGGTCAGCGCCTCTTAATGCTCTGATTGTTCGTTTAACAATATCCTTGTCAAAGCCGAGGTAATAGTTTACTATATAGCTTTGATACGCATCACCACTCCATATCCATCTATCACGCTTTATTCCATCGAAAAAGCCCTCACGGGAGTTAAGTAGCATTGTGTATGCACAAACGTCCCATAGCTTGTTTATTAGTGGGTCATCGCACCTAAAGCTACCTCTATTTTTAATTGGTAAATATTCAAGCCTTGCACTTAATTCTATTTCCTTTTGACAGGGAACAAAAATGTATCGAAAGGCAGATGCGCTTGATTCATAGCACCCATTTTTAAGCTCTGCATTTAAAACTATGTGGGTAAAATCAGTGTCAGTTGCCTCCTCATATGACTCGCCTAAATAGAGAGTTACGCTATCAACAATCTTGCTTTTTACCTTGATTTTTGCAAACTGCTCTCTACCAAAATCGTAAAGCACGCCACCGTTTAACTTAGTAACATTAGTAGGCTCAACCCTTTTATAAGAAAACTTAAATACCTCTACATTGTCGCTTTGCTTGGTGTATAGCTCACTTTCTCCTGCGCTAACACCATTTTTCTCGTCGTGGGAAACCACCTTATAATCTCTGCTTGATGCAAAGACGTTACCAGTTACGTAAAAGGCAGGAAAGCTTTCAGCCTTGAAGCCCTCAACTCGAACCGTGTGCTTACCCTCGTTTAGCTTAATTTTAGTGCCTACATTATAGTACATACCATCGACTATGATTGAAGCACATTTTGTATTAGAAAATAGCTCAACCACCTCAGGCTCAAAAATTTCGGCAGTTTTTTCAAGGCAAGCATTGTGGCTTGGCCCATCTACTCGCCACATTGGAGGGTAATATAGTGACCTTGTCTGACCTTGTCGGTCAGATGGGGTGTCCTTTTTATATCTTCTTGTTCTCGTTCTTCTGTTATGTAAAAGCATACTGTGATAAAGCTCAAAGCTACCAGGATGCCAAATCCATTTTGCCATAAATATAACCTCTTTAATTTAGATTAAATTTAATAGATCTCTCCACTCGCAAGCTCGGTCGAGATGACAAATTGATGAAAATCTCGCGCCAACCCTGTCATTTCGAGCACAGGCGAAAAATCTCGCACTAACCCTGTCATTTCGAGCACATACAAAAAGCCACGCACCTACCCTGTCATTTCGAGCGTAGTCGAGAAATCTATTTTTCTAATTAGTTACTTTTTAATAGATCTCTCCACTCGCAAGCTCGGTCGAGATGACAAATTGATGAAATCTCGCACTAACCCTATCATTTCGAGCACAGGCGAAAAATCTCGCACCAACCCTGTCATTCCGAGCACAGGCGAAAAGCCACGCACCAACCCTGTCATTTCGAGCGTAGTCGAGAAATCTATTTTCTGTTTTGTTACTTTTAATGTCTTCCCTCACAAGGGAAGTCTTAATCTTATCTATAATTTACCATATTTTTGACTATATATCAACACAAAAAGGCAGAATTCTGTATTATTTTAATTACATTATAATATGCTAATATGTTCATATGTTTTTAAAAAACTATATTATTAATTTTTTTATCAAAATCATTGAACTGAATTTTACTGTGTGATATAATAATTATGAAGGGAGTGATACTTATGAAAATATTAATTACATTAGCATTACTTATGCTTACTCTTACATCCTGTGAGGTAAGCTGGGGAAACGAAAGATATGACGTGCCTTGGTATTATATTGCAATTCCTGTCACTCTATTTGTAATTATTATTCTAATTATTTCTGGCTACTTTATTTTTAAAAGAACCTATATTTGTCCTAAGTGTGAAAAGGAATTTAAGCCGACAAAATGGTATAATCTGCTTTGGACTGTTCATTTTTGTGGCTCTCGTCTTTTTAAGTGTCCACATTGTAAAAGAACAAGCTTTTGTCACCCGTGCTTCCACAAGAAAAAGGATAATGACAGCGATACACCTAAAAACGAAAACGAAAACGAGCATAGCTCTGAAAAAACTGATAAATAAAAAAAGAAGTGGTTTTCCACTTCTTTTTTATTATGTTTGACAATTAGTCAGCAAGCTTTATAAGAGCCATTTCAGCAGCGTCGCCACGTCTTGGACCGAGCTTATAAATCTGTGTATATCCACCTACTCTATCAGCATATTTTGGTGCGATTTCGTCAAAGAGCTTCTTAACTACATCTTCCTTTGTGATGTAAGCAAGAGCATCTCTACGAGCAGCAAGTGTTTCCTTCTTGCCGAGTGTTATCATCTTATCAGCAACACAACGAAGCTCCTTAGCTCTTGAAAGAGTTGTTTCGATTGCGCCCTTTTCAAGAAGCAATGTAACCATTCCACGAAGCATAGCGTTTCTGTGCTCTGTTGTTCTGCCGAGTTTTCTTGTTCCTGGCATTGATTTGTCCTCCTTTGCCGATATTTATATGAGCCGATTGCTCAAATGCCCTATTAGTCCTCTTCCTTACGGAGTGAAAGACCGAGGGAGTCAAGTTTGTTTTTAACCTCATCGAGGGATTTCTTACCGAGGTTCTTAAACTTAATCATATCGTCCTCTGTACGATTGATTAGGTCTTCAACGGTATCAATGCCTGCACGCTTCAAGCAATTGAAGCTACGTACAGACAAGTCAAGCTCCTCAATAGTCATTTCAAGATATTTTTCTTTCTTAGTTTCCTCACGCTCAACCATTGTTTCAGCGTTTCTTGCCTCGTCTGAGAGATCTACAAACAAGGTGAAATGATCGTTGAGTACCTTGGCTGCAAGTGAAATTGCATCTGTTGCCCTAATGGTGCCGTCTGTCTCTACTTCTACTGTCAATTTATCATAGTCGGCAATGCTTCCTACTCTTGTATTTTCTACATTGTAGCTTACATTATAAACAGGTGTGTAGATTGAGTCAACAAAGATAGTACCGATTGGCACTGCAATATTTGACTTCAAGTGGTCATTCTTGTTCTTTTCCTGTGAAACATAACCACGTCCACGCTCAATAATAAGCTCCATATAGAAACGAGTACCCTCGCTAAGTGTGGCGATTGGAAGCTCTGGATTAAGAATTTCTAATTCGTCATCATAGTTAATGTCACCTGCTGTAACTACGCAAGGACCAACCTTATCAATGTAAGCTGTCTTTACAGAATCGTTTGAACGAATCTTTGCAACAATGCTCTTAACATTAAGTACAATCTCAGTAATATCCTCAGTTACACCCTCAAGGCTTGAAATCTCGTGTAAAACACCATCAATCTTGATAGCACTAACTGCGTAGCCTGGAAGTGAGCTAATAAGCACTCTTCTAAGTGAGTTTCCAAGTGTTGTACCAAAGCCTCTCTCAAGAGGCTCGATAACGAATTTACCCTTCTTACCGTCCTCGCTTTCACCAACAATTGTAATGTTCGGCTTTTCGATTTCTATCATCATAATTAATAACCCTCCTAAAATTCAATTTATGCAATTGGACATTTTCCCTTTTGGGAAGCGGTTTCGATTAGCATTAATACTAATACTGTGTTACATAACATTGATGTCGGACAATACCCAAAGTCGTTATGCGACCTATACCCCCTGCAAAATTCGCAGAGGAGTACAGCCGACAAAGAGTTATTATTTCGAGTAAAGTTCGATAATGAGCTGCTCATTGATTGCGAAGTCGATATCGTCACGCTCTGGCATAGCTACAACCTTAGCCACACCTGCATTTGTATCAACCTCAAGCCATTTTGGAGCAACCCTGTCACCCATAGCCTCGATAAGACCCTTGATCTTTGTTGAGTCAGTTTCCTTTACTGCAACAACGTCACCAACCTTAACAAGGATAGATGGAATGTTTGCCTTGTGGCCATTTAATGTAAAGTGACCATGAAGCACTAATTGACGAGCTTCCTTATGGCTATTTGCAAGGCCCATTCTATATACTACATTATCAAGTCTTCTTTCAAGAAGGCGGAGAAGGTTCTCACCTGCGATACCCTCTTGGTTATCAGCCTTTGTGTAGTAGCTCTTGAATTGCTTTTCAAGAACGCCATAATATCTTTTTGCCTTCTGCTTTTCACGAAGCTGCATTCCGTACTCAGTGAGCTTCTTACGAGCTGCACCGTGCTGTCCGGGAGCTGAGATAACTTCAGACTTGCCTTCAGTTCTCTTTCTTCTATTAAATGCGCACTTGTCTGATGTGCATCTTTCACCCTTAAGGTAAAGCTTTACACCTTCTCTACGACAAAGCTTGCATGAAGGTCCTGTATATCTTGCCATTTTGTTATTCCTCCTATTAGAATTATACGCGTCTGCGCTTTGGTGGTCTGCAACCATTGTGAGGAATTGGAGTTACGTCTTTAATCATTGTAACCTGAAGTCCTGCTGTGGAAAGTGCACGAATTGCGCTCTCACGACCTTGACCAGGTCCCTTAACGTAAACCTCAACTGTCTTCATACCATGCTCCATTGCAGCCTTAGCAGCAGCCTCTGCAGCCATCTGTGCAGCAAATGGTGTGGATTTTCTTGAACCCTTGTAACCAAGTTCACCAGCAGATGCCCATGAAATTGCGTTTCCGTAAACGTCTGTGATTGTTACAATAGTATTGTTAAAGGTTGAGCTGATGTGTGCTGCACCCTTTTCAATATTCTTGCGCTCACGGCGTTTTCTTGTTACTCTCTTTTCAGCCATTTCGCTACACTCCTTATTTCTTCTTGTTAGCTATCGTCTTTGCAGGACCCTTACGAGTTCTTGCATTTGTCTTTGTTCTTTGTCCTCTTACTGGAAGACCTTTTCTATGTCTAGTTCCACGATAGCAGTTGATTTCAACTAGACGCTTAATGTTAAGAGCTACCTCTCTACGAAGCTCACCCTCAACGTGATAATTTGTTTCGATTTCATCACGAAGCTTCGCGATTTCATCTTCTGTCAAATCTTTAGCGCGTGTATCAGGGTTGATTCCTGTCTTAGCAAGAATGTCCTGTGCGCTCTTTAATCCGATACCGTAAATATATGTTAAAGCAATTTCAACACGCTTTGCGTTCGGAATATCAACACCAGCTATACGAGCCATTAGTTTTTCACCTCATTAAATTTTTGGTTTGGTTTGAATTAGCCCTGTCTCTGTTTGTGCTTAGGGTTCTCGCAAATTACCATTACGGTACCCTTTCTCTTTATAATCTTGCACTTATCACAGATTTTCTTTACGGAAGGCTTTACTTTCATTATTAAAACCGCCTTTCTTATTTAGCGCGCCATGTGATACGTCCCTTTGTGAGGTCATATACTGATACCTCAACGGTTACCTTATCACCGGGCAATATTCTAATATAATTAAGTCTTAGTTTGCCTGATATATGGGCTGTTATTATGTGCCCATTAGGCAATTTTACCTTGAAGGTCGCGTTAGGAAGTGCTTCGGTAACTACGCCTTCAAATTCCATTACATCTTGTTTTCCCATATTATCCTCTCATTTTTCTGCGGGTAAATTATTATTCAAATCCGTATATCGAAGTAACGTGCGATATTTCGGTTTAGTTCATTCTTCAAAATTCAGCCGCGTTGAAGAAATCAAATTTTTCGAGTTAGTCAACCTTTGTTAAAAGAATTATGCCGTTGTCGGTTACTGCTATGCTATGCTCGTAATGAGCTGATAGCATTCCGTCAGCTGTTACAACTCCCCAGCCGTCAGATAGCATTCTAACCATATGTGTGCCTTGATTTACCATTGGCTCAATCGCCAAGGTCATACCTGGGTAAATTCTAACTCCACGTCCCTTAGTTCCATAGTTTGGAACATTTGGATCCTCGTGAAGATTTGCACCCACGCCGTGACCTACAAAGTCACGCACTACTGAAAAGCCATTCTCCTTTACATAGCTTTCTACTGCATATCCAATATCTCCAACCCTTGGGTTTTCGGTATTTTCAAGTGCTGTAATCGCCTTAAAGAAGCTTTCTCTTGTGACATCAATTAGTCTTTGTGCCTCACTTGAGATTTCACCGACAGCGAAGGTGGCTGCACTGTCACCTGTAAAGCCGTGCCACTCTGCACCTACGTCGATTTTTACAATATCGCCATTTTTAAGCACTCTTTTGTGTGAAGGAATACCATGTATTACCTCATTGTTAATGCTTATGCAGGCGCTACCAGGAAATCCACCGTATCCAAGAAATGTTGGCTTCGCACCACATTTCTTGATATAACGGTTAATCTTTTCATCAATTTCTTTTGTAGTTACGCCTTCTCGAATTAATTCCTTTGCCATGAGTAGGGTTTCGCCAGTAATTCTACCAGCAACCTTCATTATCTCAATTTGCTCAGGTGTTTTTAATTGAATCATAACTTATTTTACTGCGTTTTCAATAGCTGAAAGTGTAAGAGCAGTTGTATCCTCAACCTTTTCTTGTCCCTCAACTAATGCTAAAACGCCCTTTTTACCGTAGAAATCCTTAAGGGGCTCTGTTTGCTCATGATAAATATGAAGTCTATCAAGAACAACCTCAGGAGCATCATCCTTTCTAATGGATAGAGCCTCGCCACATTTTTCGCACTTTTCTCCGTCCTTAGAAGGATTATATACAATGTGATAGGTTGCGCCACACTTTGGGCAAGCACGTCTACCACTCATACGGGTAACGATTTTTTCATCCGCAACCTCGATGCTGACAACGCAGTTTATTTCAACTCCCATTTTGTCAAGCGCCTCAGCCTGTGGAACGGTTCTTGGGAAGCCGTCAAGGATAAAGCCATTTTTGCAGTCATCCTTTGAAAGTCTTTCACCAATGATACCTATTACAACCTCGTCTGGAGCAAGCTTTCCGCTTTCAGCATAAGCCTTTGCGGTGCGTCCCAGCTCGGTGTCGTTTTTAATCGCTTCTCTGATCATTACGCCTGTTGAAATGGTAGGAATACCATACTTTTCAGCTACGATGTCAGATTGTGTTCCCTTGCCTGCACCAGGTGCACCAAGGAATATCATTTTAAGATTCTTAGCCATTATTATTCTCCTTTATTAACCAAGGAAGCCCTTATAATGACGCATTGTCATTTGTGACTCAATTTCTCTTACAGTTTCAATGATAACGCCAACTACGATAACGATTGATGTACCACATTGAGCAAGCTCAGATACATAGGTAAATGACATAAACGCAATATTTACGTTTACAAGATTTACAATTACAACGTTAATAATTAATGGAATTACGCAGATTACTGAAAGTGAAAGTGCGCCGATAAATGTAACCTTTGAAAGAACCTTTTTAATGAACATAGCAGTTGCCTTACCTGGACGAATACCAGGAACAGCACCACCATTCTTTTGTAGATTTCCAGAAACCTCATATGGATTGAAGGAAATTGCTACATAGAAGTATGCAAATGCAAGAATTAATGCAAATGTTAATAGTGCATAGAACCAAGATGACTGGGAGAATGCGTTTACTATTGAATTCCAAGGCTCTCTTGTATATGTTTGATAATCATCACCTGTATAGGTTGGAGTTATAAACATTGCAATAGTTGTTGGAATTGTTAAAATTGCATTTGCGAAAATGATAGGCATAACGCCTGCCATATTAACCTTTAATGGAATGTTGGAGTTTTGTCCTCCATACATTTTTCTTCCAACTACTCTCTTTGCATACTGAACAGGAATACGTCTTTCACTATCTGAGATGTGAATTACGAACCAAATCATTGCAAGCAAGCCAATTACTACTAATACAGTAAAGATCATTGAGCCTATTGGAATACCATTTCCCTCTATAACCTCTGGCTGAATAGTGCCATCCTTAAATACATAATTATCTGTTGTGTAACCGGATGCCTCTACCTGGAACATAGAGATAAACTTCATAAGAAGTGGATATCCACGTGATACGATGTTAGCAAATAGAATCATTGAAATACCGTTACCGATACCATGCTCATTAATCTTTTCACCAAGCCACATAACTACGCATGAGCCTGCTACAAAGCAAGCAATAATTACTACTGCTGCAAAGCCAGCGTACTCAGAGTTAACAGCGAAGTCTGTCAAGCCATTTACGCCTGTTTCTTCATTCTTCATTGATCTAAGTAGCATATAGTAACCAATAGCTGTTACGATTGAAATAGCTATAGTGATATATCTTGTGATTGCATTAATTGCCTTCTTGCCCTCCTCGCCCTGCTTAGCAAGTCTTTCGAGAGCTGGGATTGCGATTGATAAAAGCTGAACTACGATTGATGCAGTAATATAAGGTGATACACCAAGCGCAAATAGTGAGCCGTTTTCAAACGCACCACCTGAAAGAGTGTTTAAAAATCCGAAGATTGAGCCCTCTGATTGTCCACTAAATACTACTGAAGCATTTACAAATGGAACAGGAACTGCTGTACCTATTCTGTAAACCAAAACAATAAATAGTGTAAATAAGAGCTTTGATCTTAAATCTTTTATTTTCCAAGCGTTAGCTAAGGTTTTAAACATAATTATTTCACCTCAGCTTTTCCGCCTGCTGCCTCGATTTTCTCTTTAGCTGTTTGTGAGAAAATCTTAGCCTCAACGGTAATAGCCTTTGTGATGTTACCGTTTCCAAGCACTTTGAGTCCATCAAGTTCCTTGCGAACGATACCGCAATTTACAAGTGTTTCAAGAGTTACAGTTGCGCCGTTTTCAAACTTGTTAAGGTCGCTTACATTTACGATAGCGTACTCCTTAGCAAATTTATTGTTAAATCCTCTCTTAGGAAGTTTTCTATATAGTGGGAGCTGACCACCCTCAAAGCCTGGTCTTACTCCGCCACCTGAACGTGCATTCTGTCCCTTGTGTCCTTTTCCTGCAGTTTTACCATTACCAGAACCGGGACCTCTACCTTTACGCCATGCTGCCTTTGCTGAACCAGCAGCTGGAGAAAGTTCATGGAGCTTCATTTTTTATCCTCCTTATTTGAAATCAATTTTTTCGATTGTTAATCAATCAATTTCTGCCCTCCGGCAGTCGTTTACGCATTCTCAACTGTTACGAGATGAGAAATTACCTTTACCTTGCCTGCCAAAACCTTATCGTTTTTGCAAACAATTGTGTCTCCGATCTTGTTAAGACCGAGTGACTTAGCAGTTGCCTTTTGGTTAGGCTTGCAAGCTATAAGACTCTTTGTAAGAGTTACCTTTACGTTTTCCATCTTATAGTCCTCCTTAACCTAAAACTTTGTCTGCAGAAAGACCACGAGTCTTTGCAACTTCTTCGAGACTGCGGAGTTGTTTCAAACCTTCAAATGTAGCCTTAACTACGTTTGTCTTGTTGTTTGAACGGAGGCTCTTCGCTCTAATATTCTTAATACCAGCAAGCTCTAAAACAGCTCTAACTGTTTGACCTGCGATAATACCTGTACCAAGTGAAGCTGGCTTTAGAAGCACAGTACCTGCACCAAACTTACCTAAAACTTCATGTGGAATTGTTGTATCCTTAATAGATACTGTAATCATGTTCTTCTTAGCATCCTCAATTCCCTTACGAATTGCGTCTGGAACCTCGGCTGCCTTACCAAGACCATAGCCAACGTGACCATTGCCGTCACCAACTACCATAAGAGCTGTGAAACGAGCAATACGACCACCCTTAACTGTCTTGGAAACACGGTTAAGTGCTACCATTCTCTCTTGGAGATTAAGTGTAGCTGCGTCGATTTTTGTAGACATTTATTTTTCTCCTATTATGTTTAATTAAATTAAACAGTGTACAAACCAGATTTCTTATTTCGGGTAAGAATTAGAACTTAAGTCCGCCTTCTCTTGCACCCTCAGCAAGCTCTGATACACGGCCGTGATATACATAACCACCACGGTCAAATACAACTGTGTCTATTCCCTTTGCAAGTGCCTTTTCAGCAATCATAAGGCCAACCTTCTTAGCAGCCTCCTTATTGCTTCCGATACCCTCAAATCCGGCCTCCATTGTAGAAGCGGAAACGAGTGTTACGCCTGCCTCATCATCAATGATTTGGCAAGAGATATTTTTGTTTGAACGATAAACGCATAAACGAGGACGAAGTGCTGTTCCTGAAATTTTTCCACGAACTCTTGCATGTCTCTTAAGACGTTGTGCGTTGCTATCTTTTCTTGATACCATCTTTTTCCTCTCCTTTCATTATTTGCCGGTTTTACCGGATTTACGACGGATCTTTTCACCCTCGTACTTAATACCCTTGCCCTTATATGGCTCAGGAGCTCTTCTTGAACGAACAAATGCAGCTGTTTCGCCAACAACCTGCTTGTTGATGCCCTTTACAAGAATTGTATTTGCATCAGGTGTTTCAAAGGTGATTCCCTCTGGTGCATCTACGATTACTGGGTGAGAATAACCAAGTGTAAGGTTGAGTGCCTTGCCCTGCATTGCTACTCTGTAGCCTACACCATTAACCTCGAGCTTCTTTGTGTAGCCCTCAGTTACACCAACTACCATATTGTAGATAAGTGTTCTTGTAAGACCGTGAAGTGCACGATCCTCTTTTTCGTCACTTGGACGAGCAACAGTGATTACGTTTGCATCATAGCTAACAATCATTCTGTTGTGATAGTTTTGTGTTAATGTACCCTTAGGACCCTTAACTGTAATAACGCAATTTTCTGTATCGATTGATACGTTTACGCCGGAGGGAACATTAATTGGATTTCTTCCTATTCTTGACATGTTCTTTACCTCCCGTTATTACCAAACAAATGCGAGAATTTCGCCGCCAACGTTTTCACGTCTTGCCTTTTTGTCTGTCATAATGCCCTTTGATGTGGATACGATTGCAATACCAAGACCGTTCATAACCTTTGGCATATCCTCACAGTTTGAGTAAATTCTAAGACCTGGCTTAGAAACTCTCTTAATACCATGGATAGCTCTTGTCTTACCAGCCTCGTACTTAAGTGTAATTCTGATTACGCCCTGCTTACCGTCCTCGATTACTGAAACGCCCTTAATGTAGCCCTCTTCAAGAAGAATGTCAGCGATTGCCTTCTTCATATTTGAAGCTGGGATATCAACGTTTTCATGCTTTGCATTGCTTGCATTTCTGATTCTGGTGAGCATGTCTGCAATTACGTCTGAAATTTGCATTTTATTTTCCTCCTATTTATGCAAGTTACCAACCTTGCTGCCACCCTATTGGGTGACGGCTTACCGGTGGTTAAACATATCTTGTTTCCTTCCGGTTAGTTTGGAGTTTGAATACTTTGTATTCTTAATATTTTTTACCGATTGCTCGGTTTATTAAGCTTTTACCAGCTTGCCTTTCTTACACCTGGGATTTCACCAGCGTAAGCAAGCTCACGGAAGCAGATACGGCAAACACCGTACTTGCGAAGATAACCGTGAGGTCTGCCACAGATTTTGCAGCGGTTGTATTCTCTTGTAGAATATTTTTGTGCTCTTTGTTGCTTAAGCACCATAGCCTTCTTTGCCATCTTGTCAGTCCTCCTCTAATTATTTCGCAAATGGAGCGCCCATAAGTGTAAGGAGCTCTTTTGCTTCTTCATCTGTTGTAGCTGTTGTTACGAATGTGATATCCATACCTCTGATCTTATCAACCTTATCATATTCGATTTCTGGGAATATGAGCTGTTCCTTAAGACCCATTGAGTAGTTACCACGTCCGTCAAAGCCGTTTGGATTTATACCCTTGAAGTCACGAACTCTTGGAAGAGCAAATGTGAAAAGTCTATCCATAAATTCGTACATTCTTTCGCCACGAAGTGTAACCTTCGCACCGATTTTAACACCCTCACGGAGCTTGAAGTTAGCTACGCTCTTTCTTGCGTATGTTGGAACTGCCTTCTGTCCTGAGATGAGTGAGATTTCTTCGATAATCTTATCAATTACCTTTGCGTTGTCCTTTGCATCACCAGCGCCAACGTTGATAACGATCTTGTTGAAGCGTGGAATTTGCATTGAGCTCTTATAAGCGAACTTTGTCATAAGCGCAGGAGCAACTTCGTTTTTATATAAGTCCTTCATTCTTGACATTATAAGTTACCTCCTTACCTATTAAAGCTCTTGTCCGCATTTTGCGCAAACGCGAACCTTTTTACCATCAACTACTGCATGCTTAACTCTTGTACCCTTGTTGTACTTAGCGCACTTTGAGTTTTGGCATACGAGCTGAACCTTGGATGCATACATAGCACCCTCTACCTTAAGAATACCGCCTGTTTCGCCCTGCTTTCTTGGCTTTTGATGCTTGGATACAATGTTTGCACCCTCAACAATAACCTTGCCTTCTTCTGGGCTTACTGCGAGTACCTTACCCTTAACACCCTTGTCATCACCAGAGATAACAATAACTGTGTCATCACGTTTAATGTGCATCTTCTTCATTATTACTTACCTCCAATTAAAGTACTTCAGGAGCGAGTGAAAGGATCTTTGTAAATTCCTTTTCACGAAGTTCTCTAGCCACTGGGCCAAAGATACGTGTTCCTCTTGGTGTCTTATCTTCTTTAATAATTACTGCTGCATTCTCGTCAAACTTGATGTAAGAGCCGTCTTGACGACGAAGTCCCTTAGCACTTCTTACGATTACAGCCTTTACTACGTCGCCCTTTTTAACAATTCCGCCAGGAGCTGCCTTCTTAACTGAGCAAACTACAACGTCACCGATATTAGCATATCTTCTACCTGTACCGCCGAGTACTCTGATGCAAAGAAGCTCTTTAGCGCCTGTGTTATCGGCAACCTTCATTCTGCTTTCTTGCTGAATCACTTTAAATATCCTCCTAATAAGGTTTCCCTAAGCTTCGGCACATTTTCTTTTTTTAATGTACCCAAAGGATGAGATTAATTATTTTACTTTTTCTATGATTTGAACAAGGCGCCATCTCTTTGTCTTTGAAAGAGGTCTGGTCTCCATTACTTCTACCTTGTCGCCGATTGCGCACTCATTCTTCTCGTCGTGAGCATGAATCTTTGTTGTACGCTTAATAATCTTGCTGTAAACAGGATGCTTTACATTATCCTTAATAGCAACTACGATAGTTTTGTCCATCTTGTTGCTAACAACAATACCAACTCTGGTCTTTCTGAGGTTACGTGTTTCTGTCATAACTCATTTTCCTCCACTTATGCGTTCTTCTCGTTGAGAACTGTTTTTACACGAGCGATGTCCTTTTTAACATCAGCTATCTTGTGAGGATTTTCGAGTTGGTTGATTGTGTGCTGAAAACGAAGATTAAAGAGTTCCTCTTTGAGTTCCTTAAGTTTGTTTTCAAGCTCTTGAACACTTAGGTTTCTTATTTCTGCTGTTTTCATCACTTACGCCTCCTCTTCCTCTGTTTGTTCCTTTGTTACAAACTTACACTTGATAGGAAGTTTGTGCATAGCAAGACGCATAGCCTCTCTAGCTATTTCCTCGCTAACGCCGTCCATTTCAAACATTACTCTGCCTGGCTTAACAACGGCTACCCAATACTCAGGTGAACCCTTACCTGAACCCATACGAGTTTCAGCTGGCTTTTCTGTGATTGGCTTGTCAGGGAATATCTTAATCCAAACCTGACCACCACGACGGATATATCTTGTCATGGCAATACGTGCAGCTTCAATTTGGTTAGCTGTGATCCAAGCTGGCTCACAAGCTACTAAACCATACTGACCGTTAGTAACCTTGTTACCACGGGAAGCCTTACCTGTAAGGCGACCTCTTTGTACACGTCTATATTTAACTCTCTTAGGCATTAACATTAGTGCTCGCCTCCTTCAGTTGTTTTTGGAGCACGAGGAGCTCTACGTGTGTTGTTACGGCCCTCTTTGTTACCATCCTTGTTGAATCTTCTTCTTGGTCTGTCGTTCTTATTCTCAGTTTTTTTGCTTACCTCGTTAAGAACCTCGCCCTTGTAAATCCAAACCTTAACGCCGATTTTACCGTAAGTTGTATTAGCCTCCCAGAAACCATAGTCGATGTCGGCTCTGATTGTCTGTAGTGGAATTGTACCCTCGTGATAGTGCTCTGTGCGAGCGATTTCAGCGCCTGCAAGACGACCGCTACAAGCGATCTTAATACCCTTAGCGCCAAGACGCATTGTTCTTCCAATAGCCTGCTTCATAGCACGACGGAATGCGATACGTCTTTCAAGCTGGCTACAAATGCTTTCAGCAACGAGCTGAGCATCAAGCTCGATTGGCTTAACCTCTACTACGTTAACAACAGCCTTCTTGCCAGTAATCTTTTCAACCTCTTTGCGAAGGTTGTCAATTTCGCTTCCGCCCTTACCGATAATCATACCAGGCTTAGCGCAGTGAATGAATACCTTAACGGTTTCCTTTGCATCTCTTTCGATTTCAATCTTTGAAATGCCTGCGTTTAGAAGCTTATTTTTGAGATGCTCTCTCAAATTATAATCAGATACAAGGATATCGCCAAACTTTTCGTCAGAAGCGTACCATCTTGAATCCCAATTCTTAATTACGCCAACGCGCAATCCGTGTGGATTAACTTTCTGTCCCATAGTTGACTCTCCTTTACTCTTTTTCTGCCACTGTGATTGTGATGTGGCTTGTTCTCTTTAAAATTCTATTAGCGCTACCCTTACCTCTTGGCATTACTCTCTTGAGCATATGACTACCAGGTGTTACGAAGCACTTTGAAACATAGAGTTTTGATTTATCCATGTTATGATTGTTCTCAGCATTTGCTACCGCACTCTTGAGCAACTTTTCAAGAATTTCAGCACCTCTCTTAGGTGTATTCTTAAGAATAGCTGCAGCCATTTCAACATCCTTGCCACGAACGAGGTCAAGAACTATTTGAACTTTACGGGGAGCAATGCGAACGTCATAAAGATATGCATTAGCTACTTTAGTTTCCATTGTTATCTCCTATTATTTACCGTTATTAGATGTTTTTGATCCTGCGTGACCCTTGAATGTTCTGGTAAGTGCGAACTCACCAAGCTTATGTCCTACCATATCCTCAGTTACATATACGGGAGCATGCTTTCTACCGTCATGCACTGCGATTGTATGTCCAACAAACTCTGGGAATATTGTTGAAGAACGTGACCAGGTCTTCAAAACTTTCTTTTCGCCTTTTTCGTTCATAGCTACAATGCGATTGTAGAGCTTCTCTTCTACGTAAGGCATCTTTTTGGAACTTCTGCTCATTATTCTTTCCTCCCTTATCTACCGTTTCTTCTCTTAACGATGTATTTGTTGGTTCTTGCCTTCTTATTTCTGGTCTTATAACCAAGAGCTGGCTTACCCCAAGGAGTAACAGGTCCTGGTCTTCCAACAGGAGACTTACCCTCACCACCACCGTGTGGGTGATCGCATGGGTTCATAACTGAACCACGTACAGTTGGACGAATGCCCATATGACGTGTCTTACCAGCCTTACCGATCTTAACGGTATCATGCTCGATGTTACCGATCTGACCAATTGTAGCCTTACAGTCAAGTCTGATAAGTCTTACTTCACCAGATGGAAGTCTAACCTGTGCCATGCCGTTTTCCTTAGCCATAAGCTGTGCCTGAGCACCTGCTGTACGAACTAACTGACCGCCCTTACCAGGATAGATTTCGATATTGTGAATGATTGTACCTACTGGAATCTTTTCGATAGGAAGAGTGTTACCTGGCTTGATATCTGCATCAGCACCGGAGTAAAGAACGTCACCGTCTGTTACGCCGAGTGGAGCGATTACATAGCTCTTCTTGCCCTCTTCATTTTGAAGAAGTGCGATATATGATGTTCTGTTAGGGTCGTATTCAACACCGATAACAGTAGCCTTGCCTTCTTCTCTCTTGAAGTCGATTAATCTGTACTTCTGCTTGTTTCCGCCACCCTGATGACGTACTGTGATTTTACCGTAGCTATTACGGCCTGCGTGCTTTTTCTTAACCTCGATCAAGCTCTTTTCAGGGGTAAACTTTGTTACCTCATCAAAGGAAGCCACAGACATGTGTCTTCTTGAAGGTGTGGTGGGTTTATATTTCATTGTTGCCATTTGAACTACCTCCCACTATCAGTTCAAACCGTTAAAGAATTCGATTTCCTTAGAAGAAGCCTTTAATGTTACGATAGCCTTCTTCCATTCAGCTGTATAGCCGAAGTGGTAACCAACTCTCTTTGGTTTTTTCTTCATATTTATTGTATTAACCTTTGCAACCTCAACGCCGAAAAGCTCTTCAACTGCCTTTGCAATTTCTGGCTTTGTTGCGTCAGATGCAACCTTGAATGTATATCTCTTTGATGAGATTCCATCCATTGACTTTTCAGTAATCATTGGTTTGAGGATTATGTCCTGAGCAAATTTCATTATGCATATACCTCCTCGATTTTTTGTACTGCACCTTGTGCAAATACGATGGTGTTGCAGTTAAGAATATCATATACATTAAGTGTATTTGCATATACAACCTTAACACCTGCAATGTTTGATAAGCTCTTTACAACCATATCGTTCTTAGACTCTAAAACTACGAGAGCTTTCTTGCCTGCGCCGATAGCCTTGAGCATATCTGCCATTACCTTTGTCTTGTAGCTTTCTGCTACGATAGCATCAACTACAACCATTTCATTGTTTGCTACCTTAGCGCTTAATGCACTGAACATAGCGATTTGCTTAACCTTCTTGTTAAGCTTTGTATAGTATGAGCGTGGCTTTGGACCAAGTGCGATACCACCATGTGTCCATTGTGGTGATCTTGTTGAGCCCTGTCTTGCTCTACCTGTGCCCTTTTGCTTCCATGGCTTACGTCCACCACCGGAAACCTCACTTCTTGTGAGAGTTGACTGTGTACCTTGTCTTTGGTTGAGAAGGTAAGCTCTTACAGCAGCGTGGAGGACAGCTTCATTAACTTCAGCACCGAACACTACATCAGATAAAGCGATTTCGCCAACCTTAGCGCCGGTCATATTAACAACATTAATATTTGGCATTGTTTATTCCTCCTTTGATTATGCTTTTACGCTGTTACGAAGAACTACGATACCGTTCTTAGCACCTGGAACAGCGCCCTTAACAGCGATAAGATTCTTCTCTGCGTCAACTTTTACTACTTCAAGGTTGAGTATTGTAACCTGTTCGTTACCATACTGACCTGCCATTTTCTTGTTTTTGAAAACTCTTGAAGGTGTTGAGTTAGCACCCATTGAACCAACCTGACGGTGGATTGGACCTGTACCGTGTGTTGCTTGGAGCATGTGGTGACCCCATCTCTTAACTGCACCTGAGTAACCGTGGCCCTTTGTAATGCCTGTAATATCGACCTTGTCGCCTTGGGCGAAGGTATCGACTGCTATTACGTCGCCAACATTGTAATCAGTTGCATTTTCAAGTCTGAATTCCTTGAGATGCTTCTTAGCAGATACGTTTGCTTTTTCGAAGTGACCCTTCATGGGTTTTGATACATGGTTAGCCTTTACTTCTTCATAGCCAACCTGGATAGCATTATAGCCATCAGTCTCTGTGGTCTTCTTTTGAACAACCACGCAAGGACCGGCCTCGATAACTGTTACAGGAATAACTGCGCCGTTTTCAGCGAAGATCTGTGTCATACCGAGCTTCTTACCGATAATTGCTTTCTTCATTTTTCTTTCCTCCATATTAGGTTATTGGTTGATGCCTACTAATTGTCGGTGCCAACCGACGCATCAACTTGACCTTGCCGTCATCATAGTCTTACCTGAGCTTGAGTAACTTCGCTCCTGCTACTGTACGGTGAGGTATTGGCTTTTGCTGGTAGATTAAAGCTTAACTTCGATCTCTACACCAGCTGGTAATTCAAGACTCATGATAGCGTCTGCAACCTTCTTTGAAGGCTTAACGATTTCGATAAGTCTTTTGTGTGTACGCTGCTCAAACTGCTCACGGCTGTCCTTATACTTGTGTACCGCACGGAGAATTGTGATAATTTCCTTCTCTGTTGGTAGTGGAATAGGACCAGACACTGTAGCACCGTTTCTCTTAGCTGCGTCAACGATCTTTTCAGCGGCGGTATCAACCAACTTGTGGTCGTAACCCTTAACTCTTACTCTGATCTTTTCATTTACTGCCATCTTGCTTTCCTCCTTTAATAGAACTTGCGGGGACTTTTTGCCTTACACCGTCCCGTGTGTTTCATCCACTCGCTTAACAAAACCGAACCTTGCAACTCTTTGGTTCGGGACAAATGCAAGCGGTGGAGCGTCAGCATTACTGACTGGAAGACCACTCGGCTGCATTTCAGCTGCCATTGTGAATCGGACATGCTCCACGAAAATTCCCTACAAACGCCATAGCAGTCGGACCTTTGTAGCAACCTCTCGCTTCTTCACACGTCAAGCGAAGATATTTTACCATATATAATAGTAATTGTCAATATTTTTTTGAAATTTCTGCACAATCATTTTTCTACAAGTGTAAAATTTTGTGCGATTTTTGTCTATTTTGCACAAAAACCAAGGGCATTTTTCCGCTTTACAGCCATTTAAACCCCTTTTTTTCTTAAAAATATTTGAAAATTTTGTATGATTGCACAAATTGTCATTTTTGCCTTTTTGAAAGTTTTCTTCCTTATTATTATATATAGAGGTGCAATTTGATTTTTCAAGATAATAAGCCGTGTTTTAGTCGCAAAATTAAAAAATTAACAAAAAATTCATAATTTTTCTTGATTTTTTATGTTTTTTCTCTTAAATTGAGCCAAAAAAGAGGAGCTTTACTAAAAAAAAAATAAAGCTCCAGAAATCCATCATTTTTTATTTTTTGCCCTGTCCATAATAAGCATTTGGGCCATGCTTTCTGTCGTAATGCTTTCTTAAAAGCACCTCTTGCATTCTTTCAGTCTTACCATTTGCATTTAACATAAGCATTTCTGTATTATATGACATCATAGCAACCTGCTCTAAAACTACAGCTGCCTCAACTGAGGAATATGCGTTCTTTCCCCATGTAAATGGTCCGTGGGAATATACAAGCGCTGCGTGCATTTGGTCAGCACCAATATCCTTTATAGCCTCAAGGATAACTGTGCCTGTTTCCTTTTCATATTCTCCCTTTATTTCCTTCTCTGTCATTTGACGTGTGCAAGGAATAGTTGTACCAAAATAATCAGCATGAGTTGTTCCATATGGGGTAATTCCTCTACCCACCTGTGAATAGATTGTAGCCCAAGGAGAATGAGTATGGCAAACGCCACCAATTTGTGGGTACGCCTTATAAAGCTCTAAGTGAGTTGGAGTATCAGACGATGGCTTGAGATTGCCCTCAATAACATTTCCGTCAAGGTCAATCACAGGTAGCATATCAGGAGTTAGCTCATCATACTCGACACCAGATGGCTTAATTACAACAAGCCCCTTTTCTCTATCTATACCACTAACATTTCCCCATGTAAATGTAATAAGGTTATATTTAACAAGCATCATATTTGCCTCATAAACCTCTTTTTTTAGTTGTTCTAACATAAAAATGCCTCCACATAAACAAAATATAAATATCACTTAAATAGTAACAAATATTTTATATTTAGTCAAGATTTTATTTAAAAAATCTATTCTTTTAATATTTATTATTCAAAAACCTTGATTTTTTAGGCATATTGTGTTAGACTTAAATGGATAATATTTATATTGCGAAAGGACCTTTATAATGAAGCGCACCTATAAGCTTTTCAAGCTATTTTTGCCTATTATTTTAGCATTGACAGCTATTTCATCAATAGTCGGTGTTTTTATTTTTACGCTGACCTTTAATCCAAGCTCAGGCATAAACTTTTTACAGGCGGCACCAATTATCACATTTTTGTTAATTGCTATCTCTGTTATTGTAAGCTTTTGCTTTGTATTTAAAATCAAGCATGTTCACGTTACAAAAATCAGAAGAGATTCAAATGTGCTTAAATTTTCATCCGTTCTTGCCTTTGCTGTAATTCTCGCACTTACAATATTTGATTTTTATGTGCTTTTATACTCTGGTACTGTTGTTAATCCAGCTAAGGTATTTAAGGTTTTAAGAATCATTGCAGCAATTCCATTCCTTATTTATATAGTAATTAGCGCACTACCAAAGAGAATGTTTAGACAAAAAATTGTTGTTCCAGATACACTTTGGCATATTGCTTCAATCGGTGCTGTCACATGGGCATTATTCAGTATTTTAGCTATTTGGTTCTTTGAATCATCAGCCTACATTTTCTTCAAGGTTGAGCATACACTATTTTACGCATTGTTCACGCTATTTATAGTTACAGAGGTTAAGGCTCACTTAGTTAAGCCAAGCGTTAAGCTTCATATAATAACTGCCTTGCTCCTATTTACAATAGCATTCCCATTCGCATTTGCTATCGTTATCGGTAACATAAACGATATTTCAATTACAAAAATTTCACTATTTGAATATCTTGCTGCTATGGCGCTTTCAATTTATGCGATTTCCAAGGTTTATGCTTATCAATATACAATTAAATTTGTAATGGATACAGAAAGAACCTCCTCTGCACATTCTCATCACCATCATCACCATCATCACACTAAACCAGCTGATGAAGGTGTTGAAGATGCAAACAGAAAAGCAGAAATTACAGAGGACGTAGCTATCAATGAGGCTACACCTGTGCAGGAAAATGAAGCGCAAGCTGTAAAAGTACAAAATGTAACACCATTCCAAAAGGCTAAATCTTATCCTAAGAGTAAGTCTTCTAAAAAGAAGAAGAAAAAATAATAAAACGGCGTTTAAAACGCCGTTTTTTATTTTTCGCTTGTATTTTTTATTATTTTTCACTTGTAAATAAAAGGTAGAGGATTTTTAAAATCCCCTACCCTGTGTTTGTTTTTGATTTTTGAAAATCTATGCCTGATTCTTCAAAAAGCGGCGACACGTGTCTGTTTTACGCCATTTTTGCTAATTTTTCCTTAGTGATTTCGTAATTTGTTTCCTTACCTGATAAAAGGTTCTCAAACTGGTCAACAACAAGCTCAGACATTCTTTGAACCTCGTTTGCTTGGCTACCTGCTATATGTGGGGTTAAAAATACGTTTTCAAGAGTATAGAATGGACTGTTTTCTGTAGGTGGCTCGTCGATTGTAACGTCAAGCAACGCACAAATATCATTTCTTTTCTTTAGTACAGAAAGCATATCATCCTCGCACACCTGTGCGCCTCTGCCTGTATTTATAAAGGTCGCATTTTCCTTCATCATCTTAAAATGCTCCTTTTTGAAAATTCCAACAGTTTGTGGCACATTAGCTAAGTGATTGGAAACTATATCGCATTTTTCAAATAGCTCATTTAGAGTTACCTTAGTACCACCTAATTTTCTTGCCTGCTCCTCATTTATAAATTCATCATAAATCAAAATGTTTAGCTTGTATGGCTTTAAAAGCTCAATTACATGCCTACCAATCATACCTGCACCAACAATACCTACATTTGCATCATAGTTACCACAGTGTGCTCTTGACAGGTCGTTTGTTGACTTATGGCTATCTGGATTTTTAAAGCCACGCATTGCCTGAAAATATCCCTTATTTGCAAGCAAAATTTGTGCAACTGTAAATTCAGCAACAGGAATTGCATTTGCTGCAAAGGCACTAAAAATTCTTATGCCCTTATCAAGCCAATGATCTGCAAAATATTTTACCGAGCCTGCTGCATAGAAAAACGCCTTACAGCTTGGGAAAAATCTTGCAAAATCATCCTTATCCTCACTTCCACCTGGCATAGACCATGTAGAAAATACATATTCAACATCCTTAAAGCCGTCAGGATTAGCCTCTAAATCCTCTTGACAATAAACCTCATTGTCTATATCTGCAAGCCTTTTAATTCTCTCTTGACTTTCCTTGGAGTAAACATAATCAATATTACCCTTATTGTTTGCTAAATATATTGCTCTCATATCGTACCTCGCTAAATTTCAGCATTTATATCAACTATGCTTATTTTCTCATAAATACAGTTATTTGTCAAGGGAAATAGAGTTATTTTTTACTTTTTAACAAAAGTAAAGTGACTTACTTGACAAAGCTTACAGATTATGGTAACATTTGAGTAGATATTATATATTATAGAGGTGACTTATGGCGTACAACGTTCCACAAAGCAAGGACGCTTTTTTGAAAATGTGTAATGAGGCTAATGTTAGCTTTCCTTACTCTGAGGATATATCTCCCTTAAATCAAAAAATCGTAATTGCGAGCAAAACAATTAACAACAGAATAGTATATCAGGCTATGGAGGGCTGTGACGGCACGCTTGATGGTGCTCCTGACGAGCTTACTATTAGAAGATATTTGCGCTTTGCAAGAGGCGGTGCTGGTATTATTTGGTTTGAGGCTACTGCTGTATTTGAGGAAGGCAGAGCTAACCCTCGTCAAATGTATCTTACTGAAAAAACTCAGGACGCATTTAAGAAAATTGTAAATGATATTAAGGAAGAGGGTATTAAGGCAAACGGCTTTGAGCCTGTTGTTATAATTCAGCTTACCCATTCAGGCAGATATTCTAAGCCAAATGGCACTCCTGCTCCATTAATAGCTTACAATAACCCAATTTTTGAAAAGGATAACCCTATTGATAAATCAAGAATTGTAACTGACGACTACCTTGATAGACTTGGCGAGGCGCTTGTAAATGGTGCTGTTTGGTCAAAAAAGCTTGGCTTTGACGGTGCTGATATTAAGAGCTGTCATAGATATTTGTTAAGTGAGCTTTTGTCTGCTTATGAAAGAGATGGCAAATATGGTGGTAGCTTTGAAAATCGTACAAGATTACTTACAAACGCAGTTACAAATGCAAAGGCACTTACAGGAAATGATTTTATTATAACCTCAAGGCTTAACGTATATGACGGCTTCCCATATCCATATGGCTTTGCTGTTAAGGAGGGTGAGGGAATAAATCCTGACTTTACAGAATCAAAGATGCTTGTTAAAAGTCTTGTTAAGGGTGGAATTGATATGATTGATATGACTATGGGAAATCCATACTTCAATCCTCATGTTAATCGTCCATACTCTAAGGGTGGATATGAGCCACCTGAGCATCCTATGCTTGGCGTACACAGAATGCTTGAGGGCATTAGTGAAATCGCAAGTGAAATTAAGGGCACTCCTGTTATCTCCTCGGGTATTTCCTTCTTAGGTAGTGAAAGTGCAAATGTATGCTCTGCATACGTTAAAGATGGAAAATTTGATTTTGCAGGCTATGGCAGACAAACGCTTGCTTACCCTGATTGTGCTAACGAAATTACAAGTGGCAGAAATCTCGACCCCAAAAAAATCTGTATTTGCTGTAGCAAATGCACAGAGATTATGAGAAAGCCCGGTGGAACTCCTGGATGTGTAATCCGTGATGGCGAGGTTTATATGCCTATTTATAAAAAGCTTGTTTTAGGAAAGGAATAATAAAATGAAAAAGGTTGCAATTATTACAGGTGCTGCTGGTGGAATTGGCTATGCAACTGTAGAGAAATTTAACAAAGAGGGCTATGCAGTTATAGCTATGGATATTTTAGATAGCGACAAGGTAGCAGAAAAGTTTGAAGGCATGGCTGATTTGGTTTATGTTAAGGGTAATTTAGCATCAGCTGATGACAGAAAAAATCTTGTTGACACAGCTATCAATACATATGGAAGAATCGACGTGCTTGTAAATGTAGCAGGCGTTGCTCCAAGGGTAAGAAACGACATTTTGGAAATGACTGAGGAAAGCTACGATTTTGTTATGGATATCAACACAAAGGGTACTCTTTTCTTAACACAGCTTGTTGCTAATCAGATGATTAAGCAGGAAATGACAAATGGAGTTAAGGGATATATTGCAAATGTTTCCTCCTGCTCTGCTTACACCTCATCAACAAGTCGTGGTGAATACTGCATTTCTAAGGCTGGCGCTACTATGATTACTAAGCTTTTTGCTGACCGCTTGGCTTGTGAGGGCATTACTGTAAATGAAATCTGCCCTGGCATTATTCAAACAGGAATGACAGAAAAGGTTAAGGAAAAGTACGACAAATTAATTGCTGGTGGTCTTGTTCCACTTGGAAGATGGGGACTTCCTGAGGACTGCGCTAACGCTATTTACGTTCTTTGCTCAGGACTTTTAGGCTATACAACTGGTCAATCTATCATTGTTGATGGTGGTATGCACATTCAAAGATTATAATTTATAGAGGAATCCTTTATGACTGAAACAATTATAAAATATGGCGATTTAAGTGTAAAAAAGGTTACACTTGATGCCTTGATTATTGGTACAGGCGCGGCAGGCTATAATGCTGCACTCAGGCTTACTGACTATGGTGTTAATGATATAGCCATTGTTACAGAGGGTATTAATATGGGTACATCTCGTAACACAGGCTCGGACAAGCAAACCTATTATAAAATGAACCTTTGCGCTGACTATCCAGATTCACCTAAGGCTATGGCACAGGATTTCTTTAACGGAAAGTGTGTTGACGGTGATATTGCTTATGCCGAGGCCGCCTTGTCTGTTCCCTGCTTTTTGCATCTTTGCGAGCTTGGAGTAGAATTTCCTGTAAATCGCTATGGCGAATATGTTGGCTATAAAACCGACCACGACCCACGTGCAAGGGCTACAAGCGTTGGACCTCTTACCTCAAAGATGATGACGGAATGTCTTGAAAAAGAGGTAAACAAGCGCAATATTAAGATTTTTGATAAGCTTCAAATCATTGAATTTATTAAAAATGGCGACACGTGTGTGGGTGTTTTATGCTTAAACAAGGTTTCAACAAACGAAAATGACCGTTTTGTTTTATTTAATTCTAAAAACACAATTACAGCAACAGGTGGTCCTGCTGGAATTTACTCAAACACTGTATATCCATTAGGGCATCATGGTGCAAGTGGTGTCGCCTTTGAATGTGGTGTTAAGGGTAAAAACCTTACCGAATGGCAATATGGTCTTGCATCAACCAACCCACGTTGGAACGTGTCTGGTACATATATGCAGGTGCTTCCTCGCTTTGTTTCTGTCGACGAAAATGGACAGGAATATGAGTTTTTAAATGAGTATTTTGACTCACTTGGTGTATGTCTTTCTAAGGTATTCAGAAAGGGCTATGAGTGGCCATTTGACTGCAAAAAGGTATTAAACGGCTCATCAATTATTGACCTTTTGGTATTCAGAGAGTGTGTTTTAAAGAACAAACGTGTTTATTTGGACTTTAGAAAAAATCCATATGGACTTGATAATCTTCCATATGACGAGTTAGATAGCGAGGCAAGAGAGTATTTGGAAAATGCCCACGCTTGCTTTGGCACACCACTTGAAAGATTACAATTTATGAATATGCCTGCTTACGACTTATACAAGTCTAAGGGTGTTGATTTAGAAAAGGAAATGCTTGAAATAGCTCTTTGTGCTCAGCATAATAATGGTGGTCTTGACATAGATATGTGGTGGCAGACCAACGTACCTCACCTTTTTGCCTGTGGCGAGGTGGCAGGTAGCCATGGCGTTTATCGTCCAGGTGGAAGCGCACTTAATGCTGGTCAGGTTGGCTCTATGAGATGCGCCCAATATATTTCAAAGCACCTTGAAAATCAAGAGGCAGATTCTAAAATCTTCGACTCTGTGGCTGAAAAAGCAGTAGAAAAGCATTTGGATATTACCTGTAGCATTTTAGGGGATATGGACAATGTTACCTCTCTTACAGATATGCACCAAAGGCTAATGGACGAGCATGCTGGTCCTATCAGAAACGCATCTAAGTTTGATATGGTAATTGAAGCAATTTCCAACACCCTTTATAACTTCAAAAATGTTGTAATGGTTGATAAGGAGTCTAAGCTTTGGCAGGCTTATCGCCTAAGAGATGCACTTTTAGCGCAGGAGCTATACATAAATGCTATGAAATTTTATGTTATGGCAGGTGCTAAATCCCGAGGCTCTGCTATTTACACCTCTGCTAATGGTGATTTACCTGATAAAATGGAGGAAATCTTCCGTTTTGAGCTTGATGATGGAGCTTATAACGATAAGGTATTTGAGCTTACCTTAGTAGATGGTCGTGGCGGTGGCTATGCTCGTTCTGTACGACCACTTCCAGAGGGTGGCGGTTTCTTTGAAAACGTTTGGCGTGAATATCGAGAAAATAAAAATATTTATTAAGGCAAGGGGCTTGGCTGTGCAAAGCCAAGCCTATTTACATAATTCTGTGGTTTTTTAGCCACAGGGTACAGGAGATAATTATGAAAAGCGGACTTGTTTCTATTTCTTTCAGAAAAAAGAGTATTGACGAATTGATAAAGGCTACTAAGGATGCTGGTCTTAAATATATCGAATGGGGTGGCGATGTTCACATTCCTATGGGTAATGTTAAGCTTGCAAGACAGGTTAAAAGAAAGATGCACGGTGCAGGACTTAAATGCGAGTCCTATGGCTCTTATTTTGGCTTAATGTACCATTGTGATGAGCATTTTCCTCTACCCTTTAAAAAGGTACTAAAAACTGCTAAGGCTTTAGGTGCTAATACAGTCAGAGTTTGGCTTGGCTGGCCGAATTGTGGTTGTAAAAAGGGAAAATGTCAATATATTTGTAGCAAGCACTACCAAAAAACAGTTTCCTTAACTAAGGACCTTTGCAATCAAGCAAAAAAGTATGGCTTAACCCTCTCTATTGAATGTCACTTTGCTACACTAACAGACGATTATCACGATACATTAAAATTCTTAAACGAGGTAGGCTGTGATAATTTAAAGCTATATTGGCAACCAAACCATTCAAGGTCCTTTGAATATAATTTAGAGGCTTTGAGTGCTCTTTTACCATACATAACAAATGTTCACGTGTTTAATTGGGACACAAGTGCAAAGAAGTTCCCACTTAATGAGGGCAAGTGTGAATGGTGTGAATATCTAAGGGTGCTTAATGACGAAAACAATAAGGATAGAATATACTTCCTTGAATTTATGCCTGATGGTGAGATTACCTCTCTACCATGCGAGGCAAATACCTTAAATTGCATGTTAGGAGAATAGAAATGAATTTATTAGGCAAGGCGACCAATCCTGAATTTTGGGCAAAAGTAAGAAACGACGAAAATTACAAGCCACTTATAGATGCGGTTTTAAAGGACTACAATGAGTGCTGTATTGGGGAGATTGAAACAATTAAATTTTCAAAGTTCCGTCTTTTTAAGGATTGTGGCGACAGAACACAGTATCAAGAGATATTCTTCAAGCGTCAGCACAGGCTTTATGCTATGGCATTTATGTGCTTAATCTATCCTGAAAATGAAGAATACCTAAAGCTTTTACAGGATACAATTTGGGAAATTTGTGACCTTTATGTTTGGGCTTTGCCTGCTCATATTGACAACATTGAGAAAAATGATAACGGTGAGCTTGACCTTGATGCAACGACTATGGGCTTTGCTCTTTGTATTATCAAAAAAGCTCTCGGTCATAGACTACACCCACTCATTATTTCAAGAATTGATGCTGAGATTGACAGACGAATAGTTGAGCCATTTTTTAGACAGAGATGGCATTGGGAATTCAGAGCTAACAACTGGACTGCTGTTTGTGCTGGCTCTGTTGGTTGCGTGCTTATGCTTAACCGACCCGAGCTATTTGATTTAGCTATTGACAGACTAAACGCAGATATGGCAGACTACATTTCATCATACAAGAACGATGGTGTTTGCGTTGAGGGTGCAGGATACTGGTCATACGGCTTTGGCTACTATATCGAGTATGTTAAAATGCTTAGAGAATTTACTAATGGTAAATTTGATTTTATTAATAACGAAAAAACTAAAAACATATCCACATTTTTACAAAAGCTATTTATGGACCAAAGTCTTATTGTAAACTATGGTGACTGTGGTATCGGCTCAGATGTTTGCGTACCATTTGGCTTTATGTATGGCTTAAAGGAGCTTTACCCAAATGACGTGGAAATTCCACCTCGTGACCGTCTTAGCATACAGGTGCACTACTTCCCTGCTATGCTTAATGCCTTTACCTGCTTTAATCCTGCGTATTCCTCTGCCTCAATTTCAAAAAATGCAGAGTATTATATGGGAGATTGTGGTTGGTTTGTTAAGAGAACCCCTAAATACGGCTTTAGCGCTCGTGGTGGCTGTAATGGTGAAAGCCACAACCACAATGACGTTGGTACATTTATTTTTGCACTTGATGGCGAGCAGGTTATTGTTGATATGGGTGGAAGACCATATACAAGACAATACTTTGAGCATGGTACAAGATATACATATCTTGAAACCTCATCAAGAGGTCATAATGTACCTATTATAAATGGCAAATATCAGGCTAATATTCCAGAGGCTTATCCAACAACAAGCTTTGAAAATGGAGCTTTTACGGTTGATTACAAGCTTGCTTATGATATAGATGAGCTTAAGAGCTTAGTTCGTGAATATAAGCCACTTGAAAGCAAGGTTATTATTACAGATAAGTTTGAAATTACTGGTAAGGCAAGCTTTGTTGAAAGACTTGTTTCCTATAAAGAGCCTGTAATTGAAAACGGAAAAATAAAAATCGGCAAATGCTCTGTTTGCTTTGATAGTAGCTTAGCCGAAGCATCATATACTACAGACATTCACGCCCTCGTGCTTGACGAAAAGGGTGAAATCACAAAAGGGCAGACAGTATATCTTATAGATATTAAGCTAAACAACCCTAAGGACAGCTTTACATTTACAGTTGAGGTAGAATAATGTTTGAAAAATTCAAGGACCCTAAATTTTTAGAGGAGTATAGACATAGCGACAGGTATAAAGATGTCAGAGATGCCTATTTGGAGCACTACAACAAATACAACAAGGAATTAAAGTCGCTTTTGTTTTCTAAGTTTAGAGAGTTTTCGGAAATAGGTACTCGTGGTGCTTACGAGGCTATGTGGAACGACCATATTCACAAGCTTCACTCCCTTGCTTATATGACTATTTTTATGGGTGATAGCTATTTATATGATCTTGAGGACTGCATTTACGATATTTTATCAGCTTATGTTTGGGCTTTGCCTGCACATGTGCCTGATATAAATGAGGAAAACTACTACGAGCTTGATTTAGGCTCAACCTCAACAGCCTGTACTCTTGCCTTAATTCACTATCTATTAAAGGATAAATTACACCCACAGCTTGAAAAAAGAATAAGAACTGAATTAAGACGTAGAGTTTTAGAGCCATTTAAAAAGCAAATTTGGCACTGGGAGGATAGATACAATAACTGGACCTCTGTATGTGCTGGATTTACAGGCATTACCTTAATGCTCATGTTCCCTGATGAGTTTGATAAGCTAATAGACCGCTTTGATTTGAATATGGAAAAATATTATAAGGGCTTTCCAGATGATGGTGTTTGTCTTGAGGGTCCTGGATATTGGGGCTATGGCTTTGTTTCCTTCCTTGCATACGCGTATGTTTTAAAGGAATATACAAAGGGTGAAAGGGACTACTTTAAATTAGAAAAGACAAAGAAAATTGCTCTTTTCTATCAAAACACAATGCTTGACGAAAATGTTATTACCTCCTATGGTGATGCACCAATGGACGTAAAAACTAACGCATCCTTGCTTTATCTTTTGAAAAAAATCTATGGTGATGAATTTATTATGCCTACAAGGGTAAGGCACGCATTACCTATTGACCCACTTATTCACATTCTTATGTATATCGAAAACTACAATCCAGATTATGAATTTACCTCTTTACCAAAGGAGGAAATTTATATGGAGAGTGCTGGTTGGTATGTAAGACGCTACGATAAGTACGCATTTGGTGCTAAGGGTGGCACAAACGGAGAAAGCCATAACCATAATGACGTTGGCTCCTTTGTTCTTTCAAAAAATGATAAGCAGGTGCTTATTGATATAGGTGTTAGACCCTATACAAAGGAATATTTTACTGAGGGTAGATACGACAGATATATGGAAATATCCTCAAAAAGCCATAATGTACCTATTATAAATGGTAAATATCAGGCTAATTTGCCCTGCACTCGCTCATATACAAGACTTGAAAATGGTGTATTTACTGTAGATTTCAAGGAGCTTTATGACGTTGAGGGGCTTAATAAGCTAACAAGGCACTACAAGTCAGACGAAAATGGTATTACTATTACTGACGAATTTGAAGGAGTATCCTCCTTTGAGGAGAGGCTTGTTTCCTACGACGAGCCAAAAATAGTGGACGGAGTGACTGTAATCGACTCTGTTTCAGTTATTTTTGATAACTCTAAGGCAAGCTTAGAGGTGTCAACTGACTACCACACAGTTTCCATAAACGACGACGGAACACCTAAGGAAACAAGACTGGTTTACTACCTTACAATCAAAGTAAACGAGCCTTCAGATAATAGCTTTTCATTTAGAATTGAATGTTAAAAAAATGAGTGTTGATTTTTTCAACACTCATTTTTTTATTTAACTAGCCATTCAATTAAATCAGTCTGCTCAAATGCTCTATCCCAGCAGTTGTGGGAAAGGTCGTCATACACTATAAGCTCAACGTCCTTGCCCTGTACTCTCAATGAGTTTACCATAGCCTCAGATTGTGAAATTGGAACAACATCATCAAGCTTACCATGAAAAGCTCTAACAGGCATATTAATTGCCCAAGCTCTCCAATTCATTCCACCACCACAAAGAGGTGCAATTTTATGAAATTTGTATGGGTATGTAAGAGCAAGCTCCCAAGTGCCAAAGCCACCCATAGAAATTCCACATAGGCTTACCATTTTGTCATCAATATTGTTTTCACAAATTACCTTGTCTATTAAGGCAACAAGCTCCTTTTTGTAATCAATCCATGTAGTGTTTTCTGGGCATTGTGGGCTTAAAGTATAGGCTCTAATTCCATTATGCTCCTGATTTTTTGTAAATAGCTTAGGAATACAATAAACCTTTAACTTTTCAAGGTCATTTCCCCTCTCTCCAGCTCCGTGAAGGAAAACTATAAGAGGTAATTTTTCGCCTTCCTTAATATTATCAGGGCTTGTTAAAATATAGCCAAGCTCACTTGTGTCAATTTGCATTTTTTCTATTTTTTCGTGTTTAATCATATGTAACCTCGCAAAATATTTCTTGCTTACATTTTAACATATTGTATGATTGTTGTCAAACAATAAAAATAAAGAGCCTACAATTTGTAAGCTCTCATTTTGAATTATTTAATTATCTCACCATATACAGTACCAAACGCACAAGAAGCATTTGACTCATCTGTATCAATGTGCATAGCAGCACTAAAGGTTGGGCTAACTCTTACAACAACGTCATCAAAGATTGTTGTTCTACCGTTTGAAGAAACCTTAACCTTAACAATTTCCTTATCACTAACACCAGCCTCATTTGCCTCGTCTGGTGTAAAGTGGATATGTCTTTTAGCTACAATAACACCCTCGCTAATTTCAATTTCGCCACAAGGACCGATAAGCTTACAGCCTGGTGTGCCTGCGATATCACCACTTTCCTTAACTGGTGGAACTAATCCAAGTGTTCTTGCATCTGTGAAGGAAACCTCAACCTGTGAAGCCTTTCTTGCTGGGCCAAGAATACTAACTCTCTCAATAGCCTTCTTAGGACCTACTACTGTAACTCTTTCCTGACAAGCAAATTGACCTGGTTGGCTTAAATCCTTAATATTTGTAAGCTCATAGCCTTGACCAAACAAAACATCAATAGCCTCTCTTGAAAGGTGAACATGACGTGCACTTGTTTCTACTAAAACCTTGTTGTTCATTTTATGTATCTCCTTATATTTTATTCTTAGTAATAACAATAATATATTAACATATATTTCTTGATTTGTAAACATTATGAGCGAATATTTTTATCAAAAAAGCTCAAAATATGAGTATGAACAGATTTTTAAAATTTTTAACTAAAAGCTATAAAAGCGACAGGGTAAGCGTATATACAGGCTATGCTTCCTTCTTTATTACTATATCGTCTGTACCCTTTGTTGCTCTTTTGCTTTTCCTTTTAGGAAAGCTTTCTCCCTCGCTTGCATCATCATTTGAGTCCTTGCTTTCCTCAGTTATACCAAATGGTCTTAGCGACGGACTTTTTGATATTATAGGCAAAATTAAAGAAACTGATTTAAGTATTTTCTTGCCGATTAGTATTATTACTGCAATATGGGCATCGTGCAAGGGTACTTTAGGGCTTACAAGAGGTATTGAATCAGTTTATGAAAGAGATAACAAGGAAATATGGATACTAAGCATCTTAAGGGTAATTTTTAGAACGCTTGTGTTTGCTCTTATGGTAATTTTATCCTTAGTTATTTTTTCAGTTGGCAGGGTGCTTCTTGCAAACATTCATCCAACTACACAGGCTCTTGATTTACTGCTTCATATTTTAGTAAAGCTTCGCTTTTTTGCCTTCTTTCTTGTGCTTACTCTCTTTTTCACAATAGCTTATAGGTGTATCTCTTCTAAAAAGGGAATTTTAAAGCATATACCAGGTGCTCTATTTTCGTCAGCTGGCTGGCTTGCTTTTACATTTTTATATTCAAAGTATATTTCCTACGTTTTAGAAAAGCCATCAGTTTATGCAAGCATGGGAACATTGGTTTTATTTATGCTTTGGATTTACTTTCTTGTAATGATTGTTCTTTTAGGTGCTGAAATAAACAAATATTTTATCAAAAAACGTGAAAATGAAGCAAATTTACAAACACGTGTTGAATAAAAAAGTGAGCAGGGTGTTTTCCCTGCTCATATTTTTCTAAGTGGCTTTGTAAGCTGTGTTGGAAGAAGGCTTGTTAAACCGAGTGACAATTCCTCAGTTAGATAAAACTTGATTAAGCCGTTTTCTGTTTGTATCTTTTCTGTTTCCTTATAGGGCAAGTTCCTATCACTTGTGATTAACACAAATTTAGTATTTCCCTCTTTTCTAACAGCTAATTTTCTTACCTCGCTTACACTAATAGAAACCCTTTTAGCAAATAGGCATACGGCTGAAATTACACCATTTTCAATTACAATTTTAGAAAATGCACTTTTCCAAAATGAGGTTGCTACAAAAACAGCTGAGGCTACCAAAAGCACGCAAAATACTATTGCTATTATAGAAACTAATACATCACTTTTATTAAAAACAAAGAAAAACAAGCACGCAGAAAATGATAGCAATACAGAGCTAATTAATGAGCCGATTATATAAATCCTTGCCCATATAACCTGCTTAAGCGGTGCTTTAAATTCCTGCTTCATTATTGCCTACCTCATTTTCATCTATTATATCAAGCTCAATTTTTTGGAGCTTGATTACCTTATTTAAAAATGCTAAATATGTGTCGTTTGGTTCAATAATAACTGCATCGTGATAATTGGTATTTTTAAAGACTAAAATATAGGTGTTTTTTGAAAAAATATTGTGAACGTATCTGTTAAATTGAATTTTTTTGTATTGCTTTGTTAGCTTTTCTCTTATGCCATCTTCATTTTTTGTAAGATAAACAAGGTCGCTAAGTGGATAAAAGCAAACATATCCACCACGCTTACCAACGCTTCTATCTACAAAAAAATCATAGCTTTTTGCCTTGGCATTTAATATATAAGAATAGGTAGTTAGCTCAAAGCTAATTAGCATTACTAAAAAGCCGACTAAGGAAAGCATAGCTATTGAAATATAAAGCCAGCTGTAGTTATCCTTTCTTATTCCGTTTACAATTATAGCAATAATTGATACAAAGAACAAAATCATATAAATCGTTCTAAGTGACTTGTCGTTATGCTTAGGGGTGTAGGTCATTTTTTCTCCTTAAATTAATAAGGCTGTTGCCAGAGTGTGACAACAGCCTCGTAGGTTATTAGTTATCCTTCTTTACGATCTCTTTGTCGCCGTAGTAGCCACATGCTGAGCAAACACGGTGTGTGAGATTGTATTCACCACATTTTGCGCATCTAACCATTGTTGGAGCGGTCATCTTGCTATTTTGGGATCTTCTCAAATTTGTACGAGAATGAGACTGTTTTCTCTTTGGTACTGCCATTGTGAGTAACCTCCTTTAAGTAAATAGTAAATACGTTACTGTAGTATTATACTACAAATTTTAATCATTTTCAAGTAGTTTTTGTAAAATTGCAAGTCTTGGGTCGATTTCTTTTTTCTTCGGGCAATCGCAAGGTCCTAAATTAAGGTTTTTACCACATTTGGAGCAAAGCCCTGCGCATTCCTCTTTACACAGAAGCTTTGATGGAAACTCAAGCATTAAATCCTCTACAAGCTCACGGTCGATGTCAAGTAAACCATTTTTGCAAATGACATAATCATCATTCTGCTCGTTTTGTAAAGTGCCTGAGATTGCAACAGTACGATTGAATTCAAGGGTGAATGTGCCAAAAACATCCTCGAGACATCTTGCACAGCGTGACTTGTAATCAATTTCTGCATTTACAGTAAGCTTAATATATCCTGCATTATCTGTAACTATTCCAGAAACTCTTACTGGCGCTGTAAAAGAAACATCGTAGGGTGGTATAACAGAGTTTTCGTCAGTTGCCTCAATTGTGTAGTTAAAATCAATTTTATTGACTCTACCACTAATAAGCGAGGTAATGTCTAAAACCATATGAAATATCCTCCCTATTTGCATTTCACAGATTTATATTATAATTAAATTATAAAGTTTTGTCAAGTATTTTTTATAAAAAACTTGCAGTATTTCAATTTATGTGCTACAATAGTCTAAAATACTTTAAAAGGATGTATTTATTTTGGAAAATATAGCTAACACTTCTCCACTTCCTGATACCGAACGTAAAAAAGTGGAAAAGCAAATTGATGATTTTGATAAAAAGAATCAGAATTACGAAAAGAACAAAAAAATTGTTTCTCGCCTTGTTTCTGGTGCTTTAGGTCTTGCTCTATTAGCCTTCGTTATTTTTCTAATTGTAAGAATAGTTCAATCCGACCATAAGGCTTTAAATGGTCTTTTTATAACCGAGGAATTTAAGGACGCTTATACGGTTAGTGATGAGGTATTTACTCATGATACTGAAAACGCCTTTGTTTCAAGTGGTGAGGGTAGCGTGCTTCCCTACTCCTTTGTTTATATTCCTAAGGCTGGATATGCTCAGCTTACTGTTAGATATAACAAAAACCAGCTAAATGACGTAAAAAATGCTTGTCCTAATTTTAGTGAGGACTTTATACATTTTACCTTAAGCGCTTCATTTAAGGATATTGAAACTGAGGAAACTACAAATATCATTACCTACACTCCAAATGTTGTTGCAACTGAGGAAAAATATAATTACAAATACTTTAAAATTGAATTTTCAGGCGTTGATTTCACAGCTGATTATTTAACTATCAATATGATTTTTGATAATGTGGAAAAGGTCGTTCCAGATGACGGCTCGGCTACTTATCTCAGAGATATGCCTGGGGCTCAATTTACAGCTGGTGACGTTCAAATTCACGACCAATACAACATTAAGGTTGATAGCGAAACAAACCAAAAATATCGTGAGGAAAAGCAATATGCTCCATATTATCTTTCCGATAGCGAGCTTGGACAATTAAACTGATATTTAGAGTGAGCAAATTTTGCTCACTCTTTTTATTTTTGCATAAAATGTTAGTAAAGGAAGTTTAAAGTGCGTCTTTTTGGACAATAATAGTATCAGCTACATATAGCCGATTTGAATATGGACTTAGTGGCTGATTAATTTTTTGGTTTGGAGTGATTTTTTGAATAACATAAGACGTGGAGATATTTTTTACGCAGATTTGAGTCCTGTTGTTGGCTCTGAGCAGGGTGGTCTTCGTCCTGTTCTAATCGTTCAAAACGATGTTGGAAATAAATATAGCCCAACTGTTATTGCAGCAGCTATTACAAGCAAAATGTCTAAAACAAGGCTACCAACTCATATCGATGTCTTTGCCGATAAGGTTGGCTTAATGAAGGATTCTGTTATTTTGCTTGAGCAGATACGAACGCTTGATAAAACAAGGCTTAAGGAGAAAATGGGGCATCTTGACGATTCAACAATGAACGAGGTCAATGATGCTATTACAGTTTCCTTTGGCTTGTCCTCAGGTGTAAGGCAGGAAAACGTAAATGACTCTTATGTTGCGTTTTCTACCAACATTCCTACCTCCGACGGAATGGGAAATGTTCTAATTTAGTTTTTAGGGAATTTTGTATTTTTTTACAAAATTCCCCTTTTTGTTTATTTTTATTTAATACTTGAAATATAAAATGTTTGGTGTTAAAATACTATTATTGATTTTTGGAGGTTATTATTATGAAATGGGAAGAATCCTATGATATAAAGTATTACGATACCAATACCAATGATATGCTCGGTATTTCAAATACATTTGTGCTTTTTCAAGAAACTGCTATGCGTCAAATGAAGGAATGTAGGCCTTCATATGAGGAGCTTGTTGAACAGGGTAAGGCTTTTATTTTAAGCTCTATGAGGGTTGAGCTTTACTACCCTATCTATCCATATGAAAAAATCACAGTTAAAACCTGGGCTGATAATAATAACAAGGGCTTTACTACCCTTCGTTCCTACGAGCTACATAGAGATGGTGAGCTTATCGGTGAGGCATTAGCTACTTGGGCACTTGTTTCTACAGTTGACAAGAGGCTTGTGAAAATAAGCGAGGTTGATTTGTCTAATTATGAGCCAGAAGCACCATTAACACTTGAAAAGCCTGTTAAGGTACGTATTCCACGTGAGGTTGTTCTTTCCTTAGTCGGTGAATATACTGTAAGATATACAGATATCGACATAAATCATCATATGAACAACTCAAAATACCCCGATATGCTATATAACTGCTTACCAAAGCCTGAAAAGAAGATTATTAAATCCTTTGCTATCACATTTGCAAATGAAGCAAAGCTCGGTGACAACTTAAAGATATATGTTGCATATACTGACGGAAAATATTTTATGCGTTCAGTTCTTGAGGACGGAAGAACAAATGTTGAGGCTGAATTTGAGGTTGAGAATATTGACTGAGTTTCCAAAATATAATCGTTGACAAAATAAATGATTTATGTTATTATTTTTGTGTAAATAAATTTGGAAGGAGATTCAATTATGCAAAAGGTTATTTGTAAAAAGCTTTATGACACAGACGCATCAGAAATTGTAAAAAAGGTTACCTTTGGTAATTTTGGTGATAGCGATGGATATGAGGAAACTCTATACATAACAGCTGAAGGAAATTATTTCCTTTACACTAACGGTGGCTTAGACTCCATTCATCCTAAAGAGGATATCAAGAGAATGAGCGCAAAGGTTGCTAAGGAATGGCTTGAAAACAACTAAGATGACATATTAAGGCGTATTTAAAATACGCCTTTGTTTTTTAAAGAGGACTTGTATCCTCATTTTTTATATGATAAAATAGTTAAGAAGGCAGGTGACTATTGTGGCTTTTGAAAATTCAAAATATATTTGGCTTGAAAGTGAATCGGAAAATAGCTTTTTAGAAGCTTATTCTTCCTTTAATTACGATTTAGGAAATGTAAAAATAAATCTATCCTGTGACTCAGATTACACTCTTTTTATTAACGGAAAATATGTAAGCTCCAATCAATATGGCGATTTTGAAGGCTTTAAGTGCTATGACACTATTGATATAACTGATTTCTTAGTTAAGGGTAAGAACCATTTTGCTTGTCTTGTGTGGCATTTTGGTAAGGACACGCAAAGATACAAAAAATTCAAGGCTGGCTTGATTTTTGAAATATTAAACGAGGAAAACGAGCTTTTGGTAAGCTGTGAGGATATATTAGTAAGAGAAAGCAAGGCATACACAAGTGGCTTTGAAAGAAAAATCTCCTCTCAGCTCGGCTTTAGCTACAGATATGATGCAGGAAAAGAGGATAATTGGACCATTGGAGAAGGTGATGGCTTTAAAAAAGCGCACCCTGTGTCTAAAAAATCAGTTTTTTATCCCAGACCAATAAAAGGGCTAAGGCTTGGCGATTTTGTTTCTGGTAAGGTTATTTACGAAAGCAAAAACAGAATTTTAGTAGATTTAGGCAAGGAATATGTAGGACTTTTATCCTTTGTACTTATTTCAAATGGTAAAGAGGAAATTAATATTTCCTATGGTGAGCATTTAGTAAATGGCTTTGTTCCGAGAAAAATCGGTGACAGAGATTTCAGCATTGACTACATAGCTAAAGAGGGTAAAAATGAATTTACCCATTATATGCTAAGGCTTGCCTGTAGATATTTAGAAATTAATACACAGGGTAAGGTGTTTTTAGAAAAAATAGGTCTTATTCCTCAATACTATCCAGCAAACGAAAGAAAAATAGACTTTTTGTCGGGTGATGAAAAAAGGATATATGATGCCTGTGTAAACACGCTAAAGCTTTGCATGATGGAGCATTATGTTGATTGCCCTTGGCGTGAGCAATGCCTGTATGCCTTTGATTCACGCAATCAAATGCTTTGTGGCTATTTTGCCTTTGAAAATGGTAATTTTGAATACGCAAGGGCAAATTTACTCCTTGCAAGCAAGGACGAAAGAAGTGACAATTTACTTTCAATTTGCTTCCCCTGTGGTATTGATTTAACTATTCCATCCTTTTCCCTACACTACATTACTGCTCTTTATGAATACCTTATCTACTCGAAGGATAAAGCTC
This sequence comes from Clostridia bacterium, assembly GCA_017453255.1. Lineage (GTDB taxonomy): Bacteria > Bacillota > Clostridia > Oscillospirales > CAG-272 > RGIG2000. The sequence goes on along the minus strand of JAFTKN010000027.1, from coordinate 10,532 downwards.
TAATATATGAGGTTGAAAATAAGGCTAAGAGCTTGATTAATGCTTTTTTAAATAATATGGAAAATGGCTTGATTAATTCCTTTTTAGGAGATTGTTATTGGAACTTCTATGACTGGTCAAGGGGACATGATGGTGGTGACAAATCACCAAGTGCAATTTTAAACCTTCTTGCCTACAGAGCTATTAATCATTATAAGGAAATTTGCGACACGTGCTCCCTTATTTTTGATTTTTCTGAGGCTTTAGCTATCTTAAAGGAATCTATAAGGAGCTCATTTTTGATTAAAGAAAATGGTCTTATCACTTATAGCTTAGAAAACCGAGAGGTTAGCACTCTTGCCTGCTCACTTGCTCTTTTAACCGATATTTTTACTAAGGAAGAAAATGAAAAAATAGCAAGCTATCTTACAGGTGATGATATAACAGAAATTTCCCTTTCTGTTAAATGCTTTACCTATGATGGACTTTTAAATCAAGATGTGGAAAAATATAAGAGCTTTGTTCTAAGCTCTATCAAAAGCGACTACTTAAAAATGGTAGAAACAGGCACAGTTTGGGAAACCATCGAGGGTGCAAGCGCCTTTGATAATGCTGGAAGCCTTTGTCATGGCTGGAGCTCGATTCCTATTTATTATTATCACAAATTGCTAATAGAAAAGGGAATGTTGCAATAAGCACAGAACAAAAACAGACACTCCTAAAACTAAAAAGCTAAATAAAATTGTATTTTTAGTAAAAAATAATGTCGAGATGTTGCAAAAAATTGCAACATCTCCTCTTTTTTATGTCTGTTTTTTAGGCGCGAACTCGCACTCTATCGTACGAAGTACGCCTACGTTTGCGAGTTCACGTCTTCTGCACTCATTTCACTATCCCCTAAAAATGGGCTGTCGCTAATGCAACAGCCCATTTTTTGCGAAAATATAGGAGGTTTAAATCTTATATTTTTGCGCTTGTAGGTTAAACATATAGGCATATTTGCCGTTTTGAGAAATAAGCTCATCATGAGAGCCACTTTCAATTATCCTTCCCTTTTCAAGCATATAAATCCTATCAACATGCCTTGTAGTAGAAAGGCGGTGGGTTATAAATATAACTGTTTTTTCACTTGCGTTTTTATCAATACCCAAATTCAAATTATATTCAGCTATTGGGTCAAGTGCACTTGACGGCTCGTCCATTATGAGCAGTTCGCTATTATGCGCAAACACCCTTGCTATAGCAATTTTTTGATTTTCTCCACCTGAAAGGTTCGTACCTGTGTCGTAAAACTCTCTTGTTAGCTCTGTGTTAATTCCGTTCTTTAAATCACTTAGCTTTTCTCCGAAGGTGCTATCATTAAGGGCAGATATTACAGTATTTTGTTTTTCCTCTGTATAAACATCTCCTAATACGTTTTCAGCAACCGTAGCAGAAAACACTTGGTAATCCTGAAAAACTGCACCCATTTTTTCTCTAAGGCTTTTTAAATCGTATTCTTTAATGTTTATATTATTAATAAGTATTTCGCCATCAGTTACATCATAAAGACGCATAATCAGCTTTGTTGCCGTTGTCTTTCCTGCTCCGTTATAGCCTACAAATGCTATTCTTTCTCCCTTGCTTACCTTAAAGCTTACATTACTAAGTACGTTTTCCTTATCATAAGCAAATGACACGTTTTTAAATTCAAGACTATCAAAGCTATCGAGCAAAATTTCTCCTGACTTTATTTTAGATTCTGTTTCTAAAAAGGTTCTTATCTTATCAGCAAACAGTGAATCCTTATTCATTTCAACAAATTTGCTTTGAATATCATAGATAAGATTTCTAAGCTTCCACGAAGCAGTAATTGTAGCAGTAAAGCCACCTATTAAAACACTTCCGTCACCTTTAAATAGTCCATATGCCATATATATCAATATGAATATAGTCAAGCCATGCCCCAAAATTGTGGTAAAGGTTTCTACAACCCTTGCCTTTAGGTTCATTTTTATAGCCTCTTTGCGTTCCTTTTCCACGTTACGATCATATTCATTCAATATATTTTTTGAAATATCAGTAAGCCTTATTTCCTTTGCGTAATCTGAAAGGGAGAAAAACTTTTCAATATACCACTGCTTTCTATAAATCTCATTCATTTCCAAGTTATATTTGTAATAAACTCCGTTCTGAATAAGCCTTAGTATCATATTTACAAAGCTTGCACCCAATATTACAAGAGCAACCCATATATCAATTGTCGCAACAACTGCAAAGACAGAGCTTGATGCTACTATAGATCTTATCAAATCTCCCAGCTGGTCAACTGTATTTGTAATGCTTTTATCACAATTTTGCATGGAATAAATAAAATCATTATAAAAATCAGTAGTATCGTAGCAGGATAGGTCTATATCACTTGCTTTAACAAAAAAGCTCTTATGAACAAGTCTTATAAAATTAAGCTTTCTCGTCGGGAAAAGAAGCTTGTAATACCAAGCAAAAAACAGCTCATATGCAAGAGTATATAGCGCCATCAAACCAATTAAAAGCATTATATACTCTATTTTTTCTCCGCTATCAAGTGCATTTAATATTTTGCTTATGAAAAATACTGAAGCACCATGATTTAGTCCTGTAAAAAATCCCATAACAAGACGCATAATAACCATAACCTTGTCACTTTTAAAGGCTAATGATAAAATGAACAGATTGTTTTTAAAGGATTTTTTAAATGGTATTTTTTCCTTTTTCATTTTACCACCTCACCCTCTAAATCTACGTAATTCTGCGCTTGCTTTTTAAACATATCTGCATATTTTCCGTTTAGCTCCATAAGCTCCTTGTGTGTACCACTTTCGATAATCTCGCCTTTTTCCATCATATATATTTTATCGGCTGATACAGCACTCGAAAGTCTATGGGAAATAAACACCATTCCCTTGCCCTTGCCCATTTTAAGCATATTTGAATACATTTCACTTTCTGCCACAGGGTCAAGCGCCGAGGTTGGTTCATCTAAGATTATATATGGAGAGCTTTTTAAAAATGCGTGTGCGATAGCAATTTTTTGTCCCTCACCCACTGATAAAACTGCTCCATCCTTTGTAAATTCTTTGGTAAGCAGGGTATCTTCCTTATCCTTAAGCTCCATTATTCGTTCATATACGCCACTCATTTTTAGAGCATCTATTACTCTTTCTCTATCCCCCTCACGCACTGGTCGCATAAGCACGTTTTCCAAAACAGGCAACGCAATCAGCTTAAAATCCTGAAATACAACGCTGAATAAATCCCTATATTCCTTCAGCCTTACGTCCTTTATGTCAATACCGTCAAGAGTGATTTTTCCCTCGTCTGTATCATATAATCTCAAAAGCAACTTAATAAGAGTGCTCTTGCCTGCACCATTATGTCCTACAAGGGCGATTTTTTCATTTTCGTTAATCTCTATATTAATATTCTTTAGGGCATATTCATCACTACCGAAATACTTGAAGGACACATTTTCCAGCTTTAGCTTTCCTTTTTTTGCACTTATTGAGCTTTCATTATCTTTAATTTTCGGCTCATAGCTCATAAATTCCTTATAGTCCTCAATAAATAAGGATTTTTCGTGTAGCCTATAATATTGATTTGTTATTTGAATAAATGAATTAGAAAGCTCAGAAACTGAGTTGATAACTACTGCACAGCCACCTAATGTTAGTCTTGCTCCCCAAGGGAAGCCCACCAAAGCAGAATATACTGCATAGGCTATGGCTAAGGGATTTGCCAAAATGCTTGATATTTTGTTTCCTATAATATCAAGTAGCATTTCCTTTTTGCCATATTTTTTAACTATATCCATTCTGCCGTCAGATGCCTCATCATACTTTTTAAGCATAAACGATTTTGAATTAGTAAGACGCATTTCCTTTGCGTAATCGCTTGAATAAAAAACTCTTTGAACATATTTGCATCTTCTATGCAGAAGCTTATCCTCTGTTGAATGCTTATGCCATAGCTCATTACTCTTTTTCTTAAAAAACGATCCGAAAAGTGGAATAATTGCAAAAATAATAAACACAGGGTCCATTGTAAATAATATACTACCATATAGACATGTATTTAATATTGTATAGCAAAAATAAAATACTGTTGTTGTAATACCAAATATGTGACTTGTTGTTTCCGTTGATGCCTTAACATATTTATCATAAAATTCAGGATTTTCAAAGCAAGCAAGCTCCACGCTTATGTTTTTTTCAAATATGCTTTTATCCACAACCTTGCATATTTTTATTGTGCCTACATTCCAAGCAAAATCAACTATCGTATCAATGATTAACTGAACTATTGCAGGAATTAACACTAAAAGCGTTGTTTGAATAGCAACCTCTTTAAAATCTCTTACTCCTACTGAATCAATTATGTATTTTAGCGCATATGTTCCTGACACAAAATACATAATACTTGAAAGAAGATATGAAAGAAGCATAACTATACAGGCAAATGGTGCATATTTAAAGGAAATTTTAAGCGCCAGCATTGTATCTTTCACTACCAACTTAAAGGGGTTTTTCTTTTTCTTTTCCATTATTTAGTTATCTCCTTTCGTAGATTCCTATAAGGATACTTGGTAAATATCATTATAATTCCGATACGGAATTTTGTCAAGGGGTTTTAATGATATAATTCCATAAAAGAATTAATTTTTGAGGAATGTGCTATGAAAATACGCAAGCAAACCTATGGCGACTGTAACTTGATTGGAAAAAACGTAGAAAGGCTACGTAAAATGCTTAACATCAAGCAAAAGGACTTCATCGCTAAGCTTCAAGTAGCAGGACTTAATATTAACCCCACAAGCTATTCAAAGTTAGAGGGGCAGATTCGTACCGCTACCGATAAAGAGGTATATATTATTGCAAAGGTTTTGGGCGTAGATATGCTTCAGCTTTTTGAGTTTAGCTCTTAATTCAAGAATAACACACTATTTTATATATAACAAGACTTGTATAATGTATTTTTTTATGTTATAATATATATGCAAAAAGGACGAGCTTTTCTCGTCCTTTTTGCTTTTATCTATACTCTATTGCTATTTCGCCTGCTTTTTTATTGCCTAAGCTTAGCTTTGGTGATTTTAGCTCGGTTGGAATTACTACAACTGTGGTTGTGTCGTAGCCTTTTTTGGTAATCAGCTCTAAATCTGCGTAGGCTAAGGGGCTATGCCTTTTTATCTTGTCGCCCTGCTTGACTCTTGCCGAAAAGCCCTCTCCGTCTAATTCTACTGTGTCAATTCCAATATGGACAAGCACCTCTATACCATCACCCTCTATGGAATAGGCGTGGCCTGTGTCAAAGGCGTTGGTTACTACTCCATCAATTGGCGAAAATACCTCACCCTGTGTGGGCTTTATCCCAAATCCATAGCCTAAAAGCCCTGAGGAAAATAGCTCATCCTTTACATTCTTTAATTCAACAATTTCCCCATCGCAGGGGCTTAATATCGTATTCTTCTTTTTAAATATACTCATTTACATTCACTTACCTTTCCTCTTACCCCTAAAAGATAGGGAGTTGAAACAGACAGCTCATCAATGCCCATAGAGGCAAAGGATTGTGTCAAGCTTAAATCTGCTGCCATTTCTCCACAAATACCAATCCAGCCACCCTTTTTCTTTATTGCTTTTGCTGACATTTCAATAAGCCTTAGTATAGGCTCATAATTTTGCTCACAAAGGTTAGAAACCTTAGAGTTTTGTCTGTCAACAGCTAAGGTGTATTGAGCTAAATCGTTTGTACCAACAGAGAAAAAATTAACATGCTTACTAAGTCTATCACTCATTATTGCTGATGCTGGCGTTTCTATCATTATACCTATTTCAATTTTTTCATCAAACATTAAGCTTTCATTTCTTAATTCTGCCTTGCATTTTTCAATTAGCTCCTTTGTTTTGATTATTTCGTCCTCACAGCATATCATCGGTATCATTATAGCCACTCTGCCATAGTAAGATGCTCTTAAAATTGCTCTTATCTGAGTCTTAAACACATCAGTTCTTTCAAGACAAAGCCTTATACCCCTTAAGCCAAGAGCTGGATTTTCCTCATTTTCCAAATTAAAATAATCAGCCTTCTTATCAGCACCGATATCAAGGGTTCTGATAATTACACGACGTCCGTCCATTTTTTCTGCTATATCCTTATATACTGAAAAAAGCTGTGCTTCAGTTGGATAGGTGCTTTTTGATAAATATAAAAATTCACTTCGCAAAAGTCCTATTCCCTCACAGCCATTGGATAAAGCTGGCTCAATTTCTGTCACGTCACCGACATTTGCATATATCATTATTTTGTGTCCACTGCCTGTTACAGCAGGCTTATTCATTATTGACCTTAAATATCTTTCATGCTCAATAGCTATTTTGCTTTGCTTGTCCTTTTCCTTGTTAAATTCTTCTATTTCCTCCTCTGTAGGGTTTATTATAATTTCACCCTTTAAGCTATCAAGCAAGCAAAAGGAGCCATCATAAAGCTTGTCAATTTCGCCAGCACCTACAATAGCTGGAATGTTCATTGCTCTTGCTAAAATAGCCGTGTGAGATGAGGGAGTTCCCAAAGCTGTTACAAAGCCTAAAATTTGTTCCTTATCTAGCATTACGGTTTGTGATGGTGTCAAATCGTTTGCCACCAAAATATACGGCTCTGTGTCTGTTTTTTTACTATTTTTTGTATTATCACAAAGGGCGTTTATTAGCTGGGAGGCTATATCTCTAATATCACTTGCTCTTGCTGACAAATACTCATCGCCTATGTCAAGTAGCATGCTTGCATATTCCTCGCTTGCCTCATTTATAGCCTTTTCTACGGATTTGCCACCTTTAATTTTATTTTCAATAGCGTCGTTTAAATCCTCATCCTCTAAAAGCATTGCATGGATTTCAAATATCTGTGCCTCGCTATGCCCTATTTTTTCTCTTGCATTTTTTTCAATAGTCCAAACATTTTCAATAGCCTTTTTTCTTGCATTTTCAAGCTTGATAAGCTCTGCTCCTACATTTATAGCTGTTTTATCACTACTATCTATGCTTTTATTATTAATAAAATGAAGTCTTCCAGATGATTTTCTTCCTGTTATTCCAATCCCCTTATAGACTCTTCTTTTAAATGTCATTTCCAAGCTTCTCCTCACAAACGCTTTTGAGAGCAGATAATGCCTCTTCCTCGTCTTTTCCCTCTATTTCAAATTCAAGAGCTTGCCCACATTTTGCACCTAAAGCCATAACGGATAAAAGTCTTTTTCCGTCTGCCTCCTTTTCCTTACATTTAATTGTTATTTTAGCCAAAAATCCCTTTGACGTGGCTGAAATAACGCCTGCTGGTCTTGCGTGCAAGCCGTTTTTATCCTTTATAGTAAAAGTAAAGCTTTTCATTTTTGTTTTCCTTTACGTTTTTTTATTTATATTTTGCCATATATTATAATTTCTATACTAAAAAAAAGCATCCTGAGCTTTTAACTCAAGATGCTTTATTTATTATTTTTTATGAAGCATAATTGACTACATCGTAAATTTCGTTATAGCTTATGCCACTTGGATTTTCTACCGTTTGATTTTCTTGTAAATAATATACGTTTTTGCCGTCATAAACATAAGCACTTAAAACATAGCTTGTATCTAAGTTAGCAAGTGGAATATTCTTTATAGAAACTTCAAAAACAACAAAGTCCTTATTGCTCATATTATACTTTGCACCGCCCTTGTTTACTGTAGCTGTGCTACTTAATGGTGAGCTTGCGCCCAATATCATCTTGTTGCCAACAACCATACCATATTCAAGGGTTACATTGTTTATCGCCTCATAATTTTCTATACTTGTTTTATTAATTTCATATTTAACTGTCATAGCATATCCGCCAGCTTCTCTAACTGAATAGCCTAAGCACTTAAATATTGGGGCTTGTGTTGCTACACTCTCAAGCTCCTTAACATGACAAGCTCCACATTCATACTCGCCAACGCCCATTGAACCAAAGCCATTTTCGTATTTAATACCTGTAAGAGTTTCAAAGCTATGTGCAAGCTTTGGTGTAGTTATATTATTAAGCTCAACAATTTCATAGGTAGTGCTACTTGTTACGTTATTAACAAATTTCTTGTAAATAACATTTGAGTTTTCTCCACATGGACAAATTGTTTGATATATTGTTCCACCCTCACTTGTGCAAGATGCGTCCTTTGTTGTTTTTTCATACTCATGGTTAATACCATAGTGAATTGTATATCCATTACAGCTATTAAACGCACTACCATTAGTCAAGGCAGCCTTTGTATAAATTGAAATATTTGTATTTGATGCAAAGGAGTTATTACCTGCTGAAAGGGTCAGTGCATGGTGGTAAACAATCGCATCACTTGAAATTTGCTGGAACATACCATCATTTATTGTGGTTAAGTCCATTATAATAATCTTTTTAAGACTTTTACACATTTTAAAGGTTTCATTTTGTCCAAAATTGGTTATACCCTTACCTATGTAAAGCTCCTCTATATTACTCTCATAGAATGCAGCCTTTGCTGTAAACTTAACTGTTACGTTGTCAGGAAATACAAGCTTTTTAATGCTTGTTTTCTTGAAGCTATCCTGTGCAAAGCTATAGGTGCTACCCTTGCACATATCTAAGCTTGAAAGATTAGTAATACCTGTAAATGCTTCCTTTTCAAAGGTTACATTTGCACCCTCAACAGTTGAATCAATCGCTTTAAGTGATGCAGGTGCACACTTTGCAGCAAACTTAACATCGGCATCCATTATTGTAATTTTTTCAAGTGCTGAAAGCTTAGCTACACTTGTAATAGTTACATTTGCTGTATCAGCGATAACTAATTCCTTAATATAAGTATTAGCAGTTGATAGGTTTACGTATGTTACACCGATTGGAATATAAATTCCTACGATTTGACTAAGCTCATACTCATCAAAGGCTAACACATCTGTAATTGTATATTGCTCATTAGCCTTTGTAAGTGTATATATTTTCTTGATTAAAACATCTTTAGTAACATTGCCCTCATCTGTACTAATGACAACCTTTACTGTGTCATTTGTTGGGTCGTAGGCAACAAATACATACTGAACGCTTTGACAGCCGTCACAGATAGATTTCTCCCAACCAAGCTCTGTCTTAGTTGCCTCCTTGCTTTCTGCAAATACGTAATTATGTCCAGTTCTATCGCCATATCTAAACTCTATCTCGTGGGAGCAATTATCACAGAAATACTTTTCTGTTTTGAAATTGCAACAGCTTGCCTCAATTGTTTCAGAAAGCTTAAACACATGCTCTGGATTTTCAGTAGTATTTCCACACTTGTAAGGAACAACACATTGATATATTGCCTTATTTACTGTAATATCAACAATTTTATATTGCTCTCTGTCGATATATAAGCCTACCTGTGTAAAGTCAGTTTCCTCAGCAAATAGGAAATTACCACCTGTTATATTGTATTTCGCACTCTGGTCACGGAAAAAGCTATATGTAGAGTTTTCCATTATGATGGTTCCACCTCTAACATTTACGTTAATGGAGTTACCAGCTTGTGTATGGCTTAAAAGCGCACCCTTAACTGTAAGTAGTGCACCCTCGTTTACTTCAACCCTTGGTGCACGTGATACGCTGTTACGCATTTCAAGAACAGTTTTACAGGTAACCTTACCATATATTTGAATATAAGGATATCCCTGTGAAACATATCCATCACCGTCAAATACTAAAATAGCATTTGGTGCATAAATTTCAACGTCACGACCTACAAATAGCCTACAGCAGTCACCACCCCAACCATGGTTCTTAGCCTCTTGGAATTGGTTTCCATTATATGTAATTTTACCTACACCATAATATAGAGTACCTGTTCTTTGACCACCGATTGCAGTACCATTTGTTCTTGTAAAGTCAATATTATGACCATTTAAGAGTACCATAAATGTACCCCAGTTTACTGTTCCAACCTGCTCGTTTGGTACTGTAATATCCTCGGTTAGTCTGATAGTAGTACCACTACTTGCACATTTTTTGAAGGTAGCATAGTCAGCAACGTCAAGAGCAGCCTTATGATATAGCTTAGTATCCTCGTTTAGCTTAATCTTAGCGCCACCAGACCATGCACGACCGTCAGTCGTGTACCAGTTAGAGGAATAGCCAGCATCAACCTCTTTAGTCGGCAAGGTAAACTCTGCTCCCTCTTCAACCTCCATAATACCATCTCCATCTATTGATGTATCAATATTAGAGCCGTTATAGTAGGTTATGGTTATTTCTATCGCAAAGGTGCTGATTGCAAGCATAAAAATAAACATTGCAACAAGCCCAAGCGTTAATAATAATTTCCTTTTAAATTTCATATCTAACCTCGCTAAAGCTATGCCTTACGGGAGGGATGCGAACCAGTTTTGGAACGGACAAAAATCCCGTCTTTGGCGTTAAAATTTTTTGAAATATTTTTATATATCGGCAAAATTTTGCCTAAAATACGAGCTTTTTGGCTCGTTCTAAAATGCCTTGCACCTAAAACCTAACTATT
>JAFTKN010000033.1 GCA_017453255.1 Clostridia bacterium | reverse complement strand
GCCTCATAGCCCTCAATCTTAGGTGCCAAAGCCTTAAACACACTATCACGTCGTACCAAATGATACTTTGCGTCTATAACATTTCCCTGCTCGTCGATACACTCGATTATTAGCTCCTGCATATCACTGTTTTCTAAATTCATTGTGTAATATGTAGCATCTATTCCTTGAATATCTACGCCATTTTTTCCTGTTGCAGTTATAATTGCCGTATTTTTCGGAAGCTTTATTTTTAAAAGCTCTTTGCCAAAATCTGAGCTTGTTAAATCGTATGTAATCCACTGCTCCTTAGGTATCTCATATACAACAGTAAAAGGATTTCCGTTTGCCTTTTGAGCATCAAGCCACTCCCTAAACTGAGACAAAGCTATGGTCTTCTCCTCGGTGGTTATATTATCTCTATCGACAATATGTGAAGTAAAGCCAAGAAAGTCAAGAGCGCCCACCCAATATAAATTATTATCGACACGATTAATTCCTACCCACATTTCATGAGAAATCCCACTTGCTGTACCAAATCGGCTTGAATGCTCATGCGAGCAATATCCCTTAGCTCTATTTGTTTTAAACGGATTATAATTACTAAATAAAACACTTAAATATCTAACTTTTGAACTCGGATTCAAATAATTGTAAAAATAAAGCCCCCCATCATTAAAAGTAAAATTAGCGACCTTCTGAATGTACTCAACCTTGTTTCTTGCCTTATCAATAATCAAAGTATCCTTAGCGCCATTCGCTTCAGCAAAGCTTAAAGGAATATTAGAGCCATTGTCAAGGGTAAAAGCATTTGGAATCTCAATAGAAACAGGCTCGACATAAGGCTCATATGGTAAAGCTTCGTCTCCCTCTACTAACATAAGATTTGATATAGTCATTGTAACAGCTCCTGTTTCAGACTCTGGCCTTCTTACCCTAAAATATAAATAAGGATATGCAGTAGTTGTTTTTTCAATTTTAGTTTTGAAGGTATATGTAAAGGTTCCACTAGTTAGATTAGGTAAGCTTGCGCCATATTCAATATCCGTAGCATAATATGTTAGCCCTTGACCTATTGAAAACATCACCCTTGTAAATGTGTTTTCTATAATTTCATAATCAAAGCATATGGTATATTTTGTATTAGGCTTAACTGCAAATTTTGTTGCCTTTATTTGAGTGTATGTGCCTTTGCATGTAGCTGTAACGTCGCCATATTCAAGCAAATTCACGCCCTTTAACTCAACATAAATCCCACTATCACCTGCACTTTGGATAGGTTGAGGATAAGCCTGTGTCACTCCTGTTGTTACCTTATTAATAGACGTTGCCGTTATTGTTAAGCCTTTTAATATCTCCCATAGTTCAGTGACATCTTCGTTGACAATTCCGTCTGATGTATCCCCTATACCGATATAAAACGTGCTCTCTGTAGTAGCATCTTCAACAATATAACCGTCATTATACATCAAATGAGACGACCCAGTTCCCATCAAAACGCTATCTTGCGTGCTTCCGTACACGATGGAGTATCCTGTTAAAGCAGTAAGCACTTCTAACTTATAATCAGAGCCTGATGGTAGTATTATTGGAGTTTCACTCACTACCATATAATCGTTTGAAACATACGTATCAGGGAATGCTATATCCGTTGTATAAATACTTTTAATTGGTGCTCCTGCATTTGGTGAAGATATTCCACCTACATATGGCTCATATGCAGGGAATGTAGAAGATGTATAACTACCCTCGACAATTTCAATATGGAATTTTGCATTTGTATATGAAGCTGAAATTGCCACTCTTATCTGTATAGGATTTGCTAAATCTTCTTCCGTCATTGTAAATTTAGCTACAATGCTTTCATTTGGTGAATATAATAAGCCAAAATTAGCACGATAGGCTGTGCCTTTTCCACCATAAAGATATACACCGACTAATCTTGTAAATTCACCACTTAAATGTGTGATTCTGCAAGAATACGTCTTTTCTACCTCAAAATCAAAATCCTTATTAATTGTAAATGGTGCAGTTATATTCGTTGTATCTCCATAATCACCATTCAATGTAATTTCGTTGTTAGAAACATTGCAAGTCACATCACCACTCGTTAAATCTTGATTTGTTACTGTATCTAACAAATTATACCCCTCATACGTCTGTTGAAACGAGCCCCCTTTAATGGCTATTGAATCAGGCATAACACCAGAGCTTTCTGCAAGAATAAGCTCGTCCTTCTCACAAGAAACACTACTTTTAACCCCTCGTATTATTTTTTCCTCTATCAGCCTTCGTCTCACGAAATCACCTCGTAATCTAAAGAGCTAACCCTTGCAATTAAATTTCCGCAAACGCTCCTTATATTTATTTCATATATACGATTAGATATAGGAAATAAACATCCACCCTCGCAGTCATCTCCTTTAAAGTAAAGGTCTGCAGGAGCATCAAGCACTGTTGCTGTCGCTCCACTTTTAAAATTAAGCACGGAATTATAATCCTTTAAAACGCTACTTGGCAATTCAAGTGTTAGCGAGCTTACCTCTCCTAAATCAAAAACACAATATGTTTTTAGGGTTATTATACCTGTTGATGTG
>JAFTKN010000001.1 GCA_017453255.1 Clostridia bacterium | reverse complement strand
TACTAACTGAAAAGAGAGAACATTTCGGCTGCAAAACCGTTTTGTTCTCTCTTTCTGCTTGTATATGGGTTTGGGCTTAGCCCATTCGCATTTGACCAGTCAAATGCGATGCTCGCACTTAGCGATGTGTTTTTAATTCTCTGCTAAGAACATCACCCGTTCCTTGCTATTTCTATTTTAAAATCTCTTATTCAGCAGGTGAAAAGCCGTTTTTACCAACACCACAGAGTGGGCAAACAAAGTCGTCTGGTAAATCCTCAAATTTTGTGTTAGGAGCAATACCGCACTCCTCACAGCCTACCTCCTCGTCGTATTCCCAGCCACATGCGTCACATACGTATTTCATAATAAACCTCCTTATGTTAATTTTATATTTTAAAGCTCGTTTGCAAGAGCCTTAATTTGTTCATAGCTATTATCATTAAGAGCTGATAAAATTGTCACTCCTGTGTCGATAATTTCAAGATTTTTGCCATTTTCAAGCATTTTCTTCATTATTTTTGTTGCCATAGGTGCCCAAGAGCCGTTTTCAATAAAGCCTATACGTCTGTTTTGGTAATTTCTCTCGGTTAAATGGTTTATAAATTCCTTCATATGCGGGAAAATATCACCGTTATAGGTTGTTGTAGCTAACACCAAGGTATCATACTTAAAGGCGTCCTCAACAGCCTCGTGAATATCATCACGGCTAAGGTCAAAAAAAGCAACCGTCTTGCCCTTGCCCTCAAGCATCTTTTTAAGGGTTAATACTGCCTTTTTTGTATTTCCGTAAACAGAGGTATAGCAAATGCAAACACCCTTTTTCTCAGGCTTATAGCTTGACCAAATATTATATAAATTCAAGTAATAATTCAAGTCGCTATTTATTACAGGACCATGAAGTGGGCAAATTATGCTAACTCTCGGTCCCTTAAGCTTCTTTAAAAGTGCTTGAACCTGCATTCCATATTTTCCAACTATTCCGAAGTAGTATCTTCTTGCCTCACAAGCCCAGCTCATAGGCACATCTAATGCACCAAAGCGACCAAATGCATCGGCAGAGAATAAAACCTCCTCTGCTTGCTCATACGTTACCATAACCTCAGGCCAGTGAACCATTGGAGCAAAATAGAAATTAAGCACGTGATTTCCAAGGGATAGCTTATCTCCCTCATTGACAACAATGCTATTTTCAGAAAAATCAAAATTAAAGAATGCTTTTAGCATATTAAAGGTCTTTTGATTGCCAACAAGCTTTGCCTGTGGGAATTCCTTTAAAAAGGCTAAAATTGATGCTGAATGGTCAGGCTCCATGTGGGAAATTATTAAATAATCCACACGTGATGTCGCTTTTTTAAGATTTTCAAGCCATTTTTCTGTAAAGCCGATATCAACAGTATCAAAAACTGCAATCTTTTCATCAAAAATAATATAAGAGTTATAGGAAATTCCGTCTGGAATTTTGTATTGACCCTCAAACAAGTCGGTTGTATGGTCGTTTACGCCTATATATTTTATATTGTCTGTAATATTCATTTATGTTTCCTTTCTAGCGATAAATACTGCGCTGCTCCTCGATTGCGACCTCGACGAACCCAAGTTCGTCATCGCCCGCACTCTGTGGTGCGCCTTGTCTTTCCACGCTAGCCTTACGGGAATCGAACCATTTTGTCTTGGAACGATAAATCAGTGAGGCTTTATTTGTGCTTTGATTCTAAAAGCATTTGCCATTTTTACAGTCAACGGTAGTGCTACCTCTAAAGCAAAGCTCATTTTCGCATTGACCTTTTTCAAAAAGGTCGAGTGCATTGTTTATAGTGGTTTCTGCAATATTAGAAAGCGCCTCATTTGTTAAAAAGGCTTGGTGAGAGGTTACAATAACGTTAGGCATTGAAATAAGCCTTGCTAAAATATCGTCCTCTAAAATATGCCCTGAAAAGTCCTCGAAGAAAAAGTCGCTTTCCTCCTCGTAAACGTCAAGACAAGCGCCACCTATATGACGGGATTTAATTCCTGACAAAAGCGCCTCAGCATCAACCAACGCACCTCGTGAGGTGTTTAAAATTATAACACCCTTTTTGCAAATTGATAAGGCATTATTATCAATTAAATGATAGGTTTCCTCAGTTAAAGGACAATGTAAGGAGATAATATCACTTTCCTTAAAAATTGTATCAAGGCTGACATATTCTACGCCCTTTTCCTTAACCTCATCACAGGGAAATTTATCGTAGGCTAAAACACGCATACCAAAGCCTAAGCAGATGTTTATAAACACCCTGCCGATTTTACCAGTACCGATTACGCCAACAGTTTTACCAAAAAGGTCAAAGCCTGTCATTTTATTAAGGCTGAAATTAAAATCTCTTGTTCTGATATAAGCCTTGTGAATACGTCTTACCGAGGTTAAAAGCAGAGCCATAGTATGCTCGGCAACTGCGTAAGGAGAGTAGGCAGGAACTCTAAGAACGTGAATTTTACCAAAGGCGTATTTCATATCCACATTATTAAAGCCTGCGCATCTTAATAATACAGCCTTAACTCCTAAGGCACAGAGCTTGTCAATAACCTTAGAATTTATTGTATCGTTTACAAAAACACAAACTGCATCAAAGCCGTGTGCAAGCTCACAGGTGTCCTCGTTAAGCTTTGTTTCGTAATATTTTACCTCAATATTTTTGCCCTTAATTGTCTTATCAAAGGCATCAATATCATAGGATTTTGTATCAAAAAATGCAATTTTCATATAATAATCTCCGAATTTTAAATTAGTATTCTAAGAATTATTAAATATTATTCAAGCATTCAGTAGCCTTTCTTTCGATAGCTAAGCCCTTTTTGTATTCAACCATAAATCTTGCAAATTTTGCCTTATCCTCTTTTGATGCGTTTACAGTTGTTTTTTCTGCTTTAGCAAAAAGTCTATCTAAAAAGTCCTCAAGAGTGTCTGTTTTTAATAGTGTGTAAAGAGCAAGCACGCTAACGCCCCAAGCGCCACCCTCTCCTGCGTTTTTCATTACAGTAATAGGAGCATTGAGGGCACAGCTCATTGCATTTGCACCTACAAATTCAGCCTTGAAAAAGCCACCGTGACCACAAATTGCGTCAATTTTAACATTTTCCTCGCTGAGTGATTCCATACCAATGCTCATAGCACCAAGTGCAGAATATAATTGCATTTGCATAAAGTTTGCAAGAGTTAATTTTCCGTCTGGCTTTCTGAGAACCATAGGAATACCTGTTTCCATATCCACAATAGGCTCACCTGAAAGGAAGTTGTAGCCGATAACAGAGCCAACGTCAGAGTCGCTCTTTAGTGAAATCTCATATAGCATGTCAAAAAGCTTGCCCTTGTTTATAGAGCCACCAGATAGCTCAATGACCTCATAGAAAAGAGAGGTCCATGCGTTAATTTCAGAGGTAAAGTTGTTTGCGTGAACCATAGCTACAGGAAGTCCACTTGGAGTAGCAACAACGTCGATTGTAGGATTTACCTTCGAAAGAGGCTTTTCTAAAACAACCATAGCAAAGGCAGATGTTCCAGCTGATACGTTACCTGTCTTAGCTCTGACTGCGTTTGTAGCAACCATACCAGTTCCTGCATCACCCTCTGGAGGGCAGAAAACAGCGCCAGCCTTTAATTTTCCACTAACGTCAAGTAGCTTAGCACCCTCGCTTGTCAGAGTACCTGCCTCCTCGCCTGCAAAAAGTGGCTTTGGCAGTAGGTCGTAAATATGTATATCTAAGCCATGCTTATTAAGTAGGCTATCATAGATTTCAAGCTTTTTCTTATCATAATCTCCGTTTAATACAGGAAGCATTCCTGCTGCATCACCAATACCAAGCACCTTGTTACCAGTAAGCTTCCAATGAACATAGCCTGCAAGCGTGGTTAAAAATTTAACGTCCTTTACATGCTTTTCGCCATTTAAAACTGCTTGATAGAAATGTGAGCCTGACCAACGCATAGGCATATTGAAATTAAGGGCACAGCTTAGCTCGTCAGCTGCCTCCTTTGTATTTGTATTACGCCATGTTCTAAATGGAACTAAAAGCTCGTCATTTTTATCAAAGGCTAAATATCCGTGCATCATAGCAGAAATACCGATAGCATCAAGATATTCAATATCCTTGCCGTAGTTTTCTAAAAGTGAAGCATAGGAGCTTTGAAGTCCCTTCCAAACATCGTCAAGAGAATAAGTCCAAAGTCCGTCAGATAGCTGGTTTTCCCACTCGTAGGAGCCCTGTGCGAGCACATTAGATTTTTCGTCAATCAAAACAGATTTAATTCTTGTAGAGCCAAACTCCACACCAAGTATTTTTTTCATAAATCCCCCAAAAAAGTAAAATATTTCTTACCACCTTATTGTATCATATTTTTTTCTGTATTGCAATTTATAATTGATAAATAAGTATAGAAAATAGCAGACATTTTGTCTGCTATTTGATTTATATTAGTTAGTAGGCTCTAAGCTTAAAATTATTTGCTCCATTTCATTCCAGCTAAGAGTATCGTCACAGCTTAGGCTGAATGAATAACCGTGTGATATCCATTTAAGGTAATATATGTTATTTTTTAAGGAATAGTAAACGGTATAGCTTCCGACATAAGCAGTTTGATAAGAGACATTTTCTGAATCTAAGGTTATGTCGTTTTCGTCAATTGTGTGCTGGGATAAATCTACGATTACGTTATCCTTGCTCCAAATGGTAAATTGATTAAGCTCTGTCGATGTGGTATAAATCTCTATGTAGCCATTACTTGATAAATAAGATGGCTTATATATTGTTTCAATTGTGCTTGGTGTATAAACAGATTCCTCGTTTTGTATAAGAAGTGAATAAAATGTATCATAAACCTCAACAAAGAAATTAATAATAGCATTTCTGATTTGCCCAGAAACAGAGAACATAATCGAAAAGCATATTATAACTGCGGCAACAAGCGCAACCAAAACTCGCTTAGGTCGACTTTTAGAGGCTGGGGAATTGGTATTTATGCTTTCCTTGATTCTTTCCTTAAAGCTTTCGTCAGATACAACAAAAGAATAATCAAGAGCTTCAATTTCCTGTATTTCCTTTAATGTGCTATCAAACAAGCATTGCTTTAATATACGTGTATCTAATAAACTCATATATCAAATTCCTTAAACCTTTCTTTAAGAATATCGGTTGCACGCTTAAGACGAGTTCTTACGGTTGCAATCGGAGCACTAAGAATTTCTGCAATTTCCTTAATTGATTTTTCGTAAAAGAAGAAAAGGGTTAATACGTCTTTATATATAGGATTCATCGAGTCAATGAATTTCTGCACAGATGAAACAACATCGTCATTTGATATTTTGTCTTCTATATTCTCTTCTGAATGAAGACTAAATAATAAATCAAAATTGATATTTTGTTGTAGATTCTTTTTTTTGATAATTTTAGAAATCCTATTACGAATACAGATAAATAAATATGATTTAATTTCTTTTTCGGTTTTTGATGGAAGAAAAGTATTTGATTTTATTATTTCAGCAAAAACATCGTGAACTATATCCTGCGAATCTTGCTCATTTTTTGTATAGTGGAAAGCAATTCTTAGCATCCAATCAAGATAATTTTCATACACCTCTGAAAAAAGCTTTTTATCCTCGTCTGTTTCGATTAGGGACAAATAGAAAAATAACATTTTATACCTCAAAAGGTCTTATTTTTAAGAATTATACCACATAACATCAAGTAAGTCAATTTAATACGTAAAATATGGATAGTTTGTAAATTTTAAAAAATTTTAAAAAAGTTGAAACTTTTTTGACAAAAAAAGCCTTTTTAATTATAGAAAATATTAGAAAGGAGGAGAAATATGAAGCTTTTTAAAAGAATAGGTTCTTTTGTAGTGGTTGCCGTTATGTTGTTTGCTTTGCTTATACCTGTATCTGCTGCTAATGTAACATCACCAGAGATAGCACCTTGTTATAACAATACAGCTTCGACAGAAATTGTTTTTGTAATAGATGAAAATGGTGTAGCATCTGTTTCGTATACCTGTATTGGCTATCGTGGAATTGTTTCAAGCATAAAGACCGAGATACAAATACAAAAAAAGGTTGGCACAAGCTGGGCAGATGTTGAGGGTGCAAGCTGGATAGACGAATCAAGCGTGTATTTTTGTACTAACACCCATGATTATCAATTAAGCGAGACTGGTACATACAAGGCAGTGGTTACATTTACTGTTTCAGGAAGTGGTGGAGCAGCAGATGTTATTACAAGAGAAATAGAAAAGACCTATTAAACCTCTTCTGATTAGAGAGGGCTTTAAGCCCTCTCTAACCAAAAGGAAAGCAGGACGAAAAAGTAGTTAATTTTACTTGAAAAAGAATTTAATTGTATATATAATGATAATAGTTACATAGTTGAAATATATTACAAGGATAACAATGCTTTATATCTATGATGAAACTAACTCGCCGATCGGTATAGCTTATAAAGAAAACAAATGAAATGTGGGGATGGCTTGATGGAATTAAACAGTGACTTTATAACTTGTAAAAAACCTTTCCTTCGTTAATTGATATAAACAGTAAGGTTATTTATCAGACAACAAAGGAGGGTTTGAATCCCTCCGTTTTATTTTACGATAAATAAAAATGGTAGCACTCACATTGGAGTACTACCTTTTTTATTTGGCGCGCCAATGGGAATGTAAAACGAACACCTTGTGGAGTGATATTTCGCTAAAGCAGAGTGATATTTTTACTTTGTAAAAGTGATATTGTTCCCACAGCTCACAGTGATATTCTATTTGCTTTTGTATTCTTAACCTGCCGAAGGAAATATCACTGCGTAAGCAATATCACTGGGCTTGCCCAATAGAACTTGCGAAGCAAATAGAACTAAAGAAGCCTTAACCGATTTCGGTTAAGGCTTCTTTTGGCGCAGGGGGAGGGATTCGAACCCTCGTGGCTTTTGGCCAAACGGTTTTCAAGACCGCCTCGTTATGACCGCTTCGATACCCCTGCGTATATAATTGTGGTTTTACTACGATTAAATACGCAGTTTAAGAGAAGTGGATCGTAAAATCTTATTTTACGAATCCGCTGCGTATGCAAGGTCATAATCATCTGTGAGCTTGCTCACAAGGGATTGACCGTAGCACAAGGCTATGCCTTGCTACCCCGTAGTATGCTTGCATAATTTCTATGCCTAAGTATAATATCACATTTTTTTGTGTCTGTCAATATCTTTTTTAAAAATATTGATTTTATTGCTCTTACCTTACGTAAATCAAAAATTAGATTCAATAAAGACACATACAATGAAGGTGTGTCTTTTTCTTTTCTTTACTCTTGTAATTTAAGATATAGTTTGATAAAATATAAAGAGAAGCTTCCGAAGGGAGAATTATAAATGAAGCAAGT
Source organism: Clostridia bacterium (assembly GCA_017453255.1). Taxonomy (GTDB): domain Bacteria; phylum Bacillota; class Clostridia; order Oscillospirales; family CAG-272; genus RGIG2000. Next base: position 36,585 of record JAFTKN010000001.1, on the reverse strand, counting down.
GGAGAAGAAATATAGGAGCCTTCCGTTTTGGTCCTGGAATGACGAGCTTGACAAGGACAAGCTTGTAAAACAGGTTGAGTGGATGAACGAAAATGGAATCGGTGGCTTTTTTATGCACGCAAGAGGTGGACTTAAAACCCCATATCTTGGTAATAAATGGCACGAATGTATCGAGGCTTGTACTAAAAGAGCAAAAGAGCTGGGTATGGAGGCTTACGCATACGACGAAAATGGCTGGCCCAGTGGCTTTGTTGGTGGAAAGCTACTTGAGGATATTGAAAATCGTGATAAATATTTAACTCACACCATTGGAAAATATGATGAAAATGCGCTTGTGTCATATGATATAAGTGGCAATGAGCTAAAAAGAGTAAATAGCTTTTGCGATAGCTGTCTTAATGTATATGAGCATTATTCTGCATCAACTGCTGACATTTTAAATCCTTTAGTGGTTGATAAATTCCTTAATTTAACTCACGAGGAATATAGAAAAAGAGATAAGGATGGACTAAAGGGCTTTTTTACAGACGAGCCTCAATATTATCGCTGGGACACTCCTTACACAAGGGTTTTGCCTGATTATTTCAAAAAAACCTATGGTGAGGATATTTTAGACGGACTTGGACTTTTGTTTGTTGAAAAAGAGGGGTATCGTAGCTTCCGTTATAAGTATTGGAAGGCTATGCAGACTCTTATGCTTGAGAGCTTTGGTAAGAAAATTTATAATTGGTGTGATAAGCACGGATATAAGCTGACAGGTCATTATATTGAGGAGGGCAGTCTTGATGAGCAAATGCTTTGCTGTGCTGGAATAATGCCCTTTTATGAATATGAGCATATTCCAGGAATTGACTATCTCGGCTCGTGGATTTCAAACGGCTTTGCCGAAAGACAGGTAGTAAGCGTAAGCGCCCAATTAGGAAAAAAGCAGATACTGACTGAAACCTTTGCAGGCTGTGGCTGGAATATATCACCTAAACAGCTTAAGAAAATTGCAGAATGTCAGTATGTTTGTGGTGTAAACCTAATGTGTCAGCACCTTTTACCCTTTGGGGAGCACGGACAGAGAAAGCGTGATTATCCTGCCCATTTTTCAAGTGTAAATCCTTGGGTTAAAAAGGGTTTTTTAGATTTCAATAACTATTTTTCATATCTTGGAAAGATGCTTGCTGAAAGCAAGGAATATGTAAATGTTGGAGTTTTTCATCCAATAAGAAGTGCGTATTTTAATTACAAGCGCTTTGATGGAAGAAATCGCTTTGGGCTTCAGTCCCTTGAAAAATCTATACAAGCACTTGTTTGTAAGCTGGGTAAAAATGCAGTCGGCTACCATTTTCTTGATGAAACTATTATGGCAAAGCACGCAAGGGTTGAAAATGGTTCGCTTATTGTGGGTAATTGCAAATATGATTATATAATTTTCCCACAGATATTTACAATGGATAAATCGTCCGAGGCACTTATTTCTAAGTATGTAAGCGAGGGTGGAAAAGTCCTTCTTACAGATTTAAGACCTGAATATCTTGAGGGCGAAAAATATGAATATTCCTACCTTGAATCAAACACAACATGGGAGGAAATTATAGATGCTCAACCGATTAAGCTAAGGGACAACGAGGACGTGCGCCTTACATACAGGCACACAGAGGATAAGGGCGACTTCGTTTACGCTGTAAACCTCGGCAAAAAAACAAGGGTAAGCATCGAAATAGAGGGTGTAAAATCCTTTGATTCTTACGATATATTGAGTGATAAAACCGAAAATATACCGACCTGTGTCGAATTTGAAAACGGTCAATCCTATATTTTATACCCATCAAGTAAAGAGCCAGTGCAAAGAGAGAAGCTTCCAGAAATATTTATAGATGGCGAGCTTGAATGTGAAAGGGTTGATAATTACCTTACTCTTGACACCCTACGATATTCAAAAAACGGAATAGAGTATTCAGAAAAGCGCTACCATATGTGTGCCTTTGACGAGCTACTTAAGGATAAATATGAGGGAAGGCTATATCTTAAATACGAATTTGAAATAAGGGATATGCCTACGAAATGTAGCCTATTTTCTGAAAATGACAAAATTCATAGCATTTTAGTTAATGGAAAAGAGGTAAAGGAGCTAAGCGAAATCGACCTTGAGGTAGCAAAACGACATTATGATATTGTAAATGCACTTAAAAAGGGTGAAAATGAGATAGTGATTTTGATTGATTACTATCAGGGCGAAAATGTTTACTATGCACTCTTTGGTGACAATGTAACCGAGGGACTTAAAAATTGCCTTGCTTATGATACAGAAATTGAGCCTATCTATTTAAGGGGCGATTTTGGAGTTTATGGAAATTTTGACCAAGGAAAAAGGGACGACTTGCTTTTTGGTAGTGATTTCTATATTGGTAAGCAAAAAACAAGGGTTAAAAATCTTATAAAGGACGGCTTCCCGTTCTTTTCAGGAGATATTGTCTTAAATAAAATTATAAGCGTAGAAAATACAAAGGGAATACTTGTAATAGATAAGCCATTTTTAATGATAGACGTAAAAATTAACGACACGTATGCAGGCAGAATGATGCTTGAAAACAGACTCGATATATCAAGCTATCTTAAAAAGGGTGAAAACAAATTAAGCCTTACATTGACTGTTGGCAATAGAAACTTGCTTGGACCATTTCACACTATAGAGGGTGAGCCTGACTTTGTCGGCCCTGAAACCTTTGAAAGATTTGGCTCATGGGAAAACGGAAAAAGCAAGCACTATTCTGAAAGGTATTCGTTTGTTAAGAGCTTGATTTAGGAGGATTTATGCTACATAATTTAACTTTAAAAAAGGATATTGAGTCCTTTTCCATTTCTGCTGAAAATTTGACAGGAGAAAAGGGAAGGGGAGGAATGGCTATTGAGGGTAGCGCCTCATATAACGCACGAGAATTAGGTCAGGGCTGGAAGGTCAATCCTTATATTGTCGTAAAGGCAGGAGCAACCGATACCTTAGCACATGTTAAGGGACAGGGGGCAATTAAGCATATTTGGATAGTTGATAGCTCACAAAATGCACGAGAAACGCTTTTTAAAATCTATTTTGACGGACAAGAAATTCCATCTGTTTGCGTTCCTCTTTATGATTTCTTCTGTAATGCTGATAACAGAGAATACAGACAAATAAACAGCCTACCAATTTGCTATAATCCCAGACGTGGAATGAACTGTTATTTTGAAATGCCTTATTTTAAGGAATTTAAAATCGAAATTGAAAATTTAGGCAACGAGGATATACACGTTTATTATCAAATTGATTGTGAAAGAAAGGAAATAGACAAAAATAGTCTATATTTTCACGCAAAATTCAATAGAACAAATCCACTTCCTTATATGGAGCCATATACAATACTTGATACTATAAGAGGTAATGGTGTTTATGTAGGAACTTATATGAATTGGGGAGTTAAATCAAACGGCTGGTGGGGAGAGGGCGAAATCAAGTTTTATATAGACGGCGATAAGGACTTTCCTACAATTTGTGGAACAGGCACAGAGGATTATTTTGGTGGAGCATATAACTTTGATGTCAATGGAGAATATGTAGAGTTTTCAACCCCATATCAAGGACTTTCCAAGGTTTCTTCAACCGATAAAACCTATCAATCACAAAGATATTTTAATATGTATCGCTTCCATATTTGCGACCCTGTGTATTTTAAAAAGGATTTAAGAGTAACAATTCAGGCACTTGGCTGGAGAAGTGAATGTAGATATTTACCACTTCAGGACGATATTTCCTCAGTGGCATATTGGTATTCAGACTCACTTGAGGCAGAGGAATTCAAATTTACCAAAAATGAACTTGAAATAATATAGACGACACATATTGACATTTTAAAAAAATTGCGTTATAATTCTTTTATAAAAATTAAATAAGGAGAAAGACTATGAAAAAGTTTTTTGGCGAATTCAAAAAGTTTATCACTCGTGGTAACGTAGTTGATATGGCTGTTGGTGTTATCGTCGGCGGTGCTTTTACTGGTATAGTAAACGGACTTAGCAACTATGTGCTTAAGCCACTTATCAACTGGATTTTAGCTCTTATTATCGGCAAAGACGGTCTTAGTGGAGCTATCACAATGCTTTCACCTGCTTGGAAGAGCGTTGAGATTCTTGATGAGGCTGGACAGGGAACTGGTGTAATGGAATGGGTTTGGGACCTTCCAAATTCTATCTACATAGACTGGGGCTCATTTATTAGTGCTATAATTAACTTCTTCATTATTGCATTTGTTCTTTTTGCTATTGTTAAGATTATTAACAATGTAAGAGAAAATGGCGAAGAGGCAAAGGCTGCTAAGGCATCTAAGAAGGAACTTAAGAAGGAGCTTAAGGCTGCTGGTATTAAGTACAGCGATAAGGAAGCTGTTGCTGCTTTCGTTGCTCAAAAGGAGGCTGAGGCTCAGGCTAAGGCTGAGGAGGAAGCAAGACTTGCTGAGGAAGAGGCTGCAAGAGAAAGAGCAGAAAATCCAACAACTGAGGATTTACTCAAACAGATTCTTGAAACAATTAAAGCAAAATAAAAATAAAGGAGAAGGCTTGACCTTCTCCTTTTTTGTTACCCCCACAACTGTCATTTCGAGCACAGATGAAAAATTACCCCCACAACTGTCATTTCGAGCACAGATGAAAAATTACCCCCACATACTGTCATTTCGAGCGTAGCCGAGAAATCTATTTTCTGTTCTGTTACTCTAAAGCCTTCCTCAGCTGGGGACCACCTTTGGTGGTGGATGAGGAGTAATTAAAAATTCGATTTTAGCAAAACTGTACCGTTTAGGTACGGTTTTTTTATGCGATAATAGAGATACAAGGAATAAGCAGTGCGGAAAAACCCTACGAAAAAAAGCTACCAAAAAAAGACTATAATTAAAAGGAGAAATTAATGAACAAAAAAACATTATCACTTGTAAATAATGCCGATTTACAGGTAGAACTAAACACAGGCAAAACAGCAGTAATTTTTAAAGGTATTAAGGACGATAATTTAGGTATAGAAATCAATCATATTCTAAGGTCTGACAAAACAGACAATATAGGATATGGAAATGGCGTATGCTTAAATCTAAATGAGACACTTTTAAAAAATACAGACGAAGAAAAGGATGCAAATTACATTTATACAGACTGCTTCGGACAAGAGCATTTAGTTAAAGAACGCTTTTACTATGTAGATGAAAATGGCGAAAGAGTTGATATAGAAAAATCAGATGTTAATATTTTTGCTGAAGGAAAATTACAGTGCAGTGCAAATTTAAAAAATTATCATGTTGTTCGAGAGGAGTTAACTTCGGATGGAATGATAGCAAGTACCATATGTCGTGATATAAATGGCATAGAACTTATAAAACAAGAATCGTCTGAAATAGAAAAACTGAAGGAACAAATAAAATTATATAACGATGGGATTAATGATATAGTTTCTGTTCAACTTGAGGATGCAAGTACTGTATATTTGACAAAAAATGAGAAAATATCATATGAAGCACTAATTAGTCAAAAAACATGTAGAGAAGGCGAGATTGACTATATTAAGCAACAAATTGTCGAGCTTCAGGAAGTGGGAAGCGGTACAACTGAAAGTTTAAAAGATACATTTAATAAATTTATCAATACAGATGCTTTGGTTAATAATCAGGAATTTGTAAATGAAGTATCAAGCCTAATTGCAGTTGAAAGCAACGGAAAAACTGGAATAGAATTTTCTTTTCCAACCGATGAAAATGATACAGAGGCTTTAAAAACAAACATTAAAAATTTCTTAAATAATTATGCATATCATTTTTCTAAAATAGAATATGCAAAATATAAGTCGTTAGTCGCACAATACGATATTACATTAGAAAACGATAACGAAACAGAAATAAAAAAACAAATAAATAATATTCAGGAGCAAATTGATTATATACTTAGCAGAAGCGATAATAACGAGCAAAATTATATTGATTATAAAAAAGAGAAAAATGCTTTAATGGCAAAACTGTATGATGAAAGAATGAAAACAGCGGTCAACTATATTTTTGATGGTGCAATTGTAAAGGGCTTTAATGAAAATGGAAATCTTGTGATGATCTATGGTGAAAGCTGTGGCAAAATAACAGTTATATATGAGCCATATTTTAACGGAAACATTAGAGCACATAGAGCTTCAAAGCTTGTAAATGAGGATAATAACGAAATTACCTTAAGCTATAACAGCAACGGACTATTAAAGGAGATAATTTCATCAAATGGAGAAACGACTACATATGAATATGATGCAGAATGTAACTTAACAAGAGTTATTTATTCAAATAACAAAGAGTTAGCCTTTGAAAGGGAAACAGACTATTTAATGGTAATAAATGACGATAGATATGCACGAATTGTATATACAAATAACATGTTAGCATATGTAGAAAGCTTTTCAAGAGTTGAAAAAGTTACCAACGGTGGAGCTGTATTACTTGCCACACCTCAAAGAATTGAAAGAATTGACTTTGTTTGTGGCTTAAATGCAACAGTTACAAATTCGGCTGAAAATCTTGTTGAGCAATACAAATTTAATTCCGAAGGATATATTGAAGAAAGATATGTAACACGAGACGGAATATATATTGAAGCAAAGCTGTATATACCTTTACAAATGGGCCATTACACTGTAATTACAGCAAATGAAGAAGCTTTATATGATGAAAATGTAAATGTTGCAGACAACTCATATGTAGAAAGTAAAAGTTTTGATAGCTTTAATAGAATAAAGACCGAATCTATTGTAAACAAAACAATTCATATTTCAGATGGAGAAATGATAAGGCGAGATTTGACAACAACCTATACGTACAACGAAAAGAATCAAGTGGTAAAGGCTGTTACTACAGAAAATATTCATACAGATACAGCGCTAATAAAGAGCTTTACTCACGTTGCTCTATTTGAATATAACGACAGAGGACAGCTATTAAAGAAGCAAAGCTATACAGAGGGTGAGGAAAAGACAAACGGAATTAATATCGAAGAGCATGTTTACGATAAAAACGGCTTCGAGATAAAAAAGATTACATATAATTCCCTTGATCCATCATCAAAGTATTATGAGGAAATTGAGGTAAACGAAAAGGGACAAAAAATTGCTGAATTCGACCTCTTAGGAAAAAATCGTACAATGTATGAATATTTTGATGGAACAAATACAGTTTGTAGCACAAAATACCCTAACGGAAGCAGATATTCCTTTGGCGTTGACAATATGAATGGCAACTCTGCAATTACTCAAAGCACAGCAGACGGAGAGGAAAATAGTATTACAACACTTCGCACAAATTCCTTAGTTACAAATGTTAAGGATCAAGCAAATGAGTATGATTATGAATACGAATACAAGGGCAGAATTTCAAAAATCAAGCAAAACGGAAGTGAGCTTGTAAATTTTGAATATACCGATACTGCATCTAAAAAAACAGTTAAGGCAACTATGAAATCTGGATTGATTAAAATATTTGAAAAAGAAGGTGAGCTTGAAACTACATATTTAACCAACATTCGAAATTCAAATATTGATTCAATTTGTAAGGTTGTTGAAGCCGATGGTAGATTAGTTCAAAAGTATTTAATGAAAGGTGGTACTTGTGAAAGAAATACACAATACTATTATTCTGACAATAATTTAACACGTAAAACCCTATATTTACTCAACGAAGAAACAGGGGGTACAATACCAGTTATTCAGGAAGACTATACATACAATACATATGGTGATTTAATAAAAAAACAGGTTTCTAATGCTGGAACTTCAAGAACATATAATTATATATATAGTACCGATTCACAAAGAAAGCTTAGGGCAATTCGTTTTGGTGATATTATAATTGCTCCAAAGTATGACTGCTTAGGAAGAAAAACAGGAAAGGATTTTGTATTTAAAAATAGCACAATAGCAAAGGAAAAAATCGAATATCTTAAGCAAGCAGACCATACAACTATGTTACCAAATCAAATTAGTTATTTTAAAAAGTCTGGTGATTATTTTGCGATTGGAGACAAGCTTAAATATACATATGATAAAATGGGTAATGTATCAAGCATTTACAAAGGAAGCAAGCTTATTTGTGAGTATAAATATGATGCACTTGGCAGACTTGTAAGAGAAAACAATCAGGAGTTTAACAGAACAGCGCTATATGAATATGATAATATCGGAAATATTATCAATAAAAAGTACACAACATTTACTTTAAAGCCAAAGAGAGAAATTACAGATTTCAGGGAGTACAAATACGAATACTTAGATGATGGAAAGCTTTTAAAGATTGGTGGGGCTGTTTATATTACCGATCCTAAATTTGGTTATCCGTCAGTTTGGCGTGGAACAAAATCAATTATTTGGGACGTTCAACATAAAATGATTCAATTTGGCGATAGTTATTTTGAATACGACGTTGAGGGAAGAAGAAAAAGAAAGAATGATATTACATATCTTTATGATGCAAATGATAATCTTGTAAAGCAATCAAACGGAATAGAATTTCTTTACGATAATGAAGGCTGTATTGGCTTCAAATACACAACAGTAGAAAACGAGGTGGCGACAACAGCAACATATTTCTATCGCAAGGATATTTTCGGTAATGTAATCGAAATTCTTGACTCCGAGGGTAATACTGTGGTAAAATATGTATATGATGCGTGGGGAAATCATAGTGTGCTTGACGCAAATGGTGCTACAATAACCGATGAAGCACACATTGGTCGCATTAACCCAATCAGATACCGTAGCTATTATTATGATACTGAAACAAAGCTATACTATCTAAATGCAAGATATTACGATCCAGAGGTTTGCAGATTTATCTCACCCGATGATATTAACTACCTAGACCCAGAAACTATTGGTGGTACTAACCTTTATGCATACTGCCTTAACAACCCTGTAATGTATGTTGATCCAAATGGAAATTTTGGAATTTTCTCTTTCTTAATCGGTCTTGCTGCAACTACGTTTTTTACTTGGTTAGGTGGAGAAATTTTCGGAAATCAGGTAGTAAGTGGAATTACTTCTATTGGCAGTGGAATATCAGCAATGATTACAGGTGCTTCGTTGTTCGCATTTGGACCTGTTGGCTGGATATTAGGTGGAACGATAGGTCTTGTTGGCTTGACAACAGCGTTATTAGGTGTCAACGAAACTGTAGCAGGTATAACAGGAACGAATTATCTCCAAAAATGGACAGGAATGAGTGATGATTGGTATAACGGCTTATACACGGGCTTTAATATTGCATCATCAGTTGGAACATTGATTGGCAGTCTTTCAAAAATTAAACTTATTAGAAAAGAGGCTCTAAGTGGTGTTAAAAATGCTCAATATGGTCCTAGTGCGTTGAAACATATTAGCGAAAGAAGTTACTATGATTCACTTCTGTTAAAACAGCAAATAATTAAAAATGGAAAAATTAGAAAAGCGAAGTATGGTGTTAAAGGATATGAGTTTAGTATAAAAGGTTACACCTCTATGGGAAGCTCTGGAAATATCCATTTCGGAACTTGGAGTTTAGTCTACGGCGAAGGAATAATATGGCACTTTTTACTTAATTAAAAGGAGTATGCAATGCTTGTTGAAATGTTTGATTACGAATATGAATACATAATTAATTGCTTTAGAAGGTTATTGCCACAATATTGTTTGCAAATAGAAAAAACATTGACTGTCGATACTTGCTTGAAGCAACTTAATTTATCAAAAAAAAATATATATTCCTTTGATTTATCTTTAGAGAATGAAGATATAGATAAAGTAATTAAGCTAAAAAAACAACTTGAAAAAAGAAAAAATTTAGAAGAGTTTGAATTATACGATGATTATGCCGACTTTTTCTATTTTATAGAAAATTATCGTAAAGGAAAGAAGACAGAGGACGGGAACTTGTCTTAAGGCTTTGTAAAAACAAAAAACAGACACGTGAGTGTCTGTTTTTGGTCTTCGCTCTTTGTTCGCAAATCTATATGTGGTGTGCAAAAAAAGGTGTTTCGGTAATGTAGTCGAGATTCTTGACAGCTTAGGAAACACTGTGGTAAAATATGTATATGATGCGTGGGTAGGGGTTCCCCAAAGTGCTCTTTAGTAGCTTTGGGGGGTTCTCGTGGGGAAATCATAGTGTGCTTGACGCAAATGGTGCTACAATAACCGATGAAACACATATTGGTCGCATTAACCCAATCAGATATCGTTCATACTACTACGATACTGAAACAAAGCTATACTATCTAAATGCAAGATATTATGATCGTAGCCTCACGAAAACCGAACCTGTTTGGTTTGAAATGGCAAATAGCTTGTCATATTGTGTTAAAAAAGTTTGCCAATTTTTTAATTGCCTGCACTTTTTGTGCCTTATCTGCCAACCTATTTGCTCATTTAAAACTGCTTGCATCTTCGAACTTATAAATTGCTAAAGGATTTTTTCGAGCTTTGGTGCAGATAGTTAAAAAACTTTCAAGCCAAAGGTCGGACAAAGGCTCAACAATTTATCGTTCCAAGACAAATAGGCTCGATTTTCGTGAGGCTAAGTTTGCAGATTTATCTCACCTGATGATATTAGCTATCTTGACCCTGAAACTATCGGTGGTACTAACCTTTATGCATACTGTAACAACAATCCTGTAATGTATGTTGATCCTACTGGCAAATTAGCTTTTTTAACAATGCTGTTTATAAGTATGGGAGTAGGATTTATTGTTAGTGGTGGCTTTGAAATTGGAAAGCAGGTACAAACGCATGGTTGGAATCTCTCAAAATGGAATTGGGCGGAAATTGGAACAGCCGCTTTAATTGGCGCAGCAAACGGATTAGCTTATGGCTTAGGGGGAATTGCTGGCGGAATTTTAAAGGGCTCCTTTCAAGCTTTAAGTATTGCAGGAAAAACATTAACTACTTGGCAATCGGTAGGCGTATTGTTTGGAGTATCTGCAGTAACAAATTTTGCAACTGGTTTTGCTTCGTATGCAGCAAATGCTAAAGAATCAAACACGGGAAACTTTAATATTTTTAAAGGATTTTCTGAGGGAACTGGACAAATGCTCAAAGGGTTATTGTCTTTTCTTACTGCAGGAATGTATGTGGGTGCTGGTTTATGGAATGTTGGTGCTGATGCGAAGAATACTCTCAGTTCAATCATCGAAAGAACTGTAAGCCGTTTCATTGTCAATTATATACCAAATTACATTTTTGACGAGTTATTCTAAAGGGGAGACGACAAATGATTAGAATAAAATTAAATTTATTCGAAGGAATAGTGGCTTGTACAATATTTCCTAACATCGGATTATTTGTGACCACACTTTTTTTAATTATTTCCTTAATAGTAAAACAAGAGCAAATCGTTTATAAAGGAATATTAATTTCGTATATATCGTGTTTGAGCTTATTGCTTCTAAGTATAATATTGACATTTATTGCAAGCAAAATTAAAAGAAATGAACTTGTTTTGTTTGATAATACATTTGAATTTAAAAAAAATAGATATCATTTAAAACAAATAATTTTTTGCGAATATTATGTATGCAAATGGTATGCTGTTCCTGTTTCGTTTATATATAAGCAACAAGTAGCAGGCTTGATTGATATAAAGTTAAATACAGGCGAAAGAATTAAATTTAAAATATTCTACAGGGATTATCAAAAACTTAAAAATAAGTTACAAAATATTATAGAAAAATAGATTAACATAAAGATACTAAATAACCTTATCTTGATAATAGAAAAACTCAACTAAAAAATAAATATGGCTACGCAAAAATGTTTTGTGTAGCCGTATTTTTTCTAATTGTGCCACTCAAAGAAATGAAACCCACATTCTTGACTCCGAGGGTAATACTGTGGTAAAATATGTATATGATGCGTGGGTAGGGGTTCCCCAAAGTGCTCTTTAGTAGCTTTGGGGGGTTCTCGTGGGGAAATCACAGTGTGCTTGATGCGAATGGTGCTACAATAACCGATGAAGCACACATTGGTCGCATTAACCCAATCAGATGATAAAAAATGGATATGTATCTATGATAAGAGTATATCTGATAATTTAATGTATAGATTTAAATCAGGTTGTTCAAACAAGAAAAAATTTAAAAGAATACAAATTATTTTTAGTGAAGATAATTTGGAAGCGATAGAAAAATATATAAAAGTCAACCATTGAGAAAAAAAGACAAGGAATTTTCCTTGTCTTTTTTATATCGTTTCTAAATAGTTATCTATTATATTATTTATTTCCTCAAGGGTGGTTGCTTGGTTTACTAAGTTGCGTACGCTTGCGCTACCTTTTTCGCCCTTTAAGTACCACGAAAGGTGCTTTCGTGCTTCGGCTATTGCAACTCTTTCTCCCTTTTCTAAAACCATAGAACAAACCTGCTTACGCGCGACCTCGATTTTTTCAAAAATAGTTGGGGGAGTGTATGGTTTTTTATCAAAAATAGCCCTTATCTCGCCGAAAATAAAGGGATTACCCAAAGCGCCTCGACCTACCATAAGGCTGTCAGCTCCTGTGTGGTCTAAAATTCTTTCTGCATCACTTCCTGTGAATATATCTCCATTTGCAATTACAGGAATTTTAACAGCGCTTTTAACCATTTTTATGTAGTCCCAATTCGCATAAGGCTCATACATTTGCTCTCTTGTTCGACCGTGAACACAAATTGCGCTTGCACCACTTTGCTCAGCAATTTTTGCAATTTCCACGCAGTTTATAGAGCTTTCGTCCCACCCAGCACGAATTTTAACAGTAACAGGCAGGCAAGAGCCCTCAACACAGGCAGAGATAATCTCTTTGCAGAGCTTAGGATTTTTCAAAAGTGCACTACCATCGCCAGCGTTTACAATTTTTTTAACTGGGCAACCCATATTAATATCAATATAAGAGGGAAGTGGCTCTAAAATGCCCGAGGGAGTGTCGATTTTTTCAGGATTATATAACCCACGAGAAAGCAGATATGAGGCACTTTTCATAATTTCAGGCTCGTGCCCGAAAATTTGTATGCCGTATGGTGTATCGTCACCCTTTGTGTAAATAAGGGTAGCGGTTTTTTTGTCATTGTAGTAAATGGCTTTAGCACTAACCATTTCGCTAACACAAAGGTCAGCACCCTGCAATCTTGCTATTTTCCTAAAGGAATAATCCGTAACTCCAGCCATAGGAGCTAAGATTATTTTGTTTTTGAAGTCCATATTTAGCTCCTTGTTCAGATTTTACTGTCTTAGTTCTGCTTTTGTACCGATTTATACTCGTCGTAGTATTTATAATATGGACAGTCCTTGTTATTGCCTGCAAGCAGACGGACATACTCATCCTCATCAAGATTCATCTTGCAAACATACTCTCCGTAGTCCTCGTCGTAGTCGTAATATTCACAGCTTTCACAATTTATAGCCATAATTTTCTCCTTAAAACCGCAGTTTGTTAGACTGCGGTTTGTTTTTATGTTAATGTGTGCGTTTTAATTAAGTGTATATGTTGTACCCTCACGTGTGTCCTTAATTGTTACACCCATATCGCTAAGAGCTTGTCTGATTTCGTCAGCACGGGCAAAGTTCTTTTCCTTTTTTGCACTTGCTCTTTCGCTAATAAGTGCTTCGATTTTAGCCTTTAATTCAGGGTCAATATTACTTGCTCCCTCATTAGCTTCTGTTTTTGGAGCGTTTAATGATTGAGCCTTTTTAATTAGGTCACAGCAAAGAACCTTATCAATTTCGCTAATGGCTAAAAGCTTTGATTTATCATTTACAGAAGCCTTTAAAATCTCGTAAATGCAGGTAATACCGAGAGCAGTATTAAGGTCAGAGCCAACAGAATCGATAAACTTAGCCTTGACGCTATTTACATATTCGTAATCGCCCTCTCCCTCGTCTTTAAGGGAAGCAATTTTTCTTAATAGCTTGTTAAATGTAGCAGTTGCTTGGTCAAGTGCCTCATATGAGAAAACAAGTGGCTTTCTGTAGTGAGATTGCAAGCAGAAAAATCTATAAGCTATTGGGTCATAGCCCTTTGATTCTATTAAGGAAACTGTTAAAAAGTCGCCCTTGGATTTGCTCATTTTACCTGTTTCGTCGTTTAGGTGGTGAACATGGAACCAGTAGTTACACCATTTTTCGCCTGTGTATGCCTCACTTTGTGCAATTTCATTTGTATGGTGTGGGAAAATGTTATCAACACCACCACAGTGAATATCAAGCTTATTTCCTAAGTGCTTCATACAAATAGCAGAGCATTCAATATGCCAGCCAGGATAACCAATACCCCAAGGGCTGTCCCATTTAAGCTCCTGATCATCAAACTTTGATTTTGTAAACCATAAAACAAAGTCGCTCTTATTTTTCTTGCTTGTATCCTCTGTTACGTCATCACGTACACCAACCATAAGCTCCTCAGGATTATGACCTGTCAGGGCATAGTAGTTTTCCACCTTAGAGGTGTCAAAATATACGTTTCCGTCGGCTATATAAGCAAAGCCCTTATCAATTAAGCCCTGTACCATATTAATAAAGCTATCAATGCAGTTTGTAGCAGGCTCAACAATATCAGGAGTTTTTATATTAAGCTTTTTGCAGTCCTCGAAAAAGGCATTTTTGTAAAATTCTGCAATTTCCATAACTGTCTTTTTCTCACGCTTAGCGCCCTTGAGCATCTTGTCCTCGCCAGTATCTCCGTCACTTGAAAGGTGACCAACGTCGGTTATATTCATAACTCTTGTTACGTCATAGCCACTAAAGCGAAGAAATTTCTCAAGCACGTCCTCCATAATGTAGGTACGTAGATTTCCAATATGTGCAAAGTGATAAACTGTAGGGCCACAGGTGTACATTTTTATCTTGCCCTCTTCGTTAGGAATTAGCTCGCTAACTGTTTTAGTAAGTGTATTATAAAGTTTCATATTGTTTACCCCTTATATCTGTTAAAGTAAATAATTTCATAAATCACTACAAGGATGCAAAGACCAACCAAGAAAAGTGAAATACTTTCTCCTGTCAAGAAATAGGAAACGACATTAAAGCCCATATGGAACAAAATAGAGGATAAAAGTGAGCCTGTTTTAAAGTATAACCAGCACATAAAAATACCCAATATTGTTGCATATATAAGGCTAATAATTGTTCCGTGAACAAAGCCGAATATTAATGAGCTCAGAATAATTGCAACCCAACGTGGCAAGCTCCTTTCAAGAGCACTTGCAATAAGCCCTCTAAACAAAATCTCCTCAGTAAGAGGGGCTATAAGTGCAACAGCAAGAAAGCGAATGGTAGAATTTGCTGTTGTAAGGCTCATATTCTGCTCATTATGAGCAGTAAACCAGCTTTCTGGAGCAACCTTTGCAAGAAGGATTAAAAGCAAATTAATCACAAGCAAAAATGCCATTCCAAAAAGAGCAGAGTGAACTCCTGTTAAAATGTTAGTCCTTTTTAAGCTGGTACGCTCAAAAAGGCTAATGCCCTTTTTCTTATATGCGAAAATAAAAATAAAAATTGTAAGGCAGTTTGCAATAATCGTAAGCGCCACAGCGTTAGACTGATATGCGTTGTTTATAGCATCAAGGTCATTTGTTCCTGTAAATTGTCTAAAGCAAATTTGATATAAAGCAACAACCACATTTGAAATACCATACCATGTGATAAAGTATGCAAAGCACTTTAGAATATTTAAAGCAAAATCGCCAAAGGAAAATTTCTTTTTCAAAATTACACCTCTGTGATAAATAATTTAATGCTATTCTATCACAAAAAATGCCCTTTGTAAACAATACAATAGTAAAAAAATAAAAAATATTATATAAAAGTATTGCAATTTAAAAAAATGCGTGTTATAATACACACAGTTCATAGCAAGGCGAGAGTGGTTTTTGACTACTCTCGCTTTATTGTAGGACTTGTCAGAAGTGAAAGGAACAAAAGCGAAGAGAAAAACATTATTTTTGTTTGGCGAAAACCGTAAGAGGCTAAGGTGGAAAAAATTCAAGGAATTTTTTCATTGATTTCGCTTTTTAGAAGCGAACATCGCTCCGACGTACGCCAGTACGCCTCTCGCTCTGTTCGCGCCTTCCCTCCACCCCTGAAAGCCCTATGTGACGTTTGTGTGTTGACGGGCTGTGCCCATCAAGGTAGTACTTGTCAGAAGTGAAAGGAGCTTTTATGAAATCAACTAAAAATGTAGTCGGCTTAGTTTACCCCTTAGCAAAAGAGGTTGCAGAGGCATTAGGGTACTCAATTTGGGATTTAGAGTATGTCAAGGAGGGTACAGAATGGTATTTGAGAATTACCATTGATTCCGAAAACGGAATTGGAATTGAGGATTGTGAAAAAATGTCACGTGCTATCGATCCAGTTCTTGATGAAAATGATCCAATAGAGGGCTATTATCATTTAGAGGTTTCCTCCCCAGGACTTGAAAGAGAAATCCGTACTGATGCACACCTTGAATGGAGCAAGGGTAAGGTAATAGAAATTAAGCTTTATAGCCAGATAAACGGCTGTAAGGTAGCAAGAGGAACGCTTTATTCCTATGATAATGAAAATATAGTTTTAAAGGACGAAAGCGAAATTTCTCTTGAAAGAAAAAACATAGCAAAAATGAACCTGTATTATGAATTTTGATTATTAAAAAAAGGAGATATAAAAATGAACAAGGAGTTTTTTGAGGCACTTAATTTACTCGAAAAGGAGCGTCATATACCAAAGGATTATATGATTGAAAAGGTTGAGGCTGCTTTGGCTACAGCTTGTAAAAAGGAGCTTGGTACAACTAACATTACAGTAGTTATCGATCCTGAAAAGGAGGATATGAGGGTTTACCGTAAGTATAAGATTGTTGCTGAGGTTGAGGACCCAAATACAGAAATTACAAAGGCTCAAATTGAGGAGCTTGAGGCAAAGCAAAAGGAAGCTGGAATTAAGCATAAGGTACGCTCACGTCGTCGTTCAATCGGTAGCGATTATGAATATGAGCTACACACCAAGGAATTCAGACGCTTAAGTGCGCAAAGTGCTAAGCAGGTTATTATCCAAGGCATAAGAGAGGCTGAAAGAAGCTATCAGGCTAAGGAGTATGAGGACAAGAAGGGCGAGATGCTTTCTTGTATCGTTACAAAGGTTGAGGATTCAACAGGTAATGTTGTAGTTGATACAGGTATTTCACAGGCAGTTCTTTTAAAGGCAGAGCAAATTCCTGGTGAGGTATTAAGAGTTGACGATAGAATTAAGGTTTTTGCAAGCACAGTAGGTCAGGCTGGGGATAGAGGTCCACTTGTATCTCTTACAAGAATCCATCCAACACTTGTAAAAAGACTTTTTGAAAGTCAAGTGCCTGAAATCGTTGATGGTACAATAGTAATTAAGGCAATCTCTCGTGAGGCAGGCTCAAGAACAAAGATTTCTGTTGAGTCAAGAGATGAATCAGTTGATGCAGTTGGTTCATGTATCGGTAACAAGGGCTCAAGAATTAATGCAGTTGTAAACGAGCTTAATGGTGAAAAGATTGACGTTATTCCATATAGCACAGATATTTGCGAGTATGTAAAGAGCGCATTGTCACCAGCAACTGTAAAGAGTGTTGAGCTTGTTGGCGATAGACAGGCAAGAGTAATAGTATCCCCTGACCAGCTTTCATTAGCTATTGGTAAGATGGGACAAAATGCTCGCTTAGCAGCAAGACTTACAGGCTGTAAGGTAGATATAAAGAGCGAATAATCCCTTGAGGTAATTATGGAAAAGATAAAAAAGGTTCCTATGCGTAAGTGCTTAGGCTGCAACGGCTCATTTCCTAAAAAGGAGCTTGTAAGAGTTGTAAGAACGCCTGAAAATAACGTAATTGTAGATAAAACAGGTAAGGCAAACGGCAGAGGCGCATATGTATGTAAAAGCAAGGAATGCTTGAAAAAAGCAATAAAGTCTAAAAGAATAAGCCACAGCTTAGAGGTTGAAATACCAGATATGCTGATGGAGGAGCTATTAAAGGAGCTATAAATTGGAAAAATTCTTATTTATGTTAGGACTTTGCAGACGTGCAGGGGACATAATAATAGGCACAGACTTGGTGACAAAATCTCTCCCAAGTAAAAAGACATTGCTTGTTATTTATACCTCTGACGCATCACAAAATACCGAAAAGAAAATTACAGATAAATGTAAATTTTATGGGGTTGAGTGTATTAAAACCGATTATACCTCTGATATAATTAGTAAGGCAATTGGTAAAAGCGGAAGCGTTTGCGTGTTAGGGATTACAAGAGAAAGCTTTGCAAACGAGCTTAAAAAACTTATAAGGGGTGCTTGAGTATGGCAAGAATAAAGGATTTTGCAAAGGATATTGACCTTGATATAAAGGATGCTATTGATTTAATAGCAAGCTATGGATTGGGCGAAAAGCAATCAAGTGGAAATATTGAGGATGGAGAAATTGCTATCTTCTTAAATAAATACACATTGGATAATCAATATAAGGGCTTTGAGGATTACATCAAGGATGTAAAGGAGAAGGAGGAGGCTAAGGCTAAAGCTAAGGCTGAAGCAAAGGCTAAGGCAGAAGCTGAAGCAAAAGCTAAAGCAGAAGCTGAGGCAAAGGCTAAGGCAGAAGCTGAAGCAAAAGCTAAGGCAGAAGCTGAAGCAAGGGCTAAGGCAGAGGCTGAAGCAAGGGCTAAGGCAGAGGCTGAAGCAAAGGTTAAGGCAGAAGCTGAAGCAAGGGCTAAGGCAGAAGCTGAAGCAAGGGCTAAGGCAGAAGCTGAAGCAAAGGCTAAGACAGAGGTAAAGAAGGAATTTAAGCCAGAGAATAAGTTTGACAAAAAGCCTGACTTTAATAAAAACGGCTTTGACAAAAAGCCATTTGATAAGCCTTTTGAGAAAAAGGAGCAAAAGCCATTTCAAAAGCAAGGTCAAAAGCCATTTGATAAGGGCTTTGACAAGGGCTTTGATAAGGAAGGTGGAGAAAGACGATTTAATGTTACTCCTAAGCAGAAAAAGCCTGAAAGCGATATAATTGAAATTAAGACAAAGACAGGTCAAACAAGAGTTGTCGATACAAGAACATCACATGTTGACCTTTCAAAATATGATGAGAAGTTTGATGATTTTGCAGGTGCGCACGATAAGTATCAAGGCGCCTCATCAAAGCAAAAGCTTAAAAAGCAAAATAACAAGGACGGAAGCTCCAAGAAGGAGAAGGAGCGTCAGGCTATGGAAAAGATTAAGCGTGCTGCCTTCGAAAAGGCTAAGAACACACAGCTTTCTATTACAGTTCCTGACGAGATTACAGTTTCCGAGCTTGCATCAAGACTTAAGGTACAGTCAAATGAGGTTGTTAAAAAGCTCTTTATGATGGGCGTTATGGCTACCGTAAACGACGTTATCGACTACGATACAGCATATCTAATCGGTGACGAGCTTGGCGCAAAGGTTACTAAAGAGGTTGTTGTTACCATTGAGGAAAAGCTATTTGAGGACGAGGTAGATGCACCAGAAAGCCTTAAGGAGAGGGCGCCTGTTGTTTGTGTAATGGGACACGTTGACCATGGTAAAACATCACTTCTTGATGCTATCAGACATACACATGTAACTACTGGCGAGGCTGGTGGTATTACACAGCATATTGGTGCTTACAGAGTTAATATAAACGGCAAGGATATTACATTCCTTGACACCCCAGGCCATGAGGCATTTACTGCAATGCGATTACGTGGTGCTATGGCTACTGATATTGCAATTATCGTAGTTGCTGCTGATGATGGAATTATGCCACAGACAGTCGAGGCTATCAATCATGCTAAGGCTGCAGGCGTTGATATTATCGTTGCTATCAATAAGATGGATAAGCCAACTGCTAACCCAGATAATATTAGACAAGAGCTTACAAAGTACGACTTAGTTCCTGAGGAATGGGGTGGTGACGTTATGTGTATCCCTGTTTCTGCTCATACAAAAATGGGTATTGACGATCTACTTGAAAGCGTACTTTTGGTAGCTGAGGTTAAGGAATTAAAGGCTAACCCAGACAGACTTGCAAAGGGTATCGTTATTGAGGCTAAGCTTGATAAGGGTAGAGGACCAGTTGCAACAATTCTTGTTCAAAATGGTACACTTAAATCAGGTGATGTGGTAATTGCAGGTACAGCTGTTGGTCACGTAAGAGCTATGACTGACCATACAGGAAAGCAACAAAAGGTTGCAGGACCAAGTGTTCCTGTTGAAATTACAGGTCTTAGCGAGGTACCACAGGCTGGTGACGAGTTTAACGCTGTTAAGGACGAAAAAATGGCAAGAGAGCTTGCTGAGCAGAGAAAGGCAAAGGCTAAGGAGGAAATCTTTAAGGCTAATGCTAAGGTTAATCTTGATGACTTATTTGCTCAAATCAGCGACGGAGCTAAGGAAATCAATATTATCGTTAAGGCAGACGTTGGTGGAAGTGCCGAGGCTGTTAAGGCATCACTTGTTAAGCTTTCAAATCCAGAGGTTAAGGTTAGTGTTATCCATACTGCTGTTGGTGGTATTACAGAGGGTGACGTTATGCTTGCCGCTGCATCAAATGCAATTATTGTAGGCTTTAATGTACGTCCTGACAAGAGCGCTATTGACTCTGCTGAAAGACAGGGTGTCGATATAAGAACTCATAGAATTATTTATGAAATAATCGAAGAAATTGAAGCCGCAATGAAGGGTATGCTTGCTCCAACCTATAAAGAGGTTATTAATGGTCACGCAGAGGTACGTCAAACAATTAGAGTACCAGGTGTTGGAACTATTGCAGGAAGCTACGTTCAAGACGGTAAAATCACAAGGAACTCACAAATTCGTATTATCCGTGACGGTGTTGTAATAGCCGAGGATAAGATAGCATCTCTAAAGAGATTCAAGGATGATGCAAAGGAAGTAGCATCAGGCTACGAATGTGGTGTTGGACTTGATAAGTTTAATGACATTAAAGAAGGGGATGTATTAGAAGCCTTCGAAATGCAAGAAGTCTCCAGATGACCCAATAAGCGGCGCACTTCGGTGTTGCCGCTTTTCGTTTGACCTTGGAGTACACCATGTACACTGTCGCCAAAACAGAAAAGCTTGCGCCTAGAAATTTTTGCTTCTAACTTATCTACGATAAGGCAGGTAAGCTGCGAAATACTGCGTTATTAAATCTTAATAAAAAAGAAAAGAATAGGCAAATTAATGCCTATTCTTTTTTTGTTTTATTGTTTTTCGTTTGCTAACTCAAAGTGAGCAAGAAGGTCTTCCATTGAAATTGAGCCGATTGATGAGTTGGTTTCAGCATTGTAAACAAAGATTTCACCAGTTGCACCTGCGAATATTTCGTAGAATTCCTTTGAAATTGTATAAACATTCTTATCGTTTGAGGTGATAAGCTTATTAGCAATTTCTTTAATCGTTTCAGAGCCAGAAATATTAGCCTCGTAGAAATAATTTGGGTCAAATGTGTAGGCTCCGTCCTCGTTTTCTAAGGCTGCACCAGAAACATAAGCGTTATCATTAATCTTTGCGTATGCGTTGCCTGATGCAGAAATATAAACCTCAGTACCATCAATTTCTACAACCATTGAATCCTGGGGAACAGAGTAGAATATATACTGGTAAACAGTATCATATCCCTCGATAAAGCCTGCATCCATTACGTTTACAACGTCAGCATCCTCTGCTCTTAGCTCGCCTGTGTACTCAATAGCCTCTGTGCCATATTCGTCACCAGTATAGAGAATAATGTTTCCATTTTCGTCAACTACACCATAGAGATATGTCTTATCATAGAACGCTTCTGCAAAGGCTTCAAAGAGCATAATATCATTGTACCAATAGTAGTTTTCGAAGTCATAGAACTTACCAGCAATCTTAATGTAGTATTCGGAGTTGTAGTTAGCCTTTCTAAATTCCTGAATTACAAATGTGCCATTGTAATAGTCTCTTGTTTCGTTTTCAAAGAAAGAATAACCAGCATCGGTAAGATTCTTTTCTGTAACAACGCTTCCTAAAACAAGGCTTGTGCCTAAGTAGCTATAATCATTTATATATGAAACACGGCTACCGTTCATTGTTGCATAGGTTAAGTAGGAGCTAACTAAATTATCACCCTCTAAGCAAATTGAAGAAGGCTCATAAATTGATGCATAACCATAATAGAAGGTTGTTGGAGCAGAGCCAGTATTAACAATTCCACTAAATGAGCTACTTAATTCATTAGCGGTAGGAAGAATAATCATAAGGTTAGGGAAGTAGTTATCAGGCTCAACAAGAGTTTCAAACTTAACTGAATCGTCACCGATATTTTCGCATCCACCAAGAATACGAAGCTCACCATCAACGAAGGTTGTGTAAGCTGTTATTTTGAATGTGTCATAAGCATTCTTACACCAAATAACTGTTTCGTAAATGCTGTAAATTGTGCCATCAACATCGCTTGAAGCCATGTAGCGAAGGTCTGTATATGCCCAGTCTGTAATCTTAAGTGAAGGAGCAGAAGGCATATATGCTACCTTATAGTTGCTTACATATGAATAGTTATAAAGTTTACCGCCAACAAAAGTAAAGTAGCTTGATGAGTAGGTTTTTTCCTCAACCTCGTAAATATCAGCATCAAACTCATTTGAAAGCTCCTGATTTACACTTCCGATAGAGTCAACAGGTATATTCGATACGGAGCTATATCTAAGCTCAAGCTTTTTACCATTATAGTAAATACTTACGCTTCCATCATTGTTTGCACTAATGTTAAATTTGATATAGCTGTCTTCAAAGTTGTTTGACCAGTCGATGTAACGATTAGCCGAAGCACTGCTACCACCTAAGGAAACCTTAGGCATGCTTGCTTTTGCTAAAGGAGCAAACATCTCTGTATAGGTATAGCTGTCTTCCTCACCAATTTCAACAGTCTCGTTATATATCAAGGATAGTGAAATTAAATGCTTTGATACACAAAGCTTATTTAGCTTATCAAAGAAGTCCTTTGAAATGATAATTGTGTCGTTAGCTTTTGTTGTGTAATTTTCTATATTGATAAGATTGTTTATGTTATAACTGTCAGAATAGTAATTGAAAGTACGGTTACTAACAGCATTTCTAAAGCCATACTCTGTTACGCTATCACCATTTGTAACGGCATATGCCTGAGCATAGTAGTTATTTCCGAGAGGAACATAACCAAAGAGCAAGCCATATCCAGTATCAGTCTTTACATAGAATGTTTGATCATTTGGAAGAGTAAGCTGTGTATCATATAATGAAACATCAATTCCTGATTCTATGCCAGAATTATTAAAGCGAACAAATTTATTATTGTCAACCTTGTAATAGTATTCGTAGCTTACAAGCTCTTTATATGTGGAAACATATCTTACATTCTTAACAAGCTTACCATTAAGATAACACTCGTTCCAGTAGAGTTCGTCATCTGATAATTTATAGTCACCACTTAATACCTTATCAGTTGCATCCTCAGTTAAAACGCAAACATAATTTGTATATCTGTAGGAGTAAATAACAGGCTTATATGAAACGAGATAAAGCTCATCGTTGTTGAAGTAACCAAAGGCATGTAGGTACGATAAATCACTACCAGAGGTTGTTAATGTAATACGTCTGATATTAAAGTCAAGCTGACCACCGAAAAGTGAAACATTTTCGTAATAATAATCGCTGTATTTACCATCAATCATATAGAACATGAGGTTGTTTACAGCCTCGTTAAAGCTATAGGATGAAACACCATTTCTTATTCTAAGCTTAATAGATACTGTTTCTGTGTTGTTATTATATTCAGAGTCATGATAGATATATGAATCAAGATTAAAGTCATCAAGAATCATCCATTCACCGTTTTCGTCCATATAAACAAAGCCTATAGGAGTATGGTAAAGATCGAAATCCTTATAAGTACCGATAGGTAATGTATCCTCTGTTGGAAGAACGATAGATGGGTTAGCTATAATATCAGTAAGCTTAAGATTCTTATCTAATATTGGGTCTGGAATTAAGCTTTCCTTGTCCTCGCTAACGAAGCTGTCTGGAACGTAATTATATTGATAATATTTATCTCCAACCTTGATATATGAGCTGTAATGGTTTTTTGAAGTATACTGTCTATAATATACCTCAACACCAAGCTCCTTGGAAAGTGCCTCATCCTTAGTCAAAATCTCGCTAAGAGGAGCTTCAATATAGCCATCTAAGGATATTTCAAAATCCTTACCATTAACACCATTGATAATGAGGTTGCCCTCGTTATCAAAATGGTAGTTAACATTTGTGTTAGTATATTTCCTTATTGTTTCAGGAAGAACGATTTCAACCTTAGAGGAATCATAGCTGAGTGAGAATTTAACAAGCTCAACGGTTGTTGTTTCCTCTGGGTTTTCTGGGTTTTGCATGGTTGTACCTGCTAAGCCAGAAAGGGAAACAAGCTTAAGATTACCGTTTGAACCGACTGTAAAGCTTGCCTTAACGTCAATTTCGTAAGCAGTAAGCATTTGCTCAGCTGTTTCTATAAGCTGTGTAAATGTCATTTCGTTTCCTTGAACAGGAACTGTGATATCGCCTAATGTCATTTCGCTAAGCATACCACCAACCTGTGCCCACAAGTCAGCCATTGTAAGAGAAGACATTTCTTCGTCATAGCCGTCGTCTGGAACAAGTCCGCTATCATTGTCCATACCACCAGAAACGTAGTCACTGCCATAAATTATATCCTTGCTGTCGTCATAGTCGGAGCCGTTGTCGTAGCTGTTATCATATTCGGTGTCTGGAACAAGGGTGTTATTGTCCATATCAATATATACATCATTTACAGGGTCTATAACAATTACGTCATCGCCTACATATTCGTTGTCAGAGCCACCCTCTTCTGTGTCGCCACCTACGTAGTTATCTTCTCCGTAATAGTCGTCAGGTACAAGTCCGCTTTCGCTGTCTGTACCACCAGAAACGTAGTCATTACCACCGATTGAACCATTGTAGCCACTGTCATAGCTATCGTCGTAGCCATTGTCAGGTGAGCCATTAGGCATAGATGCCATAAGCATTGGAAGAAGCTCATCAAGAGTTAGATTAGCATATTGAGTAATCATATCATGGTATGCTGAGCCCTCAGGAAGCTCTTGCTCAGGCATGAGCTTAGCCATTATTGCATCAAATACCTCATAAATTTCATCGACTGTGAAGTCGAGCTTTAATAGGTAAGAGCAGAGCTTAACAAAAGCGTCGCCTACCTTTGTTTCACCACTAAAGTCCTCGCTTAATTTAGTCATAAGTGACTCAAATGATGTAACGTCTGGATAAATTTCCTTTATTGCCTCCTCGTATTGTGTATAAATAAACGCACCGAGAGAGGTTCCTTCGTTTTCCTTAAGTGTCTTAAGAGTTGCCTTGATTTCGTCAAGGATTACCTTAAGGTCGAATGTGTAAACTGTTTCGCCATTAACCTCTTGCTTTGTTAGAAGAGTACCAAATGCCTCAATAACGTCCTTAGCTGTAGGAGCTACTGTTTGGTCAGCCATCTTGATATTTGTATCAAAGCCGAGTCTTAAAGCGAGATATGTGTATGTTGTTTCGATAGCATTATATAGCTCTGGAATTCTGCCTGCAAACTTTTCAGGAATTACGCTGATTATACTATTAATCATTGCGTCGTATTCCTCAATCATTGAGTTAACCTCGCTGAAGTAAGCCTCCATAGTTGCGTAAAGAACATCGAAAGGCATACCTGTTGAGTTTAGAAATGCAGAGTTGATATCTGTCTTTGCAACCATAGGCTTATAATTATCAAGGTTTTCTAAGTAGCAAATTCCATTATCATAGAAAATACGAATAGTCATTTTTTCTGTGTTAACGGTGCCATCATAAGAAGGCTCAACTGAAATTCCTTCAGTTTCGATATAAGCCTTGAAGTTATTTTCTGAAGCATCTAATGTAATTTTGCTTGTAGCATCTACACCGTTAATAGTGTAGGTGATAGTTGTAGTTCCTCTTGTTTCGCCACCGAATAGCTCAAGAAGAACAAACTCAAATAAATCCTTGTAGCTTTCAAGGTGAGCAGCGTCAACGCCTGTGCCTGCTGCGATAGTAACCTTTTCTACGTTTTCGCACTTACGGCATGTACGTGTCTTTTCGCCATTTTCTGTTTGTGTTGGGTTCTTAGTAATTGTCCAAGCTGTATAGTCGTGGCCTAAAGGTGATTTAACCATCTTTTGACAGGTTTCACAGTAAACACCCTCTGTACAAGTAGGAACAGAGCTTATTTTGTGACCAGTAGCACGAACATATTCAGCTGTCTTTACATAACCACAGTTCTCGTTTTGGCAAACACGATACTTGTAGCCACCAGTTTCACAGGTAACCTCAGCTTCCTGGAAAGGACCAAAGTTATGCTCAAGGCGATTTTGAATCTTGCCAATTTCCTTAGTCAAGCAGCACTCGCATTGGAAAACTGTGTAGCCGTAGCTATAACAGGATGGTTCACGTGTGATGGTTGTTTCCTTCATAGCATGAACGCCACGCTTACACTTCATTGCTTGTGTTTCCTTATATGCAACTGCATAGTAAGAGAAGTGCTCAACAGAGAAGGTAACGGTTTCACTTGTTTCGTCGTATGTTGCCTCAACAATCTCGATTTTTCCAGAGTCGGAAACGTACCAGATAACGATACCCTCGCTATCCTCGTTTTCACCGAGCTTGTAAGGGATGGTAACAGTAACCTTAGAAGCGAAGTTGCCGATTGAGTTACCACCTACGGTGATACCGAAGTCGTAAACGTCTGTGCTTTCAAGTCTTTCCTTTTCCTCGTCTGTCATTGAGCTTGTGTCAATGGTTGATTTGTCAGCAGGTGCTGCAGAAATCTCAACCTTATCGCCTGTTTCTTCCTTAATCTGAGATACAACGTCAGATGGAAGCTGAATTGTAGCATTTTGAAGACCTAACTCAACGTCCTCATCAGGAAGCTCGTCGATTGTAACGTCAGCATTTACAAGAGTAGATGCGTCGTAGTACTTACGGCTTTCGTTACAATCTGTAACAGAACAGCTTTGTGTAACCCAGCCTGTACCATCAGATTCACCATCTGACCATGTGTGCTGAGTTGTCTTCGGAATATCGACAGTATGCTCATTTCCACAAAGTGAGCAAATGAACAGCTTTTCACCAACGCTTACACAGGTGGCAGGCTGTGTAGTTGCGCCGTTACCATATGCGTGAACGTCAGGGTTTTCGTCGATTGTAATGGTTTCTGTTTCAGGGCATGCCTTACAGGTATGAGTTGACTTACCCTTAGTCTTACAGTTTGCCTGAATTTCTACAACCCAGTCACCCCAATCGTGACCAAGAGCCTCTGAGCCCTCGTCGTAAGCCTTGTAGTTTGCGTTACAATCCTTACATGTGTGTAGAGTATAAGCACCCTCGTCGCAGGATGCGTCATAGTGTGTACCCTCACCTGATGGTGTGTGTGATACATACTCATCGTAGGTACAATATGAGCATGATTCGTTGTGTGTTCCATCAAGAGCGTCAACATATAGCTTTGAGTGATCAAGCTTAGCTATTGACTCTGTGTAGGTATCGGAACACAGGGTACATGTGTAGGTTTTTGTTCCTTCTGCTAAGCATGTCGGATTTTTGGTTACATTACCGCTATTCCATTCATGCGTACAGCTACTACCATTTGAGCAACCACAGGAAACGAGCGCGCAAATAAATAGAGCTAAGCAAACAGCAAGAACAAGCAATTTGATAGTTCTTTTCATAATAACCCTCCTAAAAATTTAACTACTATTGCTATTGTAAGTATAGCACCAATATATAACTAATTCAACAAATTATAGTAATTAAAAAAATATTTTACGTTTTAACTAAAATTTACGCGTAAATTTTGTGCAAAATTATAGCGCAAAAAGAAAAACCAGAAAATCACAAAGGAATTTCTGGTTTACTTCTATTAATTTGCTTCCGTTTCAAGCTCCTTATGGTCTAAGGTTTTAAACTCAAACCAGAAGGTGCTACCCTTATTAATTTCACTCGAAACACCAAAACGAGAGCCGTGCAAGAGAAGTATGTTTTTAACGATTGATAAGCCAAGACCTGTACCAATTTTTGCGCGCTTGTGAACCTTATCAACCTTATAATATCTATCCCATATAAGAGGTAGATTTTCTTCACTTATACCCTCACCTGTGTCGATAATTGATATTCTAACCACATCGTCAGTCGTTTCCTGCTTAACGGTAACTGTTTTGTCTTCACCTGTGTAATTAATTGCGTTATTTATAAGGTTATAAACAACCTGCAAAAGTCTTGTTTCGTCGGCATTAATATAAACGGGCTTATCGTATTCAAAGACAATTTTATATTCTTGATGACTTATTAGCGTGTCATAACGCTTTACAGTTTTCAAAACAACGTCAGTTAAGCAAATTTTTTGCATATTCATGCTTTGTGTTCCAGACTGTAGCTTTGAAACGTCAAGCAAGTCATTTACCAAGGAGGTAAGCCTTGCTGTTTCATCAATAATAACCTGCATATTTTCTGGGGTGTTTTCGCCAGGGAGGTCACGCATAACCTCGGAATAGCCCGAAATCATAGTTAGAGGGGTTCTTAAATCGTGAGAGATATTAGCAATAAGCTCGCGTCTTATATCCTCAACGCTTGACAGCTCCTTGGATACGTTGTTAAGCGTTTTTGCAAGCTCATATACCTCCTTAGGTCCCTTTTCCTCAAAGGAAACAGAGTAGTTTGCAGAGGAAAGCGCCTTAGCAGATTTATCAATTTTCTCGATTGGAGCAGAGATAAACTTAGAAATAGCGTACCCAGCAATAAGGGCAATAGTTAAAAATGCAACGGTGAAAATAGTCATTACTGTGCGTAGTGTTTTTAAAATTGCATTGTTTGGAGTAAGAGAGCTATTTACAACTATCATATTAACAAGCCCGCTTGAATCCTCAACTAAATATACGCCTAAAAGCGAATCCTTAGCTACGGTGTTGACCTCTGGTGTGTCACCAACAAAATCCTCAGGGGAATATACAAAATCTCTTAAGCTATCCCGTGAAATCTTTTCTGAGAGGTATCCACCATTGCTTTTTGCATTGTTGTACCATAAATTTAAGGTGTCTTGACTTGCTGTTATCTTACAAATAAAGCAATCATTTAAAAAGTGGGACCCTGTGTCTGCTTTTTCGACCGCCTTGTCGCCGTCAAAAACAAATATTTTTACACAAAGCTCATAGTCGACAGATGTTTGGCTAACGAGGGATAGAAGATTATCATTATCTACATTGTAGCCGATTTGCTTAGCAGCATGCTCAGCATCTCTTTCCTTAACCGAGCTATATGATTGACTGAAGAATACAGACTGGGAAATCCATAAAACAAGTATAAGCCCAAGAGCCAAAAGCATCATTGAGATAAACAAATGAAGCTTAATTGACAAATGGATTCTTTTTTTAGATTTTTTGCTCATTTTTCTTCAAAGCGATAGCCTAAGCCACGAATGGTGACAATAAAGTCACTATATTTACCAAGGCTCTTTCTTAAAATTTTGATATGTGTATCAAGGGTTCTATCATCGCCAAAGAAATCATATCCCCAAACGTCAGAAAGAAGCTTGTCACGGGAAAGTGCGATGTTTTTGTTCTTGAGCATATAGAAGAAAAGCTCATATTCCTTTGGTGACATATCAATTCTTTTGCCATCAATATAAACTATTCTTGCAGTAAGGTCGGCAACTAAGCCACCATTTGCTAAGGAAACAATCTCGTTTTTGTTTTCCTCCTGCTTGCTTGCAGTTTTAACTCTTTTCATAATAGCATCAACCCTAAGCATAAGCTCTTTTGGTGAAAAAGGTTTAACAACGTAGTCGTCAATACCAATTTCAAAGGCGTTGATTTTATCATACTCCTCGCCTCTTGCTGAAAGCATAATAATTGGAACAGGGGAGGTCTTTCTGATTTCACGACTTGCAGAAAAGCCGTCAAGCTCAGGCATCATTATATCCATAATAATAATATCAAAGCTTTCATTAGAAGCCTTAATAACTGCGTCCATACCATTTACTGCCTCACAAACAGAGTGCCCCTCGAATTCGGCATACTTGCAGATAAGCTTTCTTATCATTTCCTCGTCATCTACAACTAAAATTTTATACATTGTCATCACCTCATTAGCCTATAAAGAGAGCACACGTGCCTGTCTTGGAACGAGCAATCCCTTTTGGCATTAAATTTATTAAATATTGTATGTGTTTAATGTCCTTTAATATTGTACCATAAAGTTGTTATTAATGCAATGCCTGATGAGAATAAAACGAATTTGGTTCTATTCCTATCGGGTATAGGCGAAAATGCAGCACTCATATTGGGAAAGGTGCTGCATTTTCGTTATTTTGAAGGAGAGTAGATTGTATCTAAATTAAGGAATATACTCAAAGATTTCAATAGTTTCTATATATTGATAACCATTTCTGTAGAAGCATATTTCAAGCTTGTCACCGATATCTTGGCTATTTACCAACGCATCAAGTGAATCTAATGTAGCAGTAACCCATGATGTAGAGCCTGGTATTCTTGCATAGCAGATTTTATCGCCGATTTGTAAAATATCGTCATTTGTGCCTGCCTTGATGCTAACTATTTGAATGTAGCTTCCGTTTTTAACGCATGAAATACCAATAGTAGGTCTGCCTGTAACATAGCCATATTGTATAAAGTCTGTGAGTATTTTATAGGCATCATCTGAAGGAATAGCAAAGCCGATACCCTCAATTCCTGTGCCTGATGATTTTGCATTTACAATGCCGATAAGCTCGCCCTTTAGGTTGAAGATACCACCACCTGAATTACCAGGGTTTACTGCAGCATCTGTCTGCATAAGGTTCATAATTGTTCCGTCAACATTGATTTCACGGTCAAGAGCGCTTACATATCCGTTTGTAACTGAGCCACCAAGAGAGCCAAGAGGATTGCCAATTACGATGACGTCCTCGCCAACCCTTACTGCATCAGAGGAATTAATAAATGTAGCAATCTTTAATTCCTTGTTTGGCTCATTTATAGTTAAAACTGCAATATCGCCAACAGGGTCATATCCAAAAACGCTTGCCTCATACTCAGTTCCATCAGTCAATGTAACTGTTATTTCACTTGCAATTTCGTTTGTGTTAGTGCCAGCAATTACATGGGCATTTGTAATAATAAAGTAGCCCTCGCCATTTATATCGTGCTGTCCAACAATAACACCACTCCCTGCACCCTCCTTAACCTGCTGGTAGAAGGATTGAACAACGTATTGAGTTTTGATTTCAACAACGGAGTCCTTAATATCAGCGATTGTATCGGCTCTTGTTTTTTCGTCTGAATCATCACCGTTTTCATCACTTGCTAATGGAAGATTTTTATATACAGTTGTATGGTAGACAGTGTTTGTAGGCATGCTAACATTATTATTGCTTACACCTGTACTGCTGTTCTTTGACATTTCTATACCAATAAAAACACCGAGTACGCCAGAGAAGAGGGTGAGAAAAACACAAATCAAAAGACAAGCGACGATTATTCTTTTAGGGTCGTTTGGTTGTTCGCTATTGTTCCCACGATAATTAAAATTGTCGTTATAAATATAATTTGACATTTAAACCTCGTTAAGTATGTGATATTAATAAGAAAAAGCTAATAAAGCAGATGAAAAATGTATCATCTCTGCTATTTTATGCTTCTATTGTAAACTATGAATGTGAAAATTGTATGAAGTAAGGTTAAAAAATAATTGAAAAATAAAAAAATATTCTTGCTTTTAATGTGAATATGTGTTAAAATGTGTGCATAAATCATAATTTACCAAAAAATGCGTTGATGAAGCTTGCGTTTGGTCATTTGCCGTCGTCAGAGAGGGTGTTTTTAGCTGTGAGACATCTGTCGGTGGACTAAATTTGCGTTTCCCTTCGGAGCTTGCCTGTTGAATTTTTAGTAGATAGGCACGGTAGGCACCGTTATTTGTCGAAAGGGTTTTTGCCCTTTTTAAGTGTCGCACTTGTGCGAAATGTGGGTGGTACCACGGATAGCTATGGTTGTTCGTCCCTGTTTTTACAGGGGCTTTTTTATTTTCTAATGTAAATATTTAATAAGGAGAAAAAACATGAAGGAAACCTTACTTAAAATCAAGCAAGAGGCTTTTTCTATGCTTGAAAAGGACGACCTCAACATTGAGGAGGTTAGAATTAAATATCTTGGTAAAAAGGGTGAATTAACATCTGTTCTTCGTATGATGGGGCAGCTTAGTGCTGAGGAAAGACCAATTATGGGTCAGCTTGCCAATCAGGTAAGAAATGAAATTGAGGAAAAAATTGCTCAGCTGACTGAGGTACAAAAGGCTAAGGAGCTTGAGAAATCATTAGTTAGCGAAAGGCTTGATGTGACAGCTCCAGGAAATGTAAGAAAAATCGGCAAGCTACATCCACTAACACAGGTGCAAAGAAAGATGGAGGATATCTTTATCGGTATGGGCTTCTCAATCGCTGAGGGACCAGAGGTAGAGTATGACTACTATAACTTCCAAGCACTTAACATTCCACAAAATCACCCTGCAAGAGATACACAGGATACATTCTATATTACAGAAAATATTCTTCTTCGCTCACAGACATCACCTGTTCAGGCAAGAGTAATGGAAAAGACACAGCCACCTATAAGAATTATCTCGCCAGGTAGAGTTTATCGTTCTGATGAGGTTGACGGTAGCCACTCGCCACTTTTCCATCAGCTTGAGGGGCTTGTTGTTGATAAGGGCATAACTATGGGCAATCTTCGTGGTATGCTTGAGACCTTTGCAAAAACAATGTTTGGTGAAAAGACCAGAATTCGCTTCCGTCCACACCACTTCCCATTTACTGAGCCAAGTGCAGAGGTTGACGTTTCCTGCTTCGTTTGTGGAGGAAAGGGCTGTCGTCTGTGCAAGGGAGAGGGCTGGATTGAAATTTTAGGCGCTGGTATGGTTCACCCTAACGTATTAAGAACCTGTGGTATTGACCCAGAGGTTTATAGTGGCTTTGCCTTCGGTATGGGCATTGAACGTATTACTATGTGTCAATATGGAATTGACGATATGCGTCTTCTTTACGAAAACAACATTAAATTCCTTGAGCAATTTTAAGTAAGGGGGGATAAAAATGAATTTATCAAGAAAATGGCTTACTGATTACGTAAATGTAACAGAGGTAGATAATAAGGCTTACTGTGATAGAATGACCGATACAGGCTCAAAGGTTGAGGGCTTTGAGGTTTTAGGCAGTGATATTGAAAATGTGGTAGTTGGAAAAATCACAAAGATTTCCAAGCATGAAAATTCTGACCATCTTCAAATTTGTATGCTCGACGTCGGAAAGGGCGAGGATGTTCAAATTGTTACAGGTGCACAAAATGTATTTGAGGGAGCTATCGTTCCTGTTGCGCTTGCACCATCTAAGCTTCCTGGTGGAATTAATATAAAGGCAGGTAAGCTTCGTGGAGTGGAGTCAAATGGTATGCTTTGCTCAATAGCAGAGCTTAACCTTACAACTCACGATATGCCAACTGCAATCGAGGATGGTATATTTATTCTTAACGAGCTTAGCGAGTCAAAGGACTTTAAGCTCGGTATGGATATTAAGGACGCATTAATGCTTAACGACGATGTTGTTGAATTTGAAATTACACCTAACCGTCCTGACTGTCTAAGCGTTATCGGTTTAGCAAGAGAAACCTCTGCTTCCTTCGATAAGGAAA
Organism: Clostridia bacterium; assembly: GCA_017453255.1. GTDB lineage: Bacteria > Bacillota > Clostridia > Oscillospirales > CAG-272 > RGIG2000. Next base: position 2,805 of record JAFTKN010000001.1, on the reverse strand, counting down.
TAAAAATTAGCGACCCTGTGGTTAAAAAAGCAAATGACGGTGACAAAATAGAGAACTATATTAAGGTTGATATTGATAGTAAGCTTTGCAAAAGATATACTGCAAGAGTAGTTAAAAATATTAAGATTGAGCCTTCACCCTTGTGGCTTAGAATGAGACTTAGAGCGTCAGGTGTAAGACCTATTAACAATATAGTTGATATTACAAACTATGTTATGCTCGAATATGGCCAGCCAATGCACGCCTTTGACTATAAGTGCTTGGACGGATCTCATATTATTGTAAGAGAGGCTAAGGATAATGAGCAGTTTATGTCCCTTGACGATATAAACCACACACTTAAAAGTGGTATGCTTGTAATCTCCGATGAGAAAAAAGCAGTTGCATTAGCAGGAGTTATGGGTGGCGCAAACAGCGAAATTACAAACGATACAAAAACAGTAGTGTTTGAAAGTGCAAGCTTTGATGGTCCAAGCGTTCGTGTAACCTCAAGAGTCTTGGGTATGCGTACTGAGTCGAGCTCAAGATTTGAAAAGGGACTTGATAGCGAAATAACAATTCCAGCTATTGAAAGAGCATGCGAGCTTGTTCAAATGCTTAATGCAGGAAATGTGGTAGATGGAATAATCGACGTTTACCCAGAACCAAAGGTGATTAATAAAATTGCATTTAATCCAGATAAAATTAATAGCTTCTTAGGTACAAGCATTGACGAAAATAAAATGATTGAAATCCTTACAAGTCTTGATTTTAAGGTTGAAAACGGATATGTATCAGTTCCTTCTTATCGTGAGGATGTTGAGGGAATGCAGGATATAGCCGAGGAAGTTGCAAGAATTTACGGATACAATGAAATTGAAACAACAAATGTAATAGCAGAGCTTACACAGGGTGCAAGAACACCTCACCAGCAATATGATGTGCAGGTTAAGGATACACTTTGCGCAATGGGTATGTATGAAATCAACACATTTTCATTTATCAGCCCTAAATATTATGATAAGATTTGCTTGCCTGCAAACGATGCAAGAAGAAATTCTGTAGTAATCTCTAACCCACTTGGTGAGGACACCAGTGTAATGAGAACAACCTCAATTCCATCAATGCTTGAGGTTTTGAACAAAAATAGCAACCTTAAAAATGAGGAGGCGTCCTTGTTTGAGGTTTCAACAATTTATATTCCTGATAGTGACTCATCAAAGCTACCAAGCGAGCCAAAGCAGCTTGTAATGGGTATGTATGGAAATTGCGATTTTTATGATATGAAGGGCGCAATCGAGGGACTATTTAAGCATTGTGGAATTACAAGCTATAAGGTTGTAGCAAAGCGTGACAATCCAACCTTCCACCCAGGCAGATGTGCTGAAATTTATCTAAATAACGACACGTATCTCGGAGTTTTTGGTGAAATTCATCCACAGGTAGCTTCAAATTATTCATTTAACAAGCGTGTGTATGTAGCAGAGATTGACTTTGAGGCTATGTTCGAAAATCATGCAAATGATGCTAAGTATAAGCCACTTCCAAAGTTCCCATCACTTACAAGAGATTTCTCCTTTGTGGTTGATGAGGAGTTAGAGGTTGGTACAATAGAGGAAATTATTAAAAGGGCTGGCTCAAGCTTGCTTGAAAGCGTAAAGCTCTTTGACGTATATCGTGGCGCACAAATAGGTGAAAATAAGAAGAGCGTTTCCTTCTCAGTTTCACTCCGTGCATCTGATAGAACCTTGAATGACCAAGAGGCTGATACCGCTGTTAAGAAGATTTTAAAGCTTCTCGAAAGAGAATTAGGTATAACTTTAAGAATGTAAATATAAAAAATGCGACACGTTGTCGCATTTTTTGTTTAAAATTGGGAGCGTTTTGAAAAAATCCTTCCTTATTTATTATTAATCATATTATTAAGGCAATCGAGCGCATCACTAAGACCACCTACCTGATCAATCAGTCCGTATTTGACTGCCTCGCTTCCATCAATAACTGAGCCTGTATCGGTTGCAATTTGGTCGGTAGCCATCAAAAGAGCTGTAAATTTTTCTTCATTTATATTAGAATGGGAGCAAACAAAGCCTGTAATTCGCTTTTGCATTTTTTCGAAGTAATAATAGGTTTGTGGTGAGCCGACAACAGTTCCGTTGACTCTGACAGGGTGAATAGTCATTGTCGCAGAGGGAACAATGAAGGATTTTTTTGCCGAAACAGCCAATGGCACACCGATTGAATGGCCACCACCAAGCACTAAGGAAACGGTTGGCTTTTTCATGCTTGCTATCATTTCAGAAATTGCAAGCCCTGCCTCAACGTCACCGCCCATAGTGTTAAGAACTATTAGAAGACCGTCGATTTCTGTGCTTTGCTCAATTTCGGTAAGCATAGGAACGATGTGCTCGTATTTTGTAGCCTTTTGACCCTCGGGCAGAACATAATGACCCTCAATTTGACCAATTATGCACATACAATGAATTCTATCTGTGGTAATAGAGCCACTTTTCTCTATTATATCGATTTTTTCCTCGTTTATGGTTTTTTCTTCCTTGTTCATAAAAATACCTCGCATTTTTAAATAGTGTGACCAAAGTTGAAAAAAATATGACAAAAAGGAAAAAATTTTTGCCGTAGACCCCTTGTAAATACTGGGCCTTTTTAGGTTTTTAAAAAAAGTTTAAAAAAGTTTAAAAAAGTACTTGACAAAGGTGAGAAGTGGTGATATAATAGCAAGGCACTACGCAAAAAGGCGTAGGGACGTAACAGAACCGAAAGGTTTGATGGCGAAAGAAAAGATCCTTGAAAATTGAACAATGAACG
>JAFTKN010000004.1 GCA_017453255.1 Clostridia bacterium | reverse complement strand
GTGTAATTCCTAAAATTCTCACATAGCTGTCTTAAGGTTATATATTCGTCATATTTTCCTTTATCTATGCTTCCACTTGTTTGGTCTAAATTACATAGCTTGCAGAATCTTGACCCTTCCTCTTCTTTTGCTTCGGTGTCTTGATTATCCTTGCCTGCCTGTAATGTAGTTTTTTCGCTTGAAATAACTACAGACTGTGGCTTTGAATCCTTAGTAACAAGTGAGAAAATAATCCAAGCAATAATAAGCGCTATTATTCCGATGTAAATAGCAATAGCTACGCCAGATGAAGCAACTTCCCAAATCTTATAAAATACTAACGAAGCTGAATTATTCATCCTTTGTCACTCCCTCTTCATTAGCTAAATTGTCGATTTTTCTTGCTGTTATACCAAGCTCGGTTTCTTCAGCCTTTACTGGCTCTGCTGTGATAGCAGGCTCAGTTTCCTCTGCCTTAACTGGCTCTGCTGTGATAGCAGGCTCGGTTTCCTCTGCCTTTACTGGCTCTGCTGTGATAGCAGGCTCGGTTTCCTCTGCCTTTACTGGCTCTGCTGTAATAGCCGGCTCGGCTTCTTCCACCTTAGCTATCTCTGGCTGTATAGGTTGATTTTTCATAAGACTGATTTTTGGATATTTGATAAGTGAAGTGCTTTTTGATACATTTTCCTCACCAAAAATACCCTCTATTGCCTGAATTAAATCAAGCTCAGATGATGGCTTACCCTTTAGCATAGCTAAAATTGAGGTCAAAAGCTTATTTGACACCATGCTATCCATAGAGGACTCGATAGAGCCACCACTTGTTTGATAGATTGACATATAGGTTTCAAGCTGTAAAAATAGCTTGTTTCCAATATGATATGGTGTTTGCTGATTTACATGCTCCTCAAGTAAATCAACCATTTTCCATTGATTTTCGTCAACAACCGTTGACTTCTTGCTACGATATGTTAATGCTTCCATTTGATTCTTAGTTATAGGACTTTGATTAAGTGCTATTTCATCAACCCTCTTAATAAGCTGAGCATTAATATCTATAACTGATGCAAGGTTTGCAACAAATGGTGGAATTTCATCAATGCTTTCGTTCTCTGACTCAGCAATAACAAACCAAAGGTTTGTTGGTATTTCACGCTTTGTTTCATTATCAATTACTGTATAGCTTTGACTTGGATTACCAAGGAACTGTACGTATGGCATAAGGAAGCTTTCAAGCTCGTTATGCTTTACATCTCTCATTGTATAGAAGCAAAGAAGCTCACTATTTGTCTGTGCATACTTGAAGGCATCGAAAAGAAGAGTTCTTTCCATTTTTTCAGTCATGCTATCAAACTTAAATAATAATGTGTCCTTATCCCAATTTCTGCCTGTTAATGCTTCAAAGGTGGATTTTGTGCCTAAAAATGCTGACAAAATTCTAATAAATCTGATTATATTATCGTTTTGCTTGTCACGAATTACTAAAAGTCTTGATGACATTAATGAGGCAAGTGTGCTTTTTGCAACGTCGGAAGAAATATGTAAGCCATTTTCCTCGAAAAATGCTTCCATTTCAGAGGCAAGCTGACTAAGGGTTGTATCAACCTGCATATATACATAAAGCGCCTCGTCCTTGCCTTGATATGTAGCGCCCTTCTTTTTCTGCTTCTTTTCCTCAATGCCCTCAAATTCAACCTCAAATAGCTTTTCTACAGAGTCAGTATCAACCCTCTCTGCATTTTTAAATAGCTCATCTTTTGCTATCTTTTCATTTTTCGCATTTTTAGCCTTATGGCTTGATAGCGTAGCGAGGTAGATGACTAATAGCAACGCAGAAAAGGCGAAAACGCCTGCGTTTACGCTTATAAATATTGTTAAATAATCCTTAAATGGTAAGCCGAATATCAAGCCACAGACGCCATAAACGATATCAAGGAAAATAGTTATCGCCATTAGCCATAGGCTGAAATTCTTCAATTTAGATGCTGTATTCATAGGTTCACAATGCGCCTCCATAGTATAGCTTTCCGAATGAATATTTGATATTTCGTGAATATATTCTGTAATCTTACCCTTACCTTCAATGGGCAATCCAGATATACTAACCTCTTGAGTTAGGAAAATGTTTTGTATTGATGAGCCAGTGTACATACAATATGAGCCACCGTCTGCTATAAAGCTTCCCATTTCCTCGTCATATTTCTTAGTTTCCTCGAGATTTATAGTTATTGATTTTCTTTCACGAGGCTTTAGTGTTAGCTTAGCAAAGCCCTTTAATTCCTTAAAGGTTCTTGGATCGTTTTTACCTAAATATATTTGTGCTGTTTCACATAGCTCTCTATCGCTATTGTTACATATTGTTACACTTACTGCACTTGTAGAGGTAAGATACATGCTCTCATATGTGCATTTTGAATAAGAAAGACCAAAGCCAAATGGATATTTAACCATTTGTCCTGCTCCGTCTGCATAACGATAGCCAATGAACTGACCAATTTTTTGGTCGCCCCTTTGCTTTCTTTGCTGAATTTCCTTGAATCTGGTATCAATGTCGTTATAGCCTGTATATGCAAGCTTAGCACAAGGATTAAATCTACCAGTTAAGATTTCTCCTAAGCCACCTGCAACATATTTACCCTGAGTAGGAATTAGTAAAGCTCCGTTTGTAAATCTGTCAAATCTCATACAGGGCAAGCGCGAGCCACTAACGACAGCAATTACATTTTTATTTAATTCCTTGATTTTTGAGATAAGCTCAATCTGGTTTGCAGGAAGAGTTAGCCTTTTTGTATTTTCAAGCTCCCTCTCTCTTTCGTTACCAAGTCCAAGAAATAGTAATACTGTATCAGCCTGACTTGCCAAATTAATTGCAGGAGCAACAAGCTCACTGCTTATTTCCTTTTCAAGCTCATAGCCCTTTTCATAGCCAATTACATTTATTCCACTCTCGTCTAAGCTGTTTTTAAGTCTTCCATAAAAATCAACAAAGCTTGTATTTTCGTTTCCGATTATATCGCCGATTACACAAACACTTTCTGCTTGCTTAAGAGGAAGAGCATCTGATGTATTTTTAAGAAGAACAATTGAGCGTCTTGCACTCTCCTTAGCACACAAATCAATATCTCTAATATTTTGCGTTAAAATACCATTAATTTGCTTTGTAGCAAGGGTTATTCTTTGGTCAAGAGCTTGGTCTATTATCTCGTCATTTATAGCGGCGCCATCTAAAATAGCCATATCAAGCTCACCTGCGCTTGCTCCGCCCTCCTCCATTGAGTGATAAATACGATTGTAATTATCATAAGCAGCCTCAATGCCTGCGCTTGAAGCACCCTGCACCTGACTACCACTATTTATAATTGCTACTGCATTATCGCTTTCGCCGATGTTTGTTATACGAGCAGAATTGTCCTTTATTGTTGAATTAATCATTCTGTCGTTTGCATTCTGATAGCTCTTTTCCACATTCTCGCTTGTGAACACAAAGGCGCTTATCTTACCTGCATTTCTTGTCATTATAAAGGGTCTTACGACGCGCTCGAATAATGCTGTTACATCTGCCTGCTTATCAAGCACGCTTATATCCTTATTACTAACAGTTGGTGCGTGCATACAAAGAGTTGCACCTATATTAGCAAGTGATTTTGACATGCTTGAATATAGCTTACCTGCTAAAAATGGATCCTCGGTAAGCTCACTACCATAAACACATGAGGCTGAATTAGTCTTTGGAAGAACAAACAAGCAATTTCCCTCACTTGCCTTTATTCCTGCTATTTTTTGAGCTACATTTCCAAATAGCTCCTCATCCCATGAGTTTGCAAGTGACGTAAATGATGGAAAAATAAGCTCTCCATTCCTGTCACAAACGTCGCTTGATAGCTGACAAGGAGTCATAGACGGAATATCATATTTCTGTCTTAACTCCTCAGCCTCGCTTGCGTCGGTAAGCAATGCGATTTTCTGCTTAGTTGTCAATCTTTCTATTATTTCGTTATTTCTTAACATTTCTTACTCCAATATCGCACATTTACTTATTCTACTGTGATTTCGATATTTGCAATATATCCGCAGTTATTTGAAACATTAAAGCTTGATGCCTTATCAAAGGAAGCTGAAATTGTATCACCTGCCTCAAGAATTATTGTCATGCTTGAGGTTTTTTCTCCTGAAATGTAATCAATTATCATTCCATTGTTATAGATATATAGGTGATCATTATAGCTTGCTGATACAGTATAATCAAAGGATATTTTAAGTCTTTGATTTGCGGTAATTGTAAAGGTTGAACCAATGCCTGCTGTTTCATTTTGTGACATAGCTATACCATTTTGGTCGAAGGTAAAGCCGTCATATTCAACCTTAAATATTGTTGGATAGGTTTCCATATTAGTTGAATTAACTGCTATAATTGTCTTTTGACAATATTCACATTTATCATTTACAAGCTTATGGTCAGTTGTATCTATCTCTTTTGTTTCATAATATTCACAGCCCTCTACCTTACATGTTCCTGTTTCAATACCCTTCTTTTGACAGGTTGGCTCTGTGGTTACAGACCATGTAAGCTCGCTTGGCTGAGTAGTTGGAGCATTATTTACATAGGTCCACTGGCTATCGTTATGAACACATTCAGAATAGTAGTAGATACGAGCATCGCTATAGTATCCAATGCTTGCCCATTCGCTTGATGTACCCTCATAATAGATATCCTCAATATAATATTCCTGTGAATATCTTGTATTAATCTCTGCTACTGATGTAGGTAAAACAAGCTTTGTCAGATTTGATGTATGGAAGGCATCTGGTAAAATAATCATTTCACCCTCTGTATTTGGAACGATAACCATATCACTTTCGCCACCTGTGTAGTGGTGTAGATAATATACATCATTGCAAATTATGAAATAGCATCCGTTTTGCTCATATCTTTCAAAGCCTTCCTCGTCACTATTGAAAACACCATAAGCATATGCTGCTACATATCCGTTTTGAGTGCCCATGCTTATACTAATATTGCTTGAATTGTTAATTACCTCGTATAGCTCAGCACAGCCACGGAAGGCAACATTATCTATTTGCTCTAAGCTTTCAGGTAATCTTATGCTTAGTAGCTTTTCGCAGTTTTCAAATGCTCCCTCTCCAATTATCTTAAGACTACTTGGAAGGGTAAGCTCAACAAGTCGTTTACAATTTTTAAATGCGCTTGGGCAAATCTCGGTAATTCTGTTATTTTGGCTCATATCAACTGTTCTTAGATAATAGTTACCATAAAATGCACTATCCTGAATTTGCCATACATTATTTCCAATAATTATTGATTCAATATAATCGCATTCTAATCCTGCGCCCTCTAAAATTCTAAGGTTTTCAATAGTTGCTCCTGCGTATTTTAATTCATTTGTATCAAGTTTAGTCACATCTGAAAGGAGCACCTGTAAAATCCAGTTATTTCCACTCTTTCTAAAATAGCCAATGCCAGGCATTACTACCTCGATTGATTTTTCGTCGCTTAAGCTTGTATGAATAAACGCACCTCTTGCAACGCCATCAAGGTCGTATGTTCCCTCAACTATCTCAATTGAGCTTAAATTATATACGTCGTATAGGCTATCACAGCTTGAAAATGCACCACTTGCTATGCTACTAACATTTTCATATAAAACAATGCTTTCAAGGCTGGAGCAGTAGAAAAACGCATCATTTTCTATAACCGCCAAGGATTTAGGCATATCAACCGTGGCTAAACGCTCACAATCGCTGAATGCTAAAATGTCGATTTTTACTACGCTATCAGGCAATACCACCTTGTTTAAAAGCATACAGTTTCTGAAGGTCGAATTGTTTATTATTGTAAGTGGTGCTTCCTTATCTATAATAACCTCTGTAAGACTATAACAGCCCTCAAAGGCATTCTTTCCTAAAGAAGCAAGTGATTTAGGCAAGGTAACCTTAACTATATTATCGTAGCCAACAAAAAGTGAATTTGGTACCGACCAGCTATTTACTTCCTCTGCAGTTTCTGATTCCAACTCAACAGCTCTATAAGTAAATGTTGCCATAGGATTTAACTCAGTAAAGGTGTCATCCCAGCCGATTAAATACCAGCTATCTCCATATTTAGCGTACTTATAGCCCTGTGCCTCAACGATTGGCGCACATTCCTCAAGGCTATTTGCAATATGTAATGTATTAATAGCATCACCAATACCGAGATTAAAATGAACATTCGAGCTTAAATTACAAATTTCATAAAGCTTTTTGCAGTAATAGGTTGAGCCTGATCTAAAGTATTCAGCTGTTTCTGGTATAGTTAGCTTTCTAAGCTGAGTACAGCTCTTAAAGTCAGCATCAATAGTTTTGACGCCATTTTCTAATACAATTTCCTCAACATATGTGCATCCGTCAAATGCGTATTGGTCAATTACCTCGCCATTATTTACTGTGATTTTTCTTAATGTATCTGGAATATCGTTATAGTAGCTTACATCTGAAAAATAATCATTTACACAAAGTCCACTATTAAGTGAAATTGTAATCTCCTTCAAGCTATTACAACCAGAAAGAATACTCTCTCCTACATAATTTACTGTAGCTGGTAGTGTAAATTCTCTGAGCCCAGAATATGCAAATGCGTTATCGTCAATCTGTGTAACATTATGCAAATCTATACTCTTTAGGCTCTCGCATTGATAAAATGCGCTTTCGCAAACTGCATCAAGCTTATCACCTGTTGTTACCTTTTCGAGGCTTAGGCACATATGGAAAAGTCCCTTTGGAATTATAGTCATTTCCTCAGGTATAGTAAATTCCTTAATGCTTGTTTCTGCAAAGGCATATTCGCCGATTGATTTAAGATTTTCTGTTAGATTTACTTCGCTAAGCTCATAGCAACGATAAAACGCCATACTACCAATTTCCTCAATGGTTTCTGGTAAAATTACGTTTTTAAGTCGGTGTGCATTTGCAAAGGCATAGCCACCAAGCACCTTATTATTTCCTGTAATAGTAACGCTTTCAAGTGCTTCTGGAATGCTTTCGTCATTCTTTGATGCTTCTCCACCAAACATATATGCAATATAGCCCTCTGGAATATCTGAAAGGGTTAAGCTACTGATGCCTTCACATTCCATAATTATTCCTGCGCCTACTTCTATTTTGTCACTTTCGATAGTAAGAGATGTAAGGCTTGTATTTCTAAATGCCTCTCTGCCTATTGTCTTGACAGATTTTGGTATAGAAATTTGACTCAAGGCTACACATTGATAAAACGCCTCGCTACCAATTGCTTCTAAGGTATTATTGATTGAGAGGTCAAAGCTATTTAGTCCTTGACAGCCATAGAATGCTCTATTTCCTACCGATACGAGTGAAGATGCGTTAAAGCTTTCAAGAGCTGTTAGCTCAAATGCACTATTACCAATAGCTGTTATTGGGTTTTTAAATGTAACATTTCTTAGGCTTGTGCAATTTTTAAACGCATTATCTCCTATCTCAGTAATTTCCGACTCAGAAAGCTCAAAGCTTTCAAGCATTGGAAGTCCACTGCAAAATCCCTCACAAATGCTATCGGTATAACCAATTTTTAAATTCTTTAGTCCTATTTCATTCCCGTATAGGAAGCTGTCGCTAATAATCATATCAGCAACTCTTGTTTCATAAGCGTATTCGTTATAATTTTCGATTGTATATGCAAAGTTCTTTAAATATAGGCTTGTTAAATTATAGTCATTTCTAAAGATAGCACATCCGTCGTAATATCTTGCAAATTGATCAATGCTTACACTTGCAAGGCTTGTGCAGTTTGCAAAGGCACTATGCCCTATGTTCAATACATTTTTGTCTCCTGCCATAATCGAAACGCTATTTAAGTTAATACAGCCATCAAAAGCATTATCTCCGATTGTATCAACGGAAATTATCTCAACTGATTTTAATGATACGCAATTACTAAAGGTATATGCTCCGATATTAACACCGTCTATACGTATGCTTTCAATACGACTGTTATCCTTAAATGCTCCGTCTCTAATTCCAACTACTGTATTTCCCTCAATTTCCTTTGGAATTAAAAGGTTAGAATACATATCTGAGCAACCAGTAATCACTACCTTGCCGTTTTCCTTTTCCTCGGAAACAAACTCGTATTCCAAGCCCTCAAGGGAGAACTTGTTATTTTCATCCTTAAATTTAAAGAGCTGTTTACCAACTACTATAGCCAAGGCGCAAAGAGCCATAAGAGCAATAATAGCCACAAGCCAGCTTGACTTAACCCTTCGCTCTTTTATTACTCTTTCATTTTCCATATGATAGCCTGCCTCTGCCATAACAGGCACAGGCTCAACATATTCAACGCTTTCCTTTGTAAACTTGTAGCTTCCATAAAGCGCATATTCAAGGGCAAACTTAAAGCTAACACACTTCTCGCTAACCTTAATAGCTTCACCAAAGGCATAGCTACTTTTTCCCTCTATACATATATTTTCGCTTTCTATACGCTCTTTGCCTAAGCATCTTCCACGTGCATCAAAAAAGCTGATTTTAAATGCTATTTTGGTACAGGTGCTCTTTTTATTATTATGAAGCCTTAAAAGAAGCTTTTTCTGTCCGTTTTCATCCTTAACAAAGAAGAATTGCTTAACGGATATTGCCTCATCTGGCTTTGAAAAGCTGTACTTTCCCTTTGAAATTATGGTATCCTTCTGCATTTATATATATCCCTTTTCTAAATTTCGTTTAGCGCCTACTGTAGCTTCTTATGTTGAAGGCAACAATAATAAGTGAAATAATTCCAATCACGATTGCAATTAAAAGATCTAATGCTATCGCGTCTTTGGTACGAATAAAGCTCTCTCTAAATACGCCACCAAAGGTGTACGCACAGCTAACCTTAACCATAAATCCAGCCAAAGCAGTTGTTAAAAAAGCGCTCAAGCCGTAAAGGAAAACTCTCTTTCCTGGAACAAATGCAAGCTTCCTTTTCTTCATAGCCATTGAATCAACCTGTCTTAAAACAAGCTTAATGTGTGATGTATATTTTGGAAGCTCAACACGTCTTGCAAAGTCAGGGCTTGCTATAAGCTCCTTGACGTTTATGATTTTTCTTATTCTATTGTATTTATCAAACACAACTATGTCGTAGTTTAGATATTTCATTGAGTGAGCAAGCTTACATCTAAGAAGCTTATTCTTACCCTCATCAATTATCAAATATTGCTTAATGTGGTCGCTCACACTACCACCACATTCATATAGGATACAATTTTTACCCTTGTATATGTATTTTTTTAGTCCTCTATCCTCAATTTCACCGACAGAATATTGAACCTTTAAAATCATTTTTGGTAAAACCATTACCATCAAGAATAAAAACAAAGCTATGCTTACTATGAGCATAATAATTCCTGCTGTCATTATATTTCTCCTATACAATTATAATCTAAAACATATTATGTTTATTTTAACACACGAATTATTTTATTTCAATATAATTTTAATAATATTATTAAAAAGAGGAGCAATTCTTTTGCTCCTCTTTTGATTTATAATTTGTTAAATTCAACTCTTGATGCGTTTTTAAGGCTAATTTTAGACACTCCCTTTTGTATTTTTCCACCTCCCTCAATATTTCCATACATATCGTAGCAGGTGTAATCATACTTGCACATAGTGTCAACTATTATGTAGTCCTTGTCTGTAATATTAAACACATTTGCCTTGTCCTCACGCAAGGAATAATCGGTGCTTTGATACAAAACAACGACACTCTGTCCGTTCTTTTCGCTTTTCACCATTGTGTAATTTGCATAAATTCCCTCAAAGCTAAGCTTTCCGTCAAGAATGATTTCTCTATTCCTTCTCCAGAAATTCAAAAATTCCATTAGTAGTGTTTTATGACTATCTGATAAGCCAGACAGACGCACCGAGATTTGTGGAACGGAAAACATAATTGAAAGGAGCTGACTCATTACGCTCTCATCAGTATCCTCATAATTCCACATAAGCATATCGCTATGAACAGGAATTTTGTCAGAGGTTAATCGTAGCGAAATTGAGCCTACTCTATTCATCAAGGCATCGTTTGGACAATCACCAACTCTTAGCATATTACCATATTTACAGATAACAGGTCCGATATAGGATTGACGAAATTCTATTAAAAATTCAGGATTAATTTCCTTTAGCTTAATATCAAGCTCTGAAAGAAGCATTTCTAAAGCGTCCTCAACAGAAACAGTATCCATTTTTTCATATTCGGTTGAGCTTTCCTCGCTTAATCTAAAGCTATCTATAAAATCAAGCTTCAAGCCGTCCCAGCCATATTTTTTAACATAGGAAATATATGTATCAATCAAAAACTCTCTTACCTCACCAAAGCGAGGGTCAAGCACGCAGGCATTCATATTTTTATTATCATAAAGATACATACCCTTAAAGCGCTCAAAGTTTTTACTCTTATAGCCCACAAATGGAACAGAAAACCAAATAATAAATTTCATTCCAAGGCTATGAATTTTATCAACAAAACACTTCATATCTGGAATTTTCTGCTTGCTTATCTGCCAATCTCCACAATAAGCATAGCCCCTTGAATTATCCTCGGTTTGCCATCCGTCATCAACTATTACCGAATCCATTCCATATTCCTTAGCAATTTCACATTCCTTAATTATTTCATCAGGAATTGTGTTTTGATGAAAGCTGTACCAGGTTGAATACATAGGAAGCCTTGCGTTATCTGGAACATACGCTGTATTATTGCCTAAGCTACCCCACCAACTACGAGTATCAGGCACTATATCGTATAATGGAATTTTTCGTCTGTCAATTCTGATAAGCGTTTCATATTTAGAAATTTTTGAGCTTAGAGAATCGAAAATTCTTATTTTAATGTGTAGCTTACCATTTTCCTCAACGACTCCTGCCGAGATTTTAATAGGAGTTTTAGCATCTGAAAGGCTAATTGTTAGCTGATTTATTCCCATCTTGCTATAGAAAGACATAAGTGGTGTGCCTGATGCAGTTTTGCTTTCATTTTCTCTCATATGCCAGTCTGGTGTAATATTGTGGTTTAGATAGGATTTTGAGCTATAATATCCAATAATGTCTATTTGCTTTTCAAAAAACGAAAGCTCGTAGGGCTTCGGAATTGTATTCTCCTTTAGCTCTAAGCTTAGCTTGTAAATACTAACCTCGCCCTCTGATATTTTTTCTAAGCTTTCTTTTATTAGCTCATTCTCTGTTTTTACGTTTAGACATTCAAATTCAAAGCTTTTCATAATTTTTCCTTATAAATACCTTTCGATATATGGCTTTAGTTTTATCATACCTGTTTTTCCCTGTACCTTTTAAAGCAATCTATAAAATCAAATTCCTCATTTTCCCACGTCTCTAAGTGCATATGGGTATCAATAATCTTTTCCTTTATCATAGAATCAAATTAGACACGTGTCGAGGTATTTTACGCCTGATAGCCCATTAAATCTCCTTCATATTCATTTAAAAAGTCCTCAGCTATTTTTGAAAATCTTGCGTAAAATTCGTTACCCTTAAAGCCGAAAACCATAGTTAAATTTCCTAAATATTCGTCAATGATTTGAGTATATAGCATTAGCTTTTTTTCCTCAAGCCACGCAAGTGAGGTACAGTCATTATATCTTTCACCATTTGTTGTTTTTGTTCTTCCATATTCAGTGGAATAGCCGTACTGTGGGAACTTACCAAACACATTTTTATTTATTCCAAAGGGTATTTCCTTCTTTCCCTGCTCGTTTTCAAGCTCCAAAACACCTGTATCGCTATCAAAGGAAAAGCAGACTGATTTTATGCCCATTCTGTTTGGCTTACATTTATAGACCTTTTTGCTAATTTCATTTTGGAAGCTGTCATTTTCTATACCTTTTACCGAAAAAAGCTCTAAGCTATTTACAAGAATACTTAGCTCATTATATGCTTTTTCATTTTCCAAAACAGGCTCACTCGAAAGCTCCTCTAAAATTAAATCCTCGAGAAGTCCAAAAATAAGCTCTCTTATTAGGCTTGAGCCTTGATTATCACTTGTGATTGAAAAAATCAAATTCTTTTCAGGATATACAGCCGTTAGCTGATCCCCCATTCCAACAAAGGCAAAGCCACCACCACAAACACGCCAAATTTGATAGCCGTAGCCCCTATGATAATTGCTATAATGCCCGCCCTCTCTGTTATCAACGATTTTTGAGCATGCCCTCTCTACATATTCACGGCTGATTAACTGCTTGCCGTTATACATACCTTTATTAAGTAAAAGATAAGCAAAGGAGGCAATATCATAAATTGTGCAAAGCATAGCTGAATCACCCCAGCTATCTCCATTGGGTGCTTTTAATATTTTTGCAGTTTTGAATGTTCCCATATGGTCAAATAGCTTTTTCTTAAGGTAGCTCAAAAGGCTCATTCCACTTAATCTTTCCACAAGGCTTGAAAGCACCTGCGAGCCTGTGCTATCATAGGACCACACTGTTTTAGACGGATGAGTTTCCCTCTTGCTTGTTAAATAGTGCTTGGTTCTATCCTTTTCCTCAACGCCAAACCATTCGATAGGTGCACCAGCAGTTGACATAAGAAGCATATCCTCTATTGTCAAGTCCTCTAAATACTCCATAGGAGCATCTATTTTATCTGGGAAATAATCAACTATTTTATCACTTAGCTTAAGCTTACCCTCATCATATAAAAGCCCAATAGCAATTCCCACAAAGCTTTTTGTTTGCGAGTACATTCTATGTAGGCTGTCCTTGTTATATGGCTTATAGTAGGCATCTAAAAAGCACTTATCCCCCTTAGCCATAAATAGAGCATGGGTTTTTGCCTCATATTTTTCTAATTTTTTGATAAATTTAATAAGCGTATTTGAGCTTATTCCTGCTCTTTCAGGTGTAATTTTTTCAAACATATATTTCCCCACAGGTCAAAAATAATTTCTTATTTGATTATACTATACTTTTTATTTTTTGTAAATAGAAAAAGCAGACATGTAGTCTGCTTTTCTAAATAATTACTCGTTTATTGTAATAGAAATCTCTGCGTTTTCGTCTGTTGAGTTTGAAACAGTAAATGTTCCCTCAACTCCTGTAGTTGTCATGCTTGCATCGCCATTATTAACACTAATCGCTACGTCAGAGGTAATTGTTACCAAAGCACCTTCTTCTAATGAGAAGTAATATGTAACGCCCTTACCTACTCTTATGATTGAGTTTTCATAAATTGCGATAGGCTCAGCCTCTGTACCTGCGAATACTGTGAGCTCAAATTTAATCTCTGTAGCTACAGCCTCTTCCTCGCTTTCCTCCTCGGAATTAGAGATTACACCTACTGTAATGCTTACTACATCGCCTACCCTTACAGGAATATAGCTGACACCATTACCATTAGTTGCATTTGCTACTACATAGCTTGTTGTGTTGTAAAGTGTAATATCATTCTTAGCACTTGGAGATTTAACCATCAAAACTCCGTCCTTGTCACTAACAAATGAATAGTGAACATTTTGCTCAGGAGCTACGCTTACTGTATATTCCTCACCAGCTACTGCATCGTATGGGTTTTGGCTTGTTCCCTTAATTACTTCAAAGGATAAGCCAATTTCATTTTCCTCGTTTGCTGTATTAACAACCTGGAACATTGTTACTGAGGTTGCCTCAGTTGCATCAAATAAAACTCTAACTACACCATTTTCATCAGGCAAATATTCTTTATCCTTATAAATAAGCTTCGCATTTGCGTTATTGATAACTATGTATCTTGATGCACCCTTAGTTATAAAGTTGTAGGTCTGACCTGCTGGGAAAACAACCTTAGCCGCCTCACCTGTTTCTGCATTCTCACTTGGGAATGGCTTTTCAGTTGAGCCGTTTGGTGTATTATCAACTGCTACAAAATCAAAGGTATTGCTTGTTTGATTAATTGTAATTTCTGAATAGTTATTGCTTGAATACCAATTGAGTGGAAGCTCAGTAAAGATAACAGTATATTTTCCAGCCTCACTAACCTCACCTATAATTTTACCAGTAGCGTCGGTTGTATATGTACCCTTAACCTCACCATATTGATTCAAGGTAATTTCTATATTAGGAACAGCCTCGCCCTTTTCATCCTTTAATGTGATTTCAAAGGTGATATTTACCTTTTCAATTTCCTTACGGCAAACATCACAAATATCGTCCTTATTTACATCTGTATGCTCAACACACACGCTTTCACCACAATTATCGCACTCACCATTTGTATCGCTATCTACATGCTCCGTGCAGGGCTGATCACCACTTCCACCACAGCCAATAAGCATAACTAAGCCAAGGCAAAGTGTAAGAAGCAATGCTACAATTTTAAATTTTTTCATATTTTACTCCTTTAATGTTAGTTTTTAGGCTACACATATTTTATCACAATTTGTATTTCATTGCAAGATATAATTATTGCTCGCCCTCTATTGTGGATTTTTCTCCGTGTCCTGAATAAAACACAATATCTCCATCAAGAGAAAGCAATCTAAGCAATGACTGACGAAGGCTTTTAAAATCGCCATATTTAAAGTCATACCTGCCATAGCCGTTTTTAAACAATGTATCACCCGTTAGCATAAGCTTTTGTTCTTTACATAAAAGGCAAATTCCTCCAGGGGTGTGCCCTGGGGTATGCAAAACGCTAAATTCAAGCTCTCCAACCCTTATTTTATCGCCCTCGTTTACTAATTTATAGTCGTAATTATAAACGCAGGGTGCGCCAAGATACTCTGAAACATTTGCCTCGCTATCTGTTAATACCTGTACCTCGTCTGTATGACAAATAACACTTGCCATAGGAAATGCTTTTATATAATTAGCTAAATATCCACAATGGTCATAGTGGCCATGAGTTAGCACAATATATTTTACCTCTATGTTATTTTCAAGGATAAAATCCTTAACTGTGTCAACCCTTACGCCACAATCAACAATCATTCCCTCACCTAAGCTATATATAAGATGAACATTTGAGGAAAGTAAACCATTTTCAAAGGTCTTAATCATGAAATCACCTCATACTGCTCAAGCGTTGATTTTAAATGCTCCTTAACCTGCTCCACAACCCTTTGAGGATAAAGCACCTTAACTCTATTTCCAAAGGAGCAACACCACGCAATAAACATAGGACTTGCCTGCACCTCGCAGATACACTTTATAGCTTCCTCTGAATATTCAGAAAGCTTTACATTATCACCAAATTTATCAAAAATTACGTCAATAAGCTTCCTATCAGCTACGAATGTAACCCTTTCAACTCTTCCACCAAACATATTAAACTGCTGTCTTTTATGCGTTGACAAATCTATATCGCTTACGCTTTTATTTTTAGTTATAGGCTCGTTTAGTAGTGAAACCTCAAACATTCTATCAACACGATAATTAGTAAGGCTTTTGTGCTTATCATCATAGCAAATCAAATAATATTGGTCGCTATCAAAAACCGTTGCAACAGGATTTACGATATATTTCTTTTCAATATTTTCGTTTCCCTTTTCCTTTCTGAAAACCTTTTCACGCTTAATGTTGTAATCAAAATATTTAAAGCTAATTTTCTTCTTTTCGTTTATTCCGTCAGTTATTTTATCAATAGAATAGTAAATTCTTTCATTAATGCTTTTTACGGTGCTAAATTTAACGATATTCTTTTTAAGCATTTCTCCCTGCTTACTTCCTGCAAGGGCGGATATTTTAGAAACAAGCTCCTCGGTCTTTTTTTCAGTAACAAAGCATGCACCCTGAACTGCGTCCATAAGTAGCCTTACCTCTACTGGATCAAAATCACGCTCGCAAACATAATACTCATTACGCTTTCCTCTGTTCGACTCAACCTGAAAGCCATATTCCCTTAAAGTCTCAATATCGGAATAAAGTATTTTTCTGTCAACATTGATTCCATCTTTTCCCAATTTTTCGATAATTGTATATGTATCCATAGGATGCTTTTCATCTGTTTCGGTTTTCAAAAGCTCCCAGAGCTTTAAAAGCTTAATCTTTCTTGAATTTTCAGAACCCATAATTAAACCCTCCATTTTTATCTATTGTATCACAAATCCCCCTTCAATTCAACACAAATGTGTCAAAAAAGGTACATCTTATCAGGCTTGATTAATTTCTTTACGCAAGACTATATTTTTCGACAAATATTGACACTGCTTTTTAACAATGTTAGAATATATTGAGTTAGCCGAAGGGAGGATTTACCATATGGAGATATTTAAGCATAGAAATTTAGCGCTTGCCTGCTTTGGCTTTCTTGTTTCCTTACTTTTGTCCTTTAGCTTAAGTAACATCCTTCTTATTTTTATCGCTATCTTTGTTTTTTCCTTAATTCCAATAAGCATAATTCTTTTCTATATTTTTAGAAAAAAGCTTATTAAGGATTTGATTATTAAATATACTCCTCTTTGTATTTTTGTTTCTCTTGCCCTTTTACTGTCACTTTTAACCTTTAAAAAAGATATTGACTTATCCTCAGGCTACTGTGATGGAGAGGAAAAGGAGGTATATCTTAAAATCTCTGATGAAAGCTATACTCAGGATAATTTTGGAATTTATTTAGCTGACATAGAAAGCATTAATGGTCAAAGCGTGTCCTTAAAAGCATTAGTCTATACATATGACAAGGAGCTTTGTCGGGGTGATTTTATTTTTGCAAAGGGGACTTTTTCTCAGCTTGAAGAAAAAAGCGTAGGCTTTAGCGAAAGAGATACATATCTTGAATATGGTATTACCATTTCCTTTGACTGCACAGAATATAAATTTTTGTCCTCTTATACCAATTCCTTTTTAGATTTCTTTGAAGGACTTAATTCCTCCCTGACAAAAAGGCTACAAAATAGCGTAAATTCAACCACGTCCCCTGTTCTTTCCTCTCTTTTCTTAGGAAACAGAGATATGCTAAGTGATGGTATAAAGAGAGATTTTTCCAGAATAGGCATTTCTCATATACTGTCCCTTAGTGGTATGCATCTTGCAATTTTAGTAGGTGCATTAGAGCTTATCTTAAGCAGGCTAAGGCTGTCAAGGCTGTCTAACTATCTTTTGCTATCCATCTCTGTGCTTTTCTATATAGCACTAACAGGCTTTGCCCTCTCATGCTTGCGAGCTGGACTTATGGTTTTAGCTGTTTACACCTGTGAGCTGATTTTATCAAGGCTAAACAGACTTACCTCGTTGTTTATTTCTGTTACATTAATTTGTGCTATTTCTCCATATTCAATATTTTCCTCGTCCCTTCAGCTATCCTTTCTTGCTATGCTTGGTTGCTTTGTTGCAAGCAAGTATATTTTCAGAGGAAGGCTTAGAAGAACTCACGGACGTGGAAGGCGATATGTGATATTTACCTTTATCACATCTCTTTTCGTTACATTCTTCACCCTTCCAATAGTATCATCAGGCTTCGGTGCTGTTTCGCTATTGTCACCAATTTCAAACATTATTTTAGTACCACTGTTCTCTCTGCTTATCTATCTTGCTCCTATAATTTTGCTTATATGCGATATTCCGTTTTTATCTGATGCTATAATTTTTGTAACAGAAAAGCTAACCGATTTATCTCTATTTTTGGTTAGGTGGCTCTCCTCCTTTGAAAAATCCACCCTTCCTATCAAAAATGGAATACAGGTCTTTGGTGTTATCGTAATATTTGCTTCAATGATGCTTTTACTTTTCCTTGCAAGAAATCACGTTAAAAAGCTTGTTATAGCTTCTCTTTTTGGAGCTTTTATTGTTTTTATAGGAAGCAGTTATTTGTTTATCGAAAGAGGAAATAATAGATTTGCAGGTATATATAGCTATACTAATAATGATTTAGTATTTTATGAGGAAAATAACACCCTTTCAGTAATTGATATTACAAAATCTACTCCAACCTCTGCCTCTCATGCAAGGTCACTTGTATCCTTTTTAGGCTATGGCGAGGTTGAAAACTATATAATTTCCTCATATTCTAACAATACGCTTTCATATTTCAAACGTCTTACTGGTCTTATAAAAATCAAATATATTTATCTTCCTCCTGCTACCTCGGATTTTGAAATTTCCTTACTAATTGAGCTGATTAGTCTTGCAAGACAAGAGGGCATCTCACTAAGAGCACTTGAAAACGAGATTAATATACTAAATTCGAAAATTCACCTTGATATTAACCAGCAGGAAAGGTCAGTTTGGAAAAGTGTTTGTCTTACCTTGAAATCCGGAAATGGGCATTTTACCTATCTAAGTAGCGGTAGCTATGAGCTTTTAAGTAGTATACCATCAGAGTATGCAAGCAAGGCAGACGTTTTAGTTTTAGGTAGCTTTGGCCCTACATATCAAGAAAAGTTTTACTATCCTACACCCTATCTTGATTATTGTGTGTTCTTAGGCAAGAGCGTAGAATATGCAAGAACTGATTTTGTTTTAAATACTATGCCCTATACCGTTTTATACGAGAGTGAGCCAATCAGATTCAGACTGCCTTGACATTTTATAAAATTAATATTAAAATATATGTGTAATCTTTTAAATTGAGAGGAATATTATGCAATCCTTACGTGAGCTATATAAAATTGGTCGTGGCCCATCAAGCTCTCATACTATGGGACCCGAATTGGCTGTAAAGGTTATCAAAGAGAAATTTAACGATGCCGACGAATTTAAGGCTGTATTGTTCGGTTCTCTTGCCTTGACGGGCTCAGGTCACGGAACTGACAGAATTATAAGGGAAACCTTTTTGCCTAAAAAATGCGAAATAGTTTTTGATAAAGCCTCCCCATGCGACTTTCACCCCAATACAATGGATATTTACGCCTATAAAAATGGTGTTGAGATTGGAAAAAAGCGTGTTTATAGCGTAGGTGGTGGAACTATCGCCTTTGAAAATGAGGACACCCTTACTCCTTCAGAGAT
Source organism: Clostridia bacterium (assembly GCA_017453255.1). Taxonomy (GTDB): domain Bacteria; phylum Bacillota; class Clostridia; order Oscillospirales; family CAG-272; genus RGIG2000. Next base: position 20,664 of record JAFTKN010000004.1, on the reverse strand, counting down.
TTATCCACATAACAGCTATACTGAAATTTCTGACTATTGCGCAAAAAAGAATATTAGAATTTGGGAGTATGTTAAGGAATTTGAGGGGGATGAAATTTTTAATTATCTTTCTAAGGTTTGGGAGATGATGAAAAATTCAATTCGCTTAGGCTTGACTACTAAGGGTGTTTTGCCTGGTGGCTTAAATACTCAAAGGCGTGCACAAATTCTTTATAACCAAAGGCATATTGACGAATCAGCTCAAACACAGGAAAACAGGCTTGTCTGCTCCTACGCCTTTGCAGTTAGCGAGCAAAACGCATCTGGTGGCGAAATTGTAACTGCGCCAACCTGCGGTGCCTGTGGTGTTGTCCCCTCTGTCCTTATGTATTATCAGGAAAAGAAGGGCTTTGACGACGAAAAAATAATTAAAGCTCTCGCAACTGGTGGAATTATTGGAAACCTTATAAAGAAAAACGCTTCAATTAGTGGCGCTGAATGTGGCTGTCAAGCCGAGATTGGCTCTGCCTGCTCAATGGCATCAGCCGCACTTGCTGAGCTTTTTGAAATGGGACTTGGTCAGATAGAATATGCAGCCGAGGTTGCTATGGAGCATCACTTAGGTCTTACCTGTGACCCTATCGGTGGACTTGTTCAAATTCCTTGCATAGAAAGAAACGCTGTTGCTGCTATGCGTGCTATAAATGCTCTTTCCTTAGCTAACTTCTTAACCGACTCAAGAAAAATCAGCTTTGATATGGTCGTTAAGGTTATGTATGAAACAGGTAAGCATTTGCTTAGTGACTATCGTGAAACTGCATCAGGGGGACTTGCTAAGCATTATATCAACAATGATAAATAAAAAGAGGTGATTTAAAATCACCTCTTTTATTATATTTGAATTATTATAATTTGAAAAATTTGACAGATTTTATAGCAGTTCCTTTTTCAAATTCCTTTACCTGTGCAAGGGCTAAGAAGTCATTTTCCTCGTCGTAAATTCTTAAAAAAGCATCCACAGGGTAGGCTGTTTTTATCTTTTCCTGATAAATTTCACAGCCATTTTTAAAAAGTCTTAAATAAAAGCCACTTAGCTTTAGCTTTTCTGCCTCCACAAAAAGCTTATCAGTTGGAATTAGTAAGGAAAGCCTTTTTTCATATGTCATTTTTTCAAGCTCGGATATAGTATAGCTATCCTTAATATCAAAGCTACCTGTATTTATTCTTTCAAGCCTTGTCATAACAGCGCCACAGCCTAAAAGCTTACCAATATCGCTACACAGTGTTCTTATATATGTACCCTTTGAGCAGGAAACAGAAATTTGATAAATTCCTTGATTTTCGTCAATCTCCTTTGGTACGATTTCAAAAATTTTTATATCTCTTGCCTGTCTTTCAATGGTTATTCCCTCTCTTGCGAGGTCAACAAGCTTTTTTCCGTTTACCTTTAGTGCGCTATACATAGGTGGCACTTGCTTTATATCGCCAACCATTTTTTTGCAGGCTTCAAAAAAATCATTTTTGGTGGGATACGTGTCTGCTTTTGTTAATATATTACCTGTAATATCCTCTGTATCGGTGGTTATACCTAACCTCAATTCAGCCATGTATTTTTTATTTTCGCTTAGTAAGTATTCGGCTGCCTTAGCACTTCTTCCCACAAGAACGGGCAAAATTCCTGTTGCTAATGGATCAAGCGTGCCTGTATGCCCCACCTTTTTTGTTTGAAATAGTCTTCTGATTTTAAAAACTATATCGTGGGAGGTAACACCTGCATGCTTGTTTACAAGTATTACTCCGCTTATCTCATTTTCCATTTACAAAATCCTTTATAGGTTTATTAAAGAGGTTGACAACCTTGCTTATTGCCTCCTCCTTGCTTTCTGCCTCGATAGATGCGCCCGCTGCTCTTTTATGTCCGCCACCACCAATTTGTGCACAGACGAGCCCTACGTCAATATCTGCATTTGCTCTACAGGAAACTGCATATTTTTTCGTATTGCTCTCGCTTTGCTTTAAGGAAACTGCAACCAGCACTCCATCAAGTCCTCTTATATGATTGATTATATCACCGAGATCTAAGTCGGTTAAGTTGTTTTTCGCTTTCATTTCATTTGTAAAGCAAATTATAGAAAGCGTATCGTCTTCATAAAGCTCCATATTTTCATAGGTGAGTCTTTGGGCAAGAACCTCTGATTTAGTTTTAGAGTCAAATATTTTTCTGTTTATCTCGGCATGGTCTATATTATGCTCTATGATTTTTGATGCCTTAATTAAGGTTTCACTATTTACATTAGAAAACCTAAAGCAACCTGTGTCACCACTAATTCCAGCATAAACGCTTTCAAAAAAGCTAATTGGAAGCTTGTCTAATATATTAAGCTCCTCAGCAATTTCATAAATTATCTCAGCGCAGGATGCTGTATGCTTTTCGTAATAATCCGAAAATCTTTCACACATTGAGTGATGGTCTATTGTAAAATCAACTCTTTCGCAAAGAAAGGAAAGCTCACCAAGCTGAGAAGGAGAGGCAACATCAACAGCAACAATTCTTTCGTATTTTTCGCCATTATAGGTTAAATCCTCACCATTTGTCAAGAACATAAGCCTTTTAGTAACCTTATCAGCACAGCTAACCTTAACGCTTGAGCCAAAATGCTCTAAAATCACCTTTAAGCCATATGCACTGCCTAAGGTATCAGGGTCAGGACTTTTATGACATAAAATCAAGGTGCTTTTTTTAATTCTAAGCTCACTGGCTACCTCGTTTGAATTAAGCCTTCTCATTTTCGTCCTCGTCCTTTATATCAAGTGTCTTTAAAATTGAATTTATATTTGCGCCATATTCAGCCGAGCCATCGTACTCAAACATTAAGTCAGGTGTAATTCTTAAATTGATACGTCTTGCAAGCTCGGAACGAAAAAATCCCTTTGCGCTTTTAAGTGCAGTTAAAACCTCGTTTTTATCTCCACCTAATACTGAGTAGTATATTTTTGCAAACTTTAAATCTCCAGAAACCTGCGCTCCTGTTATGGAAACAAGTGCCCCTGCAATTCTTGGGTCCTTTACGTCCCTTAAAATTTGAGCAAGCTCCTCCTTTACAGCGTCATTAATTCTATTTCTTCTATATTTAGCCATTTCCGTCTTCCTCCGTGACAAATATCTTATATTAGTATATCATATATTAAATATAATTTCAAAGAATTTTTTTATTTAGTTGATTTTTGCGTCTAATACTGTTAAAATTATAGTAGAACTTAAAAATGGAGGCTTTGTTATGACAGGATTTGAACTTGCTTTACTTGTAATCGGTATTCTTTGTGTTCCACTTCTTTCAGTATCAATTTTTCTTATACTTAAAAAATCAAACAAAACAGAGGATACGAGCATAAAAAAATCTATAAGCGAGGGTATGGTTCATTCGGCTGAGCTAATTACAAATAACGTAATTACAGCTAACAAGCTAAATACAGATGGAACTGACAAGCGTCTTGATGAAATAAAGAATGAAATGACAAAATTAAACGAGGGAAATAACAAGAATTTCTTGAATATTACAGAAAAGCTTAATTCCTCACTTAATGAAATGACAAGGTCGCTTCGTGAGGAAAACGAAAAGTCCATTCAAAATTTAAAGACAAGCTTTGACGAGCTTTCTAAGAATATGGGTGAAAGATATGCTCTTATTGAAAAAAGCATTACCGACTCTCTTGCTACTATCAGACAGGAAAATGCCGATAAGCTTCAAGCAATACAGCAAGCAGTTGACGATAAGCTTCAAAAAACCCTTGATGAAAGGCTAAAAACCTCATTCCAAAGTGTTGTCGAGCAGATTGGAAATGTCAATGTGGCTATTGGCGAAATCAAGAGTATTGCTGGTGGAGTAAACTCTCTTAAAAATGCTCTTACTAATGTTAAGGTTAAGGGTAATATCGGTGAGGTAATTTTAGCTAATATTATTGAGGAGGTTTTAGCACCTAATCAATATGCTAAAAACGTTTCTACTAAAAAGGGTACAAGCTCCGTTGTTGAATTTGCAATTAAGATGCCTTCACAAATTGAGGGTGAAAATGTTTTATTGCCTGTGGATGCCAAATTCCCTCTTGAGCCATACACCAAGCTAAAGGAAGCGATTGACGAGGGCGATAAAATACAGATTGAAAATGCTCGCAAGGAATTAAGGCAAAGAATAATTAACTCTGCAAAGGACATTAATTCAAAATATATTGATACTCCAAACACAACAAATTTTGCAGTTATGTTCTTGCCTACCGAGGGGCTTTATTTAGAGGTAATTGAAAGTGGACTTTACGAAGAAATACAAAGAAAATATTCAATTACTGCTATTGGTCCTTCCACAATTTACGCGTTTTTAAATTCTCTGCGCTCGGGCTTTAACTTAGTCGCTATTCAAAAGCGTAGTACAGAGGTATTCCAGCTTCTTGAGGCTGTTAAAACAGAGTTTAACAATTTTGCAAACGCATTAGATGATGCAAAGAAAAAGGTTGATACAGCAGGCAAGAGTCTACACGCACTTGTCACCACCAGAACTAATGTAATGCAAAGAGCTATGAAGGATATAACTGTCCTTGACGACGGTAGCGAAAAGGCTATTTTAGGAATTGAGGAATTTACAGATGTCACTGAATAAAATGGGGCGATTAAAAATCGCCCTTATTTATTTTATAAAAACATTGAAAATATATTTATTTTATGGTATCATTTATTTAAAATAACCACTAATATGTATTAAGGAGGTTTTAGTTATGACTAATATTGAAAAGGCGTCTAAGGAAATAGTAGCCTCATATCAAGGTGCTAAGTTTCCAATTTATGACGCAAAGCTTTCCTTACCTGATAAAAATGAAATTATAAATATTTTGAGCGATATAAAGGCTCTTTTCTTCCCTGCTTATTTTGCTAAATGTGAAAACAAGGCTTCAGGAGATTTTGCAGAGGAAATGCTTAGCTCTATTTACTATAGAATTAAAAAGCAAATAGAGCTTTCTCTTAAATCAAAGGGAAAGGATAGCGAGGGCTTATCCAAGGAGATTGCTGATAATTTTATAGCCAAGCTTCCTCAAATTCATTCTCTTTTGATTTTGGACGTTTATGCGACCTTAGAGGGTGATCCTGCGGCATCAAGCATGGAGGAAATTATTCTTTCCTACCCTGGCTTTTATGCTATTTTTGTATATAGAGTTGCTAATCTTCTTTACAAAAGTGGCGTGCCCTTTGTACCAAGAATTATGACTGAGCATGCTCACTCAATGACTGGTATTGATATTAACCCTGGTGCTACTATTGGCAAATATTTCTTTATCGACCACGGTACTGGAATTGTTATTGGCGAAACTACTATTATTGGTGACCACGTTAAGCTATATCAGGGTGTAACTCTCGGTGCTTTATCACCTCGAAAGGGACAGAGTCTTTCAGGAATCAAAAGACATCCTACCGTTTGCGACGGTGTTACTATTTATTCGGGTGCTTCAATTTTAGGTGGCGAAACAGTTATAGAAAAGAACGCAGTAATCGGTGGTAACTCATTTATTACAGAAAGTGTTAAAATGGGTGCTAAGGTTTATGTTAAAAAGCCAGAGCATATTGTAAAATAAGGTGAAAATATGAAGTGTAAAATAAAGATTACGACTATTCAAGCAGATTATAAGGGAAAATCTATCTTTGAAAGAGCTGCAAGCGAGCTTTTAATTTCCGAAAGCTTTTCTGACTATTACGATGACGATAAAATTGAAACCCTTGTTTTTGGCGAAGCATTGACACAGGGTGACGAATTTATCATAAGATACGAGGAAAACGGCGAGGGTATGCTCGGGGTTAAAACTGAGCTTAAATTTAATGTTAAAAATCCATCACAGGTTAGCCTTGTTCGTACAGGAGAGATTGATTCCTTTATGAGCTTTGAAGCGGGAAAAAGACATATTTGTGTATATAACACAGGAATTATGCCCTTTGAAATTTGTATTTACTCCAAAAGCGTTGATAACAGGCTTTTGACAGATGGAATAATAGAAATTAACTACCTTGTCGAAATTAAGGGTGCTTGCGCACAAAAAACAATTTTTAAAATGGAAGTAGAAAAGCTATGACAGAGGCTGAATTCAAAAATGAATTAAAGCGCTTAAATGGTGGATACCTTTTTTTCGGCACAGAGGACTATTTAAAATATAGCTACTCGAAGGAGGTCCAAAGGGCTGTGCTTGATGGTCAGTTTGATGACTTCAACCACATTGTTTTGTATGCAGAGGACTTTTCATTAACTACCTTAGAGGATGCTATCTGCTCTCTACCCATGATGTCAGAAAAAAAGCTTGTTGAGGTAAGAGGTGTCAACCTAAACGCAATTAAAAAGGACGAATATCCCAAGCTTGAGAGTGTTTTGTCACAGCTTGAGGGAAACGACCATACTATATTTATTCTTCGAGCAGAAAGTGATAGCTTTAGCTATGGTAAGCTTCCTGACAAGCCAAGCGAGCTTTACAGGCTACTTACAAAATATCTTAAGCCTGTATTGCTGACTTTCCCCTCACAAGCAAGGCTTAAAAGCTGGATTTTGAGACATTTTCAAAGGGGACGTGTCGATTTTTCTGACTCTTTATGTGATAGACTTGTTGAAATTTGTGGTCACGATATGTGGGCACTATCTAACGAAATTCACAAGCTTTGTGCTTATGCGAAAATGAACGGCTTAGACAAAATTGATTTAAAGGAAATTGACTATGTCTGCTGTAAAACTATCGAATATGATGATTTTCAATTAACTAATGCTCTGCTTGATAAAAACAGGGAGCTTGTATTTGAAACACTATATAGACAAAAATGTGCACACGACTCTCCAAATTTGATGCTTGCTTCTATTGGGAAGCTATATACCGAGCTATTTTTAGTTTATAGCATGACAAAAAAGGGCTTAAATGCTTCACAAATTGCTACAGATACAGGAATTCACAAATTCAAGGTTGGCAAATATCAAAATGCAGTAGCTAAGGAAAATCCTAAAAAGCTGATTAAGGCAATAGAGCTATGCAGAGAGGCTGATATTAAGTCAAAATCCCTTTCAAATGTTGGCTCTTATATCGGTGTTGAAAGACTTCTTTCCTGCCTTTGCACCCTATTTTGTAGGTGACGCTTATGAAGATTGAATATCCAATTATTGTCGAGGGAAAATACGACAAAATTAAGCTTGACTCATTAGTTGAGGCTACTGTAATTACCACGCAGGGCTTTGGAGTTTTTAATAACAAGGAAAAATTGTCATTACTTAGAAGGCTAAGTGAAAAATCTAAAATTATTCTTTTGACCGACTCTGACGGTGGTGGGCATTTGATAAGGTCATATATTAAGACTGCTATTTCGGCTGATAGGATTATAAATTTATATATACCTAAAATTGAAGGCAAGGAAAAAAGAAAGACTGCTCCATCTAAGGAAGGAATATTAGGTGTTGAGGGTATAGACAAGGATTATCTTTTAAAGCTTCTTTCTCCATTTTCAACCGACAGTAATTTTAAAGTGTGTGGCAATATTACAAAAAGCGATTTATATTCATATGGGCTAAGCGGTCGAGAGGATAGCAAGAAAAAACGAGAAAAGGTTCTTGCGATGCTTAACCTCCCTATTGATATGAGTCCAAACGCTATGCTTAGTGCGATTAATATTCTCTATACTAAAGAGGAATTTGAGAAAATAATAAAAAAATAGCGACACGTGTCGCTATTTTTTTGTTATTGTTCGTCTGAGTATATTTTTACATTCTTTTCTAAAAATTCCTTAAAATCACTATAATTTTCAACACCATAAAACTTGTACTTAGTGTTACTTATTACGAGGGTGCAGCGATTAAATTTCTTTTCATCCTCGCTTTGTGTTAGGATAAAATCACTTAATGAAATATCCTCCATCTCCCAAATTTGATTAGGTCCATTTCCAACAATTCTAAATAAATCCTTAGATATATATAATATGAAATGAGAATTATTTCTAATAACCATAAAAATAGCTAAAATCAAAAACGCAAATGCAATTCCCTCAAAAAAAATAAAGGTAGAAAGCTTAACAAGCAATAAAAGAGTACCTAAGGTAGCAAAAATCAAATAAATTCCAATGGTTATAAGACTATATTTAATTCTTGCATACTTTGAATCTGTTTCTGTTACAAATTCCTTCATTCTGCCTTTCTCCTTTCATTATTATATTGCTATTATAACATTCTGCGAAGGAAATTTCAACTATAATATTAAGCTGACAACGGCTTTCGGCTCGCTTGCGCACCCAATTTAAATTTTTTGCAAATTTAAAGCTTGTTGAATCCACAGCTTCCGTTACCAATAAAAAACCACCCCATTGGGGTGGAAAATTAAAAACTAGGATACATTTTACTTTGGAAAATGAGCTTTGCCGAGCCTTATGCTAGCAAGCTGACAACGGCTTTCGGCTCGCTGCGCACCCAATTTAAATTTTTTGCAAATTTAAAGCTGTGTTGAATCCACAGCTTTCGTTACCAATAAAAAAACCACCCCATTGGGTGGGAAATTAAAAACTAGGATACATTTTCCTTTGGAAAATGAGCTTTGCCGAGCCTTATGCTAGCAAGCTGACAACGGCTTTCGGCTCGCTTGCGCACCCAATTTAAATTTTTTGCAAATTTAAAGCTGTGTTGAATCCACAGCTTCCGTTACCAATAAAAAACCACCCCATTGGGTGGTTTTTTATTGGCAGCGGAACTAGGATTCGAACCCAGACATACAGAGTCAGAGTCTGCTGTGCTACCGTTACACAATTCCGCTATTTGCGAAAGTATTATAGCATAATAAAGTTAAATTGTCAATATATTTTTTAAAATAAAGAAATTTACTTTTTCATAAAAAATTCCTTTGACTTTTTAGCCTAAAATGTGTTAAAATAGTCAGGTCGCATGCAACTTGCACAACAGTTTTCAGGTAGCTTTTCTCTTAATAAAGACTCCAAAAATTATATAGGAGGCTTTTATGGAGCAAAACGAAAATTCAAAATTTTTGGGCACTGAAAAAATCACTAAGCTTATGATTAAATTTTCAGTTCCCTGCGTGCTTTCTCTATTAGTTAGTGCGCTTTACAACATTGTTGACCAAATTTTTATAGGAAATAGCGAGCTTAGTGCGCTGGGTAATGCTGCAACAGGCGTTGTCTTTCCTATATTTATAATTTCACAGGCATTTGCATGGTGCTTTGGTGACGGCTGTGCCGCTTACCTTAATATTTGCCAAGGTAAAAGGGACACGGAAAATGCACACAAGTCTATCGGTACAGGCATAGTATTCACTCTCTTATGTGCATTTTTACTTATGGCTATTTTTTATCCATTAAAAACACCACTTTTAACTCTTTTTGGTGCATCTGAAAACAGTATCGGATATGCAATAGAATATTTTAATATTATTCTTGCTTTCTTCCCTGTTTATATGCTATCGAATATGTTAAACGCAGTAATTCGAGCAGATGGTAGCCCTTCTTGGTCTATGATTTCCATGCTTGCTGGTGCTATTACAAACATTATACTCGATCCTGTGTTTATTTTCGGGTCAAAATGGGGTATGACAGGAGCCGCATTAGCTACTGTTATCGGTCAAAGCATTTCCTTTATTATTTCTGTTGTTTACTTTATAAAGCCAAAGACCTTTAAGCTAAAGTTAAAGAGCTTTTTACCAAGCTTCAAGGCGGTTAAGAGTGCTTTAATTCTTGGAATGTCCTCATTTATTACCCAAATGACAATAGTAATAATTTCCTTGGCCTGCAATATTTTGCTTGCTAAATACGGCTCTATGTCCGTTTACGGAGCAGACGTTCCAATTGCTATTATTGGAATTGAAAGCAAGGTATTTACTGTCGTTATAAACCTTGTCGTCGGAATTGTTCTCGGCTGTCAGCCCATTATTAGTTATAATATAGGAGCTAAGAAAATTGACAGAGTCAAGGATCTTTACAGAAAAATACTCATTTGCACTTTGATTATTGGAATCGGCTCAACGCTATTATTCGAGCTTTGTCCACGCTTTGTGGTGGGTCTTTTTGGTGTTCCTACCAACATTCCCAATCCAAATGAATATTGGATTTTTGGCGAAAAAACCTTTAGAATATTCCTTTCACTTATAACCTTTACCTGTATTGTTAAGATGACATCAATATTCTTTCAATCAGCAGGAAAGCCCTTTAAGGCAGTAATTGCATCTATGATTAGAGATATTATCTGCTTTATTCCATTTATTATTATTTTCCCATTTGCCTTTGGTGGTGTGGAGGCTATTTTATTTGCATCTCCTGCAGCCGACCTTGTCGCTATTATAATTACAGTTATTATGACAATATTTTTCTTCAGGTCACTAAAAAAGGATACTAAGGAAGAGAAAGACAATGACGAAATATAAATTAAGCACCTATAGGTGCTTTTTTTATTGTAATTAAAAATTTAATATGTTATAATTATTTATAGAATGTAATTTGAGCATTCATGGAGAAAATTATGGCTGAATTTAATTATAAAAGAGGTATGGGCATTGGTGGTTGGCTGACCAACTACAAGAGGTTTAATGTTTTGCCTCTTGACAAAAGACTTCAAATTACTATCGGTGATTTAGAGCATTTCAGAAGTTACATAACTGATAGCGACATTGATAATATTAAGGATATGGGCTTTGACCACATACGACTTGGCTTTGACCAAATTGTTCTCGAAGAAGAGCCTTACAAATATCGTGACGAGATTTTTTCACTAATTGAGCATTTTGCCTCTGAATGTGAAAAAAGAAGGTTAGGTATTGTACTCAATTTACATAAAGCAGTTGGAAACTACTGTGATATTGAGGAAGAGGAAACGCTTTTCAATTCTAAGGAGCTTTCTGACAGATTTATCGGTCTTTGGCTTGAGATGGAACGACGCTTTAGGGACAACAGCTACGTTATATTTGAGCTACTTAATGAGGTTAGGGATATTAACCCTGATTTGTGGAACGATTTAGCCGAAAGGACTATTTGTGAAATCAGAAAATTAAACAAGGATAGACTGATAATTATAGGTCCTACATGCTGGAATAATCCACACGCCCTTGACAATTTACGTGTTTATGAGGACAAAAATGTGATGTACACCTTCCATATGTACGACCCAAGTGAATTTACTCACCAGAGGGGTGTTTTGCAGTGGAATCACCTTTATTATAATAGAAAAATGGAATATCCAAGCAACGATATTGAAAGATACAAAGACTATCATAGGCTCGTTTGGGGAAATAATAAGGCATATGAGGGCTTTGAGCGTATGGACATTACATATCTTAGGCACATTCTTGACCCTGCTATTCGCTTTAAGAAAAACCACCCAGACAAAATTTTATGGTGTGGCGAGTTTGGAACTATACGCCACGCAGATATTACAAGCCGTGAAAACTATATGCACGACGTAATCACCATTTTGAAGGAAAATGATATTCCTTACAGCGTTTGGAATTATCTAAGCACGCCAAATGATGGAAACCGTTTTAGTCTTGTTGACGATGACACAAGAAAAATACTGTCGGATAGGCTTTTAAAGGCATTACTCGGTGAGCTTTAATTTTTAAAATTCGCAGACACGTGTCTGTTTTTCGAGGATTTATGAAAAAAGAAACAAAGAAATCGCTACTCAAGCTGTTTTGCTCTTTAGTTGTAATTGGCGCTGTAATTTTAGTTGCTTATTTACTGCTTAAGCACTTTGGAATTACCGATATTTCAAGAGAGCAACTACAGGATTATATAAGCTCTAAGGGAGCTTTAGGTCCTTTAGTGTTTATTTTAGCCACCTTTTTACAGGTAACTATAATTCCTATACCAAGCACGGTTACAATTTTAGGTGGAAATTATCTTTTTGGACCATTTCTCTCCTTTATTTATTCTTATATTGGACTGCTTTTAGGCTCACTTTTTGCATTCTTTCTCGGCAAGAAATTAGGTAGGCCTTACCTAAATTGGATTGCAGGAGATTCCAAAAAGGTCGACTTGTGGCTTGATAGAATGAAGGGTAAGGAAAAGGTATTTCTATTTTTTGCATTTTTGTTCCCTGCCTTTCCTGACGATTTGCTCTGCTCAGTTGCAGGAATTACAACCCTTAGTTATGGTGGCTTTATGCTTATGCAATTTTTTACAAGAGCCACAAGCATTGGTGCAACTCTGCTTTTTGTTTCTGGAGAGGTTATACCATATGAGGGTTGGGGACTTTGGGTAATTGGAATTTTAATTTTTCTTGGTATTTTATGCTTTGCTCTATGCCTTATTTTTTCAGATAAGCTGTATAAGCTGTTTGATAAAATGACAAGCAAAATAAAATCTGTTTTAGGAGTTAAAAATATGGAATCTAAAAGCTATGATATAATTGTTGTAGGTGGTGGCTTAAGTGGTACTGCCGCAGCTATCTCTGCCTCGCGTGAGGGAAAGAGCGTTTTGCTAATCGAGAAATATAACTGCTTAGGTGGTGCAGCCTCTTATGACCTTGTTTTACCCTTTATGTATAATGGAACTACCATTGACGGAAAGTATGAGGAATTAAGCAAGGGGCTATTTAAGGAAATTAAGGATAGGCTTTCGGAAGCTGGTGCTGTAAGGGAGGAATACGAGGACTGCTTCAACGAGGAATACTTAAAGTTAATTTTAAATAAGATGGCTTTAGAAAGTGGCGTTAAGCTATTATTTCAGTCAAATGTTTGTGATGTTTCTGCATTTAATGGTAAAATCAGGCACATCACAGTAAGTTCAGTTGACGGCTTAAGGCGTTACACTGCTAAATGCTACATCGACGCTACAGGTGATGCAACGCTTGCCTTCTTAGCAGGCTTTAAATATCAGCTTGGCAGAAGCAAAGACGATATGTGTCAGCCAATGACGCTTTCCTTTAGAGTAAGTGGTATTGATGAAGATGATTTTTTCAAGGAGCTTCCTCTAATCAACGAGGAATACAAAAGACAAAAGGAGCTTGGGGTTATTACAAACCCACGTGAAAATTTGCTTGTTTTCAAAACCACGCATAAGGGAATTTTGCATTTTAACACAACAAGGGTTGTAAAGCACAATCCTACAAATATAGAAAGCTTGACTGATGCCGAAATTATAGCAAGGGAGCAGGTTTTTGAAATAGTTAATCTTTTAAAGGGCTTTGAGTCCTGTAAAAATATGACTCTTTTAGCAACAGGCATGCAGATTGGAGTAAGAGAAAGTCGAAAGGTTATTGGAAATCATATTTTAACAGGTGATGAAATTCGTGCCTTGACAAAATTTGATGATAGTATTGCTTGCTGTTGCTATGATATTGATATTCATTCACCTGATGGTGAGGGCACGAGCCATTATTATTTCCCACATGGCGAATATTACACAATACCATATGGCTCATTAGTTCCTAAGGGTAGTAAAAACCTACTTGTATGTGGAAGATGCATCTCCTGTGATCAGGAGGCGCAGGCATCACTAAGAATTATGCCTGTTTGCATAACTCTTGGTCAGGCGGCAGGTATTGCAGGTGCGATTTGCTGTGAGGATAAAAAATCACCTGATAAAATAGATATTTGTAAATTACAGGCTAAGCTTTTGGAAAATGGTGCAAAAATTAAATAAAGGCGGTTTTTCCGCCTTTTTTGTTTCTTGTATATCATTATTGCTCATTTGTTCATTTGCTCATATATTAATTTAAAGAGTGAATTATTAGTTTTTTATTGATTTTACTTATCCTATGTGATAAAATATATTTAATAAATGAAGGGAGGGACTATTATGGCTGGATTACATTATGACAAGCTATCCTCTGAGCTTGACGAAAAAATACGTAACGAAAAGGAAAGCTGTTCCTTTATCAGCTACGCCTTTAATGATTCTGACTGTATAAGACGCAAAAAGCGTGAGAGTGATACCGCAAATGTGGTAAGAACACCATTTATCAGAGATATTGATAAAATACTGCATTGTCCATACTATAATAGATATACCGACAAGACACAGGTTTTCTCCTTTTATAGAAACGACGATATTACAAGACGTGCCCTTCATGTTCAATTAGTTTCACGAATTGCAAGGACTATTGGAAAATGCCTAAACCTCAATCTTGATTTAATTGAAGCTATCGCTTTAGGTCACGATATTGGTCACACTCCCTTTGGTCACACTGGTGAAAAATATCTTGATAAACTATATTTTGAAAAATCAGGAAGACACTTTTCCCACAATATCCATTCAGTAAGAGTTCTTGATCAAATTTTCCCACTTAATATCAGCCTTCAAACTTTAAATGGTATTGCAAGCCACGATGGCGAGCTTGAGCTTAAGGAATATAAGCCAAAGGCTCTTGATAGCTTTGATTTGTTTGACAAGCAAATTGAGGAGTGCTATATTGATAAATCTAACATTAAAAAGCTAACCCCCTGCACCTTAGAGGGCTGTGTTATGAGAATTTCTGATATTATTGCTTATCTTGGTAAGGATAGACAGGACGCTATAAGAGCAAGAAACATTTCAACAGATATTTTTTCAAAAAGTGCTATTGGTGTTGAAAACGCAGAAATTATCAACAACTTGGTTGTTAGCATAATCGAAAATAGCTACTCAAAGCCATATATCAAGATGAGCGACATACATTTTGAAGCATTAAAGCTCGCTAAGCAGGAAAATTATGACCTAATTTATTTAGACAAGGGTATGCTTGAATTTATGGACTCAACTGTTTTTCCTATGATGCGTGATATTTATGAAAGGCTTTTTGACGATTTAGTTAAGGAAAATAAATCCTCACCAATATACAAGCATCACATTGATTTCTTAAATAGTATTCATTACGAAAGAAATACACCATATGAGCTTTGCGAAAAGAACCAAATTGTTGTAGATTACATTGCAAGCATGACAGACGATTATTTTATCGACCTTCATAAGCATCTTTTTCCAAACAGCAAATATACTATTGAATACAAAAGCTATTTTGACTAAAACAGACCTGAAATTCAGGTCTGTTTTGTTATAATTGTAAATTTTTTTGACTTTTGTAAATTAAGGTTGTTTTTTATATATCTTTTTGATATAATATTTATAATATTTGAAAGGAGATACACATTTTGAAACATATTTTACGACCCTTTTATAGTTCAATCGGCGAGTCGCTTCATTCGGTTTTGCCGATTTGTGCGATAGTGCTTCTTCTTTCTATATCCTTAGCACCTATAATGCCTGGAGTTATGGTAATGTTTCTTTTCGGTGCACTACTTATAATCTTTGGCATGAGCGTTTTTACAATCGGCTCAAACATCTCTATGGAGCCTCTTGGTGATGGCATAGGTGTAATGATTGGAAAATCAAAGAAAACCATTTTTCCTATGCTTATTTGCTTTTTGGTTGGTTTTCTTATTACCATTGCTGAGCCTGACTTGACGGTTTTAGCTGAAAAGGTTACTGGCATTGAAAACATGCTATTAATTATGCTTGTAGCCTTAGGCGTTGGTCTTTTCTTGGCTCTTGCATTTTTCAGACTTAAAAAGAAAATTCCTTTATCATGGCTTTTGGTAGTTCTTTATGCTATTGCGCTTGCACTTGCGATTTTACCATATATACCAGGTCTTAATATTGGCTCACAGGAATTTATCCCTACTGCATTTGACTCTGGCGGAGTTACGACAGGTCCTATCACTGTTCCATTTATTATGGCTCTTGGTGCTGGTATGGCATCAATGCGTAAGGGCAAAAGCTCCAGTGAGGATAGCTTCGGCCTTGTTGCTCTTTGCTCAATAGGTCCTATTTTGTCAGTTTTAGTCCTTAGTCTTATTAAAAGTCCAGGAGCAACAAATGAAGTGGGCGAGTCTATAGATTATTTATCGCTAAACACAAAGCAAGCCTTTATGTGCTTTTTAGACCCTGATACAGGTATTTTGAAGTATATAAAAGAGGTTGCTGTTGCATTTTTACCTATTGTTGGTATGTTTATTATTTTCCAGCTTATCACCAGACGTTTTAATAAAACTAAGGTTTTAAGAATTTGTGTTGGATTTGTTTATACATATATAGGACTTGTCCTTTTCTTAACTGGTGCAAATGTAGGCTTTATGCCAGCTGGTGAGCTTATCGGTAAGACTCTTGCAGGTAGTAGCTTCAAATGGGCGCTTGTTCCCATCGGTATGGTGCTCGGCTACTTCGTTGTTGCTGCCGAGCCTGCTGTTCATACACTTAAAAAGCAGGTTGAAGAGGTTACAAACGGCGCTATTTCTCAAAAGTCAATTGGTATAGCTTTATCTGTCGGTGTTAGTGTTTCTGTTGGAATTTCTATGATTAGAGTTTTGACAGGTATGTCAATTTTACCAGTTTTGATAATTGGATATATTATTCCTTTGATTATTACATTCTTTGTGCCAAAGATTTATACAGGTATTGCCTTCGACTCTGGTGGAGTTGCATCAGGTCCTATGGCTACAACCTTTATTTTACCATTTGCAATCGGTGCTTGTCAGGCGCTCGGTGGTAATGTATTAACAGACGCCTTTGGTATCGTTGCTATGATTGCTATGACTCCTCTTATCACTATTCAAGTGCTTGGCTTAATTGGTAAGACTAAGCAGGACAGACACTTAAAGAGGATTCACAGTGAAATCGAGCAAATTGATGATGGAATAGTTTACTATGAGGAGGATTATGATGAAGAATAATGACTCCCGTATTGTGATGCTCTTATCTATTATTCAGCGTGGTAAGGGTGGCGCTTATATTAAAATGCTTCAGGATATGCAGGTTAATGTTCACTATCAAGGCGTTGGTAGAGGTACTGCATCCTCGGAAATGATGGATATTTTAGGCTTAGGTAGCAGTGACAAGGACATTATGCTAAGCTTTACAACATATAAGACTATGGAAAATATCGCTTCCGAGCTCAACAAGCTTGTTGGTGCAAATATGGGATATAATGGTCTTACTATGGTTATCTCAACATCAGCATTTAGTAAAATTACTGCTGAGATTATTAAAAAAGCAAGTGACAAGGAATGGAAGGGAGAGGGTGGCTCTATGCATAGCGAATATAAATATAGCTTAATTCTTATTTCAGTCAATCGTGGATATACCGACGAGGTTATGCAGGTTGCCAAAAAGGCAGGTGCAACTGGTGGTACTGTTATAAAGGCAAGACTTGCTGAGGCTCACATGCTTGAGGCTTACGCAAACACCACCTTAAATGAGGAAAAGGAAATCGTTTCTATCCTTGCACCAAACAGCATAAGAAATCAAATCTTAGAGGACGTAAATCGAGAATTTGGTTTAAAAACCGAGGCTCAAGGCGTTGTACTTTCTGTACCTGTTGACAAGGTATTTAAGATTTAATTTTAAAGCAAAAAGCAGTCAAAAAATGACTGCTTTTTTTATTTTTGTTGTAAAATTGGGTTAAACTCAATTTTCTTTTCTTAAAATATGAATTTTGCAAAGCCCTTATTTTACAAGGCTTTTTCGAGCTTTTTGGTTTAACCTATGGTTTATCCCTTGGTTCAAACACTAATGCTAATATTAATACTGATACTAATACTAATACTGACACTGATACTCATCCCCCTCTATCCCCTTTGGGGGGATTGATGACGAGGAGTGTTTTGGGACAATGTGTACCATTTTTTTGTTTTTTCTATTGACATATAGGATTTTTAATGCTATAATGAACGGGACAAGATGTCCCAAGGCGACAAATGGCTTTGGATTTTCGATTATTAAAGGAGATTTTATTATGGCAAACGTAAAGGTTGAAATTATTATTGCTATTAAAAGATGTATTGAGGATTATTTTGATAGCTACAATTTATCCCCATCTGTAAGAGAGATTTCCTCACAGACTGGAATCAGCAAAAGCACTGTTCAAAGATATTTAGATGCTATGGAGAGGGCTGGAATTATTACAAGGAGTGATTTTGGCATTGAAACACCATACATATCCAAAACTGAAAGAGAGATGGTTTCCGTTGCAAAAATTGGTTCTATTCCCTGTGGACCACTTGACGATCGTGAGGCATATATTGACGGATATGTAAAGCTTCCTAAATCCTTTGTCGGAAAGGGTACATTCTTTATTTTAACAGCTGACGGAAATTCTATGGTTGATGCTGGAATCGACGATGGCGATATGGTAATTATAAGGAAGCAGGATTACGCAAGCAAGGGGGATATTGTAGTTGCGCTTGCTGATGGACAAAACACCCTAAAAAGATACTTTCCTGAGCCTGAAAACAAGCGCATTAGACTTCACCCAGAAAATTCCGAGATGGAGGATATTTTCGTTACTAATTGTATGATACAGGGCGTTGCTACCACAGTAATTAAGTCTTTATAATGAAGAAATATCAAAGAATTTCTCTTGATGTAGAGGTTAGATTTTTCAAAAGTGGCAAAATCAAGCCTAAAAAAATACTTTTTGGGGAAAGAACCTTTGACATTACTAAAATTTTAGAAATACGCAACTATTGTCCTATGGTTGTTCCCTGTGTTGCGCCTGTTGAGTACAGAATCATTGTTGAAG
The DNA here is from genome assembly GCA_017453255.1 of Clostridia bacterium. Lineage (GTDB taxonomy): Bacteria > Bacillota > Clostridia > Oscillospirales > CAG-272 > RGIG2000. The sequence goes on along the minus strand of JAFTKN010000004.1, from coordinate 2,134 downwards.
GACAAGAAAAGAAAATTTATTTTGAGCCAGACACAAATAGCTGGTTTGCAATAAGGAAATATGAGTAAGAGAGCAATTTTACATAGTGATGCAAACTGCTTTTATGCATCCTGTGAGATGGTTTTAAATCCAGAGCTTAGAGATAAGGCTGTGGCTGTTTGTGGCTCGCAGGAGGAAAGGCACGGTATTGTATTAGCTAAATCCGAGCTTGCAAAAAAAGCAGGAATTAAAACAGGTATGACTAATAGCGAGGCTAAAAGGCTTTGCCCTAATTTGATAATTGTACCACCTCGTTTTGAATATTATTCTAAATTTTCTAAGCTACTTCATGGAATTTATGAGCGCTATACAGATTTAATTGAGCCTTATGGTCTTGACGAATGTTGGCTTGACGTAAGCGACTCTATAAAATCGCCCCTTGAAATTGCGGAGGAGATTAGACAGGCTGTTAAGGATGAGCTTGGCTTGACTGTTAGTATTGGCGTTTCCTTTAATAAGGTTTTTGCTAAGCTGGGTAGCGACCTTAAAAAGCCTGATGCTATAACTGTAATAAGCGAGGAGAATTTTAAGGATAAGGTATGGAATCTTCCCTGCTCAGAGTTGCTTTATTGTGGTAAGCATACCACAGAAAAGCTAAATGACTTTGGTATTCACACCATAGGCGAAATAGCCTCGTTGCCTAAGGAGTTTTTAGAAAGACGGCTTGGTAAAAATGGCATAATGCTATGGGAATTTGCAAACGGGCTTGACCTTTCGCCAGTTAGCCATATGGACTTTAGGGCACAGGCAAAATCAATCGGTCATGGTATTACCTGTGTTAGTAATCTCGAAAACAACGACGAGGCAAAAAAGGTGATTGTAGCGCTCTGTCAGGATATAGGCTACAAGCTACGCAAAAGTGGTCTTTTGGCAAGGGGCGTATCTATAACTATTAAAAATGAGCACTTACTATCATGCTCCTTTCAAGCAAGATTCGACTCACCCATTTGGGACGAGCAAAGCCTTGCAAATGAGGCTTATAAGCTACTTGAAAAAAGCTATAGCTGGAGCTTTAAAATAAGGGCACTTAGCGTAACGGCTATAGACCTTGTTTCAAGTGACACTCCTATGCAGGCAAATATCTTTTTTGATGCAAGCAAGGAGGAAAAGAAAAAAAGACTTTTCAAAGCTATTGATGAGCTTAATAACACCTATGGAAAGGGAGCATTAAAGCCTGCAACGGTGCTTGATGAAAAAAAGATGCCTCGTAATAAAAACGTAGAGGTTACATTGCCAGGTGGAATGAAGCTAAAATAAGAGGACAAAATGGAAATTAAGGAAATTGGATATTTAAAAACGCCCTTTAAAACTAAATTTGGTGTTCCGAGGCAAAGTGGTGCTGTTAAATCAAGCAAGGCTACCTTAGTCTTTAATGAGCCATTTCAAAATAGCGAGGCACTAAGAGGGCTTGACGGATATTCCCACGTTTGGGTTATTTGGGGGTTTTCCGAATGTGAAAAAACGGAATTTTCTCCAACGGTCAGACCTCCTCGCTTAGGGGGAAACACACGTGTTGGAGTTTTCGCCTCTCGCTCACCCTTTAGGCCAAATGGCTTAGCACTATCGGTTTTAAAGCTTGAAAAAATCGAAAAAACCGAAAAACATGGACACGTCCTAAGGCTTTCTGGCGCTGATATGATGGACAACTCCCCTGTTTATGATATAAAGCCCTATCTTCCACAATTTGATTCTATCCCCTATGCAACAGGTGGCTTTAGCACAGAAATTGAAAATTATAGGCTTACGGTTATTTTCCCCGAGGATATAAAGAGAGAGCTTGATACAGAGCTGATAGATAGGCTTACTGATATATTAAGCGAGGACCCTCGTCCCTCTTATATCAATACGCCTGATAGAGTTTACGGCTTTTTATATGATAATTACGAGATAAAATTTACAGTACAAAGCAAAGAGCTTACTGTAATAAGTATAGAAAAGAAATAAAAGGAACGGCATTAGCGTGATACTCTTAACGGAGTATCACGCTAACTCTATTCGCCTTCGGCGAGTTCTATTGCTACGCAATGATATTCGGCTTGCGCCGAGTGATATTTGCTTCGCAAGTTCAGAGTCGAATAGAATATCACTGCAAGGC
>JAFTKN010000026.1 GCA_017453255.1 Clostridia bacterium | reverse complement strand
GCTAATTTTTCCTCTTTGCTGTGGAATTTGTTTGTTCCACCTTTTGGTCGTCCCATTTCTTTCACCTTCCTTTCTCACATTATACCATAGAAAAATGGTAGACACCTCTTTTTTAGTGTCTACCATCATTATATCATCTTACCAAGCGGTCGTCTTTTTTTGTTAAATCGCAATGAAATTATTGTTCATCAATTTTTAATGGAATTGTACCACCCTTGTTGTATTGTAACCCTAAATGCTCATACGCAAGATGGGTAACGCATCTTCCACGAGGGGTACGGCTCAAAAATCCTATTTGCATAAGATAAGGCTCATAAACGTCCTCAATGGTTATGCTTTCCTCACCAATAGTAGCAGCTAAGGTTTCAAGACCAACAGGACCTCCATCGTAAAACTTAATTATAGTTTCGAGCATCTTTCTGTCAATATTGTCAAGTCCAAGCTCGTCGATTTCAAGAGCCTTCAATGCCTCCTTAGCAATTTCTAAGGTTATAACACCATCGCCCTTTACCTGTGCAAAATCTCTAACCCTTTTCAAAAGTCTGTTAGCAATACGAGGAGTGCCACGTGAGCGAGATGCAATCTCGTAAGCACCCTCTTCGTCAATACCAACCTCGAGCAGAGAAGCACTTCGTTTTATGATTGTAGCAAGCTCCTTTGCAGAATATAGCTCAAGACGTAATAAAACGCCAAATCTGTCACGTAATGGGGTAGTTAGCTGACCAGCTCTTGTGGTAGCTCCAATGAGTGTGAATTTAGGTAAGGGAACTCTTATACTACGAGCAGCAGGTCCTTTTCCAATAATTATGTCAAGAACATAATCCTCCATAGCAGGGTAAAGAATTTCCTCAATAGAACGAGAAAGACGGTGAATTTCATCAATAAATAAAACATCACCAGGTGCTAAGTTTGTTAGTATAGCAGCCAAATCACCTTGCTTTTCAATAGCTGGACCAGAGGTAACTCTGAAGTTAACCCCCATTTCATTTGCAATAATTCCTGATAGAGTAGTTTTGCCAAGGCCAGGAGGGCCATAAAGCAAAACGTGATCAAGTGAATCGCCACGACCTTTAGCAGCCTCAATATAAACCTTTAGCATTTCTCGAACCTTTTCTTGACCTATATATTCGTCAAAGGTTTTTGGCCTTAGGCTTACTTCAACCTCGGTATCCTCACCCGTTTGCTCTGTTGATAATATGCGATCACCAAAGTCAAATTCTGTTTCTTCAATCATATAATCACCTCAATAGCTTTGCAAGAGCAAGCGGAATAATTTTAGCAACATCTAATTTAGGATCTATTCCACCAAGCGCTCTTTGAGCATCAGAACGGGAATAGCCAAGCACAACAAGTGCCTCCAGTGCCTCCGAAAGATTAGAGCTTTTAGGAATTACTACTACCTCCTCGCCACCCACATTAGTGGTAGTAGCAAAGGCTTGCTTTGTAATCTTGTCCTTAAGCTCCAAAACAACTCTTGCAGCAGTTTTTGCACCAACACCATTAGCCTTAGCGATTGCCTTAGTATCCTCACTTGTGATAGCCATACTGAGTCTGTCAGGAGTAAGCAAGGATAAAATAGCCATGCCAGCCTTTGGTCCAACACCAGAAACCGTTATAAGTAGCTTAAATGCGTTTAGCTCGTCGAGAGTTTTGAATCCAAAAAGCTCAATTCCGTCCTCACGCACCTGTAAGCTTGTATAAAGCTTTACCTTTTGATTTACTTGTGAAACAACGGCTTGATAGGTATTGTCACTAATGGTAAGCTTATATCCAACACCACCACAATCTACTACAGCAAAGCCCTGCTCACAGTATTCTAAAATGCCGTTAACATGATATAGCATCTGATTTTTCCTCATTGTCCTTAGCCGTAGCTAAAGCCTTTTTTCTTCTGTATTTTTTGTCAAGAATGCAAAGTGTAACAAATATTCCAATTCCTAATACTGTAATTATCATACCTATAATCCATTGATAAGGCACGTATTCAATAACAATATAATGCTCACTTGCACCATTGTCGGGTAGATTAAAGGCAAGCATACTGTCAATACACATATACGTGTCAACCTTTTGTCCGTCAACAGTTACATTCCAGCATTTATCATAAGGAATAGTAGTAAATACCGTTTCCTTACCAACATTTGCCATCGTACCCTCGATTTTAGTGTCGCTATGGCTGATTACATTAAGACCACCAGTCTTAAGCTCGTCTGTGACATTTTTGAATTTAGTAGTACTGTATTGATAGAAATAGCTACTATCATTCAAAAGATATATTCTGTTTGCATCAAAGGTAAGCTTAACGCTAATAAGCATACCCTTTTCAAATTGTCCGATATTTTGAACCTTGTAGGTGTCGTTTTGGAACAGGGTGCAAAGGAATTTACCATTAATATAACAATCGACAGGAGTGTTATAAAGAGAAGGTAAGAACATATAAACATCACCATCATTTGATGCTGTTACTGTCATAGTCATAGAAACCTTGCCAGTTGCATCGCTATTTCTAAAATAGCTTGTTCCGTTTCCGTCATCGTCCACCTTTGAATAAATATTGTCACCAAGGTCTATTGAGTACAAACAGCTATCGTGAACTGTAGCATTTTTGCCAAGCATTTTTGAAAAGATATTTTCTGTGTATTTAAGGTTAGTATTAAAGCTTTCCTCAAGCTTCAGACTATTAACCTGAGAATCTACTGCAAATGCAATTGGAAGAGCATATTCGTTATAATAAACAACAAAATCCTCGTTTTCATAAACAGTCGAATACAAATCACTTACGTAGTTTATGGTCTTGTCATTTTTCTTTTCGTTCTTTTGAATAACGTATTTAATACCTAAGAGCGATTCTGCAAGCTCATTTCCTGTTACATAGGTAATAGTTTGAGAATTAACATAATATCCTAATTTTTGTAGCAAATTACGTGAGCCTTCATTGAATGTAGAGGTAAACTCTGAAACACCTCTTATATCTAATGCCAGATTATCATTTGGCTTTCTTGAAAAGGCTTTTTCAAATCTATAGAAGGAGGCATCTGCAAGATTTACTGTATCTGCGATAGGTGAGGTACCATCTATAAAATCTCTGTATGCACTACGAGAAGCCCAACCAGCATCCTTGACCTCATTTGTCCAGTTGAACAGGGTGCTTGCATAAGCCTCAATGCCTACAATAAGCACCATAATAAGCGTCACAATTTGCTTAACCTTGAATTTCTTTAATGCAAGAATAACAAAGAAATATGCAAAAATTAACAGGATAGAGCCCCATATCATTTCAAGGTCAGGCATAATATATTCTTGATATCCATTACCATAGGAGCAGAAAAGTACATTTTTCTGAATAACCATTAAAATGCCAAGCAAAGAAACGGTGGTAATGCCTAAGAATTTGCCACCAACCTCATCTAAATGCTCAAAGCCCTTGTATCCTATAAGAAGCATTAAAAACGATAGCATAAAGCTATATCTGTAATTCAACCAAATAGGCATCTGAAATCCGTGCCATACAAGGTCAAGGGTATTTAGGGTCATGCTAAATACAAAAACAGCACAAATAGCGAGATATCCTATTTTTTCTCTTGTAGAAACCTTTTTAGAAAAGAAATAAACAGGTATCAACAAAAGTATTAAAGTTCCAGCATATATATTCGGCGTGCCCTCGGCTCTAATAGTGTCGAAGGAGTAGAAAAATGTTTTAGCTAATAAATCTAAAATATCAAAGCGAGCAAAGGCGTCAAAGCTGTTTTGTTGAAGATCAGATTTGCCAAACTGTAACGAATAGTAAGCTGAAACAACAACAGCACCAGCCATCATAACAGCAATAATAGAGCATACACCAATCCTTGCCGTGCTTTTGAAGAAATGATATCTTTCCCCAGATGGATTAATTTTAGATTGATCATTTGAAAGGATATAGAAAAGGAAATAAATTACTACAAAAATACAAATCATATATCCAATGTAGTAGTTACTCCATATTGCAAGCGCTAATGAAATGGTAAATAGCTTAAATTTACCCTCCTTGATAATAGATTCAATACCCAGAGTAATTAATGGTAGCCAAATAAGCGCATCCATCCACATAGTGTTGGATTGAAATATAGTTGCAAATGAGCAAAGAGCATACATTGTGGAAAACATTACGAATCCACTAACGTTTTTCTTCTTTGTCTTGTCTAAATATATAGAGAATGTAAGTCCTGCAAAGCCTGTTTTAAGAATCATGATAACCATAATTGCCTCGGTAATCATGCTAGCAGGGAACAAAGCAACAATAAAGGAAAGAGGGGAAGAAAGATAATAGGTGTAGTTACCTAAAAACTCACCACCAAGGGATCTTTCAAAGCTATAGAATAGTGATGATTTTCCTGTAAGGATTTCTCTGAATTGCTCAAAAAAATAAACATATTGACCATTCATATCCAATGTTAGAACAGAGTGGTTTCCGTAAGGAAAAATTCCAAGCACTGCATAAACAATGCTTGTAATAATTATTGGAACTAAAAAGCAAAGAAAAAGATAGCTTTTTGATTTCGTCTTTTTTATTAGCCTGTCCATTCCTGCATAAATACGTCTTTGAACAGTATCAAGCCTTGAGGGAACAGTAGCCTGCATATTTTTATCGCTCATTATAAATCTCCGTTAGGAATAATCTTTTTAATCATTTTTTCAATTTTAATTCTGTCTAAGGTTAGGGTTCTTTCACATTGAGTACAGCATATTTTAAAGTCTGCGCCGATTCTTAGCACCTTGAAAACATTGGACCCACAAGGGTGTGGCTTTTTCATTTCAAGTAAGTCGCCAACAGAAATCATAGGAAAGGAAGCCATAAGCAATACCTCTAATAAATCAAGTTATTTCTAATTGTAACATAAATTGGAAGCAAAATCAACTATTTATATAATAATAAAAATTTACACAATATTATTTGACATAATACTTAAAATATGATAAAATAAAAAGAAAAGCAAACTTTTAAGATTTGATAATGCTTGCATTATCATTATAGAGGTAGAATGGTAATTTTAGGAATAGATCCAGGCTTTGCTATTGTAGGCTGGGGCGTGCTTGAATGTGTAAAGGGTAAATTTCGAGTTATGGGCTATGGCTCAATTCAAACAAAGGCAGGCATACCGATAGAGGAAAGACTTAGTCAGATTTATGATGGTATGAATACTATTATCGACAAATATAAGCCTGATGTTATGGCTATTGAGGAGCTTTTTTGGAATACAAACCAAAAAACAGGTATATGTGTAGCAGAGGCGAGAGGAGCTATTTTAGTTTCAGCACACAGAAAAAACGTTAAAATATTTGAATATACACCACTTCAGGTTAAGCAATCTGTTGTTGGGTATGGACGAGCAGAAAAAAAACAGGTAATTTCTATGGTTACAACGCTTTTGAATTTGCCTAAGCCACCAAAGCCTGATGATACGGCTGACGCATTAGCGCTTGCTATCTGTCATGGACATGTTGGCTCAAACATATTGGGAAAATACTATAAAATGTGAGGAATACTCTATGTATTTAGCAGAGAATTGGAAGGACTATGAGCTTCTTGATACATCTGATGGGGAAAGACTTGAAAGATGGGGGAAATATATACTAATTAGACCAGATCCACAGGTGATTTGGAAGGGCAAAAGAGAACACAAGCTATGGAAAATGGCTGATGGTATTTATAGACGCTCTAAAAACGGTGGTGGTGCTTGGATAAAGAACGATGTTCCTGAAAAATGGACTATTGGATATGATGGAATGACCTTTAATCTGAAGCCAATGGGCTTTAAGCATACAGGGCTTTTTCCTGAGCAAGCTGCTAACTGGGATTGGTTTTCTGAGCTTATAAAAGAAAGAAAAAAGCAAGGCAAGGAGGTAAAGGTATTAAACCTTTTTGCTTATACAGGTGGTGCAACAGCGGCCTGTGCCAAGGCAGGAGCGAGCGTTGTTCATGTTGATGCGTCAAAGGGTATGGTTCAATGTGCTAAGGAAAACCTTATGACAAGTGGGCTTGAAAATGCGCCTGTAAGATACATAGTAGATGATTGTCGTAAATTTGTAGAAAGAGAAATAAGACGTGGAAACAAATATGATGGTATAATAATGGACCCACCATCATATGGTCGAGGACCAGGTGGCGAGGTTTGGAAGCTGGAGGATGCAGTTTGCGAATTCGTGAGCCTTTGTGAAAAGCTTATTTCTGACGATCCACTATTTATGTTAATTAATTCATATACAACAGGCTTAAGCGCATTAACAATGGGATATGTGCTTGATATAGAGATTGTTAAAAAGCATGGTGGTAGGGCAGAAACGGCAGAGCTTGCGTTGCCTGTTACCCAAACAAAGAGCTTTTTGCCCTGTGGTGCAAGTGCAAGATGGGTTGCAGAAGCCAAATAACTGCGTTATGCAAATAGGAGATTAAGGATGGCAAATCCACTTATTAGATTAGAAAATGTATCCTTTAAATACCCTGAAAGCGACGGACTTGAAAACAATTTTGCAGTAAAGGATGTTTCTCTCGAGATTAACGAGGGTGAGTTTGTTGCTATTTTAGGTCATAATGGATCTGGAAAGTCCACAACAGCGAAGCTTATCAATATGATTATAGCTCCTGAAAGTGGAAAAATATTCGTTGATGGCAAGGATATAACTGATGAAAAGCTAAGTGACAACGATGTTTTTGAGGTTAGAAAAAAGGTTGGTATGGTTTTTCAAAATCCAGACAACCAGATAGTAGCCACTATTGTTGAGGAGGACGTAGCCTTTGGACCTGAAAATTTAGGCATACCACCAAAGGAAATTCGTGCTCGAGTTGACGAGGCGTTAGAAATAGTTAATATGCAAAAATACGCTCGGCATGCTCCACATCGCTTGTCAGGTGGACAAAAGCAGAGAGTAGCGATTGCTGGTACAATAGCGATGAGACCAAAATGTATTATTTTTGATGAATCAACGGCTATGCTTGACCCAATAGGAAGAAAAGAGGTTATGAATACTATTCTCCGACTTAATAAGGAGGAGGGCATAACAATCGTTTTAATTACCCACTATATGAACGAGGCTGTTTTAGCTGACAGAGTAGTTGTTATGAAAAATGGTGAGATATATTTAAACGATGTGCCAAACAAGGTTTTTTCACAGCCTGAAAAGCTATGGAGTGCAGGTCTTGAGGTTCCTCAATCAGTTGAGCTGTTACACAAGCTAAATCAAGAGCTTGGCTGGGAAATACCCTTAGGAGTGTACGATTTTGACACTTGTGCAAGATTGATTAAGGAAAAACTATAAGTAAATTAATTTAGAAATTTAGGAAGAATTATGCCGATAATTGAACTTAAGGATGTCTGCTTTAGATATGGTAAAAAATCACCATATGAAATTAGAGCGTTAGATAAAATAAACCTTGAAATTGAAGAAAATACAATAACAGGCTTAATCGGTCATACAGGCTCAGGTAAATCTACCCTCGTGCAGATGTTTAATGGCTTGCTCAAGCCTGAAAGTGGCTCTGTTATCGTAGATGGAGAGAATATTTGGGCAAAGCCCAAGGAAATTGGCAAGGTTAGATTTAAGGTTGGTATGGTAATGCAATATCCTGAATATCAGCTTTTTGCTGAAACTGTAAAGGACGATATTGCCTATGGACCTAAAAATATGAAGCTTTCCGAGGAAGAAATCAACAGACGAGTTGCAAGAAGCATTGAATTTTGTGGCTTAACACCAGATATATTAGAAAAATCACCCTTTGATTTATCAGGTGGCCAAAAAAGACGTGTCGCTCTTGCAGGAGTAATGGCTATGGAGCCGAAAATACTCGTTTTGGATGAGCCTGCTGCAGGACTTGATCCTAAGGGCAGGAGAGAAATACTCGGTGGAATAAAAAAATATAGAGAAAAAAGTGGAACAACCGTTATAATTGTAAGTCACAGCATGGAGGATATGGCTATGTACTGTGACAGGGTTGTTGTTATGTCAAATTCTAAAATACTTGCAAATGGTACGTGTAGAGAGGTGTTTTCAAATCACCAGCTTCTTTTTGATGCTGGACTTGACGTTCCTGAAATTACAAATATAATTCTTGCATTAAGAAGGTCAGGAGTTGAAATTCCTGATGATATATACACCGTTGATGGTGCATTATCTGCTATCCTTAAGCTGAAGGGAGGCAATAATGAACTTTGATGTAGGCTTCGGACAATATTATGAAGCGAAATCTCCCATTCACAAGCTTGATCCAAGAACAAAGCTGTTATTTGTAATTGTTTATATCGTTGCTATATTTTTAGCGAGGGACGTGTACGCATTTATCCCATTAACAGCATTGATTTTGTTCTCAATAATCATAAGTAGAGTGCCGATAAGAGTGATTTTAAAGGGCTTGAAGCCTTTAATTTTTATCATTCTGTTTACAGCAATTTTAAATGTTTTTTGGACTAATGGAACTAATGTTATTTTTCAAAAGGAAATTATACAAGGACATTGGACGTTGACGCTTTATCGTGAGGGATTAATTAACGCAGGTATATTAGCTTTAAGAATTACACTTTTACTTATGGCTACAACGTTATTTTTCTCATACACAACAACACCAATTGCCCTAACTGATGGTATCGAGTCAGCATTGTCACCACTTAAGCTTATTAAAATTCCAATTCACGAATTTGCTATGATGATGACAATCGCCTTGAGATTTATTCCAACCTTAACAGAGGAAACCTCTAAGATAATGAATGCCCAAAAGGCAAGGGGAGCAGATTTCTCAAGTGGAGGCTTAATAAAAAAAGCAAAGGCACTCATACCTATAATAATTCCTTTATTTGTATCCGCCTTTAGAAGAGCAGATGAGCTTGCTACTGCAATGGAATGTCGTTGTTATCGTGGTGGAAAGGGCAGAACAAAAATGAGAATTATGAAAATGAGATTTCGTGATTTTCTTTGGATACTTATAATAGCAGGACTATTAGCAGGAGTAATACTAATCAACATTTACGGAAATGGATATAGATTATAATGAAAAAGCTTTTATTAACAATAGCATATAATGGGCATGCCTATTGTGGCTATCAATTACAGCCAGAAAAGCCTACAATTTCCTTAATGCTTAATAAAGCATCGAAGGAAGCCTTTGGCTTTGAATGTAATGTAACTGGTTGTAGTAGAACCGATAGTGGTGTTCACGCTCTTGGCTTTTGTTTAACAGTAGAGCCTAAAAATGATAGCGATGAAATAACTGTGCCTATTGATAAGGTTCCTATAGCGATGAACATAAAGCTACCTCCTGATATTGCAGTTTTATCAGCAAAAGAGGTTTCAAAGGATTTTCATCCTCGCTATGATGTTTTAAAAAAAGAATATGTCTATAAAATTCATGCAAGCAAAATCAAAAATCCATTTTATCATAATTTAGCCTTAGAATATGGTAGAGAAATTAGCGACGAAAATATCGAAAAAATGACACAGGGAGCTAAATTTTTTATAGGAACTCATAATTTTGATGCGTTTATGTCTGTAGGCTCACAAATTGAGGATACTAAAAGAACTGTCTATGAAGCAAGGGTTGAAAGAAACGGCGATTTAGTAGAATTTACAGTTATCGCTGATGGTTTTCTTTATAATATGGTAAGAATAATGGTAGGCACACTGTTGTGGATAGATAGTGGGAAAATACAGCCACAGGATATTGTGGAAATTATTGCATCTCGCAAAAGAGAAAAAGCTGGCTTTACTGCACCAGGTGAGGGCTTGTATCTCAAAAAAATATATTATAATAGTTGACAAATGCCGAAAAACAGTATATAATATTATAAGTTTAAAATGAAAGGAGAAGAATAATGCCACCAATTAGCTTGATTTTTGATATAGTTATCATATGTATATTTGTGTTCTTTATTTTGCGTTATGCAATTAGAGGCTTTGTACGTTCATTGATGGCGCTTGTAAAGGTTATTCTCGCTCCTTTAGTAGCTGTTATTTTCTGCACACCACTTGCAAAGGTGATTAGTAATGCGTTTTTCATCAACTGGTCAAATGGTGTTGTTGGTGACTGGCTACGCTCAACGTTTAGTGAAGAGGCTGGTGGATATCAGCTTTATAAGGTGCTTGACGGTGTACCAAACTGGTTTGCCAATGCTGTAACATCTGACCTTGATCAGCCAACGAGAGATAATTTATGGAAATATTTTGTAGGTGACGTTTCAACTGGTGAGGTCTTTATTGCAGGGGAGGAAGAGGTTCAGCAATTTACAAATGTAATTGGTGAAAGGCTTTCACTATTCATCTCAGTTATAATCGCTTTCTTTGTAATTTTTATAATAGCGGAGATTATATTTGTTATAATTGGTGCTTTACTTAATAAGATGACTGACGTTACTCTTGTTAAGGGACTTAATATTACGCTCGGTGCATTTATAGGTGCAGCCTTTGCGTTGTTCATTTGTATGTTCATATCATTAGGTCTTGAAAAGCTGTTTGAATTTGGTAACTCGTATTATCCGGATATCTTTAATATGGAATATATTTTCGGTCGGTATATTGAGGAAGAGGGCAGATATGAGGGAGGAACCTTCATTGTCAAATTCCTTGTAAATAACGTCTGGGAATTTGTAAAGCTTTTGTCAATACGATAAGTTATCTCGTTAATAAGGACTGTATAATCAAGTACAGTCCTTGCTTATTGATACGCAAATATTTTTAACAACAGAAAGGAGAGGCTATGGGGCACGTAATTATTGATATTGTACTTCTTGTAGTAGGCATTTTAATAATTTTAAAATTTACAATATCAGGCTTTTTAAAAAGTCTATTAAGCACATGTAAGCTTCTTGTTTCTGTAGCAATAGCATTTTTACTTAGAGTGCCAGTTGCTCATTTGTTTGGAAATCTCTTTTTTGACGGATTTTTCGTAAACGGAGTATATAGTGCTTTGAGAGATAATGACACTACCTCGAGCCTTGTTTCATTATTATATAATGATAGCTACGCAACCGTGCTTGCTAAGTTTGATGTTGATACAGTTAAGCTTGGGCAGGATATGGAGCTATTAAAAGGTGGGGAAAGAAGTGATGAGCTTCTATGGTCTATCAGCCAAAATGCTGGTAATGGCTTTTCCCTAATGGTGTGCTCAGTGATTGCTGTAATTTTGATTTTTATTGTTTCGTTGATTGGCTTAAGCTTACTTATGCCGATAATCGAAAAAATAACAACAGCATTTGATGGAGTTAAAACAGCAAATAGAGTTTTGGGCTTAGCATTTGGTGTTATTATAGCAACATTAACTCTATGGGGAATATCACTTGGACTTTATGCGGTAATTTCGTATATTGGTCCGTTTACTCAAGGAGCTTTCGATGTTCAAACGTTAGATCGATCAATGATTTTAGGATTTTTCCGAAAAATAAATTTAATAGATTGGCTTGTCGCCATAGTAAATTAGTAAATTTGAAGGTATATGCAAAATGGAAATGTGTGCAAGATGCAAAAAGAGACCTGCAACGGTCTATATAATGAAGCTTGAAAATAATGTACAAAAGCAAGAGGGGCTTTGTCTTGTATGTGCAAAGGAGCTTGGTATTAAGCCTGTTAATGATATGATGACAAAAATGGGTATTACCGAGGAAGAGCTTGAGAACATGGAGAAAATGTTTGCCGAAATGCTTCCTGTTGCCACTGATGGCGAGGATGATGAGGAAGGCGATGATAGTCCAACTATCCCGTTTTCTAAAATTATGAAAACAATGGGCTTTGACCCATCTCAAGTTAATCCTAAGGAAGATAAGGATGACAAAAAGGGCTCAGGTAAGGGCGAGAATAGAGAGGATAGAAAGAAAAAGGATGAGAGAAAGCATCTGAATACCTTCTGTCACAATCTCACGCAAGATGCCTTAAATGATAAGCTTGATAAAATCATAGGCAGAGAAAGAGAGCTTGAAAGAGTAATCCAAATTTTGAGCCGACGTCAAAAGAACAATCCTTGTCTAATAGGTGAGCCAGGTGTTGGTAAAACTGCGATAGCAGAGGCACTTGCTCAAAAAATAGTAAAGGGCGATGTTCCTTATAAGCTAAGAAATTGCGAAATATATTTAATGGATTTGACAGCTCTTGTTGCTGGAACTCAATTTAGAGGTCAGTTTGAAGCAAGAATTAACGGACTTTTAAAGGAGGTTAAGCAGGCTGGAAATATTATCTTAGTAATTGATGAAATTCATAATATAGTCGGAACAGGTAATTCAGAGGGCAGTATGAATGCTGCTAATATTCTAAAGCCTGCACTTTCAAGAGGTGAAATACAGGTTATTGGTGCAACAACATTAAAGGAATATCGTAAATATATCGAAAAGGATGCAGCACTTGAAAGACGCTTCCAGCCTGTAAAGGTTGAAGAGCCATCTATAGATGAATGTATCGAAATGATAAAGGGCATTAAGCATTACTACGAGATATATCACGGAGTAAAAATTTCTGACGAAATGGCAAAAAGTGCAGTTATAATGAGTGAAAGATATATAACTGATAGATTTTTACCAGATAAAGCGATAGATTTAATTGACGAGGCTTGCTCGCATATAGTTTTGCACGCTCCCCACATCAACGAAAGACATAAGGTGATAGAGAAATTAGCCGCTGTTGATACAAAAACAGAGCTTCTAAATTCTCAAATTGCTGAAGGTGGAGAAAACGCAAACGAAAATAATTATAAGCAGCTTGCAGAGCTAAAGACAGAAAAGTCCAACCTTTTAATTGAAAAGGAAAAGCTTGATAAGGAATGTGAAAACACATATATGACCAAGCAGGACTTAGCAGGAGTTATTGAAATTTGGACAGGTATCCCAGCAAGCAATATTTCCGAGGAGGAGTTTGAAAAGCTTGCATCACTTGAGGACAGAATTAAATCAAGAATAATTGGTCAGGATGATGCAGTAAAGGCGTTAAGCTCTGCTATTCAAAGAAATAGGGCAGGTGTAAGCGTTAAAAAGCGTCCAGCATCCTTTATTTTTGCAGGTCCAACAGGCGTTGGTAAAACTGAGCTTGTTAAAACTCTTGCAAAGGAGCTATTTAACTCAATCGAAAACCTTGTAAGACTTGATATGTCTGAGTTTATGGAAAAGCATTCAGTATCTAAAATCATAGGCTCACCTCCAGGCTATGTGGGATATGATGAGGCAGGTCAGCTTACCGAAAAGATTAGACGTAGCCCATATTCAGTAGTTTTATTTGATGAAATTGAAAAGGCACATCCCGATGTTTTAAATATCCTACTTCAAATTCTTGATGAGGGTAAAATTTCAGATTCACAGGGCAGACTTATCAATTTTGAAAACACAGTTATCATTATGACAACTAACGCAGGTGCAACTCTAACATCATCAAAGGCAGGCTTTGGGGCTGATGCAACTGCACTTGCAAGCGATAAAACAGAGAAGGCACTTTCACAGTTCCTTCGTCCCGAATTTATCAATAGAATTGATGAGATAATTACCTTCCGTTCTCTTGAAAAGGAAGACTTCGTTCGTATTGCAAAGATTATGCTTGATGACCTTAAGGAAGCCTTAGTTGATAGAAATATCACCTTCAAATATACGGATGATGTATGCAGTCATATTGCAGAAAAGGCATTTAGCAAAAAATATGGTGCAAGAAATATGAGAAGATTTATTCAAACACAAATTGAGGATAAGCTCGCTCACGCAATTATATTTGAAATCAAGGGCAATATCTCGGGCGCATCTGTTACTATTGAAAAGGGCGAGATTTCCGTAAAGTGCATATAATTAGAAATCCATCTGCGAAAACAGATGGATTTTTTATTGTCAGACGTGTGTAATTTGCACAAAAAAATCCCCTTGAAAATCGCTTTAGTGATTTAAAACGATAAAATTTTAAAAAAATCGTGCTTTGACCTTAAAAATCTAACAAAAAAACTTGAAATTAACGGACACGTGTGTTAATATATATGGTATAAATGCAAAAATACATTAATTTGCATCACGTGTAAAGAAAAGAGGTTAAAAATGGCGAAGGATAAGAAAATGGTTGAGCAAATCACTTCAATGGAAGTTGATTTTGCTAAGTGGTACACCGACGTTGTAAAAAAGGCAGATTTAATTGACTATTCCAGCGTAAAGGGATGTATGATAATTCGTCCTTATGGCTATGCAATATGGGAAAATATTCAAAAGCTTTTGGATGCAAAATTTAAAAAGACAGGTGTAGAGAATATCTATATGCCAATGTTCATTCCTGAATCCTTGCTTCAAAAGGAAAAGGATCATGTTGAGGGCTTTGCACCAGAGGTTGCATGGGTTACACATGGTGGTAGTGAGCCACTTACTGAAAGACTTTGTGTACGTCCTACCTCAGAAACACTTTTCTGTGAGCATTATGCGAATATTATTCGCTCATATAGAGATTTACCAAAGCTTTATAATCAGTGGTGTAGTGTTGTAAGATGGGAAAAGACCACACGTCCATTCTTAAGAAGCAGAGAGTTCCTATGGCAAGAGGGACATACAATGCACGCAACTGCTGAGGATGCTGAAAATGAAACACTTCAAATGTTAAATGTATATGCAGATTTCTTTGAAAAGGATTTAGGTATTCCTGTATTAAAGGGAAGAAAGACAGATAAGGAGAAATTTGCAGGAGCAAATGCAACATACACAGTAGAAGCACTTATGCACGATGGTAAGGCGCTTCAGGGTGGTACAAGCCATAACTTTGGTGATGGCTTTGCAAAAGCATTCAACATTCAATATCTTGATAAGGATAATACACTTAAGTATTGTCATCAAACCTCATGGGGAGTATCTACAAGAATTATCGGTGCTATTATTATGACTCATGGTGACGATAGTGGACTTGTATTACCACCACAGGTTGCACCAATTCAGGTTGTTGTAGTGCCTTGTGCACAGCATAAGCCTGGTGTTATTGAAAAGGCTACCGAGATTTACGAAAAGGTTTCTACATTTGCAAGAGCAAAAATAGACGTTTCAGATAACTCACCTGGCTGGAAATATGCTGAATATGAAATGAAGGGTGTTCCGCTAAGACTTGAAATTGGTCCTCGTGATATTGAGGCTAATCAGTGTGTTTTAGTACGCAGAGATAACGGTGAAAAGCTTGTTGCTTCACTTGATGAGCTTGATACAGTTATTCCAAAGCTTCTTTGCGATATTACCGAGAACCTTTATAACAAAGCATATGAAAACAGAAAAAATCGTACCTATACAGAAACAGAGCTTGATAGCTTCATAAAGACAGCAAGTGAAAAATCTGGTTATATCAGAGCACACTGGTGTGGGGATGAAGCCTGTGAGGTTAAGCTTAAGGAGCTTGCTGAGGTTACCTCTCGTTGCCTACCATTTGGCGAACAGGGCAAAAAGGGCAAGTGCATTGTATGTGGTAAGGAAACAGATAAGCTTGTTTATTGGGGCAAGGCTTATTAATTCACAAATAAAAAATCATTGAATATAATAATTTTGGAGGAAAACAAAATGAGCTTTAAAAATCAATATCTTAACGAATTAATGGAAAGAGTAATAAAGAGAAACGCTAATGAACCAGAGTTTCATCAGACAGTAAAAGAGGTTCTTGAATCAATTGAGCCTGTTGTTGAAGCACGCCCAGAGTACATAACAAGTGGTGTTCTTGAAAGAATGGTTGAGCCTGAAAGAATTATCAAATTCAGAGTTCCTTGGGTTGACGATAAGGGCAATGTTCAGGTAAATAGAGGCTTTAGAATCCAGTTTAACAGCGCTATCGGTCCATATAAGGGTGGTATTCGTTTCCATCCATCAGTTTATGAAGGAATTATCAAGTTCCTTGGCTTTGAGCAAACCTTTAAAAACAGCTTAACATCACTTCCAATGGGTGGTGGTAAGGGTGGCTCAGACTTCGACCCACAGGGCAAGAGCGATAGAGAGGTTATGAGCTTCTGCCAAAGCTTTATGACAGAGCTTTCAAGACATATCGGTGCAGACCTTGACGTTCCAGCAGGAGATATCGGTGTTGGTGCAAGAGAGGTTGGCTATATGTTTGGTCAATATAAAAGACTTAGAAATGAGTTTACTGGTGTTTTGACAGGTAAAGGAATTTCTTATGGTGGTTCACTTATTCGTCCAGAGGCAACAGGCTATGGAGCAGTTTATTACACAGTAAATATGCTTGATTACTTCAAGGATACAATCAAGGGTAAGACCTTTGCAATCTCTGGCTTTGGTAATGTTGCATGGGGCACAGTTAAAAAGGTTAATGAGCTTGGTGGTAAGGTTGTTACAATCTCTGGTCCAGACGGATATATTTACGATAAGGACGGTATTTGCACAGAGGAAAAAATCAACTTTATGCTTGAAATGCGTGCTTCCTGCCGTAATAGAGTACAGGATTATGCCGACAAGTTTGGTGTTCCATTCTACGCAGGACAAAAGCCATGGGGAGTTAAGGCGGATATCTTAATGCCTTGTGCTACTCAAAACGAGGTTGGTATGAAGGAAGCTGAGCAAATTGTTGCTAATGGTGTTAAGTACTATGTTGAGGTTTCTAATATGCCTACAACAAATGAGGCTGTTGCTTACTTGAAGGCAAACGGCGTTATCGTAGCACCTTCAAAGGCAGTAAATGCAGGTGGTGTTGCTGTTTCTGGTCTTGAAATGTCACAAAACTCAATGCGTTATAGCTGGAGTGCTGAGGAGGTTGACGAAAAGCTTAAGGGAATTATGAAGAATATCTTCCAAAATTCTATTAAGGCAGCAAATCAGTATGGCTTAGGCGACGACCTTGTAGCAGGTGCAAATATCGCAGGCTTTATCAAGGTTGCAGACGCAATGCTCGCTCAAGGCGTGGTATAATAAAATTTTAAGTGGCTGTTGCATTGGCGACAGCCACTTTTATTTTACACAAAAAATTCTCTCCAAAAATACTAATATTATAATAAATACACAAAAATTTACATAATACATATTGATTTTTATTTCAAGTTATAGTATAATAGTTACAGCGAAAAACGAATTTATAGGAGGTTTATAATGAAAAAGAAGATTTTCGCATTATTGCTTTCGCTATTAATGCTTCTTCCATGCATTGTTGCATGTGGTGGTGGCGCTGACCCTGGTAATAATCCAGATGATCCAGGCACTACTCCAGACGGTCCAGTTAATGTTGAGTTCAAAAACAACGACGAGGATAAGAGCTTGCCAGTTGGTTCTGTTAACTCAAGAGATGAAGTGGTAAAAGAAGAGGCTGATAGATCAAAGCTTTTTGATGGAGAAACATTTAAGATTCTCGCAACAGTATGGGGAGACGGTAATGTTGAGCCAGGTGCTCCTTGGTCACAGGCAGAGCTTACAATTAGGCCAAGCGATGCTGAAAATGACACAAAGATGGATGCTGGATTCGGTAGAATCATCAACACATCACTTATCGAGAGAGAAAACCTAATTAAAGAGGTTTATGGTATTAACCTTGAGTGGTGCAATGCTAAGGGAAGCAAGATTTCAAATATCTTGGCTACTAACCTTAATAACCCAGCAGGTGAAAAATATCACCTTGCTATGCCTCGTATGCTTGAGGCACAGGCTCTTGTAGAGAACCAGTTAATCGTAAACATTGGTAATAGTGTTAATATTAACTTAGATAAGTCATACTTCAATCAGGTTGCAAGAGAGTCATATTCAGTTGGTGGTAACTCATATTTCGTAGCTGGTGACTTCTCATTCCTTGATGAGCAGACATCATTCCTTGTATTCTATAACCTTACTCTCGCTGAGAGAGCAGGTAACCTTTACAGAAAGGTTAAGAATGGCGAATGGACAATCGACGAAATGATTAAGGCTGCTAACGAAGTTGGTGCAGACGATGGTGAGGAATCATCTGGTGACTGGGCTGACGACGATACATACGGCTTTGGTACAACTAACCTTTCAATGTTCTTCCAGTCAAGTGGAATTCAACAGGTTAGCGTTCAACAAACAGTTGCAAACGACCCAACAACAAGAAAATATGTTATCAGCTTAGATGATGCTAATGTTGGTACACTTATTAATAAGCTTCTTACAATTAACAAAGCTACATGGGCTCGTACAAGCTGGACAGGTGGATACGAGGCAATGAGTACAGCATTTGGTCAGGACAGACTTTTATTCTACCATGAGGTTGTTCAAAAGTTTGACTATTTCGGTAAGGACCAGACCCCTGATCTTAAGGTTGGCGTTCTTCCAATGCCTAAGCTAAGTGTAGATCAAGAATCATATTGCACACAGGGCTCATATCAGGCAGTGTTGGCTTGCGTTCCAAAGACCACACCAAGTCAGAACAGATCTACATACCTTCTCGACATCCTTTCATGGACAGGTCAAGAGTATGTAATGGGATATACTGTTGAGGTTGATGACGATGGCGAGGAGTACATGCAGTTCAATGGTAAGGGCTATTATGGCTACCTTGCTACAAAGGTTTCCGACTATAAGGAGGAAGGCGATACTATGGACATCCTTATAAATGATGTCATGGGTAACCTCATTTATGACGTTGGTTATATGAACAACTGGGATGGCTTGCTAACAAGTGTTCAATCAGATTCATTCTCAGCTGGTGAAAACAAGTTCCGTGGTGCATACGATGCAGCTATTGAAGATGCTAATGCAATCGTATCCAAGTGGAATGAAAGCTGGAGTAAATAAACCTAAATAATATTCGTTAAAGCGATAAATTAAAAGCAGAAATTCTTAGTAATTTCTGCTTTTTTTCATTATAATTTTAACTTATTTTGTTGAAATTAAATCCAATATATGATATACTTAAAAAAATGCTCCAGAAAGGAAAAAATAAAATGGGAATATATATAAATAAAGAAGATAAAACCTATACCTTAACAACTAATAATTCAATGTATCAAATAAAGGTTGATAAGTATGGAATTTTAGAGCATACATATTATGGCGAAAAAATGGATTATATGGATATGTCCTATTCAGTTAAGTGTGAGGGAGCTTCCTTTTCACCAACCTTTGCTGGTGCTGAAAGATGGGAGGATTCCTATAATCATAAAGCTCAGGAGCTTTCCTGTGCAGGTATTGGAGATTTTCGTTTAACTGCAGTTGGAGTTCGTAATACAGATGGCTCCTTCGGCTGTGAGCCAAGATTTGTTTCTTATGAAATAAAAGAGGGTAAATATTCTCTAAATGGCTTGCCTGCATTTTATGGGGATAATGCTCAAACCTTAATAGTAACATTAAAGGATAAGGTTTACGATATATATTTCCACCTTTATTATGGCGTTTTTGAGGAATATGACCTCATTACAAGAAGCCTTATCATAGAGAATAAAACCGAGGGCAAAATTAATCTTGAAAAGGCTATGACCTTAACCCTTGATTTGCCAGCATCAAAAACCTATGATATGCTATATTTCCACGGCAGACACACAAGAGAAAGAATGATGGAGAGAGCCACAATAAAGCATTCTCAATTAACCGTTGAAAGTATGCGTGGTGCTTCCTCTCATATGGAAAACCCCTTTGTTGTAGTTTGTGATAAAAATGCAAACGAGGAATATGGAAATACTTGGGGAATTGGCTTAGTTTATAGTGGTAACTTCAAAATATCAGCTGAAAAGAATTTGCAGGAAAAGACAAGAATAGTTGCAGGAATCAACCCTGAAAACTTTAATTATGAGGTTTTACCAAATGATTCCTTTGTATGTCCAGAGGTTGCTATGATATATAGTAATTCTGGTTTTGCTCAAATGTCTAATAATTTCCACAAGGCTATAAGAAATAATCTTTGTAGAGGACAATATAAAAATGCCCAAAGACCAGTTCTTATAAACAACTGGGAAGGAACATATTTTAATTTTAATGCAGATAAGCTCGTTGCTATGGCAAAGGACGCAAAGGAATTAGGCGTTGAGCTATTTGTTATGGATGATGGCTGGTTTGGAAAGAGAGATGATGACCACTCAGGCTTAGGTGACTGGACACCAAATGAAAAGAAGCTTCAAGGTACACTCTCAAGCTTAGCAAAGAGAATAAACGACCTTGATATGAAATTTGGTATTTGGTTCGAGCCAGAATGTATATCTGAGGATAGTGACCTTTATCGTGCGCATCCTGATTACGCCTTTAAAATGCCATCAAGAGTACCACAAACCTCAAGAAATCAATATGTATTAGATTTCTCACGTAGTGAGGTTGTTGATAACATTTATAATCAGTTGGTAAATGTCCTTGACAATGCTAACATTTCCTATGTAAAATGGGATTTTAACCGTCATATAACAGACCTCTATAGCGTAGCTCTACCAGCCGAAAGACAGGGCGAGGTTTATCACCGTTATATCTTAGGACTTTATAGCTTGCTTGAAAGAATAACAACAAAATATCCAAATATCCTCTTTGAAAGCTGTTCAGGAGGAGGCGGACGCTTCGATATGGGTATGCTACATTATATGCCTCAGGTATGGACAAGTGATAACTCTGATGCAATAGACAGATTAAAGATTCAATATGGTACATCCTTTGCATATCCTGTATCAACAATGGGTGCTCACGTTTCAACCTGTCCAAACCACCAAAATGCAAGAATAACCCCACTTAAAACAAGAGGAAATGTTGCATATTTTGGTACATATGGCTTAGAGCTTGACGTAACAAAGATGACAAGCGAGGAAAAGGAAGAAATCAAGCGTCAAATCAAGGAATTTAAAAAATACTATGAGCTTATTCAAAGAGGCGACTATTATAGATTAATTTCACCATTCACACCAGAGGAAAGCCTACATTGTGTATGGGAAACTGTAAAGCCTGACGGAACAGAAGCTCTTGTATGTGCAGTAAGATATGAAACAGATGCTTGTACAGCACCAGAATATGCAAGAGTAAAAGGACTAATTAAGGATAAATGGTATAGAATTAACGGAAGTGAGGAGAAGTATTTAGGCTCAGCCCTCATGAATACAGGCTTCAAGCTCGACTACATCTTTGATATTTACCCATCAAAGCTATATCATATAACGTTAGCATAAAAAAACGGGCATTGCCCGTTTTTTTTTTTGATTGTTAATATATGTGTAAAAAGTGACACGGAAATTTTGACAACTTATTATTTTAGCATAACTTGTATATACTATATTTAATAAATTTATTAAATTAGGTGTAATATGAGTAAATACGGAAAAATTAGAATTAAATTAGCCGAATTAATTGAGAAAAAGGGAATAAGTAAGAACAAACTTAGCCATAAAGCTGAAATGGAGCGCACCCAAATAAACAATTATTGCAAAAACAATATAACAAGACTTGACACAGATGTTTTAGCAAGAATATGCACAGTTTTAGAATGTCAAATTAGTGACCTTTTAGAATTTGTTCCAGACGAAGAATAATATTATAAAAGGACTGCCATAGACAGTCCTTTTAAATTATGCTTTATAAATTTCTTCGAGTTTTTTGTTGAATTCCTCGGCAGTATTGTAGCCCTGCATTTTAAGACGTGCATTCATCGCTGCAATTTCTAAAATAACTGCAAGGTTTCTACCAGGACGTACAGGAATAGTAATAGCAGGTACATCAAGCCCTAAAATTTCATAGCTTTCATTTTCAAGACCCATTCTGTCGTAAAGCTTGCCCTCGACCCAAGGCTCAAGCTTAATAACAAGCTGGATTTTTTCGGATTCCTTAACAGAACCTATACCAAATATTCTACGAATATCAACTATACCAATACCACGAAGCTCCATATAATATCTGATTATTTCAGGTGCTTTTCCAACTAAGGTTTTCTCTGAAACCTTACTTATTTCAACAGCATCGTCAGCAATTAAACGATGACCTCTTTTTATAAGCTCAATAGCGGTTTCACTTTTACCGATACCACTATCACCTAAAATCAAAAGACCAATACCATAAACCTCAACCAAAACTCCGTGACGAGTAATAGTAGGGGCTAAATGAACGTTTAATGATGCTATAATTGAAGAAACAAAGCTATTTGTTGAAATGCTTGTTGTAAAGAAAGGAATTTCAAACTCCTTAGCCATTTCTACCATTTCAGGAAATGGAGATAAATCACGTGCTATAATAATGCAAACTGGCTTTTTCTCCATAAAAGCACGTATCTTATTATATCTATCCTCTGGCTCAAGTCTTTCTAAATATAGTGTTTCAACACGTCCTAAAATTTGAATTCTTTCGGGGTCAAAATAGTCAAAAAATCCAGATAAGGGAAGACCAGGACGGTGAATTTCAGTACGAGTAATTTTGATTTTATCTAAATTATCAGGAGTGTATATGCTCTCTAATTTGAATTCTTCTATCAGCTTTGTAAGAGCAACTGAGCCTGTGTTAATGTTATTCATAATACCCCCAGTAAACTTAATTTAACAATCTAATTTTAACATAATATATTAAAAAAAGCAACTAATATAAGGAAAATAATATGAAAACCAAGAAAATAGCAAATAATAGAATATCTTTTTTAGAAAACGAAGTAAAGGAAGTAAAAGTAGAAAATGATGAAAGTGAGCTTTTAAGCACCCTTGACTCTGTTTTATTACTTGATACCAAAAAGAAAATTGAGCTTAGTGCGTATTTTGATAGTACACTTAATCTGTTACTTGATGATTCACGCTTTGCATATAGAATTTTTAGATTGGTTTCCTTTGAAAACAACTACATATTTAGCAATACAGACCATTTAACTATTATTAATCTTGCAATCCTATCGCTAATTAATGATTATGAATATAAAAACCCAATAGATATAATAATTGAAAAGGGAAGCGAGGGCTTTAAAATTTCATACGAGGTTATAGTAAAGAAAAAGCCTTCAAATCTTATAAAGCAATCTGACAAGGAAATCTATATTTCCTGTCTATGTAACCAAGACGGAAATAGCTACAATATAGCAATTCTTGAAAACAAGCTAACGCTTGAGCTGAATTTGATTGAAGAAATTCAAAAGGAAAAGGAACTATCCTGCGACACCTTTGGTGAAAGCGAAAAGGAGCTTGTTTCTAAGTATTTAGATATTTTCTTTAAGACTAAGAATACAGAAGAAGTAGAGCAAGTAGAAGAGGAGGAGTAGGATTTTCCTCGTTGGAAAGCAAGAGAATTAAAAATATAAGCATTAAATCGTCCCTTTTAATTCCGTTAAATAAGGAAAGAGCGCTTGACTTAAATTCATTTAATGCACTATTTCGTTTTACTTCATTGTCGTTTTTGCTTTCGTTATCATTTTCTAAAATCTCATCCTCCAAAACAATTTCATTATCCAAATCATTCTCCCTTATTTCCTCTGTTGTATCATCGTTATCAACAGTGAAAAAGGGAGAATTTTCAATTTCACTTGAGGGAGTGTTTGTTTTTTCTTGATTAAAGCTTGGAGAAAATGAGGTTTTTGAGCTTTGCGCAGTATGAGTTTTCGTTTCCGTTTCATATTGATTTACTGAAAAACGATTACCACTGTAATTTTTAGGTACATTGTATCTTGTAAACATATTACTACTACCTTCCTAAATTAATAACATTTGCAAGAGAGGAAAGCTTTACCATAGTGTCAACCATACTCTGACGATTTTTGTTTAAATAAGGCTTAATAGCTAAAAGTAATTGAGAACTGCTTGAAAGCTGTTTTCCGAGTGAGCCTATCAGGCTTGTAAAATCATTGTTCAAGCTGTTGTTTTTCTCCTGTTCACTATTAGTCTGAGCAGTATCAGCCCCCTCCCTTATTTCATCGTTCTTTTCCTCCTTGTTCTTTTGTCCATTCGAGGCAATTAAGGATAAAACAGAGGGTAGAGTGTCTGAAATTTCACCATTTTTGTTATTTTTAACTATCTCAGAAATCTTTGACATTAATTCCTCGTTGCTTGTAATATTATTAAGCATTTCATCAAATGATTGATTGCTCATTTTATCTTCCCACCCTTATTAAATTTTTCAACCATAGAGCTAATCTGCTCATCAGTCAATGATGCAAGCGTACTACGAATTTTGCTCATATCCTTAGGTTTTTCCATTGTAGCAAATGACTCTTGACCACTTTTCTTAGCTACATGCTTCATAACCTGCCAAAGCTGATCATCATTCATTTTTAGTAGCATATCAATAGTTTTTTTATCAATTTTCATAAAAACCTCCTACTTTTTCTAATAATATGTTATGATATAATAAGTAAAACTGTTACAGCGAGGTAATATATGAAGGCACTTGTTTTTTCAGATTCTCATGGAAAATATTTGAATATAAAAAATGCCATTGAGCTTCATAAATCAAATACTGATGCCGTTATTTTTTTAGGTGATGGCATAAAGGATATTGAAAGAATAAAGGATAGCTATCCTCAAATTGCATTTTTCATAGTTAAGGGAAATTGCGATTTTATGGTAAACGAATATGAAAACGAAAGGGTTATCACCTTAGGCTCAAGTCGTGTCCTTATATGTCATGGTCATACCCTTAACGCAAAAAGCACATATTTAAGATTAACCATAAGAGCTATAGAGCTCGAATGTGATGCTGTTTTTTTCGGTCACACTCACGAGCAATATGACGATTTATATGATGCTTATGATAAAAGAGTGCATCTCTTTAATCCTGGTAGCATAGGCTATAGTGGCTCATATGGTATAATAAATACCAGTGGAAGCGTGCTTGTTACAAGCTATGGAAAAATCCTTTAAAATAATAAATTATTTTACCAAAAGACTTGTAAAAAATGTAAATATATGTTAGACTACAAATGTACGATATTTCGTATTAAAAGTTAAAATTTTATTCGGAGGAATTACTCATGGAAAGAAAGGTAAAAGTTGGTATTATCGGTTGTGGAGGTATCGCTAATGGTAAGCATATGCCATCACTCAAAAAGGTAAAAGAGGTTGAGATGGTTGCATTCTGCGACATTATCGAGGAAAGAGCTGTTGAGGCTGCTAAAAAGTTCGGTGTTGAGGGCGCAAAGGTTTATACCGATTATAAGGAGCTTTTGAAAGATAAGTCTATTGAGGTTGTTCATGTTTGCACACCTAATAGAAGCCATAGCTTCATTACAGTTGATGCACTTCATGCTGATAAGCACGTTATGTGTGAAAAGCCAATGGCTATAAATGCAGCTGAAGCTAAGAAAATGGTTGATGCAGCAAAGGAAACTGGTAAAATGCTTACAATCGGTTACCAAAATAGACAGAGAAAGGATGCTATCTATCTAAAGAAGGAAGCGGACGAGGGTGTATTTGGTGACATCTATTATGCTAAGGCTACAGCATTAAGACGTAGAGCCGTTCCTACATGGGGTGTATTTATAAATGAGTATGAGCAGGGTGGTGGTCCACTTATCGATATCGGAACACATGCTCTTGACCTTACACTTTGGACAATGAATAACTATAAGCCAAAGTATTGTGTTGGTACTACATATCACAAGCTCAACGACCAAAAGGAGTCTGCTAACGTATTCGGTCAGTGGAAGCCAGAGGAATTTACAGTTGAGGATAGTGCTTTTGGATTTATCGTTATGGAAAATGGTGCTACAATCGTGCTTGAGTCCTCATGGGCTATTAATATGACAGATACAAAGGAAGCTTGCACAACAATTTGTGGTACTAAGGCTGGTGCTAAAATGATTGACCAAGGTATTTTGGAAATCAATGGTGTTAAGCACAACCAAATGTACGAAACAAAGCCAAACCTTGATGGTAAGGGTGTTGCTTTCTATGATGCAGGTGGATATAACGCAGGTAATCAAGAGGCAAAGCAGTGGATTGAGGCAGTTATTAATGGTACAAATCCAACCGTTCTTCCAGAGCAAGCATATTGCGTAACACAAATTCTTGAGGGTATTTACGAGTCTGCAAAGACAGGTAAGCCTTACTATTTTAACTAATAAAATGTCGGGCAATTTACAAGCTAAATTGCCCGTATTTAAAATATCTATTTAGGAGAAAAAATTATGAAGCTTAGTGTATTAGCTAATTTATATGGTAGTCTTTCACTTGACGAGGCTCTAAAGAAGATTTCCTCTTTAGGCGTTCATACAGTAGAAATTGGTGCTGGTGGTTATCCAGGAAAGGACCATTGTAATCCTGAAAAGCTTTTGGCTGATCCAAATGCGCTTGAGGAATTTAAGGCAACATTTAAAAAATATGATGTTGAGATTTGCGCCCTTGCAACTCATGGAAACCCAGTTCATCCAGACAAGAAAATAGCTGAGCAGTTTGATAAGGATATGAGAAATACAATCCTTCTTGCTGAAAAGCTCGGCATTGATACAATTATTACATTCTCTGGCTGTCCAGGCTCTGATAAGGATGCGAAGCGTCCAAGCTGGGTAACATGCCCATGGCCAGACGATTTCCTCGATACACTTAACTATCAATGGAATGAGGTATTGATTCCTTATTGGAAGGAAGCAACAGCCTTTGCAAAATCACATGGTGTTACAAAAATTGCACTTGAAATGCACCCAGGCTTCTGCGTATATAACCCAGAAACGCTTCTTAAATTAAGAAATGCTGTAGGTGACGTTATTGGTGCTAACCTTGACCCATCACACTTGATTTGGCAGGGAATAGATCCTGTAATGGCAATTAGAGCATTAGAGGGTGCTATTTATCACGTACATGCTAAGGATACAAAGGTTGACAAGGCAAATACAGCAGTAAATGGTGTTCTTGATACAAAGCATTATGGTGATGAAATTCATCGTTCATGGATTTTCCGTACAGTAGGCTATGGAAACGGTGAGGAGTTTTGGAGAGCATTTGTTTCAAATCTTCGTCTTTGTGGCTACGATAAGGTTCTTTCAATTGAGCATGAGGATAGTCTTATGACAATTGATGAGGGACTTAAAAAGGCGGTTGATTTCCTTGATAAGCTTATGATTAAGGAAGCAAAGCCAACAGGTATGCGTTGGGCATAATAAATTTATTTCACAGAACAAAAATAGCCGACAAATTGTCGGCTATTTTTTTGTTTTAGAAATTAAAATTCAAACACAGGGTGCGATTTTTACACCCTGTGTTTAATTTATTGCTGATTTTCTGTGTTTGAATCCTCGTTTGTGCTTTCATCAGGCTTCTGTTGTGAAAAATTGAAATGCTTTTTAGGGTCAACGTGCTTTCCGTCAACCTTTAATTCATAGTGAAGATGTGGTTCTTCGGCAATTTCATTCATGGCACTTTCACCAACAGCACCAATAACGTCACCAGCCTTAACCGATGCACCAATAATAATTCCGTCCTTAACCTCAGGGTCAAGGTTCTTGTAAACGCTTACAGCATTTCCCGAATGCTCAACTGTAATACAAGTACCCATAAATGGGTCCTTCCATACATTAGTGACAACACCATCAGCAACAGCCTTTACCTCTGTACCAAGTGGAGATAAAATATCTACACCAAGGTGAGTTCTGTAATCATTCATTGTCTGTGAAAAAACAGGAACGCTATCGCTATAATCAATAACGATTTCACCACTTACAGGTAAAGAAAAGGTGGGGAGAGTGTCGTTATTATCGTCTCCAAGCCCTGTTTGCGTGTCGTTTTCAAGACCAGAGGATGTGTCTGATGGGTTTGTGTCTGTGTCTGGCATATTTCGTCTTGCTGTGCTTGATGCAATAATAAGCACCAAAACTACAGCCATTACAACTGCAAGAGTCAAATAAAAGACTCTCGAGTTTTTCTTGTTTTCGTTTTCTTCCATTTTTGTTTTGTCCTTTCAAATTTTTATTGCAAGACTATTATTTACCACCATTTAAGTCTTTATACACAAAACAAAAAAGTTTAATTGACATATAATTACGAATGTGGTATTATATATGTTAGAATAATTACGTATTATGGAGAATATTATGATAAAAATTGAACGTGTAAATGTAATGAATTTTGAAAACGCTATAAGAGGGGCAAGAAATCCACTTAATTCATGGGCAAGAATGGATAGCTATTATGATGAAGAGGGTAACTATATACTTGGTGAAAACGACCTTTCCTTAGCTAAAAAGCTTGCTAAGGCAGGTAGTGATCATAGAAAATATCTTCGTCAGATTTTTGTATCTGTTGATATTACAGCACCTCTTTATTGGTGGAAGGAATACGATACCTATAAGGTAGCAACTGTTGCTAACTCAACATCTACAATGCACAAAATTCAAGCAAAGCAGTTTGAAAGAAGTGATTTTAGCTGTGATAGAATGAGTGATGAGGCATTAAAAATACTTGATATAACAATTGATTATTTGGAAAAGGCTAGACTAAAGTTTATCGAAACTAAGGAAAAGTGCTACTGGCACGATATGATTCAGCTTTTACCATCAAGCTATAATCAAATGAGAACCTGCACATTGAATTACGAAACACTAATTAACATTTATTATGCAAGAAGAACTCATAAGCTTGCTGAATGGCACACAATGTGTGATTGGATTATGAGCTTGCCTTACGCTAAGGAAATTATTGCGATAAAGGAAGAAAATGATTAGTAAAATTATAAAAGATTATAATCAACCACAAAAGCCGGAGGTGCGTGTCCGTGTGGGACGCTTTGCCGGCATTGTTGGTATAATAGCAAATATATTGCTATTTTCAGCCAAGCTTATATTTGGCTTAATGTTTAAAAGCATTTCGATTATTGCTGACTCGCTTAACAACTTGTCCGACTCTGGCTCAAATGTAATTACTGTAGTTGGATATACAATGTCAGGAAAGCCTGCTGATAAGGACCATCCTTATGGGCACGAAAGAATAGAATATATAAGCTCACTAATAATAGCCATATTTATTGCGTTTTTTGGCTTTGAAACTATGATTTCTTCAATTGAAAAAATAGTGTCACCGCCGAGCGAAACAGAGCCATTTAGCCTAATTTCTATGATAGTTATTGGTGCAACAATAATGGTCAAGCTTTTAATTGCCTTGTTTTACAGAAAAATGGGTAAGCATATAGGCTCTGATACATTAAAGGCAAGCGCACTTGATAGCATTGGTGACGTTTTTGCTACGGGAGCAGTTTTAGTTGGAATGATTATTTTTAATCAAACTGGCTTTATATATACTGACTCAATTATTGGTATAATTATCGCATTGTATATTATTATAATGGGTATAAAGCTTGTAATCGAAACCTCAAGTCAGCTTATAGGAAAAGCGCCAGATGCTGACTTTACCTTTGGAATTATAAAAAAAATCAAAAAATATGATGGTGTTTTAGGAATACACGATCTCGTTGTTCATTCCTATGGTAAAAATCGTTGCTTTTGCTCAGCTCACGTTGAGGTAGATTCTGATATTGAGGTTATGCATAGCCACGACCTTATTGATACTATCGAAGCCGACTTTTTAAAGGAAGGCATTAATCTTGTAATTCATATGGATCCAATTTCGGTATCCGATCCTGAAACAAACGAGCTACGTGCTAAATGTCTTGAAATCATTGCTCATTTTTCAAGTGAGTGTCAGACACCAATTTCAATGCACGACTTTCGTGTGGTTAAGGGCTTTTCACACACCAATGTAATTTTTGATATTAGCATTTCTAATGATGCTAAAATGGAAAACAAGGTGATTTGCGAGGAATTAACAGAAAGAATAAAGAAAATTAATCCTTGTTACAATCTTGTATTGACTATTGACAGAGATTATTTTTCTGAAAGATACGGAGAATAGTATGAAAAAGCTATATTTTTTACTCTCGCTTGTATTGTTATTGCTTGTGCTTTGTGTATCAATATCTGCAAGTGATATGTATATCGACGCAGGACAAGATGTCAGAATAGAGGCAAATGATAATATATTTTATATACCATCTCACATAAATCCATCAAATATAAAAATAGGATATTATAGCAATTCTCCTTGCTCATATGAGAATACCAATGGAGAAATCGTTAAATTAAATAGTGGTAGCTTTGATTTAACACCATATAAAAATGATGATAATACCTATACATTAAAAACCTATGATTTAGGCTCACTAAAAACATATACCTTCTATTTTGCAAGCTCCTTACCAAGTATGTTTATAGAAACAACAAAGGGTGCAAGTAGCATAATTTCCTATAATGCAAAGGATGAGGAAACTCAAATAACAATCTTTAAAAAAGACGGAACATTAGAATATAAGGATACAAGCTTTAGTGAATTTAAGGTCAGAGGTAACACAACCAAGGATTATGCAAAAAAGCCGTTTCAAGTAAAGCTTGAAAATAAGCAAAGCCTTTTCGGTATGGCACAGGGCAAAAATTGGATTTTACTTGCAAATTATTTAGACCAATCCTTGATTAGAAATAGTGTTATGTTTAAGCTTGCTGAGCTTTTAGGTATGAAAAGTAGTGATTTTCAAAGTGTTGACTTATATATTGATGGTCAATATTATGGAATATACCTATTATGCGAAAAGGTGCAGGTAAGCAAGAGCCGAGTAAATATAGTCGATCTTGAAAAAGCAACTGATTTATTAAATCCAACCTATAACGAAAGCGCTATAAAGGTAACAACTGGTACATTAATTGAAGAAACAACTCTTGTTGAATATTCCTATATCGACGGAATTACAAATCCAGCAGATATTACAGGGGGATATCTTATTGAGCTTGATAATAACTACTATAAAAATGAGCTCTGCTATTTTAAAACAGAAAACAATGCCTATGTATTGAAATCACCTGAATATGCTTCAAAGGAGCAGGTTGAGTATATCGCTCGTCTATTTGCTGAAATGGAAGAGGCGATAATGTCGCAAAACGGCAAAAATCGTTTAGGAAAGCACTATACTGAATATATCGACGAAAATAGCTTTGTTTATGCCTACATAATAGCTGAATATAGCCGAAACTATGATGCAGGCTCTTCAAGTATGTATTTTTATAAGGATGCAGACATAAATGGTGTTCAATCCAAGATTTTTAAGGGTCCATTGTGGGACTGCGATAATACGTTAGGTAACATACTTAAAAACGGAGCATCGAATCCCGAGGGCTTTTGGGCGAAAAACAGAAGCATATGGTCAGGACTTACTCAAAAAGCAGAATTCAACCAAAAGGTAACAGAGGAATTTGGTAGTATTTACGATAGCATAATTGATATGATAAGTGCTGGTGGATATGTGGAAAGCTTAGTTGATGAGCTTGGTGCATCTGTTGATATGGAAAGAAATAGATGGAAAAGCAACGACTATACATATTGGCCTACATATTATGACGGAACTCATTATGATAGATGGCAGTCATCACAGGTGTTTAATTTTGTTAAGGAATATTCCAATGGAATCAACAAAGATAATACTACCGTAATCGGTTATCTATGTGAGCATATGGAAGATAGAGCAAACTATTTAGCAACTGAATGGGGCTGTGATGTTACAATAAGAGAGAGGACAATAAGAACAATCGTAGAACCAAATGATAATCAAAGTGATGCAAGCTCACCTGTTTTACTTATAGTGATAAGCATAGCAAGTGGCTTTGTTGCAATATGCGCAGTTACAGCATTAATTATTGTGATTCGCAAAAAGAAATAAAAAAGGGCGGTATTAAAACCGCCTTTTTGTTATACTTAAACATTCACATATGAACATATATTAATATAAAAAATGAATAATAATGAGAATAATATTTTCATTTTTGGGAAATTTAAGTAAAAAAAGGAGAGGATCCAAAATGAAAATTGTATTATTTCTTAAAAATGAAGAAAAGGAAAATGTAAAGGAAATTATCGAATATTTTGTTGCGTATGGCTATAACGATATAATTTTATTTGTAAAAGACTCAGAAAGCTATTTTTCAAAATCTGAAAAAAACTATTTTATTACAAACGATATTAAACTAACGGTAGTAAATAGCATCGAGATGGAAAGCACATCACAAAAGCTACTCTATATTAAAGGAAGCCTCGATAACACATTTTTATTAGTTTATTCAAACAAAATTATTTTTGCCGACCTTGATAAGCTTTGCCTAATGCACAAAAACGAAACTAACTTAGCAACGCTCTTAATTCATCACGAAAAAATGATTGCATGCTTGCTTGAAAACGAAATTTTTGATTATAGCTTAGAAAATTTTAATTTCGAGAAGGAAATTTTAAAAAGAGTAGGGCAGGATTTAGAGCTAAATCAAATTGAGGTATAAAAAAATGGGCAAAACTGCCCATTTTTTTATTCAAGCTCAAACGCACCAGTATAAAGCTGATAATATTTGCCCTTTTGCTCAATTAGGTCATCGTGCGAGCCACGCTCGATTATTCTTCCGTGATCAAGCACCATAATAACATCTGAGTTTTTAACAGTTGATAGTCTGTGTGCAATAACAAATACCGTTCTGCCCTTCATAAGTGAGTCCATACCAGCAGAAACGATTGATTCTGTTCTTGTATCAATAGAAGATGTAGCCTCGTCAAGAATCATAACAGGAGGGTCAGCAACAGCAGCACGTGCTATGGAAATTAGCTGTCTTTGTCCTTGAGAAAGTCCACTGCCACCACCTGTTAGCATAGTGTTATATCCGTCGGGAAGCATTTCAATAAAGCTGTGAGCATTAGCAAGCTTAGCAGCCTCAATACATTCCTCGTCAGTTGCATCAAGCTTACCATATCTGATATTATCCATTACTGTTCCAGTAAATAGGTTTACGTCCTGCAAAACAACACCAAGGGAACGACGAAGGTCGTCCTTTTTAATCTTGTTGATATTTATGCCATCATATCTTATTTTACCGTCAGCAATATCGTAAAATCTGTTAATAAGATTTGTAATAGTAGTTTTTCCTGCACCAGTAGCACCTACAAAGGCTATTTTTTGTCCTGGCTCGGCATAGAGAGTAACATCGTGTAAAACGATTTTGTCCTCTACATAGCCAAAATCAACCTCTTTAAGTCTAACATCACCAGTTAATTTAGTGTAGGTAACAGTTCCGTCACCATGAGGATGCTTCCAAGCCCACATTCCTGTACGCTTGCTTGACTCAATGATATTTCCGTTTTCATCCTCTGTAGCATTTACAAGTGTTACATATCCGTCATCTGTTTCAGGCTCCTCGTCAAGCAATTCAAATATACGCTCAGCACCTGCAAGACCCATAATAATAGCATTAGCCTGTTGTGAAAGCTGTGAAACGCTGTTAGTAAATTGCTTAGAAAGACCAGCAAAGGCAACAATTGTACCAATTTGGAAAAGCTCAGTACCTGTGATTGATACATTAGTTATCTTGAAAACAAAGAGAAGTGCACCAACAAAAATAATGAAAACATATAGTATATGACCAATGTTATTCATAATTGGCATAAGAGTATTTGCTCTGATATTAGCTTTAGTTGAATGGTCGCATAGGGTAGAGTTTAGCTGGTCAAATCTTTCCTTGCTTTTGGTTTCATAGTTAAACACCTTAACAACCTTTTGACCATTAATCATTTCTTCAATATAGCCCTCAGCCTCACCTAAGGATTGCTGTTGCTTACGGAAGTATTTAGCTCCACTTCCACCAATCTTTTTAGAAACTATTGACATTACAATTACACCAGCAAATACAACAAGCGTCATCCAAAAGCTCATTATTAGCATCATTGTAGTAACAGTTATTAAAATAATTACAGTACTAATAACCTGTGGAAGTGATTGAGAAATAAGCTGTCTTAGTGAGTCAATATCATTTGTATAGTGTGACATTATATCGCCACGTGTATTTCTATCAAAATAGCTGATAGGTAGCTTTTGCATTTTGCCAAACATTAAAATTCGTAGCTTATGTAGAGAACCCTGTGTGACCGTTGCCATAGTTCTTGTTTGAACAAATGCACAGGTTAGTCCAAGTAGATATATACCACCCAAAATAGAAAGAGCAATGCAAATTCTTCTGAACTGGTTATTCATTACGTTAGAAACCTTATTGCTTTCAAATTCGGCAATTTCAGCCTCTGTCATTTCTGCCTTTTCCTCATCAGTTAATGTTAAATCATCAAGAGATTCAACCGAGGTATTAACAACATATTCTTGGAAAATAGAAGGAGAAGCAGTTGCAAAAGCGCTTAAGCAAATGCAAATTAAAACAATAATTAAGGGCACTTTATAGAAAGAGAAGAGTAGCTTGAGCAATCTACCAAATGTACCCTTTTTAACCTTTTTCATAGGTCTGCCCATAACAGGGCCACGTGGATTTTTTACTGTTTTATTCATGATAGCGACGCTCCTTTCGTTTGAGAAATGAAGATTTCCTTGTAAATTTCATTCTCATTAATTAGAGTGTCATGGTTGCCGATAGCATTAATTTTTCCATCGTCAAGAATGATAATCAAATCTGCGTTTTGAACACTTGAGATTCTTTGTGCAATTATAATTTTTGTAGTATCAGGAATTTCCTCATTAAATGCTTTTCTAATTAGAGCATCAGTTCTTGTATCAACTGCACTTGTAGAGTCGTCTAAAATAAGTATCTTAGGCTTTTTTAATAGTGCACGTGCGATACAAAGTCTTTGCTTTTGACCACCCGATACGTTAGTGCCACCTTGCTCAATATATGTATCATATTTCTCGGGAAATCCTTGAATAAAATCGTCAGCACACGCTAATTTGCAAACTCTTTCCATATCCTCATCGGTTGCATTTTCGTCACCCCAACGAAGATTATCCTTAATTGTACCAGAGAAGAGAATGTTTTTCTGTAAAACAACACTAACAGAATCACGCAAGGAAACTAAATCGTAATCCTTTACATTTACTCCGCCAACTAAAACCTCACCCTCTGTTGTATCATAAAGACGAGGGATTAATGAAATTAGTGTAGATTTAGCACTACCAGTACCACCGATAATACCAACAGTTTGTCCGGATTTAATCTCTAAATTAATATGAGAAAGAGCGCTTTTTTCAGCTCTTTCATTATATTTAAAGCATACATCTTTGAAAGTAATATCTCCGTTTTCAACTGTCATTACAGGATTTTCAGGACTTTTGATGGTAGTTTCCTCGTTAAGAACCTCACAAATACGACGACCACTTTCAAGTGACATTGTAATCATTACAAAAATCATAGAAATCATCATAAGGCTCATTAGCATTTGAATACCATAAGCAAGTAGCATAGAGAAGTTACCAACATTGAATGCTGTGCCAGTTGTCTGTATAATTACGTAAGAGCCAAAAAGTAAAACGCAAATCATAATAGCATACATACATAATTGCATAACAGGATTGTTAAATGCTAAGATTTTTTCAGCTCTTGTAAAGTCCTTACGTACATCATCAGAGGCATCTCCAAATTTGTTGCTTTCATGCTCTTCACGAACAAAGGATTTAACAACTCTCATTCCCGCTACATTTTCTTGAACGGAAGCATTAAGAGTATCATATTTTTTAAATACCTTCTTGAAAATAGGCATCGCCTTTTTCGCCACTAAGATAAGGGTGAAAAGTAAAATAGGAACAACAAAAACGAAAATAAATGCCATATATCCACCAACAGTAAATGCCATAATGATGGAGAAAATGAACATAAATGGAGAACGTATAGCAGTTCTTATAATCATCATAAATGATTGCTGTACATTAGTAACATCGGTTGTTAAACGAGTAACAAGGCTTGAGGAGGAAAATTTGTCAATATTCTCGAAAGAAAAGTCTTGTGACTTGTTGTAAAGCTCTGTTCGTAGGTTTTTTGCAAATCCACAGGACGCCTTTGAGCATTGTATACCTGCAAGTGCACCAAAAATAAGTGATAATATAGCACACCCAATCAAAATGCCACAATACATTGCAACACGCCCAACATCAACAGATGTGGATTTGTTAAGCTCGGCTATATTAAGCTCATTTATAAGTGTTCCTGCAATAGCTGGGATAGCACACTCCAAAATAACCTCAAACATAACAAAAATTGGTGACAAAATAGCATTAATCTTGTATTTGCCAATGCATTTCGACAACCGTTTAAGTATTTTGAACATTAAAGTACTCCTTTCGTTAAAACAATAATATAAGCAATACTACAATTATAAACCTACAAAATTTTAATGTCAATAAAATAAACATAAAAAATAGTTAAATTTTTGTGACAAAAAAACAAAAAGACAGGAAAGATACCTGTCTATTTCAAATCTGGATAAGAAAGAGAGAATAGCTCTAAAATTCTATCCTCATTTTTCTGCAATTTTAAGTAACCAAAAACTGCTTCAAGGCCAGTTGCATTTTTATATTCAATAGGCGAAGCGCTTTTAGGAACGTTTAAATGAGAGGAATTGCGCCCTCTCTTGAAAACTGCTTTTTCCTCGTCAGTAAGAATATTCTCAATATTCATATAAGCCTTATTTTGATTAACGGCAGTAACGTAATTCAACGCCTCTTTATTAAGATGAGAGGATTTTTCAATTCCTTTAAGAATAAGAGCCTCTCTTATTAAGCATTCAAGCACAGAGTCGCCTAAATAAGCAAGAGCATGTGCGCCAAGCTGTGAAATATCTATCATAAAATCACCTCGTTTAGCTATATTTTAGCATACAAAATCTGCATAATCAAGTAAAGACTTGAAAAATAACTAAAAATATGTTATATTATATTAAATACCTTTTTGAATAAGGAGGTAATAATGGCTATTAAATCCTATGATGTTGCCATAATCGGTGCTGGTATTGTCGGCACTATGACAGCATTTATGATTGGTAAATATAAAATAAAATGTGCAGTGTTAGAGGCTGGAATAGACGTTGCCTCTGGAACAACACGTGCAAATTCTGCAATTATTCATGCAGGCTATGATGCACATGAGGGTAGCTTAAAGGCAAAGCTAAATGTACGTGGCTCTCGTCTTGTAGGACCTATTGCAAAGCAGCTTGGTGTTCATTATAACAAATGTGGCTCCTTAGTAATTGGTTATAATGAGAAGGACTTAGAGCATCTAAGGCTTTTACTCGTAAGAGGTAAGAAAAACGGAGTACGTGGCTTAGAAATAATTGAGCAGGATAGACTTAGAGAAATGGAGCCAAATGTGAGCAAGGATGCAAAATATGCGCTCTATGCACCAAGTGCAGGTATAGTTTGTCCATATGATTTAGCGTACGCAGTTAGTGAAAACTCTGCAACTAATGGTGTTGATTACTATTTTGAATATAAGGTTGATAAAATTGATTATAACGAAGTCAATAAGCTTTATACAATTTCAGCCAACGATAAAACGATAAAGGCAAAATATGTTGTTAATGCAGCGGGCTTATATTCTGATGAGATTGCTGAAATTTTAGGCGATAAGCTACCATTTAAAATAATTCCACGTCGTGGAGAATATATGCTACTTGATAAAAGCGAGGGCAAAACCGCAAACCATACGCTTTTTGTTACTCCAAGTGAAAAGGGTAAGGGCATATTGGTTTCGCCAACAGTTGATGGCAATATAATAGTAGGTCCTAATGCTAACGTGGTTGAGTCAAAGGCTGATACAGGCGTAACATCTGAAGGACTTTCAGAAATTGCCGAGGGTGCAAGAAGCATTGTGCCTGATATTAATTTAGATGCAATAATAACTACCTTTGCAGGAGTTAGAGCAACGCCAACAAGTGGAGATTTCTATATAAGAGAATCAGAGAAATTTCCAAAATTTGTCCATGCAGCAGGAATCGAATCACCAGGCTTGGCCGCTTCACCTGCAATTGCAGAATACATAGTAAATATACTACGTAATTCTGGACTTAAATTTAAAGAAAAAGAAGATTATATCACTACAAGAACAGCTGAGGGAAACTGTAAGCTATTCTATGATATGAGCGAAAGCGAAAGAGAAAAGGCAATCAAAAAAGACCCAAGATATGGAAAAATGGTCTGCCGTTGCGAAATGGTAACCGAGGGTGATATAGTAAACGCAATAAGAAGACCAATTTCAGCACATACTGTGGATATGGTAAAAAGACGTACACGTGCAGGTATGGGTAGATGTCAGGGTGGATATTGTCGTGCTAAGGTTGCAGAAATCATCGCAAAAGAGCTGAATATTAGTGTTTCAGAGGTTAAAAAGTTTAGCTCTAATTCAAATATTCTCTGTGGAAGGACGAAACGTATATGATGAAAAAGAAGCTTGTAATAATAGGCTCTGGTCCGTCAGGTATAGTATGTGCCTTGAATGTTTATAAATCAGGAATTAAGGCAGAGGATATATTGATAATTGAAAGGGAAGATGAGCTCGGTGGAACTCTTAATCTCTGTATTCATCAGGGCTTTGGAAAAAACGAATTAACAGGAACCGAAATGGCTTCAGAGCTATCAGCTCTTGTAAAAAAGAATAATATTCCGTACTTAGTTGGCACTACAGTAATATCAATAACAAAAGAAAAAATAATTACAGCAGTATCTCCAACCTTAGGCTACACTAAAATTCAAGCCGATGCTATTGTTTTAGCAACAGGCTGTCGTGAAAGGTCAAGGGGTGGACTCTCAATAGGAGGAACACGTCCTGCTGGAATTGCATCAGCGGGTACTGTTCAGCGCTTTGTTAATATTGAGGGTTATCTCCCAGGTAAAAAAACTGTAATTATAGGCTCAACTGATATAGCTCTTATAATAGCTCGTCGCTTATCCTTAGAGGGAGGACAGGTATTATTTGTATGTGATACAAGAGCAAAGCCACAGGCTCACAAAACCGATATTAGCGAATGTCTTGATTATTTTGGAACACCCTTAAAATTACGTACAACAGTAACGAGAATTTTCGGCAAGGAGAGGGTAGAGGCAATAGAAATTGCCGACCTTGATAAGGACGGAAAGCTGATAAAGGGAACTAAGCAGAAAATTGAATGTGATTCCTTAGTATATTCCTGTGGATTTTTACCTGAAATAGAGCTTATGCAGGAAGTAGGCATAGAGATTAAAAAGCTAACTCACGGGCCAAAAACAGACAAAAGACTTGAAACAAATGTTGATGGTATATTTGCCTGTGGAAACGCACGAATAATACACGATGACGTTGAGGATGTAATGGCAGATGGTAAGCGTGCAGGAAAGGGCGTTAGCGATTATCTTTGGTTTCTAAATAAGCGTGACAGGATTAGGGAGGAGGAAAGATGAAAAGCATTTTAACCACCACCGTAAGAATTAATAGCGAAGCATCAAAGCTTTTACCTGTCAAAACAGATAAGCCAGTCGCATACGAAACAGCAATGGAGATAATGAAGGAAGTAGCTGAAATGGAGCTTGTTCCACCTGTAAAGCTTGGCGAGGTAGTAGCAAGTGGCGTATGTGGAAAAAAGATAAATTTAATATCCACGAAGAATGTAGAAAAATAATTTGAAAATTTTAAAAAAGGTATTGCAAAGTCAAAAAAACTATGCTAAAATGATTTAGCACTTAGCCGGTGTGATGGAATTGGCAGACGTGCCGGACTCAAAATCCGGTGGTAGCGATACCGTATCGGTTCGACCCCGATCACCGGCACCAAAGCGACAAGTATTTGCTTGTCGCTTTTTTATGTTAAAAAATGGTAAAATTATGTTAAAAACCTTTGTTTATCACTATTTACATTTTTAATGTAATATGTTATACTTAAAATGATATTATGAAATGGAAGTAAATAAATGGAAGAAGAATATAAAAATAGATTTTTAACTGCTAAAAAAGCGCTTTTTGATAAGTATTATTCGTTTCTTAACGAAAAGCAAAGAGAGGCAATTTATACAGTAAATGGACCTGTTCTTATTTTAGCAGGTGCAGGAAGTGGAAAAACCACAGTTTTAGTAAATCGAATTTCTCATATCATCAAATATGGTAATGCGTACTATTCAACTAAAATTCCTGATTTTGTAACTGAGGATTCGGTTCAGGATTTAGAGGAGGCGGTTAAGCTACCACTTGAGGCAATAGAAAAGTATTTGGAGCTATTTGCTGAAAATCCCTGTTATGCAAGCGGTGTGTTAGCAATAACCTTTACTAATAAGGCAGCTAACGAAATTAAGGAGCGTCTTATAAAAGTAGTAGGAGAGGAAAGCGCAGAGGAAATTTGGGCAGGCACCTTTCATAATTGCTGTATGAGAATATTAAGGCGACATGCACAGCTCGTTGGCTACCGTGCAGGCTTTGGTATTTGTGATACAGATGACTCTAAAAAGATAATCGCAGGCTGTATGAAGGATTTAGGTATTGAGGATAAATATCTACCCTTGAAAATGGTTATGAACGAAATTGGCAGAGCAAAGGATAGCTTAATTGACGTTAGCGAATATACCTTTGATGCACAAGGCGACGAAAAGTATAGAAATATAGCAAAAATTTATGCTCGCTATCAAAAAAAGCTAATGGATTCCAACCTTCTTGATTTTGACGATATTATAATGCAAACCGTTAAGATTCTTAAAGAAAATGAGGACATTTTAGCCTACTATCAAAACAAATTCAAGTACGTTTTAGTTGATGAGTATCAGGATACAAACAAGGCTCAATTTGTGTTGGTATCCTTGCTTGGTGATTTTTATAGAAATGTAATGGTTGTTGGTGACGATGACCAGAGTATTTATAAATTCCGTGGCGCAACAATAGAAAATATTTTGAATTTTGATAGAAAATATGATGACGCAAGAGTTGTTAAATTAGAGCAAAATTACCGTTCAACCTCTAATATTCTTAATGCAGCTAACTGTGTAATTAAAAATAATAGCCACAAGCATATGAAGAGTCTTTGGTGTGAAAATGAGGAGGGTGACAAAATCATCGTTAAGGAAAATTACACCCAAAACGATGAGTCACGCTATATTATTGATAAAATAGTCGCATTGCGCAAGGAAAAGGGCTTGAAATATAATGATTTTGCTATTCTATATAGAATGAATGCACAATCAATGAACCTTGAAACTATGTTTGTTAAAAGTGGTATTCCTTATAGAATGCTTGGAACAAAGAAGTTCTATGACCGTAAGGAAATTAAGGATATACTTGCATATTTGTCAGTTCTTAATAATCCAAGTGATATGGTGAGGCTAAAGAGAATTATCAATGTTCCTGCACGTAAGATTGGTGATGCTTCGATTAATGCTATGGAGCTAATAGCTGAGGAGCTTAATTTACCACCAATGGAAATAATCGAAAACGCCCATAGCTATACAGCTATTCCCAAAATAGCAGCAAATGGTATGCGCTCCTTTGCAAGCATAATAAATTCCTTGAAGGAGGAAATGGATATTATGCCTCTTACTGCCTTTGTAAGAGAGGTAGCAAAAAGGTCAGGCTATGAGCAGGAAATAATATCCAAAGGAGCTCCTGAAAAGGAAAGGCTTGAGAACCTTGAACAATTATATTCAGCTGTAAGAGAATATGAGGATAATACAGACGAGCCATCTCTTTCTGGATTTTTGGAGGAGGTTGCTCTAATGGCAGACATAGATAATTACGATAAGGATGCTGATGCAGTAACCCTTATGACCATACATAGCGCTAAGGGACTTGAATTTCCTGTAGTATTTTTACCAGGTATGGAGGAGGGAATTTTCCCAGGACAACAGTCACTCGGCTTGCCCTCAGAAATAGAAGAGGAAAGACGCTTAGCATATGTTGCGATAACGAGAGCAAAGCAAATATTGATAATCACACATGCTAAGGAAAGATTGCTCTATAACATGACTCAAAGAAATCCGCTTTCTCGTTTTGTTAGAGAAATAGATGAAAGCTATTTGGATATTCAAAGAGAAAGACCAGCATTTGCAGGCTCATTCATTGAAAACAAGAAAAAGGCTGATATACCAAGCTTCAATTATAAAAAAGCCGAGCGAAAGGTCGAGAAAAAGCCAATTACAGTTTTTTCTATTGGTGATAGAGTAAATCATTTCACCTTTGGAGAGGGTACGGTGTTAAACGTAATACCAATGAGTAATGACTTTATGTATGAAATTGCATTTGATTTGGTCGGTACTAAAAAATTAATGGCAACCTATGTTGCAAAGCTAATGAAAAAAATATAAGGAGATAAAGAAATGAATATTCCAAGACCAGAGCATCCCAATCCCCAATTTGAAAGAGAAAACTGGGTTAATCTTAACG
Source organism: Clostridia bacterium (assembly GCA_017453255.1). GTDB lineage: Bacteria > Bacillota > Clostridia > Oscillospirales > CAG-272 > RGIG2000. The sequence continues at coordinate 3,768 of JAFTKN010000026.1, read as the reverse complement.
GAGAGTGGGAATTTGAATTTGACTACGGAGTAAGTGGAAGAGATAGAAGGTTTTATGAAAGAACCTCTCTTGACTCCAAAATAATAGTTCCATTCTGCCCTGAAAGTGTTTTGTCAGGCATAGGAAAGGTAGATTTTTTAAACTGTGTTTGGTATCTAAAAAAGGTTAAAATTGAAAAGAATAACAAAAATGTTATTTTGCATTTTGGAGCAGTAGATTATGAAAGCTACATTTATATTAATGGTAAAGAGGCATATCATAATGTAGGTGGATATATAGGCTTTGACATTGATATTACTCCTTTTGTAAATAAAGGTAAAGAAAACATTATTACAGTATGTGCAATAGATACACATCCAAGTGGAAAAGCATCAGGAAAGCAGTCAAAGAATTATTATTCAATGGGCTGTGATTATACAAGAACAACAGGTATTTGGCAAACCGTATGGCTTGAGTATGTTGAAAAAAGCTATATAAAAAGTGTGAAGTATTACACATCAATCGAGGATAAAAATGTTCAAATTGAGGTAGAAACAGTAGGAAAGGCGGAATTTACTGCTGAAGCAAGCTACAAGGGAAAAAGTGTCGGTAAGGTAAATGCTAAGCTTAACGCAGGCATAAGTCGTGTTACATTAAATCTTAGCGAGCTTCATTTGTGGGAGGTAGGTAAGGGAAGGCTTTATGACCTTGTAATGACCTATGGCTCAGATAAGGTTAAGAGTTACTTTGGTGTAAGAAGCACTGCCTTTGATAATAAGCATTATCTCCTTAATGGTAAGCCAGTATTTTTGCGTACAGTTCTTGATCAGGGCTTCTATAAAAAGGGCATCTATACAGCCGAAACAGAAGAAGAGCTTGTAAGGGATATTTATTTGTCCCTTGATGCAGGCTTCAATGGTGCAAGACTTCACCAAAAGGTATTTGAACCAAGATTTTTATACCATTGTGATAAAATGGGTTATCTTGTATTTGGTGAAACAGGAAACTGGGGCATTGATTGCTCTAATATGAACCACTTAGCGCCATTTCTTCTTGAATGGCAAAGAGAGCTTAAGAGAGATTTTAATCATCCATCAATCATTGGCTGGTGTCCGCTTAACGAAACATGGGATTATGAATACAGACACCAAAACGATGATTTTATAAGAGCTCTTTATTACACAACCAAAGCGATAGATACAACTCGTCCTTGTGTAGGAACAAGCGGTAACTATCAGGTAGTATCAGATATTTATGACCTTCACGATTATTTGCAGGGTAAGGAAGAGTTTGAAAAGATTTATTATGCTCCTAATTATGAAGAATTTGCCGAGAATTATGACAAATCTCACGAATGGGTAGCAAAATATCAAAAATCTGCCGACTATAAGGATATGGCACTATATCTAAGCGAGTATGGTGGAATTAGATGGGATACAGACGGCGTTGGTGGCTGGGGATATGGTGATGGACCAAAAACCGAGGAGGAGTTTATTGAAAGATACGAGTATCTTACAAAGGCTCTAATAAATTCACCATATGTTTGTGGCTTCTGCTATACTCAGCTTTATGACGTAGAGCAAGAGGTTAATGGTCTTTATACCTATGAAAGACAACCGAAATTTGATATGAAGAGAATTAAAGCAATTACACAAGCTAAAAAGGGCGAATAATATGAGCAACGTAAGAATTGATTATTCAATGGCTACAGGAAAAATCAAGCCAATGCACGCTGTTAATAATGGCCCAGTTATTGCAGGCAAGGATCAAACAAGAGGTAATGAGGAATCATATAGATCTGCAAGAATACCATATGCAAGAACACACGATGCCTCGTTCTTTGCAGGCTATGGTGGAGAGCATACAGTTGATGTTCATGCAATATTTCCAAATTTTGATGCTGATGTAAATGATCCCAATAGCTATGATTTTCCTTGCACAGACCTTTACATTTCTCAAATTTTTAGGGTTGGAACAAAGCCATTTTATCGCTTGGGCTCTAAAATTGAGCATGGGATAAAGAAATATGGCACAATAATGCCAAAGGATTTTCAAAAATGGGCAGAAATATGTGAGCACATTATTAGACACTATACTGAGGGCTGGGCAAACGGCTTTAAGTATGATATAGAGTATTGGGAAATATGGAACGAGCCAGATATCGATCCAGACGGAGCAAAAAATAAAAAATGCTGGAGTGGTAATGAATCTGATTATATGAGATTTTATATAACTGCTTCCAAGCATCTAAAAAAGTGCTTTCCGCATTTGAAAATTGGTGGTCCTGCCTCTGTTGGTGATGAGGGCTTTATGGAGCGCTTTTTGCAGGCAATAAGTAGGGAAGGAAATGTACCACTTGATTTCTTCTCATGGCATTGGTATTGGACTGAGCCATCAGATGTTTCAATAAAAGGCTCAAGAATTAAAAGATTGCTTGAAAAATATGGCTATGGTAATGTAGAAAGCATTTTAAATGAATGGAACTATGTAAGAGATTGGACCAAGGAATTTGTTTATTCAATTAAACAAATTATCGGCATAAAGGGAGCTGCCTTTACAGCAGCTTGTATGAGTGCAGGACAAAATAATCCTGATATTGATATGCTTATGTATTATGATGCACGTCCAACAGGCTTTAATGGTCTTTGGGATATGTACGCATATGAGGAATTAAAGGGCTATTATCCATTCTATATATTTGCAAATCTTTATGAGTTAGGCACACAGGTGGTAAATAGCTCAGATGATGAGAATATATATGTAGTAGGCGCAAGAAATGGTGATAAAGTAGGCGCAATGGTAACCTACTATGCTGAAAATGATAATTTGGATTCCAAGCTGATTGAAATATCTGTAGATGGCTTTGATATGTCAAATGCAAAAATATATATAGTTGACGAAGTTAATTCAATGTCACCATACCTAAAAGCATCATTCAATGATAACAAATTAAACTTAGTTTTAAAGAGAAATTCTATCATTTATATTGAAAAATAAGAAAAAAGCATTTCCGAAAAACGGAAATGCTTTTTCTTGCTTTAATGACAAGTTAGAAGTATTTCTCCCTATTGTTCAATATAAAGCCGTAAATCAAACATAGTACTAATAATTAGTAAGCTTATCTTTGATTCTTGATAGAATTCTCGTAAGATTCGATCATCTTCTTAACCATTTGACCACCGATAGAACCAGCCTGCTTAGAGGTGAGGTTACCGTTATAGCCATTTTGATTAAGAGTAACACCTACTTCGCTAGCAGCCTGCATCTTGAATTGGTCAAGAGCAGCCTTAGCTTCTGGAACAGAGATGTTGTTCTTAGACATAACAAAGCTCCTATTCTTTTAATATCTATATTATCGAGCATAGGCGACTTGTCGAATCGCCTAATCAACAAGACAACTCGATAACAAATCTCAAACGCTCTGTTATTATTATGTAAGCTTAATTCAAAAATATAATTGGTAATTTTATGATAAAAAATTTCTTCCTATTTTATTAATTGTTTTATTAGCTAATAAAAAAGAAAAATCAAAAAATTTTAAAAAAAGTTTAAAAAAGTACTTGACAAAGGTGAGAAGTGGTGATATAATAGCAAGGCACTACGCAAAAAGGCGTAGGGACGTAACAGAACCGAAAGGTTTGATGGCGGAAGAAAAGATCCTTGAAAATTGAACAATGAACGAAATTAGATTTTTTAGAGAACTAATGTACAAAAGACGGAACTCTTAAGAATTCTTTTAAGTTGAAGAAAACTACTCGAAACAAGTAATTTTAAAGTAAAGAGCAAATT
>JAFTKN010000025.1 GCA_017453255.1 Clostridia bacterium | reverse complement strand
TAATTTTTCCTCTTTGCTGTGGAATTTGTTTGTTCCACCTTTTGGTCGTCCCATTTCTTTCACCTTCCTTTCTCACATTATACCATAGAAAAATGGTAGACACCTCTTTTTTAGTGTCTACCATCATTATATCATCTTAGCATAAGACCTGTCTTTTTTTGTTAGTGAAATATGTGGTTTGCAAATTGAACCCTTTTACAAGCCAAATATTTTGTATAGGTGTTTTAAAGCTTAATTGAACTGAACCGTCAGGCTTCGAATATAAAGCATTATCCAATTTGTGTGATTACAAGGTGCGCTGACACGGGTCGAGTTCCACCAGCCAGAGGCGTAATTGTAAGTGCGGCAGCATTACCAGCAGGATTGCGAATCGTCAAAATAGAGTTGACTGTTGTAGTAGTTACTACAGCCATTCCAACTATCTGTGAGGTTCCTGTTGCACGACCTGCGACAGTATAAGCCAAATCTTGACCATTCAAGGTAATAATTAACTGTCCAGCTTCGGTAACACTGACTTGAAATAGGATTTGATAGGTTCCAATAGGACCAAGATTGAATGATGAAGGACCAAGACGTCCGATGTTCGTATTAGCGATAGGACCGTTTTGCGGGAAGCTTACGTCGGTACCAGGAGCAACCGTTGCCGAGTTATCGGGTGGCATCAATGCGTAAAAATCGGCATAGCTAAATACACCACCAGGGAGACCTTGTGGTCCTTGTGCACCCGTATCACCAATAGGACCCTGAGGACCCACAGGACCTTGAGGACCAGCAGGACCAGTAGCACCTACAGGCCCTTGTGGACCTTGTGCACCTACATCTCCTGAAGGACCTTGCGGACCCGCTGGGCCTTGTGGACCAGCAGGACCAGTAGCTCCTACAGGACCTTGCGGACCTACAGGACCGATATCACCGGCAGGACCTTGAGGACCGATTGGACCTTGAGGACCAGCAGGACCAGTAGCACCCACAGGACCTTGTGGACCTACAGGACCGATGTCACCAGCAGGACCCTGAGGACCAATTGGACCTTGAGGACCAGCAGGACCAGTGGCACCTTGAGGACCTATAGGACCAACCTCGCCTGTGAGACCTTGAGGACCAGCAGGACCAGTAGCTCCTACAGGACCTTGCGGACCTACAGGACCGATATCACCAGCAGGACCCTGTGGACCGATTGGACCTTGAGGACCAGCAGGGCCAGTAGCACCTTGAGGACCCTGAGGGCCTACAGGACCAACCTCACCTGAGGGACCTTGAGGACCGATTGGACCCTGAGGACCTTGTGCTCCTGTTTCTCCAGCAGGACCCTGTTGACCCGTGGGACCTGCATCGCCTTGGGGACCTTGTGCACCAACAGGACCTTGAGGACCTTGTGTTCCAGCAGGACCCTGAGGACCTTGTGCTCCTGTATCACCCTTTTGTCCTTGAGGACCGGCAGGACCTTGTGGACCTTGAGGACCAGTAGCTCCTCGTGGACCAGTCGGACCTTGTGGGCCAATAGGACCTCTCGGACCGGCAGGACCCTGTGGACCTTCGGGACCAGGAGGACATACTACGCACGGATTTTTATCTTTATCGTGGCAATCGTCGCAACAAGACGATTGATCGTTACAGTTATTTTGAGAACCATTTTGACAGTTATTGCAATGGCGATCATTGGTACTTCGCATAAACGGATTTTGTCTGCTCATAAAATTACCTCCTTTATAGATTTTGGTGAAGCACCATTACATTATATGTCGTTTTTGGTCGAACTGATACAAGAAGGAAAGTAAAAAACAGGACAAAAGCCCTGCTAAATTGCTTTATATTAGAATTTTGAACATCACAAAAAGACTAAAAATTTGCATTAGAAAAGACCAAACCCGAATTAGTTCAGTTTTGGTCTCTCTTGTCAGCCAATTTTTAAGCACAACTTAATTGTGTGTGAAATTGTTGAAATGGTTAATAAACTATGATATAATCATATTGTAAAATCAATTTTAAGGAGAAAAATCAATGAAAAAGAGCCTTTTAATGATTATTGCCATTGTTTTATGTGCTATGTGCTTGTTTGCTTGTAATAATAACGATACTGATACATCAAATGATAGCAATATAACAGACAATGTACCCTCACAAACTGAAAATTACACAAATGTTGGTGCTTTATTAGAAAATGACAATATAACATCAATAACTAAGGACAATTACTCATTATTATCCTCTATGGATTTGTCCCAATTGCCTGAATCAGTAGCAAGTATTTATCGTGAAATACTTGAAGATATAATTACATATCAAGTTTTATATACTGTTGACGATTGTACTGTATCAGCTTTTATTTCTTTACCAAAAGACTATGAAACAAAAGACTACCCACTTGTTATATACAATAGAGGTGGAAACGGAAACTTTTCAGCATTAAATGCTGAATCTGTGGCAATTTATACACAGGCATTGAATTGTGTAATGATTGCTTCAAACTATCGTGAAACAGCTCCTGGCACAGGAGTTGATGAATTTGGTGGCAAAGATGTCAATGATGTAGTTTTTTGGATGGATATTATTCCAAAACTTGAATTTATTGAAAAAGACTCCGTTTATATGATTGGTGAATCTCGTGGTGGTATGCAAACTTGCTTAGCTTTACTAAATGATAACAATAATGTTATTAAAGCTGCTGCTTGTATTTCAGGTATTTATGATGTTGCCGATATATACAATAGTAGAACAGATATGCAAGAAATGCTTGTTAGAAGAATTGGTGGCACACCTGAACAATGTCCCGAAGAATACCAAAAACGCAGTGCTATAAATTTTGTTGAACAAATAAAAACACCTTTAATTATCGTTCATAGCACAGGTGATGTAAAAGTACCTTATGCTCAAGCTCAAGAATTTGTTGAAGCATTAGAAACAAACGGAAAAACAGTTGAGTTTATCACAAGAGAAGATAATTATCACAGCATTACATCTTCTGATGAGATAGTAAGCATATTTGAGCAATTAAAAAATATTGCAAAATAGAATATTATAAATTTAATCAACAAAAATATAAAATATGAATTTTCTATGAAATGGCACTGTTGAGTGTGCTTGTATATGCTTGTATATGTAATATACAAATAGCTTGGATTTCTAATTGCCTTGCTATTCAATATATAACTAACAAAAAGACAGGCACAAGACCTGTAAAAAGTAACAACAGGATCATCAGAGATACATTCCCTTTAGGAATGAGTCTGGGCGAGCCTTACGCTTGCAAGCAGACGTCGGCTTTCGCCCGACTTGCGAACTCTATTCGTGTCAAAGCCACGAAGCAGGTTCGAATCTTGACTCGTAGCAATAAAAAAGACAGGTATGAAACCTGTCTTTTTTATTGGCGCAGAATCAGAGAGGCTTTTTCTTGCGAAAAAGAACTTCGCTCGGCTTATGTGAGCAAGCTCCCACCGCCTTGACGCTCGTTTACGCGCTCTATTCACGACAAGGTCGTGAAGCAGGTTAGAAATAGCTAAAATCAGAGATACATTCCCTTTAGGAATGAGTCTGGGCGAGCCTTACGCTTGCAAGCAGACGTCGGCTTTCGCCCGACTTGCGAACTCCATTCGTGGCAAAGCCACGAAGCAGGTTCGAATCTTGACTCGTAGCAATAAAAAAGACAGGTATGAATCCTGTCTTTTTTATTGGCGCAGAATCAGAGAGGCTTTTTCTTGCGAAAAAGAACTTCGCTCGGCTTATGTGAGCAAGCTCTCACCGCCTTGACGCTCGTTTACGCACTCTATTCACGACAAGGTCGTGAAGCAGAAGTTCGAATCCTAATTCCCAACAAAAAGAAAAGCCCAACTGAACTTGAGTTCAGTTGAACATTTTCTTGGCGCAGAATCAGAGAAAAGAAGGGGTGAGTAAAATTTGAATAAATAGGCGTGAAAGTGGGGTGAAAAGGTGGGCTTTAAGTGGAAAAAACGATAAAAAAGGATAGAAAAATAATATTTTGTACCTAAAATTGTACCTTAGTTTTAAAGGTTAGATGCACTGGTTGAGCAGTGCATTTTTTTATTGCTTAGTTTGAACTTTAAAAAGTTTGATAAAAAATGAAAAAAAATGAAAAAATATGAAAAATCGATTTGTGTTATAGTAAAAATAGAGAATGATTTTTCGGGAAGGAGAGGGAAAATGGCTAAGGGGAAAGCTCACAGTCAAGAGGTTTATGAAAAAGCGATTGCAATGCTTAACGAGGGAAACAAGGTGCCTTATATAAGCAAGGAGCTTGGAGTGCCTGAAGGGACATTGTATATGTGGAAAAATGATGCTGACAAGGACCCAAAGTACAAGGAAGTCCGTGACAAGATAACGAAGGAACGGATAACTAAGCACGTAAACAAGGCGTGGGATAGCTTAGAGCTTGCTATGAATATTCTTGAAAGAAAGCTTAAAAATAGTCTTGTCGCTGAAAAAAAGAGAGAGCAGCTTATCAAAAAGCTACTTGACGGCAAGGGTGATAAGAGCTTTGAGCAGCTGAAAAGCGAACTTAGCTGTATTATTCCTGACTCCTTAGGTGAGATAGTAAGGAGCTTTGGCGTTTTGAGCGATAAAATTGCGGTAATGAGAGGAACTCCCACACAGAATCTTGCCATTGATACCGAAAAAAAGCTTAAATTTGAGGACCTTTGATAGATGCTTACGATAAGTGATTTGGTTGCCAAAAGAAAGCAGATATGGGAAGAAAAGCACGATATCGAGTTTGATGCAAGGGTAGTAAGTATTATTGCAGACAAGATACTTGACACGCCAGAGCTAACAGCGGAGATTAAGGAAAAGCCCTGGCTGCTTGTCGAGTGTTGTTTTTCTCTTGTAGATAAGAAAAAGCGTAATGTACCCTTTTTCTATAACGAGGTACAGAGGGACTTTATTGAGCAGATAGAAACAAAGGGCAGGAGTAAGCCATTCTTCGTTCTTAAGGGAAGACAACAGGGATTTACGACCATAATTACGGCGATTCAGCTTGCACACGCTATTGTCAGACGTAACTTTTCAGGCTTCACACTTGCTGACAGGGACGATAACACAAAGGCAATATTTATTGATAAAGCAAAGGTTATGTATAACGCATTACCTGATAGGTTAAAGCCACACGAAAAGCTTAACTCTGTAAATGAGTTGTTTTTTGATAAGCTTAATTCCTCGTGGCGAGTCGCATCAGCAACGCCGAATGTGGGTAGAAGCCGCACCCTTTCCTTTATTCACTATTCTGAAATAGCTTTTTTTAGATGCAATTTGAGTGATTTGCAAAAATCTATCCAAGAAGCAGCCATTGAGGATGCTCTTTGCGTTTATGAAACCACTGCTAATGGTTTTAATGAAGCCAAGGACCTTTGGGACAGTGGAGCTTGTCACAATCTCTTTTATGAATGGTGGCGTACAAAGGAGTATGTAAGCAAGGAAAGTGAATATTTATACCTGATGAATGCAGATGAATGGCTGACCAAACGGTTGAAGGCTTTAAGAGAAAAGGGCTTAAGCAATGAGCAGCTTACCTGGTATGCAAAAAAATATCACAGCTACATTGATAAGACTGCAATAAGACAGGAATATCCCTGCACTCCTGAGGAAGCATTTGTATCAAGCGGTAATTGCATTTTTGACAAGGACGCTATTTCTAATTATCTAAGCACATATGACGTTAAATCACGCCTTGGGTACTTTGAATATGAAAAAAAGATACGTAAGCTTCAGGGTGACAATGGTGAGATATTAGGCTATGAGGAGTATATTGATAATTATAAATTCGTTGAAGATAGAAACGGATATATTTCAATAGTAGAAGAGCCATATATCGAGGAGAAAAAAGGTACAAAAAGAATTAAGCCATATGTAATAGGTGCAGATACGGCAGGCACCGGTGTTGACTTTTTTACTGCGAAGGTGCTTGACAATACAAATGGGCGGTGTGTGGCAACACTACACAAGCAAAGAATTGACGAGGACTTGTTTGCTGAGCAGCTTTATTGCTTGGGAAAGTATTATAATGACGCTCTTTTAGGTATTGAAACAAACTATTCAAGGCATCCTGTAAGGGTGCTTAGAAAGCTTGGATATTCAAATTTGTATGCTTCTAAAAAGCTGACAACGACGGCGGATATACCCGAGGGCTTTTACGGCTTTGTAACATCATCAATTACAAGACCTATTATAATCTCTAATCTTGTTTCAATAATGCGTGAGGATGTGCATTTGGAAACAGACAGGGAAACCCTTAAGGAAATGACAACCTTTATTAAGCGTGATGACGGAAAGCAGGCAGCTGCCGATGGCGCACACGATGACTTGGTAATGGCATCCGCCATTGCGCATTATATTGCAATAGATTATGAGCATAACATCAAGGATTTAAAGAATGATTTTGATGCACTTGACAGGTTTTTTAATTCCTCGGTCGAGGAAAATTCATATATGGAGTGGTAATTATGTTTGGAAAAACAAAAAAACGCCTTGATTACTTAGAAAGAAAGGTGCTTGAGCTTGAGCATAAGGTAAGAAGGCTTGAAGAACCAACACAAGGTGCAGATGGTGAAAAGGAGAAGGTAAAACACGAGGAGCAACCTTCCTTGAAACAAATCGTTAATGAGTGGTTTAACGGAAAGGAGAATAGCTAAATATGCAAGAAGAAAGCATCACTAATCTTTGGAAGCTTTATCAAAAGGGCATTGAGTATCAAAGCTCAATAGGCTTAAGAACAAATATTCCCAAATTTGTTGATTTTTTTGAGGGAAGGCAGTGGCCAAGCGCCACAGAAAATACGAAAAATCTGCCTCGTCCTGTAATCAACATCATAAAAATGATATGCCGAAGCAAAAAAGCGGCACTTTTATCTGTTCCAGTGCGACTTGTTTATGAAAGCGAGAATGTGGGTGCCGAGATTGAAAAGTTTAACAAATTCGCCGAGTACATAGTCAAGGAAATAGGGCTTGATGAAATTGACAAAAACGCAGTTGATGATAGCGTTAAAAAAGGCTCATTCTTTCAGCATTTCTACTGGGATAATGAGGCTGTCGGCAAGGATGGTAAATACAAGGGGGGCTTACGTTGTGAGCTTATAGACCCTCTTAATATCTTTTTTGAAAATCCTTGCTTGCTTGATGAGCAGAAGCAACAATGGATATTAATAAGCTCTCGTGAAAATGTTGAGTCTGTAAGGCTTAAGGCCGACGAGGATGCGGATAAGGAGTCAATATGCGGTGACGAGCTACAGGATAATTCTTATAGCACTAAGGAGCAGGATAAGGAGCAGCTTTGCACTGTATTAACCAGGTACTTCAAGAAGGATGGCAAGGTTTATTGTGAAAGAGCAACTAAAGCAACCGTCGTAAATAAACCATTTGCAATTATTCCTGATGTAGAAGCGGCAAGACGAGAGCTTGGATATGTGAACAGTACAAACGAGGATGCACCAAACAACTCTTTGTCTGATGATGCAGAGGGAGAAAGTTATGCAAGTGAGGAGCTATATCCAATAGTTGCAGGCTACTATGAAAAAAGAGAAAAGTGCATTTATGGCCTTTCCGAGGTTGAGGGCTTAATTCCTAACCAAAAGGCAATTAACTTTAATATCGCAATGTATCTACTAAATTCTCAAGAGGTTTCTTGGGGCAAATATGTTGCTTTGCCTAATGCATTAAAGGGACAAAAGATAACAAATGCACCCGGTCAGGTGCTGGTTGATTATTCCGGTACAGGTAACGGAATCAAGAAAATGACGGAGCAGGCAATACATTCATCTTCATTGGATGCAGTTAATATGCTTACCAATCTTACAAGAAGTGTTTCAGGCGCAACGGAGATTATGACAGGAGAAATGGTAAGCTCGACAATGTCCGGTGCGGCGATTGCACAGCTTCAAGCACAGGCACAGACTCCTATCGAGGAGCTAAGAAATACATTTTGGCTCGCAAAGAAGAAGCAGGGCGAGGTATTGGCTCAGTTTTATAGAAATTTCTACGAGCAAAAAACATTTAATTACGAAAAAACGCTTGAAAGTGGAGAGAAGCAAAAGACTATAGAGAAATTTTCGTCTCGTGAGTTTAAGAAAACAAGCTTCAGTGTCGTTGTTGAAGCAACACAGGGAACAAGGTCAAGCGTGGCAGCAGATATTAATATGCTTGATAACTTACTCAAAGGTGGCGCTATAAATGTAGAGGCATATGTTGAGGCTTATCCTGACAGTGCTATCGGCAATAAGAGTAAGATACTCGAAATACTAAAGAACAAGCAGAGCAGCGAGCTTGAAACGGCAAGGGCGCAAATAGAGCAGCTGCAGGGACAGATGAAGGAAATGGCTAAGCTTACAGAGCAGTTAACCGATGTGGCTAACAGGATAATGCCGGTTATTAAGGAAAACAATAGCTTAAAGGTAATGTGTGCAGAGCTTGCAGCTGACAGACAAGAGGCTATTGCAAGAATTAATCAAGCCAATCGTCAAATCACAGAGCAAAACAAGGCTATGGAGCGGGTGTTTAACGACGCGCAGGCGCTATCTCAGGGCTACTTAAATGTAACAGAGCAAAACAAAATCCCAAACGTTTAGGAATTTGAAGCCTTTTGGCTCAAATATAAATTCGCAGGTATGCAGTAAAATCCAAAATTGAAAGGTTTCTTATGGAAAACGAAAACATTGTAAACGCCGAAGTAACAAACGAGGTCCAAAATACTGTGGTAGATGGCACTGATGCTACCACAGAAGCACAGGGACAGGCAGATAACTCGGCATCTGCCACAAAGAGTGATGAAAGCAAGGGTGAGAGTAATGTGCAAATGCAAAGCACAGAAAATAAGCCTAAGCAGGACAGTGCAACCAATAAAGCCTTCCAAGCTATGCGTAAGGAGCACGAAAAGGCCCTTAGGGAAGCGCAGAAGCAGGAAAGGCTAAAAACAATCAAGGAATTTAACCCCATAAACCCATACAACAGCAAGCCTATTGAGGATGATTATGATGTAGAGGAATTTCTACTGATGAAAAAAATTGAGGCTGAGGGCGGGGACCCTGTGGGGGACTACTCCGAGTACCTCAAAAGGGAAAGCAAGGCTAAGATTGCTAAGGAGCAGACGGCAAAGCAAGCTAAGGAAGCAAGTGATGCAAAGGTGGCTAATGACTTAAACGAGTTTAGTTCAAAATATGGTGACGTGGATATAAACGAGCTATTTAAGGATGAGGGCTTCCGCACGTTTGCAGACGGAAAGCTGGAAAGCAAGTCCCTAAGCGAGGTATATGAGCAATATTTGCCATTCAAGAAAATGATTGAGGGGCAAAAAAGCAAACAAGATAAAGAGGCTATGGAGCTAAGCCTATCAAAGGTCGGTGTAGGTTCACTTACCAATTCAGGCGGAGCTACAGGCGATACCTTCTTTACCAAGGAGCAGGTGCTCAAAATGTCACCTGCCGAAATCAAAAAGAATTACGAAAAAATCAGAGAAAGCCAGCAGAGGTGGAGATAATGAGTAAAATATCAACAATTCAAAAAAGAAACAATCTGAATGAGGTATACAGAGCTGAAGGCGCAGGTGTAGGTGGCGCTTCACACTACTACTTAGTCAAAAGGGCTGATAGCGGTGAAATCGTTGGAGAGATTAGATTTCAACACGGACCAAGAAGCGTCGCAGAAAGCATACACGGAGTATTAGATAATGACCTTTTGGAAATTGTGCGCGACCGTCTTATTGCATTTAACAAGGGCGAGTTTGCAACTCGCGAAAATGCAATAGCAATTACTCATATTGAAGAAGCACTTCTATGGCTTAACAAAAGAGTAGAGGACCGAGCAGAAAGAGGTGTGCTCGGAACAATCAATAAATAACAAAAATCAAAGGAGAATTAATTATGTCATATTCAAATTTTATTCCATCAGTATGGGCAGAATCAATCAACAGAGAGCTCGAAAGAGCTTGCGTATTTGTAGAGGACTGTAACAGACAGTACGAGGGCTTGGTTTCTAAGAAGGGTGACAGCGTACATATTCTTGGTGTAGGTAAGCCTACCATCAGAGAGCTTGAAAGAACAAATGCGGACGGCAACATCGAAGCTGCCGAAACAATTGATGGCAGCGATATTATTCTTAATATTGAGCAGATTCGCTACTTTAACTACAAGGTAGGAGATATTGATAAGGCGCAGGCGGTAGGCGGTCTTATGGATGCACTTTCTAAGGAAACATCCGAGGAGCTTGCTAATGCAATGGATAAGTATGTTGCTAACTTTGCAACAGACGCTAAGGTTGCTAAGCTAACCGAAACAGCGACAGTGGTTACAAAGGATAACGTGCTTGATATTCTCGATGATGCAATTTTAAAGCTTCAGGAAAACGACGTTAACTTTAATTCCGGTGTGGTAGTTACTGTTTCACCACGCTTTTATAAGCTATTTAAGCAGGCTTATATTACTAAGGACACTGACAATTCAGGCGAGCTTAAAAACGGCAAGGTTGCTATGTATGGCAATGTAACAGTTAAGCTTTCAAACAATGTGGCTAAAACAGCTGATGGCGCTGAGGATAACATTATGATTAGAACAAAGAGAGCTATTGCTTTTGTTAATCCTCTTACTCATACAGAGGCATATAGACCTGAAAGCTCATTTGCTGATGCAGTTAAGGGCTTTGCGCTCTTTGATGGCGTAGTTGCAAGAGAAAAAGAGGTTGTCAATATTAACGTAAAATACGCATAAGCGTATTAAATAAATTCTAACGAAAAAGCAAGGAGTTTAAAACGCATATTGCAGGCTCCTTGCTTTTTTAGAAAAAGGAGCAAAAAATGACTGAACAGCAAGAGAAAAACGAAATAGCAAGCATAATGTTTTCCAAGTTAAATGGTGCCGACTTTGATGATGTAAATGATGCAGCGTGTGAATTACACGAAAAAAAATACAGGCGAGCTGACAAGCTTCTTGAAAAGGTGTTCAACAAAGTATTTGAGATTATTGATGATTACTATAAAAAAGTACAGGATACGGTAAAGGATGAAGAGCTTATGACCGATATTACTGACTATTTATCGTATATTGACAGTGATTTGAGAGAGTACAAGGAAGAGCTTATCGATGACTTGGACGGAATGGTGAGTGGCACAACGCTAAGAAAAAGGGGGAGTGATTAAATGAAGCTTGGAGAAATAAAGATAGCGGTGCTTACCATGATTTTTCCCGAGGAAATATTTGAGGCGGATTATGATAATGAGGAATCGTTAAGAGAACTGATATTTAATCTGAGGCAAAATCCAAATTACAGCGATATGCTTGCAAATATGCCTTTGATAATTAACAGGTGCTTTGCATCGCTTTTGCAAAAGGGCATATTACCAACGAAGGAACGTGAAATAAGCTCAAGGAGTGCTATTAAGATAGGAGATAGGCTTAAGCTAAATATTGAGTCCGAAATGAGCAAGATAGAAAGGATAGCCTTTTATAACGATAAAAGATATGAGCCACGTGTGAGTTATGTAAGACAGAGCACTGACACCGTCTTGCTCCCAGACTGGAATGGTACATTTGTAATCGTGTA
Organism: Clostridia bacterium; assembly: GCA_017453255.1. Classification (GTDB taxonomy): domain Bacteria; phylum Bacillota; class Clostridia; order Oscillospirales; family CAG-272; genus RGIG2000. The sequence goes on along the minus strand of JAFTKN010000025.1, from coordinate 3,679 downwards.
TGTCGAGCCCGTTCCCAGGATAAGCTCTATTACAGGAGATAACTACAACATTGATTTACCTGACGATATATGTGAGCTTATTCCTTACTTTGTAAAAAGCGAGCTACTTCGAAGCGAGGACCCGGATGAAGCAAGCGTGACAAGGAATATGTACGAGCAGCTTATCGAGGAAATGGTAAGCGACAGAACGGACTGTCAGCTTAGTGTAGAAAGCACCTACAAAATAGACCTTACGTGAGGTATATATGAGAATTAATCAATCGTCAAATATGAACAAAAAAATCTTTAACCTTGGGCAGATAAAGGGTGTTGATCTAAGCTCATCACCACTTAAGGTTAAGCAAAGCAGAGCAAGCTATATGCGCAATATGATTAACGAGGGTGGAGTCAACAAAAAAAGGAATGGTCACACTACGATTGCCCTATTTACAGATGACGAGGGAAACGGCGTACCTATAAACGGAATTTTCGAATATAAGGACTATAAGGTAGTTCACGCAGGTACACAGTTTTTTAAGTGTGATGAAAATTTTTCAAATATTGAAAAAATTAATATAAAGGATGGAACAAGCATCCTTGACCAAAAAAGCCAGGCATTTTACGACAACAACAAGCTATGGATAATAGGCTGTGGCGACTATCTCGTTTATGACGGAAACGAGGTGCAGGCGGTTAAGGAAAGTATGTATGCATACGTACCGACAACAGCTATTGAGGTGGCTGATACGACCCATGGTGGTGGATATTCGTCCTTTGAGGCAGTAAATTTGTTTACTAAAAAAAGAATAAACAAGTTAGTAGGTAGAAAAGGAAATGGTAGAGAACCCTTTCGGCTTGACGGAAAAATTGATTTTGCCTACCCTGTTACAGTAAACGCAGAGGCTTATGCCGGTGGAAAGGGTGCAGACTCTGAATTTGAAATGGAAGCCTGGTATTACAAGCCAAATGAGCTTGCAGATATAAAATTTTGCGCAGCAGTTTTAGGAAATAATTCAGAGGATGTTGGACTACTTTCGATATTAGATGATACAGGTATTGAAACATACGAATCTACAGAGGTTACGATAAGCTTTCCTGAGCCTATTTTAATTAATAGCTTAGAGATAGTTCCACAGGATAACTGCTATGTTCCTTTTGTAAGAGTTAAATATGCAGACAATATTGGTGAGCTGATATATAATGGTTCATCGTTTACCGAAAATGTTTTAATTGATGATGCGAGAGGAAAGGCAGTTAATCAAATTATTTTAATTTCTAAAAAGACAATCGAGGATGTTGGCGCTTCTGATGATATAAAAGCAAAAAAAGTTATTATAAATGGTCATATCCTGCAAACAGGAAATATTACCTTAGACTACACGTTAAATGGGGCATCAACTGGTTTTATAACGGCTGAAACAGAGCCCACAATCACAAATGATGAGGGAATAGAGGTACGCTTATATGATTATGACATTAAAGCCTCGGCATTCTCGAATGAGAAAAACGCTACAGGCTCAATCGCTTTTAACAGCTGTGTACCGTCACCACTTGAGGAAATGAGCAATATATCAGTTACTTACTGTGCAAGATATGAGGAAAAGCAGGTAAACGCCAGGCTTGGGTGTGAGCTTATGTTTGGAAGGGTAAATAAAATATTAGCATTTGTTGACGGTGATAGCCTGGTTAGATACTCAAGCTTTGACTCGTCCTATGATGGCAAGGTTTCTGACTATGGATATATTCCCGATAATCAATTTATCGAAATTGGAGAAGGGAAGGAAAAAATAACCGCTATTGTACCGCTGAGCAATAGGCTTGCTGTGTTTAAGGCACAAGGCAGTTATTTCGTTGATTTCAGTGTTACAAGCAATGATGAGGAGCAGCTTGTGTCAATCAATACAGCTCTTAATGGTGTTGAAAAAACAGGATGCGAAAATCAATTTGTACCAGCGATAGTCAATCAGGACACACTTATATATTCTAAAAATGGTGTGCTTGGCGTTTCAACAAGCACGGAAAAATCTTTTTTTATGCGTTCAACAAATGTAAATAAGGATTTAATCGCCTTTACAAGCAAGGAAAGAGCCGAAGCCTTTGCTATCGAGCATCAAGGTAGGTATTACTTATTTATAGGCAATATGGTGTATATCGCTGATTCGCGTTTTAAGACTTATGAAAGCAACCGACTTGACACAAGCTTTGAATATGAATGGTGGATATGGGATAGTGTCGAAGCGTGCGTTGCTTGTTCCTTTGACGGAAGATTATATATTGGAAGCAGAGAAGGTAGCATATCACTGTTCAACGAGGAATACATAGATATACACAAACAATCCATAGCTAAGGGACAGATGATGTATGATGGTCAGCATTTTACATTTGATGACTCACTTGGAATTAGTGAAGGTGACGAAATTAGCTTAGAGTATGCAGACGAGCTTATAAGTTCGAGCCCAGTTATACTCGAAGATTTAGGAAACGGTCAGGAGTACAAATGCACGCTTCCTTGCAGTGATATATTTAACTCATCAAACGAGGTAAGGCTATACGAGGGAATGAGGCTAACGCTTTACATAGCTGACACGGAGCTTGGTCAATGCACATCGCTTTGTTCACTTACAATTTCGTCGATAGATTACTTGTCGGGAGAGATAGTGCTATTTAATAGGAGCTTTATGGTGCTTCCTGTCGCATTTACAACACTATATTTAGCAAAGCAGTTAAGAGATAGCTACAGGGTTACTTATAATGAGGGGTACATGTTAAGTGATGGAGATAGAGAGGTAAGCTTTGCTGGCTACGAAAGCATTAAGGCAACACTTATAAGAAAAAAAGAAATAGTGGCTACACTTTATACCTGTGCACTTGATTTCGGTACAAGCTTAAGAAGTAAAAATCTGTATAAAATGTCCTTAACTCCCTCGCTACAAACAATAGGAAGCCTCAAAATGGGTTATGAAACCAATAAGAGCTTAAGCTATAAGGACGGAATATCGGGCAGAGCTATTGATTTTGACTCTATTTCCTTTGACAGTTTAAGCTTTGGCAACGGCTTTTATAGAAGCTTAGTCAGAAGGTGCTTTGAGCGAGGCTTTAACTATATAATTTTCAAGTTTGAGCATACAGGAAACGGCGATTTTGGCATTGAGGATTTTAGCTGTATTTACTCAATTAACAACGAACTAAGGAGTGATAGATAGTGTATAAAATTACAGAGGAAGAAATTAATAGGATATTGCTTGATTCACCCTCATCCTTACCAAGCTCTCCGAGTGAGGCAGGAATGAAGGCGTCACAAACAAAGGCTTTCTTTTACAAATTCATAAACACGCTTATAAAAATTCTAAATGAGCATTATGATAGCATCGAGAACAACACAAGCGAAGAATTAAACAAAGCCATTATTTCATTAGAAGAAGGCCTACTAATTGCAATTGAGGAAATGGTAACTGACCACAATGAGGATGATGGTGCGCACCTTTTTTTAAATTTGCTTATCAGCGAGCTGAAGGATGAGTTAAGTAAAACAGATTCAAAAATAAACGAGCATAGCATATCAGACGAGGCGCACAGCGATATACGTAGTAGTATAGATGACTCAATAATTCAACATAACACCGATGCAAGCTCCCATTCTGATATAAGAGAGGGAATAAGGGGCGCAGAGGAAAAGGCAAATAACGCATATAATTTAGCC
>JAFTKN010000024.1 GCA_017453255.1 Clostridia bacterium | reverse complement strand
AGTTATATTTGCTACGCAAGTTTAGGGCGAATAGAATATCACTGAAGCCGCAAGGCTTCAATATCACTGTCGCTGTGCGACAATATCACTCTTTGCATCAGCAAAGAATATCACTTTATACCAACAGAAAAGAGAGGACATCTCGGATTTAAAACCGATTTGTTCTCTCTTTCTGCTTGTAATATGGGTTTGGGCTTAGCCCATTTGCGTTTGACCGGTCAAATGCGATGCTTGCACTTTTGCTAGGTTGTAATTTCTCCGCTAAGGATATCACCAAATTTTCCAAGCTCTTTTCTTATTCAAGCGTAATTGTATAATCATTTTTATATGTGTAGCCACTTGGTAGGTGCATCATTTCCTGCTTTGTAAGCAAATTGTCAATTATGCCCTCGGTTGCAGGAACGGAGGACCAAGGCTCCAAGCAAATATAGGGGGCATCAGTTTTGGGCATATGCCAAAGTCCTAAGTATTTCATTTTGCCATAGGAAATAGTAACCGACTTTTTGCCCTTAGGGGAATATAGCTTAGCACTCTTTGGAATGTTATATAGAAAAATAGCGTCATTATCAAACATATTATGGCTAAGCTCTATAGCTTTTGTGCCACCCTGTGTGAATAATTTGTCATTATTCGTAAGAAAGCATGCAGGTGAAAAATCAACCCTTAGTGCATCGCATTTTGTCGGAAATTCAACTATGTAGTCAGAAAAATCAAGACCAGCTTCAAGTGGAACATTAAATGCAGGGTGACCACCAACACCAAAAATTAAATCAGCATTGTCAAGATTTTTTACAAAATAAGAAATGCTTAGCTTGTTTTCCTTTAATTTAAAGGTAACTCTGAACAAAAACTCAAAGGGATACATGCTTCTTGTATAATCATTTGCTTTTAGCTCTAAGGTTATAAAATCACTGCCCATTTCATAAGGGGTAAATTCGCTTGACCTTGCAATACCATGGTTAGGCATTGAGTATTCCTTACCAAGATATGTATATTTTCCCTCAAACAGTCTTCCGCAGGTAGGAAACATAATGGGCGCTCTACCATTCCAATACTTGCTATCTCCCTGCCATAAATATTCAGTATCCTGACTCTTGATTGACATAAGCTCAGCACCAAGAGAGGATATGCTAACTGTTAAAAGCTCGTTTTCAATAGTATAAATCACGTCGTTTTCTCCTTATTTGAAATCTTATATAAATTTTATCATAAATTTATGAAAAAATCAACCGTGATTGCTTGAAAAAGCTATATAGCTGTGTTAGAATAAAATTAAGATTTTTTGCAGTTGTAATACATTTTAGGTTAAAATCGGAGGCTTATTATGGCAAATATTGCGCTTTTGAATAGATGCAATTTAATGTGTCCCTATTGCTTTGCAGATAGCTATACAGGCAAGGAAAATGAGGATATAACCCTTGATACATTTTTAAGTCTTCTTGACTTCGTATCAAGTGAGGGATGCGTTGGTATAATAGGTGGTGAGCCTCTTTTACATAGCCAAATAGATGAATTTTTAGATATTCTTTCAAGGGATTATCGCTTTTATAGGGTAACTATTTTTACAAATGGTATTTTTTTAGATAAGGTAATTAATAAGCTATCAAGCGATAAAATGGAGCTTTTAGTAAACGTAAATTCCAGTAGCGATATCGGTAAAAGCAATTTTGAAAGAATGGTAAAGAATATACATAAATCCATAGAAATAATGGGTAAGGATAGAGTAGGCTTAGGAATAAATGTCTATAAAAAAGAGCAGGATTTTTCTGAAGTAATCAGCTTAGCAAAAGAATTAAACTGTGAAAAAATAAGGGTGAGCCTTGTAATTCCACACAATAAAGAGGGTGGAAGCATTAAATATTTTAAGGAAATGAAGAAAACTCTATTAAACCTTTATAAAAGCCTTTTAGAGCTTGACATTAGTCCCTGCTATGATTGTAATGCAGTCCCAAGGTGTGTTTTTGATGATGAGGAAATGGAGCTTTTAGAAAGCCTACCCTTTGAAAATCAGCTTGAAAGAGAAATTTTTTTAGGCAGTAGGTCAGTTTGCTCACCTATTGTAGATTTATACCCAGATAAGACGGCTACACGTTGCTTTGGAATGTACGATAGCCTAAGGGTAAATTATGAGGACTTTGAAAGTCTAAGCGACCTTAAAAATTACTTTTTTAAGGAGATTGATTGCCGTTTGGTAAACATAAAATCCTGCGACACGTGTACGAATTGCTATAAGTTTAAGACATTTTCGTGCTATGGTGGTTGCCTTTGCTATAAGGAGAAGATAAATGATAGACGTAATTAGTGTAAGCAATATGAGAAAAAGCGATGAATATACAATTAAAAATAAAATCCCCTCAAAGGACCTTATGCTAAGTGCTGCACTCGGCATATACAATAGCTACAAATGGGAGGGTAATATTCTAATCGTCTGTGGTACAGGAAATAATGGTGGCGACGGCTACGCACTTGCAAAAATTTTAAGTGAAAATGGTATTAAGCCCTCACTACTAATATCAAGCTATCCTAAAACAGAGGACTCTGATTATTACTTTAACGAATGTAAAAGACTACAAATACCATATTTTGTATATACGAAGGCACTTTTGCTTGATGGCTTTGATATAATAGTTGATTGCTTACTTGGTACAGGCTTTTTGGGCGAGGCTGAAAAGCCAATTTCCGAAATAATTGAAAAAATCAATAGCTCTGGCGCATACGTAATAAGTGCTGATATAAATAGTGGACTGAATGGTGACAATGGGCTTTCCAACCTATGTGTAAAAAGTGATTTAACTGTGTCAATCGGCACGTATAAAACAGGACATTTTTTAGCTAAGGCAAAGGATAATATTGGAAGGCTAACAAATTGTGACATAGGAATAACTCCCATAGAAAAGCCATACAAGCTAATTGAAAGGGAGGATATATCAAGTCTGCTTTTTGTAAGAGATAATTATTCAAATAAGGGTACATATGGATATTTATCAATAATTGGTGGTTGCTTAGATTATAGTGGTGCAGTAAGGCTTGCCCAAATGGGTGCCTGCTCAATGCGTTCAGGTGCTGGCGTTGTTAGACTTTGCGTGCCTAAGGGAATAGCAGAAATAGTAGCAAAAAGCTCCTTAGAAGCAACTATATGTCCACTTAGCCAAACAAAAAACGGCTATATTGACTTTAAAAGAAGCGAAATTGACAAGGCTGTAAATGGTACACGTGCAGTTTGTATCGGCATGGGAATGGGACAAGACGGAGAAAACGAGGAAATAATCAAATACCTTCTTGAAGGCTATGAGGGTGTTATATTAATTGATGCTGACGGCTTAAACACGCTTTCCAAAATGGATAAGTCGCTGCTTAGCAGAGCAAAGGGGAGCATTTTGCTAACTCCACACCTGAAGGAGCTTGAAAGGCTTTTAGCAATTCCTCTTTCAGAAATAGAAAAAAGTCCAATAGAATATTGCATGAGCTTTGCAAAAAAATATGGCATTACCCTGCTTTTGAAAGGGCCTACAACTATAGTCACAAATGGCGAGGATACATATTTAATCGACACAGGGTGCGCTGGAATGGCGACGGCTGGAAGTGGTGATGTGCTTAGTGGAATACTTGGAGCTTTGCTTGCAAGTAAAGAGGAAAGAAGCGTTATTCAAAGCGTTTATTTAGGTGCATATATAAATGGCTACGCTGGAATGATAGCATCAAGAGAGCTTGGAGATATTTCTATGGTAGCATCAGATACTGCATTGAATATAGCTAAGGCAATAAAGGAAATAAGAGGTAATTAAAATGAAGCTAACTGTTGTGCAGCCCTGCTTTTTTCAAGAGGACGAAAGCGACAAGAGAATAAGGGAATTTCTAAAATGCGAAATGGATAAGCTGGAAAGGGACGAAATTCTTTTGCTTCCTGAATATTCAAATGCAGGCGGTCTTACCGATAAGGAAAAGGAGCTTTATTGCGTAAAAACTGCCGATGAAATGCTTAGCTATGCTAAAAAAACAGCAAAGGAAAAGGGTGGCTATATAGGAATTAACCTTTTAAGATATGAGGGTGATATACTAAGAAACAGCACTTATCTTATTGATAAAAACGGAAACGAGCATTATATCTATAATAAGGTTCACATTCCTCCTGTTGAAAGGGAGCTCGGAGTAATACGCGGTAAGGGCGATTGCATTTGTACCCTTGACAAAATTACCTTTGCATTTATGACCTGCTATGATATGTATTACAACGAGCAAATTGAGTATATAGCTAAATATAAGCCCGATATTATTTTAGTTTCTGGTTATCAAAGGGGCGAACGAGTTGATATAATAAGAGCACAGTCTAAGCTACTTGCATTTAGAACAAATGCCTACCTTTTAAGGTCGTCCTATTCGATGAATAGTGATGCTAAGGGTGGGTGCTCAATGATAGTAAAGCCGAATGGCGAAATTCTTGCTGATATGGGCAAAAATGTGGGACACGTGTCTGTAAACGAGGATATAAAGTGGAAATATATGCGTAGCGCAGGCTATGGCGGAGATACTGTAAGAAACGATGATTTTATTAATTACGGCTTGTGCCCAGAGGTATTTCATTAAACAAATTATTAGGGGGAAGATTGACTTGAGTTTTCTCCCTTTTCTTTTTTAATGTAATATATTGACAATTATATTATTTATAGTATATAATATAAATATTAAATTTTAGTATAGTAAAGAAGTAAAATTTGAAGGTCACATTTCGGAGGACGTCTTATGGCAATTGATTTTATCATTATCGGGCTATTTGCACTTAGTATGGTGGGAATAGCTATTTATACGCGAAAAAGGTCGAAATCAGTAAACGACTTTTTGCTCGCAGGTAAGAAGGGCTTAAACGGCTGGATGAGCGCCTTCGCATATGGTACAACTTATTTTTCAGCCGTTGTATTTGTAGGCTATGCAGGAAAGTTTGGCTCTTCCTTCGGTCTTGCATCGGTTTGGATTGGTATTGCTAATGCAATTATTGGCTCACTTTTTGCATGGCTTGTGTTAGCAAGACGTACAAAAAACATGACGCAGAGATTAGGCACTAAGACAATGCCTGAATTTTTTGAAAAAAGATACGGCTCTAAGAACCTAAAGCTCGTTTCAGCAATAATCATTTTCGTATTTTTAATTCCATATTCAGCCTCAGTGTATAGTGGGCTTAGCAGTCTTTTTGAGTTCATATTTGGAATTGAGGGCTGGATAGTTATGATTGCCCTTGCACTTTTAACTGCACTTTATCTGTTCTTCGGTGGATATTTTGCAACAGCGCTTTCTGACTTTATTCAGGGAATTATAATGCTTGTTGGTGTAGTTATTATGGTAATTCTATTCCTTAATAATGGTAACGTAAATTGGGATTTAAGCAGACTTACAAGCGACGTAAATAAGAGCTGGTTTACCTTTGGTAGCACAAGTGGAGGCTTTTATGGTAGTACAATGACGCTTATGTCACTTATATTCTTAACCTCATTTGGAGTTTGGGCGTTGCCTCAAACGGTACATAAGTATTACGCAATCAGAGATAAAAAGGCAATTAAGCAGGGAACTATCGTAAGCACAATATTTGCTTTAATTATCGGCTTCGGTGCATATTTTGTAGGTGCACTTTCAGGACTTTTCCCCTCTGAGCTTTTAGCAGGGGTTAAGCCTGACAATATAATTCCAGTTTTACTTAAGGAGGTTATTCCTGTTGGTTTAACAGGTGTAATTGCCGTGCTTATTTTATCGGCAAGCATGTCAACCCTTTCCTCCGTTTCCTTGGCATCTGCCTCTGTTGTAGCTGTTGATATTTACAAGGGCAGAATTAATAGGGAGGCAAGCGATAAGAAAGTAAATGTAACAATGAAGGTGCTTTGCCTCGTATTTGTAGCTATATCTGTAATTTTGGCTATTTTAAACGAGGAGGTAGGCTTCTCAGCAATAGCTTATATGATGGGAATTAGCTGGGGTACACTTGCAGGATGCTTTATCGGTCCATTTGTCCTTGGTGTAGTTTGGAAAAGGGTCACAAAAAGTGCCGTTTGGACATCGATAGTATCTTGCTTAGTGCTTACAGTATCGCTTATCTTTATTTTAGGCTATAATCACCCACTTTGTGACGGTAGCTTTGGAAGTGCACTTTCAAATGGTATAAATTGCTCACCAATGATAGGTACAATTTGTATGATTTTCTCAATGATAATAACAGTAGTAGTGAGCTTGTTTACAAAAGCGCCCTCTAAGGAAATAATTGACGAAGCGTTTAACAAGCCTATTGATAACGAGGTATAAGAGGTATAAAATGATTTGGGCAAAGGAAGAAACCCTACCAAGAGAGGAAATTGAAAAAATACAGCTTGACAGATTTTTGGAAACAGTTAATCGTGTTTATGAAAAGGTCGAGCCATATAGACGTAAAATGGACGAAATGGGAATTAAGCCAGAGGATATTAAATCCTTAAAGGATTTATCTAAGCTCCCATTTGTGACAAAGCAGGATTTAAGAGATAACTACCCCTTCGGTCTTTTTGCTGTTCCAAAGGAAAAGCTACTAAGAATCCACGCTTCAAGTGGAACGACAGGAAAGCCAACGGTCGTTGGTTATACCGAGGGTGATATGGACGTATGGACTGAATGTGTTTCACGTATCGCCTGTGCAGGAGGAGCAACAGAAAAGGACGTTGCACAAATTTGCTTTGGCTATGGTATGTTTACAGGCGCATTAGGACTCCACTATGGACTTGAAAACATAGGTGCAACAATCGTTCCGTCCTCTACTGGTAATTCTGAAAAGCAGATTATGTATATGAAGGATTTTGGTACAAGTCTGTTAGTTGCAACCCCATCATACGCATTAAGGCTTGCAGAGGTTGCAAGAGAGATGGGACTTGATCCTAAAAAGGATTTGAATGTTAAAATAGGCTTGGTTGGAAGTGAGCTTTTGACCGATGCTATGCGTGATGAAATGCATAAATATTGGGGACAGGATATGCTGGTTACATCAAATTATGGTATGAGCGAGCTAATGGGACCTGGTGTATCAGGCGAATGTGAGTACCTTGATGGAATGCACATAAATGAGGACTTCTTTATCCCTGAAATAATCAATCCAGAAACAGGTGAGGTTTTGCCTGAGGGTGAGTGGGGTGAGCTTGTTATAACCTGTATTAAAAAGGAGGCTTTACCTCTTATCAGATACAGGACAAAGGATATAACTAAGCTTACATACGAAAAATGTAAGTGTGGTAGAACAACCTGTCGTATGGCTAATCTATCTGGTAGAAGTGATGATATGCTTAAGATACGTGGTGTAAACGTATTCCCAAGTCAGATTGAGGAGGTTGTATTAAGCGTTGAGGGCTTAGGTCCACATTACGAAATTATTGTTGAGAGAGAGGGCTATTCTGACAAGCTTACTGTAAAGGTAGAGCTTGCAAGAGCAACAGACTCCTTTACAGAGCTAACAAGAATTGAAAAATCAGTTAAAAGTAAACTTAAAATTATGCTTGGACTTGATGCAAAAATATTACTCGAATCACCAAACACCTTAGCAAGATTTGAGGGCAAGGCAAAAAGAGTGAGAGATTTACGAAAGGAAAAATAATATGGAAAAGAGAATAATGCTTGGAAATGAAGCCATAGCAAGAGGTGCTTATGAGGCAGGCGTTAAGGTTTCAAGTGCATATCCAGGGACACCAAGCACAGAAATTAGTGAGTATTTAGCAAAATATAATGAGGTATATACAGAATGGGCACCAAATGAAAAGGTTGCTTTAGAGGTTTCAGCTGGCTCAGCTATCGCAGGCGTTCGTAGTATGGCTTGTATGAAGCACGTTGGCTTAAATGTTGCATCTGACCCATTATATACCCTTGCATATACAGGTATAAATGCTGGACTCGTTATAGTTGTAGCAGATGACCCTGGTATTGCAAGCTCACAAAATGAGCAGGATACAAGAATGATTGCAAGAAGTGCTCATTTGCCTGTAGTTGAGCCATCAGACTCAAACGAGGCAAAGGAATATTTTAAATATGCCTTTGAGCTTAGCGAAAAATATGATACCCCTGTTATTTTCAGAACAACCACAAAGCTCTCTCACTCACAAAGCGTTGTTGATTTAGGAGAGAGGGTTGTGCCTGAGGATAGGGTATATGAAAGACAAGTACCTAAGTATGTAATGATGCCTGCATCTGCAATCGGTAGGCATAAGGTTGTTGAGGCAAGAGATGATAAAATGGCTCTTGACGCATCAAGCTTTGAAATCAACAAAATCGAATATAATGATAAAAAAATAGGCTTTATAACCTCTGGTATTCCTTATCAATATGTTAAGGAGGCGTGCCCAAATGCAAGCGTGCTAAAGCTCGGTGTTGTAAATCCACTTCCAAAGGCAATGATTGAGGAGTTTATCTCTCAGGTTGAAACAGTTTATATTTTCGAGGAGCTTGAGCCTGTAATCGAGGAGCAGGTAAGAAGCTGGGGCTACAATAATATCAAGGGCAAGGAATGCTTTACTAAGCAGGGCGAATATAGCGCTAATATGCTTAAAAATGTGCTTAAGCTAAATACAGAGGAGATAGAAAAGGGTAAGGAAGCACCACAAAGACCTCCTATCCTTTGTCCGGGCTGTCCACATAGAAGTGTATTTTCAGTTCTTAACAAGCTTAAAATTCATGCAGCTGGAGATATTGGCTGTTATACACTCGGTGCAGTAGCTCCACTTAATGTAATTGATACAACAATTTGTATGGGCTCGTCTATATCACTTCTTCATGGTATGGAAAAGGCTAAGGGCAAGGAGTATATTAAAAATTGGGTTGCTACAATAGGTGACTCAACCTTCCTTCATACAGGAATTAACTCTCTCATTAATATGGTTTATAATAAGGCAAGTGGCACAGTTATGATTCTTGACAACCGTACAACAGGTATGACAGGACATCAGGAGCATGCTGCAACTGGTAAAACCTTAAAGGGTGAGGATACATATGCAATCAATTTAGCAGAGCTTTGTCGTAGCGTTGGTGTGACAAATGTTATTGAGGTTGATGCCTTTGATGTTAAGGAGCTTGAAAGGGTAATTAAGGAAAGCGTAAATGGTGACATTTTAACTGTAATTATTGCAAAAGCACCTTGTGCACTTTTGAAGGGACAGAAATTCCCAAATAAGTGTGTTGCAAGCTCTGAAAAATGTAAAAAGTGTGGGGCGTGTCTAAAAATAGGCTGTCCAGCTCTTACAAAAAATCCTGACGGAACAATAAAAATAGACGAAACAATGTGCAATGGCTGTGGACTTTGTCAAAGCTATTGTAAGTTTGGCGCTATTGAAAAGGTAGAAAGATAAGGGGGATTTTGCTATATGAATATAATGGTAGTCGGCGTTGGTGGACAAGGAACACTTCTCACCAGCAGAATAATAGGAAAAACCGCCCTTAATGAAGGCTGGGACGTAAAAATGTCCGAGGTTCACGGTATGGCTCAGCGTGGTGGTAGCGTTGTTACGTTTGTAAGATTTGACAAAAAGGTATATGAGCCAGTTTGTGAGGAGGGCACAGTTGATGTGCTTATCTCCTTTGAAAGACTTGAGGCGTTAAGATATGCACATTTTCTTAAAAAGGATGGTGTGTTAATCGTAAATGATACAAGAATAGACCCTATGACAGTGGTTATAGGTGCAAAAGAGTATCCAGAAGGAATCTTAGAGGAGCTAAGAAAGAGCCATAAGCTATATACAATCGACGCAGGAAAAATAGCTAAGGAGCTCGGAAACTCTAAGGTAACAAATACAGTAGTTTTAGGTGTAGCAGCTAAGCATATCGGCTTTTCTAAGGACATGTGGCTAAATACTCTTACTAATACAGTGCCACCAAAAACTATTGAAATTAACACAAGCGCATTTTTAGCGGGCTATGAAAATTAATTTTAGGGAGATATAAAATGATTTGGAATAAAGAAGCAGAGTGCATGTCACAGGACGAAAAAACAGCGCTCCAAAGTAAAAGACTTGTAGAGCTTGTAAAATACGTTTACGAAAACGTGGAATTTTATCGTAAGAGAATGGACGAATATGGTATTAAGCCATCAGATATTAAGGGTATTGAGGATATTGATAAGCTTCCATATACAACAAAGGACGACCTTCGTGATACATATCCATTTGGTCTTTTTGCAGCACCTCATTCCGACATTGTAAGAATTCATGCATCAAGTGGAACAACAGGTAAAGCAACAGTAGTTGGCTATACTCAATATGATATTGACGTATGGGCTGAATGTGTTGCTCGTTGTATGTCAATGGCAGGAGTAACAAAGGACGATATAGTTCAGGTAGCATACGGTTACGGACTATTTACAGGAGGCTTAGGCGCACACTATGGAGCTGAAAAAATCGGCGCTATGGTTGTTCCTATGAGCACAGGTAACTCAAAGAAGCTAACTACAATGATGGTTGACTTTGGTGCTACAGCAATTGCCTGCACTCCATCATATCTCTTGCATCTTTCCGAGGTTTTAAGAGATGAGGGAATGCTTGATAAAATTAAATTAAAGGCTGCAATTTGTGGTGCTGAGCCTTGGACAGAGAAAATGAGAAGCGAAATTGAGCAAAGACTTAATATCTCTGCTCACGATATTTATGGTCTTAGTGAAATTATGGGTCCTGGGGTTGCTTGCGACTGTCAGTATCATGAGGGACTTCATATCTGTGACGACCATTTCTATCCAGAAATCATTGATGCAAAAACATTAAAGCCAGTTAAGGACGGAGAGCTTGGAGAGCTTGTATTTACAACTCTTACAAAGCAGGGTATTCCTCTAATCCGTTATAGAACAAAGGATTTAACAAGCATAACACGTGAAAAGTGCAAGTGTGGAAGAACAAGTGCAAGAATTTCACGCTTCAAGGGTAGAAGTGATGATATGCTTATCATTAGAGGCGTAAATGTATTCCCATCACAGGTTGAGGCAGCTTTAGTTGAGGTTAAGGAGGTAACTCCTCACTACATGATGATAGTTGATCGTGATAATAATCTTGACACTCTTGAAATTCAGGTTGAGGTAGATAAGGACTATTATACAGATGAAATTCGTGGAATTGAAAGCCTTCAAAGGAAAATTGCTCAGGTTATTCAGGGCGCGCTTGGTATCAGCGCAAGGATTAAGCTCGTTGGACCGAACACTCTAAAGCGTAGCGAGGGTAAGGCAGTTCACGTAATAGATAACAGAAAATTGTATTAAGGAGGAGCTGAAAATGACAGTAAAACAGGTATCAGTATTTATTGAAAATAGACAGGGCAGACTTGGAGAGGTTTTACAGGTTTTAAAGGATAATAATGTTAACATTTTGTCAATCAGCTTAGCTGACACAACGGAATATGGTCTTTTAAGATTAATCGTAAATTCACCAGAAAAGGCAAGAGATGTTTTACTTGCATCAGGCTTTTCGAGCATGCTTACAGAGGTTTTGATCATCAAGGTTCCTCATGTTTCAGGCGCACTTCAAAATATTCTTGACCTATTAGCTAAGGCTAATATCAGCATTGAATATATGTACGGCTTGTCTGTTGAAACAAAGGACGCATCAATCGTAGTAAAGACAAACGAGCTTAAAAGGGCTTGTGAGATTTTAGATAAGGGACACATTGAAACAATGAGTCCACAGGAGATTGCTATACTTTAAAATGGTTATTGATTTTCACACACACATTTTTCCTGATAAGATAGCAGGGGCGACAATTAATGCCTTGTCAACTAATGCAAATATTCCACCACATAGTGATGGTACATTAAATGGATTAATTAAACAAATGGATAAGGCAGGGGTAGGCCTAAGCGTTAATCTTCCTGTTTTAACCAAGGCAAAGCAATTTGATAGCATTTTTGAGTTTGGCAAGAATATAAACAATGATTATTCCCCTATATTATCATTTGCAGGAATACACCCAGACGAATTAGATTTTGAAGAAAAGCTTTACAAAGTAAAGTGTGAGGGATTTAAGGGTATTAAAATTCATCCCGATTATCAAGGAGCATTTATTGATGATGAAAAATATGTAAGGATTTTATCCTATGCAAAATGCCTTGATTTAATAACTGTTACTCATGCAGGCTTAGATGGCGCTTTTATCGGGCAGGAAATAAAATGTACTCCAAAAAGAGTGCTAAATCTTCTTGACAAGATGGGAGGCTATGAAAAGCTGGTTCTTGCCCATATGGGAGGAAATGAGCTTTTTTCTGATGTTTTAGAAAATTTGGCTGGTACAAGCGTCTATTTTGACACCTCATATGTGCTTCCGTTTATAGGTGAAAAAATGCTCTATAATATAATTGAAAAGCACGGAGAGGACAGAATTTTGTTCGCAACAGATAGCCCTTGGCAAGAACAAGGGGAAATGATAAATATTTTAAAAAGCTATAATTTAGGCAAGGAAGCCGAGGATAAAATTTTTTATAAAAACGCATCCTCTCTTCTGAATTTGGAGTAAAATATGTATAATGAAAAAATGTATTCTCTCGGTAGCAAAAGGTCAATTATTCGAGAGATATTTGAGTATTGTAAGCAAAGAGCCTTAGAGATAGGCAAGGACAAGGTTTTCGATTTCAGCATTGGAAACCCAAGTGTTGAGCCACCAAAGGCAATTAGCGAGGCAATTATGGACCTTACGAAAAATGCAGATAGCGTGCTTTTGCACGGCTATACCTCTGCACAGGGCGATTTAAGTGTAAGACAGGCAATAGCTAAGCATATAAATGATAGATTTTCTGCAGGTGTTAGCGAAAATAATATCTATATGACCTGTGGTGCAGCTGCATCGCTTACCATTTCCTTAAAGGCTTTATTTAATGCAGGCGATGAATGTATTTTATTTGCTCCATTCTTTACAGAATATCGAGTTTTTGTAGAAAATGCCTCTGGCGTGGTTATAGTATCAAAGCCAATGGAGAAAACCTTCCAGATTGATATAGCTGATTTTGAAAGCAAAATCACAGAAAAAACAAAGGCAGTTATTATAAATTCACCTAACAATCCAAGTGGAGTTGTATATAGCGAGGAAACAATCAAAAGCGTTTGTGCAATTTTGGAAAAAAAGCAGGCTGAATATAATCACCCTATTTATCTAATAGCTGATGAGCCATACAGAGAGCTTGTATATGACGATATATGCGTTCCATATATTATGAATTATTATAATAACACAATAGTTTGCTATTCCTTCTCAAAATCTCTTTCCTTACCAGGTGAGAGAATTGGATACATAGCTGTGAATCCAAAAATGGAAAATAGCAACGAGATATATCTCTCTGTTTGTGGAGCAGGAAGAAGCTTAGGATATGTATGCGCACCAAGTCTTTTCCAGCAGGTTATTAAAAAGACCATAGGCGCTAAGTGTGACGTAAATATCTATAAGGAAAACAGAGATATTTTATATAAAAATCTAACAGAATACGGCTATGAATGTGTGAAGCCAGACGGAGCGTTTTATTTGTTTGTAAAGGCACTTGAGCCTGATGCATATAAATTCTTTGAAAAGGCAAAGAAAAAGGAAATATTAGTCGTTCCCTGCGACGATTTTGGAGTAAGCGGTTATGTAAGAATTGCATACTGCGTAGATAAGGAAAGAATAATAAATGCTTTACCAGCATTTAAGGCACTTGCAAAGGAGTATAATAAATAATGGAAAAAATTAAAATGACCACCCCACTTGTTGAGATGGATGGCGACGAAATGACAAGAGTTATATGGCAAATGATTAAAGACGAGTTAATTTGCCCATTTGTTGATTTAAAAACAGAATATTACGATTTAGGCTTACCTGAAAGAGAAAAAACAAAGGATAAGGTTACCTTTGATGCCGCGTATGCTAACCAAAAATATGGCGTTAGCGTTAAGTGTGCTACAATTACTCCTAACAAGCAAAGAGTAGAGGAATATAACCTTACTGAAATGTGGAAAAGTCCTAATGGAACTATCCGTGCAATTTTAGATGGTACAGTTTTCAGAGCACCTATCTTGATTGATTCGATTAAGCCAGTTGTTCGCAACTGGAAAAAGCCAATAACTATTGCTCGTCACGCATATGGCGACGTATATAAGGCTACTGAATATAGAGTAGAAAATGAGGGCAAGGCAGAATTAGTATTTACCGACAAGGACGGAAACGAGAAATTCCGTCAGGCAATTTACGATTTTGAGTGTGCAGGAGTTTTGCAGGGACAATATAATAAGGATTCATCAATTCGCTCCTTTGCTCATTCCTGCTTTAACTACGCTATAAGCACTAAGCAGGATTTATGGTTCTCAACTAAGGACACAATCTCTAAGCAATACGACCAAACCTTTAAGCTTATTTTTCAAGAGATATATGAAAACAACTACAAGGCAAAATTCGAGGAATTGGGAATTACTTATTTCTATACTCTGATTGACGATGCAGTTGCAAGAGTTATCAGAAGTGAGGGTGGTTACATTTGGGCTTGTAAAAACTATGATGGTGACGTTATGTCTGATATGGTTTCAACAGCCTTTGGCTCACTTGCTATGATGACCTCTGTGCTTGTATCTCCTGACGGGAAATATGAATATGAGGCAGCGCACGGAACAGTAACAAGACACTATTATAGATACCTAAAGGGCGAGGAAACCTCAACAAACCCAATGGCTACAATTTTTGCATGGAGTGGAGCTTTACGTAAAAGAGGCGAGTTAGACGGACTTAATGACCTTGTTGATTTTGCAAATAAGTTAGAAGAGTCCTGTATAGACACTCTCAACGACGGAATAATGACTAAGGACCTAGTAGGCCTCGTTTCTGAGGGCAATAAGGCAACCGCTGTAAATACACTAACCTTCATCAAGGAAATTCACTCAAGACTTGAGAAAAAATTAGCATAACGAAAAAGCCCTTGCTTTAAGAAGCAAGGGCTTTGATTATTGTAAAAAAATACAAAAATTATCAACCTGAAATAGAATAATTGTGCACTCGTACAAAATTGTTTATTGAACGAAAAATATAAAAGTTTAAAATTGATTTTTTGATCAAATGTGATATAATTTATTACAGTAATTTTGCACAGTTGTGTTCGTGATCTGTGCAGATACTAAAAAATATGGTTAAAGAGGTACGAAAATGAACAGATTCAAACGCACTTTTGTTTTCTTCAGCATAATGATAATTGCTATGCTTACAATGGCAATGTCAGCCTTTGCGGAAGAAACAAATGTATCCTCACTTGGCTCAGGCACTGAGGAGGACCCCTACATTATTGACAGTTATGAAGATTTATGTCTTTTTAGAGATTCATTCAATGCAAAAGAAACAGTACAAAAGCCGTATGTTGAGTTGAGAGCTGATATTAACTTAGATGGAAGCGCTGATAATCAGTGGATACCAATTGGCTCAAAGGATAATAAATTTGGAGGAGTATTCAACGGAAACAGTCATACAATTTCAAATTTATATTGCGATCTTGGACCAAGCACACAGCGTTCTGGTCTCATTGCCGAGGCAGATGGGATAGCTGTTAAAAATCTTAATGTGCATAACGTATATTGCACGGGCTTGGCAAGTGTAAGTGCTATTATGGGCAGCGCATCAAATTCAACAATTGATAACTGCCATGTATCGGGAGAGATTTATTTACAGGGCTATCAATACATAGGTGGCATTGTTGGTAAAGCAACTAACGTAAATACAACAAATTGCTCTATTGTGGGAAATGAGCAGGTACGCGCACAGATTCTTCCATACGAAGAAGATACGTATACAAAAATGTATGCTGGTGGTATAATCGGATGGCTTAATGGTGCCTATGGAGAAAAAATTTCAAATTGTATTGTTAAAAACCTTGATATAAAGCACGATTTAAATGTGGGTTCAATTACAGGACTTTGCTCCTACGATTTGATAGAAAGCTGTGTTGTGGAAAACGTAACGATTACAGCCGACTCGGTAAACGGAGCAGGTGGCACACGTCCTAATACGGTTGGACTTTTAGCAGGTGGATGCTATGGAAGCGAGAGCGATCCATCAGTGTTCACAGGCAATACTATCATAAACGTTGTGGTAACTGACAATGGTGAAAAGGTTACACGCTTATACGGTGAAGACCCAGCGCCAAATGCAGAAACTGGTCCTAAGGAGGTTTTTGCAACTACAACAGAAACAGTAATCTACGTAGCTAAAATAGGTGAAAGCTACTACCTCACCATTGACGAGGCACTTGAAGCTCTTACAAATGGGGACACCCTTATTTTGCTTGATGATGTAGCTATAAGCTCTACTATTACAATTGCTAAGAATAACGAAATTACATTTGATCTTAATGGCAAGGTCTTAAAAGCAACAGAGAGTAATACATCGGTAATATGTGTAAGCTATGGTGCACACTTTATTCTTAACGATAGTGTTGGAACAGGTGTTATCGATGCACAAAAATGTTCAACAGGCTTCTTGCTTACACAGAAGGATGGTAATCAAGAGGACGGAACAGCCAAGCTCACAATTAATGCTGGAAAGGTGCTTGCAGGCCTTTATGGCTATGGTATAGCGGGTAATGGTGGACGTCACGGCACAGAGATAATTATAAATGGTGGCACTATTGAAACAGAAGAGGGAATTGCAATATTCCATCCACAATCAGGCACTATTACAGTAAACGGTGGCATTATTAAGGGTGCTGTCGGCATTGAGATGCGTGGTGGAGAGCTTTATGTTACAGGTGGAGAAATTTACGGAAGTGGAGAATTATATACAAATGTAACAACCACAGGTGCAACTGTATGGTATGGTGTTGCGATAGCTCTTTCTCAACACTCAACTAATATGCCTACAAGCGTAGTTGTAAAAGGAGGAACACTTAGTGCAGAGTATGCATTTTACCAAAATCGCTTGACAGGTGATGGTGTGTCGTCACAAAATATTAGTGCGACAATTTCAAGCAATGCAAATATTGACGGCTTGGTTTATGCAGCTGAAAATGGATTTATAATGGCAAAGCAGGCAGACGGCTCTTATGCTTTAAAAGAAAGTCAATATCAAGTAGCAGATTTCTTTGAGTATCTTGGCTATTCATATTGTGAATATAAAAATGGTATTACAACAGGTTATAAGTTAAACACAGAGATATATGAAGGCTTTGTTTCTGAAAATGTAGACTCGGACATTGATTTCGGTGTTGTCTTTGGTATCGAAAGCTTGAAAAATGGAGAGGTTCGTGTAAGTCTGTCCAATAAAAAGATTACAAGTTACTACAATGCAATTATAGTTGATATTGATGAAACAAATTTTGATACAAAACTGATTATGGCAATGTATGTAACAGTTGATGGTGTGAGCCAATACACAACAGGGTCAGAAGCAGGCGAAACTATATGCACACTTGATAAAGGTAAGGTGCTTGCAGTTTCATATAACACAGCTATGGGCAAGGAGGAAGAATAATGAGATATATTACCCCCGAATATAATATCGAAGCAATCGATACAGAGGATATAATGACTAGTGTTAATCAAAATGAAAATGAAACAAACACCCAAATCTCCTTCGACGATTTAATGAGTAGCTTAAATAATGCCCTTTCAAATAACTAAACAAAAAGCCTATCTATTATAGATAGCCTTACGGAAATCGAGCCCACTCGGTTTAAAATGGAAAATAGCTTGACTTACTGTGTTAAAAAGCTTGTTAATTTTTAATTACCTACACTTTTTTGCTTTGTAAACCAACCTATTTTCTCGTTTGAAACTGTGTGCATCTTCTAACGAATAAATCATTAGAGGATTTTTCGAGCTTTGGTGCAGACAGTTAAAAAGCTTTTAAATCAAAGGTCGGATAGAGCCTCACGGATTTATCGTTCCAATACAAATGGGTAGGCTTTTAGAATTGGAGCGAAATATAAAGTGAATAAGGTTTTTTGCTCAACAGGAACAATGATTGGTCGTCCTAATGGTAGAAATTTCAGGCTTCTTGAAAGCGTTTGTAAGAGCCTTGATTGTGATGGCTTGGAATTTCTGATGTACGACACGTGGTACGATAAAATCGACGAAATTAAGGAATTTATTCCAACACTTGATTTAAAAGTGTATGTATTTCATTTAGAAAAGCAAATTGGTGAGCTAATAAGCCAAAACAGGTTAGACGAGGCTTTGTCACGCATGGAAATTAACTGTGATTTAGCAAAGCACTTAGGTGCCAAATTGCTTGTTTTGCATCTATATAATGGTGTTATTTCAGATAGCAACATTGAATATAACATAGAGTGCTATAAATACCTTGAGGAAATAGCTATAAAATATGGCTTGCTATTGACAGTTGAAAATGTAGTTTGCAACAATAAGGACCCAATGACGCACCTGTGCACTCTTATAGAAAAATATCCGTCTATCA
The DNA here is from genome assembly GCA_017453255.1 of Clostridia bacterium. Classification (GTDB taxonomy): domain Bacteria; phylum Bacillota; class Clostridia; order Oscillospirales; family CAG-272; genus RGIG2000. Next base: position 12,620 of record JAFTKN010000024.1, on the reverse strand, counting down.
AATTTACCTTTGATACGAAAATGGCTGATTTCCACAAGCAATTAAATTTGCTTTATGAGGAGAAATATCGACACGTGTGGGAGCATATTGCACATTTTCACGTAAATGACTACTTAGGTGGATATAAGGACTGGACTAATTTAAGGGTTTTACACATAGGTAAGGGCGATATTGATTTTGACCTGTTTTTCGAGTATGTTAAGAAAATGAACTATAAGGGAAGCTTCACCACTGAGGCAACCTCCTTTGACCAAAACGGCAATATCTACCCAGAAAGGCTAAACGAAACTATTTCAAAAATCAAAGAATATATAGCGTGAATATTTCACGCTTTTCTTTTTTGCAAAATAGAGCACCTTTATGCTTGGAAAAAATGATAAAGGTTTTTCCTTAATGTCCTGCTCCGACAGTGAAACAGCAGATATCCTTGCAAATATGGACGGATATTCAAAAGCCAAAAATAGAAAAAGAGAGAACCTAAGTTCTCTCCTTTCGTTTTATAATGTGTATTTTATTCCTTTGTAGAAATAAGCTTGTGAACAAGAGCAGCAATAGCTCCACCTACTAATGGACCGATAATAAAGATCCAAATCTGTGCAAGTGCATCAGTGTTACCTGCAATCGCTTGAAGAAGAGCAGGACCGAAAGAACGAGCTGGGTTTACACTTGTGCCTGTAAGGTGAATACCAAGCAAGTGAACAAGAGTAAGTGATAAGCCAATTACAACACCGCTAACAGCCTTGTTTTCTGTCTTTGAGGTTACGCCAAGAATAGCAAATACAAAGGCAAATGTTAAAACAATTTCGACGATAAGTGCAATGAATAAAGAGCCAACATCGCCATAATTGCCAACTAATGTTGCTTGAGCTACGTTTCCTCCAAGTGACTTAAAGCTACCAAAGAATAAGCCCACGATTGAAGCACCAGCTATTGCACCTAAGAATTGAGCGCAAACGTATCCAAAAAATTCACTTAAGGTGAGCTTTTTTGAAATAAGCATAGCGATTGAAACCGCAGGGTTTACATGACAGCCTGAAACATTGCCAACAGAGTATGCTAACGCAACAATAACTAAACCGAAGGCAAGAGCAGTAGCTACAATTCCTGCTTGATCGGCACAGCCTGTTGCAACTGCAACACCACAGCCGAAAACAACAAGAAGCATAGTGCCAATAAATTCACTAACGTACTTTTTCATGTTTGCCATAAAAATCTCCTTAAAAGTTTATTTGTAATGATAATTCATTACCAAAATATTATAGCATACAATTTAATTAAATTCAATATTTTGGAAAAATTTAAAAAAATTCATATTCAAAGGATGCTTTGTCGCTTACAAACTCAAAGACAGCCTGTCTTTTATGGGTAAAGCGATAATAGGCAACGCAGGAAGCACTTTCGTGAATAGTCCTTATCATGTTGCCCTTTTGTGGTGCAAGGAGAGGAAGGGCGCATCTCTTAATTAGTCTTATTTCTAAAAGCATATCATTTTGCTTTATAACAACCTCGTTGTCTGTTACCTTAATAATTTTTGCTCCTAAGTACGTTGCAAGCCGATATTCCTTCTTATTATACATAATAACGCAAATAATTCCTGTAAAATTAAATAATGAAAACGGAATAGTTGCAACGCTTAGCATAAGCGAGCCATTTTCAAAAAAGCACTGTGTCCATATATATTTTTTAGGAAAGGAATAGCCCCTGTCACCCTCAATATAGCCTAAGCTGTTTTCAAAGATATAGTCAATATCATTTATTTTGATATTTCCGTTTACAGTGTGCATCATGCTGACAACACTGTGCCTACATTGCATAAAGGGAACATAACGAAATGGTCCCATAATATCGTACCTAATAGGCAAAAGCTTACCAAAGCTTACAGAGCCATTTATAGAGATATTAGGTTCATTTATATTAAGCTCCATACCATATTTTCCAAAGTGGCTATTTTTCGTTTGTATATTAAAGCTGTGTCGGTCTATTTTTAGCTCGTTGTAGGGTAGGCTTATATTCCAAGCATTATTATCCGTAATTACTTGTAACGATGAGGAACGATTATCCCTTGATTTGTGAAACGCAGGAATAATTGCAAGAGTCTTTTCCTTTGATTGGCATTTGAAATACCACCCACAAAAATAATTTTTCATACAATTTTACCCTTATTAAAAATATACTAATATTATTTTTCTAATAAATAAGAAAAAATATTCAGCAGAATTACATAAGTTGAAATAGTTAAAATATTATGATAAAACGACATAATTATTTTAAATTGTACGATATATTTAATACACGATAATAATTTCATGCGTGCATATTTGTGGAAGGAGCTATTAAATTGCCCATTCCATGCTCAATTTAATAGCTTTTGGCTTTTCTCAATGTGTGCAGTCTTGCTTGTGTTTTTCTCATGTATGATAATAGAGCTTTTAAGAATGGGAATAACTGAATTGATGATACTACCCTTTAAAAAGAAAAAAAGCAAAACGGAGATTAAATAAATCGAAAATAAAAAGAGGACAATTGTCCTCTTTTTTGTAATTTAGTGCTTTTGTGGTTTTGTGTTGCGGTTTTTCTTAATATAAATAGTTAATTCATATATACCAAAGCCTATTACGACAGAAAGTGAAAGTGGGAAAATAACAAATGATGCCTTACGTAGATTAGTTCCCTCATATGCGGTTTTTACGAGATAATTGCCCTTGTTTATTTCAAAGGAAACAAGTCCGTCTATGTCAGAGCCATCAATTTTTATGCTTTCGTTTGTGTCAGTATTAGTTAGATATATCTTATATCCAGGATAGTAAATAAGTGGCATTTGAATTAAGCCGTTTTCGCTTGCAGAAATTTCCATTTCAAAGCTTGGTGCAAAGGCGTAGCTTACAGATACCTCGCCATTTCCTGTTAGAAATACAGGGGTATAGCGATAGTCCTCTTTTCCACTAAATGAGTTAAGCAAATCCTCCCTGATTTGATAGCAAAGAGAATTTTCGTAGCTTGATACATAATTTCTATCAGTTAAAATTACAGGGCAGTATTCCTTGCAAGAGCCCATAGAATAGTTATCATCAAATAAAGCCTCCTTGTCAAAATCGTTACCCCAGCTATATGTTTGGTTTTCGTAAGCCACACGTTTTTCTAATAAAGGCTGTGAGAATACAATCAAAACCCCACAAAAGTATGCAAGTAGAGTAATAGCATGCTTTCCTTTTATGTGAAGCGCTAAATAGCAGGCTAAAACAGAAATGCAAATTTGAACCAAGGACCAAGAGCGCCAAGGGAATTGAATTTTTCTGAGGAAAGAAGGGGCAATGCTCCAAAAATCCGAATTAGACATAAGGAACCAAGCAAGGAGTATTCCAAAAATACTCATCCAAAATGTGTTATGCTTAAAAATTTCCAGCATTTCAGCCTTCTGGCTTTTTGGTGGACTTTGGCGCTTTAATCTTTTTGCTTTCTTTTTTGATAGCTTTTTTTCATTGCTTGCATCGTTTAAGCTTATAAAATATAGGTTTATCGTATAAATTGTTACAAAAATAATATAGCCAAGAAAAGCTTCAAGCCTTACAGAAAATACAAAAAGAAGTATAAGACCTGTTAAAATTGCAATCGGCAAACGCCAATATTTCAATTTCTGTAGCTTTTCCAAGGAAAAATCAATGGAAACCATAATAAGGCAAGAAATGAAAAACATAACATTTCCTACTATTATAGTGTAAGAGCCTACACCATTATCATATAGCCAAGGCAAATTTAAAAAGCCTGACATGCCATAACTGTCCTTCATGGCTGTTATAAGATTTTGTGGGGTTGTCCACATTGCATCCTCGTTTGTAAGGTTGTAGTAGTTCATTCCCATAAGCTGAAGCTGGGAAAACATACCTATAGATGCAATACCAATTAATAGTAATACAGAAGAGGCACAGCTAATTGCAAATCTCGGCTTTTTAAAAAGTGGAAATAGCCTTCTCATTGAAATAAGAAGATAAAAAATTCCTACAATGTAAACAAGGATAGCGGTCAGATTATGGGTAAGATATAAAAACGCTCCACCCAAAATAACCTCAATAAAGGGGATATATGAAAGCTCGTCCTTGTTCATATTTACAATATCGTAAAGACCCATCAGAAAGAGAGGGATAAATACAAAGACAAACGCCTCTGCAAAGGCAAATCTACAAAAGGCATCAAAAAGACGATATGGATAAAGAATATAAACAGCCGATGCAATAAGCGCACAAATAGTATTGTTTTTTGAGATATGCATACCGAAGCGATACATAAAAACACCAGATAAAAACACGGTGTTTATTAAAACAAACTTGAATGTGGTAAGCAAGGAGCAACCGAAAAAGCTAAATATGTATCCTAAAATAGCAACTAAATGATGTGGAATAGGAGAATAAAAAAGTGTTTGCCCAACACCAAGTCCAAGGGTAAGGTTTCCACTAATATCACTTAAAGGCTTACCATTAATCAAATTTGTGTATTTGTCAATTATGTTTGCACTATGAAAAATATAATCATCACCACGAGGTATGCCGTTATAGAAAAGAATATATGTACTAAATAAGGAAAAAGCCAAAATTAGAGCATATGGTAAAAACCTTTTAATGACACGTTGTGATTTGTTCATTTTATACCTCAAATTATTTCTGTAAGGCTAAGATTGATTAAATTATAGCCTATTTGTAGCATACTGTCAAGTTTTGGAGAAATTTTCGACCTTGAAAAGAGGGAAAATGTATGGTAAAATAAAAAAAGAGAGTTAAAAATAATTTTAAGAAAAGAGGGAAAAGAGATGAAGCTTAATAGAAAGACCTTTATATTTATATCTATTTTATCACTTTTTCTTGCGTTTTTTCTTATCTCCTGTAATCAGGACTGTCAAGGGGGACATTCTGAGGAGATAATACCATCTGTGTTACCGACAGTAACGCAAAATGGCTATTCTGAAGGAATAAAGTGCTCAAGCTGTGGCTATATCATAAAAGCACCTGAAGAAATTTCCTTGCTCACAGCCGATATAGAAAAAGGGGCTACAAGGGGTAAAATCAGTGCGACATTTAGCCTACCAACAGCAACTGGAAGCTACGGACTTTACCTTGCTGATAATGAAAAAAATGTGCTTGATGGCTATACCTCAATTGGTGAAATTGTTGGTGGTGGAACAAGTAGGATAGAGGGTCTTGTTTTTACAGGTGAGGCAAAATATATAGTTGCAAAGGGTAGTGAAAGCTATCAGTATTTTGTAAAAATTCCAAGTGAGTATCAGCTAAATGAAAAGGAATATACCTTCGGTGCTGTTTCCGACGTCCATTTTAATAGAGGGGATTATTTTAATATTGCTCTTGATTATTTTGATAAATGTAGTGTTGATTTAGTTTGCGTTTCTGGAGATTTGACCGACAATGGAGAAAGCGAGCTTATAGAGAAATATAATTCAGCAATAAAAGATAGAGAATACAGTGTGTATACCACAAGTGGAAATCATGATGTTTCGGCAATAAAGGACGGACGCTGGGCACAAGAGGTAAACACCACCATAAATAGTGACCCACAGGTAATATGTATTGCAGAAAATGGGATTGATTTTGCATATGCTCCAAGCAAAAAGGAGGATATACTATTTGTTTTTCTTTGTCAAACAAGCTGGAGCTATCCAAGCCAGCCTGATTCTAACGAATATACAATTTTAGAAAAGGAACAGCTTATTTGGTTAAGAGGAATTTTAGAAGAAAATCAAGATAAAAATGTATTTTTGTTCTTCCATACCTTCTTATCTGCTCCTGACGGCTCACAGGAAAGTGCAGTTGGTAATTTAAGAAATCCTGGTGGTTATGCTTATGACCTGCCGTTTAGCTATGGCTCGGCAGATGAGATTGAGTTTAGAGCATTAATGAAGGAATATAAAAATGTAATATATTTTAGTGGACATTCGCATTGGATGTTTGAAATGGAACGATTTAACCCAAATCTCAATTTTTCAAACTATGGCGGAGAATACTGCTATATGGTACATTCACCAAGCGTCAGCGAGCCAAGATGGATAGGTGAAAATGATACAAGTCGTACCTCTAAAACAGGGGAGGCGTCAGAGGGCTGGCTCGTAGAGGTGTATGACGAGGCAATAGTTTTAATCCCTGTTGATTTCATAAGCGAAGTCATTTATACACAATATATGAAAATTATTACGTTAAGCTAACCACTACCAACCTCAGTTGGTAGTGGTTAACAAAAAGCCTTGCAATTTCTGCAAGGCTTTTTTGTTATTTAATTTCAACGCTTTGCGCTCAGTAAATGATTATGAGTGTCAAAGCAAACAGAGTCAATAACATTACCAGAGGCATTGTCGATTACAACGAAATTTAGTCCTCGTGAATTAACTGAATACTCAATATTGTTGATTTTAATTGAAGAAACATTTCCAACGTTGAGTGGTGCACTTGAAACAGAAACATCAAAGCTTTCAAAATTGTGTTCACAGCTTACAGCTTGGTTGTATTCGCATTTTTCAATTAATGAGATTCCTTTATGAATTATTGCACAATATCCACACCAGTGCTTGTCTGTGAGATCTGTTTTAATCCCAAATGCTTCAAATTTCGACTGCAAATCATGATTTATAGACATACCAGGGGTATCTTTGGCACTTACAACAACAGTAACCTTATCCAAATTGGATTTCAAGCTATTTAAGTAGTTGAAAATATTGGTTTCGGAAATGTAGCTTACACCGAGCACTCGCATTAAAACATCGAGCTTATTGTTTAAGCGTTGGTTTTCATCCTGCAATGCTTTTACAATCAAATCATAAGTAGAGTAGTTGGTGTTTTTAGGCATCGTTAAGGCGTCGTTTAGCCACTTCATACAGCGATCCTTTTCGCTAGCAAGAATACTATTAACCTTGTCATAATCGGGAGCTTTTAGAAGATATGGCTTTGTTTTCACGTCATCAAAGGATTCCACCATTCTGTCTTCTAACCCGAGCAAGCCTAGGATAGATTCAAAGCGAGTTGAACCTCGTGCTTTATTTACAATGCAAATAAATGGCTTGTTATAAATTATGCAGAAGCAAATTCCGTGGAAGGAGTCCGCAATCATAAAATCGCAATTTTTTATACATTGCAAGCGTTCTTCAACTGTGTAATTTACATAATCAAATTCTCCAAGCACGTGTACAAAGCGAGAAGGGCGCTCTCCACGTTCAAATTCAGAAAAGACCGTAACTGACTTTTTAAGATTTGAGCTAACATAAGAGAGCATCTCTTTTTTGTCTTCTGTTGGGTCTAACAAATAGGAACAAATATATCCCTTTTCTTTTTTAACTAAAGAGTTTTCAATAAGCTTATCGTAATGCTTTTTATCGCAAAGGAAAACAGGGTCAAGAACCCAAGTTGGATTAACACCAAAATTTTCGCTGAATAGCTTAACACCACTTTTTTCTCTTGTGCCAAAGGCATCAAATTGCTTCATGAAATAAGACATTTCTGCTGTATCCTTAGGGTCTCCGACAATATAATCGTAGCCGTATGATGCGGCATAAGCAATTTTACGGTTTGTATTATCAACCCAATCTAAGGTTGATATTTTTCCCATTAAATTGTAAAGTGAGTGTCTAAACAATACATCAGAACCAACAACAAACGAGTCACAAATTTCATTAAGCTTTCTCATTTCACTTTTTGTTTTGTATTGTGGGGCACATGAAACAAATGGCCATTTTCTGTATATAAGAGTTTTCAAGTCATGGTGTATTTTTTCGGGAGCGTCTTCGGGGCGTTCAATCATAAGAGTTGAATAGCCCATATCTTCAAGAACATTATAAAGAGCATATTGGGTTAAGCTACCACCGAAGTTGCAAGCACCATAGTTACAAACAAGACCAACATCATATTTTCCGCTTTTTGCCTTATCTAATGCATCTTTAAATGGAAGCTCCTTGAATAGATTGAAAAACTTTCTTCTAAAACGGCTGGCAGGAAAATTACTGTGAAATCTGTTGGGTAATGAATTATCGTATTTATATTTGCAAACGGTCGCATTTGAACTTATGATATCAAGCAGTGTTTCACCCTTTTTGTTGTTTACAAGAAGTATGGAGGTGCCTTTCTTATCATTTTGAGAAGCATCAACCTTTTCAATTCCCCAAAAATCGCCTGCTGAAATGTCGCCATGACGAGGAGATTCGGAAAAATTACAATTTTCACAGCTTTGTCTTAAATCAACGTTTTCAAGAAATGCTTTAAGATAAGGGTCACCGGCATGTCTGGTATTCGTATATTCGCTATCATCTGCAAAGGTGATCAAAATGTGCTCGGAAGTCCAGCCAAAGCGTTTGTTTCTGAACTCAACGTTTTTAACCTTCTTTCCCGCACTAACACCTGCGAGATAAGAATCAAATGATTTTTGTGAGGGAACACCATGACATAAAATATCAATAGTATAAAGCTTATCGTAGTCCTTACCAAGAAAATTGTTTAGTCCAGCAACCTGACAGGGAGTGCCAACGAATAATACCATTTTATTTTCATTTAAAAGAGCTTTGATTTCCTTGTAAGTAGTTCCAATGTCGCTTTGTAAGTATTTAGAACCACGTAATGGCGAAAGGTCTTCTTTTTTTGAAATGATTCTATGCTTTAATTTCATATTTTCATCAAAGGCAGAACCACAAACATAACCACCTTTTGATAAAATATAATCAGCTATAATTGAAAAAATGCCACCAGAAGAGCTAACCGCACGTATTTTATCGTTTCCACGGACTGCATACATTTTTGAGCAATTTTTGTTTGTTTTGTTAAGATTGCTTACGGGGCAGGTGTTTTCACATTTTCTACAGTTTATGCATTTTTCTTCGTTTATTTGAGGAAACAAAAAGCCTTCGTCACTTTCAACCATTGAAATAGCATCAACAGGGCATACATTTTTGCATGCTCCACAGCCTGTGCAACGATCAAAAAAATTATCCTTAATTATTTCTATATTTTTCATATAAACCTCGAACTTTTATTCATCTGTGGTTAGCCTTTGCTGAAATAATCGTAATTTGCCGTTGGTTAGCTTAAATAATTATTCCAGTTCTCACGTGTAACGAGCTCTTGCCATCTATTTTGGAACTCTTTAAATGCTTTGTCAAATCTTCTCTTAAGTCTTTTTCTTGTTTTTCTGTACTTAAAGAAGGCCTTGATTGCTTTAGATAGGCTTCTCTTTAAAATAAAGCCGGTATCTTTCTCAGCACTATACCTTACCAAAAACTTCTTTCTATAGGTTTGAACGTTTGTTCCACCCCACATACCAAGAACAGCAAAGCCCTTAGATGGAAGCAGTAAGCCGTTAATTGTAAGAAACTTTAAAAATTTACTAATTTTTCCTACATGCTTATCGTATGAAATATCCTTATAATATTGTTCCTTTGTGAACTTAACAGGAAGCTCGCTTGCATCAACTGTTTTATAGCCCTTTGAAAGAATACTCTTGTGATATTTTTCAAGATCAATCGACTTGAAATGGTCAACTCCTGCTAAGAAGTCGTTAATAGCATTACAAAGATGTTCAATTTCAAGATACTTATAGTTTGAAAGGTAGTGTCTTGTGTATGACTTGAGCATATTTATAACATCCTTCTTTGATACGAAGGAGTTATGAGCTGCAGCTGAAATGAGGTAGTTTCTTACCGTATAGTATTCGTTTTGAGCAGAATATTTTGATTCAAATGATTCGTGCCATGCATTGATACCATTTAGGAGGATAAGTGTTTTCATGTTTCTCGCACTAAATTCGATATCATCTGATTTAATGAAGAACGGCATAGAAAGGTTGTCCTCACGAATAAACTTCATAGGGATAGCGCAGAACCACCAAGCCTGATGATTTGAGTTTACAAAATATTCATTTTCAACAATATCACGCAAATTAATAAGGTTTCTGTTGTTGTTAAAGGTTTCAATAAAGCTTTCACAACGATTCTTGTGCCAAATTTCTCCACTTGCGTGCTGAATGTTTTCTTTGTCCATTCGACACATTGCACCGCCGATAAATGCGTCAGTAAATTCAGGCTTAAGAATAGAAAGCATAGTATAGGCTCTTATAATTGCATCTGGGTCAAATTTTATATCGTCGTCAGTCAAAAGAAGGTGGGTAAGCTTGTCTTCGGTTTCCTTGTTATAGTCAATGGCTTGAAGCATTGTTCTTGTAAATCCACCAGAGCCACCTGTATTCTTATTGTAAACAAGATGAACCTTATCACAATTAAAATCGCTCTCATTTAAGGTATGTGCGTTGTCAGAAATAAATATATTTAATCTATTTGAAACAGGACAATCAGGATTAGTAAAAATATATTTTTTGAGATTTTCTATATTGTTAAGAACATAAGACTCCCTTTTAAAGGTGCAAATGCCCATTCCAATATTGATATTTTGAGGCTCGGTATCTATTTCACTGGAGTAATAGCCACCATAAAAGATTGAATCCTCTTTTTTAGCCTCTAAAGAAAAGGCAATCATTCCAAATGGATTCTGTGTAACGTACGATAGTGAAATTTCTTGCTTTTCAGAGAACGAAACATTTTCAGTAGAAATTTTCTGGTATTGAAGAGTTCCATTTGGCTCTATCCAATAGTGGATAAGTGTTACTGCAAAATCACCCTTTAAAGTAAGATTAATAGAAAAGTTAGAATCTGCATAGGTATATTTTATCCATTTAAGCAAGGATAAGCTGTTGAAATATGTGTCAAAATTTACACGTTGGTGCTTTTTAAAGACAATTTCATCTCTATAAATCTTAGGAGAGGAGGGAAGTCCTATTTTTCGATAATACATATCTTCGATTTCGCATATATTTTGCTTTGGAAAAATAACATTTTGAATTTTAATCTTCATTTAGATATCTCCTTTGTTTGCCTTACGATTTAATAAAAAATAATATAATTTATAATAATATTATAACATAATTAATTTACTCAGTCAACCCCTGCGAAGCTTGTAAATTATGTATGCACAAGCTTCTTTTATATGATGAGTTGACTTTTCCTAAGTGCTATGATATACTGTTATTGCATTCCAAAATGCTTTGCGTCTGTGATGGGGGAAGCATAGGAAATTATAGTGCTTTGCAGACAGCCTTTCTATGTGCATCCTTGTCATATCTTAAATAACCTATGGTTATTAAAGATATTTAATAATTTTTTGGTATGCTTATGCGGGCAATTTCTGCCCGCATAAAAACTATTAAGGGGAGGTAAGGCATGAGCATTTTAGATTTAATTTCATCAAAGGAAAGCTGGTACGAGTTTTTAGATTACAAAAAAGCTCTGATTATTTCCCAAAATGCGAAGAAAAGAGATTAATAGAATATATTGAAAACGAAGAATATATGCCTGTTTGCAAGGGTATAGAAGCAAACGAGCCATTTCCCATACCCTCCTTAGTACAAATAAATTAGAAAAGCGTAAAGAAAAAGCGTAGTGTATTTATTTTCCCAATAAGAGAAAGATACGTTTTAAAGCTTATTGCGTTTTTACTTCATAAATACGATTATCTATTTTGCAAAAACCTATATTCCTTTAGACAAAAAATATGTGTTAAGGACGCTACCATTTCTCTTGTAAAAAGAACTGCACATCATGAAATGTATAGCTATAAGATAGATATACACGATTACTTTAATTCTGTTGATGCTGATACTATGATTTCCTTGCTAATGCTTACTTATCAGAGCTTGATAAATGGTTCTATCAAGAAAAAATTCTTTATGCAAGATATTCTGATGATATTATAGTTTTTGCTAATACAAGAGAGAAAATCCAAGAGTATGAGGCAAAAATCAAGGAGATTTTAAGGGGTGCTAAATTAGAGGTAAACGAAAGAAAGGAATACCATACCGAGCCAAAGGAAAAATGGGAGTTTTTGGGATTTCAAATATGTGGAGATACTATTGATATTGCTCCTGCCTCAATAAGCAAGATAAAATCCAAAATCAGACGAAAGGCACGTGCACTTATCAGGTGGAGAGAAAAGAACGACTATAATCCTCGATTTGCTGTGCGAGCTTTAATTAAGCGATTTAACAAAAAATTCTTCAACAACGATAGCACACAACACGAGCTAACCTAGTGCAAGTGGTATTTTCCTACTATTAATACGGCTAATGGCTTACATATAATAGATAAATATATGGTCGAGAGCTTAAGATATGTCGCAACAGGCAAGCATACAAAGGCAAACTATAATTTGAGATACTCAGAGCTAAAGGATTTAGGATATCTAAGCTTGGTTAATTTGTTCTATAAGTATAAGAAAAACCCTGCTATCTTTTTTGAAGAAGTAGAAAAATCATTAGATATGAATAAATAAAGCAAAAAGCCTTGTAGAAAGCATCTACAAGGCTTTTTTTATTAGATTAAATTTCACTTGTTTAAGAATAATTAAAAGTAATCTCATTAAGACAAATATTAATATTCTCAAAGATGTTAAGGCAAATATGTTTAGAAAAACAACCGAGAAAAATCACATAATATATATTTTTTACTGAAAGGAAGCGAGCTTTTTTAGTAATTTGCCAATGGTTTTGTTCTTTGTCATATTATAATAAACACCCTTTTCGAAGCAAAAAACATT
>JAFTKN010000023.1 GCA_017453255.1 Clostridia bacterium | reverse complement strand
CGCAAGCGTTCCGAACACAAGAGAACGGCAGAAGAAAGACACATCATTCTCAAAGGCGGTACAAGCTGGAAAGAAGAACTGCGAGAGGTTATTGAAGAAGCGAAACAACAAGCAACAACGGAACAGGAATTTATATCCCACCTTGCCTTGTACGGCGTAACGCTGACGAGAAGCAAGACGGAATATTCCTATTTACACCCAAAGAAACAAAAAGCAATCCGAGGGCGAAAACTCGGAGAGAATTACACCAAAACGGAGGTACTAAATGTCATTAACACGAACAGACACAGGACAAACGGCTACGCCGATAGCAGAATTGGAGAAGCGCTCGAACGCATATCGGGATATGACGGACAATCAACTGCTCCGAGAAGCATTGGCGAAATCGAACGAGAGATGCAACGACTTGATAGAACGGCAGAATACGCTCATCGAGGACTTGACGGAGATAGTTCAGGAGATCAAGAACGATGCGGAAACGCACACCTACCGACTGATAGACTACACGGCGAAGCAGACGGAGGAAATACGCAGGATCTTGGAGGAGGAGAAGAAGATACGCTCGGACGTGGGCAACACGGTAAGGAGCGCAGCTTCGAGTACGTTCTCTGAGGTTAAGCAGTACGGCATTTCAACGGTTGACGAGGCGGTAAAGGCGGTTAAAAAGGAGATAGAGGAAACGGGCAAGGTGATGGAAAAGCAGCGCAACGAATACCGAGAACAGAGCCTTTTTCAGACCTTCTTCTTCTGGTTCACGCCGATACTGCTCGTCGTTCAGATAATTCTAATTATCGTTTTACTATTCAATGGATAAGGAGGTAATTTTATAGGTTGACGAAAAAGCGCAAGAACACCACGGGAATACCCGACTATGAGCTTGACTCTATTGCAAGAGCATTGTTGCCCGCCATTCAAAAGCTCTTTGAGGACGAACAGACACAAAAGGATTTTGAACAATGGCAAGAAGAACGAAAAACAAAATTGAATAATAAAAAGCAGAAAAAAGAAAAAGAACCCCATTGATACCAATGGGATTAGACCGCAAATAACGATTAAACGGCGGTAAAGGGTTCATCGTAAACCCAAGAAAACGATAGGCAGGTAAAAAGTTTTCTTTACCTGCCATTTTGTATTTGTTATGTAAACACAATGGTTAAAATCGATACGATAGTAGAAAATGCAAAAGATGCTACCGTTGCAATAAGCAATCCTTTTTCCACCCATTTCACACGATTAATTTTCTTTTTGTTACTGCAATAATGTCTTTTCAATTCGATGTATTTTTTTGATGCGGTGTGATACAGTTTAATGACATTTTCTTTTCCTGTAGAATCAGAACCGGTTTTTTCCGCTTGCTGTGCTTCAATATATGCTTTTTTTGCCGATATATACAAATCTGAGTATTTTTTTAGGTAGTTTACATCTACAGAGTTAAAATTATAACGATACTGAGACACAAACTTCTTATACAAGAAGTTATCATATTCGTCACACAAGATTTTAAAAGAATCTAATGTTAAACGACGAAAATGCCCATATGCTTTTTCAAGTTCTCTATGGTCTACCTTGTTTTCAGTGTTTTGATCTGTCAAATGACCAAACAGTGCTCGAACCTCATTAGTTAACGGGCGCAAAATACTTGTTACCTTCAGTCTCAAATATTGAACCATTATGTCAGTATATTGAGCGTAATATTGGTACAACTCTTTTTCCGTTTGAGGTCTTTGGTTAATGAGATTTGAATCAAAATCATTGAGTATTATTTCTTCGAGATCAAATTCCGTAAGCTCATTTTTTGTTGTAGTCTCAGTCATAGTAAGCCCCTAATTATTATCCATTTATAACCTTATGCTTTTTTTCTTTTTAGGGGTTTGACCATATATCGTTCCCCTTGGAATTACTATTAACTCGCGTTCCTCTTTTTCTGAATATGCAGGAACAAACATTACGCGCTTTTCTAACATAACTTTAGATAGCCCACGAGTTGTTACTACTGAAGGGGAACTTTTTTTCTTAAACATAATAAAAACCAAACCTTTTTATAAAAATATGATATGATAAATCTTTAATCAGCAAAACAAATTAATTAAACCAATCACGCCAATACAAGCGAATATTATTGTGAAAACTACCGATATGACAGGAAATAGTTTTCCCCAAAAAATACTTGAATACCCGCTATTGATAATACTTGAGTAATTATTTTCACAGTATTCAGTTAATTTTTCTGATGCGTCTAACGCCTCGGTCAATGCTTTTTGCTCTTTTTCAATATTGACATCGATATTATATGAATAGTCTATCTCGACTTTTTCTTTTTTATATCTCTTATTGTAAAGATTTAATCCGACTTTCAAGTTCTTGCGTATTGTTTTCAATACTTGCTTTACTTCTTTTTTGAAATCAGGACAAATACCTGTATAATTGAATCTCGAAAGAAGTCTCTTATAATTTTTGATAACCCTTATATAAATTTTAATGAGACGTATAGACAACTGTGTTTTGAGATTTATGGCAAAATGCTCTAAATCCTTGTAAAGCAGCAATGCCTCGCTTTTAGGCAGAGGCTCTATTGATGACATATATCTAAATATTGATTCGATTCCTGCATATGCATCAATAGGGAATTTATGCTCATAAACTTCGACTTTATTAACCAACGGAGCAATGCTTTGTTTGTATATACAGTAAATTCTATTTTTTGCATCCAAAATCTCTGGATCAACCGAGTCGACTTTAAAATGGTATTGAATATACTCATTCAAATTGTCAAGTTGATCCTCGGACAGCCTATCTATCTCTTTTTTTAAAGTTTCTCTTGTGATTTTCATTGATTCCTTTACCGATTTCGAAACATCTCATTAAAAGTATTTTATATTATATCATATATTTTTATAAAAATCAACTGTATTTTGAGAAAATAAAGAAAAATCAAATAAAAAGTTTACATAAAACAAAATTTCAGAAGAATAAAAGGCAAGATTTGCTACTTCATACGACACAAACAGCCACCATTAGTATTATATTCCTTCAATTTATTCTCGCCCATATGGATAGTCAAAATAAATAATAAAAGCGAATCCGTCTCCTAATGGAAACGGGTTCGCCTTTAACTTGTTTGGTGACCCGTACGGGAATCGAACCCATGTTACAGCCGTGAAAGGGCCGTGTCTTAACCGCTTGACCAACGGGCCAAATATGGTGGCGGAAATGGGATTTGAACCTATGACCTGCCGGGTATGAACCGGATGCTCTAGCCTCTGAGCTATTCCGCCATTTATAGTGCCGTAGCACAATGCTTGCTTATTATATCATACGAATTATTGGTTGTCAAGTCCTTTTTTGAAAATTTTTCAAAAGAAAAATAAACATATTGAAATGTTAAAAAAATAGTGATATACTATATACAATTTAGTATTTAGGAAGTGATAAAATGTTTAAAACAGAGCTACATTGTCATTCAATGGATATATCAGAGTGTGCAAGAGTAAGTGTGGATGATATAATTAAAAAATATACAGAGGCAGGCTATAGCACATTAGTTCTTACTAATCATCTAAATCGTGGTACAATGAGATTCAATCAGACGGAAAATTGGAAGGAATTTATCGAAAAATATTGGTCCGCATACGAAAAATTGAAGGAAAGAGCAGAAGGCAAGCTAAATATTTTACCAGGTGCTGAGCTTCGCTTTAATGAAAACATAAACGACTATCTTTTGTTTGGTATAAGTAAGGAATTTTTACTTGAATATGAAAATATGCTCGAATTGAACCCTGAAAAGTTCCATAAGATAGCTAAGGAAAACGGAGTTTTATTTGTTCAAGCGCACCCCTTTAGAAACGGCATGACTGTTGTAAATCCCTGCCACCTTGACGGAGTAGAGGTATTTAATGGTCACAAGGGACATGATTCAAGAAACGAAATCGCATATGCGTGGGCAGAAAAATTCAATCTAATAAAAACCTCAGGAACAGACTTCCACTATAACGACGTTCCTGTAAATGCAGGAATAATAACTGATTTTGAAATTACAAGCCTTGATATGCTTGTAAGTACTATAAAGGAAGGCAATTATAAATTAATTAAGGACTACTAAAAAGAGGCTCAATGAGCCTCTTTTTGATCGTTAGTATTAATAAATTTAATAAGCAGAGAATATAACTGAGCACATTCCTCCATAGACATAGTAAGACATTTAGACATTTCATAAGGAATATCTATAGCAATATCCTTTAATTCAGCACCTTTTTTAGTAACCTTAACAAGCAAAACTCTTTCGTCAGCTAAGGAGCGCTCACGCTTAATAAGTCCCTTTGCCTCAAGGCTTTTTAGAACAGGCGTTAGAGTACCAGAATCAAGATAAAGCCTTTTACCAAGCTCCTTTACATTTATTGCTTCATTTTCCCATAAAACCATCATTGTAATATATTGAGTATATGTTAAATCAATCTTTTCCAAAAATGGTCTGTATTTTTTGATAATCTCACGAGATGCTACATAAAGAGGAAAACAAAGCTGTCCTTCAAGCTTTAAAGCGTCATAATTCTTCATATTAACCCCACAAACATCAAAATTCTTTATATGAAAAAATTATAACATATAAAAAAACAAAAATCTACATTTTTAATAAAAAAATTTAAAACAATTCAATTCCATTATAATTTGCAAAATTGAAATAAGTGTGCTATAATAAAAATAATCTTTTCAAAGGAGTAGCTAAAATGTTTAAAATACTCATAGTTGATGATGATAAAAATATAAGATATGTAATGAAGGAAAGGCTTGAGCTTGAGAAATATACAGTAATAACAGCAAAGGATGGACAAGAGGCTCTTGACATTCTTGATAAAACACACGTAGATTTGGTTATTGTAGATATTATGATGCCAAAGGTTGATGGATATGAGTTTACTGAGGAGCTACGTACCTTTAATCAGGATTTACCCGTTTTAATGGTTTCAGCAAAACAGCTTCCAGAGGACAGAAAAAAGGGCTTTATATCAGGCATTGATGACTATATGTCTAAGCCTATTGATAGTGAAGAGCTTTTGCTTCATATAAAGGCACTATTAAGGCGTGCAAATATGGCAAATGAGCAAAAAATTAAAATAGGCGATATTACCATAGATTATAATACTCAAACCATAACAAAGGGGCAGGAGGTAATCGAGCTTCCACAAAAGGAATTTATGCTTCTATTCAAGCTCCTTTCAGCTCCCAATCAAATTTTTACAAGAATACAGATAATGGACGAAATTTGGGGCTTTGATTGTGATACAGTAACCGACACAGTAACAGTTCATATATCAAGACTCAGAAAGAAATTTGAGGGCTGGGATGAATTTGAAATAAAATCCATAAAGGGACTTGGCTACAAGGCTGAAATCAAAGTATGAAAAAAGAGAAAATTCAAGAAAAAAAAGAGCTTTCTAACACAAAAATCAACCTTATATTTATTTGTGGAATTGCAATAATTCAATTGCTTAGCGTAGCGATAGTTGCCTTTGCAAATTATTTATTGGTATCCTTAGGAGTGATAAAAACTGAGGACTTCCAAAATAACGGATGGGTACCCTTTTTACTCCTTGTCATATCTTGCGTAATAATCGGTGTAGGCTTTTCACTTCTTGCAATTAAATTTATATTAAAGCCATATAAAACGCTTATGAATTCTATGTATAAGCTTTCAAACGGAGACTATTCTACAAGAATTTCATTAGGCAAGAGAACAACCTTAAAGGATGCAGAAAAGCGCTTCAATGTGCTTGCTGAGGAGCTTTCGAGAACAGAAATGCTTCATTCTGACTTTATAAACAACTTTTCTCACGAGTTTAAAACTCCGATAGCCTCAATAAATGGCTTGCTCGAGCTTTTAAAAAGAGATGATTTGCCACAGGAAAAGAAAAAAGAGTATATTTCTATAATTGAAGAGGAAACCAAAAGACTTCTTGATATGTCAACAAAGGTATTAGACCTTTCTAAAATTGAAAACGAGAAGGAACTAAAGAGCGCTAAAAAATACAACATCTCTGAGCAGATAAGAAGCTGTATAGTATTGCTCGAAAAGAAATGGGAGAAAAAGAATTTGTCCTTGAGCCTTGATTTTGATGAATACGAAATTAGAGCCAATTATGAAATGCTTATGCAGGTATGGATAAATATACTTGATAACGCCATTAAATTCGCAAGTCGGGATAGTGAGCTTTTGGTTGAAATTTCAAAGGAATTAGGATATTTAACAATTGAAATTACAAATACAGGCTTGCCAATTAAAGAAGAGGATAGGGAGAAAATCTTTTCGAAATTCTTCCAAGCAGAAAATAATAAAATTAAGGAAGGAAACGGAATAGGACTTTCCATAGTAAAGCATATAGTAACGCTTCATAAGGGTACAATTAAAGCCAAAAGCGTGAATTCAAAAACAACCTTTACAGTAAAATTGCCGATTTAATCGGCAATTTTTTTATTTAAATAAAATTAAAATTTGTTAATGTTAAGTTTAGAAATGCTTGCTATAATGTCGAAAAATGAATAAGACTGTCAAAGAATTTACGGAGGAGATTTATGAAATACGAAGGTAATGTAATTGACGGAGAGCTTTTTGAAAAAATGGTGCTTGGTGGTGCTGTCAATCTACAGGAACACGTTCAAACAGTAAACGATTTAAACGTTTTCCCAATTCCAGATGGTGACACAGGCGAAAATATGCTACTTACACTTAAGGGTGGAGTTGACGGACTTAAAAATGCGTCTGAGGAATCCTCACTTGCTGAAAAGGCAAGCGCTATGGCAAGTGGAATGCTCATGGGTGCAAGAGGTAACTCTGGTGTTATTCTTTCTCAGCTTTTCTATGGCTTAGCTGAGGGCTTAAAGGGACATGAAAGAGCTGACCTTGATGATTTTGGTCACGCCCTTGCAAATGGTGTTAAATGTGCATATGGTGCAGTTGCCGTTCCTGTTGAGGGTACAATTTTAACAGTTGCAAGAGAGGCAGCTGAAAACGCAACCAAGAAAATAGATAACGAAATTTCAGTATATGAGTTCTTTAAGTGTTATTTAAATGAGATGAAACAATCACTTGATAGAACACCTGAGCTTTTAGAGGTATTAAAGGAGTCAGGCGTTATAGATAGTGGTGGAGCAGGACTTGTATATATTATTGAAGGCTTCTGTAAGGCTTTAGCAGGTGAAACCTTCACATTTGAGCAAAATGGTGCAGGAGCAACAAAGAGCGTATCTCTCGACTTTTCTAAGTTTACTGAGGATAGCGAAATGGTATATGGTTATTGCACAGAAATGCTTCTACAGCTTCAAAGGAGCAAAACAGATGTAGATGCGTTTCAGGTTGATGGCTTAATTGAATATCTTGGAACAATAGGTGATTCAATAGTAGCCTTCAAGACAGGAACAGTTGTAAAAATTCATGTACATACAATGACACCATATAAGGTTTTGGAATATTGCCAGCAGTATGGTGAATATTTAACAGTAAAAATAGAAAATATGACTCTTCAGCATAACGAAACAGTTGAGAAAAATGAAGAGCCAAAGAAAGTAAGACCTCATAAGAAGTTTGCGCTTGTAACAACTGCATCAGGTGACGGACTAATTAAGCTCTTTACTGAAATGGGTGCTGATTATGTAATCAATGGTGGACAAACAAATAACCCATCAAGTGAGGATTTTATTAAGGCTTTTGACGAGGTAAATGCAGATAACATATTTGTTTTACCTAACAATGGTAACATAATCTTAGCAGCAAATCAGGCAAAGGCAATTTACGACAAATCAAATATTTATGTAATCGAATCAAAGAGCATAGGACAGGGCTATTCAGCAATTTCCATGCTTGACTATTCCTCTGAGGATGCTGAAGCAATAGCTAACGAGTTAGCTGAGAATATGCAAGCATCAATCACAGGAATGATAGCTAAATCAGTTAGAACAACCGTAGCAAATGGTGTTTCTATTGAAAAGGACGATTATATGGGCTTTACAGGTAAAACAATGCTTGTTTCCACAAAGTCCAAGATAGAAACAACTAAAAAGCTAATCGACGAGCTTTCAAAGAATAGAGAGTTCTTGATAATGGTATATGGTAAGACAACTGAGGATTGCGACAGAGAAGCAATTAATGAGTATATGTCATCCTCACACCCAGAAATTGAGCTTTATGAGGTTGAGGGTGGACAGGACGTTTACGACTTTATATTAATATTTGAATAAGGAGAAGCATATGAAGGTAGTAGTTGATGCCTTTGGATGTGATCATCCTGAAGAATT
Organism: Clostridia bacterium; assembly: GCA_017453255.1. Classification (GTDB taxonomy): domain Bacteria; phylum Bacillota; class Clostridia; order Oscillospirales; family CAG-272; genus RGIG2000. Next base: position 28,961 of record JAFTKN010000023.1, on the reverse strand, counting down.
TACAAGGGGCATAGCAGAAGCACTTCGTCAAATAGATGACGTAACAATCGTTGCTTGTGGTAGTAAGGAAAAAATTGAGGAATTTTTAGCAAACGAGGAGTTTGATAGAAATAGACTTGAAATTTTAGACGCAAGCGAGATAATAACAAATAGTGACTCTCCACTAAGGGCCTTAAGACAAAAAAAGAACTCATCATTAGTTGTTGCATATAATGCACTCAAGGAGGATGACGACACAGTAGCGTTAGTTTCAGCAGGTAATACAGGAGCTGTTATAGTTGGTGCTGTATTGTTGCTTGGAAGACGTGAGGGTGTAGAAAAGCCTGCGCTTTCAACAATTCTTCCCAATCTAAAGGGAACAGTTACATGCTTAGTTGACTGTGGTGCAAGTGTTGATTGTCGTGCTGTTCATCTTTTAAAGTTTGCAGAGCACGGTAGTGAGTTTATGAAAAAGACCTATGGGATTGAAAATCCAAGAGTTGCCCTTTTATCAGTAGGCACTGAGGACGAAAAGGGCAATGCCTTAACAAAGGAAGCGTTTGCACTTTTAAAGGAGAGTGGACTTAATTTTGTAGGCAATATGGAGGCAAAAACAATATTAACTGGAGATGTTGACGTAATAGTAACAGACGGCTTTGCAGGAAATGTTGCTTTGAAATCCGTTGAAGGAGTTTCATCTGCTGTTGTGAGAATAATGGCAGGACTTCTTAAAAAGAATGCGCCAGAGGGTACAGATTTAACATTTGTTAAAAAATCAATGGGTGATTTTATGGCTATGTATGATTTTAACTCTCTCGGTGGAGCAGTTTTGCTCGGTGTAAACAAGCCAATAGTAAAGGCACACGGCTCAGCTAACGATAAAACCTTAGTTAGCACCGTAAAGCAAGCAATACAAATGTATAAAGGAGTAAAATAAAATGAAAAAATTTGTAATTGTAACAGACAGCTGTAGTGATTTATCAAAGGAGATGAGAGAACAGTTTGACGTTGATTATATCCCAATGCACATGATGGTCGAGGGCAAGGAATACTTTGCAGACCTTGATTTTAATGAAATCGGATATAAGGATTTCTTCAAGATTCTTCGTGATGGAACAAGAATAACAACTGCACAAATCACAGCCTATGAGTTTTCACAAAAATTTGAGGAATATATTGCAAACGGAAACGACGTTCTTTATATATCCTGCTCATCAGCACTTTCTGCATCAATTAAGGCAAGCTATGTTGCGAGAGACGAGCTTTTAAATAAATATCCAGATGCAAAAATTGTTTGCGTGGATAGCTTAAATGCTTGCTTTGGCTTAGGAAACATTGTTTGCACAGCCTCTGTAATGCGTAGTGAGGGCAAGTCAATTGAAGAGGTTAGTGCTTGGCTTGAGGAAAACAAGCTTAGATTCCATCAGGAGTGTACAGTTGAAAGCCTTACATATCTAAAGAGAGCAGGAAGAGTTAGCGCTGCAAAGGCGTTCTTTGGTGGACTTCTTAATAAAAAGCCAATTATTATTTCAGATGCAGTGGGACAAAACCACGCAGTTGAAACAGTAAAGGGCAGACGTGCATCAATGGAAAGAATTGCTGAAAGAATGTTTGAAAGCTATGAAGATGCTCCATATCAAAGAGTAGTTATCTGTGACGCTGACGACGATAACGCAGCAGATGAGCTTCAAGCAACAATTGAAGCAAAGTTTGGCGATAAGAAGCTTGAAATTGTAAGAGGCAAGATTGGACCAATCATTGGAGCTTCTGCAGGTCCTGGAACAATAGCTGTATATTTCTTCGGAAAAGAAGTAACTGTAAATAAGGAGTAATGTAATGAAAAACTATGTTGTTGTAACCGATTCATGTAGTGATCTTAGCATAGATTTAAGAGAAAAATATAATATTGACTATATCCCAATGCACATAATGATTAATGGAAAAAGCTATGATGCAGATATAGATTTTAAGGAAATTCCATATAAGGAGTTTTTTGATATTATTCGTAGTGGAACAAGAATAACAACAGCACAAATTACAGTACAGGAATATAAAGAAAGATTTGAAAGCTACATTAACGATGGATATGATATTATGTATATATCAACACCAGTTGTAATGTCAGCATCACATAATGCCAGCTTAAAGGCAAGAGATGAGCTTTTAGAAAAATATCCTGATTCAAAAATTTATTGTATAGACGGCTTGAATGCTTGCTTCGGCTTAGGAATTTTAGTTATGACTGCCGCAGAGCTTCGTAATAACGGAATGGATATTGATGAGCTTGCAAAGTGGGTAGTTGATAACAGACTAACAGTAAACCAAGCCTTCACAGTAGAAAACCTTACATATTTAAAGCGTTCAGGAAGAATTAGTGCAGTAAAGGCATTCTTTGGTGGACTTCTTAACAAAAAGCCAATTATTATTTCCGATGCAACGGGACAAAACCTTGCAGTAACTACAGTAAAGGGCAGACGTGCATCAATGGAAAAAATGGCTGAAATGATGTATGAAAACTTTGTTGACGTACCTTATCAAAAGGTAGTTGTATGCCATGCAGACGATGAAGAATCAGCAAAGGAATTTAAGAAGGTTATCGAAGAAAAGTTCGGAGATAAGAAGCTTGATATTTATATGGGCAGAATCGGACCAATAATTGGTTCATCAACAGGCCCTGGCTCAGTAGCAGTTCTTTATTTCGGTAAGGAAGTTACAATAAATAAGCCTGAATAAAATAAAAGGAGTCGAATTTCGACTCCTTTATTTATTCTCGTTATTTCTTTTCTTATCTAAGCTTAAATTTCTAAAATACATACAAAGGTCAAGACTAACCATAAAGAAGTTCAAGAAATAGAAGAAAAGCACATACCATTTGTGACCAATTTCAGCCATAAATACAGGATTTACAAATTTAGAGGTAATTCCTGCCACATATCCAAGTAAAATTAAGCAAATAAACCAAAGGCTCTTTCCCTTAGTTGTTCTTGCCTTATAAGCCTTAACCACATTAAGAGGCCAAGAAAATCCAAAGCATATAAGCATAATAATTTCGAGTATTTCAGCCATAATAAAATCTCCTTAAAATATTATAAATATAATAACACAATATTTAAAAAAAGTAAATAGAAATGCAAAAAAAGAGAATAATAAATTTACATAATTGTGATGATTCAAAAAGGAGAAATATTATGAAAAAAGAAAAACAAGAAAAGGGAATGAGAATTTCTAAGCAGGTTGGGGACCCAGCAGTACCAAACAGAGCAAAAACAGAAATGAAGCAGGAAAACAATCCTAAATCCAAAAATAAGGATCAAAAAACACAGGGTTAATCCTGTGTTTTTTTATATAAGCCAATCGAAAATCAGCATAAGGCAGAAACCGAGAAGTAATGAATAACTAACACCCCTGCTACTACCATTTATATGACTTTCTGGTATCATCTCGTCACAAATTACATAAATCATAGTTCCACCAGCTAAGGCTAAGGCAAAGGGTAAAATGTAGCTCGAAATTGAGATTGCAAAATATCCTAAAATTGTGCCTAAAATCTCTGTAAAGCCTGTAAAAACAGCTATAAAAAACGTCTTTTTCTTGCTAAAGCCACAGGCAAGAAGTGGCGAAATTATAACCATTCCCTCAGGAAGATTTTGTAATGCAATACCAATAGCCACAGTAAGCGCCTGAGAGGTATCTCCTGTACCAAAGGCAACACCAGTTGCAATTCCCTCGGGAAGATTGTGTATAGCAATAGCCATAACAAAAAGTAAAACCCTGTTGTACTTTTCATCAGAGCTTGGTTTACCAATAAGATTGCTTATCTGAGGCACAAGCCTATCACACAAATTTATTATAATAGCACCACAAACAATACCTAAAGCAGTAATTAAGGCGGAAAAATCACCACCCAATTCAATAGAGGGTAAAATCAAACCCAAAATAGACGCACAAAGCATAACGCCTGAGGCAAATGAAAGAATTAAATCGTTAAATTTTTGAGAGGTTTTTTGAAAAATAAAGCCAAGCACCCCACCAAAAATAGTTGACATTCCAACACCTAAGGCAGTAAGTAAAACAATTTCCATAAATACCTCAAAATGTCAAATTATAAAGCATCTATTTTATTATATGCAAAATAAAAATACAGTTGAAAAATAGCATATCCTGTGATAAAATTAACATATGAGGTACAATTATGAAAAATACAACACTTTGCTATATAGAAAAAGATGGTAAATATCTAATGCTTCATCGTGTGAAAAAGGAAAACGATGAAAACAAGGGTAAATATATAGGTATAGGTGGACATTTTTTAGAAAATGAAAGCCCATATGATTGCGTTATAAGAGAGGCAAAAGAGGAAACAGGCTTAACTCTTTTAGCTCCGAATTATCGTGGAATAGTCACCTTTGTATCGGATAAATATGAAGCCGAGCAAATGCACCTATTTACCTGTAGTGACTTTAGTGGAGAAATAATTGAATGTAATGAGGGCAATTTAAGGTGGATTGAAAAAAGCTCACTTGATAAAATACCAATGTGGCAGGGAGATAAAATCTTTTTAAATAGACTCGATTTATCAAATGAGTTTTTTAATTTAAAGCTTGTATATAATGGTGACACACTAAAGGAAGCATATCTTGATAATAAGAAAATAGGATTAATATGAAAAAAATTATAGTTAGCGCCTGCCTATTAGGAAGCCCCTGCCGATATGATGGTAAATCTAAGCCCTGTAACGAGGTTATAAGCCTTAGTAATTGCTATGAGCTCATTCCTGTGTGCCCAGAGATGTTAGGTGGCTTAAAAACCCCACGTATTCCTGCAGAAATCAAAGGCGATAGAGTTATAAGAAAAGATGGAATAGACGTAACAGAAAATTATAAAATAGGTGCAAAAAAATCCCTCGAAATTGCAAAGGAGCAAAATTGTAAAATTGCAATTTTAAAGGAAAAAAGTCCGAGCTGTGGCTGTGGTTTAGTATATGATGGCACATACACAAAAACCTTAATTAACGGAAATGGTATAACAGCCGACCTCTTTTTAAAAAATGGAATAAAATTAATTAATGAAAGAGAGCTAAAAAAGTTAAATGAAGATAATAGCGAGTGACTTTGATGGAACAGTAAACTATCAAGGCAAAATTAGTGACAAGGATAAGGACGCAATAAAGAGATTTAGGAAAGCGGGAAATAAATTTGGAATAGTAACAGGCAGAGATGTAGAGCTTTCCTCATGGATAAAGCAAGAAAACGGCTTTGAATTTGACTTTATTATATCCTGTACTGGAGCAGTTATAAGAAATGGAGAGGGCGATATTCTTTATTCTAAAAAGGGTGAGATAGGACCTTTCCTTTACGAAATGGTTGACAAAGCCCTAAAGCTTGGTGCAAACTTTTTTGCAGTTAATAATATAATGTCAAAATGCTACGTTGATACACTCGGCAAAATTCCTGCTGATTTCAGTATGCTTAAGGAGTTTACACATTCAAATGTAGGCTTCCCAACAAACGAAGGTGCTAAGGAATTTTTAGAATATGTAAGAAAGAATCATAGCGATAAAATAAGTGCATATCAAAACGGCTGGCACGTCGATATGCCTCCTGCTTGCACATCCAAGGTAACAGGCATATATGAATATGCAAAAATGGTTGATAATCCTGAAATATATACAGTAGGCGACAACGTAAACGATATAGATATGATTAGAGAATTTAACGGCTTTGCTGTTTCAAACGCCTTAGATGAGGTTAAGGCAGTCGCAAAGCATCAGTGCGACAGAATAGCCGATATGATTGATTATTTATTAGGGAGAGAAGATAAATGAATTCAAGAGATAGGTTTATAGAAATTTTTAAAACAAAAATCAAAAGAGAGGGCGCAGACAAGCTACTTGATTTTATAATGTCACCCTCATCTGACTTTTTTGTAGCTCCAGCAAGTGCAAGATATCATAGTGCATATGAGGGAGGACTTTGCGACCATTCCCTAAACGTGTATGATTGCCTCTGTGCATATCTTGATAGACCAGTAGCCAAGGAAAAATACGGACTTAATTATAGTGATGAAACAATAGCAATAGTATCGCTTTTACACGACCTATGCAAAATGAATGTATATAAAATCAGCTATCGTAATGCAAAAAATGAACAGGGACAATGGGAAAAAGTACCATATTTTGAATATGACGACCAGCTTCCATACGGACATGGTGAAAAAAGCGTATATATGATAACCCCATTTATGAAGCTTACAAGAGAAGAGGCGTTTGCAATTAGATATCATATGGGCTTTTCAAATACAGATAGCCCAATGGCAATAAACGCAGTAGGAAAGGCATTTGAAATGTTTCCATTAGCCTTTGCATTGTCAACAGCTGATATGGAGGCTACATACTATTTAGAATGTGAAAAAAACAAAAAATAATCAAAAGCTTAATTAAATTGGCTTTTTTGAACATTTTTTGAACAAAATTTGTATAAAAGGTTGACAAATAGTGTCTTTTTGCGTATAATAAAAGTACTTTAGTGTGGCTTTACATTTATGTAAAAATTCAACCCACACACTAAGGAGAGAAAAATGGAAAAGGCTAAAAAGTATTTACCACTCGTAGCGGTTATTCTTGCAGTTGTTGCTATTGCAATGATTTTCTTACCATGCACAAAGGGTAACGACGATTGTAAGGGCTTTAACGCTGTATTCGGCTATTCAATGTCTGCATTCGGAATGACAGTAAATGTATTTGAGTTCTCATTTATGAACTTACTTACATATGTTCTCGTTGTTGTAGGTCTTGTATGTGCTGCTATGGCTGCTAAGAAGGATAATGCCATTGTTAATTTTGTAGGCGCTGCTTGCTTACTCGTTGCTGGTATATTCTTCTTTATGACACCTAACTTCATTGTAGTTGCAGGTGGTGGTTCAGCTGAAGGTCTTGAGCTTGGCACAGGTCCAATCATTGCTGCTATCTGCTCAATTCTTGCTGCTGTTTGCGTTGCAGTTCCTGCAGTTCTTAAGAAGCTCGGTAAATAATTTACCTACATAAAACAAAAGCGTAGCCAAAAGCTACGCTTTTGTTTTATCTATTTCATTATTGACAAAATGAAATATTTAGTATATAATTAGTATATATTGATAAATTTTAGCTAACGTGAGGAAATAAAATGGAAAAGCTTAAGAAAAAATTACCGTTAATTTCTGCAATACTTGCAATCATTTCGTTTGCAATGCTTGTAGTTCCTGCAATATTAAACTATTACGACCCTGTTTTTAAGTCAACAGACGTGTTTATCGGCTTCCAAACCGTGTTTGGAACACATAAGGATTTTTATGGAACAAGCGTCCATGTTTTAAGGTATTCCTTCTGGAATTTAGTTCCATATCTTCTTACAATAGTAACTGCAGTATTCGGCTTTTTCAACAACAAAAAGCTTAATGTGAAAACTGGTATTTTTTCAGGTGCTTGCTCATTAGTAGCAGGAGTGCTTTTCTTCTTAGTTCTCCCACTTACATATTTTGATGTTCAGGGTGCAACAGGAGTTTGTATTGGCCCAGGCGCAATTATAGCAGGTCTTTGCTCAATCCTTGCTTCAGGAGCAATCATTTATTCATCTATCGTTAAAATAATAGAGAATAAGAAGGCAAAAAAGGCTGAAAATGAAATAACTGAAATTGAGGACGCAGCTGAAGGAACAACTGAAGAAACAGTTGAAGAAACAGTTGAAGAAACAACTGAAGAAACAGCTGAGGAAGTAGTTGAGGAAGTTACCAAGGAAGCAACCGAGATAGTAGAAGAAGCTATTGATGAAGCTGTCGAAGAGGTTGTTGAGAAAATAATTGAAGAATAAATAAAAAAGCACCATTTGGTGCTTTTTTTATTTATCCTGTGGCTTCTCACCACGAGCAATAACCTCACTAACTGATTCATAGGTACGTTGTAAATCAGTTACTTCAGCCTCGGAAATAAGCTTTTCATCAACAAGAGTAAACATTACATTTTCATAAAGATATTCATATCCAAGGTCATTAACTAAATTCTTTGCTCTATCAAGAGCCTCATCGTCTGTGTATTCAGAATTTTGATTTTTAAAATAATCCTTATAATAGGAAATAATCTTTTCCTTCTCACTTGCTAATTGCTCCTCGGTTGGAACAAGGTTGTAAAGCTGTGAAATACGATAGTAAATAAGCTCTGTTTTTAAATTTGATTTAACATATTCCTCACGAGTCATTTGATATTGATATTCAATCCAGTCATCAATAGTAATACCGTTTTCCTCTTTAAAGCTTTCAGCTCTGTCATTAAGTGCCTGCATAGAAGCATCATACTTATCCTGAGGATATGAGTGAACCTTGCAGTTATCAAGTATATATTCGTAAACAGTAGCAAGAATAAATTCCTTACGTAAAGCATCCTCAAAATCTGCTGTAGTATCATAGTCAGGGTAATGTGCCTTAACAAATGCGTTATCATAAACAGGAGCAGTATATATATCGTTTATATAAGCAGTAAATAAAACCTTTTTGCCCTTCAAATCCTCATCTGAATAGTCATCAGGGAAGGTAACATAGAAATCCTTCTTATTCTCCTCACCAACAAGCATGCCAACTAAGCTTTGTTCAAATTCCTCAACTGCAAGCTGGGAGCCTACAAAGAATATAGAACTATCATTCTCGTCGAAAATGTCGTCCTCGCCCTTGTCATTTTTGAGCTTGTTTCCATTTTCGTCAATTCTGTATCCCTTGTAATTTACAGAAACAACGTCACCAAGCATGACATTTCTGTTCATTACCTTAATGTCCACATACATTGGGGTTTCATTAAATTCAGAATATTCCTCTGCAAAATCAGTAATAACATTAACATCCTTATAAAGCTTAGTAACAATATCGCCAATCTTTGCTCCAAAAATATCAGCCTCAATAGTTTTAGATATAGAGCCGTATCCAACATTGCTAAGTAGGTAATTTGACTTAGAAAGAGCTTCAATCTTTTCGCCCTTTTGGTCTATTCCACCCTCAAGCATTGTTACATGGTAAACATCAATATCTACATAAATAGAATCTCCTCTTGAAACAACATATTCCTGAGCATATTGAACAAGAGCAGTGTCAATGTTTACCTGAACAGTATCAAGGTTAAATTCAACCTTGTGCTTTTCAAAGTTAGGAATAGTAATAACCTCACCTAAATCATAATCATATGCAATTGTTTTTCCTTCCTCCTTAAAGCAAGAGGTAAGAAGAGTAACAAGCATAATGCAAGCGAATAATAAGCAAATAATTCTTTTCTTCATATTATCTCCTATTTATTGTTTTTTTGTGTAAGACCATTAGTCTCACCATATTTATTGCAAATAAAATACATAAGCATATAAACCGAATATTGTAAAATAATTGAAGCGATTAATTTTTCACATATTGGAACAAGAACTCTACCAATAAAATCGTTAAATGTTATGTAGAAGCTGTTTTCAAACAAGAATGGGAACATATCAAAGGCGAGAAGGAAAAATATATTAATACCGAAAACAACTAAAGTGGAAGTAATCATCGCTTTTTGAATAGAGTTCTTCATTGAGATAAATGAGGTAACTCTTTGTATTCCATTTCGAGTAAGCTTGTAAGTAACAAATGCAACTAATAATGAAGGTAAAAACTGTTCAATAACAATTTTACCAAAGAAAGCACAAATAGCATTATAAAGTGCTACTATGTCGAAAACAGTTGATCTAATACACAAATTTACAATCATGTAAATTAAATATAAGCTCAAATTTATTCCTAAATAAACAAATGAAAATTTAGCCTTATCTGGAGTATATCTTGCATAAGAATAAATAATAATTCCGTAGCAAGCAAACAAAGAAACAGAGGTAAAAAACACCTCAAAATAGTGGATAGTCCAAACAGCTGATTCAGGAAAATATGGGTCAGTAATATAGGCATTGCTTGCCCAATCAAATATCCCTAAAAAAACAAGCGATAAAAATGACGTTAGTATAACAAGCCAAAACGAAATGCTTTTTAAACTTTTTTTCATAAAACCTCTTTAAAGTGAATAAATATATTAAGCATAATACATTTGACATTATAACATAATTAGTTATAAAAATAAAGTATATTTCTTATTTTTTCAGTAAAATTTCACAAAAGGAGTAATAATATGGAGCAAAAAAGAGAGCTTGACTATAAATCACTAATCGAGGAGCTTGAAATATTATGTGAAAAATACGACAATTTTAATTATTCTTATATAGGCGAAAGCATGCTAAAAAGACCAATACCAATAATAACCTTAGGAGATAGAAAGGCAGAAAAAAGCGTGCTTTATGTATCCACCCATCACCCACAGGAAAATATATGCACCACACTGATGCTAAGCTTTATAAAGGAATATTTAGAAGCGTACAAGTCATATAGACAGCTGTTTTCAATCAATCTTCATTATCTATATAAAATGAGAAAAATATACATAGTACCAATGCTTAATCCCGACGGAGTGGAATATAGGCTAAATGGAATTGATGACGACAACCCAATAAAAAATCGTGTTATCGCCTATAACGAGGGTGAAAATGATTTTTCTAAATGGAATTCAAATGCAAGAGGAGTTGACCTGAATCACAACTATAATGCAGGCTTCGAGGAATATAAGGAGATAGAGAAGCAGAAAAAAATAATGGCAGGAAGGTCAAAGTATAGTGGAGAATTTTGCGAAAGCGAAAGCGAAACAGCCTGCCTATGCAATTTTATAAGATTTCACAGTGAGGAATTAAAGGGCGTTATATCATTTCATTCACAGGGAGAGGAAATATATTATACCTATAAAGAAAAAGCTCCTGATAAATCAAAGCATTTAGTAAATATAATGGAAAGAATGACAGGCTATAAAAAATCTATCCCCGAAGGTACAGCCTCATATGGTGGCTTGACTGACTGGCTAATAAGCGAATTTAATTTACCCGCCTTTACCTTAGAATGTGGAAAGGGAAAAAATCCATTACCAATAGAAAACTCCTTCTCGATTTATTCTAAATTGAGAGAGCTTTTATTTACATTTCCAATTTTCTTTTAGAAAATTTAAAAATATACTTGAAAATTTACTGTTATATGGTAAAATGAAGATAATTAAATAAATTTTCCAAAAGAGGTAAAAAAACTATGGAGCTTAAAGGCAAAATAATCAACTTTTTAGGTGACTCAATTACAGAGGGACATGGTACATCTGACTGGGCAACAAAGCCATATCATCAGGTTTTAAGAGCAAATGCAGGGCTTAAAGAGGCAAGAAACTATGGTGTAGGTGGAACAAAAATTGCTCGTCTTCCTGTTATCACAGATAATCCATTCGACCATGACTTTAATGCAAGAGCATTAAATATGGATAAAAATGCTGATGCAGTAGTAGTTTTCGGTGGTACAAATGACTATGGTCATGGTACAATTCCATTAGGCACCTTTGATAGCCGTGATGTTCACGACTTCTATGGTGGTATGCACACCCTTTGTCAATACTTAATTAAGGAATATGTTGGTAAGCCAATTATCTTTATGACTCCAATACATAGATTAACAGAAACAAAGGATCCAAATTCTGAGGTTTCTGCACCACTCCACAGCTTCGTAAAGGCAATTAGAGAGGTTTGTGAATATTACTCAATTCCTGTGCTTGATATGTATAAGGAAAGTGGAATGCACGGAAATATGTGGGTATGGTGCGAAAAATATATGCCAGACGGCTTGCATCCAAATGATTTAGGACACGAAATAATGGCAAATAAGCTTCAGAAATTCTTGGAGAACCTATAATATGGAACTAAAAAATAAAAAATTTGTATTTTTAGGTGACTCAATTACTGAGGGAGTAAACACAGTACCATTTCATCAACAATTAAAGGAAATAGCAGGCTTGAAAGAGGCTGTAAACTGTGGAATAGGTGGAACTCGTATTGCAAGACAAATTGAAATGAATAATGTTCCACAGGATAACGATTTTAATATGCGTGTTGAAGCTCTTGATAGCGATGCTGACGGAATTGTCGTAATGGGTGGAACAAATGACTATGGTCATGGTCAAGCTCCACTCGGTAAATTCGAGGATAAGGACGTATATACCTTCTATGGTGCTATGCACGTGCTTTGTCAGAGCCTAATAAAAAAGTACATAGATAAACCAATTATCTTTATGACTCCACTTCATCGTCACAATGAGTATGGTGAGGGCACGTGGAAGCCAGAGGGAGTAGAGCAAAGACCACTTTGTGAGTATGCACAAGCAGTAAGAGAAGTGTGTGAGCATTACTCAATCCCAGTCCTTGATATGTTTGCCTGTGGCGAATTGCGTGGAAACGACTGGGGCTGGTGTAAAGTGTATATGCCAGACGGCTTGCACCCAAACACCGACGGCCATAAAATCATCGCCCAAAAGCTCCACAAATTCCTACAAAATCTATAAAACAAAAATCCCGAAAACCTCGGGATTTTTTATATTAAAATTTCGTAGTCTTACGAAAAATTGAAAACACTTTGTATTTGTGATATAATAAAAAGGGAAAAGAAAAGCTATTTTTAAATAAATTCATTATTTGTGTAACCAATTTTGGAAAAATCTCGTCTTAATAAGTGAAAAACAAAAAGGAGGGAAAAGTATGAAAAAAATTAATGTAGCAATATTTTTAATTATAATTTCTTGCATTTCTTTAGTCCTTGTTTCGTGTGGAGAAAATAGCGTCTATGATTGCATACACGAATATTCAAACGAGTGCGATATTGACTGTAACAAATGTGAGCAAACAAGAGAGGTAAGTCACCTTTGGGTAACTAATGATGCCGATTTATGTCAACATATGTCAACCTGTAGCTGGTGTGGTGTAACAGAGGGACAGGACATAGAACACGTTTATACCGACGAAAACGAAAATCAGCTTGACAAGTGTCTAAGCTGTGGTAAGGCAAATCCTAACAAAAATGACCCGAATCAATCCTCTGAGCCTAACGAAAGTATGATGCATATTATGGTTAATGGTGAAGATGCATATGGATATTATCATGCTTATAATGGGTCGCTATATGCAATAGATACCAATGAACTTTACGACGATATATTTCCTTTTGCTATTCAGTCAAACGAAACGAAATTTGAAGTGATAATAAATCTTGATATACCTATGTTAAAGGGCATTGATGAGGAATTTCTAAAAGTGAACTTTTGGGGTATGATTTATAGTAATAACAAGGGACATAAAGACGATATACGAGATAACATAATAAGCTTTGAATACGATGAGAATACTTGCAAATCTATTAAAATGGTAATCGAAATTGACGAACCTTTGACAAGCGATTATATGATGTTGCTTTTTGTTCCTCTTTGCTTCCACGATGATTATAGTGGTACTTTACATATAGGAATTAAGTCTGTGGAGCAAGATGCCGAGCCGAGTCAGAAAACTACAAGCAGATTACAATTAACCTATGTGCATGGTCATTCGTGGAATAACGAAATACCATATGCAAAATTATTGTTTGATGATAACTATTTATCGTCTGGATTTGGTATTATTGATGTGCCAAAGGATATAACCGCAGGTGATATAATAAACATTGTTCATACAGGCTATATCCGGACAGCAGAGACCTATCCAGGTCAGTCATATTTGGTGGACGGAGAAGTAATTTCATACTCATTTACTCATGCCAATGTCATACATTTAGAGGGTGAGGACTTCAGTATAGAAAATGTGAAGAACTCTTATAGCCATAAAACCCATAGGTCATACGTTATTCTTGATAGAAGTGGAAGATATATATCGCTTGACAAATATGTAGGGGATGAGATTTATCTTGTTGTCGATACAGAAAGAAGTTGTGTTGATGGAAAAACTCCTGTTGCCTGTATGCTTGCATACAACCCACGTGATTTGGAGGACGGAATACCTGGCGAAATGTATGTACCACCTCTTATAACCGAGCAAGAGGCAATAGAATTGGCAAGCGAGCATTTTTATAACGAGTTTGAATATGAGCCTCCACCAGAGAATTTTGAATACAAGGCAGAAATAATTGAACATTGGAATACCAATTATTACCACGTATTGTTCTCTTTGAAGTATATAGGAGAAGAAGACGTTCTTCCTGATGTAGGCGCAGTTTCTTATACATATAGAGTAACCAAGGCGTTATACGAAATCGACATGATAATAGTAAATCGGCATTAAAAAATTATACGATACTGTTTTAAATTCGTAATAACATAGAAACATAACAAAAATCACCGCAAAGCAATAGAACTCGCCGAATAAGCGAATATAACTGAAAAAAGAAATGCCCGTCTATTGACAGGCATTTCTTTTTTGTTGGGGTGCCAAGTGAAACCTAAATAGAACCTTTATTCAAAGTATTTTACAGGTGTGGCATTAAATTTGGAAATAAAAAAGTCATTGATTAGAAAAGGAATATTACTTTTTTCATAAAAAACTGGAATTTGTTCAACACATATATGTATTTCTTTATCTATTTCAATCACATTCAAGCAATATGAAATTTTCGAAAAATTCTTTTTGAAGGTTATAATGGTACATTCATCATTCAACTCATATTCCAACTTATCATTTACATTTGGAATCTTTAGTTTGATTTAAAACTCCTCTTTTGTGAGTTGAACATTAAAGATAAATTTTCTTGTAAAACCATCTGTATTGTTCACATTGTGAGTAATTTTTCGATATTTTTTAACATGAGAAAAAATAAATAAAAATACCAAAAATCCAACAATTGGAACTAAGATGGCGACCAAAATATATGGTAATACAGTATCCATAATTATTACTCCATATTTGCTTTTGTTGTGTTTATAGAAGAAATAAGCATTTTGCGAATAGCACCACAATCGTTTTGAATAGGTTTGTATTCGGTATCTATCATATAGCCTGTTTCAAACAGTAACTCTAACCAGTATTCTGTTTCGTAGCACTCCTTTTGTGCAATTTCCAATTTAGATATAAAATCCTTTTTGCCCTGTGCGTATTGTGCCTCGTGAATATTAGCACCAATGCTTGTACCCGAACGCAAAAGTTGATTGGTTAAAACCGATTCCTTGAAATTTGCTTTTATATTTCTGCAAAGAACAACAATTTGCTTTGCAAAATTCTTTGATTTATCTCTTAAAATACTGTTTGACATTGTTATCACCTCGTAATAAGTATAGCATAGATTAAGTGATATTTCAACTGCGTTGAAGTGATATTATGCTACGCATAGTGATATTACTCGTTTCACTCGTAGTGATATTCTATTTGCTTCAAGTAATTTACACTCTTGGCGAAGCCAAATATCACTGCGTTAGCAATATCACTGGGCTTGCCCAATAGAACTTGCGAAGCAAATAGAACTAAAAAACCTCAACCTGGTCGGTTGAGGTTTTTTATGGGGTGGATGATGAGAAAAGAAGGATTGAATAAAAATGTAATAAATAGGCATAAAAATGGGTTAAAAAGAGGGTTTATAAGTTAAAAAAACGATAAAAAAGGATAGAAAAATAAATTTTTGTACCTAAAAATGTACCTTAGTTTTAAGGGTTAGATGCGCTGTTTGAGCAGTGCATTTTTTTATTGCTTAGTTTGAACTTTGAAAAGTTTGATAAAAAATGAAAAAAAATGAAAAAATATGAAAAATCGATTTGTGCTATAGTAAAAATAGAGAATGATTTTTGGGGGAAGGAGAGGGAAAATGGCTAAGGGAAAGGCTCACAGTCAAGAGGTTTATGAAAAGGCGATAGCGATGCTTAATGAGGGCAACAAGGTGCCTTTTATAAGTAAGGAGCTTGGAGTGCCTGAAGGGACCTTGTATATGTGGAAGAATGATGTTGACAAGGATCCAAAGAACAAGGAAGTCCGTGACAAGATAACGAAGGAACGGATAACAAGGCATGTTAACAAGGCGTGGGATAGCTTAGAGCTTGCTATGGATATTCTTGAAAGAAAGCTTAAAAACAGTCTTGTTGCTGAAAAAAAGAGAGAGCAGCTTATCAAAAAGCTACTTGACGGCAAAGGCAATAAGAGTTTTGAACAGCTGAAAAGTGAACTTAACTGCATTATTCCTGATTCCTTGGGCGAGATAGTAAGGAGCTTTGGTGTTTTGAGTGATAAAATTGCGGTTATGAGAGGAACTCCAACACAGAACCTTGCTATTGATACCGAAAAAAAGCTAAAATTCGAGGACCTTTAATAGATGCTTACAATAATAAGTGATTTGGTTGCCAAAAGAAAGCAGCTTTGGGAAGAAAAGCACGATATCGAGTTTGATGCAAGGGTAGTAAGTATTATTGCAGACAAGATACTTGACACGCCAGAGCTAACAGCGGAGATTAAGGAAAGGCCCTGGCTACTCATTGAGTGTTGTTTTTCGCTTGTTGACAAGAAAAAGCGCAATGTGCCATTTTTTTATAACGAGGTACAGCGGGATTTTATCGAGCAGATAGAAACAAAGGGCAGAAGTAAGCCATTCTTTGTGCTTAAGGGAAGACAGCAGGGATTTACAACTATAATTACAGCTATTCAGCTTGCGCACGCCATTGTTAGACGCAACTTTTCAGGCTTCACACTTGCCGACAGGGATGATAATACAAAGGCGATATTTATCGATAAAGCGAAGGTTATGTATAACGCATTACCTGATAGATTAAAGCCACATGAAAAACTTAATTCTGTCAACGAGTTGTTTTTTGATAAACTCAATTCATCTTGGCGAGTAGCATCAGCAACATCAAATGTAGGAAGAAGCCGAACATTGTCATTCATTCATTATTCCGAAATAGCCTTTTTCAGATGCAATTTGAGCGATTTACAAAAGTCAATCCAAGAAGCAGCAATTGAGGATGCTCTATGTGTTTATGAAACAACTGCAAACGGCTTTAATGAGGCAAAAGACCTTTGGGATAGCGGAGCTTGTCATAATCTTTTTTATGAATGGTGGAGAACAAAGGAGTATGTAAGTAACGAAAGCGAATACCTATACTTAATGAATGCTGACGAATGGCTGACTAAGCGGTTAAAGGCTTTAAGAGAAAAGGGCTTAAATGATGAACAGCTTACCTGGTATGCTAAAAAATATCACAGCTATATTGATAAGACAGCAATAAGGCAGGAATATCCATGTACCCCGGAGGAAGCATTTGTATCAAGTGGCAATTGCATCTTTGATAAGGATGCTATCTCTAACTATCTAAGTACATATGATGTTAAATCGCGTCTTGGATACTTTGAATATGAAAAAAAGGTTCGTAAGCTTCAGGGAGAAAATGGTGAGATATTAGGCTACGAGGAATATATTGATAATTATAAATTCGTAGAAGATAAAAACGGATATATCTCGATAGTAGAAGAACCATATATAGAGGAGAAAAAGGGTACAAAAAGAATTAAGCCGTATGTAATAGGTGCAGATACGGCAGGGACAGGCATTGACTACTTTACCGCCAAGGTGATTGATAACACATGTGGCAGGTGCGTTGCAACCTTCCACAAGCAAAGGATTGACGAGGACTTGTTTGCTGAACAATTATATTGCTTAGGAAAGTATTACAATGACGCACTTATAGGCATCGAAACCAACTATTCAAGACATCCTGTAAGAGTACTTAGAAAACTCGGATATTCTAATTTGTATGTTTCAAAAAAACTGACAACGTCGGCGGATATACCCGAGGGCTTCTATGGATTTGTGACATCATCAATTACAAGACCAATTATTATATCAAATCTCGTATCAATAATGCGCGAAAATGTGCATTTGGAAACAGATAGAGAAACACTTAAGGAAATGACAACCTTTATTAAGCGTGATGACGGAAAGCATGCTGCTGCAGATGGTGCACACGATGACTTAGTAATGGCATCTGCCATTGCGCATTATATTGCAATAGATTATGAGCATAGCATCAAGGATTTAAAGAATGATTTTGATGCGCTTGACAGGTTTTTTAATTCCTCGGTCGAGGAAAATTCATATATGGAGTGGTAATTATGTTTGGAAAAACAAAAAAACGCCTTGATTACTTAGAAAGAAAGGTGCTTGAGCTTGAGCATAAGCTAAGAAGACTTGAAGAACCAAAGCAAGGTGCAGGTGAGAAGGTAAATGGCGAGGAGCAGCCTTCCTTGAAACAAATCGTTAATGAGTGGTTTAACGGAAAGGGAGATAGTTAAAAATGCAAGAAGAAAACATCACTAATCTTTGGAAGCTATATCAGAAGGGCATCGAATATCAAAACTCAATAGGCTTAAGAACCAATATTCCTAAGTTTGTTGACTTTTATGAGGGGAAGCAATGGCCAAATGCAACAGAAAACACAAAAAATCTACCTCGACCTGTTATTAACATCATAAAAATGATATGTCGCAATAAAAAAGCAGCGCTTTTGTCAGTTCCTGTGCGACTTGTTTATGAAAGTGAAAATGTTGGTGCCGAGGTTGAAAAGTTTAACAAATTTGCTGAGTACATAGTCAAGGAAATAGGACTTGATGAAATTGACAAAAACGCAGTTGACGATAGCGTTAAAAAAGGCTCATTCTTTCAGCATTTTTACTGGGATAATGAGGCTGTTGGCAAGGATGGTGAATATAAAGGTGGCTTGCGTTGTGAGCTTATAGACCCTCTTAATATCTTTTTTGAAAATCCTTGCTTACTTGATGAGCAGAAGCAACAATGGATCTTAATAAGCTCTCGTGAAAATGTTGACTCAGTAAGACTTAAGGCTGACGAGGATACAGATAAGGAGTCAATATGTGGTGACGAGCTACAGGACAATTCTTACAGTACTAAGGAGCAGGATAAGGAGCAGCTTTGTACTGTATTAACCAGGTACTTCAAGAAGGATGGCAAGGTTTATTGTGAAAGAGCAACTAAAGTAACCGTCGTAAATAAACCGTTTGCGATTATTCCTGATGTAGAGGCGGCAAGACGAGAGCTTGGATATGTAAACGAGGATGCGCCAAACAACTCTTTGCCTGATGATGCAGAGGGGGAGAGCTATGCAAGCGAGGAGTTATACCCAATAGTTGCAGGCTACTATGAAAAAAGAGAAAAATGCATTTATGGATTAAGCGAGGTTGAGGGTTTGATTCCTAACCAAAAGGCAATTAACTTTAATATCGCAATGTTTCTACTAAACGCCCAAGAGGTTTCTTGGGGTAAATATGTTGCTTTACCTAATGCATTAAAGGGACAAAAGATAACAAATGCACCCGGTCAAGTGCTTGTAGACTATTCAGGCACAGGAAACGGCATACGCAAGATGACGGAGCAGACAATACATTCAGCATCATTAGATGCGGTTAATATGCTTACTAATCTCACAAGAAGTGTTTCGGGTGCAACGGAGCTGATGACAGGAGAAATGGTAAGCTCAACGATGTCGGGTGCGGCAATAGCACAGCTTCAGGCACAGGCACAGACTCCTATTGAGGAGCTAAGAAATACATTTTGGCTTGCAAAGAAGAAGCAGGGTGAGGTATTGGCTCAGTTTTATAGAAATTTCTACGAGCAAAAGCCATTTAACTATGAAAAGACGCTTGAAGATGGAAAGAAACAAAAAACTATAGATAAATTCTCCTCTCGTGAGTTTAAAAAAACAAGCTTCAACGTCGTTGTTGAAGCAACGCAGGGAACAAGGTCAAGTGTGGCAGCAGATATTAATATGCTTGATAATCTGCTCAAAGGTGGCGCTATTACTGTCGAGGCATACGTTGAAGCTTATCCTGACATTGCAATCGGCAACAAGAGTAAGATACTCGAAATATTAAAGAACAAGCAAAATAGCGAGCTTGAGATGGCAAGGGCACAAATAGAGCAGCTGCAGGGACAGATGCAGGAAATGGCTAAGCTTACAGAGCAGTTAACTGGCGTGGCAAACAGGATAATGCCGGTTATTAAGGAAAACAATAGCTTAAAGGTAATGTGTGCAGAGCTTGCAGCTGACAGACAAGAGGCTATTGCAAGGATTAATCAAGCCAATCGTCAAATAACAGAGCAAAATAAGGCTATGGAGCAAGTGTTTAACGATGCACAGGCACTATCTCAAGGCTACTTAGATGCAACAGAACAAAACAAAATCCCAAACGCTTAGGAATTTGAAGTCTTACGACTCAAATATAAATTCGCAGGTATGCAGTAAAATCCAAAATTGAAAGGTTTCTTATGGAAAACGAAAACATTGTAAATGCCGAAGTAACAAATAATGGTCAAGAATCTTTGGCTCAGAGCACTGAGGGTACTAAAGAGGCACAAGGACAGGCAGAGGGCTCGGCAACTGCCATAAAGAGTGATGAAACAAAGGGCGAGGGCAATGTAGTGCAAAGCACAGAAGATAAGCCTAAGCAGGACAGTGCGACAAATAGAGCATTCCAAGCTATGCGTAAGGAGCACGAAAAAGCCCTTAGAGAAGCACAGAAGCAGGAAAGGCTAAAAACAATTAAGGAATTTAATCCCATTAACCCGTACAACAGTAAACCTATTGAGGATGATTATGATGTAGAGGAATTTCTACTGATGAAAAAAATCGAGGCTGAGGGTGGGGATCCTGTGGGGGACTATTCCGAGTATCTCAAAAGGGAAAATAAGGCTAAGATTGCTAAGGAGCAGACGGCAAAGCAAGCTAAGGAAGCAAGCGATGCAAAGGTGGCTAACGACCTTAGCGAGTTTAGTTCAAAATATGGTGATGTCGATATAAACGAGCTATTTAAAGATGAGAGCTTTCGTGCATTTGCAGATGGAAAGCTGGAAAACAAGTCCCTAAGCGAGGTATATGAGCAATATTTGCCGTTCAAAAAAATGATTGAAGGACAAAAAAGCAAGCAGGATAAAGAGGCTATGAATTTAAGTCTCTCAAAAGCAGCTGTCGGCTCTCTTACCAATTCTGGTGGAACAGCAGATGACGGCTTCTTTACAAAGGAGCAGGTGCTCAAAATGTCACCTGCTGAAATTAAAAAGAATTACGAAAAAATCAGAGAAAGCCAACAGAGGTGGAAATAATGAGTAAACTATCAACAATTCAAAAAAGAAACAATCTAAATGAGGTGTACAGAGCTGAAGGTGCAGGTATAGGTGGAGCCTCTCATTGCTATTTAGTAAAAAGAGCAGACACTGGCGAAATCGTAGGTGAAATTAGATTTCAACATGGTCCACGCTCTGCTTCTGAAAGTATTCATGGAGTTTTAGATAATGACCTTCTTGAAATCGTAAGAGATCGCCTTATTGCATTTAATAAGGGAGAATTTGCTACACGCGAAAACGCGATAGCGATTACTCATATAGAAGAAGCGCTTCTTTGGCTTAACAAAAGAGTAGAGGATCGAGCAGAAAGAGGCGTGCTCGGTACCACAAATAAGTAAACATAAGTTAAAAGGAGAAATTATTATGGCATATTCAACATTTATCCCAACAGTATGGGCAGAATCAATCAATAGAGAGCTTGAAAGAGCTTGTGTGTTTGTAGAGGACTGTAACAGACAGTACGAAGGCTTAGTTTCTAAGAAGGGTGACAGCGTACATATTCTTGGCGTGGGAAAGCCTACCATCAGAGAACTCGAAAGAGAAAATGCGGATGGTAACATCGAATCTGCCGAAACAATTGACGGTAGCGACGTTATCCTTAATATAGAGCAAATTCGCTATTTTAACTACAAGGTAGGTGATATTGACAAGGCACAGGCAGTCGGTGGTCTTATGGATGCACTTTCTAAGGAAACATCGGAGGAGCTTGCTAATGCAATGGATAAATATGTTGCTAACTTTGCAACAGATGAAAATGTTGCAAAGCTAACAGATACCGCGACAGTAGCTACTAAGGAAACCGTGCTTGACATTCTTGATGATGCAATTTTAAAGCTTCAGGAAAACGACGTTAACTTTAATTCCGGTGTTGTTGTTACTGTTTCCCCACGCTTTTATAAGCTATTTAAACAGGCATATATCACTAAGGATACAGATAACTCAGGAGATCTTAAAAACGGTAAGATTGCTATGTACGGTAACGTAACAGTTAAGCTCTCAAACAACGTTGCTAAGACCGCTGATGGTGCTGAGGATAACATTATGATAAGAACCAAGAGAGCTATTGCCTTTGTAAATCCTCTTACTCACACAGAGGCATACAGACCCGAAAGTTCATTTGCTGATGCAGTTAAGGGTTATGTACTCTTTGACGGTAAGGTTGTAAGACCAAAAGAGGTTATTAACATTAACGTAAAATATGCTTAATGTTTAAGCTTACTAAATAAATTCTAACGAAAAAGCAAGGAGTTTAAAACGCATATTTGCAGGCTCCTTGCTTTTTTTAGAAAAGGAGTAAAAAAATGAAGCTTGGAGAGATAAAGATAGCAGTACTTGCTATGATTTTTCCCGAGGAAATATTTGAGGCAGATTACGATAATGAGGATTCGTTAAGAGAACTGATATTTAATCTAAGACAAAATCCGAATTATAGCGATATGCTTGCAAATATGCCTTTGATAATTAATAGGTGTTTTTCTTCACTTTTACAAAAGAGTATTTTACCAACGAAGGAACATGAAATTGACTCAAAAAATGCTACTAAGATGGGCGATAGGCTTAAGATAAATGTTGAGTCTAAAATGAGTAAGATAGAGAGGATAGCTTTTTATAACGATAAAAGATACGAGCCTCGTGTGAGTTATGTAAGGCAAAGCACTGATACTATTTTACTCCCAGACTGGCACGGTACATTTGTAATTGTGTACGCAAATCCTGTTAACAGAATAAGTCCTCTTACAGGAGATAACTACGAAATTGATTTGCCTGACGATATATGTGAGCTTATTCCTTACTTTGTAAAAAGTGAGCTGTTAAGAAGCGAGGACCCAGACGAGGCAAGTGTAACGAGAAATATATACGAGCAGCTTATCGAGGAAATCGTAAGTGACAGGACGGACTGTCAGCTAAGTGTAGAAAACACCTATCAAATAGACCTTACGTGAGGTATATAAATGAGAATTAATAAGTCGTCAAATATAAACAAAAAGACCTTTAATCTTGGACAGATAAAGGGAGTTGATGTAACATCGTCACCACTTAATGTTAAGCAAAGTAGAGCAAGCTATATGCGAAATATGATTAATGAGGGCGGAGTTAACAAAAAAAGAAACGGTCACACTACAATCGCTCTATTTACAGATGATGAAGGAAACGGCGTGCCTATAAATGGGATTTTTGATTATAAGGACACCTCATCGGAGATTGTTTCAAGCTATAAGGTAGTTCACGCAGGTACACAGTTCTTTAAGTGTGACGAAAATTTTGCAAATATTGAAAAAATTAATATAAGGGATGGGACAAGCGTCCTTGACCAAAAAAGCCAGGCATTTTACGATAACAATAAGCTATGGATAATATGCTGTGGTGATTATCTTGTTTATGACGGAAGCGAGGTGCAGGCGGTTAAGGAAAGTATGTATGCATACGTACCTACAACAGCTATTTTTGTAGCTGACACGGCTCATGGTGGTGGTTATTCGTCTTTTGAGGCGGTAAATTTATTTACCAAAAAAAGAATAAACAAATTAATAGGCAGAAAAGGAAATGGTAGAGAAACCTTTAGGCTCGATGGAAAAATCGATTTTGCCTATCCTATTACAGTAAGTGCAGAGGCTTATTGTGGGGGCAAGGAAGCTGACTCTGAATTTGAAATAAAAACATGGTATTACAAAACGAGTGAGCTTGCAAATGCAAAATTTTATGCAGCGGTTTCGGGAAATAATTCGGAGGATAGTGGACTACGTTCAATTTTAGACGATACAGGAATAGAAGCATACGAATCTACAGAAATAACAATAGACTTTATGGAGCCTTTTTTGATTAATCGTTTGGAGATAGTCCCACAGGATAACTGTTATGTTCCCTTTGTAAGAGTTAAATACGAAAACAATACTGGTGAGGTGATATATAATGGTACGTCATTTACCGAAAGAGTTTTAATTAGCGATGCAGTAGGGAAGGCTGTTAATCAAATTATATTGTCTTCAATAAAGACAATCGGGGATGCTGCTTCTACTGTTTCTGATGATGTAAAAGCGAAAAATGTTATTATAAACGGCCATATTCTACAAACAGGCAATATTACCTTAGACTACACGTTAAATGGAACACCAAATGGCTTTATAGCAACTGAAACAGAGCCCATAATTACCAATGATGAGGGGATAAATGTATGCTTGTATGATTACGACATTAAAGCTTCAGCATACTCGTATGAGAAAAAAACCACAGGCTCAATCGCTTTTAACAGTTGTTTACCGTCACCACTTGAGGAAATGAGCAATATATCAGTTACTTATTATGCAAGCTATGAGGAAAAGCATGTCAATGCAAGGCTTGGGTGCGAGCTTATATTTGGAAAGGTAAATAAGATATTAGTATTTGCTGACGGAGATAACTTAGTTAGATACTCAAGCTTTGACTCATCCTATGACGGAAAGGTTTCTGATTATGGGTATATTCCTGATAATCAATTTATTGAGGTTTCGGAAGGAAAAGAAAAAATAACCGCTATTGTAGCACTTGGTAATAGAATCGTTGCTTTCAAGACGCAAGGCAGTTACTTCGTTGATTTCAGCATTACGAGCAACGACGAGGAGCAACTTGTGGTAATCAATGCAACTCTTAGTGGTGTTGAAAAAACAGGATGCGAAAATCAATTTGTTTCAGCTATAGTCAATCAGGATACACTTATCTTTTCTAAAAATGGTGTGCTTGGTATTTCAGCAAGCACGGAAAAATCTTTTTTTATGCGTTCAACCAATGTTAATAAGGATTTAACCACCTATACAAGTAAGGAAAGAGCCAAAGCCTTTGCTATTGAGCATCAGGGCAGGTATTACTTGTTTATAGGCAATATGGTGTATATCGCCGATTCGCGCTTTAAGGCTTATGAGAGTAACCGACTTGATACAAGCTTCGAATATGAATGGTGGATATGGGATAGTGTCGAAGCGTGCGTTGCTTATTCCTTTGATGGTAGGCTATACATTGGAAGCAAAGAGGGTAGCGTGTCACTATTTAATGAGGAATATATAGATATACACAAGCAACCCATTGCCAGAGGGCAGATGGTATATGATGGTTTGTGCTTTACATTTGATGATTCACTTGGAATTAGTGAGGGCGATGAAATTAGCTTAGAGTATGCAGATGAGCTTATAAGTACGCGTTCTATTGTTCTTATGGATTTAGGAAATGGTCAAGAGTACAAGTGTACGCTTCGTTACGGTGATATATTTAACTCCTCAAAAGAGGTGAGGCTGTATAAGGGAATGCAACTGATGCTTTACATGATGGACACTGAGCTTGGGCAATGCACATCGATTTGCCCACTTACAATTTTGTCGATAAATTACTCGTCGGGGGAGATGGTGCTGTTTAATAAGAGCTTTATGGTTCTTCCAACTGGGGATGTAGCTCTTTATTTGGCAAAGCGGGTAAGAGATAGCTACAGGGTTGCTTATAACGAAGGGTATAAGTTAAGCGATGGAGATAGAGAGGTACGCTTTATTGGATACGAAAATATCAAGGCAACTTTGATAAAAAGGCAAGCCGTAGTGGCTACGCTTTATACCTGTGCACTTAACTTTGGTACAAGTTTAAGGAGTAAAAATTTATACAAAATGTCCTTAACTCCCTCACTATCAACAATAGGCAACCTTAAGATGGGCTATGAAACTAACAAGAGCTTAAGCTATAAGGATGGATATAAGGATGAGGTATCCGGTAGAGCTATTGATTTTGACTCCATTTCCTTCGACAGCCTAAGTTTTGGAAACGGTTTTTATAGAAGCTTAGTCAGAAGGTGCTTTGAGCGAGGCTTTAACTATATAATTTTCAAGTTTGAGCATACAGGAAACGGCGATTTTGGTATCGAGGATTTTAGCTGTATTTACTCAATAAACAACGAACTAAGGAGTGATAGATAATGTATAGAATTACAGATGAAGAAACTAATAGGATATTGCTTGATTCACCCTTATCCTTACCAAGCTCTCCAAGTGAGGTAGGAATGAAGGCGTCGCAAACAAAGGCTTTCTTCTATAAATTCATTAACACACTTATTAAGATTCTAAACCAACATTATGATGATATCGAAAGTAATACAAGCAAAGAATTAAAAAATGCTATTAATTCATTGGAGAAGGGCTTAATGACTGCAATTGAGGAAACAGTAACTGAGCATAACGATGACGACAATGCACATCTTTTTTTGAATTTGCTTATCAGCGAATTGAAGGATGAAATAAATAAAACAGGTGCAAAAATAGATTGTGCAATCGATAGTCATGACAAGAATACACAATCACATTCACAATTAAATGCAAGACTTGAGAAATTTGTTGAAGTTCACGATCAATCAAGTGTTGCGCATAGTGATATAAGAGATGGTATAAAGAGCATAGAGGAAAAGGTAAATAGTACATACAATTTAGCCTCTGGAAAAAGCAAGGTAATGCCACTTGAATCTTCAGAAAAGTTCTTTGAATATTTAGAGGCAGGAAATGTGCCTAATATTGGCGATATGTTTATTTTTGAAAGCAAAAACGAGCCAGATATTACGTATTATGGTAAGGTTGACTCAAGCGACGGCTTAATCGTGTTAGATTATGATGCTTATAAGAATGGATTTATTGACTTAAAGCCTGGTAATGTATATTACCATGAAGGACATAAGTTCATAGCAAGCGAGAGTGGAATTGATACAACTGTGTTTGCAAAAACTCAGGAATTAAGCGAGCTTTCATATATGCTTGGTAATGGACTCAATGACCTTAGCACTCGAGTTAGCGACCTTGAGGCAAGTAGCTTAAATCACGAAAAGAAGAAAACCTACACTACAAGCACCACAACAGGTACAATAACCTTAAAAACATATGGTGTAACGGATTTAGGAGAGGTAAGCTCACTAACCTTAAAATTGCCGAGTAGCGTTTTAAAGGATTATAATTCCGTGCTTAATTTTAAGAGTGGAGCGAGTGCAACAGTGCTTGATGCACCTGCAGATATTTATTTTAAAGGAGATGACTGTGAGGGCGGTTGTTTATATCCTATATCAAACAGAATATATGAGATAAGCATTAGAAGAGTTAGTGGAATTTTAATTGCAAGGGTTAGTTCTTTGGACTATGAGGTGGTTTCGTGAGACGAAGACTGATAGAAGAAAAAATAATACGAGGAGTTAAAAGCAGTGTTTCTTGTGAGAAAGACGAGCTTGTTCTTACTGAAAGCTCTGGTGTTGCGCCTGACTCAATCGCAATTAAAGGCAATACTTTTCAACAGATTTACGAGGGATATAATTTGTTCAATATTGATAACTATAATGTACACAAGTTTTCTTTAAGATTTGATATTTCGCATTTGGTAATAGGTGAAAAGTACACATTATCATCAAATAAGCCACTCTCTTGGTTTAAAATATCAACCGACCAACAAGGCTACAACTCTGTTATAAAATACGAAACAACCAATGGATTTACAACCTTTACATTTACAATGGCACGCAATTCAAATATCGAAGAAACATCAACTCAATATTTAATGCTTGGTGGATTAGAATGTATATCGGGCGATAGTACGTGGGGAGTATTTACGGATATTTCACAATTAGAGGGTTATGAAATTCAAATTGTTGAGGGAACAGAGAAAAAACCTAATGAGCCATATGTCGGTGGAATACCTTCACCAAGTCCTCAATATCCTCAACCTATTAAATCAAGTAATAATATCGATTTAACATTGAGTGGAGTGAATTTATTTAATTATGCTGATACTACAGCTACGTACAAAGGTGTATACACTCAGCTAAAAAAAACTAACTTTGCAGTTAAACCTAATACAAAATATACCATACGTTTTGATTATGAAATTACAGAAAATGTATTTTCACGAATAATGTTTTCAATCGGTCAAGGGCTGACATACTATGCTACGGATATTGAATATGGTGCAAGCTTACCAAATCTAACGAGTGGAACCTTTACATATACCTTCACTACTAAAAAAGAAGAAACGACCGAGAAGTATCCATATCTGTTTTTTAGGATAAGAAGACCAACAAGCGAAACGGGAACAGTAACAATGACTATATCAAACCTTATGGTAGTAGAAGGTTTAGAAGCTAAACCTTACGAGCCATACATAGAGCCTACAACAATTAATATACCGAGTGAGATAACATCAACAACCGATAAGCCTATATTACAGGATGGTGTTACACTTGCAGATGGGACAGTAGTGCCTTTGAGATTTGCAAGGCTTGATAGTAGTGAAGACAAGTTGGTGGTTGACGGAATAAGCAAGAAAGTTATTTACCAACAACAAATATACAGGCTAATTATCACAGGCGAAGAAACGGGTTGGTATAAGTACCAAACCGCCGATGATGGTGTAAGAATAGCAATTAATGGGTCAAATATAAATCCAAAATTTAAGCCTAAAAATAAAAGTAATAATATAATAGGGTTTATTTGCAACTATTTACAAGAGGTTTTAGAAACAACAAAAACACTTGGTATTGCTTATTACAATAATAACGATGTGTATTGGTGGGGGATAAACTTAGGATATCCAGATTTAGAGTCGACCTTAAATGCGTTAAAGGAATATTATGTCAATGGAAACCCTTTGTGTGTGCAATACCGACTACAAACACCTATTGAATACGATTTAACGAGTTTGGATATCGGACAAGAGCTTTTAAAAATAAAGCTTCCGAA
Source organism: Clostridia bacterium (assembly GCA_017453255.1). Lineage (GTDB taxonomy): Bacteria > Bacillota > Clostridia > Oscillospirales > CAG-272 > RGIG2000. Next base: position 216 of record JAFTKN010000023.1, on the reverse strand, counting down.
AAATACGGCAATTATAACTGCAAAAGGAAAAAACGGGATAGATATTCAAGGAATAGATGCTACATATTATACAACGAATTTAGAAAACAGTGATATGCAGGAGCTAATAATCGAGTGTATCGACGAGCAGGGAAATGTTATAGACGCAAAGTATCATTTGGTACGACGTGATAGTGTGTTTAAGGCTTTGGCACCTAAGATTGAGGGCTATGAGGC
>JAFTKN010000022.1 GCA_017453255.1 Clostridia bacterium | reverse complement strand
TCATTGACCAAGCTATTTACTACTACAATTACATAAAACCTATTCGTAAACTAAAAGGAAAGCCACCTGTCCAATTCCGCATTGAACAGGCAGCTTAGTTTTTTCGCTTTTTTAGTGTCTACCATCTATTGACTTTTTCACCGCTTGGTCGTCTTTTTTTGTTTACGGCTTTTTTCGTCTAAATACGAGTCTTGTTAGAGCCTTGAGGTTAAATGGTATTAGGGGGTATAAATATGACCTTGTTCCATTTACTGTTTTTGTAGTTGCTATAAGCAATATAGCTATTACTCCACCTAATAACAGTCCCCAGCCTCCGAAAATGGCTATTAAAATAAGTGTTAGAATTCTTATGAATTTAAGTGCATAGCCAAGCTCATAATTAGATTGAGTAAAGCTTGCCATTGAAACGATAGCCATATAAAAAATAACGTCTGCACTAAGCCAGCCTACCTGCACAGCAAAATCGCCCAACAATAATCCCCCTATAACTCCAAAGGAATTAGACATTACGCTTGGTGTATTAAGCGAGGCAAGCTTTAAGCCATCTATTACAAGCTCAACTATTAATAGCTGTAAAAGTATTGGCACGCTTCCGTAATCTGCGGGTATTATAAAGGCAAGCCATTCTGGAACTATTTCAGGTGAGGTAACAAGATAATACCATACTGGTGTTAATACTACTGCACTCCAAAAAACGAGCTGTCTTACAAGTCTTAAATATGAGCCTGTTAATGGTGGGAAATAATAATCATCTGTTTCCTGTAAAAAGTCGAAAATACATGTTGGAAGTATCAAAGCCTCGGGGGACGTGTCGCAAATTACGATTACACTACCCTCTAAAATAGATGCACAGGCACAATCTGGTCTTTCGGTGCATCTTACCCTTGGAAATGGATTAAACCAGCGTTTTTTTATCAAGCATTCAATAAGACTTTGATGCCCCATTGGTAAAGCATCTGTTTTTATTGCTTGAATCTTAGAAATAAGCTGTTTTACATACACAGGGTCAGCTTTTCCGTCAAGATATACTACGGAAACATCGGTCCTCGATTTTTCTCCTACATTTAAATATTTAACTGTCAGCTTAGGATCTCTTATTCGTCTTCTTATCATTGCGGTGTTGAAAATTAATGTTTCTACAAAGCCATCCCTTGCACCTCTCATTACCTTATCATTTCCTGGCTCTTCGGTTACTCTTGCTGGATATGAACGAGCATCGACAATTACTGCACCATTACCAAAGCCCTCAGCAAGTATTGCAGAGCAACCACTTAAAACCATAGTAGCAATCGTTTCGTAATCATATGCTGGATCAACCTCTACGCTTGGTACTCCTGTTTTTATAAATTTTTCACAGTCACCCTCTTTATCATTTCCAAAATTCTTGATTGTGGTTAGGTGCATCATAAGCTTTTGCATAATAGCTGACGTTACAAAGCCATCAACATAATACATAATTACTCTATGAGAGTTTATCAGCATTTCTCTTTTAATTATGTCAAAATTTTCTTTTACATTTAAAAGAGTGTCAAGCTCTCTTTCATTTTCCTCTAATTTAAAGGATAATTCCACAAAAAATCCTCCATAAATACTTTTTTGTTAGTATTTACAGAGGATTTAAATTTAATCATTTATTTTTGAAAAATTGGTAAAAATAGCAAGGTAACATTCCGTTATATAGCTTTCTTACCTTGTCTGCCTTTCTGTTAAACAGTCTGCAAAAGTCCTCATGGCTTGTTATTACATAAATCTGCCATTTATCAAGGGTTTTAAAATGCTCGCCCATTTTTTGATACAGCTTCTCTGTTTCCTTCATTGAAAACAGTCTTTCACCATATGGTGGATTACAAACAACTGTTCCACGTCTGCCCTCGGTGTTGATTTTTAAAGCGTCCATTTCAAATATTTTTATATGAGTGTCAACTCCTGCATTTTTAGCATTTTCCTTAGCGAGCTTAACACACTCAGGATCAATGTCAGAGGCATATGCTTGAAATTTACTTTCTAAATTAATCATATTCCTTGCATCATTTCTTGCACTTGCCCATGTTTCCTTGCTAAATTGTGGAAAGTCTTCGCCTATAAAGCTTCTATTTAAGCCAGGTGCGATATTTAGCATTTGCATTGTCGCTTCAATAGCAATAGTACCAGAGCCACAAAAGGGATCCCAAAATAAAACATCCTCTCTTGGTCTTGATAGCTTTGCAAGAGCTGCTGCAAGGGTTTCTCTAATCGGTGCCTCATTTGACTTTGGTCGGTAGCCTCTTTTATGAAGTGGAGTACCCGATGTATCTATCATCAAGGTGCATCTATTTTTGAATAGGAAAAAGTCGATTTGATATTTGACTCCTGTTTCCTCAAGCCAATTAGTGTTATAAACCTTTCCTAACCTCGATGCAATAGATTTTTTTATGATTTTTTGACAATCAGGAACAGAAAACAATGTACTTTTTATACTGTGTCCTCTAACTGGAAAAATGTCCTTTACTCCTATCCATTTTTCCCATTCTAAAGCCTTTGTTCCTTCAAAGAGCTGGTCAAAGGTTACACAATCAAATTCTCCAACCTTTATATAAACCCTCTCTGCATAGCGCAAGCGTATATTAGCTACTGCAATCGCATTTTCATCGCCAATAAAGCTAATTCTACCATCCATTGTTTCTGTTCTTTTATAGCCTAAATTGTCGATTTCCTCACCAAGCAAGCCCTCAAGTCCAAACAAGCAGGTAGCCACATATTCTATATTCAAGTCATTTCTCCTTTTGTAAGAGTGAAGGTGAATTTGCAGTATTTACCGTATTCGCTTTCAACGCTTATTTTTTCACCATGTGCATCGACTATCGCCTTGGTTATAAACAAGCCTAAGCCAACACCTGTTTTATCAAGTCCTCTGCTCTTGTCACTCTTGTAAAATCTTTCAAATACGTGAGGTATATCCTCCTCCGTAATTCCAATTCCGTCATTATATACTGAAAACTCGACCTTGTTTCCTTTACTTGCGATATTAACTATATACTTGCCCTTGTCATATGAAAACTTAATTGCATTATGGCAAAGATTATATACAACCTGATTTATCGCATCCTTATCTCCCTTTGCGATTATGTCATAATCATCACAGTTAAATTCAACGTCAAGCTTTTTATCCTCAAACTGATTTTCAAAGGATATTATTGTTTGTCTTGCAAGCTCACAAATATTGAAATTCTTAATATCAAACTTTCTCTCTCCAGATTGCATACGTGAAATATCAAGCAAGGACGTTACAAGTCTGCTAAGTCTTGTCACCTCGCTTTTTATTATGTGCAAATAATACTCCTGCTTTTCTGGTGGGATAGCGCCATCAATAATACCATCAATAAAGCCTGCTATCGTTGTCATCGGTGTTCTTAAATCGTGAGATACATTACTTAAGAAATTTTTCTGCATTTCATCCTTTGAATAAAGGGCAGCTGCCATTTTATTAAAGGAGTCTGCAAGCTCCGCAAGCTCATCCTCTCCTCTTACAGGTACTTTAATATTAAAGTTTCCCTTTGAGAAGCTTCTTGCTGCTCTTCCTATTTCTCTTAGTGGTCTCATAATTCTATAGCTTATTCCGTAAATTGCAAATAACGCAGCTATTGTAATCCAAATAACCGTAATTACGATAGAAATAAGCATATCAAAGATAAGGTCGCCCTCCTCATCTCCTCTATCATACGACATAACTATACCAATCGCTTCGCCATTTTCGTCCGATAATACAGATGCGTAGTGTACTACCTCCTTTGAAAAGAAGCCGTCGCAGTTATCACTTCTTGATATAACATCATCCTCAATTATATTGTTTATGATATGCACAGGAAGCGTTTCTCTTGAGATAACTGATGGTAAGCTTTTTGTAGTGTTGAATAATAGCTCGATACCATTTTCCTCTTGGCTTGCATACATAACAAGCTCACCCTTTAAATCAAATACCAACAGATCACAATAGGGTGAATTAATAAATATAAGGTCGAGCATATCATTAAGCTCTTCTTTACTTGAAGTTAATGTTTCATAAAGGTTTTTGTCTTTTTTATCTGCTTCATCGTAATATTTGTCAAACATACGATTAACATCATACATTTCCTTCATTTTCGTATCAAGCGAGAAGCTACTTACAATGGTTGTAATAATAACACCCATGATAATAACTATAACGACCATTACTGCCATAAATATAAGCATATAACGGGTTGACACGCTTTTTATCTTGACCTTCATACTAATCCCCCTTTCCTATTTATTTGAATTGCTAATTAAACGTTAAATCTAAATAAAACTATATCTCCGTCTGCTATAACGTATTCCTTACCTTCGCTTCTTACAAGTCCCTTTTCCTTAGCTACATTCATAGAGCCACAGGCAACCAAATCATCAAATGAAACAATTTCTGCACGGATAAAGCCCTTTTCAAAATCAGAGTGAATTTTACCCGCTGCACCAGGTGCTTTAGTTCCCTTTGTTATCGTCCAAGCACGAACCTCCTTTGGTCCTGCTGTAAGGTAGCTAATTAAACCAAGTAAGGTATAGCTTGCCTTTATAAGCTTGTCAAGTCCACTTTCCTTTATGCCCAAATCCTCAAGGAACATTCCTTTTTCTTCATCATCAAGCTCAGCAATCTGTGCCTCAATTTCAGCGCAAACAGGAATAACCTGACTCTTTTCTGTCTTTGCAAATTCTAATACTGCATTATAGAATGGATTTTCGTTAATATCCTTTGAAATATCGTCCTCACTTATATTTGCTGCATAAATTACAGGCTTAATTGAAAGCAAGGCTACCTCAGAGATATATGCCCTTTCTTCATCATCATAATCAAGACTTCTTGCGCTAATACCATCCTGAAGCGCATTCATTACTCTTTCATAAAGCTCAAGCTTTGGAGCTAAGGTTTTATCACCCTTCATAGCCTTTTTTACTGCATCAATTCTTCTTTCAAGAATCTCGATATCAGAAAAGATAAGCTCTAAATTAATAGTTTCAAGGTCACGAAGTGGGTTGATATTTCCATCAACGTGAATAATATCTGTATTTTCAAAGCAACGAACCACGTGGACTATTGCATCTACCTCTCTTATATGAGATAAGAATTTATTTCCAAGTCCCTCGCCCTTTGATGCCCCCTTAACAAGACCTGCAATATCAACAAATTCAATTACAGCAGGAGTATAAAGCTCTGGCTTATACATTTCAGCTAACACGTCAAGACGTGAATCCGGAACTGCAACAACGCCCACATTAGGCTCGATTGTGCAGAATGGGTAATTCGCACTTTGTGCACCTGCATTTGTTAAAGCATTAAAAAGCGTACTTTTTCCTACATTAGGAAGACCTACAATACCAAGTTTCATAATATACCTCTAAATGTGAATTTCTACCTTGTAATTATACATTATTTTTGTAATTTCTTCAAGCATTAATGGTAAAAAAGTAAAAAACTTCATTTTTTTATTATTATAACACCTTATTTTCACACAGATTTCACATTCATAGTTTAAAATATAAACAACTTATTAATTGATTTTTAATTTTTTATCACTAAATTGTTAAAAAGTTGTTTACAATTTGAACACTTTATGTTACAATAGGTAATGCAAAATCGAAATAAACAACCATTTTTAGTATATTTTTAAAGGGTTTTGCCTTTATTCATAATTTGTTAATGTTTAAACTAAATGGAGGTATGTATGTTAGGTACAAAAATGCTTATAATAGACGACGACGTTAATATCTGCGAGCTTATTAAGGTTTATTTTCAGAACGAAGGCTATGAGGTTGCTATCGCAAATGATGGTGTAGCTGGTATTTCTATGTTTAAGAGCTATGATCCTGATATTGTTTTGCTTGATCTTATGCTTCCTAAAAAAGATGGTACAGATGTTTGTCGTGAGATTAGAGCTATCTCCAACAAGCCAATGATTATGATTACTGCTAAGGGTGGCGTTTTTGACAAGGTTTTAGGTCTTGAGCTTGGTGCTGATGACTTCGTTGTTAAGCCATTTGATATGAAGGAGCTTCTTGCACGTGTTAAGGCTGTTTTGCGTAGATATAGCACAATGGAAACACACGTTGACAAGGACACATTAAGATTTGATAATCTTGAAATTAGCTTATCTAATCACGAATTAAAGATAAAGGGCGAAAGCATTGATATTCCTAACAAGGAATTTATGCTACTCTATTTCCTTGCTAAAAACTTTAACAGAGTATTTACAAGAGATCAATTACTTAATAAGGTTTGGAGCTTTGATTATTTAGGAGATTCTCGTACTGTTGACGTACATATCAAGCGTCTTCGTGAAAAGTTAAATGGAGTTTCAAATAAATGGGAGCTTCGTACAATTTGGGGTGTTGGATATAAATTTGAGGTATTTCCTCAAGCTAATGAGCAATAAAACAAAAACGGTAGGCGTAAGTGCCTACCGATTTTTTTATAAACCACTGCTTGCAAGCTGTGCTTTAAAGGTTGTGCTCATATCTGATATATCCTGATTAGCAATCTTGTTGCTCATATAATAAACCTTTTCGTTGACTACATAGTATGCACAGCAATAGATATTCTTTTCTTGATATGATTCTTTTATGCCTGTAATTTTTATTTCAAATATATCATAAGCTCTATTTGTAAAATCTATAGATGCAATGGTTGCACCAAGTTTTTGATTTGCAGTTCCATCACTGTTTATAAGATTTGTTCCTGTCAGGTTATCCTTAACGCCTGCAAGTAAACCAAATTTAACATTACTTTGTGATGCACTTTCATAGGCGCTTAAGGCTGTCTTATTAACTGAAAAGCTTTGCATTATGCTTCCATCTGCAAATACCGAGTAGCCTAATGAATTAAACACTGGTGATAGCTTTTCCTCTTCTCCAGTTAAGCACTTGTTACAGCCTGTTACTTTCGTTGCTTCACCAAGCAAGCCGTTTTCGCCATCTACAACTGTTATTGTGCTATTATGTGTATCATATCCAAGCTCACAATATGTCTTAACAACTGCTTCCTTTGTTGTTGCTGTATCCACACTTGCTGCTCTTGAAGCAAATCCATGACTTGTCTTAAATGCTTCAAGTTCTTCTGTTGTATATTGACTCTTATCACTAATAGCAACCACAAGCTCCCAGCCTGTTGTAGCAGTAACTTGTCCCCACGTAACACCAAGACGTGGGTCGTCTGGGTTTTTAGGAATAATATCAGGGTTTATTATAAGAGTAAATCCGTCTTTTAGATTTGCAACGGTTGGAAGTGTATCATAGCCAGTAGAAATCGTACCAGTTGAGCCCTTATGGAAAACAAACATTATACCTGTATCTGTGGTATAATTCTTACCCATATCGCTTATAAGCTTAGATGGTATAGACAAATCTTTGCCATAAAAATGTACTTCCTTTAGGCTATTACAGTTTTGAACAAAGCCACCCTTGCTAGCACAACCAACAGTACCATAGAAGGAAAGGCTTTCAAGACTTGTAAATCCAGCAAACGCACCCACGCTATAAGCACCGTCAAGATAGATATTTTCGTGAACAACTATTTCCTTGATTTTAGTAATTAAGCTGGTTGCTTTTGTTTCCTTATCCTCTACCATGTATACGCCCAAGCTAGCATCAAAGCCACTTTGAAGCTGAATTGTGCCTGTAAAATCACTCATATCGGGAATTACGATTTTTGTAATTGTTGAGTCGTGGAGATAGATATTTGCAATATTGCTATTTGAACGGTCATATTCATATGCAATATCGTCGCTTGTACTGTCAACAAGATTTCCATTGCTATCAACATAGTAGGTTGCAGCAGAGATTGCCGCTGTAAGTGCAAAACAGAACACTAATGTCAAGAGTAATGTAAATAAAATTTTCTTTTTCATATGTGCCTCCTATATTTTTATTTTCTTAATTATACTATATTTTCTATAATTTGTCAACAGGGTATATCTATGGGCAAATTAATGCTTAAGCTCGGTAAAACCAATTTTACGTCTTACCTTAGACATTGTTTTTCTTGCGTGGCGATATGCCCCCTCTGCTCCCTGCTTCATAACATCTTCAAGATATGCTTTATCAGCCATTAATCTGTCAAATTCATCTCTAACAGGAGCTAAAGCATCTGCACAGGCTTCACCTACTGCAAGCTTAAATTCACCATAGCCCTTGCCTGCAAATTCCTTTTCTGCTTCCTCTATACTCTTGCCTGTAAAGCAGGAATAAATACTAAGAAGATTGGAAATCCCCTCCTTGCCCTCTGCAAAGATAATTTCATTTCCTGAGTCGGTAACTGCTCTTTTGAATTTTCTAATTATATCGTCCTTAGAATCCAATATTCTTACAACCGCATTTTCGTTAGCATCAGATTTGCTCATCTTCTTTGTTGGCTCCTGTAGTGACATTATTTTTGCACCACCCTTGGCTATATAACCGTCAGGCACAACAAAGGTTTCGCCATAAATTTGATTAAATCTGTTTGCTATATCACGAGCAAGCTCAAGATGCTGTTTTTGGTCAACTCCAACTGGTACAAGCTCGGTTTGATACAAAAGAATATCGGCTGCCATCAGTGATGGATAGGTAAACAAGCCCGCATTTATATTATCTGCATTTTTTGCACTCTTGTCCTTGAACTGTGTCATTCTCGAAAGCTCACCAAACATTGTATAGCAATCTAAAATCCATCCAAGCTCAGCATGCTGTGGAACATGGCTTTGGACAAATAATGTATTCTTTTGTGGATCTAAGCCACAAGCCATATACAGCGCTAAGGTTTCATAGGTTCTGCGTCTTAATTCAGCAGGGTTTTGTCTAACTGTTATCGCGTGCATATCTACTACGCAATAATAACAGTGATATTCATCTGAAAATGCGCTGAAATTTTTAATTGCTCCTAAGTAATTTCCTATTGTTAAGTTTCCTGATGGCTGAACACCTGAAAAAACAACCTTTTTGTCATTATACATTTTTCTTTCCTCCAAAAATATAAAAGCCCAAGCATCCAAAAGGACACTTGGGACGAATTTATCGTGGTACCACCCAATTTGCTTCTCAAAGCATACTACATATGCCATGCCTATAACGGTGCATCTCCGTCTAACCTACTATAATTCAGCTCGCCCTCAAAAGCCCATTCATATCCCCGCCTGCAACGCAATCCCACCACCTGCGTTTCTCTTAGCCAAGCTTAAAAATATTACTATTCTTTCTCATCGGTTTTCTATATGTTATCACAATTTATTTTTATTGTCAACAGTATTTTTTGATTTTTTCAAAACCTCAATTACTGGTTTTAAAATAAATGGAATTATCGGGGCAAAAAGCATTCCTAAAACACCTGATAGCTTAAAGCCTGCATACATAAAAAACAAGGTTATTAATGGATGAACATTCATTTGCCTACTTAATAATTTCGGTTCTGCAAGCTGTCTTATGATATAGATAATTACTGCAAGAATTATTAAGCCTACTCCTATTTTTATATTTCCATAAAGTAGCATAATCAATGCCCAAGCAATCAAAATCATGCTTGACCCCAAAACTGGTAGCATATCAAGAATACCAATAATTAACGCTGGCGCTAATGGTGATTTAATTCCTAATATCAAAAAGCCAGCTAATAGCTGAGAAAAGGTTAAAATGAAAAGTAACAAATAGGATTTTAAGTATTTTGTCAGAACATTTATTACATTGTTTTTTAAAAAAACAGATACGTCATAAGCTTTTTTAGGTAAATATTTAATCGAAAGCACTTTTATTTTGTCATAATCCTTTGCAAAGTAAAATAGTGCCATTATTGTTACAAAGGTTGTTAGTATAAGCTTAGGTATGCTTGCAACAAGCATTGTCAACTCCAAGCTACATTTTTTAACCACGTCCCCCACTATTTCTGCAAATATTGATACTATACCACCATTTGAATTGTCAAGCTTTTTTAAAAAAGGAAGTCTTGCTTCAAGCTCTCTAATTTTAGAAATTAATATTTCAAATATGTTGTTTTCCTTTGACAGCTCAATTTTGAATATCTCTATTATATCTTCAATACTACCTGCGAAAAATATTATTATTGCTGTAATTATTGATAAAACGATTATACTCAAAAAAATAACTATTATTATTTGAGAAATTCTTGTTTTTTTGCTTATTTTATTTACTGTATTTTTCAAGGAAGCAACAGTAAAAAATGCAAAAATAAAGGGCACGGCTATCAATATTACGTATTTTACTAAAGCATAGGCAAGAATTATTCCTATTATTACGCTTAAGGATATGTATATGAATTTTTTATATTTTTCTATTTCTATCACCCCCATTAAATCTTATTCTATTAATTAAATTTATTTGACTTTTTTTCATATATCTGCTACAATATAAAAAAATAAAATTATGAGGTATTTAATTATGGTACGCATTGAAATGGAAAATGGCGGAATTATCGACATTGAGCTTTACGAGGATAAAGCACCTATTACTGTTAAAAACTTTTTAAAATTAGTTGGTGAGGGCTTCTACGATGGTCTAATATTCCACAGGGTTATTTCTGGCTTTATGATTCAGGGTGGTGATCCAACTGGTACAGGCTGTGGTGGCTCTGATGAAAATATCAAGGGTGAATTTATGGCTAATGGTTTTAAAAATGATATTTCTCACGTAAGAGGTGTTGTTTCAATGGCGAGAAGCCAAAATCCTAACTCTGCTTCCTCCCAATTTTTCATTATGCACGCAGATGGTAAATTTTTAGATGGTCAATATGCGGCATTCGGCAAGGTTGTTTCAGGCTTAGAGGTCGTTGACGAGATTGCTGATGTTAAAACCGATTTTAGAGATAGACCTATTGTTGATATGAGAATGAAGAAGGTTTCTATCATCTAATATGTATAATCAAAAAATAAAGGAAATGACCATATTTGCTATGTTCGGAGCAATTATGTTCATTTCCAAGTTGATTATGGAATTTTTGCCTAATATTCATCCTCTCGGATTGTTTATCACTGTTCTTACTCTGCTCTACAGAGTTAAGGCAATCATTCCTATTTATGTTTATGTTATCTTAAATGGCCTGTATGCTGGATTTGCTACTTGGTGGGTTCCTTACACTTATATTTGGCTTATTTTGTGGGCGCTTATTATGATTATTCCAAAAAACGCTTCAAACAAGGTAATATTTATATTATCTCTTTTATTTAACGCTATTTTTGGACTTGCATTCGGTTTTTTATACATGCCATTTCAAGCACTTGCCTTTGGGCTAAATCTTCAAGGTGCAATCTCTTGGTTTATTGCTGGGCTTCCATTTGATGTATTACATATGTGTGGAAACATTGCAATGTCGTTTCTCGTTTTGCCATTATACAAGACCTTAAAAAGGTTTGTAGTAAAAAAATAAGACTACCTTAGCATTTTGCTGTTGGTAGTCTTTTTTATTAATCCTCAAAATAACGCTCGTCCCAATCCTTAAGCTTTTCTCCCTTTACCAAATATGCCTTATCAGCAATCTTAGCAAGTGGCGTATCGCTATACATATCGGAATAAAACTCCTCAATATTAGCATCTGGATAAAGCTCTCTAAATCTACGAACCTTTTCTTCACCATGACAGTTATCTCCATAAAGATAGCCTGTATGCTTATCTATTTTAGTACCCATTACTCTTTCTACCCCGAGCGTATTAGCAATAGGCCTTAACATAAACTCAGGAGATGCAGAAATAATTACGTCAGTTGGTTGTTTTTTCTCTAAATACCATTTATGTATTTTTTCTTCTTTTCTTTTCCAAAAGCGCTCAACTGCATAATCAACATTGCTAACGCCTTGTAAAAAGGTATAGAATTTTTGTTTAAATTTTGTTCTACCAATAAACCTTAGCCAATATGCTAAGCCATAAAATAGTATTTTGGGAATATATCTCTTAACTTTGGGATATCTTTTTAAGCAAAAGAAGAAAAAATCCCTTGAGGTTTCGCCGTGATAAATTGTTCCGTCGAAATCATATACATTCATATTTTAGTTTACCTTTTCTTAAATTTGGTTTACTCCGTTTCAGAATCCTCATCCATTAGCACAGTTACCTTAATTTCTTCAATGCGCTTTGGTCCGATTTTCGTAATCTCTACACGGAGATTCCTATACTGAAATACGTCGCCCTTTTGTGGAATTGCCTCAAGCTCCTTCATAACAAAGCCATTTACAGTTTGTGGTAAATCCTCATCATCAGGTGCTTCAATTTCAAATTTCTCAAAAAAGTCATCAAGCTCGGCTGAACAGCTAACTAAATATGTATTTTCATCAAGCTGTTTAAATTCGCTTATTTCTTCCTCGTCGTGCTCATCAAAAACATCACCAATAAGCTCCTCAATGATATCCTCCATTGTTACAATACCCATAGTTCCACCATACTCGTCAACAACGATCGCCATATGGCATTTCTTTCTTTTTAAAACCTGCAATAAATCTGCAATTTTAATATGCTCAGACACATGTACGGGCTTTTGTAGATGCTTAGTGATGGTTTTATTATTATTGTGGTATGCAATAAAAAAATCCTTTTGATGCAAAATACCAACAATATCGTCCATATCCTCACCATACACTGGCAAACGAGAATAGGCATTTTCGATAAAAGTCTTTGCAATATTAGCTACACTTTCATCCTTGGAAATTGCGCAAACCTCGACACGTGGTGTCAAAATGTCGCCTGCACACACATCGTTGAACTCAATCGCTGATCTTATAAGATCACCCTCGTCAGACTCAATTGCTCCGTCCTCCTCAGCCTCGTCAACTATTGTAATAAGCTCATCCTCAGTAAAAGATGCTTGATCCTTTGAACGAAACAGTCTGTTCATAAGCTTACTCCATGCTCCAAAAACTAAGCTAAATGGTGTAAGAATAATAATAAGCACATTAACAACTCCTGATAGGCGTAAAACTGATTTATCAGCTGTTTCCTTTGCAGCAACCTTTGGCGTGATTTCGCCAAAAATCAATACAACAACAGTAATTATTATTGTAGAAATGGTAGCAGCAATTCCCTCTTTAGATAGATCTGTACCTGCAATTATATCGACAAAAAACATTGTCGCTATTGTTGAAAGTGCTATATTCACGACATTGTTTCCAATTAAAACGCTAATGAGAAGCTTGTCATACTTATCATCAAGCTTCATAGCAAGCTTAGCTCGTTTATCGCCATTTTGAGCAAGGCTCTTTATTCTAACGCGATTAAAGGATGTAAACGATGTTTCAATAGATGAGAAAAATGCGGAAAATAAAAGTAGCACTGACATTACAATTATCATCCAAACATTGTCTGAATTAACAGGCGATGCGTTTAAATATACATTACTAAAGTTACAAGGGACAGGGTCCATTTAATTCAATTCCTCCAAAATGTGATAGCAATATTATATCATATATTTATATAAATGTCAAGTATATCTGTTAATGAGTCTGTTTTAGACTAAGCTTAATTTTTTTCGCAAATAATCGACACGTCTATAAGTATTTTTCGCAAAGCTGTTGAATTTTTGCATTTTCGTCATCACTCATTAAGTGCTTATACTTTTCTATATATCTTTTAAGAGCTTCTTTGTTAATTTTCTTTGGTTCTGTACCAACTGTTCTTTCAAAATTCTTGTAAATAATATTCTCTTTTGCCTCTTTAGGTAGATTAAAGCCTTTGTGAATACGGTTATTAAACCCTTTAAAGCTATCGTCGGTTGCAATATACCTATATACTCTGTCTAAAAGCCACTTACATGCTTCACCTCCATCTGGGAAGGTCGAGTCTGTTCCAAGCTGAATTCTTTCTGAATACTTTATAAAGAAGCTTCTGTAATAATCATAATTATCATCGAAGGAAAGATACATTTCTCCGCCTGGGGTAATATCAACACCCATATTAGGATATTTTTCAAACATTTTTTCAAGGTCCTGTGGTCTTTTCGACTTGAAGTAAAAATGAGCAAAATTCACACACAGGGTAGGGTGTTTTTCCATTATCTCATCAATTTGCTCATATATTCCCTCGTAAGAGGTATATGTTCCATCCCCATAAAACCAACCTCTATCCTTATGCTCCTGACACACCTTTGTTTCATCCCAAAATTCATCTGGATCATTTACATGAAATAGTAGATGGGTTTTATCCTTTTCAAGCTCGGTATAAAACTCGTCAAAATACTTATTGTTCAAATCTCTTCCTATTAATTTATGTAGATTTGGTTTTCCCTCAAGCATTTTCATACCGTCAAAGCCTATTTCCATAAGCTCCTTATATTGTGTAACAAAATCCATTCCCTCAGGTAATTTTTCAGGAATCGGGTATTCAGGGTACACTAAGCCTCCATGAGCAAACGCATTTTCGTTTACCAGCTTATAAAATGCTATCATAATATTATTCGATACATTTCTTTTACCTGAAGGTAAAGAAGCTATATTTATTTTATTTATATTCATAGAGGCGATATAATCATCAAAGCCTTCGATAAAGCTTTTTCCTTCATGCTCCCATCCCTCTATATGCAAATGGCTGTCAATTATTTTTTCATTAATTGGATTGAATTTTTCTTGCATTTGTTCTCTCTCCGTATCATTTTTCTTTATTTTATCATATTTGTATGCACTTTTGTTGCTTTTTTGTAATATTGTTTTGCATTTTTGAATAATGTTTAACAGTAATTTTAAATAAGGACGGGAACTTTAATGAATATTTACGAGGATATTGCAAAAAGGACTAATGGTGAAATCTACATTGGTGTTGTAGGTCCTGTAAGAAGTGGAAAATCCACCTTTGTAAAAAAGCTTATGGACCTTGTGGTTTTGCCCAATATTAAATCAGAATATGACAAAGAGCGTGCAACCGACGAGCTTCCACAAAGTGCATCTGGCAAAACCATAATGACTACAGAGCCGAAATTCATTCCAAACGAGGCTGTTTCTGTGTCTATTGGAAATGCGTCAATGAAGGTTCGGTTAATTGACTGTGTTGGCTATATGGTCGAGGGCGCGATTGGTAATTATGAAAACGACGAGGTAAGAATGGTTACAACACCTTGGTCAAGCGAGCCAATGGAATTCGAAAAGGCAGCCGAGTTAGGAACAAAAAAGGTTATTTGCGACCACTCAACCATTGGCATTGTTGTCACGACTGATGGAACAATCGGTGAAATTCCAAGAAAAAGCTATGAAGAAAGCGAAAAGCGAGTGATTAACGAGTTAAAAAACAGCGGTAAGCCGTTTGTAATCGTTTTAAATTCACAAAATCCTAGTACTGATGAGGCTCAATCGCTTGCTGTAGAATTAGAAGCAAAATATGGTGCTCCTTGTGCCCTCGTCAACTGTCTTGAGCTTGAAAATGAGGACTTTGAAGGAATCATTAAGCTAATTCTTGGTCAGTTCAATATTAGTGAAATATGCTTTAATATGCCAAAATATTTAAGCTGTCTTTCAAATAGTCACTGGCTAAAGGAAAGCATCATTTCAAGCATCAAATCATCTCTTTTAGGTGTTAGTAGAATTGATGACATTAAAAAATGCTCCTTAGCCCTTAGTGAAAATGAATATATCTCAAGCATTCCACAACCAAGCTATGATATGGGTAAGGGTGAGATTAGTGTAAGCATTGAATTAAAGCAAGAGCTGTATTACCAAATATTAAGTGAAATTTGTGGTACAACAATCAGCAGTGATGACGAGCTATTTTCCAGTATAAAGCATCTTTCAGAGATAAAAAAAGAATATGAAAAGTTTTCTTCTGCTATTGACGAGGTAAATGACAAGGGATACGGTATTGTTTTACCTTCTTGCGACGATATGACGCTTGACGAACCAGAAATAGTAAAGAAGGCTGGTTCCTATGGTGTTAAGCTTAAGGCAAGCGCACCTTCTATTCATTTAATCAGAGCATCTATAGAAACAGAAATTAATCCAATTGTTGGAAGTGAGGAGCAATCACAGGAAATTATAAAAAATTTACTTGAGCAGTATTCAGACGATCCTAAAAGACTTTGGGAATTCAATATGTTTGGAAAATCGCTATATGAGCTTATAAGTGATGGATTACACAGCAAGCTTGATCATATTTCCGAGGATTCAAGAGCTAAGCTTTCTGACACGCTAAGCAGAGTTATTAACGAAGGATCAAATGGTTTAATTTGTATTTTATTATAAAAAAAGCTCCTTTGGGGAGCTTTTTTATATTTACAACTGTTCATTTGTTCATTTGTTTATATATCTAAATAAATATTTTTTTAGTATTATCTACCAATTTTAAACATTAATTTTTGTTTATATTATACAAATCATGTTACAAATTATACTTGTTTAAAAAATCCTTTGCCATTATCATACATCCGTTTTCGTCTGGGTGTCCTCCATATTTTGCTAAATGATTATTCGGAAAGTCTTGTCCCCAGATTTTTGCAACATCATATACTTCGGTGATTTTTGAAAGCTCAGTTAAAATGTAATTATTTATTTCGTTCCACTTTTTCTTAGTTTCTTCGTTATAATCAAATGGTGGAATAGTAAATAAAATTGTTTTTACATTGTTTTTCTGTAATATCTTTACTACCTTCAATAAATTGTTTTCTATTTCTGAAGCAGTATATCCTCTTCCTAAATCATTTACGCCAAAGCATATTGTAACTAAATCAAGATTTTTAGCCTTTTCGAGCCATATGCCATCAAACGCAACATCGTTTGCACGTCCATATCCGATACCTAAATTCCAGTAGGAATATTTTTCGCCTATCTTTTCTGCTATAATTGCGTTCCAATGAGTATATTTGTTCATAGGAGTTCCTATTCCCTCAGTTATTGAGTCACCAAGGAAGCCAATTTTCTTTTCTACCTCTCGCTTAGCACCCAACATAGCAGGCACAGGAGCTTTTTTATCTGGTATCCATTTGCCATTATATTGTCTAAAGGTAGGTATCAAAATCTCTTCAAAATATGGTATTTTTGTTCCTTTAAATTCAATTTCAACGCAAAAATAATCGTTCTTTTTTGCTTCAATTACTATCGGATCACTATAAAATATTTCCTTGGAAATAACAGTTTTTATGCTATTTTTATTGAATGTTAGATTGTATTCATTTTCTATTTTGGGACTTGATAAATTTGTTTCTTTACTATCTATAAGTAGTATTTTAGCCTTCATTTCCCACTCATCACAGCTTTCATTTGCAACAGAAATACTTCCGTCAGCATATGTACTGTCAATTATATTTGAAAATAAAAATGAATATTCGTATTTACCACCTGCAAATATTTTATAAAAGGCTCTTGATCTTTGGATTTCATTATTTGAATTAAAATATAGCTGATTCGATGAGCTTGCAAGTGTATTAGAGGTATATTTATTAAGATATTCTTTCATAGATTAATCCTTTACAGTTTTTTCTATAATTTATTTTACTATAATTATAGAAGAAAGTCAATTTTTTAATAAAAAAAGAGCTTCAAAGGATAAGATGATATAATGATGGTAGACACTAAAAAAGAGGTGTCTACCATTTTTCTATGGTATAATGTGAGAAAGGAAGGTGAAAGAAATGGGACGACCAAAAGGTGGAACAAACAAATTCCACAGCAAAGAGGAAAAATTAGC
>JAFTKN010000021.1 GCA_017453255.1 Clostridia bacterium | reverse complement strand
CCTTTGGTCTGGCTAATATGTGGATCGCTATTTTTGCCGACGTAGGTGTAATGATCCTCGCCGTACTCAACGCTATTCGCGCTTTGTTTGTGAAAAAGTTGTAAATTGATCCTCATACAACTGATAAAACAGCCCTCGTTCACACATCGGAGCGAGGGCTTTCACATATCAAAATTTGCATCGCTGTAAGCAAAGAAAAGACCTTGCGAAAAAAGTATTTTTATTTTCGAAAAAGTGCTGGACTTCCTCTATCTTCTGTGGTATGTTGTTGTGCTAACAGGATGTGCAACCTATGAAAAGTATGATAAAAGAGCTGTGGCACGGAAGCATTATATCGCAAGAAGATATCAGAAAAAACTCAAAAGAGATTAAAAGGCCCTTCGTTTACGCAGTTGTTTGCTTTTAGTGTGAAAATTCAATTTGCACCAATCTTCCCTTAATAAGAAATTATAGGAACAAAACATTTGCAATTGTTTCAAATTCGTGTTGACATTATTCCTATAACGTGGTATAATGTATGTTATAATATTGTATTTGACTGAGGAGGAAACTCTAATGGAATATATTAAGGTCTCACAAGCGGCCGAAAAGTGGGGTATTACACCTCGACGTGTGCGCGTTTTGTGCGCAGAAGGTAAGATAGAAGGTGTTATCCGCAAAGGAAAACTCTACATGATTCCCGAAACGGCGGTTAAGCCGATGGACGGTAGATTATCAAAAACAAATATTATCGCAGAAATAGAGCATAAGAAGGAACGCCTTAACGCTATGCGTCCTCTTACACAAGGCGAATTGAACCGACTTCGCCAAGAATTTATGGTTGAGTTCACCTATAACTCAAATGCGATTGAGGGCAACACGCTTACTTTGCAGGAAACCGCTATGGTTCTTGAGGGAATGACGGTTGATCAAAAGCCGCTTAAAGACCATCTTGAAGCCGTTGGACACCGTGATGCTTTTCTCTACGTTAGAGATATTGCAACCAAGGACGTGCCATTGAATGAATCAACGATAAAGGCTATTCACTCGCTCGTGTTAATGAATCAGCCCGACGATAAGGGCGTATATCGCCGTATTCCTGTTCGTATTATGGGAGCCTTTACAGAGCCGGTGCAGCCCTATCTAATCGAGCCTAAGATGACCGACCTTCTCGCCAAAAACGAAGAGCGTAAAGAAACTATGAGTGTTATTGAACGCATCGCATTGTTCCACCTTGAATTTGAGGGTATCCATCCGTTTGTAGATGGCAATGGTAGAACAGGACGTTTGATAATGAACCTTGAACTTATTAGACACGGTTATCCTGCGATCAATGTGAAATTCGCAGACCGCAAGCGTTATTATAACGCATTTGATTCATTCTACCGTGACAATGATCCCGAACCGATGATAAATCTTGTTGCCGAGTATGTCAGCAAGAGATATGATGACTACTTTAGAATTTTGGATAATGTTTAATCAAATAAGGAGAACGAAATGAATTCTGTATTAGTTGAACAATATATTAACTCTCAGCCAATTAAGGTGGTAACGAAATTTGATCTTACAACTAAGAAATTAGAGTATGATAAAATAGTTCAGTGTCAAAAAAGAACAGATGCTAAGCCCGAAGAAATAGTTAGAGCATATTTGCTGACAAGATTGGTTAATGAATTGGGCTATGCACCAGACAGAATAGAAATAGAGCGTGAATATACAGCAGGAAGACCACACACTATTACAAGTCGCATTGATGTTATTGTTCGAGATGCAAATGGTGATGCCTTTATGTTTATCGAAGTAAAAAATCAAGAAGAGTATGCTACTATTGATAAAGATGAGGTTATTGAAGATCAATTGTTCAAATTAGCTGGTATGGAGCGTACCGAAGGTCGTGATGTAAAGTACCTTGTTCTTTATACGACAAATGATGCAACTGGAACAATCTCTGATGAGTGTATAATTATTGATAATCAGAAACATACATCGTTTGGAGACTGGGAAGTCGCCCGCGATTATACTAACACCTTACCTGCTCATTATGGCAAAGCTCAGAAAAAGCCTTATAAAAAAGCTTCCTCAAAGGATCTTGAAACGGATTTTACTCACGATATGCTGAATCAGTTACAATCGGATTTGCACAATGTTCTCTGGGGCGGTGGTGGAACCGATGATAACGAAGTGTTTGCTTCATTGACTAACTTGATTCTCGCAAAGATTCAAGACGAGGATGAAAAGGAAGATGGAGATATCTATGATTTTCAATCCTTAACATTTGAAAAAGATGGGGATGAACAGTTTGAAACAAATGAGAAGCTCTTCGACCGAATCAATGAGCTTTATCGTCGCGCTCTAAAATCGAAACTTTATATACTTGATGAAAAAGAACTTGAAAAATCATATGTAATCGATACCAAAAAATTTTCATTATCCAAACTTAAATATGCCGTACAAAAGCTAGAGAGTCTTTCCTTTGTTGATGGAAAGAACAGCTTAAGTGGCAAGGATATTTTGGGAGATTTCTTTGAGGGCATTATTCGTAATGGTTTCAAACAAAGTAAAGGACAATTCTTTACTCATATCAATATCGTTCGCTTTATGCTTTACGCACTGCAAACGGATAAACTGGCAATTAAGAGGATCAAAGAAGATAAGGAAATTCCGTATATGATAGATCCTTCTGCGGGAAGTGGTACTTTCTTGATTGAGTACATGAAATTTATTACGGAAAATATGAAATACCGTAATAGAAATGCAGATGGATATAACGCTGATCTTGGAACAGCCAGAGCTGTAAAGGACAAGGTGTTATCTGACTGGTTTTATCCTAATCATCGTGAGAATAAGTGGGCTCAAACATATATCTATGGTTCTGAAATAAATTTTAATTTGGGAACTGCGACTAAAGTTAATATGATTTTGCATGGGGATGGCTCTACAAATATCTTTGTAAAAGATGGTTTACTTCCATTCTCAAAATACGAAAAGGAAACAGCCCCTAATGCAATGAAGGGGAGCGATAAAGATAAGCTATATCAAAACCGAGAAGTTAATGGACAATTTGATCTAATTTTAACCAATCCACCTTTTAGCGTAGAACTTGATAATGATACTAAAAAAACTGTAAAAAAAGATTTTATGTTTGGAGAGAAGAAAAACTCTGAAAATCTTTTCGTTGAGCGTTGGTATCAGCTTCTTAGAGAAAACGGACGAATTGCAGCAGTTCTTCCTGAAAGTGTATTTGACACTACGGAAAATAAGTATATTCGGTTATTTTTGTATAAGTACTTTAAAATCAAAGCTGTAGTATCACTCCCTCAACTCACTTTTGAACCTTACACATCAACAAAAACCAGTATCTTATTTGCTCAGAAAAAAACTAACGCTGAAATTATAACATGGAATGAAAAATGGGACGAGGCATCAAGTGAGTGGCAGAGTCTTAAAACAAGAGTGGAAAATCTTATTTCTGTATTAGATGGTAAAAAACAAAAGTCCAAATTGCCATCTATCAAAGCTCTTTCTTCTGATCAAGAAACTGATATTGTTAAAAGAATGCTTAAATCATATATAACAGAGTATGACAATGAATTGTCAAGCGCGCAGCTCATTGAAAAATATCGATTGGAACTTGAGGATCTCTGCGAATTTGATAAAGAAACACAAGATGCCTTTGGATATGTAAATACATGGTGGGTATTTAATGAAGTCGCCTCAAAATTGGATTATGAAGTATTTATGGCAGAAGCAGAAAATGTAGGATATAAGCGTTCGAAACGAGGAGAGAAGACGATGCCTAACGACTTGTTTAGAACAGATCTTAATGGAAAAATCGTAATTGATGATGGAGTTAGCGAAACTATTCTTGATCTAATGAGAGACATTGAGTGGGATTGAGGAGCTACTTATGAGAATTATTACTAAAAAAGTTTCAGAAATTAGCAATCACAAATATATGCGTTTCGACGGAAAGTATTGGATGACAAAACAAAGCATTGTTTTTCAAAATTACTCGTTGATAAAAGATGTTTTTGAAATAATTAATGGAAGTGTGCAAACATCACACTATGTTAGTGAAAAAACAGAATTTCCGTATGTGAGAATCGGAGACATTGATTACAAGTATGGTATTGACGGAGAAGACATGCTATATCTTGATAACCTTGATGATGTCAATGATGAAAAGATTTTAAGAAGAGATGACTTGGTTCTTGCTACAATTGGCGCAACTGTTGGAAAAATCGGCTTAGTTTCGTCTTGTGAAGGTGGAACACATTCTAATAATACCGTTGTTTTGCGTGCAAAATCAAATGATACCGCAGAAGCGCGATTTTACGAGAAATTATTTCAAACCAATCTTTTCATCAAATATTTTTTTGGAGTGGTGTCACAAAAAGCACAACCCAATTTGCAAGAGTATGATTTAAAAAACATATGTGTTCCCATTGTATCTCGCAAATGTATTCGGGAAGCACTTGAAGCGATATCACCTATCGAAGAAAAGATTCAAAATTTAAAATTAAAGGTTTTAAAGACACAGGAAATTATTGATCAAATAATTGCTTCTACATTTTCAATAGACTATGTAGCTATTCATAATGTTGGTAGATGTAAAAAACAAAATGCTTCTTTTTCGACTTTGGGAAACAAGAACGTTAATTTAAGATTTAGTTATAGATGGAATAAGGCTACTGAAATTCAAAACTATTTAATATCAAAAGTTAATAGTTGCAAAAAATTAGGTTCATTTATTTTAAATACGCAGAATGGTTGGTCACCGGAATGCGATGATAGTAAGTCTGAATACCAAGTGTTAGGGATCGATTCAATAAATAAAGATGGCATCCTTTCTTTTGCTAATGTAAAATACAGTGATGTTCACAAAAGAAATTTTGATTCCTATATCGTTAAGGATGGAGATTTTTTTGTTAGTCGTGGTAATACAACTGATTTAGTATCGTTAGCTTCTATTGCACGGATTAACATCGATGAACCAATCACAATTTTTCCAGACTTAATGATAAGGATAACTTTCTCTGAAGAAATAAACAAAGAATATATGGCATTTATCTTTAATTCTTTTATAGGCAGATTATATTTTAAGTATTCGACAAAAGGGAAAAATCAAACCATGGTTAAAGTATCTCCAAGAGAATTAAACGATTTTTACGTGCCAATTCCCAATCAAGACACGCAGAAAAATATTGTTGATGCAATACATTGCGAAATTAGCAAACAAGACGAAATCAAGTCTGAAATTGCAAAACTTAGAGTCAAAATTGACGAAATAATTGAATCTACTATAAGAAGTGCTGATTAACTTTAGAAAGGATTTGTATTATGGCAGAAATATTCAAACAAGATAATGATAGTTACAAAATAGATGTACCAAAGGAGAAACGCTACTTAAACACAATGTCTTACGACTATTCTGTTCAGTATCTTTATGATCTGATAGCTAAAGGTAAAATTGTGCTTGAGGTTCCTTTTCAAAGAAAACAAATTTGGAAACCTGAGCAGGCATCTTCTTTGCTCGAATCTATTATTATGAATGTGCCTATTCCTCCTCTTTATTTCGCAGAGGAAGAGAACGGAAATTGGCTCGTTCTTGATGGTTTGCAGCGTCTGTCAAGTATAGCTAATTATTATACTAATGCATTTGCTTTGAAGAACTTGGAAGTTTTAACCGAACTTAATGGCATTAAATATAAGGATTTGCCCCCGAAAGCAAAAAGTCTTTTGGATGACGGTATGCTCCGTGTCAATGTAATAAAGAAAGATTCTCATCGCGACATTAAATATGATATATTTATGCGTTTGAATCGTGGAGCAGTTACGCTTAACTATCAAGAACTTAGAAATTGTATGTATCGTGGCAACCTTAATGATGCAGCAAAGGAACTTTGTCAGGAAAATAAGGATTTCTTGATAATTTTGAAACAAAAGAAACCTCATCAAAGATATCTTGATGCCGAGTTTATCATACGTTACTTTGCGTTTAGTGATAACATTATCAAAGATGAAAATGGTGATGTTATTCTTGGTGGATATAAAGGCAAATTGGTACAATATCTTAATGAGTATATGGATACGCACAAGGATTGTTCCTTGGAAGAAAAACAAGCCTATAAAAATCGTTTTAATGCAACGATAGAAAAGGTTGTAATAGTGTTTGGGACGGAAAAAGCCTTTAGGGATATAAGCACCGGAAATACGAAAATCTATAAAACTATTGCTGACTTTATTATGCCGAGCTTTGAAAGAATGTCTAAAGAGTATATTGAAGCTAATAGAGAATTGATTTATAAACGTTTGTTTAATTTCTTGAAAATTAGTGAGATTCAAGACTCCATTTCCCGCAGAACATCTGATAAAGATATTGTGAATTTGAGATTAAGAATGTGGTTCAAGGAGTTTGAAGATGCCATTTCATTATGAAGCAACTTCAGATTTCTACACCAGCATAGCCGAGGTTGAAACACTTTTGACCTTAGCCTCCTCTGACGATACTAATCGAACTATGTTTTTGAAATTAGCTATGGTTTCGTTGGTAACAAAATTCCAAGTGTTTGTTGAAAAAATACTCGTAGAGTTTAGATTTCAACTTAATGATAAGCCAAGCGGAAAAATACCGATTCACTTGAAAATGAACTCGTTGCGAATTAGCTTGGAAAAGAATCACGCTCTTACGGGGTTGGACAAGTACCGAGAATATACTGAGGAAAAGAAGGAAAACGTTGTCAGATATCTAAACTCAATTTCATATATATCAGATGATACTGTCAAAATCGATGATAAGTTGTATTTTAATACAAAATTTCCATTGGGTAAGACGGGTAAAAAAGAATTAGTTGGTCTGTTAATACAAATTGATGGGAATAAAGAGCCTTTTGATGCTTTTGGAAATGATAAGTTTGCAAAATTGGATTCGCTTTTGATGACAAGGCACTCAATAATTCACCAAGATCGTTTTAATGGAACAGATCAAACGGTAAAGGAAAACTTGGCTTTTCTAAAAGAACTTGTGGAGTACATAGACAAGTATCTTGAAGAAAAAATAACAAGTATGAATTAAATAAAGCCGCTATCAAAGCGTGATTGACACGCCGCGATAGCGGCTTTTTCTTCTTGCTTTTTGGTGGTAATTTTTGAAAGCAGGGATAATTGATTTGTAACGTAATGACTTATATGATTAAAAAACTCGTGTAGGAATTCCTTTGCAAAATTGAACAGTTAAAATTCATCACTTAACAAATCGGTGATGATTAAAAAAAACGAAAAGGGACTATTCAATAATGAATAATCCCTTGTATTATACAAAGAATGACTAAGTTTGGGCTTATAATCCCGTGTGTTCAACTTAGTCATAGGTGGTCGAAGTGGTGGGATTCAAACCCACGGCCTCATGGTCCCGAACCATGCGCGCTATCAACTGCGCTACACCTCGATGTTTACAGTGTTATATATTTTAACACAGACATGAATTTTTGTCAATGAGTTGAGAAAAACGAAAAATAAAAAAAGAAAAATACAGAAATTTTTTAAATTCAAAAGCATAAAAAAACAGGTTAAACCCTTACGCCTGATGAGAATAGAACCAAATTGCCTATGGGCGATAAATCACCATGTATTTATCCGACCTTTGATTTGAAAGTTTTTTAACTGTCTGCACCAAAGCTCGAACGAATCCTTAGTTGATTTATTCGCTCATAGGTGCTACACAGCTTCAAATGAGCAAATAGGTTGGCAGATAAGGCATAAAAAGTGCAGGCAATTAAGAAATTGGCAAGCTTTTTTAACACAATATGGCAAGCTATTTGCCATTTCAAACCATTTTGGTTCTGTTCTCATCAGGCATAGATAAAGGCACTACAGGCTTAAAATAAAAAAATTAAAAAATTTGATAAAAAAGTATTGACAAACCTTAAATGTTATGATATAATCATACACGTCGCTAAGGCGATACATGGAAGCATAGCTCAGTTGGGAGAGCATCTGCCTTACAAGCAGAGGGTCATAGGTTCGAGCCCTATTGTTTCCACCACGGACACGCAAGTGTCCGTTTTATATGGCCTGGTAGTTCAGTTGGTTAGAACGCTAGCCTGTCACGCTAGAGGTCCGGGGTTCGAGTCCCCGTCAGGTCGCCATTTAAGATGCCTCTGTAGCTCAGTTGGTAGAGCAGGGGACTGAAAATCCCCGTGTCGTTGGTTCGATTCCGACCGGAGGCACCATATAAATATGCGGATTTAGCTCATTTGGTAGAGCGCAACCTTGCCAAGGTTGAGGTGGCGGGTTCGAGACCCGTAATCCGCTCCACTTAAGGCAACATCCTCACAAGGATGTTGCTTTTTAACACAAAAAAATCAGATTAACATATACTAAAGTATGGTGACGTAGCCAAGTGGTAAGGCCCCGGTCTGCAACACCGTTATTCGTCGGTTCAAATCCGACCGTCACCTCCAAGAACGAAGCATCCCAAAGGGGTGCTTTTTTCGTTCTTGGAGGTGACAGCCATTAATGAAACGAGGCTTTTCGTTATACGAAAATTGTCGGTTCTAATCTGAAAGCTAAGTTAAAACGATTGAGTATCGTTTTAACGACGCTTTTCTCTTCAAAGCAAGGAGTATTCCTTGACAATTCACTGGGAATTGCAAGGGAAGACGACTATGCGACGAGAGCGAAGTCACCGAACGAAGCATCCCAAAGGGGTGCTTTTTTCGTTCTTGGAGGTGTTGTATATTGAAACCACAAATATTTTGTGATAAAATAAATAAAGAAAGGTGGTGTATATATGAACCAAACGTTAGCAGATATGCACGTACATTCCCAAAACTCACACGACGGCACATTCGCTGTTGTTGACATAGCAAGGCATGCCTTAGAAAATGGCGTTTCTGTTTTTGCAGTGACTGACCATTGTGATATACAATATTATAATGAACAAAATGTTCCTACACTTATTGCAAGCTCGGTAGTGGAGGCGGAGCAAGCATCAAAGCTATTTGAGGGTAAGGTTAAAATTTTAACGGGTATTGAGCTTGGCGAGGGATTATGGAGCAAGGAGCATACTAATGATATATTAAACAGCTTTAATTATGATGTAGTTATCGGCTCTGTTCACGCAGTAAGATATGAGGGCTACACCGACCCATATTCTACAATAGATTTCTCAAAAATGTCAGAGGGTGACCTATACAAATACCTTAATGTATATTTTAATGACGTTTTGGAAATGGTAGAAAATGTTCCTTGCGATATAATGGCACACCTAACCTGTCCACTTAGATATATTAATGGTAAGTATGGCTTAAAGGTAGATTCCAAAAAATATGAAAATGAAATTGAACGAATACTTAAGCACATAATTGAAAATTCAATAGCACTTGAAATAAATACCTCGGGAAAAGACTTTATGCCTGATGAGTGGATTGTTGCAAAATTCAAGGAGCTTGGCGGATATCTAATAACCATTGGGTCAGATGCACACGTGGGTAAAAATGTAGGCAAGGATTTTGATAAGGCAATTAAAATGCTGAAAAAATACGGCTTTGATGGTTACTACTATTACGAAAACAGAAAAAGTATAAAATGTAGTATATAAAAATTAAAAACCCTATTGACAAAAACGCTTTAGCGTGCTAAAATATCAACATATAAAACCGTTGAGGCGGAGATAAAGGTAATTATGCTTCCACAGAGAGCCTGCGTTTGCTGAGAGTCAGGTGAAAAACAGATTATCAAATGGACCGCTGAGGGCGTGGTCAAAGGCTAAGCCGAGTATTCCACGACGTAAGATACACGTTAGTTATCGGGGGTATAGAATGTATCCTACTAAGGCGATTTTATCGCGAATCAAGGTGGCACCACGAGTTATTTCGTCCTTGACAGTTTTTTGTCAAGGGCTTTTTTGTTTTGTTTCGGCTCTTTGAATAGAAAAGGCAAAAGGAGAATATATGCTATATAGACGATGGTGAGGCTTAAAAGAAGCTTAACAATATATAATAATGAAATAAATGTGAGGATATAAAAATGGAATTTAACGGAATAAATTTTGATACTTATTTTAAAAATTACCCAAATATCGAGGGATATTTTGGAAAATATGGTGGAGCGTATGTTTCCCCAGAATTAAAAAAGGCTATGGAAGAAATAAATGAGGCTTATTTTACAATTTGTAAATCAGCTAAATTTATAAATGAGCTTCGTAGAATTAGAAAGGATTTTCAAGGAAGACCAACACCAATTTCTCACCTTGAGCGCCTATCTAATAAATATGGAAATGTTCAGCTTTATGTAAAGAGAGAGGATTTAAACCATACAGGAGCACACAAGCTAAATCACTGTATGGGAGAAGCGCTCCTTGCTAAATATATGGGCAAGAAAAAGGTTATTGCAGAAACTGGTGCAGGTCAGCATGGCGTTGCACTTGCAACGGCGGCAGCATACTTTGGACTTGAGTGCGACATTTATATGGGCTCAGTTGATATAAAAAAGCAAGCTCCTAACGTGGCGAGAATGAAAATTCTCGGAGCAAACGTAGTTGAGGTAACAGAGGGTCTTGCAACCCTTAAGGAAGCTGTTGATGCAGCATTTAAGGCGTATGCTGAGGATTACGAAAACAGTATTTATTGTATTGGCTCGGTTGTAGGTCCACATCCATTTCCAATGATGGTAAGAGATTTCCAAAGTGTTGTTGGTATTGAGGCAAGAGAGCAGTTTCTTTCTATGACTGGTGAGCTTCCTGACAAGGTAGTTGCCTGTGTAGGCGGAGGCTCAAACGCAATGGGTATGTTCTCAGGCTTTTTAAATGACCCTGTTGATATTTATGGTATAGAGCCACTTGGCAGAGGAAGCGCCCTTGGTGACCATGCAGCAAGCTTGCAATATGGAAAAGAAGGCATTATGCACGGCTTTAACAGTATAATGTTGAAGGATGAAAATGGCGAGCCTGCTCCTGTTTACTCAGTTGCAAGTGGACTTGACTACCCATCCTCAGGTCCTGAGCATGCGTTCTTACACGACCTTGGTAGAGTAAAATATGACGTTGTAAATGACGAGGAAACAATAGATGCATTCTTTGAGCTATCAAAATTAGAGGGAATTATTCCAGCTATAGAAAGCGCCCATGCAGTTGCATATGGTATTAAGCTTGCAAAGCAAATGAAAACAGGCTCAGTTTTAATTTGTCTATCAGGCAGAGGCGATAAGGATATGGATTATATTATCGAAAAATATGGTATCAGATAATAAAAATGAGTAGGCAGAGCCTACTCATTTTTATTGCATAACGGCTTAAAGAATTTAATTTCCATGCTTTCATAGCTTTTAAAATGAAGCGAAAAATCCTTCAAATCATAACAGCACGAGTATATTGTATAAACAGGCAAGCCATCTTGATTAAGCACACAGCCCTTAGGCACACTAACTCCGTTTAAAATATGAAAAAACCTGTTTACTTGTTTATCAATTCCTAATTCCTGCCTTGTATGATTTTTAAGGAAAGTACCACGAATAAAGCGAGAGGCAGAGGAAAAATCACCAGGTAAGCCAAGCGAACCCATTCCTCGTGAGTAAATAGGCAAATCGACACTCGGACAGAGCTGATTTATTGGGGATTTTGGATTTATACTCATATAATTTGCAAGATTAGTCATATGAAAATCAAAGGGTGGATTGTTTGTTAGAATACAAACAGGGTTATCATAAACAAAAAGACCATTTCTTGTAGCCTCGATAGTTAAGGATTTTTCTCCGTCACTTACAATCCAATGTAGCTGTGCATAGCCAAGCGCTTTATCAAAGCTGTCGTCGGTAATATTTATATCCTGAAGCACCTCCTTAACCTCTGAAATGCTTTTACACCTTGATAAAATGTAAGGTATAAGCTCAAAGGTAGCAAGGTTACATTTTCCTGCCTGCGCACTAAGATAGTGAGCATTTCCAACAAAATTTAGTCCAGCCATAAATAAGCCATTTTCATTAATTCCGTCATATAGCAGAGGAAATCCATTTTTGATAATTCCTACACCTAAAATTGCTGTTCTTGCTTTTATTTTTCCGTTCCACAAAAGGCTTAACTCAAAATCCTTTTCTAAGGTAATAATTTCCTCGCCATAGGATATTTCGTTATCAAGAGTTCTACCACATAAGCGATAGTCACAAATAGCAGTACACATAAAACCACCTAATACTTAATATTATAAATATTATTTGAATTTTACTTTTTTATATACCATTGAAAAAGAGCTTGTGGTGTGATATACTGAAAAAAACGTAAAAAGGAAGTTCTGCTATGGAAAAAAAGCTGATTAATCAATATCCCGCAACTCACTGGCAAAGCGCCACCCCTGTAGGAAATGGAACACTGGGCGCAAGCGTTTATGGTTGTGTTTACGACGAAAGAATTTTAATAAATCATGAAGCATTATATAATTGGACCTGTGATAAGCACTATCCTGACATTTCCTATGCCTTAAAGGACGTAAGAAAATTAATGGATGAAAAAAGATATATCGAGGCTGAAAATTATTATACAAATGAAATAAAAAAGACAGGCTTTAAATCTAATAAGGGTAAGTTTTTTCCTGCCTTTGATATTCATATGCTTTTTGATACCGAGTCAGCACCTGAGAATTATCAGAGGGCGCTTAATATGGAAAGAGGCTTTTGTATCGTTTCATACACCGAAAATGGTATAAAATGCAAAAGAGAGATTTTTGCATCTCAAAGGGACAGAGTAGTAGTTGTTCACTTAGAAAAGGAAACACCATTTGGTGTGAAAATATCCCTTGAAAGACACGATATAAGCGACTACGTGGATGATTTTTATGCTGATGAGTTTAAATCCTTTGCTAAAGATAACTATATTTATTCAGAAAGTAAAACTGCTGGAAAGCTTCATTTTTCAGGAATTTTAAAGGTACATTCAACAGATGGAGCTCTATCTACGAGCCAAGGTGATAAATCTTTAAAAATTGATATGACAGGTAGTGCAAGCCTTAAGGATTATATTAAGGTAGAAAACGCCACAAAAATAACCTTGATTTTCGACCTTTCTCCAATTGTTAAGCCATTTGAGGAAATGAAGGAGGATATTGACAAGGTAAAAAAGAGCTACAAACAGCTTTTAAGAGAGCAGTCCTATGATTTTGCAGAGCTATTTAACCGAGTAAAGCTTAATTTGTGCCATGGAAAAAGTGTATCAAACGAACAGCTTTTGTTAAATGGCTATCAAGGCAAAACAGATATAAGATTAATTGAAAAAATGGCTGACTATGGAAGATATTTGCTTATATCCTCATCAGTCGGCTGTAATTATCCTGCAAATTTGCAAGGGCTTTGGAACGGAGCATATTCTCCAGCCTGGGCATGCACCTTCTTTAATAATGAAAATATTCAAATGGCATATTGGCAAGCATATGCAGGTAATTTAAGCGAGGCAACAAAGCCACTTTTTGAGCTTTATGAGAGATTTTTTGACCATTACAGACTAAATGCTAAAAACCTCTTTGGTTGTAAAGGGCTTTTGTTACCACTCTTTATGGATAACTCAAATGGCTATAAGGAAAATATACAACCCCATGTTTTATATTGGACAGGTAGCTCTGCATGGATAAGTGCAATTTACTATGACTATTATCTCTATACAGGGGACAAGGAGTTTTTAAGAAATAGAGCATATCCGTTTATGAAGGAGTCCTTAGAGTTTTACGAGGATTTTTACGTATATGACGAAAATGGATATTTAAAATCCTACCCATCGGACTCCCCTGAAAATCGTCCAGATGGTAGCTTTGAGGGTGCTAAGGAAATTAGTGTATCAATCAATGCAACTATGGATTTTGCACTTTTAAAGGAGCTTTTAACAAATGTAATTTCCACCATAAAAGAGCTAAATATCGACACGTCTGACCTTAAAAGGTGGGAAAAAATGTTAAATTCAATCCCACCATATGAGTTAAATGAGGATGGAGCAATTAAGGAATGGTTGCATTCTGATTTTAAGGATAATTACCACCATAGACACCAATCTCATATATATCCATTATTCCCAGGCCTTGAAATTGATGAGGATAAAAGCCCTGAAATCTTTGAGGGTATGAGGATAGCTGTAGAAAAGCGTCTTTGCATCGGCTTAAAGTCGCAGACAGGCTGGTCGCTTGCGCATATGGCTAATATTTATGCAAGACTAAACGATGGTGAAAGAGCGAAGGAGTGCTTGGAGCTTTTAACACGCTTTTGCACAGGTGATAATCTATATACTCATCATAATGACTGGCGTAATATGGGTGTAACCTTAAAATTCCTTCACGCAGGACATCCACCATTCCAAATAGATGCAAATATGGGCTTTACATCGGCAATTTATGAAATGCTTATGTATTCTGATGGTAAAAAAATCAATCTACTTCCAGCATTACCCAAGGACTTTGAAAAGGGTAGCATTGAGGGCTTGCAGGCTCGAGGTGGCTATACAGTTTCTATTTATTGGGATAAGGAGCAGGTAAGAGCCAGAATTGTATCAAATCGGGGTGGAGAAATCAAAATTGGCGCACCCAGTGGCTGTATTGGTAAGGATAAATATATCACCTTAAAGCTTTCAGAGGGCGAAAGTAGAGATTTGATTTATCTTAAAAAATAAAAAAACGGAGCATTTTTGCTCCGTTTTTTTAAAACTCAATTACAAGTCCGTCATAAGCAGTAGTTATATCGTGCTTTTTCATTTCATTTTCAAGCGTCTTGTGCTCGGTATGTAAGGTATATGCCATATGGCTGATAACATATTTTTTAATGGCTGTATTTATGCTTTTCTTCATTTCAAGCACCATATTTAAAGTATTGTGCTCAAATACTCTATAGTCGCCATCAACAAAACCTACAGTTGCATCGAAAACAGCTAAATCCACTCCACGTGTCCAAATTGCGTCAATTTCCTCATAAAGTAGCCAAGCACCGTCAAGACCGTAAAACATTCGTTTTCCGTCCTTTTCCAAAATGTAGTGACACACAGGGACAGTGTGGTTTCCACGCAAGGCACTGATTTTATATCCGTCAAGCTCTATTTCCTTGCCTTGCTCGATTTCAAGTAATTTAGCACCATTTGAAATTAGATAGTCAAGTGTATTTTTGCTAAAATGGTCGCTGTGGTAGTGAGTTACAAGCACGTATTTTATTTTGCTTGTGTCAACCTTATATTCCTCTATTGCATCAATTACCCAAGGACCTGGGTCAATTAAAAAAATATCGTCAATTAAGGCTGAGGCATTACGTCTAAAGCCCTCGCACTTTACTGACGGAAAGTCAGCAGCGCCTGTGCCTAAAAATAGTATTTTCATAAATTACCTCTTAGCTTTTTGGTTTTTATAAATTTCAAATATTTGTGGAATTATAATTGCTATAAACATAATAACACATCCAATAGCCTCTTGAAATGAAAGTGTGGAGCCTAAAATTATAGCCGATGCTAAAACTGCAAAAACAGATTCCATTGACATAATAAGCGTAGCAAAGCTGGATTCTATATATTTCTGTCCTAAAATTTGGAAGGTATAGGCAATACCACAGCTACAAAAGCCTGCATATAGCACAGGACCAATAGCCAAAAGAATATTTTCCCATATAAATTGCTCAAATATTAGTGCAGGCGCAACTGTAATCAATCCACCCACAAAAAACTGCATACAGGATAGCTTAATTCCGTCAGTGTTTTCCGAAAACCTCTCAACTAAAACTATATGAATACCATAGAAAAAGGCACAGCATAAGGCTAAAGCATCACCCTTATTTATGCCACCAAGGTTGTTTATATCAATGCAAAGTAAGAAAAGACCTATTATTCCTAAGCCGATACAAATCCAAGTTAAAACAGGAACCTTTTTTCTTAAAAATAGACATATAATTGGAACAAAAAGCATATAAATAGCAGTTATAAAGGCAACCTTGCCTGGCTCGGAATAAACCAAAGCAAATTGCTGTAAATTACAAGCAATACAAAAAACCACTCCTAATATTGCACCATAAATTAATGAGTTTTTTGTTTTTCTTTTATATGTTACTTTCTCGTCTTTATTATAATGCTTATATTTAAAAAGATCCAAGGATATAATTACAGGTAAAAGAGAAATACCACCTAAAATCATTCTAACAGCACTAAAAACAAAGGGCGTGATTTTTTCCATTCCTGCACTTTGTGCAACGAATGCAATACCCCAAACAAGAGCTGCTATTAATAAAAGAGTTACACCTAAAAGCTTCTTTTTCTTCATATCTATTCCCCTCTTGTTATGAACAAAGTGATTTTATCACATTTATAATAAAAAATCAATAAAATACTATTATTTTGCCTTAAGTTGTGCTAAAATATACGAAAAAGTATAAAGGAGAACAAAATGGACATTTGGCTAATTTTAAATAGCATACTTTTTGGTGTTAGCTTGGCTATGGATGCATTTTCTGTTTCTATGGCAAATGGCTTGCATGAGCCAAAAATGAAAAAGAGAAAAGAAACATTAATAGCTCTTACCTTTGCACTATTTCAGACAGTAATGCCGATGATTGGCTGGATATGCGTTCATACAATTTTAGAATGTTTTCAAGGCTTTAAAAAAGCTATTCCTTGGATTGCGCTCATACTTTTATTATTTATTGGAACTAAAATGCTTATTGAGGGTATCAGAAGCAAAGAGGAAGAGGGAGAGATCAAAATCGGTGTTTTAGCCCTGTTAGTTCAAGGCGTTGCAACCTCTATTGATGCTCTTTCTGTTGGCTTTGATATTGCAAAATATCAGTTTTGGGAGGCACTTATTTCTGTTTTAATAATCGGAATAATCACCTTTATTATTTGCCTTACAGGAATTATCATAGGTAAAAAATTCGGCACAGCCCTTTCAAATAAGGCATCAATTTTAGGTGGAATCATCTTAATAGCTATAGGAATTGAAATATTCGTAAAGGGGCTTATAGAAAATGGTGGAATTTTCTAAAAAAACTATTGAATTTTATTTTGTCAAGTAGTATAATGATTTCATAAATTTTTTTTAAAGGAGAAAATGTATGGAATATAAGAAAATTTTAACAATACAGGATATATCCTGCGTAGGACAATGCTCCTTAACAGTAGCACTTCCAATTTTGTCCGCGTGCAATATGGAAACCTGTATTTTACCATCAGCTATTTTATCCACACACACAGCAGGATTTAGTGGCTTTACCTTTAGAGATTTGACTGACGATATGCCCAAAATTAGAG
Source organism: Clostridia bacterium (assembly GCA_017453255.1). GTDB lineage: Bacteria > Bacillota > Clostridia > Oscillospirales > CAG-272 > RGIG2000. Next base: position 30,454 of record JAFTKN010000021.1, on the reverse strand, counting down.
AGCATTGGGAAAAAGAGAATATTAAATTTGATGCTATATATACAGGCTACTTAGGTAGCATAAAGCAAATAGATTATGTTAAAGAGATTATGGATACTATGGGTAATGAGGGCTGTGTTAAGATAGTTGACCCTGCTATGGCAGATAATGGTAAGCTATATGGTCTTTTTGATATGGATTATGTTCAGGCTATGAAAAAGCTTTGCAGATGTGCTGATATTTTATTACCTAACATAACAGAAGCTTGCTTTTTAGCCGACTGTGAATATAAGGAAAGCTACGATGAGGCATACATAATGACCTTGCTTGAAAAGCTTATTGAAATGGGTGCAAAAAGTGTAGTTTTAACAGGTGTAAGCTATAACAAGGACAAAACAGGCGTTGTAGTTTACGAAAATAGTGAATATAAATACTACGAGCATAAAAAAATCGCTAAGGGCTGTCATGGTACAGGTGACGTATACGCCTCTGCCTTTACAGGCACGTATATGGGTGGAAAGGATATGCTAACCTCAGCTAAAATCGCAGCCGATTACACAGTTAAGTGTATTGAAAACACTCAAACCGACCCAAGCCATTGGTACGGCGTGAAGTTTGAAACTGCGCTTTCAGACTTGATAAATATGATAAAATAAAATAAAAAGCAGAACGATAGGTTCTGCTTTTTTTAATTTGTTGACACAATTTTTACATTAATTTTCAAATTTTAGATGAAATATCCTTAATAGTATGATATAATAAAGCTGTATTAGCGAGGCGTTACATACCTTTTAATGCTTGTTATACAATACGAAATGAAAGGTGAATTATGGAATTTGGAGTATTTTGGGGTCAGATGACATCGAACCCCCTATTGTTTATTGCAGTAGTATTGACACTGGGTGTTATATTAGTTAATGGTTGGACTGACGCACCAAATGCAATAGCCACCTGCGTTGTTACACGATGTATGTCAGCCAGAGCGGCAATACTTATGGCAGCTGTATTTAATTTTCTTGGCGTTTTTGTAATGACGCTTATCAACAATCAGGTTGCTGTAACAATCACAAGTATGGTTAATTTTGGTGATGCCGAGGCAAAAACAATTATAGTTGTTTTATGTGCAGCAATGCTTGCAATCGTTATTTGGGCAACTCTTGCGTGGGTGTTCGGTATTCCAACAAGTGAGAGCCATGCATTAATTGCAGGTCTTACAGGTGGTGCTATGGCGCTAAGTGGCTTCGATGCAATTGTGTGGAGTCAATGGCTTAAGGTAGTTTACGGAATAGTTATTTCTGTTGTTTTGGGCTTCGGCTTTGCTTGGTTAATCGGTAAGCTTGTTACTAGAATTTGCTTTAATATGAATAGACCTAAGACTGAGCCATTCTTTAAGGGTGCGCAAATTGCAGGTGCTGCATCGATGGCATTCATGCATGGTGCACAGGACGGCCAGAAGTTTATGGGTATTATCCTTCTTTGCGTATTTACATTAAATGGTACAGAGGTAAGCTCATCCAACTTTGCGATTCCGATTTGGCTTATGGTTGTTTGCTCACTTGTTATGGCGGCAGGTACTGCAATAGGCGGTAAAAAGATTATCAAGTCTGTTGGTATGGATATGGTTAAGCTTGAAAAATATCAGGGCTTCTCAGCAGATATTGCGTCGGCTACATCATTAGTTTTCTGCTCTGTATTTGGTCTTCCTGTTTCTACAACACACGTAAAAACCACTTCAATTATGGGTGTCGGAGCTGTTAAGAGGATATCAGCAATCAACTTTGGTGTAGTAAAGGAAATGGTAATGACGTGGATTCTTACATTCCCTGGCTGTGGACTTCTTGCATTTATCGTAACAAAACTATTCTTGTTTATATTCTAACAAATGAAAGGAACTTATTAAAATGGCTAAAAGTGATAAATTTTATTTTCAAAACTTTATAGAAAGCACTGAGATTGCAAAAAAGGCTGCAAATTATCTTGTTGAGTGCTTAGAAAATTATGATGCAGATAAAATCGCAGTTATGCTTACAGAAATGCATATATTTGAGCATAACGCAGACAAGAAGAAGCACGAAATGAACGATGCCTTGGCTAAAGCCTTTGTAACTCCTGTTGACAGAGAAGACTTAGATATGCTAAGCCATAATCTTGATGACGTAATTGATATAATCGAAGAAATTCTTCAAAAGTTCTATATTTACGATATAAAGACTATTGATAAGCCTGCTATTACATTTGCAAAGAACATAGTAAAATCCTGCACAATTCTATGCGAAATTATGAAGGAATTTGAAAACTTTAAAAAATCTAAGAAAATTCATTCTCTTATTGTTGAGCTTAACGATGTTGAGGAGGAGTGCGATAAGCTTTATCTATCCTCAATGCGTGACATTACAAAGAATTCCAATGACGTACTTCTTACAGTTTCCTGGAGAAAAATTTACGAAATTCTTGAATCCTGTGCAGATGCTTGTGAGCACGCCAGCGAATGTGTAGGATCTGTAATAATGAAGAACACATAATAGATAATAAAAACCTCAGTTCAAGCTCAACTGAGGTTTTTAGTTCTGGCGCAGAATCTGGGAGGCTTTTTCTTGCGAAAAAGAACTTCGCTCGGCTTAGAAAAACAAGCTTTTCATGCCTTAACGCTCGTTTGTGCACCCAATTTGTGGCAAAGCCACAAAGCTGAGTTCAAACACAGAAAATATACGATAACTAAAAAACAGGGATAAACCCTGTTTTTTAGTTATGGCGCAGAATCTGGGATTTGAACCCAGGCGACGCTTTCACGCCCTACGAGATTTCGAGTCACGCCTCTTCAACCACTTGAGTAATTCTGCGTATTGAAGTGTTTAATTAGTATATCACAAAAAATAGGGGTTTTCAATACTTTTTATTGACAAATAATATTCTATGTGCTAAAATATCATAGTAAAACTGCCATCGGGTAGCATTCGTACGTGTCGTTAGGTCTTAGAAGATGCGTGTGAGTGCTTTTTGTTTTACAAATGACGATAAAAAGGAAAGACAAATGAGCAAAGAACATAGCAAAAATCCATTAAGCACATTAAATTCATTTGAATGGGGGCTCTGGCTTTTTTCATTAGGGATTGTAACGATTTCGTTTCTTGCAATGCCAGAAAGGGACTATTTAACCTTAGTAGCCTCACTAATCGGCGTAACAGCCTTGATTTTTGTTTCAAAGGGACACGTTTTAGGACAGATTTTAACAGTAATCTTCGCAGTTTTTTATGGAATAGTTTCCTTTATTTTTAATTATTATGGCGAGATGATAACATACCTCGGTATGACTGCACCAATGGCGATACTTGCTATTATTTCGTGGATAAGACATCCACACAAAAAGACTAAGAGTGTAGCCGTTAGCAGAGTAACAATAAAACAGCTTGTAATTATGGTAATAATATCAGTTGGTGTAACAATAGGCTTTTATTTCATATTAAAAAAGCTTGATACGCCAAACCTTATCATTAGCACAATTTCAGTATTCACAAGCTTTGTAGCAGTTTATTTGACATTTTTGCGTAGCCCATTTTATGCTCTTGCATATAGTGCAAATGATATGGTTTTAATATTTTTATGGATACTTGCATCACAGCAAAATAAAGCATATGTACCAATGATTATATGCTTTTTAATGTTTTTGGTTAATGACATCTATGGATTTATAAATTGGAGAAGAATAGAAAAAATCCAAAGGAGAAGATAATGTTAGATATCAATCAAGCAGTTATCAAGCGTCATTCTGTTCGCAGATATTTAGATAAGCCCATTGAAAATGAGCTTGTTAATCAGCTAAATGAGTTCATTTCACAAATAAACGAGGAGAGTGGACTGAAGTTTGAGCTTGTTACAAATGAGCCAACTGCATTTACAGGGCCACTTGCTCATTATGGAAAATTTGAAAATTGTTCAAATTATATAATAATCAAGGGTGCAAAGGGTAGAGAAATAGACGTAGGCTATTTTGGAGAAAAAATAGTAATTTACGCACAGCAAATCGGACTTAACACCTGTTGGGTTGCCTTAACCTATTCTAAAAAGAAGCTTAAGCTTCATTTAGAGCTTGAAAAGGGTGAAAAGTTTTATCTCTTAATATCTGTCGGATATGGAAGAAACAGAGGCTTGCCGAGAAAAACAAAGCCGATGGAGAAGCTATGCAAGGTGGACTGTGAAATGCTTAGCCTTACGGAAATCGAACCCGTTTGGTTTGAAATAGAAAATAGCTTGCCTTTCTGTGTTAAAAAAGCTTGCCGATTTCTTAATCGCCTGCACTTTTTTGCCTTGTAATCCAACTTATTTTCTTATTTGAAACTGCATGCATCTCCGAACGAATAAATCCGTAGGGGATTTTTTCGAGCTTTGGTGCAGACAGTTAAAAAACTTTCAAATCAAAGGTCGGATAAAGGCTCACGGAATTTATCGTTCCGAGACAAATGGGTTTGATTTCCGTAAGGCTAAATGGTTTAAAAACGGAATGGACTTTGCAATGAGAGCGCCAACGGCTATCAATCAGCAAAAATTTCTAATCACCCTAAAGGATGGAAAGGTAACCTTCAAGTCGTTTTTTGGACCTTGTCACAAAATTGATTTAGGTATTGTAAAATACCATTTTGAATTAGGAGCTAAAATACAAAAAAGCTGACCACGTGGTCAGCTTTTTCTTTTATTTAAACAAATCAATATGCTCAAAGGTTTTATTAACAAGGTCGTCAATTTTAACTAAATCGTGACCTAAAATTTGTGTTTCGAGCATGCCATTTATTGGTTCAACCCAACATTTTTCAATGTTGTTAAAGCCATACATCATACCGATAATAGAGCCAACGGTCGCGCCATTACAGTCAGTATCAAAGCCAGCTTCAACCGCCATACAAATTGACTTGCCGAATTTTCCCTCACCATAAAGCAAGGAGGCAATTACAATAAGTGCATTTGAAATAGTATGACACCAATCGTGGTTGAATTTGTAATTATATCGTTCGTTGATTTTTTCAAAAATCCTTTCCTTGCAAACGCAATTTTTGTAGTCCTCAATAAGCTCCATAGCTTGAGTGTAAAGACGGCTATTTTGTGGAATTTGGGAAAGACCTGCATAAATCACATCAAGAATATTTTCGCTTTCCTTAGCATAAGCAATCATAGCTGAAATAAGCATTTCACCATAGATACCATTTTTAATATGAGAAATTGAAGCATCTCTCCAGGCAAGCTCGGCAGCCTTTTCTATATTCGGAGCAATATATCCATAGTAATCGCCACGTATTTGTGCCCCAATCCACTCTCTGTAAGGATTCTTGTATATAGCAGTGTGAGGTGGAAGATAACTCTTTAAAAAGTTCATATAAGCAACTCGTTCAGCAGTGCAATATGCGTTCTTAGGCTGATATTTCATCCAAGTTTCCAAAACCTGAGTTGGAGTAAATTCAACGCCATAGTCATCAATCATACATTGTGCCATAACTGTGTAGTTAGTATCATCATCAAAGGGAGCACACTTGATTAAATCAATAAAGCTTTTATTTTTACTAATCCATTTTGCGTTGCCCTTTTCCAAAATTTCATCGTTTAAGTCTGTGCTTTTCATGTATCTTTCAAGGGGATAATTATTGCTATATTTAAGTATATCAACAATAGTGCTTGTCCACGCACCTTCTACAGGCTTTCCGAGCAAGCAACCACAAATACGACCATACCAAGCTCCTTTGATTTTGTCCTTAATATCGACACGTGCCTGCCCCTTTTCGATAAGAGATAGATTTCTTTCCTTCTTAATTCCCTCTAAATCGCTTGGCTCATTAAATTCATAGCCGTCTCTTATTGGAAGGTCGTTTACAAGCTCATTTAAGGTGCTTGCTATCTTTTCCTTGTAGGGGGAATCGTTTAGCTTAATAGTAGCATCAAAGAGCTCTTTATACATTTCAATATCTAAGCCCTCTTCATAGCTTTGCTGATATTCAGCCTTCAATTCAGAGGCATAATGCTCCCAAGCGTGAAAATATTCAGGTGTTTTAACAGGCTTCATAAAATTACCTCGTAAGTTTTTTTATTAATTTTATCATATAAAAAAATTATAATCAATAACAAAATAAAAAAATCGGATATGAAATCCGATAATTTTATTATAATAAGCCCGCCAAGCCGTGTAAACCAGCGATTGAACCTTGTATATAACAAGGGTGGTGCTCTCATAATACCTTTGTTGCTTCCAACATCTACTAAAATCCGTCCGGCAAAAGCCTCATTAAGAGGGAAAATAGCAGGAGGCCTGCATCCCAGTATTGGATATTGAACTCCGTTTTAATCGTGTAGGTTCCTATGTGCTGAGGATATCACGCACTCAGCAGGTTTTAAAAGCAATAAACTGCGAAATACTTCGTTGCTCCTCGGTGACGACCTCGACAATCGTTAGATTGCCATCGTCCGTCCCCTGTGGTGCGCCTTGCCTTTCTTGTTTCTTGATTTTAAAACAAGTTTTTCGCAAATGATAAGCTACGAAATACATCGTTGTCGATTTTTAATTGACCTCAGCGTACGTCAAGTATGCTATCGCCCAATCTAAAAATCTTACGCCTTGTCTTTCTTGCTTCTCATTCGTGAAAGGAAGCAATAAACTGTGAAATACTTCGTTGCTCCTCACCAAGGGGTTCCCCGAAGCGCTCTTTAGTAGCTTTGGGGGTTCGTGGGTGACGACCTCGACAATCGTTAGATTGCCATCGTCCGTCCCCTGTGGTGCGCCTTGTCTTTCTTGTTTCTTGATTTTAAAACAAGTTTTTCGCAAATGATGAGCTACGAAATACATCGTTGTCGATTTTTAATTGACCTCAGCGTACGCCGAGTACGCTATCGCCCAATCTAAAAATCTTACGCCTTGTCTTTCTTGCTTCTCATTCGTGAAAGGAAGCAATAAACTGTGAAATACTCATGTTAGCCTTCCCTTGTGAGGGAAGGGGGACCACACGGAAGTGTGGTGGATGAGTAGTCGCTTAAAGAAAAGCCATATTCTTTATGCCTGATGATTTGTCGCCCATAGGCAATTTGGTTCTATTCTCATTAGGCATCGATTGTGATTATTTTTTATCGTGGTCTATAACATTTATACGTGCATCGAAAACGGGAAATACCCTTTCAAGCTCTTTTCCTTCGACGCTTTCGTAAATATCTTCCTTTTTATCTGACTTTACTTTTTTAAGCACGTAATATTCTGTTGGTGCAATAGCAACGTAGGTAGAGCCGTCAATAACACATTCGTCGATTAGCTCATAAACAGATTCACTGCCGTCGTCATTTGTAAAGGTTAAAAATCTTTTATCCTGTGCCATAACTACTCCTTTTCCTGTCTTTATTTTATCATAATTAAAGACAGGAGTCAATGTTTTTTGCTTAATGGAAAAAATTACATTTCTATTTTATTGTCGCCAAAGCATTTAACAACAATAGTTTCCTTTGTCTCAAACGCTTCCTCAACCAAGGCATTGAAATCAAGCTTGTTTTCCTGCTCAATAACCTTGTCAAGCTCTGGTCTTGTACGAGGGTGGCGAGGAGTAAACACCGTGCAACAGTCCTCGTATGGTAAAACAGAGGTTTCAAAGGCCCCAATTTTTCTTGAGATTTGAATAATTTCCTCCTTATCCATACCGATAAGTGGTCTGAAGATAGGAATATCACTCATTGAATTTGTAACATTTATAGCCTTCATAGTCTGGCTCGCAACCTGACCCAAGCTTTCGCCTGTGATTATTGCCTCACAATCATATTTGTGAGCAAGCTTTAATGAAATAGCCATCATATAGCGTCTTAATAAGAGAGTAAAATATTCCTCCTCACAATTATCCCTTAAAAGCTCCTGTATTTTAGTAAGAGAAACAACGTGAACTCTCAATCTCATAGTATAATTTGTAAGAATTTTAGCAAGGTCTAAAACCTTTTCCTTAGCTCGTTCAGATGTATAAGGAAAGCTTTCAAAGTGTATTGCTTCAAGCTGAACACCTCGCTTAGCCATCATATATCCTGCAACAGGGGAGTCAATTCCCCCAGATAAAAGAAGTAAGCCACGACCACTACAGCCGTAAGGAATACCACCAGCGCCCTTTTCTTGACCAGCGTGGATAAATGCCTCCTTATCTCTGATTTCGACTCTGACAATAACGTCGGGATTATGTATATCAACCTTAATTTTAGGAACACTTGCTAAAATTGCACCACCAACCTCGGCTGCTATATCGGGAGATTTCATAGGGAATTTTTTATCCGAGCGCTTAGCCTCAGCCTTAAAGGTTTTATAGCCCTTAAGTCTTTCTGGAAGATGATTTTTAATCACCTCTAAAATCTCATTCATATCCTTCTTGCAGGCGAAGGCTCTTGAAACACCGACAAAGCCAAAAACATGCTTAGCCTGATAAACCATATCGTCAATTCTATCAATGCTTTCGTCATCAAGTGGCTCTATATAAACAGTGCTTTGAGAATAGAAAACATTATAGTTTCCAATTCTTCTTGCCCTTTGTCTTAATTGCTTAAGCATTTTTGCTTCAAAATCTGAACGGTTAGCACCCTTTAGGATAACCTCACCGTATTTACATAAAATTACTTCCTTCATCTTACGTGTCCATCACCCTTGATTACATATTTTTCTGATGTAAGAGCACTAAGCCCCATAGGGCCTCTTACATGTAGCTTTTGAGTAGAAATGCCAATTTCAGCACCTAAACCAAACTCACCACCATCAGTAAAGCGAGTAGAGGCGTTTACATATAATGCACACGAGTCAATAGCCTTTACAAAATAATCAGCATTTTCCTCGTTTTCTGTAATTATAGCCTCGCTATGTCCTGTAGAGTATTTTCTAATATGGTTGACTGCTGAATATACATCACTAACGACCTTGATGCTAACGATATAATCGTCGTATTCGGTATTGTAATCCTCGTCAGTGGCTAAAGAAATATTAGGTAAAATATCTAAGCACTTTTCACAGCCACGAAATTCTACATTGTATTTTCTTGTAGCGTCGTAAAATGCAGTAAGAAAGCCTTCTGCCTCATCCTTATGCACAAGTATTGTTTCAATAGCATTACAAACAGAGGGACGAGAGCATTTTGCATTTAATGCAACCTTTAATGCCTTATCCATATTTGCTCCCTTATCTACATAAAGGTGACAGTTTCCAGCACCTGTTTCAATCACAGGCACCTTAGAGTTTTCAACTACATTTTTGATAAGCCCCTTGCCACCACGTGGAATAAGCACGTCAATATATCCACGCATAGACATAAGTGCATTTGCACTTTCACGAGTAGTATCAGTAATCAAGCAAACGCAGTTTTCATCAAAGCCACATTTTTTAATAGATGAGCGAATTATTTCTACGATACATTTGTTTGAATTAATTGCTTCCTTGCCACCACGTAAAATAACACTATTACCACTCTTTAAGCAAAGAGAAGCGGCATCGGGAGTTACATTTGGCCTTGCCTCATAAATCATACCACAAACACCAAGGGGCACACGCCTTTTCTCAATCAAAAGACCATTAGGACGTGTAAATTGAACCTTTTCGTTTAATGGGTCGGGCAGGCTAACAATTTGCATAATTGCATCACTTATTGCAAAAATTCTATCCTTGTTAAGCATCAAACGATCAAGCATAGCATCAGATATTCCATTATCCTTAGCATTTTGCAAATCTATTTTGTTTGATTCAATTATTTTTTCATAGCACTCTTTTATATCCTTGGATATTTGAGTAAGTAGGCAATTTCTTTCCTCACTGCTTGATATAGAAAGGGAAAGAGATGCTTTTTTTGCACTTATACAAAGCTCTTTAATAGAATCATAAAGCTCCATAATTAACCTCTTTTCTTAGCAAAGTATGTACCAATATGCTTGCCATCTAAAATATCATACAAGCGATATGGGTCCTCACCATTAATAATAATCATAGGAATACCATTTTCATTAGCAATTTTTGCAGCTAAAATTTTGGTTAGCATACCACCAGTACCACGGCTTGAGCCAGCACCACCAGCATATCCCATAATCTCCTCAGTGATTTCATCAACGCGATCAATTAGCTTAGCATCACTGAATTTACGAGGGTCCTTATCGTATAATCCGTCTATATCGCTTAGGTTTATTATGATATCAGCATCGCAGGCGATTGCAACATAAGCAGATAGGGTGTCGTTACCACCAAACTTAATTCCATCACAGGAAACAGAGTCGTTTTCGTTGACAATAGGAACACAGCCAAGTGATAAAAGTGTATTAAATGTATTCTTAACAAGCTCAAGACGATGGCTATCGTCAATAACGTCCTTAGTCATAAGAATTTGAGCAACTGTATGAGAATAGCCTGCAAAAAAGTTTTCGTAAATTTTCATAAGCTGGCTTTGACCAACTGCTGCACAGGCCTGCTTCATTTCAACAGTTTGTGGATATTCATTAAGCGCAAGCTTAGCATAGCCAGCACCAACAGCGCCAGAGCTTACAACAACTATATCATGTCCTGCGTTTTTAAAATCAGAAAGAGTTCTTACCAAAGCCTCAATTCTTCTTAGGTTGAGTGAGCCGTTTTGATAGGTAAGAGTAGACGTACCAATTTTAACAACAATTCTTTTACAATGCTTAATCATAAAACTCTCCAAAAAAATTTAAAATTTACTTGAATAAACTAAATCAATAATATATAATAAAATTGATAGGTTATTTAATATATTATAGCCTCTTAGTAGAAAAAATTCAAGGGGGTAGCAATAATATATTCGAACTGATTTTGTTTGAAATGGACATATCATGCTAAAAGCTTGATAAATTGGTTCGTACCACTCCCGTAAGGCATAGAGAGGAAGAGAGTATGAAAGAAAAGATTTATGTAGAAATTGCAGGAATAAAGCTTGGAATTATATCAGAGGACGGTGGCGAGTATGTCAGAAGAATAGCTCAAACCGTTGAAACACAAATTAACTCAATGGTTAAAACTCAAAGAAGCACTTCGTTAATTGAAGCAGCTCTTTTTACAGCGATGAATTATTGTAGTAAAGGTGAGCAGGATTCTAAGAAGGTAAGAAACTTAGAAACACAGGTTGCCCTTTATCAAGCAAATGTGAATAGACTTAAGAAGGAAAACGAGGAGCTACGTGCAAGGCTCAATATGAAATAATGGAAAATGTAGAGATTTTAGCTCCCTGTGGAGATTTTGATTCTTTAGTTAGTGCAATTTCTGCAGGCTGTGATGCTGTATATTTAGGTATTGGTGAGTTCAATGCAAGGATAAGAGCAAGGAATTTTACCTTAGATGAGGCAAAAGAGGCTATTGAGCTTGCTCATGCCCACAGAGTAAAGGTGTATATTACTCTCAATATTGCCCTATATGAAAGGGAAATTCCCAAAATGCTTGAATATGTAGTCGCTCTTTGGAATATGGGAGCTGATGCGTTTATAGTGTCTGACTTAGGCGTAATGAGAACGATAAAGAAGTATTATCCGGAAATTGAGCTTCATGCAAGCACACAATGCACCGTTCACAATCTTGACGGTGCTGATTTTTTAAAGGATACAATAGGCGTATCTCGTGTTGTTTTAGCAAGAGAGCTTGATAAGAATAATATTGAATATATTGCAAAAAATGCAGAGTGCGAAACAGAGATTTTTGTTCATGGAGCACATTGTATGTCTGTTTCAGGTCAATGCCTTATGAGCTATGCTATGGGTGGAAGAAGTGGTAATAGGGGCGAGTGTGCTCAACCCTGTCGCTTACCATATACATTGCTTAATGAAAAATCATATCCACTAAGCTTGAAGGACATGTCCTTAGCAAGCTGTGTGCCTGAAATTTTAGCATGTGGAGCATCGTCCTTGAAAATTGAGGGTAGAATGAAGGATAGCTCATACGTAGGTGGAGCTGTCGAAATTTGGCGCAGGCTGATTGACGAGCAAAGAAGCGCAAATAAGGGCGAATTATCAACACTGGGTGGACTTTTTTCACGTCAAGGCTTTACTGATGGATATTTTACATCAAAAATAAATAAAAGCATGCTCGGTATAAGAACAGATGAGGATAAAAGGACAACAAGCCAGCTAAAAGCAAAGGAATATAGACTTGATAAGGCATATGCTGATATTTATGCAGAGTTTATAGCTGGAAAAAGAGCAAAAATTACACTTTTAGCAGCAGACAAGGGAGTTTCCTGCTATGGTGATATAGTAGAAAAGGCGATAAATGCCCCGATATCCAAGGATGATATTATTAAAAATCTTTCAAAATTGGGCAATACCCCTTTTCAAATAGGAAAAATTGAGGTTGAAATGTCGCCTGATATTATGGTTAGGGTTTCCTCTATAAATGCACTAAGGCGTGAGGCAGTTAAGAGGCTCTTTGAAAGAGAATATACTTTAGAACAAAAGGAATACCAAACAGAAAAAGCAGAGGGCGTAAAAAGAATAAAAACTGCATTCTTTTCCTCTCCCTTACAGATACCGAAATCAAAGGATTTTTTTGACGTAGTATTCGTTTATTTGGATAGATATGAAAAGGGACATGGAATTAATGGTATTTGCTTGCCACCTGTAATTTGCGATAATGAATGGAAAAAAATTGAGATATTGTTAGATAAGGCAAAAGCAGATGGCGTTACCTATGCTTTGGTAACTAATATTGGTCAAATGTATAAGGTAAAGGAGCTGGGCTTTAAAGTAATTTGTGACTTTAGATTTAATGCTTTTAACGTACCCTGTGTCAATTATTTGATAGAAAATGGCGCAGAGAATGTAATTCTTTCCCCTGAGCTTAGCTTAGCTCAGCTAAGAGATTTTCCGTCTTATTCGGTTATAGCCTATGGTAAATTCCCAGTTATGACAAGCCATAAATGTATTTTAAAGGATTCCTATGGCTGTGATAAGTGCAAGGGCTATTTAAAGGATAGACAGGGAGCTAACTTCTTTACAGAGGGCGTTTTTGGGCATAGGTGTGTAATACATAATAGTGTCCCAATTTATATGGCTGACAAGCTAAACGAAATAGAGCATTTCTCTCACCATTTTGTTTTTACCGATGAAAGCAGAGATAAATGTGAGGAAATAATCAATAATTACAAAAATAAAAGAAGCTTAAATGGTAGCTTCAAAAGGATAAAGTAAGATGAGTTTAATTTTAGCGTCTAAGTCACCAAGAAGAAAAGAGATACTACAAATGGTGACAAATGACTTTGTAGTAAGGGTGTCAGATGCTGACGAAAGCTATGACGAAAATATGGATCTATCCCTTGTGCCTGAGCTTTTAGCAGAGAAAAAGGCTAAAGGTGTCAAAATTGGAGAAGGTGAGGTCGTAATCGGCTGTGACACCGTGGTTTTGAATGAAAGCAAGCTACTTGGAAAGCCAAAGACAGATGACGAGGCAATTAAAATGCTCAAAGAACTGTCAAATACCACCCATCGTGTAATTAGTGGAATTTGCGTAACAGATGGAGTAAAAACCATTTCAGACTCGATTACAACCTATGTAACCCTTAGAGAGCTAAGCGATGATGAAATTGAAAATTATGTAAGCAAATTCCACCCAACTGACAAAGCAGGAGCGTATGGTATTCAGGAATCAGCTGGAGCATTTGTAACTAAAATCGAGGGTGATTTTTATAATGTTGTGGGCTTGCCACTTTGTCGCCTTTGTGAAATATTAAAAAACGATTTCAACATAAAAATACTATAAAAAGCAGGGAGGAGTGTCTAAATTTGACTAAGCAGGAAAAGAAAATCAAAATTGCAAAAGTGGTAGAAAAGCTTAAAGAGCTATATCCTGAGGCGCTTTGCTCCCTTGAATATGAGAATAGTGGCTATAAGCTACTTGTAATGGGTAGATTAAGTGCCCAATGTACTGACGAAAGAGTAAATATAGTTTGCAAGGAGCTTTTTAAAAAATATCCTGATGCAAAATCACTTGCCAATGGGGAGCTTGTTGATATTGAAAACATAATCAAGTCCTGTGGACTTTATAAAATGAAGGCTAAAAATATCAAGGATTCTGCAAGACGCTTGCACTATGATTATAATGATATAATACCAAAGGATATGGATAAGCTACTTGAATTTGAGGGTGTTGGTAGAAAGATAGCCAATTTACTTTTAGGAGATTTATACCATATGCCTGCTATTGTTGCCGATACCCATTGTATGCGTATTTGTGGTAGACTCGGAATGTATAAGGAGGGAGAAAAGAACCCTCTAAAAACTGAGAAGATAATGAGTGAGCTTATAAAACCGGAGGAGCAAAGCGATTTTTGTCACAGAATAGTTTTATTTGGAAGGGAATATTGCAAGGCTCAGTCGCCAAGGTGCGATGAGTGTCCTATAAGGGATATATGCAAGGGATAATATGAGCGAAATTATTATTAAACGACTTGATAATTCATACATAGACGAGTGCCTTGACCTTGTGTGGAGGGTGTTTTCTCAGTTTGAAACCCCTATTTTTCCACCAGAGGGCTCGGTTGAATATAAAAGAATTATTGAAGAAACAAGAGAAAAACAAAATATTTGCTTCTATGGAGCACTTGATAACGAAAAAGTCGTTGGTGTTTTAGGAATGCGAGAGGGCAACCACATAGGCTACTTTTATGTAGATTCAAGCTATCATAAAAGGGGAATAGGTAAATCTCTTTTCGAAAGAATGAAGATTGACTATGAAAAACAGGAATTTACAGTTAATGCAGCACCCTATGGAGTGCCGATTTACACACGCTTAGGATTTGTGCCTACTGATACGCAAAAAAATGTAAATGGTGTTATATTTACGCCGATGAAATACAAGAAATAATAAAAAGAGGAACAGACTAAAAATCTGTTCCTTTATTTATTATGCTTCCTGAGTGCTTTCAGCATTACGCTTAGCAAGCTTGCTTGCTCGCTTTTCAGCTCTTTCCTTCATGATTTGCTTGTTGATTGAGTCAACAGCAAAATAAACCTTAGTTACAACGTCCTTCTTTGTTGTAAAGCAAATGAAGGTATCATCCTTTGTGGATACGTGAATACAAGGCTTTTTCAAAACATGAGGATAATTGTATTCGGTGTGTATGCTATAAAGACCTGCAGATGGTCTTACAACCTTAAAGTCTTCGCCGTTGTAATGCCCTTCGACAACGACACCCTCCTCACGACTATGACGGAATTTGCCCTTGCCGATATGGATAAAGCCCTTCATATTAGGTAATGTGTAAATATCAACATCATCCTCAAAGGAATATCTACCCTCAGCTACCTCTTTTCTTACATTTTCATGCTCCCAGTTATACCAATCAGGAATATGAGGAAATTCTGTTTCGCCTACAACAGCATGAAGCTCACCAAGCTCAGTCATTTCCCACTCCTTGCCACAATGGTTGCACCAGAGCTTTGAGCCCTTAGTTTCCATTTCAAACTCAGTCATGCAATTAGGGCATTGGTAAAGGGCTTGGTTAAGTCCCTCAGCACGAAACTTTTCCTTAATAATAATATTGTTTTCCTTTTGATACTTATATTCATCGTGCCAAAGCTCACGTCTAACAACCTCAAGAATTTCATCAGGTGTCATACGTCTTACATCCTCAACGTCGAGGATTTTTTTCATAGTTGCAACAGTTTTTAGCTTTCTTTTCCTTTGCCAGTTCCAAAATGGCTCACGAAGGTAGCTACCCTTTTGAACAATAGCCACAACAGGCTTGTCAAGTATTTTTAAAAGCTGACCATAGGAGTCGTGAATATAAGATGTAGTACCAATATCTGTATATCTTGCCTCTGGGTAGAGAATTAAAACGTTTTTATATTCGTCAACAACTGTTTTACAGTCCTCAATTAGCTGTGGGTCAGTTGTAAACTTTCTTTTAGCAATACAGCCTGCGTGCTTAAGAGCCCAAGGTCTTAACCTACGAGGAAATCCCATGTGTCCCTCAAATGTAGCAATAGCTCCAAAGCGATCAGGATATATAGCCATAGTATTTACTGCAAAATCTGTAAAGGTTTGATGATTTGAGATAAGAACATATGGCGCTTTTACGCCCTCCATATTAATCTTTTCAATCTCTTTAATATTTTTCTTCCAGCCAAGCTTGAATATAAGATGAGCAAAGCCACCCCAGCCCTTTCCTGATTTTAATGGCTTATGATATTCATAAGGCTTTACGCTTTTTTTATAATTTACTTTATTAGACTCCATTTTTTACTCCTTAATAGAACCGTCGGCATTAAATAAAGGTAACTTTTCAAGGTAAATAATGTCGTTTCTTAAAGTAGCATCACCTTCAGCTAAAATAGCCATTCTTCCAACAATCGTGCCACCAGCACGCTTAACAAGTGCCTCAAGAGCATAGAGAGATTCACCTGTTGAAATAACATCGTCGATGATAAGTATTTTCTTACCCTTCATCAGTTCAGCATCGTTGCCATCAAGATAGAGGGTTTGCTCCTTAGCAGTCGTAATTGACTTTACACTTGAGGATATAATATCCCTCATATAAAGCTTAGGACCTTTTCGTGCAAGCATATATTTTTGATTATCCTTTAGCCTTGCCATTTCATGAATTAGTGGAATACCCTTAGCCTCAGCAGTAATCATATAATCAAATTCTGGGGCTTTACCAAGTAGCTCCTTAGCACAAGCGGTAGTTAGCTCAGGGTCACCAAAAATAACAAAGCCAGCAATATACAAGTCATCAGTAACTCTGCAAATAGGCAAAGCACGCCTAAGACCTGCAATGGTCATATTGTAATATTCCATAAGTAGCCTCTTATTTCTTAACGATTTTTGTCTTGCCACCCATATATGGCTGAAGCGCCTTAGGAATATTGATTGAGCCATCTGCATTCATATTGTTTTCGAGGAATGCAATAAGCATACGTGGTGGGGCAACAACTGTGTTATTAAGCGTATGAGCAAAATATTTTGAGTCCTTACCATTAACTCTGATTCTGAGTCTGCGTGCTTGCGCATCACCAAGGTTAGAGCAGGAGCCAACCTCAAAATATTTCTTTTGACGTGGAGACCAAGCCTCAACGTCTATAGACTTAACCTTCAAGTCGGCTAAGTCACCTGAACAGCATTCAAGTGTTCTTACAGGAATGTCAAGTGTTCTGAATAAATCAACGGTATTTTGCCATAGCTTGTCAAACCATATAGGACTTTCCTCAGGCTTACAAACAACAATCATTTCTTGCTTTTCAAATTGGTGAATTCTATAAACACCACGCTCCTCAATACCATGAGCACCCTTTTCCTTTCTAAAGCAAGGAGAATATGAGGTTAGTGTTTGAGGAAGCTTTTCCTCTGGGATAATAGTATCAATGAATTTACCAATCATTGAATGCTCACTTGTACCGATAAGATAAAGGTCCTCGCCCTCAATCTTATACATCATAGCATCCATTTCGGCAAAGGACATAACACCTGTTACAACCTCGCTTCTAATCATAAATGGTGGAATACAGTAGGTAAAGCCACGGTCAATCATAAAATCTCTTGCATAGGAAATGATTGAGGAATGAAGACGGGCAATATCACCCATGAGGTAATAAAAGCCGTTTCCTGCAACCTTTCTTGCACTTTCAAGGTCGATTCCATCAAGTGCCTCCATAATTTCTGCATGATATGGTATTTCAAAATCTGGAACGACTGGTTCACCATATTTTTGAACCTCAACGTTTTCTGAATCGTCCTTACCAATAGGAACAGATGGGTCGATGATATTTGGTATAATCATCATAATATTTTTAATTTTTTCTTGATATTCTTCCTCTAATACCTCAAGCTCGCTAAGACGCTGTGCTTGCTCTGAAACCTGTTTTTTAACAGCCTCAGCTTCTTCACGCTTGCCCTGTCCCATAAGCATACCAATCTGCTTAGAAAGCTTATTTCTACCACCTCTTAGAGCGTCAGCCTCTTGCTTATATGCGCGGTATTTTGCATCAAGCTCTATAACCTCGTCAACCAATGGGAGCTTAGAGTCTTGAAATTTATTCTTGATGTTTTGCTTAACAACATCAGGATTTTCTCTTAAAAACTTAATATCAATCATTTAAAACCTCCGTACTACTCGATAAATCCGAGAAATAAATACAGGGTAATTATATCACTAAATATCGAATATGTCAAGTAATATTATATATAGCGCAAGCATACAATATATTGTCAAAATATAATGAAGGAGAAAAGAAATGGCAGAACAGAGAAGAAACTCTTTGGTAATTGGTACAGATACAGTTATCTATCATGACACAAGCGAGGAATTTTCCTTACCCGACTATATCCCAGAGGTTAGAAGGGTGCTTTGCGTAAATGCGCAGGCACTACCAGAAAGCAAGTACATATCAGGTGGAAACGAATCATCAGGCTTAGAATTTGGTGGTAGCATTACCTATTCCTTGATTTACACCGACGAGGACGGAAATTTGTCAGCATTACCCCTGAACAGTGCTTATGAGGCAAAGGCTCAAATTGTAGCCGAGCCGAAAAGAAGCTTCATTGACACGACTGTTGATAATACAGTATGCAGAGTGCTCGGGCCAAGAAAAATCAGCCTGAAGGCAAAATTAAAAAGCAGAATTTTGGCTTTTTGTGAGGCAAACCTGAGTGAAAACATATCTCCAAAATCAAGTGCAGATGAGCTATACATTGAAAGACTAACCAAAAGCTATAACGGTCTTGATTTACTAACCTATAGCCAACAGGGAATTAAGCTAAGCGAAAAAATAGAAAGAGCTGGAAAGCCACTTTGGTGTGATGCACAGGGCATTGTAAGAGATATAAAGGCACAAAGAGGCTCTGTTTCGGTTAAGGGCGATGTGCTTGTAAGATGTCTTGTAAACAGAAATGGTAAAATTGAAGCGTTAGAAAAACAGTTATCTCTCTATGAGGAGGTCGAGACAGAGGGCAGTGAAAGTGGTGATATAGCACAGGCGCAAATCAGATGTGTTTCTTTATCTATTTCAAACGAGGAGGTAAATAACGAGGAAAGCTTATTTTTTGACCTTGAGTGTGAAATAGAATGTGAGGTATTTAAGCCACTAAAAATTCAAGTTACTGAGGATGCATATTCTACCAAAAATGAGATGCTTTCTGAATATAAAAGCACCAGTCTGAACAGCCTTTTAAAGGTTCAAAATAACTCGATTTCACTTAGTGAGGGAATCAAAAGAAAAAGCAAGGATATTGAGGAGATAATTCAAATTATACCCGCCACTGTGGTTGAAAAAACAGAAATCAAGGGCTCGAAGGGACTTGTTTCAGGCAGGCTTACAGCTATGATAATTGGTTTTCGCGAGTTAGAAAATGCAGAAAAGGAATATTTAAGTGAAAGCTACGAGCTACCCTTTAAATACGAGCTTGATTTAGGAAAATGTCCGCAGAGTGCAGTGATTAGAGCATTAGCTCAATGCACGAGCATGAATGCAAGATACGAAAAGGATATGATTTATATAAATTGCGAAATAGGAATGGGCGTAACAGCCTATGAGCAGTTTGAGATTAAGATGCTTGACAAGGGGACTCTTTTGAAGGATAAAGAGCTAAAAAAAGACACGTCCTGCCTTAAAATTTATTTTCCAAACGATAAGGATACTCTTTGGGAGATTGCAAAGAGATATCATACAAGGGTAGCTACTATAAAAGAGGAAAATGCTCTTGATGAAGATTCAAGCATAGCAAACAGCAAGCTAATAATTGATTAAATATTCAAATTGGAGTGGAAAAATGTGTCCACTCCTTTTATTTTATAAAATTTTTGTAATATTATGTTATAAGTTGTGGTTTTTTGTTGACTTTTATAACATTGTATGCTATGATTATATTGTGAAAAATTATACATTCTATTTGATTGAGTGTTTTAAAAAGGAGAGTAAATATGGCAAAATTTATTTTGGAATGTCCAAGCTGTGGCAACTATGTTCAGGCATCAAGTGGATTTTTCGCAAAGAAAAAGATTAACTGCTCTTGTGGATATGTTATTGATGTTAAAACAGAGAGAGTAGCATCAAGAAGATGCGCAAAATGTGGTAATGAGGTTGTATTTGATCAGGCAAAGGGAGAAAAGGCTAAGTGTCCTGTTTGTCACGAGCATATCAATACAGTTGCTCAAAAGAGTGCACTTGTTGAATTTTCATGTCCAACCTGCTCATGTAGATTGAGTGCGTCTAAGGGTGCAAGCAATTATGTTTGTCCTCTTTGCGATACAGAAATAGACGTAGCAAAGGCAATGGCTAAGGAAGAAAATAAAAAGAGTGGAGCTATCAGCGTAATTAAATACGAGGGCGGTAATGATGTTTTAGTTTGGAAGCATCCTATGGAGGACTTTAACTTAGGATCACAGCTTATCGTTCATGAGTCACAGGAGGCTATTTTCTTTAAGGATGGCGCAGCTCTTGACTTGTTTACATCTGGTAGACATACACTTACAACTGACAGTATTCCAATTATTGAAAAGGCTTATAACCTTGTTGCTGGTAATCAAGAGGTTTTCCACTCTGAGGTTTACTTTATCAACAAAACCATTCAAATGGGTATTAAGTGGGGTACAGACTCAAGAGTTCGTCTATTTGACCCTGCATCAGGCTTACATATCGAAATAGGTGCAAGTGGTAGCTTTAATATCGGAGTTAGCAACTCAAGAAAGCTTCTTGTTAAGCTTGTTGGTACAACAGGTGAGTTTGGACATGTTGACCTTATAGGTGATGGTGTTTCCTCCGTTACAATGACAGGCAAGTTTAAGTCCCTTGTTATGACAAAGGTTAAGGCTAATCTTGCTCGTGCAATCAAGGAAAACAATATCAACATACTTGAAATTGATAGCTATATCGACGAGCTTTCTGTTAAGCTTCGTGATATCATTAATGAAAACCTTGAAGAATACGGTTTATATATGCCTGACTTCTTCATTACATCTGTTCTTACACCAGACGATGACCCTAACTTTATTCGCTTAAAGCAACAATTTGCTGATAAGACACTTAGAGTTAGAGAGGAGCAGATTAAGGAGGCTGAGGCTCAAGCTGCTCAATCAAGAAAGATTTTAGAGGCTCAAACTGAGGCACAGCTCAAAATGGTCGGTGCACAGGGTGAGGCTGAGGCTCTTAAGATTCAGAAACAGGCTGAGGCTGAGGCATATAAAATGCAGGCTTACGCTGAGGCAGAAGAAATGAGAGCTAAGGGCTATACATACGGACAGGAAAGCTCAAGGCTTGTTGGTATGGAGGCTATGAAGAATGGTATTGTTGGTCAAGGCGGTGGCGGAGCTGGCTCTGTTATCGGTGACGTTGCAGGCTTAGGAATTGCACTTGGCGCTATGGGTGGCGTTATGGGTATGACTAAGGATATGGTGAATCCAATGATGGAAACAACTCAACAAATGGGCGCAGCTGTTACTGCTCCAATGCAGGGTATGCAGGGTGCTACATGGAACTGTGCTTGTGGTATGAGCAATGTTACATCTAAGTTCTGTCCAAATTGTGGTTCAAAGAAGCCTGAACCACCTCAAGGCTGGAATTGTGCTTGTGGTATGAGTAATGTTACATCTAAGTTCTGTCCAAATTGTGGTTCAAAAAAGCCAGAGGCTGAGCAGGGCTGGACATGCGCTTGTGGTCAGAGTGGTGTAAAGACTAACTTCTGTCCAAACTGTGGTTCAAAAAAACCTGAATAATTAAAATAAACTCTGCTCGACTTTCGGGCAGAGTTTTGATTGTGGAGAGATAAATGGCTATTTTAAAGTGTAAAATGTGTGGCGGAAATCTAACTATTGAGAACGATGAAAGAGTATGCACTTGCACATTTTGCGGTACTCAACAGACTGTTCCAAGCTTGGATAACGACAAAAAGATAAAGCTTTTTGAGAGAGCTAACAGGCTTCGCTCAATGAGTGAATTTGACAAGGCATATGGCGTATATGAAAGCATAGTTGAGGAGTTTAACGAGGAGGCTGAGGCTTACTGGGGACTCGTTCTATGCAAATATGGTATTGAGTATGTTGACGATGTAAACGGAAGTAAGGTTCCTACATGTCATCGCTCGTCCTTTGAAAGTGTTTTAGAGGATAGCAATTTTGAAATGGCACTTGAATACGCCGATGTTATAGCTCAAAGCGTATATAGAAATGAGGCAAAGGCTATTGAAAGGCTAAGAAAGGATATTATCGAGGTTTCTCAAAAGCAATCCCCATATGATATCTTTATTTGCTATAAGGAAACAGATGAAAATGGTGGAAGAACTATTGATAGCGTTATTGCTCAGGACGTATATGACGAATTAGTAAATAAGGGCTATACAGTATTCTTTTCAAGAATTTCCTTAGAGGATAAGCTTGGTGTTGAATATGAGCCTTATATTTTCTCAGCACTTCATTCAGCAAAAATAATGCTTGCGTTTGGTACAAAGTATGAATACTATAACGCTGTATGGGTTAAGAATGAATGGTCAAGATTTTTAAAGCTTATTTCACAGGGTGAAAAGAAAACCTTAATTCCTTGCTTTAAGGAGCTTGAAATTGAGGATATGCCTACTGAATTTAGACGCTTACAGGCACAGGATATGGGAAAGGTTGGCGCAATACAGGACCTTTTACGTGGAATTGAAAAGATTTTAGGTACAAAAAGGGTAGAAAGTGCTCCAGCACAAACCTTTGCTCAATCAGCATCTCCAACGGTTGATAACTACTTAAAGAGAGTTAGTGACTTTCTTGACGAAAATGATTGGCAAAACGCCATTAACTACTGTGAAAAGGTGCTTGATGCTGATTTTAGTAACGCAAACGCTTATTTAGGTAAATATTTGGCTGAGCATAGAGTATCCTCACTTGATGAATTGTCAAATGTTGGGGTTATAAATACAAACTCTGTAAGCTACCGTAGCATACAAAAGTACGGAGATGACTCATTAAAGGATAGTCTTAAAAATGCTATAAATCTTAATAAATATAATAAGGCTATGGCTCTTTATAACCAAGGTAGCTATGTTGAGTCAGCTGAAGCGTTTAAGAAAATTAGTGAATATAGAGATTCTATGGATTTCTATAATTCCTCGGTAGAAAAGCAAAACGAGATAGAATATAACGAGGGCTTAGATAATTATAAAAATCATAATTATGAAAAAGCAATGGAGATATTCAATAACATTCTCGATTACAAGGATTCAAGGGAATTATATAATAAATCTATCGAAGAAAATAGAGAGGCTATTTATAATCAGGGCGTTAGCTTGTTGAAGAGCGAAAACTATAAAAGTGCCTCTGATAAGTTCAGTATTCTCGGTGATTATAAGGACTCAAGAGAGCTTTGTAATCAAGCAAATAAGCTCTATAGTGAAAAATTAGAGAAGGAAAAAATTTATAACGAGGCAGTAAATAGCACAAAGTCTAATACATATGAAGGCTTTATGTCTGCATATAGAGGCTTTAAGAGTATTCCGGGCTTTTTAGATGCAAATGAAAAAAGCAAAAACTGTCTTTTCAACGCAAGAAATTGCTTAGTTGCTAAAAAGCGTAGCCTTGAAGACGAGAAAAACAAGCTAAGTGCTAAGGGCTCTTCAGGAAAGGGCTTAGTAATTGCAGCTATTGTATTATTATTCTTTGGTGGACTTATCCTTTCCTTAATTCTACTTTATCTCCACTCTAAGAATAAAACACCTAATACAACTAATCCTGCATATGCAAAGCAAAGGAAAAAGCAGATTGACGTCGAGATAAAGGATATTGACAGAAAGCTACTTGAGTTGGAGGATTTGCTTAAAGGTGCTAATATAAATTATACTTCTACAAATTATAGCTCCACTCAAAGTGTACCTACTAATGGAAAAAGGGTTACCGCACCTTTACCAGGACGAATATTACGTGTTAATGTAGCTGTCGGACAAACGGTTAGAAAAGGCGAGGTTGTTATGATATTAGAAGCAATGAAGATGGAGAATGAGATGATGGCTCCTGTGAGTGGAACAGTTATTTCTGTAAATGTTTCGCAAAATCAACATGTTGAGTCGGGCGAATTGCTTTGTGTTATAAATTAATCAAATAACTATTAAAAAAGAGAGCAAACGCTCTCTTTTTTTAATCCTTATAATCATTAAGTGCCTTTTTTACATACTTACCAGTATATGATTTTTCACATTTTGCAATTTCCTCAGGAGTTCCAGCAAAAACAACAGTTCCACCACCATCGCCACCCTCTGGACCTAAGTCAATTATATGGTCGGCAGTCTTTATAACGTCTAAGTTATGCTCAATTACGATGACACTGTTTCCATTCTCAACAAGTCTTTGAAGAACGGAAATAAGCTTCTTGACGTCATCAGTATGAAGACCAGTAGTTGGCTCGTCAAGAATATAAATCGTTTTACCTGTGGATCTCTTTGAAAGCTCGGTAGCGAGCTTAACTCTTTGTGCCTCACCACCAGAAAGAGTAGTAGAGGATTGACCGATTTTAACATAGCCAAGACCAACATCACAAATTGTTTGTAGCTTTTTGGAAATTGATGGTATCTCACTAAAGAAGGATGCACCCTCCTCAGCTGTCATTTCAAGCACATCAGATATATTTTTGCCCTTGAATTTTACCTCCAAGGTGTCACGATTATATCGTTTTCCCTTACAAACGTCACATTTAACGTAAACGTCTGGTAAAAAGTGCATTTCGATTTTTTTAACGCCGTCACCCTCACAGGCTTCGCATCTACCACCTCTTACATTAAAGGAGAAGCGACCAGGACCAAAGCTACGCATTTTAGCGTCAGGAGTTTTAGCAAATAAATCACGAATTTCCGAGAAAAGACCTGTATAAGTGGCTGGATTTGACCTTGGAGTTCTACCTATTGGAGATTGGTCAATTGCAATAACCTTATCAAGTGCCTCATATCCCTCAATTCTATCGCACTTGCCAGGA
Source organism: Clostridia bacterium (assembly GCA_017453255.1). Lineage (GTDB taxonomy): Bacteria > Bacillota > Clostridia > Oscillospirales > CAG-272 > RGIG2000. The sequence continues at coordinate 5,575 of JAFTKN010000021.1, read as the reverse complement.
TAGGTAATAGCTCTGTTTAGCTTTTTAGCAAGATTTTGTAAAATTATCTTGTTGACAAGGGAGGACTTACCAGAGCCCGAAACACCTGTAACAGCTACAAAGCAACCGAGAGGAATTTCGATATCTATGTTTTTGAGATTATTTTCCTTAGCACCAAAAACTCGTAGATAATTGCCATTACCCTTGCGTCTTTCCTTTGGAATCTCAATCTTCTGTCTACCGCTTAAATATGCACCTGTGATTGAGCCCTCGTTTTCCATAATCTCTTTCGGCGTTCCACAGGCAACAACCTCTCCACCATGAACACCTGCACCAGGACCAATATCTATAATATAATCCGATTCAAGCATAGTTTCCTCATCGTGCTCAACCACGATAACGCTGTTACCCACGTCACGAAGACTCTTTAATGTATTGATTAGCTTTGAATTATCTCTTTGATGTAGGCCAATGCTTGGCTCATCAAGAATATAAAGCACACCTACAAGGCTTGAGCCAATTTGAGTAGCAAGCCTTATTCTTTGTGCCTCACCACCTGACAGAGTAGAGGATTTTCTTGCTAAGGTTAAGTATTCAAGCCCAACGCTTTTCATAAAGCCAAGACGAGCCTTGATTTCCTTAAGTATCTCCTTAGCTATCTTAGCCTTACCACCATCAAAGCTTAGCTTACTTACAAAGTCAAGGCTATTGGTGACAGAAAGCCTACAAAGCTCGTCAATATTAAGACCACCAACCTTAACGGAAAGGGCTTGCTTGTTAAGCCTTTGACCATTACATACAGGGCAGGGAGTTTCCTCAATAAACTGCTCGTAATAATCGCTATCCATCATAGCCATTCTTTGCTCAATAGTTTTAATGACACCCTCGAATTTTACAGTTTGACGCTTGTGCTGTTTAGCGAAATATCTATCAACCGTGTAGTATTCGTCACCAGTTCCGTAAAGGATAGCATCTAATTGCTCTTTAGTAAAATCCTTGATAGGAGTGTCGATAGAAAGCCCCATTCTTTCACAAACAGCCATAAACAATGGACCTGTCCAGCTTTCCTTATCAACGCTTTTAAAGCCGTTTACCTGAATAGCACCCTCAGAGATAGAGAGGGATTTATCAGGAATAATTTTATCAGGAGAAATGTTTCTCATTTCGCCAATTCCTAAGCAATGAGGACAAGCACCAAAGGGATTGTTAAAGGAGAAGAATCGAGGCTCTAAATCACCAAAGCTGATTCCATGCTCCTCACAGGCATAGTTTGTGGAAAATTCGTATTCCTTGCCCTCTCCATCCTTAGGCATAGTAACAACAGTAATTTTTCCTTCGGCTGTCTTTAATGCAGTTTCCACCGAGTCTGAAAGACGGGGACGAAGGTCGCTTTTCATTATAAGACGGTCGATAATAATATCAATATTATGCTTTTTAGTAAGCTCTAATTCTATATCCTCGTTAAGGTCATAAACTGTGCCGTCTATTCTTAAACGAACATAGCCACTTTTTTTAGCACCCTCAATAACCTTTTCGTGCCTACCCTTTTTACCACGAACAACGGGAGCAAGCACCATAAAGCGTGTGCCCTCATCAAGCTCCATAATTTTATCAATTATCTGGTCAACGCTTTGACCTGTAATTTCCTTACCACAAATAGGGCAGTGCACAGTTCCAAGCCTTGCGTAAAGAAGCCTTAAATAGTCGTAAATCTCAGTAACCGTTCCAACAGTTGAGCGTGGATTTTTTGAGGTGGTTTTTTGGTCGATTGATATAGCAGGAGAAAGTCCCTCAATAGAATCAACATCAGGCTTATCAAGTTGACCTAAAAACTGTCTTGCATAGGAGGACAAGGACTCAACAAAGCGCCTGTGTCCCTCTGCGTAAATCGTATCAAAGGCAAGGGAGGATTTACCAGAGCCAGAAAGACCTGTCAAAATAACAAGCTTATCACGAGGAATGGTAACATTTATGTTTTTTAGGTTATTTACCCTTGCACCTCTAATTTCTATTTTATCCTTCATTTTTTACCCTTTGTAATTTTTAATTCCTTAATTTTGTCACGTAAATATGCAGCCTTTTCAAATTCCATTTTAGCAGCTGCAGAGCGCATTTCACTTGTAAGCTCGGCAATTAGCTTTTCACGCTCGCTATCACTTAGCTTGCCCTTTTTCTTTTCGTCGCTCTTTTTTCCTAAATCAATTACATCTTGAATATTTTTGATAATTGTCTTAGGTATAATTCCGTGCTTTTCGTTATATTCCTTTTGAATTGTTCTACGTCTGTTTGTTTCGTCTATTGCGTTTTTCATAGACCTTGTAACTGTATCTGCATACATAATAACCATGCCGTCAGCATTACGTGCAGCACGACCTATTGTTTGTATTAAAGAGGTTTCAGAACGGAATAAGCCCTCCTTGTCAGCATCTAAAATAGCCACTAAGGAAACCTCGGGAATATCAAGACCCTCTCTTAATAGGTTGATACCAACAAGCACATCAAATTCACCTATGCGAAGACTTCTGATTATTTCCATTCGTTCAAGCGTATCTACATTATGGTGGATATATTTTGCACAAATATCATTCGCACGTAAAAATTCCGTTAAATCCTCAGCCATTTTAGTGGTTAAAGTGGTAACTAAAACTCTTTCCCCTCGTTTTGCACGTATCTTGATTTCTCCAACAACATCGTCAATCTGTGTTACAATAGGTCTAACCTCTATAAGTGGGTCAACTAAGCCAGTTGGACGAATTAATTGCTCAGCAATAGATGAGGAGTTTTCCTTTTCAAAATCAGAAGGGGTAGCTGATACAAATATAGTTTGGTTTAGCTTTCCTATAAATTCATCAAAATTTAAAGGTCTATTGTCGTAAGCAGAGGGCAATCGAAAGCCATACTCAACAAGGTTGTGCTTTCTTGCGTGGTCGCCTGCGCTCATTCCTCTTACCTGAGGGACTGAAACATGGCTTTCGTCAATAAACATAATATAATCATCTGGAAAATAATCAAGTAAAGTATAAGGAGTAGAGCCAGCAGGCCTACCTGATAAAATACGAGAATAGTTTTCCACTCCTGAGCAAAAGCCAATTTCTCTTAGCATTTCAATATCGTATTTTGTTCTTTCCTCAATACGCTGAGCCTCTAAAAGCTTATTTTGTGACTTGAAAAACTCAACCCTTTCAACCATCTCCTCGTAAATTTGGTTAAGGGCAGCCTCTTTTTTATCACTTGAAACAACATAGTGATTTGCAGGGAAAATTACTGTATAGCTAAGGTTACGCAAAACCTCGCCAGTTAGTACATTGATCTCGCTAAGCCTTTCGATTTCGTCACCAAAAAGCTCAACTCTAATCGCCTTGTCAGTTGATGAGGCAGGAAAGATTTCAACCACGTCACCACGAATTCTAAATTTTCCACGTATAAAATTAATATCGTTTCTTTCGTAATTCATAGAGATTAGCTGTCTTACAAGGCTATCACGTGAAAGCTCACCACCTAAACGCAAGCCAATTTGCATGCTTTGGTATTCATTTGGGTCACCAAGAGAATAAATACAGGAAACAGATGCTACTATGATAACATCTCGCCTTTCAAAAAGAGCAGAGGTGGCACTGTGACGAAGCTTGTCGATCTCGTCATTAATCATAGCGTCCTTTTCGATATATATATCCTTACCAGGCACATATGCCTCTGGCTGATAGTAGTCGTAATATGAAACAAAATACTCAACACAGCTATCTGGGAAAAGCTCACGCATTTCGGTGCAAACCTGAGCTGCCAGAGTTTTGTTTGGCTCAAAAATAATAGCAGGACGATTAGTATTAGCTATAACATTAGCCATAGTAAAGGTTTTACCAGAGCCTGTAACACCCAAAAGGGTTTGCATCTTCTCACCACGCAAAATACCATCGGTCAGCTTTTTAATCGCCTGTGGCTGATCTCCCGTTGGCTTATAATTGCTCTTTAAAACAAATCCTGCCATATAATGCTCCTTTCAAATTTAGTCACATAATATTTTATCATATTATTATTTAAAAGTAAATATCACATACAAAAAATCTCCGACTTGTCGGAGATTTAATATTACTCAAATAGCTTCAAAACCTGATTTTTTGAAAAATCATATTCCTTATTACAGAAATGACAGCTAACAGTGATTTTTTCCTCTTGTCCGCTTTCTCTTTGCTCAGAAAAGATGCCTTCAACCTCTTTTTTACCAAGACTATAAATAGCTCGTTTAGTTCTTTCAACACTACAATCGCATATATAGTCAACGGTTAATTCGTCAAACAAATCGTACTCAATTCCGTTAAGTGCTAATTTTAAAATATCCTCATTTGAAAGTCCCTTAGCAAATTGGGTAGATATATTATTAAGTAGCTTTGCGTTTTCCTCAAGCTGATTGATTACACCCTCGTCAGCAAAGGGAAGAAGCTGAACGAAAACACCACCTGAAGCCTTGCAGCTGTGGTCTGTATCTACCAAAACACCGAGGGCACAAAGGGTTGGTGTTTGCTCACTTGTAGCGTAATAGCTTGCAATATCCTCTGCAATTTCACCACTAACAAGCTCAATGCTACCATTAAATGGAAGCTCGGCACCCACGTCCTTTGAAACGGACAAAAGACCATTTCCCACAATTCCAGAAACGTCTAATTTTCCACTTGGCTTTAAGGGTAAATCTGCGTTTGGATTAGCCACATAGCCCTTGACATTTCCATAGTAATCGGCGCAGGCAAGAGTAGTGCCAGCAATACCATCACCACGCACGCTAACAGTAATTTTAGAGTCGGTTTCTGGTAGCATAGTGCCCATAACCGATGTAGCAGTTAAAACTCTACCTAAAAGTGCTGTTGCAGTTGGGGCAGTTTTATGGTATTTAATAGCCTCATTTACAATATCCGTTGAATTAATTACATAAGCACGTGCGCTTCCGTCACGTGTCATAGCTCTCAAAATAGTTGACATATAATCTCCTTAAATTTTCCTATTCCTAACGGTAAAATACCACTTTTCACTTTCGTCTGTTACAGGACCTCTTTTTATGTCACCGTAAACATTTATAATTTCAAAGTCAAGCTCCTTAAGAAGTGACTTTATTTGCTTCATAGAATAGCATTTTTCTTTTTGAATTTCGTCGTAGCGCATATAACTACCATTTTTCTGCTTTTCAAAAATGCTAAGGTAAAAGTCGCATATTTTACTCTTTTTTGAGTAGTTATTTTGCCATGCTAAAAAAGTATTTTTATCCTCTAAAATGTAACTGTTATCCCCATAAATTTTTTCAAAGCGATAGGGCGTGTTTAGGTCAAAAACAAACACTCCGTCGGGGATAAGATAGTTTTTTACAAGCAAAAGACATTTTTTTAAATCCTCGAGCCTTGTAAGATAATTTAAGCTATCAAGGGTGCAAACACAGGCATCAACCGTGCCGTATAGCTCAAAGCTTGACATGTTTTGACAAAGAAATAAAACGTCGTTTATGTTGTTTTTTGTCGCGTATTCGTGAGCCTGAGAGAGCATACCCTCACTCAAATCAATGCCTGTCATATCGTATCCGCGCTCCCTCAATTTAAAGGTGAGCTTTCCCGTG
>JAFTKN010000020.1 GCA_017453255.1 Clostridia bacterium | reverse complement strand
TTTTTTACGCAAAACGAAAATTCCTTTTTTAATGCTTTTTCTAAAGGCGATTGCTACTCTACCGTACAAAGTACGCCGACGTGCACGCACTCGCCTTTTCTTCCTCCACTCTGATGCCTATAGGTGAGGTTTGATACAGTCGGATAGAAGCGTAGAACAAAAAGCGAGAGGAATAGACAAAAAACGTCTGTTCCTCTCTTTTGCTATTAAAAGGTAAAAATTTTCTATGTATTAGCCTTTTTATTATTTTTTGTTTTTATATTATGTAGTACCAAAAGCGTTGACGACGCTATAAATATTAGTATACTGATAAGCTGTGAGGTTGACATTCCAAAAACAAATCCACGTATTTCATCACCACGCAAAAATTCATTTATAAATCTTAAAATTGTATATAAAATTAGATATATGTAAAACAATCCACCCTTTTGCTTTTTTCGTCTCATAAGAATAACAACTACTAACAATATTATTAAATTTTCAAATGATTCAAGTAGCTGAACTGGAAATCGTCTGACAGTGCTCAGCTCTATATTCTCATTTCTTTCACATATAAATCCAAAGCTACTTTCTATTCCATAACAGCATCCAGCAAAAAAGCATCCAATCCTTGCAAATGAGTGAAAAAGTGGCGCAAAAAACGCACATCCGTCCATGTATATGTCAATAGGCATTTTTGTCACTTTTATATAAATGAATCCAGCAATTAAAGCGCCTATGAGCCCTCCGTAGAATACAGAACCACCAAATAAAACTCCAATTATTGACAAAAAATGCGTAAAGGACTGAGTGCTACCAAGTAAATAAAATTTATTTATATTTGTTATTGCATATAAGGTATGCCCACCTATTACAACACCTAATCCTACGAATAATAAAAAAACTATAGCACGATTGTTATCATATCCACACTTATCAATATACACGCAAAAGGCTGTACCTGCTATAAGTATGCCAATTAACGCAAATATCGCATACATCGGCAAATCTTTTCCAAAAATATCAATAGTAGGAAGCATAGCACCCTCCTTTTTTATTAATATAATCAAAAGAGCGATGCCCAACCATCGCCCTTTATTTTCCCTTTATTGATATATTACACCTGCTTGATAAGCACAAGATAAAGCACTGAGGCTTGCAATTGTGCACGCAACACCAATTCCTGCAATTGCTGTGCCAACAATACCAAGAACTAATCCTGCTGTTGCTAATCCCGATGATTTACCTGTTGCTAATTTAGATTTTTTTCTTCCTAAAACTGAAAGAATTATGCTTAAAATACCACATACTAAACCAACAAAGCTTACTATACCGAAAAAGCTTAAAACCACTGCAACAATTCCTAATACTAATGAAGCAATAGACAAGCCCTTGCCATTATTTTGTGGTTGTGCTATACTTTCCTGTGACTTCATTATCTCATCCTGTGGCTGTTGTATTTCATTATTCTGTTCCATAAAAATCCCCTTTCCTGTTTTTGTTTTTTTTATTTTATCATTTTATTTTTCTTTTGTCAAGTGTTATTTATCAAGAGTGATAATTATAATTTACATTTGTTATTGTAAAATAAATATGATAGAAAGTGAGGAGATAAATTGTGATTTTAAATGTAGCCGATAGGATTCGCTACTTGCGTGAAAAAAACGAAATGACACAAACCGACTTAGCAAACAAGCTTGGCATTTCGAGAAGCGCAGTAAATTTTTGGGAAATGTCTCTTTCATCACCATCAATAAACAATGTTATAGAAATGTCTCGAATTTTCAATGTAACCACTGATTATATTTTATCAACATCAAGCAAACTGCTTGTTGATATTTCCGAGCTTGGAAATGAGGAAAAACAGGTTATATTAAAATTAGTAGAGTGCTTAAAGGCTAAAAACAAGTCATAAGCTTATCCCTATATCAGATAAGAAAATAAACATTCAACCCAAAAATTGACTAAAGGGCTGTCACAGAATAATTGTGATAGCCCTTTGTCTATTTCCTTTTTTGTTGTAAAATTTAGTATTTAGTGGTATAATATAGTCATAAGCTTTTTAGAGGTGTTTTATATGGATAAGGTTAAAAAGCCACAGGGTAAGTTTTTTGCTACGCTAATTATTTTTAGCTTAGTGGGGCAAATTGCTTGGGTTGTGGAAAATATGTATTTTAACGTATTTATTTACGATATGTTTGGTGCATCGCCAAGCGATATTTCTTTAATGGTGGCACTTTCAAGCGTTGTAGCAACCGTTACTACCCTTTTAGTCGGAGCTTTATCGGACAAGCTGGGTAAAAGGAAAATATTTATATCTGTAGGATATATTTTGTGGGGTGTTTCTATTCTTTCCTTTGCTTTAGTCAGAGAGAATATTATAGGCTCACTATTTCCTATGGCAACCTCAGTTGCAGGCCTTTGCATTACAATTACAATCGTGCTTGACTGCATAATGACCTTTTTTGGCTCAAGTGCAAATGACGCCTGCTTTAATGCTTGGCTAACTGACTCCACCACTAATAAAAATCGTGGTATGGCTGAGGGCATAAACTCAATGATGCCCTTACTTGCTATATTAGTCGTTTTTGGTGGCTTTATGTTCCTACCAAAGGCTGACCCTCTTTCATCAAATAACGAGGGCAAGCTTCCTGTTGATGTTTACTGGCCTATTGTCTTTATTATTATTGGTATTGTTGTAATTCTAATTGGTATTTTAGGCTTCTTCATCATCAAAGACCCTAAGATTAATACAAGCGAAAATCAAAGCTACTTCAAAAACATAATTTATGGCTTTAAGCCATCAGTTATCAAAAGCAATTTAAAGCTATATGTATATTTAGCTCTATTTACAGTCTTTGGTATTTCCATACAAATATTTATGCCTTACCTTATTATATATTATGATAAGGGCCTTAATATGGGTGGTAGCTATGTGTTCATTATGGCTCCTGCTGTTATTTTAGCTGCTATATTTACAGCAATTTGGGGAAGAAAATACGACAAGTGGAAATTCAACAAGTCAATTCTTCCGAGTCTTGTTTTGCTTTGTCTTGGATATGTAATTTTGTTTAGCTTTTCTCACTATGCCTTAGTTTTTGTCGGCTCGCTTTTAATGATGTGTGGATACCTTTCCTCAAATGCAGTATTCGGTGCTGTTTTACGTGACAATACTCCACAAAACAAGTCGGGAATGTTTCAAGGTCTTAGAATTGTTGGTCAGGTATTAATACCTGGAATTATAGGTCCTATTATTGGTGCAAGCGTTTTGAGTGGTGCAAGCACCTTCTATGATACTGATGGCACAGAAAGATTTATACCAAACGACAATATTTTTATAGCCTCATTAGTAGTTGCTCTATTGGTTATTTTATTGTTTTTCTTAACCCTGTGTCTAAAAAACAAAATCGGTGGAAGAAATGAAATTGCTCATTTGCTTACAAAAGAGGGCGAAAATTTAACAGGTGAGGAATATAACATATACCCTCGTCCACAGTTAAAGCGTGATAGCTTTTTAAGTCTTAATGGCAAGTGGTCCTTAACTGTAAACAACGAGAAAATGGATATAAACGTGCCTTATCCACCAGAAAGCGTGCTTTCAGGTGTTAATAGGGTGTTTGAAAGTGGAAGCAAGCTAAGCTACGAAAGAAAATTCACCCTTGAAAAGGACTTTATCAAGGATAGAGTTATTTTGAATTTAGGTGCTGTTGACCAAATGTGCATAGTTTACTTAAACGATATCGAGGTTGGAATACATTCTGGTGGATATAACTCCTTTAGCTTTGATATAACAGAATATTTAAAGAAGGAAAACCTTCTTAAAATCGACTGTGTTGATACCCTTAAGGACCATAGTTCACCATACGGAAAGCAATCACTTAACAGAGGTGGAATGTGGTACACTCCTGTCTCTGGCATTTGGCAAAGTGTTTGGCTTGAAAGTGTAAGCAACAAATATATAAAAGGATTAAAAATCGACACAGGGTGCGACTTTTGTGATATTTCATTTGACGGAATTACAAGTGGTACTGTTTCTGTAGCTTTTGAAAATGGTGAGCTTTCCTTCCCAATTCAGGACGGCAAATGTCATATAAAAATAGATAGTCCTATTATGTGGAGTCCTGAAAGCCCACACTTATACTATTTTACAGTAGAGGCTGAGGGGGACAGGATTGAATCCTATTTTGCTCTACGTACTCTTGAAATAAAGGAAATTGACAAAATTAAAAGGATTTGTCTAAACGGCGAGCCCTATTTCTTCAACGGACTATTAGACCAAGGCTATTTTAGTGACGGAATATATACTCCTGCATCACCAGATTTATATAGACAAGACGTTGAAAATGCAAAGGCGCTTGGCTTTAACACTCTACGAAAGCATATAAAAATCGAGCCTGAATGGTTTTATTATGAGTGCGACAGACAGGGCATGATAGTATTTCAGGATATGGTAAATAACGGAAAATATAGCTTTTTCCACGATACTGCTCTGCCTACAATCGGCTTTAAAAATCTAAAAGAGAAAAAACGAACAGACTCTCAAAAATCATGCTTTATATCCTCTATGAAGGAAACCGTTAAGCAGTTATATAACCACCCCTCTATTTGCTACTATACTATCTTTAATGAGGGCTGGGGACAATTTGAAAGTGATAAAATGTATTCTCTATTAAAGAGCCTTGACTCGTCACGCATTGTTGATACTAACTCTGGCTGGTTTGGAGGTCATGCAAGCGATGTAGAAAGCATTCACGTTTACTTTAAGCCTGTTTGCGCCCCTAAGAGCTTTGAAAAGCCATTAGTTCTTAGCGAGTTTGGTGGCTATTCCTACAAGGAAAAGGGACATGTGGCTAACGAAAACGAAACCTATGGCTATAAATTTTATAAGGATAAGAGCGAATTTTGTAAAGGACTTTTTAGTCTTTATACCGAGCAAATAGCTCCATTAATAAAGGACGGTCTTTGTGGTGCAATTTACACTCAGCTAACTGATGTTGAGGACGAAACAAATGGTCTTATCACATATGATAGAAAAATAATAAAGGTTGAGCCTGAAAAAATGAGAGAGCTTGCAAAAAGTCTAAATATATAACAAAAAACAGGGATTTTAAAAATCCCTGTTTTTATATTAATAGCATTAAGCCTAAAAGTATTATTAAAAATCCAAAATTAAATAGCGAAAATTTAAGTATATATGAGCCTGCCTTACCAGGATTATGCTTTATATATTCACGAAGTGTAATAAGGCTTGCAAGTGAAGCAATAAGCGTTCCAACACCACCAATGTTTACACCCAAAAGCAAATCCTTATAGTTTAGGGTAAATTGTGAAAGCAAAATTGCACTTGGCACATTGCTTATGACTTGACAGGAAATGGCACTAAATACTAAGGTATTCTGCTCTAAAAGATAGCTAAACAGATTTCTAACTCCCTCTATTCTTCCCATATTTCCTGCAAAAATGAAGAAAAATACAAAGGTTAAAAGCAAGGGGTAATCTACACTCTTAAGCGCCTTTCTATCCATAAAAATCAGAAAAATAGGTATCAAAATTAAGCCTATGTAATATGGTATTCCACGAAATACAATCAAAATGGAAAGGGCAAAAAGCAAGAGATAAATAATCGTTTTTGCCTTTGGTAGCTTAATTTCCTCCTTGCCTATTTCAAGGGATTCGTTTTTAACAAAGACTAAGCAACAGATAGTGATAATTGCTATAGAAATTAAAAAGGGTGGTAGCATTATCCCCATAAATTCAAGGTCGGGAATTTCAAATTTAGTATACAAATAAAGGTTTTGTGGGTTACCAAAGGGTGTTAGCATTCCACCTAAGTTGGCAGCAATATTTTGCATTATAAAGGTAAACGCCATATATTTTTCCTTGCCTGTTTGACTCAAAACCATATATCCAAGTGGCAAAAAGGTTAATAGAGCCATATCGTTTGCAATAAGCATTGAGCCGATAAAGGTGATATAAACTATGGCTAAAACGCTGATTTTTGCTGTTTTGAAAACTGACACGATTTTTCTTGCAATCATATAGAAAAACCTTATATTTTTTAGGGCACAAACCACACATAAAACACAAAATAGACAGCTTAATGTTTTTAGGTCAAAATATTCAAGATATTTACTGTCTGGTGGTATTATAAAGCAGGTCACAAGTGCGCAGGTAAATGCAACAAGCATTACAATATTTTTTCTTAAAAACGGTAGTATTACTTCTCTAAACGCTTTTTTTATGTCTTCAAATGAAAAATGATGCTTGGAATGATGTGCTTTAACGCTCACTTTATCCCCTCCTTAGTCTGCCTTATGAGAGAGATACGAACCAGCCTAAAGCCTACTATTTAAAGTGCTTTTAGGATTGTCGTCGTTGTCTTACGTCAGTAAAACTGCCTCCTCCGCACCCAAAAATCATCTCTAAATAGTTAGGTTTTAGATGCAAGGCATTTTAGAACGAGCCAAAAAGCTCGTATTTTAGGCAAAATTTTGCCCATATATAAAAATATTTCAAAAATTTTAACGCCAAAGACGGGATTTTTCTCCGTTCCAAAACTGGTTCGTATCTCTCCCGTAAGGCATATTCAGTCAAACCCAATCACAAATTATACACATATAAAAACTATTTGTCAAGGGATACTTGAAGTATTTTAAAAATTAATATATAATTATATTAATATTTATATGTTTACGAGGCTTTTATGAAAAGAATATTTATTGTAGGTAGCTTGAACTATGATTTAGTAATAAACGCACCATATATGCCTGTTGGTGGCGAAACCCTTAAGGGTAGCGATTTTATGACTAACTGTGGAGGAAAGGGCGCTAACCAAGCCTATGCCTGTGGAAAATTAGGTGGAGATGCCTATATGTGTGGTTGTGTGGGCGATGATGACTTTGGTCTTAGACTGATTGATAGCCTGAATAGTGCTGGAGTCAACACAGATTTTGTAACAAAAATTGAAAAAACATCCACAGGAGTGGCTGTAATTGTGGTTACAGAGGGTGAAAATCGAATTATTATTGATAGTGGTGCAAATGGCTTTTTAGAAAAATCGCACATTGATAAAATGTTGGAAATTGCAATGGAGGGAGATATATATCTAACTCAGCTTGAAAATCCCACCGATATTATCGGCTATGGTCTTAAAAAAGCTAAGGAAAGAGGACTTTTGACTATTCTTAATCCTGCTCCAGCAAGCAAGGATATTAAAGAATATCTTTCCTTTGTTGATATTATCACTCCAAATGAAACAGAGCTTGAAATATTAGGTGGAAAAGATTTTCTTTTTAACGAGGGTATAAAAACCGTAATTACCACCCTTGGTGCAAGTGGATACGAGATAGCCACAAGAGATAGCTTTAAAATATACCCCTGCATTAAGGTTAAGGTAGTTGACACGACTGCAGCAGGAGATACTGCCTCTGGTGGTCTTTGTGTTGGTCTTAGTCAAGGTAAAGATATTGAAAGTGCTATGGCTTTTGGCTCTAAGGCTGCGTCGATTGCCTGTACTCGACGTGGTGCACAGCAAAGCGTACCCTCAAAGGATGAGGTCTTGGTCTTCCCTTGCGAGGGAAGGGGGACCGCTTGCGGTGGATGAGTAGTTATGATTCCTTATAATGAAGCTCTAACCGAAAATTCAAAAAACTTACGAAAAAACATGACACCTGAAGAAAAACATATTTGGTATGATTTTTTAAAAAATTTGCCGTGTCAAGTTAAGCGACAAAAATGCATCTGTAACTACATAGTAGATTTTTATATTCCTTCTAAGAAAACAGTTATCGAAATAGATGGTTCTCAACACTACGAAGCAGATAATCTCAAAAAAGATAAAATTAGAGATTCAGAGCTTATGGATCTCGGTATTTCTGTTTTAAGATATACAAACGATGATGTTAATTCAAAATTTAATAGCGTCTGCTTTGATATATTGACTAAGCTCGAATTAATTTTTGAAGATTTAAATAATTAGCTAATTTTTTGTGTTTTAACACCTCATCCACCACACCTTGTGTGGTCCCCCTTCCCCAGCTGGGGAAGGCTTACGTGCTCGACGTGGTGCACAGCAAAGCGTACCCTCAAAGGATGAGGTCTTGGCCTTCCCTTGCTAAAGCTTGTTGCAAAATTATAAACCATATAAAAATAGCAAGGATTTCTCCTTGCTATTTTTTATTTATTTTCTTTATTCTGTTTTTTGTTATCAATTACTGTCATTGTTGTATTAAGTATAAGAACTATAGCAATTATTATACCTGTTACAATAAAGATGCCGAGCATTCCTGTGCACATAATTGGAACTGTTTCACCAAGAGATTCTCCCCTAATTTGAAAGCTCATTTGTGGCATTTCGCCATCGTTATTTCCATCATTGCCTGAATTGTTTTCTTCTGGTCCCTCTGTATTAGGTATGTTATTTTCTACATTAGGTGTATTTGTATCTTGTCCAGAAGGGCTTGTGGTTGCAGTAGCAAACACATTTACTGCAAAAATCATAACAAGGCATAGAGCTAATACTAATATTAAGGTTATCTTCTTTTTCATTTTCTCTACCCCCTTATATCATTGATTGAACGATTGTCAAGAGCAATCCACCTGCAATAACAGATGCGATTTGTCCAGACACGTTTACACCGATTGAGTGCATTAGAAGGAAGTTTGAGCTATCCTCCTTAAGTCCCATTTTATGTACTACTCTTGCTGACATTGGGAATGCTGAAATTCCTGCTGCGCCTATCATTGGGTTAATCTTTTCCTTGCTAAATAGGTTCATAAATTTAGCAAGCATTACTCCTGCAAAGGTATCAAAGATAAATGCTACCAAGCCTAAGCCTATAATTACAAGAGTTTCTACCTTTAAGAATGCGCTTGCAGTCATTTGAGAAGCTATTGTAATACCTAAGAATATTGTTACAAGGTTAGCAAGAACCTTTTGCGCTGTTTCTGAAAGTGAATTCAATACTCCACATTCTCTAATTAAGTTACCAAACATTAAGAAGCCTATCAATGCAAGAGCTGTTGGAGCAACAAGACCTACTATAATTGTAACGATAATCGGGAACAAAATCTTAGTTAGCTTTGTTACCTTTTTACCCTTATAGGTCATCTTAATCTGTCTTTCCTTCTTAGTTGTGCAAAGCTTAATAATAGGTGGCTGAACAAGTGGAACAAGCGCCATATAGGAGTAAGCTGCAACCATAATAGCAGACAAATAATTAGAGTTTAGCTGTTGTGCTACGAAAATTGATGTAGGACCGTCTGCTGCACCGATAATAGCTATTGATGCTGCATCATTTAGATTAAAGCCAACGAGTGCAGATAAGCAAAGGGTGAAGAAAATACCAAACTGTGCTGCTGCGCCAAATAGCATTAGCTTAGGGTTAGTCAAAAGTGGCTCGAAGTCTATCATCGCACCGATACCGATAAATAGTATTAGTGGGAATAGCTCGTGTCCCTCAATACCTATACTAAATAGATGCTGAATTGTACTGGCTGCTCCTGAAAATGGTAGATTTACCAAAATTGCACCAAAGCCCATTGGCAAAAGCAAGGTTGGCTCCATTTCAAACTTGATGGCTAAAAAGATTAGTGTTCCACCAATTATCCACATAATCATCATTGGTGCATATTCAGCTGTGAACAACGCTTTTATTCCGTCAGCCAAAATGCCGAAATTCATATTCATTTCTGTTCTCTCCTATCTCTTTGCAAGTCTTTTTATCGCCTCGTCTACGGCGTTTACTAATATATCAATTTCCTCTGTTGTGTTATGAGGATTTAAGGATATTCTAATCGCACTATCAATATCAAGTGGACTTAAGCCAAATGAGGTAAGCGCGCGACTTCTACCCTTTTTGGAATGAGATGAGCAAGCACTACCACTTGATACATATATTTCCTTAGAGGAAAGATAGTGTAAAAGCGTTTCGCTTCTTATTCCCTTAACTGTAATATTTACAATATGACAGACTCTGTTTTCAGGCAAATTAAGGCTCACTCCTGAAACGCTCGACAGCTTATCAATCAAATAACTGCTAACCTCACTCATTTGTGATATTTCGGTATCAAGCGAAGCAAAATGCTCCTTTACAGCCTGTCCAAAGCCAGCTATTGCATAAACATTCTCGGTGCCTGAGCGCAAATTCTCCTCTTGTCCACCACCGAGCAAAATAGGCACTAATTTTTTTGCCTTTATTATTTGTGGATCAACATAAAGAGCACCGATGCCCTTTGGTCCGTTTACCTTATGACCACTTATTGAAATTAAATCTGCACCAAGCCTTTGCTTTGTGAATTTAACCTTTAAATAAGACTGAACACAGTCAGCATGCAAAATAGCCTGTGAGGATTTTTCCCTAATTACCTCAAAGGCTGATTCTAAATCATATACCGCGCCTGTTTCGTTATTTACGTGCATAAAGCTTGCTAAAACAACATTATACGCATTCTGCCTTATAAAGTCAAGGTCTAATTGTCCTTTTTTAGTAGGCACTCTTACAATCTTATAGCCAAGCCCCTCTAAGTAAGTCATTGGCTCTTCAACAGAGGAATGCTCTCCCTGTGTTGTTAAAATAACCTCGTTGCCCTTTCTGCTTTTGGAAAAGACACCACCTAAGATTGCTAAATTGTTAGCCTCTGTACCACCTGAGGTAAATATGATTTCTCCCCTTGTTAGTGCTCTTATACCAAGGCTTTTTCCAATAATCTCTCTTGCCTCGCTTAAAATATGCTCAGCATCAAGCCCTCTCTTATGTAATGATGAGGGATTACCGAAATGAGTACAAATTACCTCATTCATTTTGGTAATTGCGCCCTCACTCATTTTAGTAGTAGCACTATTGTCTAAATATATTTCGCTCATTTTATCTTAAATGCACTTGAAATGTCTTTAATGGTGGAGCGATAGCTGTCGTATGAGGAAAATTTAACGTCATCTATCTTTTCATATTCTGTTTGCGGGTTGTCCTGTAAGAATGTATAGGTTACAACATAGAAAATTCCACGGTCGATAGCTACTGTTACATGGTATTTATACCATAGCTTGCCTAATTTTGCTACATAAACATAATCCTTAGCATCATACGGGCTTATATCGTTTCCGTTTGTATCCTTATTTGGATATCTTAAGCCAAGCTCGCTCTTTGTTCCCTCCTCAATAAAGGTAACACCTGTAAATGCTAAGTCAAGCTGTGCCTTATATTCCTTTATAAAATCAGCGTGAGTTGAATAGCCTTGGCTTGTTGACCAATACATTACAGAAACATTTGTTCTTTCACTCTCGTGGGGCTGAGCTGATACAACTGCCTCAGTTGACTGATTAATTTGCCAGCTATCAGGCACATAAAGTGTATAGAAATCAGAGCATGAAGCCTGCATCATTCCATCTGGAACATCACTGCTTTCACCACAGGATACAAGCATAATGCAAATTAAAGCTAAAGCGCCTATTAATAAACCTAACTTTTTCATTCCTTTTCCTTTCATAACTCCTTTACTAAAGCAACAGTAAGCTTAACTGCCTCGTAAACGTCACCCATGTCTATCATTTCACAATTAGAGTGAATATAGGCTGATGGAATAGATATTGCACTAACGTGACAGCCTCTACCAGCTACCTGCATAGGAGATGCATCTGTACCTCCACTTAAAAGTATCTCGTTTTGATATTTAATTCCGTTATTTTCAGCAATTTCTCTCATTTGCTTAACAAGAGTAGGTGATGAAATAACACCCGAGTCCTTAATCTTGATTGCACAGCCCTTTCCCATTTTTACCTCCATTTGAGGTGAGCCAGGCTTTGTGCTCTCTCTTGTTACATCATAAGCAATTCCAATATCTGGCGAAACTGCATAGGAAGCAGGCTTAGCACCACGTCCACCAACCTCCTCCTGTGTTGAGAACACAAAATAAAGGTCGTTTTCACTCTTTGCCTCCTTCATAGCCTCGATTAGAATTGCACAACCTATTCTATCATCAAAGGGTCTTCCCACATATCTTCTGTTCATAAGCCTTCTGATATTTGGCTTGCATACAAAGAAGTCGCCTATCTTAACCTTTGATTCTGCCTGCTTTTTAGTCTTTGCGCCGATATCTATAAACATACCCTCAACGCTTAGCTTTTCACCTGACTTTTCAGGCACTAAAACACCATACACACCATTTTCAGAAACGACCTCGCTATATGCGCTGGAAATTGGATTGATACCACCGACAGAGCTAACTCTGATAATACCACTCTTGTCAATATGAGTAACAAAAAAGCCTATCTCGTCCATATGGGCGCATAGCATTATTTTTTTGCCATTTCCCTTTTTTCTTGCGATTATGTTGCCCATATTGTCAATGTCGATTGTGTCAGCATGTGGCTTAATTTCGTCTATTATTACCTCTCTTATCTTATCCTCTCTGCCTGATACAGATGGAGTAAGCATGAGCCTTTTAATTAATTCTATCATTTGTTATCACCTCGTAGGTTGCTTTATATATGCTTTCAAAATCGCTTCTGCTAATCACGTTTGATTGAGAATGAATATATCGTGAGCCTGCTGAAAGCACAGAAACCTTAACACCCTCAATACTCTTTTGAATATTTGCAGAGTCATTTCCACCAGAAACGTATTTATTTACCTGATATTTAATATCCTTTTTATCACAAAGGGACATTATATGATTAATAAGTCCTCTATCGTAAATTGCGCCTCTGTCTGCAAAGGAAACAATTACACCGTCACCCAAAATAGCAACCTTTTTATCATCACTAACGTCAGGCAAATCACTAACTGCCTTTGACTCAATGACTATTGCATAATCAGGTCTTATATTTTCAGTTGCCAAAAAGGCTGTTGAGTAGCTAATTTCCTCTCTGCCTGTAAAGGCAAAATAAAGGTCGTAATCAGTCTTTTTCTTGCTTTCATAAAGCTCGTAAATAAGCCTTACCATAATTGCACAGCCAAGACGGTCGTCAAGAGCCTTACCACAAATCAAATCCTTGCCAAGCTCCATATAATCTGCAGAAAACACGAAATAGTCACCGATGCTTACATATTTTTCACAGTCAGCCTTATCCCTTGCTCCAATGTCAATAAGCATTTCGCTTACAGGGCATACCTTGTCCCTCTCCTCGCTTGACAAAAGATGAACTGGCTTTGTTAAAATTGTGCCACAAATTCCATTTTCCGAAATTACTCTCTTGCTTGATAAAACGATAGGGTCAATTCCACCTACATTACCGAAATATAGCTGTCCCTTTTCGGTAATTTCAGTAACCATAAGCGAAACCTCGTCCATATGGGCATTTATCATAAGCCTGGGCTTACCTTCGTTTTTGATGTGGTAGATAAGATTTCCAGCCTTGTCCTCGTAAAGCTCGCTATCCTCTCTTACACATTTTTCGATTTTTTCCTTTATAGCCTGCTTTACCCTATCCTCAAAGCCACTTGGCCCAAAAAGCAGGGAAAGCTCCTTTAATTCCTGATTTAATCTAATCATAATAGCTCCTTTGCACAGCAAACTGCTTTAAGCATTCGGGAAAGGGACTTAATGTCCTTAAGATTTACAATTTCAGATGGGGAGTGCATAGCCTTTAGAGGAATACTCATAAGCGCCGTTCTTATGCCCTTACCACTAATTGAAAGAGCATCGTTATTTGTGCCTGTATAGCTCGGCTCACAAACGAGCTGAAACTCTATGCCCTTGTCCTTGAGTAGCTTAATTATATTTCTTGTAAGGCTTCTATTTGTAAGAGATGAAATATCAACGCTTGCACCCTTTTCACACTCGATTGATTCTCTTTCCTTAATTCCCTCGCCTGATGCAAAGTTTACGTCTGTTGTAATCGCTATGTCTGGGTCAATATCAAAGGCTAAGCGTGCTGGTCCACACTTTCCTGTTTCCTCCTGTGCTGAAAGAGAGGCATAAACGTCATATTCAAGCTCGCCCTTATCTACACTTGTAATAAAATCAAGTATTGCGCATGCACAGGATTTATCGTCAAGACCTACTGCACATACATAGTTATTTTGAAGCTCTGTAAAGTATGGCTTATACATAGCTATATCTCCGATTGAAACAAGCTCCTTAAGCTCATCAGTAGGTATTCCTGTGTCAATCAAAAGCTCTTCAATTTTAGGAACCTTAACTCCACCAACCCTTAAATGTGGTGGCGTTGAGGTTATAACGCCATTAATTTTCTCTTTACCAAAAACGCAAACGTGGGTTGATGGTAAAACCCTTGTATCAAGTCCGCCAATATTTACAAATCTTAAAAAGCCACCCTCTAAAACCTCTGTCACCATAAAACCAACAATATCAATATGGGCATCTATGAGTATTTTCTTCGCATTTGGCTTATTTGATTTTTTAACTAATAGCAAGCTTCCTATTTTGTCATATTCGATTTTATCAAGAAAGGCCTTTTCCTCCCCTGTTAAAACGTCTATCAAGCGCTCATGACCAGATACAGTACCTAAAGCGCATAGGCTTTTTAATCTTTCCTTAATCTTTTCCATCTAATGCTCCTATTTCCTTTATAAAGGCATCTGATTTTTCCTTGTAATTCTTATACATATCAAAGCTTGCTGAGGCAGGGCTTAGAACAATGAAATCGCCACTCCTTGACATTTTGTAGGCTAAATTAACTGCCTCCTTCATTGTGTTTACCACCCTTGCGCCCTTAGGGGAAGCCTCTATAAGCTTATTTCTATTTTGACCAAAAATAATTACTCCCTTTAAATCCCTTAGGGTGTTTTTTAAAACATGATATGATAAATTTTTATCATATCCACCCATAATTGCGATTGTTTTGCCACTTGGAAAGGCAGAAAGAGTGCTTATTGCCCTTTGTGGCGTTGAATCAATCGAGGAATCTATAAATGTAACACCATTTAATTCTGCTACCCTTTCGCACCTATGACTAACGCCCTTAAAGGTCATAGCTACGCTTTTAATTCTCTCTATATCTATTAATGGATAGCAAACACCGATTGCTGCCATTAAATTTTTTAAGTTATATTCACCTGTTAGCTTAACGCACTGCTTTTTAAAAAGTGGCTTATCATCATAAAAAATTATGTCGTTTTTTAAATATACATAATGGCTACCATTACCACAAAGGCTTGAAAGGTCCTTTAGGGAATAGTAGGTTAAATTATCTCCTGTAAAGAAGCATCTATACTCACAATCGTAGCATAAAACCGCCCTTTTTGCTCTTTTCAGAATATTTCGTTTTGCATAAATATATTCAAGCAGGCTTTTGTGCCAATCAAGATGATTTTCGCTAATACTTGTAACAACTGCGCAATCAAGGCTCGGAGAATAATCAAAAAGCTGAAAGCTTGAAAGCTCGCATACAACATAGCTGTTTTTAGTAATATCGTCGATTTTGGTTATCAGAGGAATACCAATATTTCCTGAAAGGTATGAGGGAAATTTATCCCTTAGCATTTCATAAATAAGGGTTGAGGTGGTTGTCTTTCCATCCGAGCCTGTTATACCGATTTTATAGCACGAAATATTTTCAAGGCTGAAGCCAATTTCTGTAAAAATCTGTCCATTTCCCTTGATTTTTTCAGGTCTTATAGCTGGCGAACGAAAAATAATATCTGCATCTATATTAAAATCGCTCTCACAATATATAGCATCTTTATAATTTTGTATTTCTTCTTTTTTTGAAAGATAAACCTTAAAGGGAATTTTATATTTTTCTAAATACTCAATTACTGCTCTGTTTGAAACGCCTAAGCCAGCTAAGGCAAATGATTTATTACCAAGGGTAAGCATAAAAGCCCTTTCTGTTTATTATACAACAATTATAATATATTTTCAATACTTTTTTATAATATAAGGGTGTCTATTAAGCGACTTACATTATAGCCCTGCCTCTCCATAATCATAGGATACATACTAATTGAGGTAAAGCCAGGCAGGGTGTTTACCTCGTTAAAAACTATTTCGTTATTTGACACAAAAAAGTCAATTCTTGCAATTTGTCTGCATCCTAAGGCAAAAAATAGCTTTTTTGAAAGCTCGGTTAGCTCACTTTCTGTTTCTTTGCTTAAATTTGCTGGAATTATGTATTGATTTTGGTCGCATTTATACTTTGATTCATAATCATAATAATCGCTTGCATATTCAATTTGACCGCACCCTGTGGCTATAATTTTACCGTTTTTTTCTAAAACTGCTACCTCTGTTTCCTTGCCCATTACTCTTTTTTCGATAAGTAGCTTAGGGCAAGATTTAAAGAGTGTGCTTATGCCCTTTTTAAGCTGTTTTTTGTTTTCTATTTTTAAAACTCCAACGCTTGAGCCACCTCTTGCAAC
Source organism: Clostridia bacterium (assembly GCA_017453255.1). Taxonomy (GTDB): domain Bacteria; phylum Bacillota; class Clostridia; order Oscillospirales; family CAG-272; genus RGIG2000. The sequence continues at coordinate 90,130 of JAFTKN010000020.1, read as the reverse complement.
CTTTAAAAAAAGAGGGTATCCAAGCATTTCGGCTTTTTCTAAGGTGCTTTTCAGATTTAAGTCATTTTTATTTATTACAAGATCATCAGCTACCCTTATTCCTACGCTTTTTGCTATCTCCTTAGTAATTTGCTTATCCATACAGAAGGCAGAGGAAAAAAAGTCACAGCCTATATAGCTAATTTCTGCAAGCTCAAGAAGCGAGGCTATTCTGCCATCCTCACCATACTCGCCATGCATCATAAGTATCACCTTGTCAACCTTAATTTTCTCCCCACCTTCGGTAATAAAGCAACCCTCATTTATGGATATGCTTATCTCGCTTTTTTCTCCCCTTTCCCACAAATCACTAATTATCATATCCTCATTTCCCTTATAAAGATACCATTTTCCCTGTCTTGTGATACCTATTTTATATAGGATATATTTTTCTCTGTCTATGTATCTAAGAAAGGTATCTGCCGACCTTAATGAGACCTCATATTCCTGACTTTTTCCACCAAAAATCACACACGCCCTCGTCCTTTTCATATCTTTCCCCCCGTTCTTATCCTTACGGGAATCGAACCAGCTTGGTTTGATTCCCTGTAAGGCTACCTTTTTTCATTATATGAAAAAGCACCCTCATTTGACACAAGGAAATAAGATAACATAATTGCTTTAGCCACGGTATTTTTCAACATTTTATAATTTTATAAAAAGGACTTGACAATTATTGAATTATGTGGTATTATAATTGTCGCAAGTAAATGCGCCCTTAGCTCAGCGGATAGAGTGCCCGGCTACGAACCGGTAGGTCGAGAGTTCGAATCTCCCAGGGCGCGCCATAAACAGAAAAGACACCCTGTTGGGTGTCTTTTCTGTTTATCGTCCTTGGTCGATTCGACTCTTCTTCAAGGCTTTGCCTTGAATTGAGTTCGGACGTGAGCCTAAGGCGTTGTCTGCTTGCTAGCATTAGACCTGCCGAAGTGCATTTTGCAGAGCAAAATGTATCTCCTTCTAAATGCGTTAGCATTTTCAGGGCGCGCTTTATCCTATCCTTTTTGTTATGCGTCCTTGGTCGATTCGACTTTCCTTATAATTAGAATATTTTTGCAATATTATATTTTATAATAGCCATTGAATTTATATTGATTATCTATTATAATTAATATAGAAGGGGGGATAAAAATGTTTTTTCTTTTTAAGATTTTAGGTATAATTTTGTTTTTAATAAAGCTCATTTTCTTCCCTATCAAGTTAGTTATCAAGCTTCTTCTTAAGCTTATCAATCCCTTTAGCTTTAAAAGGCATAAAAAAAGACGCAGAAGATGATGCAGTCTGTTATTATTGCGAATATTTTCTCATTAAAAAACGGAGCTAATAAATAGCTCCGTATTTTTATTATTGTGTTACTACGATTGTTCCTCTGTCTGGAACTGCGTTTACATATGCAAAGCCGTCCTCAATAAAGAACTCAATTGATTTGCCGTCTTGTGTAGCAGTTAATGTTGTCCAGTCATCTGGAATGTCAACCTTGATTGTAAGAGCCTGATTAAACATAATATCGTCAAGTGTGTCAGTTAATTCAAGCTCGATTTTTGTTTCATCACGGAAGGTTGTGTTTACAAAAGCAGTCTGGTATTCCTTTTGATATTGAACAATATCTGTGTATGAGCATACCCAAATACCTGTTTGCTTTAAGTAGTCAAACTTACGAATTGTTGATGTATATGTAGTTTGAATGTAGTCAGCTGTCTTTTCAAAGCTTGGACTTAAGCCGTGAATACATTCGATTGTCCATCCACCTGATTCAAGAAGCTGATTAATACCCTTTTCGTATGTACCAAGGGCAACGTGGTAAAGCTTAAAGCCTGACTCGTCGCTTTCGCTATATACAAGGTTTCCACTTCCATCATCTACATATGAGCCACTTTCCTTCCATACATACTGATACTTTTCTGCATCATAGTAGTATGTACCATTAGCCTCACTAATTTGTAATCTGTTAGTTTCAGCATCATAAACGTAGTTTACAGGCTGAAGCTCATTTGCTTCTGCTTCAGAAATTAATCTGTAACCACCAAATAGCTTTACTGCAATATATCCATTTCCTTCAGCTGGTGATGTTATTTTACCCTCTTCGTCATATACAAATTGACCGTTTGAGTTTACCTTTGCACCTGATACCCAGTTATCATCCCAAGTGCCATATGTATATACACCTGTTTCCTCGTTTAGAGTTCCTGGCTTACCATATGAGCCACCCTTATTAAATGTAGCTTCATATTTTGTATCAGTAACAAATTTACCATCCTTTACAAAAAGGAACAGACCTTCAGTTTGCTCAAGTTTAGATACGTATGTACCCAAGTTACCCCATTTTAATCTTGAGGTAAGATTTTCAGTTTCGTTGATAAATGAGCTTGCACCACCATTACGGTTAGCAGCCATAATACCTGTTACATAATTTGCTGTAGCCTCTGATGTACCACCATTAGGTGTTGCAAAGCACATTAGCTGTTGTCCAGGGAACGCGTTCATGAACCAGTAGTGCGCCTTAAATACGTCACCTAAAATACCTGATTCAACAAGTGGACCAGAATAAATACCTAAGTGGTTATATGAGTGAGAGCCTAAATCAATTGCACCTGATGCAAAATAACGTGACCAGTTTTCAGTATATCCACTCATCATACCAACTGTCAAAACTGCAGTTGCTTTATAGCCATATTCCTGTAGCTTTGGAACAACCCACTCATATGTTGAGATATAGTTACCATCGTCAAATGTCTGTGCCCATGCTGAAGGAGCATTGTTAAGATACTTTGTAATTGTAGCCTCCATATACTCTGGGGTATATGTAATACGTCTTGTATCACCACAATTTGCACAAGCAGATTCCTTAAGTGCAACAACACCTGTTTCTGTTCCCTCTACAGGAGCATATTCACCCCAAGAGTGACCTAAAGCGTCAACAGAGTCTGTTCTTATCTTTATCTGGCATGAAAGACATTCAAGTGTTGAATAGCCTGCATTTTCACATGTTGGAGCAGTATCAACCTGATTAGTCCAAACAGCGTGTGTGCATCCTCCGTAAGCATCAATACCCTTTGCTCTTTGAATTACTGTATATCCTTCAAGTGAGTAAACATAGTCATTCCACTGAACATCCTTAATTACCTGAAGCTTAATTTTGCTTGTGTATTTATCAAAATCAGTTGTGAATGCACCTATATTATTTGGGTCTGCCTTTGAACCAGCATTTATTACGGAGCCTGAGCTATAATAATCGCCTGTGTTTGTTGTGAAAACATATTCACTACCACTTGTGGTAATCTCGTATGTTCCGATAAGAACCCACTGCTCATTTTCCCAGTAGTAAAGCTCATATTGCTTTCCTTTACCAAGACTTACTGTAAACTGAACACCAGCTATAAACTTTTCTTTTGTAAAGTCAAGAATTGCATAAATTCCATCTTCTTGATGGTTTTCGGGACGGTGAATACCGATTTGCCAGCCTGTTAAGTATGAGCCGTCAATTAGGTTTGGAGCACCACCTGCATAGTCGTTTAATCTACCAGAAATGCTTGCAGATGTTTGAGAATTAAGGCTTACAGCAACTCTTTCAGTAGCAGGAGCCTTAGCAAAAATCTCAAGCTCATAAATCATAGCAGGAGCATATCTTGATGATTTAGCAACTGTTAATTGAATAGCATCTGTTGTTATATGCTCATCAAACTCGTGTAAAAGATTACCATAGAGCTCAACAAAGGATACCTCCTTATCGCTTATTGTAGCAACCTTTTCCCATGAGCCATCTTCCTTACGGATTGAAAGGTCATAGGCTACATAGCAATCGTCGCCCAAGCCCCATGCTGAATAAACAGGAAGGATAAAGTTGATTGCTCCTATGTCAAAGGTCTTGTCAAACTCTATTAAAATTATATCGCCTGTAAATTTTGAGCCATCAGCCAATGTGTCTGCACACCAAAAGTTATCTGGTGAGCCATCACCCATATTTTTTGCTTCACAAATTGAATAATATGATGATGCGTAAATACCAGCATATGAGGTGATATTTACAAATGGCTCATCACTATATACTGAGTCAGTATATGTATAGTTACCAATTTGAAGCTTTGAAAGGTCGTATTGTCTTTTCAAAGCAGGAATTTCGGTTGGAATTTCCTTTTGACAGGTAAGGCAATAACGAATTTCCTTACCTGGAATATATGATGTTGCAGGAATAAGCTCTGTATATTCAGGATGCCAATCGTGCAAGCCTGTTGCAACACCTGTTACGTCCTTAAGCTCATAGTCACAGCCCTGTCTTGCACAATAGGTTCTTGTATAAGGAGCTGTAGCACATGTTGCCTCAACATCCTCACTCTTTAAATCATGTCCAAGCTTTGGAAGAAGCTGTGGATCCTCCATACCGCACTTTGAGCAAACCATAAAGGCTCTACCTGCTTCTGTACAGGTTGCAGCGTATGACTTTACAGCATCTTCTACATAATCGTGGTCACAAACCTTTCTCCAATATGCAGTCAATGTAAGGTCACTATGAACCTCCATTGAATCAAAGCGCCATCTATCAGATTCCTTCTGACCCTTAAACCAGCCATTTAATGAGCTTCCTTCCTTGGAAACAACTGGCTCAGGAATTTTATCTCCGTCATAAACCTCTATTGTTAATTTGCCGTCTGCATCAGCACCCTCAATTACACCACCATTTGGATTAAAGGTAATTGTATAAAGAGTACCGTCACCATTGCTACCTGGTGTTGTGCCTCCACCGCCACCACCAGTTGAGCCACAGGCTACAAAAGCAAATAGGCACATAAGACAAGCTAATGTAACAATAAGGAGAGTTATAATTCTTTTCTTCATTTTTATCTCCTTTACTAAATGTTCCCCCTTAAAGAAATTTCAAGGGGGAACAGCTAATGACTATTAAATATTATTCTTGTTCAACCAAGAATCCGATTTCACCAAGGAAGTCTGTTCCCTGTGCTGGATATAGAATTGAGAACTCAAGCTTTCTGATTTCCTTACCTACTGTGTAAAGGTTAATGTTACCATATTGCTCATTATCTGAACCGAATGTACCATTACCTAAGAACTCACTTGTACCATCAGCATATGTGATATTAAGCTCGAAGTTAGCAGCGCCCTTACCTGCTACGAATACAGCATCAACATAAACGCTTCCACCACTCTTAACATTAAGTGTTACCTTTACAGCACCGTCACCCTTTGTTGACTTAGATGGTGCAAGGTCACCGTCGAAGAAAGCAGCGTCTGTGAATCCGCCTGCCCACCAGTTACCTTCAACAACTGGCATATCGCATGAAGCGTATGTAATCTGCTTGTAGTTATGTAAATCATCATCACCACAAACTGAGCAAGTACGAAGACCCTTAATGTCCTTATTAATTACAGTGATTGAGTAAGCACCACCATTTGGATACTTGTGTCCAAGTGCTGGCTTACCTTCGTCATCCATATATTTGTTCTGACCACAAACTGAGCAAGCCTGTACTCTCTGTCCAGGAGCTGTACATGTAGCATCTGTAGCATCCTTCCATACACCCCAGTCGTGAATGAATGAGCCGTCAAGACATGTTGGGATTGCATACCAGTTAACATAAAGTGTAACGTCTGTTGTGAACTTTGTTGTCATACCAACATCTTCACCTGTTGTAGAGCCAATCTTCCAGCCTCTAAACTCATAACCCTCTCTTGTAACCTCTGGAAGCTCGTCGATAACATCACCGATCATTGTTCCAGCAAGCATTTGGAGATATGTCTTACCATTTAGAAGTGTCTTATCAAGCTCACCTGATGTTGCATTAAATTCAATGTTGATAATTGTTCCCTCTGGCTCCCATTGAGCGATAAGGTCATAGTCATCATCAACCTCAAACTTACGTGTGATTTCTTCTCTCATTGAGGTATCCTCAATATCATACCAACCAAGGAACTTGTAACCAAGTCTTGTAGGAACTGGAAGTCTACCAATCTTTTCCTCGTCAGCTACCTCAAATTCATCCTCTGTACCCTCTGGCAATTCACCACCGTTTGGATCAAGTGTGACTGTCCACATTTTAGCAGGAGCACCGCCACCACAGGCAACAACCATAGGAAGCACGAGCATACATACTAAAGCAAGGCAAAGAAGCTTTACTAATGTGTTCTTTTTCATGTTATAAATATCCTTTCGTTTATTAACAAATATTTTAGGGTTGAACGTCCCTTTCTTGCCCTTATATTATAGCACTTAAAAAAACCAAAGTCAATTAAGCTGGCGATTTTTGAAGAATTTCGACCTTTTGCACAAAATATATACAGAAAAACAAAAATGCACAACGAAAATTTTGTGCATTTTGTCTATTATTTTTTTATTAATGAAAGCTTCAATGAGGCTTAGCTATTTCAGCTATTTCCTTTAGCTTCTTATTTATCTCCTTATCGGTATTTTCTGGCTCATATGTAACCTTAGTTGCGTCCTTGCCTGTGAAATATTTAAACATTACAAGACCCGCAAGGTATCTACCATAGTCGAGGGATAAATGAAAGCCATCACGATTTATATTAAGAGGTCCACCCTGCTTAAATTCAGGTAGCTCTCTTGCCATCTCAACAGCATCACCATTCGGAATAATGTCAAAGCCATATTTTTGACAAATTGAATTTGAGGCTTCAACTATCGCATTATACATTTTCTTTCTATCTCTATCATAATTTGCAAAGCCACCATGATCACTTAAATCGTCATATGCCCATGTTCTGTGGAAAACTATTTTTGCCTTTGGGCATTTTTCCTTAATGTAGCCTACTATAAACTCCATAAATGGCTCATAGGTTTCTAACATTCCCGAAAAATGACTAACCTGCTGAATAGTTATAAAGTCCCACTTTTTCTTGGTGAGAGCATCGTTGATAGAAGTCATTTTAAGCTTTCTACCATTTTTTTGATACTCATAATACTCATTTTCTTCTTTTATGTTAATCATATGAGTTTCAAGGGAGCAACCGCCAATATAAAGATTTCTTACAAAAATCTCATCTTCTGAAATCTGATGCAAATATCTTGTAGCATCCTGTGAAAAGCTGTTTCCAATACAAAGTACATTCATAATTATAAACCTCTCTCATATTTAATTCCTTGATAAGAACCTCTTTTAAATAATTCTTTATCAATATCATTTATTATTGTTACTTTTTTAAGACTATACATAGGGGCTAAAAGATATTTACTATCCCCATCACCTGTCAGTCTTTCAATTACTATATCGGGTGGTAAAAGCTCCAGCTGGTCGCAAACTGTTTGTATATACTCATCTCTATCAAGTGGGATATACTCTCCCCTTTCATACATTTGGGCAAGCTTTGTACCAGCAAGCACGTGCAAAAGGTGAATTTTTACTATGTCAGGGTGTAAATTAGCGACACTCCTTGCAGTATTTTTCATTTTTTCTCTGTCTTCCGTAGGCAAACCGTTAATTATGTGAATGGCTATTTTTACATCAGGTGCAAAGGCTCTAATTCTATTAAAGCAATCTTCAAAGATAGCATAGCTATGACAGCGATTTATAAGCTCAGCTACACCATCATCACTCGTTTGAAGTCCGAGCTCCACAGTTATAGGAATTTTTTTGCTAAAAGCATTCAACACCTCAATTTTTCCATTTTCAAGGCAATCGGCTCTTGTGGCGATATTTATCATCACTGCACCCTCAAATTTAGACACGTGGTCAAGAATTTTTACAAAATTATCCACACTTGTGTGGGAGTTTGTATATGCTTGAAGGTATGGTATAAAGCTATCGGTATCCCATTTCTTTTTTATCTGACTGATGCCGTTTTTATACTGCTCTATTGCGTCATTTAGCCCCTCGGTATTTCTTGAGCTTGAGCCACCAAGACAGTATATACAGCCTCCCTTACCACACGTACCATCTATATTCGGGCAGGTAAAGCCTAAATCAAGAGTGACTTTTGCACACTTTTTCCCAAAGGTATGCCTTAAAAAATAATCATAGGTGTAGTATCTTTTGTTTGAATCTGAATATTCAAATGGGTTATTATCAGTCTGTGACATTTCAAATCCCCCTTTGCTTTACTAAAAACCATTTTACTACATTTTTAATTTAATTGCAATATGAAAAATAAAAACGACAAGCCAAGGCTTGCCGTTTGTGAAGTGGCGATAAAAAAGATATTTTGGCGTTTTTTCGTTTGGAGTTGAACTGACGCGTCCTTTCCGTTTGCGCGGAGCGCAACTTCATTGATGCAGAGCATCACATCATTGCGAAGCACATCATTTGCACAAGGTGCAACATCGTTTATTTGTGCCGAATACGGCAATGATGTTCTTGCTTTGCTCGAAATGATGTTGACCTTCGGTCAAATGATGTTGTGCCTGCGGCACAAATAAAAAATCGACAAGCTTCTGTCGAAACTTGTCGATTTTTGGAGCTACTAGCCGGAATCGAACCGGCGACCTCATCCTTACCAAGGATGTGCTCTACCAACTGAGCCATAGTAGCAACTATTTTGTTTTGCGTTGTTATTATATCAAATGAAAGCTACTTTGTCAAGTCCTTTCTTTAAAATTAAAACGCCGTTTTAAAAACGGCGTTAATAATTAAAAGTTCCTATTTTTCTTGCGCTTCAAATTATACTCTGAGCGAGGATTGATAATCTCACGATAATCAAGATCTCCTCTTTCAAGAGCTGTAACAATAGTTTCAGCAGTAGCAATGTTGGTAGCTAAAAGCACGTTGTGAACGTCGCAAAGCCTTAACAAGTTCTGCTCAACTGCATAATGACTTCCATACATAAAGTCGTTTTGTGGAGTGGTAGAACGAAAATAGAACAAGATATCAATTTCATCATATGAAATTCTTGAGGCTATCTGCTGTTCTCCTCCAAGCTCACCAGACAAAAGCTTTTCAATTTTAAGCCCTGTTGCCTCAGAGATATACGAGCCAGTCGTGCTTGTTGCACAAATAGAATGCTTACTCAAAATACCACAGTAAGCGATACAAAACTGAGTTATTAGCTCTTTTTTGGTGTCGTCTGCAATAATTGCGATTTCCATCGGCATATCCTCCTAAGCATTTACTTTAGTAAATCTTTCCTGTTTAATCATATCATATTGTTCCCCTTTTTGTCAATGTGTTGTCAACAATTTTTTAATATTTTTGCACAAATTATTTCGTTTTTTAATCTTTTTAAGGGTTGCATTTCGCCATAATAACCAAAAATTAATAATTTATAATTTATTCATATTTATTACTTGACAAACTAATATTCTTTTGCTATAATATTAACGATCTTTAAGGTCGATACAGAGATATCGACAAGATTTTGTAAATATATGTGCCCAATTCTTATATTGGGTAATTTGCGTAATCTTGTCGGTGGACAAGATTTTTTTATTGTATGGAGGACTTACAAAATGAAGAACTATACTAACCTTCCAATAGATCAGCATTTAGTAAGTGCCATTATCTCAGGTAGCACTCTTTTCTCTGATGATAATATTGTTATTTTACCCGGTTTTTGTGATGTGCATGTTCACTTCAGAGAGCCGGGCTTTTCTTATAAGGAAACGATTCTGACAGGCTCACTATCTGGTGCTAATGGTGGCTATACCGACGTTTGCACTATGCCGAATTTAAAGCCTGTGCCTGACTCTGTTTCAAATATCAAGGAGCAAATTGATATAATCGAGAAAAACGCTAAAATTGGTGTTTTCCCCTACGGCTCTATTACTGTCGGGCAAATGGGTGAGTGTCTTGCCGACTTAGAGGGAATTAAGGACTTATGCATTGCCTATTCCGACGATGGTCGTGGTGTTCAAGACGATGAGATGATGGAAAGAGCTATGACCTTAGCTAAAAAGCTAGATAAAATCATAGTTGCTCACTGCGAAATTAACGAGCTTTTAAAGGGTGGATATATTCACGACGGTGAGTTTGCGCGTCTTAATAATATGAAGGGCATCTGCTCTGAAAGTGAATGGGGACAAATAAAGAGAGATATTGAGCTTGCTAAAAAAACAGGCTGTAAATATCATGTTTGTCACATTTCAACGAAGGAAAGCGTTGAGCTAATCAGACAAGCGAAGGCTGACGGAGTTGATATAACCTGTGAAACAGGTCCACACTACCTTGTATTTAATGATATGGATTTAAAGGATGAGGGTAGATTTAAAATGAATCCACCAATAAGAAGCGAAAGCGACAGGCTTGCTCTTATTGAGGGTATAAAGGACGGTACTATTGATATGATAGCTACTGACCACGCTCCACATAGTGCTGAGGAGAAATCTAAGGGACTTAAGGACAGTAATATGGGTGTTGTAGGGCTTGAAACTGCGTTTTCTGTAATGTTTACCCACTTTGTAAAAACAGGGGAAATCACTATGGAAAAATTGCTTGAGCTTATGTGCTATAATCCAAGAAAGCGATTTGGCATTGAGCTTGGTGAGTCTTATACGGTTTTCGACCTTGATAAATGCTATACGGTTGACCCAAACAGCTTTTTATCAATGGGCAAATTCACTCCATTTGAGGGTAATACCCTTTATGGCGAATGTCTTTTGACGGTTAAGGACTCACAAATTGTAGTAGCTAACCATCAGGCAAAAATTTAGTTAATTATTTTACGAATATATAGGAGTACAAAAGATGGCAAAAAGAACAGATATCAAAAGAGTTATGATTATCGGCTCAGGACCTATTGTAATCGGTCAAGCAGCTGAGTTTGACTACGCAGGAACACAGGCGTGTCTTGCACTTAAGGAGGAGGGCTATGAGGTTATTTTGGTAAACTCCAACCCTGCTACTATTATGACTGATACAGTTATTGCTGATAAGGTATATATGGAGCCTCTTACACTTGAATATGTAGCTAAAATTATCAGACACGAGCGTCCAGACGCTATCGTTCCTGGTATTGGTGGACAAACAGGTCTTAACCTTGCTATGCAGCTTGAAAAGAAGGGCATTTTGAAGGAAAACGGCGTTGAGCTTCTTGGTACAAGCTCAAAGAGTATTGAAAGAGCTGAGGACAGAGAGCTATTTAAGGAGCTTTGTCAAGAAATTGGTGAGCCTGTTATCCCTTCAGAGATTGCAAACAATATCGATGAGGCTATGAACGCCATTGAAAAGATTGGTTTCCCTGTTGTATTACGTCCTGCATTTACCCTTGGTGGTACAGGCGGTGGCTTTGCATACAATATGGAGGAATACAAGGTGCTTGCACAGGGTGCTTTAGACGCATCTCCTGTTCATCAGGTGCTTGTTGAAAAGAGCGTAAAGGGCTTTAAGGAAATTGAGTTTGAGGTTATGCGTGACGGTGAGGACAACGCAATTACAATTTGTGGTATGGAAAACATTGACCCTGTTGGTGTTCATACAGGCGACTCTCTTGTTGTTGCTCCTATCCTTACACTTAATGATCACGACCATAAGATGCTCAACGAAAGTGCTATTAAGCTAATTAGAGCATTAAAGATTTCTGGTGGCTGTAACGTACAATTTGCACTCAATCCAGAAACAAGTGAATATTATCTAATCGAGGTAAACCCACGTGTTAGCCGTTCCTCTGCTCTTGCTTCAAAGGCAAGTGGATATCCTATTGCAAGAGTTACTGCTAAGGTTGCCTTGGGTATGACTCTTGACGAAATCACAGTTGCAGGCGCTAAGGCTTCACACGAGCCTCGTCTTGACTATATCGTTGCAAAATTCCCACGCTTCCCATTTGATAAGTTTACAACCGTTCCAAACAAGCTCGGCACACAAATGAAGGCAACTGGCGAGTGTATGGGCATTGGCTCAAATCTCGAGGAGTGCTTACTCAAATCTGCAAGAAGCCTTGAAATCGGTGTTTGCCACCTCCATATGGCTAAGTTTGACGAGCTATCAACTGAAAAAATCAAGGAGTATATAAACGACTTCCACGATGATAACGCATTCGCTGTTTGTGAGCTTCTTCGTCGTGGTGTGACAACCAAAGAGCTACACGAAATTACAAAGATTACTGAGTACTTCTTAAAATCCTTTGAAAAGATTGTTAAGATGGAAAAAGCACTTAGCGAAAATGTAAATAACGCTAAGCTACTTAAAGAAGCTAAGGAAATGGGCTTTTCTGATAAGTATGTAGCTAAGCTATGGGGACAAAACGAAAAGGCTGTTTATGCGTTCCGTCACGAAAACAATATAATTCCAAGCTTCAGAATGGTTGATACAGCACACGTTGGTGCTTATACACCATACTTCTATTCCTCATATCAAGGAAAGAATGAATCTATTCACACAGACAAGAAAAAGATTATAGTTTTAGGTGCTGGTCCAATCCGTATCGGTCAAGGTGTTGAGTTTGACTACTCTACCGTTCACGCAGTTAAGACAATTAAGGAAAGTGGCTATGAGGCTATAATCATCAACAATAACCCAGAAACAGTTTCAACCGACTACACAACCTCTGACAAGCTTTACTTTGAGCCACTTACTGTTGAGGACGTTATGGAGGTTATTGAATTTGAAAAGCCAGATGGTGTTATTGCATCACTTGGTGGACAAACAGCTATCAACTTAGCTGCACCTCTTTACGAGCGTGGAGTTAAGCTAATTGGTACAGATTGTCAGGCTATTGACAGAGCTGAAAACCGTGATACCTTTGAAAAGATTTTGGAGGAATTGAATATTCCTCAGCCAAGAGGTCAAGCAGTTACTAACATTGAAGATGGTGTTAAGGTTGCCGAGATGGTTGGTTACCCTGTATTAGTTCGTCCATCCTTCGTGCTTGGTGGCCGTGCTATGCAGTTAGTTGCTAACGAGGAACAATTAAGACACTACCTAAGAACAGCCGTTGAAATCGACGTTGACAAGCCTGTTTTGGTTGACCACTATATCAAGGGTAAAGAGGTTGAGGTTGACGCTATTTGTGACGGACATGACGTATTCGTTGCTGGTATTATGGAGCTTGTCGAGAGAACAGGTGTTCACTCAGGTGACTCTATAAGTGTATATCCATCCTTCTCTATCTCTGACAAGGTTAAGGGCAAAATTTTAACCTACTCAAAGAAGCTCGGTCTTGGTATCGGCATTGTAGGTCTATTTAACATTCAGTTTATCGTTGACTCAAATGATGATGTATATATTATCGAGGTAAACCCACGTTCTTCAAGAACTGTACCATTCCTTTCAAAATCAACAGGCTACTCTCTTGCAGATATTGCAACCGAGGTTATCCTCGGAAAGAGCCTTAAGGAGCTTGGTATATTCGACCTTTATCCACCAGAAAAGAAGAGATGGTATTGTAAGGTTCCTGTATTCTCATACAAGAAGATTAGTGGCGTTGACGCTTACCTAAGCCCTGAAATGAAGTCAACTGGTGAGGCTATCGGATACGACGATACACTTAACAGAGCATTTTATAAGGCACTTCAGGCATCTGGTATGCAGTTACAAAATTACGGCACAGTTTTAGTAACTGTGGCTGATAGTGATAAGGACGAGGCTCTACCTTTAATCAGACGCTTCTACAATCTCGGCTTTAACATTGAGGCAACCGAGGGTACAGCTAAGTTTTTAAAGGAACATGGAATCAGAACAAGAGTTAAGCAAAAGATTGGCTCAGGCTCAAGTGATATTCCAGAATCTATGCGTCAAGGACATATCGCTTATGTAATTAACACAAGTGACGGACAAGACGATGCATCCGACCAAAACCAAAAGGACGGATATCAAATCAGACATCTTGCTATTGAGAATAACATTTCTCTATTCACCTCACTTGACACAGTTAGAATCTTGCTTGACGTTTTAGAGGAAATTACACTTACTATTTCAACAATTGATGCATAAGGATTTATAATGAAGGACTTAATTTTCGAAATAAAATCTAACAAATTAATCGCCAAAAACACCTATGAAATGGTGCTTTTGGGCGATTGCACAGATATCAAGTGCGGACAATTTGTAAATATTAAGCTTGACGGCTTTTATCTTCGCCGTCCTATCTCTGTATGCAATGTAGAGGGTGATGAGCTAACTATAATTTACAAGGTTGTTGGTAAGGGCACTGAGGCTATGGCTAAAATGGATAAGGGTGTTAAGCTACTAACTCTAACAGGTCTTGGAAATGGCTATGATACAAGCAAGAGTGGGGACAAGCCACTTCTTGTAGGTGGCGGTGCAGGAGTTCCACCTATGTATAAGCTCTGCCGTGATTTAGTCTTAGAGGGAAAGACACCAAGCGTTATTTTAGGCTTTAATTCTAAGGACGAGGTTTTCTATGAAGATGAGTTTAAGGCTTTAGGTGCTAAGGTTATCGTGGCAACTGCAGACGGAAGCTATGGTATAAAGGGCTTTGTTACAGACGGCTTTGACCTTGTTGACTATACTTATTTCTACACCTGTGGACCAGAGCCTATGCTAAAGGCTGTATATAATGCAAGCAAGACAAGTGGACAGTTTAGCTTTGAGGAAAGAATGGGCTGTGGCTTTGGCGCTTGTATGGGCTGTTCATGCAAGACAAAATATGGTAACAAGCGTATTTGTAAGGACGGACCTGTGCTTGTAAAGGAGGAAATTATATGGTAAGCTTAAAGACAGAGCTTTGTGGAATTGAGCTTGATAATCCTCTAATTCCTGCAAGTGGCACTTTCGGCTTTGGCTATGAATTTGCCGAGATTTATGATATTAATGTTTTAGGTAGCTTTTCCTTTAAGGGAACTACTAAGGACCCACGCTTTGGCAATCCTACTCCAAGAATTGCAGAGTGCGAAATGGGCTTAATCAACTCTGTTGGTTTGCAAAACCCAGGTGTTGAAAATGTAATTAAAAATGAAATTCCTAAGCTTCAAAAGTGCTTTCATAAGCCTGTTATGGCTAATGTTAGTGGTTTTTCAGTTGAGGACTACGTTTATACTGTTAAGGAGCTTGACAAAATCGACCAAATTGGTTGGTTTGAGGTAAATGTTAGCTGTCCTAATGTTCATGGTGGTGGTATGAGCTTTGGTACTTCACCAGAGGCTGCAGCCGAGGTAACAAGAGCCGTTAAGGCTGTTACCAAAAAGCCTGTTATCGTTAAGCTTTCTCCAAACGTTACAGATATTGTAGCTATTGCTAAGGCTTGCGAGGAGGCTGGTGCTGACGGAATCAGCTTAATCAACACACTTTTAGGCATGAAAATAGACCTAAAGAGGAAAAAGCCTGTTATTCACAACAAAATGGGAGGCTTCTCTGGCCCTGCAATCAAGCCTGTTGCTATCAGAATGGTTTATCAGGTTTACGAGGCTGTAAATATTCCAATCGTTGGTGGTGGTGGTATTTCCTGTGCTGAGGACGTTATTGAGATGATGCTTGCAGGTGCTTCCTGTGTTCAAATTGGTGCTGCTAACTTAGTTGACCCTATGGCTTGTCCAAAAATTATTGAGGATTTACCAAGGGTTATGGAAAAATACGGAATTACAAATTTAAAAGACATAATAGGAGGTGCCCACTAATGGGAAAGGACGTAATTATCGCTTGTGATTTTGCAAGCAAGGAGCAGGTTTTTAATTTTCTTGATAAATTTCAAGACGAAAAGCCATTTGTAAAGATTGGTATGGAGCTTTTTAATGCTGAAGGACCAGACATCGTACGTGAAATTAAGCGTAGAGGTCACAAAATATTCCTTGATTTAAAGCTTCATGATATTCCAAATACAGTTAAAAAGGCTATGGCTGTTTTATCAAGACTTGATGTTGATATGACAAATGTGCACGCATCAGGTACTATCGCTATGATGGAGGCTGCTTTAGAGGGACTTACCCGTGAGGACGGCACAAGACCACTTTTAATTGCAGTTACACAGCTTACCTCAACAAGTGAGGAAAGAATGAGAGATGACCTTTTAATCAACGAGCCTATGGATAAGGTTGTAATGCACTATGCAATGAATGCTAAAAAGGCAGGACTTGCAGGTATTGTATGCTCTCCACTTGAGGCTGAAAAGGTTCATAACACCTGTGGAAGTGACTTTATTACAGTTACCCCTGGTGTTAGATTTGCTGACGGCGATAAGGGCGATCAGGTTAGAGTTATGACACCTGCTGAGGCAAAGAAGATAGGAAGCGACTACATAGTTGTAGGAAGACCTATCACAGCAGCCGAAGACCCTGTAGCAGCTTATAGACGTTGCGTTAACGAATTTGTTGGTTAACAGGGCGGACAGGCACGCACAGAACAAAGGGCAAGGTTTTATACAAAAAACACAATTTAGTCCTTGCCATAACTATCTTTAAGGGAAAAATTTGTGAACAAATTTTAATTTATTTTGCCCTTTTAGGTGCGACTGCTACTCTACCGTACAAAGTACGCCGACGTGTACGCACTCACCCCTTCTCTGCCACCTCTCTCCCTGTTAAAGGTGGCGGACAGGCATACAAAAAATAAGGAGATTTTTTAAAATGGAACAATACAAGAGAGAATTTATTGAATTTTTACAAAGTGCAGGAGTTTTGAAGTTTGGTGATTTTACTGCTAAGAGTGGTAGAAAAATCCCTTATTTCATTAACGCAGGTGAAATAAAGACAGGTGAGCATATTTCTAAGCTCGGTCAGTTCTATGCTAAGGCATATCTTGACAAGCTCGGAAAGAAAAATGCTGCACTTTACGGTCCTGCATATAAGGGTATTTCAATCGCAGTTGCTACCTCAATCGCACTTTCTGAAAACGGACTAAACCTTCCATTCTTCTTTAACAGAAAAGAGGTTAAGGACCATGGTGAGGGTGGCGTTTTTGTAGGCTATAAGCCAAAGGCAGGCGAGGAGGTTGTAATCGTTGAGGACGTTATTACAGCTGGTACTGCTATAAGAGAAACTATGGAAATTATGAAGGGTGTTGAGGGCGTTAAGGTTTGCGCTACCTTCGTAATGGTTGACAGAAAGGAAAAGGGACAAGGTCAAAAGGGTGCAATGATGGAAATTGAGGAGGAATTTGGCTTCCCTGTTTACTCTGTTGTTGACGTTTATGACATTATTGAATACCTTAGCGAAAGCGAAGAAAACAAGGAAAACGTAGATAGAATTAAAAAATATCTTGAGGTTTACGGAGCATAAGGCAAGGCAAAGCAAGGGTTGCCTTGCAGTTATGATTACACTTGCGTGTAAGTTATGAGCTTTGCTTTTGCAAAACGTTATGAGCTTGCTCTCGCAAGCGTTATGAGTGACTATGTCACGTTTGAAATTACAAGAGCTTTAGAGGGTTTCACCAGCCTGTAAGGCTCGCAAAGGAGAAACTATGAGAAGTCTTATAGACATTAAGGAATTGTCGCTTGAGGAGCTTGATAGTCTTATTAACACGGCTCTTGATATTATCGCAAATCCTTCAAAATACAATGAGAAGTGTCGCGGCAAAAAGCTTGCTACTCTATTCTTCGAGCCATCTACAAGAACACGTCTAAGCTTCGAGGCTGCTATGTACGAGCTTGGTGGTAATGTTCTTGGCTTTTCAGAGGCAAGCTCATCATCAAGTGCAAAGGGCGAAAGCGTTGCCGATACTGCAAAGATGATTTCCTGCTATGCTGACATTATAGCCATGCGTCATCCTAAGGAGGGTGCACCACTTGTTGCATCTATGAATGCGACAATTCCTGTTGTAAATGCAGGTGACGGAGGACACAATCACCCAACGCAGACTCTTGCAGATTTACTAACCATTAAGAGAAAAAAGGGACGCTTTAACAACCTTACAATAGGTCTTTGTGGCGACCTTAAGTTCGGTAGAACTGTTCACTCTCTAATTTCTGCTATGTCAAGATATGAGGGTATTAAGTTTGTTCTTATTTCCCCTACAGAGCTTCAAATTCCAGGCTATGTAAAAACTGAGGTCTTAGACAAAAATGGAATTGAGTATGTAGAAACCACTGACTTAGTAGGTGCTATGCCAGAGCTTGATATTCTTTATATGACAAGGGTACAAAAGGAACGCTTCTTTAACGAGGAGGACTATCTTCGACTTAAGGATAGCTATATTTTAGATTTAGCTAAGCTTTCAAATGCTAAAAAGGATCTTTGCATTATGCATCCACTACCACGTGTAAACGAAATTAGTGTTAAGGTGGATAGCGATCCACGTGCTTGCTATTTTGAACAGGCTTTAAACGGAAAATATATGCGTATGGCATTAATTTTAATGCTTTTAGGCATTAAGTAGGAGGCTATGGAATGAATATTGACGAAATAAAAAATGGTATTGTAATCGACCATATTACCTCTGGTAAGGGAATGGAGCTTTATTCCCTTTTAAAGCTCGATACACTTGATTGTCAGGTTGTTATCGGCAAAAATGTTGCAAGCAGACAAATGGGCAAAAAGGACATTATCAAAATTGATGCAGACATAGAGCTTGACACAGCAATTTTAGGCTATATCGACCCAAATGTTACTGTAAATATTATAAAGGACGGCAAAATCGTTGAAAAGAAGCACGTTAGCCTTCCTGAAAAATTAGTTAATGTTATTGAGTGTAAAAATCCACGCTGTATTACCTCCTGCGAGCAGGAGCTTGACCATGTGTTTACCTTGACGGACAAGGAAAACAGGGTGTATCGCTGTTTATACTGCGAAACAAAAGCTAAGTAGAGGCAGTCGGATAGAAGCGTAGAACAAAAAGCGAGAGGAATAGACAAAAAACATCTGTTCCTCTCTTTTGTTGTTGCAACGTGGAAATTTTCTCTCTACGATTTTTTTATTCTTCTATTTTACTGAGAAAATTTCTTTTTATTCGCTTTTTTAACTGTGCTCTCTACTCTGTCGTACAAAGTACGCCGACGTGTACGAGAACCCAGTTTCTCCACCCCTCCCGATGCCTCTATGTGAAGCTTGTGCGTAGTCGGATAGAAGCGTAGAACAAAAAGCGAGAGGAATAGACAAAAAACGTCTGTTCCTCTCTTTTGATATAAGAAAAGTGCGACACGTGTCGCACTTTTTTATTCTGTTACAAGCTCTCTTACATATAGTCCTGATGGGGATAGGATATAAAGCTCGTTATCTATAAGGGTTGCTCTTTTTAGGTTATAGCTTCCATTTATATTTTCGTTTAAAATCAAATCAAGGGTTTCGGTTGACTTATTAAAGCTTAATACTATATACTTTTGAACATTGCTTTCGGTTACTCCTAAGCCAATTAAGCCCTTTTCCCTATCTATAAAGTATGCTTTATAATCTTCAGAAAATCTTGTATTTGTTGCTTCGTAGGTAGCGACCGAGATAACCTCTCCATTTTCTTCCTTATAAATCTCAATTTTTAAGGTTGTGGTGCTTGCGCCATAGCCTATACCAAGCAAATATCCATTACCAAAATTAACAAGTGAGATTGAATAACCATCAATTTCGCCCGTTTGGCTAATCTTAGGATTATCTAAGTCGGTTAGGTCAATAAAGAACACAGGGTCGGTCATTTTTACGACAATAGCAGTACAAACATATACATAATTTTTGTCAAAGCGTACTGACTGAACCTCCTCACCATCTGGTGCAAAGTTTCTTATCTCGCACACCTTATTCAGTGTTTTTAAATCAAAGCAAAATAGCGCTACATTTGTTCTTTCGTCGCCTATATCATCAACGCCTGCAAGAACATCTTCTATTTCATCATTGATAGTAACCTTTTTCTCTCTAAGAGTTGTTACCACTCTTAAAATACCATTATACTCATCAATGCTATATTGATTTTTAATCTCACCATCAAAGGTTAATATACCCTTGTGTGTAAAGCTATATTGGTCATATCCAATTAATGTAAGTGTGCTTTCTGACTTTTCAATGCTTAAGCTCTTATCCGTTACTGTATCAAATTTTGACAAATAAATAGTGTTATTTGATACATAAACACTCGAGCCTAAATCGAGATACGCATATATATCCTTGATATTTCCCTTTGATTGGTCAAGCATTGTAATTACTGTATAATTAGCACTATTTATGCTCTCTGGCATATAAATTCTATCTGCTGGCACGTGCTCAAAGTCACCATTTGTATAGACCATAGGAACATAGCCGTAGTTTAACCCCTTTGAATCCTTAAATGCCTCGTACTCTGTAATTACAATTAGCTGATTGTTAATAAATCTTGTAGTTATATATTTGCCTAAAACTGCCCTTGTGTTTTTAATATAAGGATTTTCTGGGTTTTCAACGCTTATTGTTGTAATAGCTACACCCTCAAAATAATTAAGCTCATCTGCCTGAGTAACGACTGTTATTGTCTTTCCGTCCTGTGATAACACCATTTCAAGATAAGAAATCTCCTCACCATCTATATCCTCAATAGAATCACTAAAACCATTTTTAAGCTTGTTTTTTATCCTTGTTAGCTCCTCGATAAGTGAGATTTTTCCAACCATAGAGGATGAAGCACCGTTGATTTCATATATAACCAAGGAAGTACCTTGAATATAGAAAATATGACTTTCTGTTCTTTTAAATAAGTCTGCCTCGATAACGCCATTTACTTGATTGTCTGTTACCTCTACATAATTTTCTAAAGCGCTTTCGTTCTTTTCCAAACCATCTTTGAGGTCTCCCATAGAATCCTGTATTTCTTCCTTTAGCTGGTCCTCCTTGC
Source organism: Clostridia bacterium (assembly GCA_017453255.1). Lineage (GTDB taxonomy): Bacteria > Bacillota > Clostridia > Oscillospirales > CAG-272 > RGIG2000. The sequence goes on along the minus strand of JAFTKN010000020.1, from coordinate 69,518 downwards.
AATAGCCGTTTTCCTCAAGCTTTTCAACCACCTTATCGTATTCGCTTGATAATGGGGTGAGTAGCGCATTGCTTGTGCTTTCTTCTAATTTTCCACTTTCCGCGCTTTCATTATCTGTAGAGCCTTCATTGTCGGTAGAGCCTTCAGGCAGGGTGCTTGGTGGTAAAACTGCATCTTGTACATTGTTTTCTACATCGTCTAAGCCCTCCTGATTTTCTGTGTTATCCTCAATTGGTGGAAGTATGTCGCCATTTTCCGTATCTAAGTTAGGTTCGTTTCTATTAAACAACGGAATTAATGTGACAATATTGGTAGCAAGCAATACAACAACAAGACATGCAGCTATATTTTTCCAAATGTACTTTTTAACGAAGGAAGTTTTTTTTGGCTTTTCTGGATTTGCCTCGCTGATATATTCATCATCAATTTGCATTAGCATATTATTGACATTCTTATTATTCATATCAAAATCCCTCCTTTTCTAAATATCTTTTAAGCTTATCTCTTAGTCTTAAAAGAATAATCTTTACGTTATTTTCCTTTAAGCCATTGTTTTTGGCTATCTCCTCGATTGAGCAAAAATACCAATATCTTTGAACAAAAATAATTCTCTTATCACTTTTTAGCTCTGAAAGAAAACTATTTATTGCATTTTTCAAGGCTATTTCGTCAATTAAGCCCTCGCCCTTTTCCTCTCCGATTACTCCCTCAAGCTCCTCAAAGGCAAGAGTTACCTCATCTCCACCACGCTTTTGTGCTTTTTGCTTGTTTAATTTGTCGAGAGATAAATTTCTTGCAATTTTGCCGAGGTAAGCACCAAGATTTACTGGCTTATTCGGTGGAATAGAATCCCATGCTCTTAGGTAGGTGTCGTTTACTGTCTCCTCGCTGTCGCTATCTGACCTAAGAATATTTTTTGCTATATATGTAATGAGCCTTTTATATTTCTTTTCGCTTTCTAAAATTGCCTGCTCATTTCTTTCCAAAAATAGCTCAACTATTCTCTTGTCATCCATAGCTCCACCCCCTTTGTAGCATTGAACGCACGCCTGATGAGAATAAAACCAAATTGGTTCTATGCCCATCAGACATAACGACGGATTTTTTTATCTGTACGTTACAGCTTCTTTAAAAATATTTTAACATTTTTTCTAAACACTGTCAACAAAACAGCCTTGACACAGAGAATTTAGTATGATATAATTCATATGCCTAATGAGAATATTTCAAGACAAAGGTCTGATAAATGCACGGTGATTTATCGCCCATAGGCAAGTTGGTTCTATTCCCATCAGGCATACAAGAATTTTAAGGAGTTTTTTGTTATTATGGACGACGGCGTCAGTCGATTTTTAATATATTTAAGGTTATAGATAAGGTGTTGCCTATAAAGCGATTTTATAGGTAATGCCTTTTTGTGCTTTTTTAGAATTTCAAGGAGATTTATATATTTATGTTAGCAGTTGCTATTATCATTCAAATTGTACTAATTAGCTTAAATGCTATTTTTGCCTCAGCAGAAATTGCCGTTATTTCCTCCTCACAGCCTAAGCTTGAGCTAATGGCTAAGGACGGACACAAGGGTGCTAAAAGGCTTTTAAAGCTAAGTAATAACCCATCTAAGTTTTTGTCAACAATTCAGGTTGCAATTACTCTTTCCTCCCTTTTAGGCTCTGCCTTTGCTGCAGAAAACCTATCTGAGCCACTTTCTATATTTATAATTTCAAGCTTTAATATTACAGACGGAGCTGTAAAAGGAGCTATTAATACACTATCTCTTATTTTAATTACATTAGCTCTTGCATTTTTCTCAATCGTCTTTGGTGAGCTTGTTCCAAAAAGAGTTGCTATGAAAAATCCAGAGAAATCTGCCTTGCGTGTGCTTGGGCTTTTGTCCTTTGTTTCTGTATGCTTTAAGCCCTTTGTTTGGGTTTTAACTAAAACAACTAACATTTTCTTAAGACTCTTCAAAATCAATCCAAACGAAACAGAGGCTAAGGCGTCCGAGGAGGAGATACGACTTTTAATTAATTCCTCATCAGAATCTGGTGAGATTGACAAGAGTGAAAACGAAATGATTCAGAATATATTTGAATTTGACGATATTACTGTATCAGAAATCTGCACTCACCGTACAGACGTTTCCTTCCTTTATTTAGAGGATAGCTTTCAGGATTGGAAAAAGCTTTTGACAAGCACTCGTCACGGCTTTTATCCTATTTGCAAGGAAAATACTGATAATATTGTTGGTATTTTAAATGCAAAACGATTCTTCAGAAGCGAATGCACAGATATGGAATCAACTATGAAAAAGGCAGTTGACAAGCCATATTTTGTATCAGAAAGCATTAAGGCGGATACACTATTTGAAAAAATGAAGGAAACAAGAAACTATTTTAGCGTCGTTGTTGACGAATATGGTGGAACGCTTGGTGTTGTCACAATGCACGACCTCTTAGAGGTTTTGGTTGGTGAGCTTAATGACAAGGACGACGAGGAAATTATTGAAATAACCAAAATTACAGATACTCAATGGGAAATTCTTGGCTCTGCCTCAATTAGCGACGTAGAAAAGGAGCTTGATATTAAGCTTCAAGCCGAGGATTTTGATACCTTTGGTGGATACATATTCGGCTTACTTGATTCAATTCCAGACGATGGAACTAAGCTTTCTCTTTCAACCGAGGATTTAATTATTCAGGTTTTGAAAATTGAGGACCATCGTATTGAAAAGACAATAGTCACAAAAAAGGAACGAGAAATTGACGACAAAGAGTAGGGCTAAAATCGAACCGAATTGATTTGATCTAACCTTGACTTTTTTAACTATTTAATTTATAATTATAAAAAACTAAAGGGGGAAACGAATATGAACTGTCCTAATTGCAATACCTTTAATGTTGATACAGCTACCTTTTGTGCCTCCTGTGGAATGAAATTTGCAGAAAATCAGCAGACTAAAGCCAAGGAGCCTGTGAGCAACACAAGACGCACATATTATAAGCCACAGCCTGTAGGCGAAAAGTATTCAAGTAAGGCCATTGCCTCTCTTATCCTCTCCCTTGTTGGAATTTTAATTGCAGGCATAATTTGTGGTGTTATCGGTATCGTTTTAGGTATTCTTGCACTTGTTGACATTGGAAGAAAGCCAAACGTAAAGGGCTACGTAATAGCTATACTCGGCTTATCAATATCGGTTTTTGACTGCGTTTTAATGATTATTTCGTTTACAATGTAGCATTTTAGGCTGGCATAATATTAGTCGGCCATTTTTAGAAACGGAAAAAATATAAAAAGAGCGTTTTTAATCGGCATTTTAAGCAACCATAGTTAGTTACAGAAATAAAGTAAGATAATCTAAATTTCTTGACTTTTCAATAAAGCTATGATAATATAAAAATGATAATATGATTGGGGGGGAAATACATATGAATTGTCCAAAATGTAATGCTTTTAATATGAATAGTGCAAAGTTTTGCTCACACTGTGGAATGAAGTTTGATGAGTCAGGCTCAAATTCTCAGGCAAATCAACAAAGCTATCAGGGAGCTTATAACCAAAATAACTATAATAATCAAAGCAACTATCAAGGTACTTATTCTCAGCAAAATAATCAGTATAATCCACAGCCACAATATCCACAAAATGCAGGTGGTGAAAAATATTCAGGCTTAGCAATTGCCTCGTTTGTAATTTCCTTAGCTGGACTTATTATTGCTGGTATTATTTGTGGTATTATTGGTACTATTTTTGCATCAATAGCTCTTTACAAAATGAGTCAGGATTCAAGAATTAAGGGCAAGGGTCTTGCCTTAGCTGGTCTTGTCATTTCAATCATTGACGTTGTTGTAATGATTATCTTTTTAGCGCAGGGTGCTTCAATGCTCGCTTACTATTTTTGAGCCATAAATCAATACTGAAAACAGAAATTCTTTATTGAATTTCTGTTTTTATTTTCCTTATCATTGCATTTCATTTAAAAATATGATATTATACCTTTGATAACTATAAATTTCGTTTTAGGAGTTTTTATGATTTGTCCGCATTGTAAAGCCTTCAATGTAAATAGTGCAAAGGTTTGTACTCGCTGTAAGGGCGCAATCGAGTTTAAGCCCTTTGAAGAGCCTAAGGCTACACCAAAAAAAGAGCCTACTCAAAGCTTTTCTTCAACAAATACATTTGATAGCTTTAATTCCTTTCAAGCATCAACTTATCAAGAATCTTCAAGCACTTCTGCTTATCAAGATAGCAATTATCAAGAGGAGCTTAACACAGAACTTAACGAAAACGAAGCACCTGTAGAGCAGGTTCAGCAGGATAAAAAGCAAGCACCTGCTAAAGTGCCAGTTTTGGCTATCATTGCCCTTTTTTTAGCTCTTTTGCCTCTTGACTTTCTTAACGGTTCGCTGTTTATTGTTATAAGCGTTCTTTCCATTGTTTTTGCATCTATTGCCTTTTACAAAATCAAGCATAACAAGTCACTAATTGGGGTAGGACTTGTAATATTTATCTACTTGTTTGTATTTTTTAGATTTGTTTATATATTTTTAGTTCATTGATATAATAAAAATAGGCGTCGCAATAAAGGTGATGTTCTTAGCGGAGAATTTGAAAATTATGCTAAAGCCCAAACCCATATTACAAGCAGAAAGAGATAACAAATCGGTTATTTGCCGAAATGTTATCTCTTTTTCTGTTGGTTTTCAGTTTAGAGTTATAAGGCTCGCCAACGCTCACCGTTATGAATTTGCTGCGCAAATGTTATGGTATGATTGCCCTACTAACCCTAAAACTTGGCAAAGCCAATCATAACGATGCGAAGCATCTCATAACTCATAACTTGCCCGTGAGGGCAATCATAGTTAAGCGTGAATACTCCGTTAAGAGTATCACGCTTAGCGATGCCTGTTTTTTATTTATTGAAATTTGCTTCTTTATATGATAAAATATTTTTGAGGTGATTTTATTGATTATCTATGATAAAAGCGCTTTTACGTTTTATGACACGAGGAAAATTGATGATTTAATTTTCAATGGTGAAATCACCCTTTGCTATACTCTCACAGGTGACGATATAACAAAAGGGAAAAAGCCGTCAGCTACCCCCTATATAGACAGGCAGGATTCCTTTATTAAAGAAGGAAGCCTGTGGATTAGCAAGGAGCTTGGTGCTACGCTTGAAATTACAGAAATCGAAAAGGGCGTTTTGTTAGAAATTTGCTGTGAAAGACCTGATATTTCAGAGCTTGGCTTGTCCCTTCCCTTCAATTTTATGGGGAAGCTGAATGGTGGTGGTTGGGAAAATCAATTTTTGCTTAACTCGCCCTATTCAGAAAACAATATTACTTATGCTTATCTTTCTAAGCCGAATGGTAACTGTATAATGGCTTGCCTATTTGATGGCTGTGGGTGGAAAATGGACTATTCACCTTATGGCTGGGGGCATTACTTTATAAGCCTTAAGCTTTTTAAGGAGTTTGACAAAGCATATGGTGGAAAAAGTGGCGGTGGCAGATTTAAAGTTGGCTTATTTGCCTGCGACAGCTTTAAAAACGGACTTGATATTTTAGCTAAGCTTTATAATCTTCCCTTTTTAAGCTATGAGCTAAGTGGTGGTGAGGCTGGGACAGAGCTTTCTCTTACCACTCACGGTGATTGTGACACAATTTTAACGACACAGGGTGAGGAAAAAGCACCTCTTGACACCTTAGATAGCGTTAAGCTACTTAACGAGGGAGAAGTTACGCTTACGCCATTTTACAAAGGGAAAAAGGGTGCTTCGGCTACTGCATATTGCTTTAGCGACATATTTACCTTATACAAAAAAGCTATCCTTTCTATTGATTTAGAGGTAATGGAAAATCACACGGATAGAAACCTATGCGAGCATCAATGCTGGATAAGTGCTTCCATTAGATTCTTATTAAAATATAAGAATAAGCTCTCTGCTAAAGAAACCAGAGAAATTGAAAAAAAGGTAATTAAATACCTTGATATTATTACAGAAAATGACGAAAGCAAGGCTACTGAAAGAATTACAATACTAAATAAGCCTCGCGACAGCTTTTTAGCCTATAATGTATATAAATCAAGACGTGTGCAGGAGCTATTTTTCGGAATTACAATTCTTTTAGATGCTTATAAATATTTTAAGGACGAAAAATATTTAACCTATTTAAAAGGCGCTACAAATTGTCTTATCGACTATTACCAGAGAGATGACGGGCGTATAGAGGTTATATGGGAAAATGGCGAGGGCGAGGATTACACAACCGTTTGCTGTCCTATTATACCAATTTTAGACGTAGCTAACTACTTTAAGGATATAGATAGTGAGCTTAGTCAAAAATGCTTTTTATCAGCTGACAAAATGGCAGAATATGTATATAAGCGTGGTATGCTTTTCCCAACCGAGGGTGGAAGAAGCAAGGAGTGCGAAATGGAAATGGAGGACGGCTCAATTTCCTGCAGTGCTTTGCTTTTGCTTTACTACTGCAAAAACAGAAAAAACCTCGACACGTATCTAAAAAAGGCTAAGGAAATTCTTGATATACATAAAAGCTGGGTAATAAACACACCTATTTGTCAAATGTATAATTCCTCTCTTCGTTGGTGGGAAACACAATGGGAGGGTGATGGCGACGGCCCTGCAATTTGTGCAGGTCACGCATGGTCAATTTGGCGTGGCGAGGCAGACCTACTCTACTATCTTTTAAGTGGTGATAGAAATCATTTATTAAATGCAAAAAACACCTTTATGACTAACCTTTCAAAAATTCAATTAAATGGCACAGCATATGCAATTTATAACCCAGATATGATAAATGGTGGTGGATTTCATAGCTTTAGCGAGGAAATTTCTCATAAAATTGCTACTAAATTCCCCAAAACACCAGACTGTGGCTTATCAAGATATGTATTTTTAAGATTATCACAATATTTACCTGAAGGAGATTAATATGGATTTTAACAAAAGTATTTTAGAAAACAGAAAAATTAAGGGTGCTCCATTTTTGGTTGCACACAGGGGCGTTTGTGGAGCAAATGTTCCTTGTAATAGCATTACTGCATTCAAAACTGCAATAAATCAAGGAGCTGATATAATTGAGCTTGATGTTGCAAGATCTAAGGATGGAGAGCTTTTTGTATTCCATCCAGGAATGGAGCATGTATTTTTAAAGTCAAAGCCTATTTCAGAGCTTGATTCAAGCGAGGTTAGAAAGCTCAGACTATATAATCAGGACAGCGTAATTACAAGCTATTATGTGCCTACTCTTAAGGAGGTTTTTGAGCTTCTTAAGGATAAGGTTTACATAAATGTTGATAAGTTTTGGACTGATATTGAGGGTATTTCTAAGGTTATATATGAATGTGGCGTTGAAAAGCAGGTTATTGTTAAGAGCTACGTTGACGAAAACTGCATTAATTTATTAAAAACACACGCTAAGGGACTTATGTTTATGCCTTTGTATTGGGGTAAGGATAATGCTACCGACAGGCTTATTTCAGAGGGAATTAATATAATTGGTGCTGAGATTCTTTTCAACACAGAAGAATGTGAATGTGTAAGCGACGAATATATGGAAAGCATGCACTCTAAGGGACTTCTTTTGTGGGCAAACTCAATTATTTATAACGAGGCAGACGTAATCTCTGCCCACCACACCGACGACATATCCTTAGGTGACAACCCACAAAAGGGCTGGGGCTGGCTAATTGACAAGGGCTTTGACATTATCCAAACTGACTGGCTTTTAATGCTAAAGGATTATATCCAAAACAGATAAATAATGGTTTACAGTATTTTAAATATCAAAAAGGAGCAGATTTCTGCTCCTTTTTACTTCAATATTCTGTCAAGATACTCCTTGAGCTTTTGGGCGTTTCCGTCAAAGACATAGCCGTTTAGTCCGTTACGGATTGCACCCTCTATATTATCAATTCGGTCGTCAACAAAGATACATTCCTCGGCTTTTAGATTGAATTTTTCGAGTAGGTGCTGAAAAATTGCATCGCTTGGCTTGGTTATGCCTATTTCTCCAGAAAAAACATAGCCGTCAAGCTCCTTTAAAATTTCAATTTCGTCCTTGTGAGAGGAAAAATACTTTGATATATTGGAAAGGAGATATAATTTTACTCCGTATGTGCTTTTTAAATATTTTAAAAGCTCTCTCATTCCCTCAATTTCAGGGATATTATAAATCCAATTATAGTAGATTTTTTCGCAAAGGCTATGTAACCTTTGTGGTAGTCTTTTTTTGCACTGCTCAACTGTTTCCTCATTTGAAATAGTTCCTGCATCAAGCCTGTCCCAATAGAGCCTATCAAAGACAACCTCGCTAAGTAATTTTCTATCCTCTAAATTATCTGTATAGGTATCAACCATATATTTTGTTTGGAAATATACTAAAACCTGTCCGAAATCAAAGATTATATTTTTTATAGCCATAAATGCCCCCTACGAGAATTATTATATAATTATTATAAATGCTTATTTCCTTTCTGTCAAGCATTGACTTTTTATAAATAAGATATTATAATTATGATATACTTAATGAGAATAGCTTTAGGGGGTTTTATGAAAAAACGCTTTTTAATATTTCTATTGGTAGCTTTAATGCTATTTTCTGTTATAGCCTTAAGTAGCTGTAAGGAGGAGGTTAATATACCTGATGCACCAAAGGGGTACATTATGTTTTATAACTCCGAGATTTACTTTGCTTATCCTGAAAATTGGATTTCACAAACGATCAACGAGGTTACAAGGCTTATGCCAAGTGTTGGCGGTAACAATATAACCGTGTCTAAGGGTGAATACCACTCTAACCTTGATAATTTAACGGTTGATAGCTTTAATAAATATCTTTTACCCTCACTTACTGCCTCTGGCTTGGAGGTTAGCAATTTAACGATCACTCACGATTTAACAAAGGGCTTTGATATTGCTACAATTAGCTACGACACAAGCACAAACGGTATTAATATGAAGCAAACCATATATATGTTTAAGGCACATGACGGAATGTATAACGTAATGATAACCGAGGTAACTGACGACCTTTCCCTTGTTAGAACTGTATTTAATACATTAGGTATTAATTGACAAAATTATAATTTGGTGATATAATAATCTTACCAAGATTAAAATTTAAGGAGAATGACAATGAAAAAATTTCTAAGCATTTTAATGGTATTTGCGTTAATTTTCGCCTCAATGCTTGTTTTTGCAAGCTGTGGTGGAAATGGTGATGGCGACAATGGTGACGATGGTGATTCGTTTGAATTAGGCTCAGTTACAGAACAACCAAGTGGATACAAATTGTACGAAAACAATAATGTTGCTTTCTATTATCCAGCAAGTCTAACAACATCAGAAAACGTGCAGGGAAATGAGGGTTCCGTTGCCGTAATTGATCTGATGACTGGTTCTTCTCTCTCGCTTACGTACGGGGAAACTGAGGAGGGTGAAGAATACGAGCCAATGACACTCGGAAAATTTGAAAGCACTTTCGTTGCTGCACTTAACGCTGAAGGATATGAGGTTTCAAAATATGAGGAGCTTGCCCCCGGTGTTTATCGACTTGAATATGACAGAGGCGGTGGAATTATTATTACCCAAACCATGGCTTTTATTTACAATTCTGGGGTTAGGGTTGCAGGTATTGCAACAGTGACAACATCATCAGCGTTTGAAACCGACCCACAAGTTGGTTCAATATTTATAAACTCAATCCGCTTGTTCAAAAAAACTGTTAATTAATCAAATTAAATAAAAATGCGACACAGGGTGTCGCATTTTTTATTTCAATCTTTTGTATGTCAGGCTTTCAAAGTCACAATATTTTTTGTTTCCTGTTAAATCTTGACAGCAAAGGGCTATAAACGTGCCTGTGTGTCCCTCGTGTCCGATGTCGCAATAGGCTTCGTCACTCAGGCAGGAAATATCAAGATCTGTGGCTAAGGCTTCATATTTTTCTCCGTCTAAGGAGTAGGAAAAATCAGCCCTTAAATAGTCAACGTTAACCCTTAAGTGTACTCTTTTACTGTTACCTATTAGCACACGATAGTCCTTTATTGGATTGTAGAATTTTAGCCTGTCACGAACAACTATTCTTATACAATTTTGACCGCTTTCCTCATCGTAGCTTACATAAGCGTAAAGGAAATTATACGTGTCATAAAAGAGAGATAGTCCAGCCATTTGCTGTAGGGTTTTCGGCTCAAACTCAAGAACTGCAGTAGCCTCTACCTTAAAGCTATCAAGCCTTCTTGCAACCATTGACTGATTGTTCCAAGAGGTTATTGCTTCATTTCCATAAAGCCTTAAAAAGCCCTTACGATCAGTTAAAGAGCCGATTTTTTCAAGAGGCAATCTTAGCGTGTTATAGTGTAGAGGTAAACCACTGGAAAAGTAGTCCGTTTCTGGCAAGGGTGATACCTTACATTCCTCTAAATCAACCTCGTAGCTCTCTGGTGGAACTACCCCACCATTTTTTAGTCTTAGCCAACCGTCAACCCATTCAAGCTCACAAATACAGGTTTCTCTACCTAAGATGCTAAATTTTCCATCTACAGGGCGTGCGCAAAGATATGCAATATACCATTTGCCCGAGGGAGTGTCGATAATTGAGCCGTGCCCTGTTCTCTGCATATACATTTCAGGGTTATCTCTCGTGGTTAGAACAGGTGTAGGATCGCTTTCATATTCTCCCCATAGCTCCTTGCTTCTTGCAAGTCTTACGCCGTGATTATACATTGTTCCACCCTCGGCAACCACTAAGTAATAATAGCCGTCCTTTTTATAAAGGTGAGGGGCTTCAGTTGCACCAATTTCTGTTCCTTTATATATAGTTTTAATTTCTCCTATTAGCTTTTTTTCACGAACGGAATATTCTTGCATTAAAATACCTGCAAAATCGTGCTTTTCCATTCTGTGATCCCAACGCATATTCACAAGGTATTTTCTTCCATCGTCATCGTGGAAAAGTGATGGATCAAAGCCACTGGAATTTAGATAAATTGGCTCACTCCACTCGCCGTAAAGGTCTGTCGTTGTAACGAGATAGTTGTGAGTGTCCTTAAAAATTCCGTGGAAATTCTTAACATTTGTATATATAAGATAAAATGTGCCATTATCATAGCTTAAGCAAGGCGCCCAAACACCACCAGAATTAGGATTTCCCTGCATGTCAAGCTGACTTACTCTCCTTAATGGTGATGGTAGCTGTTCCCAGTTTACCAAGTCACGAGAGTGATACAAATTAACCCCAGGAAACCATTGAAACGTAGAGGTTGCGAGGTAATAGTCGTCCCCTACTCTTAAAATTGAAGGGTCGGGATGAAAGCCCTTTAATACAGGATTTTTATTAGTTAGCATATACTTCTCCGTAGCATTTTTCTTAATTATAGCACATTTTTTTCAATAAAAAAAGAGTGAAAGCGCAGTTTAATGCGTTCTCACTCTTTTTTCTGCCATAGTCTTAGAAAAAATTCGATTTTAGCAAAACTGTACCGTTTAGGTACGGTTTTTTTATGCGATAATAGAGATACAAGGAACAAGCAGTGCGGAAAAACCCTACGAAAAAATCTACCAAAAAAGACCTATAATTAAAAGGAGAAATTAATGAACAAAAAAACATTATCACTTGTAAATAATGCCGATTTACAGGTAGAACTAAACACAGGCAAAACAGCAGTAATTTTTAAAGGTATTGAGGATAAAAATTTAGGAATTAAAATTTCTCAAATATTTACGCCTCATTTGCTCAGCAAATATGGCTTTGGAAACGGAGTAAAGCTCAATTTAGGCGAGGGAGTCAAGGAGGAGTCTGGAGAGTTTCTATATATAGATGCGTTTGGAAAAAATCACTATATGAAAAACAAATATTATTGTGTTGATGCAAATGGTGAGCCTTATGAGATATCAAGAAATCAGCTTAAAATCAATCCTAATGGCGATTTAGTATACATGACCTTGACAAAAGAAACAAAGGCATATAGAGAACTATATTCAGACGACGGTTTAAAGGCAGAAATTCCATATAGTAAAATGGAAGGTACTGATTTATATGAGCAAAGAAATGAAGAAATCAAAAAAATAGAGGAAAAAATATTTTCATATGAAAATGCCCTTGAAAATATTGTACAAGTAACTCTTTCTGACGGAACAGTTAAATTTATGACAAAAAGTGAAGTTTTAACATATGAGTCCTTAATTCTTCAAAAGCCATATACAGAGGAGCAAATGGACTTAATCAGATGGCAAATTGATGAAATGCAAAAGACAGGCGAAAAAAATAGAGCTTACATAAAAAACATTTATGATACTGTAGATTTTTCGACTATTGAAGATGATTCAGAAAAGATTGAGGACTATATATCATATGTAGCTGTTTTTGAGAACGGAGTAATTGATTTTGAAATTGCAGATAAAAGCGAATTTAGTAGTTATTCGTATAGACAGCTTGGCATAAACGAAAATTATCTCTTTACAAGATTACAGCTTGCACAATACAGATCTTTATTAAGCCAATTTAACACAACCTTAGAGGACGAAAATCAAACGGTGTTAAAAAAGCAATTAGCAAATATTCAAGGACAAATTGATATGTTACTTGAAAAAAGCGAAGAAAATCAACACAATTATGAAAGCTATCGTAAGGAATTAAGCGTTCTTTATGATGAGCTTGCTGTAATGAAAAAACAAGCACCTATATATTATGTAATAGACGAAAATATAGTTAAGGGCTTTAACGAAGATGGTGATTTATGTGTAATTTACAACAAGAATAGTGACAATTATACAGTTATTGAAAGAACGAAACACTATTCAACAAATGGATATAAAATTACCAAAGTATGTAATAAGGACGGAAACGGAATTACCTTGCATTATGATGACGACGTCGGCTTACTAAGGGAAATCATCAATTCCTTAGGCGAGGTAACCTCATATGAGTATGATAGCGACGAAAATTTAGTTAAGGTTATATATCCAAATAAGCAAGAACTAACATTTGATTTAACACTTGACGAAACAGGCTTGAGTGGCTTTAAGGTTGCTTATAATAACAAATTTGTGCAGATGAGCTACGCGAATGATATGTTATCATCTGTTGAATATTTTGCAAATATTAGTAACATTGAAAATGATACTGTAATACCACAAAGCATTAAAAAGATAGATTTGGTATGTGGTACAAGTGCAACATTAACAAACCAAGAGCAACAAATTGTCGAAGCTTACACCTTTGATGCAGACGGAAGAATAACCGAGCATTGCGTGTTAGAAAACGGAAAGTACACAAAGGCAGAAAAATATGAACATGTAGGAATGGGAAAATATAACGTTTCCTCTGTTCAGGAAAATGGCTTGTACGGAGAAACGGTGACGTTTGAGAATATGTGTCAAAGCACCGTAACCCTCGATGCCTTTAACAGAGTAAAAAGCGAAGCTGTTACAAATAAGAAAATTAGTGATACTGACAATGGTTATAAGCAGGATATAGTCAAAACCTACACATATAACGAAAAGGGACAAGTATCAAAAGTAGTAACAAACGAAAAGATATATACTGATATATCAAGTCCAATAAAGGAACTTAATCATATTGTATTGCTCGAATATAACGACAGAGGACAGCTATTAAAGAAGCAAAGCTATACAGAGGGTGAGGAAAAAGCAAACGGAATTAATATTGAGGAGCATGTTTACGATAAAAACGGCTTCGAGATAAAAAAGATTACATATAATTCCCTTGATCCATCATCAAAGTATTATGAGGAAATTGAGGTAAACGAAAAGGGACAAAAAATTGCTGAATTTGACCTCTTAGGAAAAAATCGTACAATGTATGAATATTTTGATGGAACAAATACAGTTTGTAGCACAAAATACCCTAACGGAAGCAGATATTCCTTTGGCTTTGACAATATGAATGGCAACTCTGCAATTACTCAAAGCACAGCAGACGGAGAGGAAAACAGTATTCAAAAAATATATACAAATGGTCTTTTAACTAAGGTTATTAGTGATAGCAATACATACGAGTACACATATGATTACAAGGATAGAGTCACCTCTGTTACAATAAATGGTAATGAATATGCACAATACCTATACGAAAAGGACAATACAACAAATACCGAAAAGACAACTGTAACCTATGCAGACGGCAGTATCGAAAAGCATGAGGTTTCACCAACAACAGAAACAAAAGAAATCATAAAGGGTGAAAGCTCTAAAAAGTTAATCAAAGTCATTTCAAATGGTAAAGTAACCTCTATTATTCAACAAGAAAATGGTGTAAATGTTAATATCATTAAGTACACATATGATAGTTGTGGAAAGCTTTCAACTGAAAGATTATACGAGTATTTAGAAGATGGTGAGTTAAACGAAATATATAGCCAGACATATACCTATACTGCTAACGGAAAAATTTCCTGTGAAACAATTAACAGTACAACAAATCCAAGAGCTATGTATAATCAATATACCTACGATATATTAGGCAATCTAAAGGAATATACTTATGTAAACGATGGTACAACACATAAGCTAAAAACTGACTGCTTAGGAAGAAATAGAGGAAAGACTATTTCTAATTATGTTGAAGATATATACTCAGAGGATATTACATATCTTAAAAATGGCGACCATGCTACTAAATTACCTGTAGCGATTCAATATAGCAAAAAGAATGGCGAAGCTTTAATTTTAGGTGACAACATCAGATATAAATATGATAAAATGGGTAATATCACAAAAATATATGAAAATGGTGTACTTACAGTTGAGCATAAATATGATACACTCGGTAGACTTGTTAGAGAAAATAATAGGGGGCTAAATGCTACAGCTTTCTATTCTTATGATAACAAGGGTAATATTGCTTCAAAAAAATTATATGGTTTTTCATTTGAATCAGAGCGAGAGTTAAACGAAAGTAACGCATATCGAAAAATATTCAACTATAGTTATGATATGGTTGGAAATCTGATTTCTTTTGACGGAAATGAAATTACATATGACCTCTTAGGCAATCCAACGGCATACAAGGGAAAGACACTTGAATGGGGCTCAGGAAGAAAGCTTACATCTTATGGTGATATAACCTTTGAATACGACGCTTTTGGAAGACGAATTTCAAAGACAGGAGATTCTGAAATTACTTACGAATACAATATGCAAAATCAGATATTCAGACAATCAAACGGAATTAAATTTTTCTACGATAATAACTCCTCTGTTTATGCCTTTGAATATCTGGGAGAAAAATATTTCTATCGCAAGGATATTTTCGGTAATGTAATCGAAATTCTTGACTCCGAGGGTAATACTGTGGTAAAATATGTATATGATGCGTGGGGAAATCATAGTGTGCTTGACGCAAATGGTGCTGCAATAACCGATGAAGCACATATTGGTCGCATTAACCCAATCAGATATCGTTCATACTACTACGATACTGAAACAAAGCTATATTACTTGAACGCAAGATATTACGACCCAACAATTTGCAGATTCATCTCACCTGATGATATTAGCTATCTTGACCCAGAAACTATCGGTGGTACTAACCTATACGCGTACTGTAACAATAACCCTGTTATGTATGTAGATCCAAGTGGAAATTTTTTGATTTCAATTCTTGTTGGAGCTGTCATTGGAGCGATTTCTAGTGCAATTTCGTACACTGCTAGCACTGTTATTTCTTTTGTGATAACAGGAGAGTGGAATTGGTCTTGGAGTGGATTTTTAGGTAGTATTGTTGGCGGAGCTCTTGGTGGAGCTTTCAGTGCAGGTTTAGGCTTTTTAGGAAACTCGTTTTTAAATAAAACGGGTGCGTTTGTATCAGGCTTTTTAACCAAGGCTGGCAGTATGCAATTTGAAAATTGGATTGATGGTAAAAATCACACAGCAAAAGAAATATTGATTATATCTGGATTTGCAGGAATCTTTTCCTTTGCCTTCAGTGATGGTAGTTCTTCGGATTTGGACACCATTTTGTTTAACAAAAATCTAAAACAATTCGGTAAAAACTTAATGGATAGCTTGGAAGATGGTGCAGGTGCAAGTCTTGCAGAATTTTATTATTCTTTATTTGGCTTTGAAAAGCTTACGCAACAATTAGTTGATTAAGGAGTGGTTATATGGGGAAAAAGTTTAGACCTATAGATATGTCAACATCAAAAATGTTTATTGCTTGTTCGTATTTATTCTTTATGTTTTTTCCGTTTATCCTTTTTTTAATTGAAAAAGAATTTTACTTATTTGCTTTAATTTTTTCTATTATGTTTTTCATTGTGCCGATTGTTCCAACAATACGTACTTACTTAAAAGCAATCAAAATAACATTTAATAAGGAGCAAATAGAATTTCTTCAAAAAGTGAATAATGGAAATTCCAAAAATCGGTTTAATAAATGCAAAATTCTCTATTTTAATATTGAATATGTTAAGTTAGTTTTTTCGTACAAAGACGCTGACAAAAAAGTCATTTTGGACGAAAATGATAAGGAAGTTAAAAATATAAATCTTTATTTAGAATTTATTCTAAAGAATGAAGATTCAATGTGGTTTGATATTTCTCCCTACTCTGACAAGCAAAGAGAAAAAATAATAAGCCAAATAAACAGAAGGACAGATTTAACAAAAAGCTATAACCAATTAGTTAGAGAGCTTTTAATGCCTCAAATTGATGGTAAAGTTATATTGAAATAAAAAGAAAGACCTCTAAAAGAGGTCTTTTCTTAATGCAAATTTTTTGGAATTATAAAGCTTTCTTTAGGTTCTTTAAAGGTAAACTTTGATTTTTTGACAGTTTTAATTGGATCAAAATCCTTTAGGGCATCGTTATAAGCAATGGAGCGAGCCTTTATTTCTTCAAGTATTTTAATTGTAAGCTTTTTGGTCATTCCTTCAATTCTTATTCTATATATTTTGCCGTCATTTAATGTAAATTCTGTATATGCTTTTGGTGTTAAATAATTACTATCGCGTATGTGGGTAGGCTTAATAAAATTACCATTTTCATCTCTTTTGCTATAAATAAATCTGATTTTGCTTATTTGGCTATATGGTATAATTTGCAAGGTATTTTGTTTGTATAAAACTCCTTCTGGTAAGAGCGTTACTTTATATATCAAGCAACATGCCCAGTAGCTTAAAAAAACTATATAAATAAAAATGGAACATATTCCATATATTACTTTCCAAGCAGGATATTGATATTCACTTTTAAAAAGCATTGCGTTTGATACAAGTAAAAATGGAATTAAAAAAATTGTAACTATCAGAAAAATTTTAACCCTTGTATCTTCCCAAGCGCGAAAAACCCTTTTCTCCATTTGTTATCCCCCTTGTATAATTATATGTTTAGTTTATCACAACGCTTTTTAAAATTCAATAGCAAACTTGACACAAAAGGAACCACTATGGTAAAATATGTATATGATGCGTGGGTAGGGGTTTTCCAAAGTGCTCTTTAGTAGCTTTTGGGTAATTCAACAATATATAAAAGACGTTTTTTGATGGCTTATTTGAAACTCTGCAAAGTGGTTTTTCTGATGCGTATGGTAATTAAATTTTGAAGGTTGTTTGTAATGAAAAAAAACTATTTTTTACTTTAATAAATGGTATGTTTGTGGAATGCTTTTTATTTACAGCATGCTCGCTTTTTTGATTGTAATGGCTACAATCGGATTGGTAAAAGAACTGTATTTTGAAATGGCTATAACGATGATAGGTGTTGCATTCTTTGTTGCGATTATTATTATTTTTATTTATTATGGACGAATAACTTTTACTAAAGATAGCGTATTTGTTCCTGGTCTAAAGAAAAAAAGAAAGCTTAATGGGATTAATGCTATTCAACATTGTATTAATGTTAAATACGAAGATATAATCGACATAAGAATTGTGTCAGGAAAAACTGATGATTTCCCAATTCAAAAATATAATATTCTCGAAAAAGGAGAAATCAAACTTACAAAGCTGTTAAGAACAAACATTGAACTGTTACTAAAAAGCAGGGAAAGAAAGAAAATTTTGATTGCTGGATTTTCAAGAAAACAAAGAATAAAAATAATTAACGAGATTAAGCTAAGAGTAAGTCAGTATAATGATTCATTAAATGATATCGACGCAGAGCAAATGATGAATGATTTTTATTGCAAAAAATAAAATTAAATAAAAAGAGTGAGCACGCGGTAATGCGTTCTCACTCTTTTTTATTAAATCTTTGCAAGCTCGTTTACTATTCTTTCAGCGTATCCGTCGTATTCCTCATACTCCTTTTCGTATTCAGCATACTGAACAAATAGCTTTTCTAAAATTGCGCCCGTTACGTTTGCGTCCTTTTCGCAATTTAGTATAATAGTTCCACGTCTGTTCTTGTTTTTAAAGATATAAATTACTCCTACTAATGCACTTACGCCAGTAAAGCCTAAGATCCAGAGCCACATACCCCCTACTGCAATTTGTAGAGCGATTGCTCCTGCACAGGTTAAAACAGCGATTATAAAGGAAAGAATAATTGGTGTATTCTTTACTGTCTTTAATTCTGCCTGCTTTTTAGCCTCATAGAAGTCCTTTACCTTTTGAGTTTCGCTTGTCTGATTCTTGAAATCAACTGTTGTTTTATAGTCGTTGATTTTTACGCCATGCTTATGATTAACTCTTGCTCTATAAGCCTCAGTATAATTCTCAATAGCCTTTTCCTCAAGTGGCTTAACCATAGTAAACATATTTAATTTAACTAAATCGTTTACCTTTTCAGAGTTTTCGCCGTCTTGAATCCAATCAACCATGCTATCAACAAGCTTAATCTCGCTTTCACGCTTTGCGCACATTTCGTCATAAGCTTCCTTCGCTTGATCAACATAGCCCTGATATTTGATTATGTATTCGTTATACTCAATCTCATCATAAACGCTCTTTTCAGTTGCGTTAGGTCTTAATACAAGCTGGTCGATATATTGCTTAATATAGCTATTTCTCTTATCCTTAACGTCCTCAAGCTTCAAAAGATACTCAAGAATAGAAATATTATTCTTAGCAAGCATCATTTGATATGTTAGCTGACTGTAGTCAGTTAGGTGCTTTTGAAGTAGTGGATATTCGAGTGCGTCATGAGGCATCATTTGAGCATAGAAGCTCTCAATTTTATCAACGAGTGCACCTTCGTCATAGCTCTCAGAGCCTACACACTCATCGTAAATTCTCTTAATGAACTTAAGAGCAGCATTCTGCGCTCCGTCATCAACTCTATCTGCTATTGTTTTTGTAATAAGGGTAAAGAGCATAAGGAATGTATCCTCGTCGCTACCCTTCATTTCACATTCCTGGAAGGACTCAAACCATTTTAGAGCCGCATCCTCCCTATCTACACGAAGATTAAAGAGCATAAAGAATAGTGATGTATTCTTCTTATCAAGCTTGATAGCCTCTGCTAAGGCTCTATCAGCAAGTCTTTTATCATCGCTTTTCCATGCCATTACGGCAATTAATGCACAGGTTAGCCAATAATCAGGTGTTTGCAAATGCTGTACCTCAACCGCCTTCATAATTGTACGGTTGCTTATCATGTTAAGGTCTAAGTTATCCATTATACCTTGAACAATCTTTCTTACAGCTCTATAGTTTGCAAAATCGTAATATTTTTTATTGTTGCAGGCACGAATCTTCTTGTTAGCAAGCTCTATATGCTTAAATCTCTTATAAAGCTCCTCTATCTCGCCCTGCACAACTATTGACTGTACTGCCTTGTCGTGAGAATATGCCATGGAGTTTGCGCAATAGTCAAAGGTATTTCTAATTTTGGAGTTAAACGCCTCAAGCTCGTTCATAGCGCCTAAAACTCCACGCTCAACAACGGAAAGCTCTTGTAAAAGCTCTCTGTTTTCATTTTCGAGCTGTCTTACCTGATTTTGTAGCGCATTTGCATAATTTTGTAATTCTGCAAGACTCATTTTTCCTCCTGTTTTGATGCTGCTACTGCATGCTCGGTTCCCCAAGCCCTAATCCTATCTACCATTTCAGGATTAGCCTTTGCAATAGGTACAATTCTCTTGAATTTTTCTAATATAAGCTGTGAATTTATAGCCTCATCACCCTCGGTTAAAGCGTGCTGTGCGCACTCCTTAACGCTATATTCAATATCTGAATAGGAATAGCCCTCAGATATTTCAACAAGGCTGTTTATTACCTCGTCTGGTAAGGTTTTATGAAGCGATTTGTTCACGTAATACTTGATAGTGTCCTCTCTCTCCCTCTTGTTAGGCAAATCTATGAAGAACATTTCAGAAAAACGTCCCTTTCTAAATAGCTCAAAGGGGAGCTTGGATATATCGTTGGCTGTTGCAACTAAAAATACTCTACTCTTAGACTCCTGAAGCCAGAACAGAAATTGTCCTAAAACTCTCTTTCCTGTATCATTTCCTGAATCGGAGGTGGAAAGCGCCTTCTCTATTTCATCAACCCATAAAACGCAGGGCGCAACATTATCAATAAATTGAAGCGCTTCCTTCATTTTCTTTTCACTCTCACCAACCCACTTGTCATAAACTGAGCCGATATCAAATCTAAACAATGGTAAATTCCATTCCTTAGCGACCATTTTTGCAGATAAGGATTTTCCACAGCCAGGTATGCCCGCAAGCAAAATACCCTTAGGAGTGGTTAAATCTCTGCTTTCAAGCTCACTATCAGATGCGAAGAATATTCTTCTTTTATCGAGTAGCCAGCCTTTGAGATTTTCAAGTCCTGATGCACAAAGTCCCTTTGGAACATTTACTGCTTGGATACAGGAAACTGCACCATAAAGCTTGCTCTTTTGAGCTGTTAGCTCTGCTAAATTTTCCTTACCTAAGCCGTTATTGGTAATAAGAGTTGTTGATAAAATATTTTCTGTTTGTATCTCTGTAAAGCCTCTCATAAGAGTTGCAGCCATACGAATATCTGTTTCGTCCCAGCTTATTTTAAATCTGGAGCGATAGCGTGATACAAATTGATTAATTTGGTGTATTCTTTCGTCCACGTCAGGATAATCAAGGGTAGTAAGCATACCAAAGGAGGCAAGCCTTGACCACACATTATCAGCTGTGATTAAAATCAAAGTGGAATTTGTTTCCTTTGCTAAATAGAGAATATTAAGAACCTCACGGCTATAAATATTATCCTCGCTTATTCTTTTAATATCTCCGAAGGCAAAGGTGGAATTTCTATTTTTCCTAAAGGTTTGGGATATAAATGCTAAAGGGTCGTCAACATCCCTTGACGAGCCACCATTTAGGTGACAAGCCTTTTTTTCGTCGGTGTAGTAAAGAAGCTCGATATTAAGCTCACTTGATATCTCCTTGAGCATTCTTTCTACTCTCTCCCTCTCGCTTGAATCAATTACGATTAGCGGAGTTCTTGCGCATATGTAATTTTTTATCTCTTTTTTAGTAGAATTATAATTCCCCATTTTATACACCTATGCTTAAAACAATTTAATTCTTTTGATAAGGAACAACGTGTCCTCTAACGCTCCGATTTGGTTGTTCATAGCCTCTTTTGTAAGATGATTAACAACCGTATTCCAAAACGCAGACATTTGCTCCTTGATTTTTTCCGAAAGCTCGTTTTTTACGCTATCGGGTAGGAAGCCAAGACGCTCAAAGAAGAATACTCTTCTCACGTTTGTTTTCAAATGACTAAAGACAAGCTCAATATTATCTATCTCGTTAAAGCTTAAGCACATATCAAGCTCCCTTGAAAAGCTATCTATACATCTATTCAAAACCACGTTTATGGTATCGGTCAGCATAGAATTAAAGGGGTGACTCATTGACGAATATGTATCAAGCCTTCCCAGCTCAAGCTCATAATAGGAGTCTTGACTTAGTGGATAGCTTTTAATATTTTCAAATGCCCGAATCCAGTCGCTATAGCTACTTGGCTTAGATACAGCAATCATTTAAGGAAGCTGTATGGAGGCTCTAAGCTCCACTCAGGAAGCTTTTTATTCATTTCCTGTAATCTCTCGTCGGATATTTCCATTCCCTCTGCTGCTGGTGAGGTAAAGTTTTGCATCATTTCCTCAAAGCTAAGGTCTAATTCTTGGTCCTTTACTTCGTTACTCATATTAACTCTCCTTTTCTAATTAAAGAAATTCTACCATTGAGAAAAGCTCGTCCTTCATAGCGTGCTTTTCCTCATAGCTACGTCTATATTCTGCGATTTCTGCTATACATTCACTAAGCACCTTCTTAGCTGCATTAATTCTATTTGGATATTTATTGAATGCAATAATTACTCTAATTACTAAAATAATTGCACATACACCAGTTACGATTAATGCCCATGCGCCAGCACCTGCTGCAATCATAATTACTCCAACTATTGCAGAGATAACCAAAATTGCAAGAACAACTGCGTTAAACTTATTAACTACTGTATTTTGTAGCTTGTTGTTTTTAAAGTGTGCCTCAATGCTATCGTGCTGATCAGCCTCGTCGTTTCCGTCTGTTGTACCCTTCCATGTGTCGATTGACAAATCGAAATGTGTTGGAACGCTTGCGCCAAGCTCAGAATCGAAGCTTTCAACAGCCTTGGTAAACCAGCCCTTTGTCTTTTGGAAGCCGAACTTTCTTACCTGAACGTCTGTCTTTTCGCTATCATCATAAATAGCCCATCTTACCATTTGCTTACCGATATTGAAATGCTCGTTTTCAAGCTCCATCATAGCTGTGAACTGAGCCTCAGCAGCCTCAACGTCACCCTTATTATCAGCTATGCAACGGTAGTATGCCTGTTGTCTTCTAAGCTCAAGCTCGTCAGCATCATAGTTAGTGATAAGCTTAGCCAAGATAGCATCAACTCTGTTTTTATAGTTTTCATCAGTTTGCTCGACAGCCTCAACGTCAAGCTCCTTTACAAAGTCTATAAGAAGCTCATACTTTGATGCGTCTGTAATAGTCTGCTTAAGTGTGCCTGTACCAGCACAATGCTTAAGTAGCTTTGGATAGTTAAATTCACACTCTGGGTGTAAATTCTGAATATAGGTATAATAGGATTCAACAAGCTGCGCTGAAATCTCGTCCTGCTCCTCGATAATTGTAATCCAGCTATCAATAAGCTTTGTGATTTCGCCCTCAAGCTCCTTATCCTTACCGAAAATGCCGTTTAAGAAGGATTGCAATAGAATTGCTGTTTCCTGCTGAAGCATTGTTGGGTCAAGAGTATTGAAATACTCGTAGAACCATTTCTTTGCTGCCTCCATTCTTCCAAAACGAAGATTTGTAAGGCAGAAGAATAATGTTGTTTTAATAGCGTCCTTTCTTCCACATTCGGAAAGGGCGTTCTTTGCAACCTCTGGGTAGTTGTTTACCCAAGCTGTAATTGCTAAAAGTGCATAGGATAGCCAATATCTTGAGCTTGTAATCCATAATTCCTCAGAAAGCTCTTGAATTGTGCTATTACGTACGAGGTTAATATCGAAGTCCTTAACGATACCTAAAACTGTACGTCTGATTGCCTCGTGATTACCAAACTGCTCCTTGATAATCTGGTCAATTCTTAAAATATTCTCGTGCGCTATCTGTGTTTCCTCGCCGTGAAGCATATCAACCTTGAAGCGCTCAATATTTTCATATATTCTGTCAGCGGTTGAACGGATACTCGCTGTGGAGTTATCAACGTCTGTTACCTTGACATCAACTCTTGACTTGAACGAATTAATGGTTTCGTCAAGCCTGTTAATGGCATATAATGCGTTTGCCATATTTTACCCTCCAATCAATATTTTTCAAAGACCTTGATAAGATTTGCATTTTCGCTGTCAGCTTCCTTGTAAGCTTGACGCCACTCTGCAAGCTCACCAAGTGCCTGCTTCATAATAGCTATCGCCTTTTTCTTCTTTTCCTCACGCATTTGCTTCAGCTCAATAACTCGCCTGCAAATCAAGAAGATACCTACACCAAGCACGATTGCGCCAAGTGCAAATAGAATACTAATGGCTATTGGGTTACCTGCGCAAGCAATTACTATTGCTCCGATACCGCAGAGTAAAGCTCCACCCAAGGTAATACATAGGAATATAAGCACAAGCTTGTCCTTAATTGTATTAGCAAGCTTGTTTTTATCGTAGTGCTTATTAATTGCACTCTCTGCCTTGTCAAGCTGATTTTCATTACATTTCATATGACAGCCGTCGATTTCAAAATTAATCTCATCTGGCTCGTTCTTTCTGTAATCCTCAGCAAATTCCTCATATCCCTTTGAGATAGCATCCTTCATGAAGGATATTGAAAATCTTTTTACTGTTACGTCAGTTTGACCATCCTCACAGAATGCCCATGTTCTTAGAAGGTCGCCGAAGTTCTTCTTTTCCTCTCTCTCGGCAAATAGCTTTTCAGTCTTAGCCTGTGCCTCTGCCATATCGCCCTTTGCAGCAACTATTGCCTCATTGAGCTTAATGTTCTTAACAACCTTGTATTCCTCATCATCATAGTCGTTAATCAAGGAATAAAGAACATTTTCGATTCTTTGAGCAAGGTTTTCGCCCTCGTTAGCCTCAACCTGTGTCAAATCGTCATAATATTTTGCTATTTCTGCGTTTTTCTCAGCAGTAGAAAGCAAGTCCATAATATCCTCGTAATCTGGGCTGTTACGACGGATAGTAACATATTCTTTCCTTGTTTTATGTAGGTAAAGCTGAGCAAATTCAAGCGCTCTCTTTGTAAACTTCTTTGCAAAGTCAACGGTTGTCATTTCAAGCTGACTAACCATATCCTTAAAGCAATTCATTACAAGAGTCTGGAACTTTTCGTCTGCTCCAAATACTCCAAACAAGTATGCTTGAAGTAGATATTGCCACTCATCACCCAAGTCATCTCTGTCTGCATGGTCGAGGTAGTTTACATACCACTTCTTAGCAGCGTCCATTCTGTTAAATCTTAGGTTGATAAGAAGGAAGAATAAGCAGGAATTAAAATAATTAATTGATAATGCCTTGCTTATTGCACGATTAGCAGCTGTTTTTTCATTACTTGCCCATAGCATAACGGCAGTAATACAGTAAGCTAACCAGTATTCAGTGTTTTGCAAATAAGCTTTTTCTACCTTTTTCCTCATTACATCGCTTGATACAATATTAGCATCAAGACCGATAACATAGCCGAGAGTAATTCTTCTAAGCTCATTATAATAATGGAACTTTGTGTAATACTCGTCAGTATATTGAGTGATGTTTTTAGAAGCGGTAGAAAGACGCTTAAAGGTGAAGAATTGTGCTGTAAGCTCGTTTAAAGCATCAAAGATATGCTTTACCTCGAGGTCAGCCTGTCCAACAACGCCAGACAAATAATCCACCTCATCATAGACTACGTCATCAAGCTGTCTGCATTTCGATGTCAAAACCTCAACGTCTGCTAAGGACTGAACAAGCTCCTGTGTTAGCTGTTGGTTTTCAACAATAAGCCTGTTTGCCCTGTTTTCCAGATCGTTTATGAGAGATTGTAATCGGTTGACCTCTTGATTATACTCTTCCTGAGTCATCTCTCGTTCTCCTTTGTTTTAAAATAATAGTGAAAATACCTTATAATGCTCACAAAGCGAATTTGTTTTTCCACCTATAGAGCCTTTATTTGCAACCACATATTTCTTGAACTTAATTCTCTCGTTTGATACCATAACCTCACCGTTAAGCTTCAAAAGCTTACCTGCGAGCATATAGTCAATTACGTTACGAATTAAATCAACATTATCTGGAGCTAAAAGCATATAGGCTTGAGCAATATTACAGGTCACTCTGTTTTGGAGATGTGCAATGCTACAATAATAGCCACCAATATCCCCAACACAATTTTCGATAAATAGTCTTGCTCTTGTAAGCTTTGTTTTCTCATCATCTCTAAAATAGAGTAGATAATTTTCAACAGCCTTAGCGCTAAACACGCTTCTTTGATTATAAAGCAAGCCTAAAAGCTCTGTATTATACTTGTCAATCGGCATTCTTTCAAGATACTTGCTTGCGCAGTCGTTTCTTATAGCTGTGCCGTTTTCAACCATTTTATTAATAAAGCTGATTTTCATTGCATCATTTTCGCTTGGCTGACAAATAAAGCTCTCAAGTGTATCACTATCAAGCTTCAAGCCTGCGTCAATAAGAACCCTTAAAACCTCGCTCTTAACGTCTGGCGTATCTACATTAGTCTTTAGATACTTTGTAACTAAATCCTTGTAGAAGCTTAGGTTAAGCCCCTTATTAAACATCATTTCCACGATTTCAGGCTTACTTTCCACGTCAAGAGCACACTTTAAAACATAGCTCTCAACAGTTTGGTTAGGAATATTAGCCACGTGCTCAAGCAAAAATGGAATAAGCTCATATCTTTCCTCTGCGCTATCTGTGTTAAAGCAAAGATAGCTTGTCAAGGCATTTTCCTGAGCCTTTTGCTCTAAATTATGGCTATATACCTTCTCCAAAACCTCTCTTTTTTCACTTCCGCTAAGATTGGAGTCTAAAACGGAGGAAATTACCTTTGATGGAATGAAAATATATTGATTACCATTTTCAAGGCACTCGATTGCACCCAACATAGCATCTGCCTTTTGTGAAGCAAATGTGAAGGTTAAAATCTTAAGCACCTCTGCATCATTTAGCTTATGTGTGCAATATGCAGAAATCAAGGCTCTTGCCTGCTCATTATTTACCTTGGAAAGAACATTCCTTGTAACTATGTCAAGGCTTAGGTTAATTCCATTAGTAACTGAAGCTGCAGCAATTCCTGCCTTAGTTTCTCCACTGTCCTGTGAGCTTTCAATATAATCCTCAATTAATCTCTTGTCATCAATTCCAAACTGCTTTGTAGAAAGCAATTTAGCTACATTTGATGCCTTAGTAGGCACATCTGCCTGCTTTTTAAGTATTTCTGTCATAGCAAGCTTAACATTGAGATTATTATAGTTTGAAATGATTGCATCTACAAAATCGTTGTCGCTATTCTTCAGAGCATATGTAAGAAGATTGCTATTTGCATCCTGTGAGTAAACCTCACGTGGATTAATGAGGCTACGAACAAAGTCACGTCTTGACTTGTCCCCTAAGGAATCAAATACGAGAAGGAGTGTAGCATAAATATCGCTCTCCTCTAAATCCTCGTACAAAATCTCCTCATCCTCAGAAATTTCAGGATAGTCCTCCTTTAATTGAAGATAGCTACGCTTCATCTGCTCAAAGAGTCCCCTTGCCTCATGTGGAAGACACGCACCAGGAGTTGTAACCCTTATCATTTGATAAACTATCTTTGCAATCTGTGTACCAACATATTTTGCATCAATCTTTTCGCACTCAACGAGGTTTCTCTGAGCATTGTCAAGACGGCGATAGGTGGTTTCCAAAATAGTCTGTCTAACCACGTTTTTGAGGGCAAACATGCCCTCACGCTTTTCTTCCTTACGCTCAAATTCAGCACCACAGTACATACATACATACAGCTTTCTCTCTTTTATGTATTCCAATTCACCGCCACATTGTGAACAGCGCCTTGCAACATAATTAACTGCCATCTGTATTTACCTCTTTGTGCTTATTTTGAAATTGCTAATTTTCTGTTTCTTTCTACATAAAGGATTTCAAGACTTGTAACAGCCTTTGTTGCATCCTCAATTTGTCCGTTTTCATTATAAACACGGAGCTCAGCCATCTTAGCTATAATTCTGTCCTCAACGTCTGCTACTGCATCGTTTGACATAGGGTCAGAATATTTAATTGTTTCAGAAAGCTTTTTAAGCTTATTCTTAAGCTCGTCATCCTGACAGGTTTCAACCATAAGGTCAACGTCAACAACGAGTGACTTAAGATTTCTAACCTTCTTAGCTACATTCTCATTGATTTCCTCAACTACTGAACGAGCAAGGATTGCAAATATAGCAACAACTATAAATATAGCAAACGGTAAAATATTAACTATTAATGAAACTTGCCATGGAACAAAGTCCTTGAGCACCATGAATAATAGTGAGCAAGCCAACGCCACGCCTAAATAAATAAGCGTATAGGTTACAAGTGGAATACCAAGAAAAATAGCATCCTTCTTTTTGTTCTTAAATAAGAAGATTACAACGCACTCAGCAAGCACGAAGGCAAGGGCTAAGAAAATATATCCAAGCCAGAAGGTAGCATTAAGGTCCTTCAATACCAAGAACACAACAAGGCTTATTACTGCAAAAATTATTGCTAAAATCGCACTAAAGCCAATTATAAACTTTGATTCTTTAAATTTTTTCATTTTTCTCTCCTTTTATAAAAAATTTCGCCTTTGAATAAGATTACAATTAATTAAAGCTTTACCGTTTAACTCCTTTTAAATTGTTAGATTTATTTTATCATATAATATATTTATATTCAATAGCAATAAGCCATTTTTTGACATTTTGTTTCCTTTTTCAACAATTTTGTGCAAATTGCTAAAAGTATTTTCTGTATTTTTGCTTGAAATATTCGTTTTTTGTGCATAAATATACAAAGAAAAAACAGGAGCCATAAAAGCCCCTGCTTTATATACTTGATTATCTAATTTTAATAAGTGGCTCAATCTCCACAAAGCCATCTGGTGGGCAGAGGGGATATTTGCCAATTTGAGAAAGGATATACCACGCTGACATTGAGCCGTTATCCTCGTCTCCTGGATAGCCCTCCTTTGTAAATAGCTTGCACATTTTTGAAACAAGCTCTCTTGCTTTTTCCTTTTCTCCTAAGTAAGCATACATATATGGGATATGGAACGAGGGCTGATTTGAAATTGCTATTTGACCGAAATCTGCCTGTGCCATTTCAGTCATTTCGTGAATTTCACACATGTAACCACCAGCTCTATACCTCGGCTTTGTATTTAATGTTAAGTCGAGCCTTTTTAGTAGCTGTTCTTTCCCACCCAAAAGCTTGGCTAAGTTGTCTATATCATGGGGAACAAACAAGCTTGTTTGCCATGCGCTACCCTCAGTATAGTCCTGTCCCCAGCTAAGCGGGTCAAAGTCAGACTTAAAATTACCCTTTGAGTCCTTTGGCCTTATAAATCCACTTTCCTTATCAAAAAGATTTATGTAATTTTTGCTACGAGCCAAATATTCCTTTTCTATTTCTCTTTTACCCAAGGCCTTAGCAACCTTGGAAATACAATAATCACCCAGCGCAAAATCAAGGGTTAAATTAACGCTTTCCTTACAAAAATCACAGGGAACGTATCCATATTCGAGGTACTTATCAATTCCTTCTCTACCGAAGCGCTTGTCATTTGACCTTACATTTGCATGCTTTATCATTCCCTCGAAAAGAAGCTCTAAGGTATCCTTATCCAAAATGCCCTTTGTTGCACATTCGGCAATAGTTA
The DNA here is from genome assembly GCA_017453255.1 of Clostridia bacterium. GTDB lineage: Bacteria > Bacillota > Clostridia > Oscillospirales > CAG-272 > RGIG2000. Next base: position 40,140 of record JAFTKN010000020.1, on the reverse strand, counting down.
AATCTATCAGGGTGCTTGGCATACAGCCTCTTTCATCATAGGACGTCCATCTTGGTAAATAGCCACAGTCTATATAGTCACACAAAAAGCCCTTCATTATTTCTATTAGCTCGTCCTTGGCTATCAGCGTATAAAGTGGAAACAGCGTTCTTGCTGTATCCCAAAAGCCTGTATTTGTGTATCTCACCCCAGCCTTAACCTGCTTCTTATAGGGTGAAAAATAGACACTTTTACCATTTTGAATTTCATAAATTTTTGAGGGGAACAAAAAGCATCTATACATACAGGTATAAAACACCTTCATTTTATCCCTTGTGTCCTCTATTTTGATTCGTGATAGCTTTTCCTCCCACTCGTCCCTTGCCCTTTTTCTTATAGCACTAAAGGAAAATGCTCCACACTCGTTTTCAATACTTTCTCTTGCAAGCTCGTGACTGATATAGGAAAGAGATAGACACAGGGTAATGCTTTTTGAATTCAAGGCTATATGAAAGCAGTTTTTTGCTCCATAGCTTTTTTCCTTAGAAATTTCTCCCTTTTTGACTTTAATTACGAAGTATGCCTTTAGCCCTTCTCTTTTGTCACTATTTAAAGTAACCTTGATTTCATTTTCATCAATTTCAAAGCTTGTGTTTTCTTTTTGTGAAAAAAGGGAAAGATAGCTTTGTCTATCATTTTCAAGGCTTATGCGAATTTTTGCACATCTTTCTGTTGGTGTTAGCTCAAAAACGCACTCTGGACGTAGCATTTTCACCTTTAAATAGTCAGGAGATAATTTAGTGTCAGAGAGTCTAATTCCACTATAAGCTAAGGCAGGAGTGTCTGAAATTATATCATTTTGCACCATTAATAAAAGTGACGCAAAATCACCTATCCACGGACTTGGCTGATTAGTGAGTCTGATACCCTCTAAATAAGGCATATCAGGGTCGTAAAACCAACCTTCTCTATTTTCTTGATATTCAGTTTGTGGGCAAAAGGCAACCATTCCAAATGGATATTTTGTTAAAGGGAGTATGTTTCCTTTTGAAAATCTTGGTGTGTTTTTAGTCCCTGCTTTTATATTTACTAAAGATAAGTATTTCATTTTTCCTCCAGATGTAGTAAAATATATATATGTAATAGTCCTTTTTCTATTATAAAACAACTTGCTTGAAATTTCAATAAAATTCTTAACAGAGTGTCGATTTTAAGCCTTAATTAGAATAATCTTTTTTAGGTTAAATTTTGACGAGATATTGACACGTGTTGTAAAATATTTACGTAAAGTTGCATATCTTTTTAGCACATAACAAATTTTTAGAAATTGGAGAGGCTTATGTTTTCAAGAATTCGTGATTTGCGAGAGGATAGAGATTTAACTCAAACACAGTTAGCGAAAATACTTGGAATGTCACAGACAGGCTACTCAAAGTACGAAACAGGAGAGAACGATATTCCTACCGACATTTTGATTAAATTATCTCGTTTCTACGGTGTAAGCGTTGATTATCTTCTCGGCGAAACAAACAAAAAAGAAAGATACTAAGAAAAAGGTCACAGCCTGCTATGGTTGTGACTTTTTCATTTATATATCGTTCTTTATTAACCCTGTAGATCTATACTTAATGGTCTTTTTCCTGTTAGCTCTATGCTACGACAGTCAGGCTGGCTTGTGCCTACATACAGGGTATAACGGCAATTATTAAGCACTCTTTTTCCATTTTCATTGCATAGTGCAAAATCCTTTGGCTCTAACGTAAAGGAAATTTCTCTTTCCTCGCCTCTTTTAAGCTCTATTGGTACTACCCTTCTAAGAGTAAAGTTGGGTGCATCGTCTATATGAGCTTTAACGTAGGCTTGGATTTTTTCCTTGCCTGCTTTTTTACCTGTATTTTTCACTTTTACAGACACGTGTATGGGGTTTTTGCCTATTTTATCCTCGCTTATGCTCAAATCAGTAAGCTCAAAATCAGTATAGCTTAAGCCATAGCCAAAGGGGTAAAGGGGCTCAGTCTTTAAATATCTGTATGTCCTTCCCTTCATATCATAGCAATCAAAGGGTGGTAAATCCTTATCTGATTTATAAAATGTAACTGGGAGCTTTCCAGATGGTGAGAAATCGCCATAAATTAGCTCTGCAATAGCATTTCCACCTCTTTCACCAGGGTACCAGCCTTGAATTATAGCATCATATTCCTCATCCTGCAAGCATAAGTCCATTGCACTACCTGTAAGATTTACAAGAATACATTTTTTTGCATTTTTAGCGATCATGCTCATAATTTCGTCTTGAATACCAGGGAATTTAAGTCCTGACTTGTCACCGTCCTTGTTAAAGTCACAGCATCCAGCCTCGCCCTCCAAGGTTTCGTCAAGACCAAACACACCGACTACAACATCGCACTCCTTGCAGATTGCCATGATCTCGTCATTTCTATCATATTTTTCCCAGTATGCAGAGTCCTTATAAAGATGACAGCCCTCGGAATAATAGACACGTCCCCCGATTTTTTCCACATAATCCTGAAGTCCCTCAAGTACAGTTATGTATCTTTGAGAATTACCATTATAGTTACCATGAAGGGCAACAATACTGCTCGCATTAGGTCCGATTACACCGATTTTCTTATATCTTTTGCTTAATGGTAAAATGCCGTTGTTTTTCAAAAGAACCAGGCTTTGTCTTGCACTTTCCTTAGCAAGCTCAACATGCTCCTTACAGCCTACCTTAGAATATGGAATTTTGTTATATGGATTTGTTTTATCAAACTCACCAAGCTTCATTCTTGTTGTGAATAAGCGAACACAAGCCTCGTCAACAAATTTCTCATCAAGCAAGCCTGTTTTAACTGCATTTACTCCGTGCTTGTAGCAACAACCACAGTTTACGTCACAACCGTTTTCAACAGCTAATTTTACTGACTCCATAGCATTTTCTGTTACCTTATGGTACTCGTGAAAATATCTAATAGCCTCGCAGTCTGAGGTCACATAGCCGCCAAAGCCCCAGTCGTTTCTTAAAACACCCTTTAGAAGTGTGGGACTACCACAGCAAGCCTCACCATTTGTTCGGTTATACGCACCCATTACACCCTCAACCTTAGCCTCCTTGACACAAGCTTCAAAGGCAGGAAGATAGGTTTCATATAAATCTCTTTGATTTACCTTAGCATCAAACTCATGTCGTAGGCTTTCAGGTCCTGAATGAACTGCAAAGTGCTTAGCACAGGCTGCCGCCTTTAGATATTTTTCGTCATAGCCTTGAACACCATTTATAAAGCTAACGCCCAAAATAGAGGTTAGATATGGGTCCTCACCATAGGTTTCGTGACCTCTACCCCACCTTGGATCTCTAAATATATTTACATTTGGCGACCAGTAGGTTAGTCCCTTGTAGTAGCCTGTATCTCCAACACTTTGAGCTATGTTATATTTTGCTCTTGCCTCGGTTGAAATTACATTACCTATTTTTTCGATTAGCTCGGGATCAAAGGTAGCTCCTAAGCCGATTGACTGAGGAAAAACTGTAGCAATTCCTGCCCTTGCAACTCCGTGAAGTGCCTCGTTCCACCAATTATAGCTCTTAATATTAAGCCTTTCAATTTCTTCAGCCTGATGAACCATTTGACCGATTTTTTCCTCTAATGTCATTTGAGAAACAAGCTCTCTTGCTCTCTTTTCAAATTTCTTTTTATTCTTTTCGCTTATATTAGCCATAATTATAACCTTTCATAAACAGGAGTATATTCTATCGGTGCATCAGCCGTTATTGCCTTTCCACCCTCGTATATTTCGCCTGTGAATACATTTTTCCATTTGCCGTTAGGTAAATATACCTCTCTTTGTCTTTGTCCAAGCTCGCAAACAGGGCAAACCATCAGCTTGCTACCAAACATATATTGATCCTCAACGTCCCAGCATCCTTTATCCTCTGGAAATTCGTAAAACATTGGTCGCATTGGTGGATTTCCCTTTTCGTGCGCCTCGTCCATTATGCTCTTTAAATAAGGCTTCATTTTTTCACGATAGAAAACATGATTTTTCATTATTTCAAATGCCTTTTCTCCATAGGACCAAATTTCATTATCGCCACCTGTATAGCACATTCCACCACCTGTTAGTCCCTCCTTAGCAGGGATATATGGCGCTTGATAGCCGTGCATACGCAAAATCGGGCAGAAGGTAGCATACTGAAACCAACGGATTGTAAGCTCTCTATACTCCTCACTTGCAGGATCTCCATAATCAAAGCCACCTATATCTGTTGTCCACCAAGGAATACCAGCAATAGCCATATTAAGACCTGCTCTTACCTGACATCTCATAGCCTCAAAGGTAGGCATAATGTCACCACTCCAAACAAGTGCGCCATACTTGGCGCTTCCTGCCCATGCACAACGAATTAGGCTAATTGGCTCTTCTTCACCTGAGGCTATAAGCCCCTCATAAAAGCCCTTAGCATAATCAACAGGATAGACATTTCCAACCTCGGTAGAGTTACCCTCAAAATACCTATGATTATCAAAATCATAAAGCATGTATTCAGGCTCTGCCTCGTCAAGCCAAAAAAGTCTTATCCCCTTATCGTAATAATTTCTTTTTACCTTTTCCCACACATATTTTCTTGCCTCTGGGTTTGTAGTATCATAAAAAACAGCAGGCTTAAAGCATTCTGTATGGTTAGAGGGTCCTCTATCATTTCTGATGAGATAGCCCCTCTCAAGCATTTCCTTATAGCTTTCGCTTTCAAACTCGATAGTTGGCCAAACAGATACCATTAGCTCTGTACCCATTTCCTTTAGCTCCTTAGTCATTTCCTCTGGCTTTGGAAAATAGTCATAATCGAAACGGAAATCACCCTGATGAGGCCAATGGAAAAAGTCGCAGACAATAACGCTTAGTGGAATATTTAATTCCTTATATTTTCTCGCTACGCCCATTAGCTCGTCCTGTGTGCGATAGCGTAGCTTCGATTGCCATAAGCCCAGAGCATATTCAGGCATTTTAGGAGCGTGTCCCACAGCCCTCATATAAATTCTTTCAATTTCGCTTGGGGTGTCTGCTACAATTACTAAATAGTCAAGCTCGTCTGTGGACTCAGCCTTGAATTTTGTAATATTTCTTGCAAAGGTAGCCTCGCCAATAGCTGGTAAGTTCCACAAAAAGCCATAGCCTAAGCTGGATATGTAAAATGGTACGCTCGCCTGTGAATTTCTGTGTGCAAGCTCAAGAGTACAGCCCTTTAGGTTCAAAATCTCCTGCTGGTACTGACCCATACCAAATATTTTTTCCTTTTCGTTGCTTTCAAAGCTCATTGTCAGCTGATATTTGCCTAAATGGTTTGGCTTAAAAAATCTTGCAGGGGCTTTAAGTGGCTGAAGCCTTAGCGCCTCATCAAGCATAATCTCCCCACGCTGATTATAGATTGTAACCCTTCCGTTTTTATCAACGGTTGCTCGTATTTTTCCGTTTACAATCTCGCCAAAGTCCTCATTTATTGTAATCTTAGCACTACATTTATCTATTTTTTCTGTGAGTGCTCTATCCTTATTTGAAAGTCTTCCCTCTGGAGAGCATCTGACTCTTAGCGAGCTTTCTCCCCAAGGCTCGATTTTTAATATCTCAGAATTATAAAATCTAATAAGCGCATTATTTTCCGTGTAAAGCATGCTTCTCTCCTGTTATATGTAAACTGTTACATACATTTTACTATAGCTTCACCTGCTGTGTCAAGAATTTCAGCTTCATTTAGTGTTGACTTTTGTTATATTTAATGCTAAAATTAAATTAAATAAATATTTTAAACATAAAGGGGCATATTATGGCTATTTTTGAAGGAATCGAAAAAATTAAATACGAGGGACCAGGCTCGAAAAATCCACTTTCATTCAAGTATTATGATGCTGACAGAGTTATTTTAGGCAAGAAAATGAGTGAGCACTTACCTTTTGCTATGGCATGGTGGCACAATCTTTGTGCTGAGGGCACAGATATGTTTGGTAGAGGTGTGGCTAACAAATCCTTCGGCAAGGAATACGGAACTATGGAGCACGCTAAGGCTAAGGTTGATGCAGGCTTTGAATTTATGGAAAAATTAGGAATTAAATATTTCTGCTTCCATGACGTTGATATTGTTCCAGAGGCTGAGGATATTAAGGAAACCAATCGTCGCCTTGACGAAATCACTGACTACATACTCGAAAAAATGAAGGGTACTGACATTAAGTGTCTATGGGGAACTGCAAATATGTTCTCTAACCCTCGCTTCTGTAATGGTGCTGGCTCATCTAACAGTGCTGAGGTTTTTGCCTTTGCCTGTGCACAGGTAAAAAAGGCACTTGAGCTTACTGTTAAATTAGGTGGCAGGGGCTATGTATTCTGGGGTGGACGTGAGGGATATGAAACTCTACTCAACACCGATATGAAATTAGAGCAGGAAAATATTGCAAGGCTTATGAAGATGGCTGTTAATTATGGTAGAAAAATCGGCTTTACTGGTGATTTCTATATTGAGCCAAAGCCAAAGGAGCCAATGAAGCATCAATATGACTTTGATGCTGCAACCGCTATCGGCTTTTTAAAAGCGCACGGTCTTGACAAGGACTTTAAGATGAATATTGAGGCAAACCATGCAACCTTGGCAGGTCATACCTTCGAGCACGATTTGAGAGTTAGTGCAATTAATGGTATGCTTGGCTCTATTGATGCAAATCAGGGCGACTATCTCCTTGGCTGGGATACTGACGAGTTTCCATTTGACGTTTACACAGCTACTATGTGTATGCTTGAGGTTTTGAATGCTGGTGGTCTTACAGGTGGCTTCAACTTTGATGCTAAGAACAGACGTCCATCATATACCTACGAGGACATGTTTGAGGGCTTTATCTTAGGTATGGATACCTTTGCTTTAGGTCTTATCAAGGCTTCAGAGCTTATTGAGGACGGCAGACTTGAGGAATTTAAGAAAAAGAGATACGAAAGCTACTTTAATACAGAGCTTGGAAACAAGATTATGAGTGGTGCTACTCTTGAGGAAATTGCTTCTTATGCTGAAAATAAGGGCAAGGCTGAATTACCAGGCAGTGGTAAGCAGGAGCATCTTGAGGCTATAATTAATCAGGTGCTATTTAGATGAAAAGCTATATTGGAATAGATTTAGGTACATCGGGTGTTAAGCTGATATTAGTTGACGAAAATGGCAAAATACTAAATTCCGTTACTAAATCCTACCCTATTTCCTACCCACACGATGGCTGGAGTGAGCAAAATCCAGAGGATTGGTACAAGGCTACCTTAGAGGGACTTTCTGAGCTTACTAAGGACACAAGCAAGCTTGAAATTGAAGCTCTTTCCTTCGGTGGACAGATGCATGGTCTTGTTCTTCTTGATAAGAACGATAATGTTATCCGTCCTGCTATATTATGGAACGATGGAAGAACAGGTGCTGAAACAGATTACCTAAACAATATAATCGGCAAGGACGCTTTGTCCTCTAATACTGCAAATATTGCCTTTGCAGGCTTCACTTTACCTAAAATACTATGGGTTAAGAATAACGAAATAGATAACTTTAATAAAATAGAAAAGATAATGCTACCAAAGGACTATTTAGCTTATATGCTAAGTGGCGTCTTTGCAACTGACCTTTCTGATGCCTCAGGCATGCTCCTTTTAGACGTTAAAAACAGAAAATGGAGCGAGGAAATGATAAAAATTGCAGGCATTACAAGAGATATGCTACCCTCTCTTTACGAGTCCTATGAAAAAATAGGCACATTAAAGCCAGAAATTGCAAGTAAGCTCGGCTTTGGACAGCTTAGCATAATCATTGGTGCAGGAGATAACGCTGCCGCCTCGGTAGGAACAGGTGCTGTAAATCATGGTGACTGTAACATTTCCTTAGGCACAAGTGGTACTGTATTCGTTTCACAGGATAGCTTTTTCGTTGATGAGTCTAACGCATTACACAGCTTTTGCCATTCAAACGGAAAATACCATTTGATGGGCTGTATCCTCTCTGCTGCATCCTGTAACAAATGGTGGGTAGAGGATATTTTAGGCACAAGCGACTTTAGATACGAGGAAGACGAGTGCGAACAATATATGGGCGAAAACAATGTAATGTTTTTACCATATCTTATGGGCGAAAGAAGTCCTCATAATGACGTAAACGCACGTGGTGCTTTCATCGGTATGCGCCCTGACACAACACGCAAGCAAATGACGCTTGCAGTTTTGGAGGGTGTTAGCTTTGCTTTACGTGACTGTGTCGAGATAGCAAAAAGTGGCGGTGTTGTCATTGAAAAAACCAAGCTTTGTGGTGGTGGAGCAAAAAGTGCTCTATGGCGCAAAATTATGGCTAACGTTTTAGGCATTCCCGTTATAAGACCAGAAACCGAGGAGGGTCCTGCTTATGGTGGTGCTATTTTGGCTATGGTTGGAACAGGTAGGTTTGAAAGCGTAAACAAGGCTTGTGGTAGTCTAATTAAGGATAGAGATGTTACCTACCCAGATAAAGATTTAACACACAAATACGAAAAGAAATATCAGCTTTGGAAAAAGCTATATCCAGCACTTAAAGATATATACAAGCAATTTTAATTTTTAAGGAGGAAACAATGAAAAGGAAAATATTATTAACACTTCTATTAGTGTCACTATTAATATGTGTTTTTGTAATTGCAGTAGGCGCTGAAGTTCCCGAATGGACAGAAACCAAAACCATAGATGGCTTTAGCCCTAAAACCACAACAGACGGTACAGTTACCTTTGACACAACCTCAAGGGTTATGCTATCACATACAGTAACCGACCCAGACACTCAAGAGGAAACAACGGTTTATACAACCTATCCCTCGTATTACATTTTAAAATGCACGGATACGGTATTTTCTGCTTCTACAACAGAGTTCGACTTTAGCTCAATAAATACTGCGACAGGAATTACTTATACAGTTGATTCCGTTTGCAAATTCGAAATGCCAACGGGATATACGTCTATGGGGGACAGAGTTTTCAGAACTGGCAACGTTGACTGTGTCGTTTATGTAAAGCTTGCGCAGGGGCTTGTTTCAGTTGCAGAGTTTCCTTTCTATCAAAATCCTAAAATTGAGGAGGTCTATCTTCCCGAATCATTAGAGAGCTTTAACACAGACCGTGCATTTCAAACTGCAACAGCCCTTAGATATGTAAACATTCCTAGTTGTGTCACTACTATTGATGCAAACTGCTTTGATGGTTGTTCATCTCTTTCCACAGTTTCTGGACTTAATAGTGTAACCACTATTGGCGAAAGAGCATTCAAAAACTGCAAGGCTCTCAAAAGCATAGCTCTTCCAAGCTCTCTTGAAACCTTAAAAAGCTATGCGTTTTTCGGTGCTGGTCTTGAATCAATAGATATTCCCGCAACCGTAACCACCGTTGGCACCGGCGTTTTCGAAAGCAACGCCAGTCTTAAATTTGCCAGAATACACGGGTCGGCTTGGGGTACAAGTATGTTTTCCGAATGCGATGCTCTTGAAACGGTTGCATTTGTTATGCCCGAATCGGTTTCAACAAACTTCTCTTATGGTTGCACCAAATTCCCACAAAATGCAAAGAGTACAGGTGTATATTTCTTTGTAGGAGAGGACTATGAGGCTTTAATCACATTAGTAACTGCTCAAAGTGGTAACGCGACCTTTTCTGACGCTACAGCCTGCACCTACGAGGAATACCTTGCGTACAAGGAAGACGGCACAGTCCCTGAGGGCAAAACCTTTAGTGGCAGAAACCTGTTGGTTTATGGCTGTAAGCCCTGTGACGTGTTGTTTGATGCACACGCACTCTCCGGTACTGACACTCCTGTTTTTACAGGAGGTAGCTTTATAAGCACCTGCAATGTTGGCTCTATATGTACAAGAGAGGGCTGTGGCGAGGGAGTTATAAAATCTACCCTTAGCCCACTATTCTCCTTTGCAGGCTTCTCCAAGGCTGAATATACTGGAGCAGTTATGCAATCCTTTGCAATAGATAGAAGCCTTGTTGACGAATACACCTCACTCTTTGGTAATATATCCTTTGGCTTGATAGGTGCCGTTGAGGACGTTGACCCCAGTGACGAGGTAGCAGGTCAGTTTGGTGGTGTTCTTTACGATAGCGAAAGCAATTCCTTTAAGGACAAGGTTGCAAGCATTGATTTTTCAAAGAGAGGCTATGATATTTTTGAATTAAAAATAACAGGACTCGACAATTACGCAAACGCACAAATTTACTGCTGTGGCTATATTTTGGTAAACGGACAGCTTTTCTACCTACATAATGGTACAGTAAGCAATACTCCTACTACAATTTCTTATAGCTCTATATCATAACAAAAAAAGATTGCTCGAATATGCGAGCAATCTTTTTTCATTGACAAATCACTCCTTATATGTTATTATTAAAATGTAAAAATATCTTAAAAGGAGAAATTTTATGAAAAAAAGATTACTATTAGTTGTTTCTATGGTGGCTTTGCTTGTTTTAATTCTTGCTTTTTCTGTAAATGCTGAAAATGTAATTAACGGAAAAACAACTGACGAATATAGCGATTTAACTATAATTGAAGGTGTTGCTAAGCCAACCATAATTAACGAAAACGCACGTGCTGTTTTAGCAGTAAATGGTACATACTACACAGTACCAACCTACTATTTAATTCAAGACAACACACAATTTACTTGGAGCATCAACTCAAACGTAAAGACAGCACTTGGTTTAGGTGATAATGTTTTAAGCAATCTTGTACGTATCGAAATTCCAGAGGGTATTAAAACCTCTGTTGAATCAAGTAACGGCGGAGCTAAGTTTGAAAGATATAAATCTCTCGTTGAAGCTTCCTTACCAACTACTCTTGAGTTAATGGGCGAATTCTTCTTTAGCGAATGTACAAACCTTACAACAATTACAGGTCTTAAGAATACAAAGATTTCTAAAATATATCAAAACACTTTTTATTCTTGCTCATCTTTAACTGGTAATATTGAACTACCAAACACAGTAACCGAAATTTCAGCCAACGCTTTCAGAAGCTCTGCTATATCGAGCATTACAATTCCAGATGCAGTTACAACATTCGGCGACCACGCTTTTGCTAGTTGTTCATCTCTTACTACTATAAATTTTAGTGAAAATTCAAAATTGAAAACTCTTAATGGTAACTATCATTTTGAAAAAACAGGATTAACAAGCTTCTATTTTCCATCAGGACTTACAACATTAGGTACAGAGGGAATGTTCTATAATTGTTTCTCTCTTTCATCTATTGAGAACTTTGAAAATTTAAAAATTACAACTGTTCCGTACAGAAGCTTTGAGGGTTGCCCAATTACATCATTGACGATTCCTTCAAGTGTAACCTACATTGGAAAGAACGCATTCAAGGGCAACAACATAACACAAGATAAATTGGTAATTCCAAATGGTGTAACAACACTTTACGAGTGCTCGTTTGCAGGAAGTAGACAAACAATTAACACAATTGTTTTACCAGAAAGCCTTACCACCTTTGGTGGAACATACTGCTTTGAGTATTTCTATGCAAAAAATTTTTACATTCCAGCAGGCTTGGGTGCTTTTGGAGAATGCACATTTAATGGTCTTACTACAAGCGGAGTAGCTTTCTTCTTTACTGGAACACAGGATCAAGCTGAAGCACTCAAGAGTAAAACCAGCACCAACAAAAATAGTGCCTTTACTGGTGCAACAATTGTTTCCTTAGAGGAGTACAATAATGCAACTGATAAAACAACGAAAAACTATATCGTTTATGGTGTAAACCACTGTGATGCCTTCTATAATGGCGAGCACGCATTTGGTGAAACACTTAGTGCAAGCTTTGCAGACGGCAAGTTCATTAGTGATTGTAGTATTATAGGCACATGCTCAAGAGCACAGTGTGCTAAGGAAGAAACAAAGGAAACATTAGCTCCACTATTTAGCTTCTTAGGCTTCTCAAAGCAGGAAAACCTCGGCGATGCTGTTTTACAAAGCTTCTCCGTCAACTATAGCTTGTTTGAAAAGTATGAGGGCGTTTGTGGTAAAATTTCATTTGGTCTTTTAGCAGGCGTTGATAAGCTTAATTCAACTGACGAAACAGAGCAAGCTCGTTTCAATGGTGTTTTGTATGCAGATGGTAGCTTTAAGGATAAGGTAGCAAGCGTTGATTTCACAAAGCGCAACTACGATATTTTTGAAATGAAGCTTAATGGTCTTTCTAGTCACGAAAATGCTTCAGTTTATCTCTGTGCTTATGTTCTTCTAAACGGAGAAATTACATACTTGCATAATAACTCTGCAAGCGATACAGCAGTTAGCTTTACTTATAATAGCTTAGGTAACTAATAAAATTAAACACAGTCACATTTTGTGGCTGTGTTTTTTCTTTCTTCTATTTAGCCTTGCGAGTGGAGAGCTATTAAAAGTTAGCTTTTTTACACCTCATCCACCACCAAAGGTGGTCCCCCTTCCCCAACTGGGGAAGGCTACAAATAGATTTCTCGACTTCGCTCGAAATGACAATGTGTAGTGGTGCTCGAAATGACAATGTGGATCGGCGTATTCTCGCTTCACTCGAAACGACAATGTGTGTGCTCACTCAACTACTCTGTCATCTCGACCGAGCTTGCGAGTGGAGAGATCTATTGAATATTAACTTATCAGAAAATAGATTTCTCGGCTTCGCTCGAAATGACAGTGTGTAGTAATGCTCGAAATGACAATGTGTAGTAGTGCTCGAAATGACAATGTGTAGTAGTGCTCGAAATGACAGTGTGTAGTAATGCTTGAAAGGACAACATTGGGTAGATGAGCCAAAACGACACTAAACAGCATTTTCGGTTTTATTCAAGTCGAGAGTTTCTTCAAAAACAAACAAAAAAGCGACACGTGGTCGTTTTTTTGTTGTTTTATTATATTTCAAAGTATGCCTTTGCGTTATAGTAGCAAATGTCCTTAACCACTCTTGAAACAAGGTTTAAATTCGAGGTCATCTCACCCTTTTCGATAAGTGTGCCTAAGTAGTTGCACAAAATTCTACGGAAATAATGATGTCTTGGATAGGACAAGAATGAACGGCTATCTGTAAGCATTCCAACAAATGCACCGATATGTCCTGTTTGACAAAGGTCGCTTAAGTGCTTCTCCATATATGGCTTGTTATCAAGGAACCACCATGCTGCGCCATATTGAATCTTTCCTCTTGCACAGTCATCTTGGAAGCAACCTAAAAGAGTCATAATTTCTGTATTCATTTTTGGATTTAGATTGAAAATAATTAGCTTAGGCAAAAGTCCTTCATTATTTAGCTTATCCATTAAACGTGAAAGCTTTGATATGCTATTTTTATCCGAAATGCTATCATAGCCTGTATCAAGTCCGAGCTTTGCAAGCATTACACTATTGTTATTACGCATAGCGCCTATGTGTAATTCGGTTGCTATGTTATATTTCGCATATAGCTTCATTAAATAGTAGGTTAAGTAGCCCTTAAATATTTCTGTATCGCCTTCACTTGGCTTGTTACCCTTTAAAACAGCCCTTAATACTCTGTCTGCCTCGTCCCTTTCGGAAACTGTATAAACAGCCTCAACTGCAATATCGCTTGCCTTACAGCCAGCCTTAATAAAGGCATTTAATCTATTTTCCAAAGCATTCTCAAGGTCGCCAATTCCCTCTATTTTATTTGTTTTTTCTTCAAGATAACCGATAAATGTTAAATACTTTTCAGCATCAATATTCATTATTTTATCAGCTCTGAATGCAGGAATTACAGAAAACTTGTAGTCCTTATCCTTTATTTTGTCAAACACCGCTAAATTATCAAAAACCTCATTTGTTGTGCATAGACATTTAACATTTGAGCTTTCAATTAGACTTTGAGGTGTGATTTTATTTGCTTTAATATATTCGTTGCACTCCTGCCAGATTCTTTCAGCATTTTCCTCATTGATTTCAAGAGTACAGCCAAAATATTCCTCAATTTCAACCTGTGACCAATGGTAAAGTGGATTTCCAAAGGCAGTTGAAATAGCCTTGCAGTATGCTAAAAACTTTTCCTTATTAGTCTTACTACCTGTTATATACTCCTCGTTTATACCATAATTACGCATTAAACGCCACTTGTAGTGGTCGCCAGAGAGCCAAATCTCGTAAAGGTCATTGAACTCCTTATTTTCGAGAATTTGATACTCTGATAAATGACAATGGTAGTCGAAAATTGGCATACCCTTTGCATAATTAAAATAGAGATTTTTTGCAGTTTCGTTTGTTAATAAAAAATCCTTTTTTATATAGCTCATAGCGTTACTCCGTCCTTGAATATAGCAATTTCGCTATATCCATTTATTTCATTTTTGGCTTTTTTTCCACTTGCTGTGTCGATAATTAACCTTTCAAGCTCATCTGTCAATCTTTCCATTTCGCCATTTAGCACACCAGAAGCATCAAAATCTATCCAGTTATTCTTTCTTTCAAAAAGCAAATGATTAGTAGAAATCTTTAAGGTAGGAACTGCCCCACCTAAGGGAGTTCCTCTGCCTGTAGTAAACAAAATCATATGACAACCACAAGCCATTAAATTAGTCACAGCAACAATATCATTTCCAGGTCCATTTACTAAGGAAAGCCCACTTGTCTTAATTGTGTCACCATAGCTTAAAACATCACAAACAGGACTATGTCCACCCTTAGTAACACAGCCGAGCGACTTTTCCTCAAGAGTTGTTATTCCCCCTGCCTTATTTCCTGGTGAGGGATTTTCGTAAATTACCTGATTATGTCTTTCAAAATAGTCCTTAAAATCATTAATTAAGGAAACACACTTAGAAAACACCTCATAGCTTACGCATCTTTCCATCAAAAGTGTTTCAGCTCCAAACATTTCGGGTACTTCAGTTAGTGCACACGCACCACCATAGCTAACAATTCTATCGCAAAGGCTACCAACAAGGGGATTAGCAGTTATTCCACTATATCCGTCGCTACCACCACATTTCAAGCCGATTTTAAGTCTTGATACTGGAATTTTTGTTCTTTTAAAGGTGCTTGCGTATTCCTCTAACTCCTTAATTAGCGACACGCCTACGCTAATTTCGTCATTTTCCTCTTGGCAAACGAGGAATTTAACTCTCTTTGAATTATACTTACCAAGAGCTTTTTTCATTTCCTCAATATTGTTGTTTTCACAGCCTAAGCCGAGCACCAAAACGCCACCTGCGTTAGGGTGATTTATCATACCACAAAGAATTTTTTGTGTAACGCTTTGGTCATCCCCAAGCTGAGAACAGCCATAGGGGTGAGGGAAATATTTAGCTCCTGTTAGCTCGCTAAGCTTTTTTGCCGTGTTGTTTACACAGCCAACAGTATTTACAATCCAAATATCATTTCTTATACCAACGTCGCCATTTTCTCTTTCATAGCCGTCAAAGGTTAAATCTGTTTCTACTTTTCCAATACTATAATCCTTATAGCTATATGTATATTCAAGCTTGCCTGCTAAGTTGGTTTTTAGGTTATGGGAATGAATGTGCTCTCCCTTTTTAATATCCATAGTCGCATGACCTATAGGGAAGCCATATTTAACCACGTCCTCGCCTTTTTTTATATCTCGGCGAGCATATTTGTGTCCATTTTCAATGTTTATTTCAACATTATCAAGACTATTAATCAACATATTTAGAAACCTCATCATAAAGGAAGGTTAAGTCCTGTCCCCAAAGCTCTTTGTTTGCTAAAATATCCTTGACGCTTGCATTTTTCATAAATTCCATTATGCTATCTGCATCGTTTGGTGTGCCCTTTTTGTAAAACTCAATTAAACGAGCAAAGGAGAAAACAAGTGTCTTTGGCACCTTGTCAAAGCGCTTAATATATTCAAGGATAGATGGCAAAACTCTAACTCTGAACTTGCTTACCGAGTTTAATGCAATCGAGGAAAGATAATGCTTAATATATGGGTTTGCAAAACGATTTAAAACGCTATCAGCATAGCTTAAAAGCTCATTTGTTGGCAAATCAAGAGTAGGAATAATCTCGTCATATACACATTTTTTAATATGGCTTAGCATTTCCTCGCTATCAACACAGCTCTTTACTGTATCATAGCCACTTAAAAGTGCATGGGGAACAAGTGATGTATGTGCACCATTTAAAATACGCACCTTTCTTGTGTGGTACATATCAATTTGATCGGTCAAAATTACGTTTAATCCACACTTGTCAAGGGGTAATTCGTTAAATAGCCCCTCGTAGCCGTCTATTACCCACAAATGAAAATACTCTGATGTATTTAGCATTTTATCGTCGATTCCTGTATCCTCATTTTTAGGATAGCCTGTATTTATACGGTCAACCAATGTAATGGTAAATATGTTTTCCTCATTTATCCATTTTTTAAAGCCGTCTCCAAGTGACCACATATCTGCATATTTAAGAATACATTTTCTTAGCTCAATTCCATTATCGTCACTTAGCTCGCAGGGTAAGAACACAAAGCCACCTAAGCCAAGCTCATATCTCTTATATAAAAGCTGAGTCAGCTTACCTGGGAAGGAGCTTGCTGGTCTGTCTGTGAGCTTATCACCCTCATTAACCGCTATTCCTGCCTCAGTTGTGTTTGAAACAATAAAGCGAAAATCCTTATTTTCGGCAAGTGCTATGTAGCTATCAAAATCGTCATATGGCTTTACACATCGCGAAATTACGTCAATTTCGCTAACCTCAACGCCCTCTTTACCTCTTATCATATGAGTATATCGACATCCCTGCTTAGTAAGCTGGTCGCACATACCCCTTTCAATAGGCTGAACAACTACCACGCTACCATTAAAGTCAGTTTTTTCGTTTACCTTTTGTAGCATCCAATCTACAAAGCCACGTAAAAAGCCACCCTCACCGAATTGAATTACCTTCTCTTTTCTCATAAATTTTAATCCTTTAAATATTCTTTATTATTACTTAGTCTTATGCACAATGCCTAATAATCTATGTCATAAAGATAAACAGCGCCATTCATATCGCCACTTCGTGCCAAGTCGCTCATTAGCCACCACCAATGCATGAGTCTTAACACATATGCTTTACCGTTTTCATATCTCATAAGCTACTTCACGCAAATAATATTTATCTTTGCTTTTATTATAAAACAAAATAGCACAAATTTCCATATGTTTTTAAATTTTTAAAATAATATTTTAAAATACACAAAAAGGCGACGCATGGTCGCCTTTTTGTGATTTAATTTATTCAACTGCTTGCGGATTTCTATTTCCGTAAATTTGGTCGTAGCTTGCGCCACCTGTTAGTGTTTCTGTTACACTTACCTGTATGCCTTCAAGGTCGCTATCAAGCACCTCAGTTGCATAGTAGCTATCAACACTTTCACCATTTTTAACTAAAATGTATGCACAGCAATTAAGCGCTGTCTGAGCATAGCTTTCATTCTTTTCTATACCTGTAATCTTCATTTCCATGATATCATAGGTCTTATCCTTAAAGCTTGCTACTGCTCCATTTGTGCCCGCTACACCATTATCAAACACTTCTGTTGTGCTTGTGCTTGCCGCTACTAAGCCATAGCCCTCTATTGTGTTTGCGGTATATTGGTTATAAAGGTCTAATGCTTCCCTATTTACTGCAAAGGACTGCATAATTGCCTTGCTTGGATTATTACCTTCTGTATATGTATAGCCCTTTGCTACAAAGATTATAGATGCAGAGCCTACTACAACGTGATTTTCCTTACATCTTTCGCAATAATATGTTGTGTCACCATTTTCAAAGAACATTGTAGCACCATTATATGCTATGTCCTTAACCTCACTATTTAAGTGACCTAAGGCGTCACCTGTTTTTTCTTCCTTTAGTAGCTTTTCGCAGAAGCAATAATAGGTTGTTCCCTCTATTGTTGTGCAGGTCGCTTCAGTTGTTTTTGTAGCCCTTGGACTTGTTAGGTGCTTAGTTGCATCAACCACAAGGGTTGTATTGTCGTTTGTGTATTGTGTTGCATCATTTGAGCCACCAAGATTGTAAAGTGTAAAGTATTTGTCTGATGCACAGAAGAATACACTTTCATCGCCATTTAAGGATGGGGAATAGCCTGCGTTTGTATCAACAATAGTAATGCTACTTAAATCTACATCGTTTGCGTTGGCAAATATATAGCTTATGCCCTTTGCTCTATTCTCTCTCATGCCGATTCTTACATCAGTCATATCACCAAGGCATACTATTGTAAACTTGTTTCCTGTCTTACCACAATCATAGAAGCAACCATCATATACCCAAAGCTTTGTAACTGTCGTTGGTAATACCATTACAGGGTTTAGGTTGTAGTTAGCATCAAAGCCTGTACCACTATCTCTATTATAGAAAAGGGTCAAGGTATTTGGGAAATAGTACACGTCAGGTCTTGTTGGTTGAACAAAGCTATCAAGCAAAAACTCTCCGTTTTCGTCAAGAACGCTAAACCAATCCTGAACAAAATACATATTGTTGTTGTAAGCAAACGCACCCTGTCCACCACCATTTGTCTTTAGCTCGTAAAGATTTGCTGGTAGATATACAGCCTGAAGATTAGTACAATTCTTAAAGCCACGGTCAGGAATTAGTGTGCAGTCATCTGGGAATGCAACTGCCTTTAGATTTGTATTGTTCGAGAAAACCTCACAGCTTGGAAGGTTAAGTGTGGACTCTCTTGGAAAATACACAAACTCAAGGCTATCCATTGAGTTAAATGAGTTTTGTAGTATTTTAACAGAGCTACCTGTAAACTTAACAGCCTTTACGCTATCACAGTTTTGGAACGCATTGTTACCAATATAAGTAAACGCTGATGGTAAAACAAGTACACCATCATTGCTACGTGCAGAAGAAATTGACTTAAGCGCATTGCAATTTGCAAAGCAGTTCGTTTCTACACCAGTAATATTGGGAAATGCCTCTACAAAGTTGACACTTACAAGCGCTTTGCAGTTGTAGAAAATCTGACTTGGTGTTCCTACAACGTCAGGAGATACACAAAGTGTTAAGCTTGTTAGCTTTTCATCGTTATAAAATGCATCTGTTGCACAGCCCTTTAAAAATACAAAGGTATCAATATTGTAAATAACCTCAAGATTAGGACAATATCTAAACAAGCCATACACGTTGGTTGTTCCAGCAGTTGTCATATCAGGAGCAAGAGTTAGCTCAATCATATTTGAATAACCATCAAATTTTTGGCTACCTGCTGCATTAAGATACTTCATTGAATATGGTAGTTCCAAACGATATACATTTGCTATACCCCAGCTTGGATTTGTTCCAGTTGCCGATTCCATTGCGCTGTTAAGCGATGTGAAATTGTGTTGCCAAAGTGGAGCTGTACCTTCGTAGGCATTTTTCTCCATTATGTAGTAGGTTGGGAAGGTGTAGAAGGTTGTACCATCTCCAACAACTACTCTTGCGTAGGTCTCGCCGTCCTTCATATATGGAGTAAAGCCGTTTGCGCTGTCAGTTCTACCAACAGTAACGCTCTCATCAAAGAAAGAAAGCTCGCCAAACGCGTTTGTTCCCTGCGACTTAAGTGAATTATCAGCACTTACAGAAAAAGCAAGAACTAAAACAAGCAAGGCTACCATTGATAGCACTAATAATAGTTTTCTTCTCATATAAATTCTCCTTTATAGAATATAGTTTTACGCACAAATATTCTAACATTAACGTGGAAAATTGTCAAGTCGCACAAAAAAAAAAAAAAAACAGACTGTTTTTGTGAATTCTGCATAAAAAAGAACGTCTTCTTACCACTTTTCAGAGTAAAAAAACGTTTTTAACTATTTAATTTTGTTTATTTTGTCAAAGCCACCAAAATTGTTAAGTTTTTGTGAATTAATCAATTAGCACCTTTACCTATCACCAAAAAAACAAAAAAAGCGACACGTGGTCGCCTTTTTTATTCTTCAAGTACCTTTTCCTTATTGCTAACCTTTGTAATAAATTTGTCAGCACTTCTTTGTGTTTGAGGAGTGCTTGTTTTCGGTTGTAAAGCAGTGTTTTTCTTCTTTTTTAAAATTTTCCTACTTATTCCCTCAATATCATATGGAGTCATTTGATAAACATAATAGTTAAGCCAATTTGAATAAATTATATTAGCTGTTGAGAACCAGTTCGGAGCGATTTTTGTCTTTTTATCATCTCTAAAATAGTGCTGTGGCTCGTCTATGTTAAGCCCCTTTGCTAAATCTCTCAAATATTCATTTTTAAGGGTATCTCTATCATATTCCATATGTCCCATTAGGAAAATTCGTCTTCCGTCCTGTGAACGAATAACAGATGGCCCTATTTCGTCAGAGCCTGCTAAGAGCATAAGGTCATCAACGCTTCTTATATCATCCTCCCTCATTGAGGTATGTCGTGAGTGAGGCATATGAAATTCCTCGTCTGTGCCCTTCAGAAGTGGGTCAAATTTAACATATTTTGTATGCTTAAATATACCGAACATTTTTTTGTCAAGTATATACTTGTCAAGCCCATAATAATAATGCAGGGCTGCCTGTGCTCCCCAGCAAATAAAGATTGTGCTTGTTACATTTGTATCAGCAAAATCAAATATTTCGGTAAGCTCCTTCCAATATTTAACCTCCTCAAACTCCATCATTTCAACAGGAGCGCCTGTAATAATCATGCCGTCAAAATGGGAATTTTTCACCTCAGAAAAGGTTTTATAGAACTTTTGCAAATGTCCGAGAGGAGTGTTTTTACCCACATAGCTCTCCGTTCCTATCAACGTCACCTTTATCTGCAAAGGTGAATTTGAAAGAAGTCTTATAAGCTGAGTTTCTGTTTCTATCTTTGTGGGCATTAAATTTAAAATCGCTATTTCAATAGGTCTAATATCCTGCTTCATAGCCCTTTCGTGATTCATAACAAAAATGTTTTCATCATAAAGCGTTTGATATGCAGGAATATCCTTAGGAATTATAATTGGCATTTTTGTTTCTCCTTTCCGTAAGGCTACTTAAATTATATGCTTGCTAAGGCTTTATCAATATCAGCTATAATATCCTCGGCATTTTCGATACCAACGGACAAGCGAATTAGATTGTCCTTAATACCGATTGCCTCAAGGTCGGCACTTGATAGCTGACGGTGAGTTGTTGAAGCTGGGTGAAGCACACAGCTACGACTATCTGCTACGTGAGTTACAATAGCAATCATTTCAAGCTTTTCCATAAATTCAGATGCCTTGTCCTTGCCACCCTTAACACCAAAGCTCATCATTCCGCCCTGCCCGTTAGGCATATATTTCATAGCAAGCGCGTGGTAATTATTGTTTTCAAGAGATGGGTGCTTTACCCATTCTACCTTAGGATGCTTGCTCAGGTACTCTGCAACCCTTTTAGCATTTTCAGAGTGTCTTTCCATTCTTAGAGCAAGGGTTTCCATGCCTAAATTAGTAAGGAAAGCATTTTCAGGGCTCATAATAGCGCCTAAATCTCTCATCATTTGTACTCTGCACTTCACTCCAAAGGCTGTGTTTCCTAAATCAGCATAAACAAGTCCGTGATAGCTTTCATCAGGAACTAAAAACTCCTCATATCTATTTGTAGCCGTAAAATCAAAATTGCCACCATCAACAATACAGCCACCAAGCGCTACTGCGTGCCCATCAAGATATTTCGATGATGAGTAAATTACAATATTAGCTCCAAAATCAAGTGGTCTGCAAAGAACAGGTGTTACAAGAGTGTTGTCTACCATGAACAAAACCTTATGCTTTTTCGCAATTTCGCTTAGCTTTTCAAAATCTAATACTACTATTGTTGGGTTTGCAACTGTTTCTGCAAATATAATTTTTGTTTTATCATCAATCAATTTTTCAATGTCATCTTTTTTATCGTCTGGGTCAAAAAAGCGACACTCTATGCCATATTTTGGTAATGTAACAGAAAATAAATTATAGCTTCCACCATAAATTGCTCTTGATGCAACTACATTATCACCTGCATTACAGACGTTTAAAACTGCAAGCAATGTTGCACTCATACCAGAGGCAGTTGCAATAGCAGATGTGCCACCGTCAAGCTCACAAAGCTTCTTTTCAAAAACGCTAACTGTAGGATTTGCAAGTCTTGTATAAAAATATCCGTCTGCCTTAAGGTCGAAAAGGTCAGCCATTTCGCTTGCCTTCTCGTAATAATATGTTGTGCTTTGAACGATAGGTGTTACTCTTGGCTCACCACTCTTTGGAGTGTAGCCACCTTGCACGCAAATAGTATCTAATTTTTTCATTTTATACTCCTTTTAAAGACACGTGGTCCTGCTTTTTTAGTTTCTTAAGCTATGGATAGGAGCAGGAATCCTTCCACCACGCTTTATAAACTCCTCAGAGGAATAATCACTTAGCTTCATAATTGGAGCATGTCCGAGTAAGCCACCAAACTCCACATTTTCGCCAACGCCCTTACCATAAACAGGGATAAGACGTACTGCCGTTGTTTTATTATTTATCACGCCAATCGCTATCTCATCTGCGATAATTCCGCTAAGGGTTGATGCACTTGTATCTCCTGGAACAGCAATCATATCAAGTCCCACCGAGCAAACAGCTGTCATAGCCTCTAATTTTTCAATAGACAGAGCTCCACATTCAGCAGCATCAATCATACCTGCATCCTCAGAAACAGGAATAAATGCACCGCTAAGACCACCTACGTGGCTTGATGCCATTACTCCACCCTTCTTAACTGCATCATTAAGCATTGCAAGGGCAGCAGTTGTTCCGTGTGTACCACATTTTTCAAGTCCCATATTTTCAAGAATATGAGCAACCGAATCACCAACTGCTGGTGTTGGAGCAAGGGAAAGGTCTATAATTCCATAAGGTGTATTAAGCTTTTTAGATGCCTCATAGGCAATAAGCTGACCTACTCTTGTAATCTTAAATGCTGTCTTTTTAATAACATCAGCAAGATGAGAAAAATCGCAAAAGCCCTCACGCTTGATAGCTGATGCAACAACGCCAGGTCCACTAACGCCTACATTAATTACAGTATCTGGCTCGCCCATTCCGTGCATAGCGCCTGCCATAAAGGGATTATCCTCTGGAATGTTTGCAAACACAACAAGCTTAGCACAGCCGATTGAGTCATTATCCCTTGTAAGATAAGCAGTTTCCTTCATTATCTCGCCCATTAGCTTAACAGCATCCATATTAATGCCTGCCTTTGTGCTTGCTACATTTATGCTGGAGCATACCTTTGTGGTTTGAGAAAGGGCAACAGGAATAGAATCAATAAGATTTTTAGCACCCTTAGTCATTCCCTTTTGAACAAGTGCACCAAAGCCACCTATAAAGTTAATTCCAATCTCGTTTGCCGCCTTTTCAAGCACCCCTGCAAGTCTAACATAGCCATCAACATCACAGCCTGCTCCAACCAAGGAAATAGGTGTAACGGACACACGCTTGTTAATAATAGGAATACCATATGTTGCCTCAAGCTCATTTGCAGTAGCAACAAGGTTTTTAGCGCTTTTTGTTATTTTATCATAAATTTTCGTTTCAAGTCTTTTTTGGTCGTCACTAATGCAATCAAGCAAGGAAATTCCCATTGTGATAGTACGTATATCAAGGTTTTCCTGCTTAATCATATTGACGGTTTCTAATATATCATTAATGTTTAGCATTTCTTACCTCTTAAATACGGTGCATTGAATTGAAAATATCCTCGTGCATAGCACGAATGTCAAGTCCCTTCTTCTCTCCAAGAGCACTAAGCTCCCTTTGAAAAACTGCAAATTCAGTTTCCATCTTTTCTATTTCAACAAGCATAATCATAGCAAAATAATCCTTGAGTACGCTTTGAGTAATATCAACAATATTTGCATTATGCTTTGCGCACTCTGCACTAACCTCTGCAATAATACCAACAGAGTCCTTACCTATTACAGTTACAACAGCCTTCATCTTACTTCTCCTATAATTTTAATTTATTAAAGTATAGCACTTATAATAAATAATGTCAAGAAAAAAATAAGCAAGCCATTTCATGCGCCCACACAATTTCATTTAAATCGAAGTCGAGAAGTCACCACCCAAGCACTATCATTTCAAGTGTAGTTGAGAAATCTATTTGTAGCCTTCCCCAGCTGGTAGCCTTTGGTGGTAGATGAGGTGTAAAAAACTTAATTTTTGATAGATCTCTCCACTCGCAAGCTCGATCGAGATGACAGGACGGAAAAAGGACATTTGCAAGCTCTGTCAAAATGACAAATTTTGAAAATTTTTTCGATTTTGGCAAAAGTGTACCGTTTGGGTACGGTTTTTTTATGCGATAATAGAGATGTAAGGCAGAAAGGAGGAAGGAAAAATCAAATTTATCAGCGATTTAGTTTTCAAACGAAAAGAGTTATGGGAAAAGGAGCATAGCATTGAGCTTGACAGAGAGCTGACAAGGGCGATTGCAGATGAAGTTCTTGATAATGAGAGCTTAAGAGAACAGGTCATTAAAAAGCCTTATTTATTAATTGAGGCCTGCTTCACGATAGTAAACAAGGAAAAGAGGAGTGTTCCCTTCTTTTTAAACAAGGTTCAAAGGGACTTTTTAGCCGAATTAGAGATACGTCCCCACACAAAACCGTTTTTCATCTTAAAAGGAAGACAACAGGGATTTACTACCTTGATTACTGCAATTCAGCTCTCTTACGCTATCACGACAAGGAATTTTTCAGGCTTTACCTTAGCCGACAGAGATGACAATACAAAGGCAATTTTTATTGACAAAGCTAAATTTATGTATTCTAATCTACCAAGCAGATTAAAGCCAACAGAAAAGTTCAACTCTGTAAACGAATTATACTTTGACAAGCTAAATTCCTCTTGGCGAGTTGCATCAGCAAGTGCAAACGTAGGAAGAAGCAGAACACTGTCCTTTATTCACTATTCAGAAGTAGCATTTTTTAAATGCTCTCTTGCCGATTTGCAAAAATCAATTCAAGAATCAGCTACCAAAAATGCAATCTGTATTTTTGAAACAACAGCAAATGGCTTTAACGAGGCAAAGGAGCTTTGGGATAGTGGCTCATGCCATAATTTGTTTTATAGCTGGTGGGATAGCGACGAATATGTTAGTGGCGAGCTTAATGAGTTAAAAAATTGCGACTCATGGCTTAAATCTCGATTGTCAATGCTAAAAAAGAAGGGTCTATCAAAGGAACAGCTTTCTTGGTATGCAAAAAAATACAACTCCTACATAGATAAAAGCTCAATCAAGCAGGAGTACCCCTGCTCCTGCGAGGAAGCGTTTATTACAAGTGGTAATTGTATTTTTGACAAGGAGGCTATTGCAAATTACCTCAATTTGTTCGATATTAAAAGCAAAAAGGGATACTTTGCATACAAGCTTCAAAAAGAGCCCGATTTTTCGAAAACACCCAACCCAGTGTCCGAAATCAGCTTTGTAGAGGACGCAAATGGTTACATATCAATAGTGGAAGAGCCCTATAAAATCCGCAAAAACGGTCAGCTGCTTTTAAAGCCCTATGTTATAGGCGCCGACACAGCAGGCTGTGGAGAGGATTACTTTTGTGCAAAGGTTATTGACAACACTAATCAAAAATGCGTAGCGACCCTTCACATTAAAAACATTGATGAGGACTTGTTTGCCCATCAGCTTTATTGCCTTGGAAAATATTACAACAATGCTCTAATTGGTGTTGAAACTAACTATTCACGTCACCCTGTAAGAGTTTTACGCTCCTTGGGATATGAAAATCTTTATGTGTCGAAATCACTTTCAACTGATATTGACCGAGTCGAGGGCTTTTATGGCTTTGTAACAAGCTCAATTTCTCGCCCCATAATCATTTCTAACCTTGTTTCGATTATGAGAGAAAGCATTTATCTTGAAACCGACAGGCAAACGCTTATCGAAATGAGCACATTTATTAAGCATTCTGACGGAAAAAGTGCAGGCGCAAATGGTAGTCATGATGATTTAGTGTTAGCCAGTGCAATCGCACATTTTATCGGCATAGATTATAGCCATAAAACCGAAATTATCGACACAGGGTACGATATTTTGGCAAACTCCTTCCATCATGATGTCTTACAAGAAGAAGCTATTTTGGAGTGGTAAAATGACAAAAAACAAACAATTATTATTGGAGCTTTCTATGCGTATTTCAAGGCTTGAGCAGGTGGTTTTTGACAAAGCTGAGGCAAGTGAAAGAAAAAGCGACAACGAAATCTCCTACAAGGAGGTGCTTGACGAGTGGCTGAACGGCAAAAAGAGCTAAACAGCAAGGAAACTCACTTATGGCAACTCTATCAACAAGGAATTAGCAACCAAATTTCCTTAGGAATTAGACAAAGTATTCCTGTTTATGTTGATTTTTATGAGGGAAGGCAATGGCCAAGCCCTACTCAAAGCACAAAAAATCTTCCAAGACCTGTTGTAAACATTGTAAAAATGATTTGTAGAGGCAAAAAGGCTGCAATTTTAAACTCACCAGTCAAAATAATGTTTAAAAGCTACTCTCCTATGGTAGATATTGACAAATTCAATGACTTTTACGATTTTGTAGCAAAATCCTTAGGTCAAGACGAGCTTGATGCACGTGCTATTGACGACGGAATCAAAAAAGGCTCGTATTTCTATCATTATTATTGGGACAGCAATGTGACAGGCATTGACGGAAGGCGAGATGGAGGGCTTATGTGCGAGCTAATTGACCCTTTAAATATCTTTTTTGAAAATCCAAGTCAGCTCGACGAGCAAAAGCAGGAGT
Organism: Clostridia bacterium; assembly: GCA_017453255.1. GTDB lineage: Bacteria > Bacillota > Clostridia > Oscillospirales > CAG-272 > RGIG2000. Next base: position 13,371 of record JAFTKN010000020.1, on the reverse strand, counting down.
GGATATTGGTTTCAAGCAGGCTCAGCATTAACGGACTCAAAAAGATAGCCGACAAGGACGCAAATTTAAGCGAATTAAGTCCTGACAACGACTGCTTGCCCTATAATCTCAACCCGAATGGTGAAAAGATCACAGTTTTAACAAGATATTTTCGCATCGACGGCGAGGTTTATTGTGAAAGGGCAACCAAAGGCTCGATTATTAATAAGCCCTTTAAGATTGCGCCTGAGCCTATCTTGCAAAAGGAAGAGCCAGACAAGCTAAGAGCACCACTTTACCCTATTGTTTGTGGGTATTACGAGAAAAAAGAGGGCTCTATCTATGGTCTTTCAGAGATTGAGGGCATAATTCCAAATCAAAAGGCAATCAACTTCAACCTTGCTATGAGTCTTTTAAACGCCCAAGAGTGCGCATGGGGGAAATACATTGCTCTACCAAATGCCTTAAAGGGACAAAAGGTATCAAATGCACCAGGACAAGTGCTTATTGACTATTCAGGAACAGGCGACGGCATCAAGAAAATGCCCGAGCAAAGCCTAAGCCAAGTACCTATTCAAATTACAAACACTTTATGCGACCTTACAAGAACTGTAACAGGCGCAACCGAGGTTATGACCGGCGATGGCTTTAATTCTGGACTTTCTGGTGCAGCGATTGCATACCTTCAGGCACAAGCGCAGATGCCTATCGAGGAATTAAAAAGCAGTTACTATAGAGCAAAAAGAAAGCAAGGCTTTGTAGTTGCGCAATTTTTAAAGCTATACTATTATGAACAAGCATTTGCAAGACATGTTTCTTACAAAAACGAGGAAGCAAAGGAAATTTTAGAGATTTTTAACTCCTCAAGCTACGAAAACGCAGTTCTTGATGTAACAGTAGAGGCAATTAACGGTAAAAGCTCATCGGTTGCTGGTGATATTTCCTTGCTTGATGCTTGTCTTAATAACGGTAGTATTTCAATAGAAACCTACATAAAGGCATATCCTGATAGTGCAATTACAAGCAAGCAGGAAATTTTAAGACTAATCAAGGAGGAAAAAGCAGCAGCAAATTCACAGGTATAAAAATTTTGTATTATACAAAATATAAATATTTTTCTCAACCCTGTGTGGATAGTTAGCAATTTTTAGTAAAAAATGGAAATTAAAAATCAAACAGAAAATGCCCAATTATCACAAGCAGACGCTCAAACAACTGATTTACCTGAGGAAAATGTACAAATTCCCAATAACAGCGAGGTTTTTGAGAATTTTAACCAGTCGAGTGAGCATTTTGCTATAGAAAATGGCAAAAAAGCAGAAAAAGCCGAGGAAGTGTCTGATTTTGAGCAAATTCTTACAAAATTTCTTAAAAAATACGAAAGCAGTAAGAAAAATCAAGAGAATAGCGAAAACACAAGCAAAGCCAAGCCAAATGAAGACTTTTACGAGCTTTTTCCCAACAGAAGTCTTGAAAAAGAGCTTTCAAATCCAGATTTTATGCTTTTTTGTTCAAATAAAAGGGACGACGCCACCTACGGCGCATGCTACAAGGATTTTTGTAGCTTGATCGAAAGCATTGAGAAAAAGGCAGAAAATCGAATTCTTTCACTTGTGGCTAATAAAAACGCGAGTGTCGGTTCAATTTCAACAGCCGAGCCACTTAGTAACGACTTTTTTACTAAGGAGCAGGTTTTACGAATGAGTAGTGAGCAAATCAAGCAAAACTATAATAAAATTAGAGAAAGTCAACAAAAATGGTGATTTTGCCTTAAATAGACTTATGCTATGAGTAAGAAAGCCACAATAGTCTGTGATTGTGCATTATTAGGCGCACACGCGCTTATATTAAGCGTTTTTTGGACTAAGAAGGTTCGTCACTCACCAAAATTATCAGGGCAAAAATCAGCGTAAATTCGCCTTGCTTTTGTTCCACAAATAAAATTAAGGAGAATTTATAATGGCATATTCAAATTTTATCCCATCAGTATGGGCAGAATCAATCAACAGAGAGCTCGAGCGCGCATGCGTATTCGTCGAGGACTGTAACAGACAGTACGAGGGCTTAGTTTCAAAGAAGGGCGATAGCGTTCACATTTTAGGTGTGGGCAAGCCAACAATCAAAACTCTTGAGCGCGCAAACTCATCGGACACAATCGACCCAGCAGAGGAGATTCAAGATACATCTACAATCCTCTCTATTCAGCAAATCCGTTATTTCAACTACAAGGTAGGCGATATTGACAAGGCGCAGGCAGTAGGCGGTCTTATGGACACCTTATCCGAGGAAACATCCGAGGCGCTTGCAAACGAAATGGACAAGTACATCGCCAGCATGGCTACTGACGAAAGTGTTACAAGCCTTTACGATAGCGCTAAGCAGGTTACTAAAGACAATGTATTGTCAGTTCTCGACGATGCAATTGAAAAGCTTCAAGAAAACGACGTATCAATGGCAAGTGGCATCACTGTGACAGTTTCTCCACGTTTCTATAAGCTCTTTAAGCAGGCTTATATCGGCAAGGACACATCAAACAGCGGCATGCTCAAAAATGGCAAGGTTGCTATGTACGGCAACGTTACAGTTAAGCTTTCAAACAACGTTGCAAGAACTGCAGACGGCAGCGAGGACAACATCATGATTAGAACAAAGCGTGCTATTGCTTTTGTCAACCCACTCACTCATACAGAGGCATATAGACCCGAAAGCTCCTTTGCTGACGCAGTCAAGGGATACGTTCTCTTCGACGGCAAGGTTGTAAGACCAAAGGAGATTATTAACATCAAGGTTACATACTAAGCTAAAATAGCAAAAAGGCAGAGGCCAAAAGCCCTGCCTTTTTGTATGGGATTCAAAAATATTCATTTGATATTCAATTTATCAAACACAAACCAAAAAGTCGTTAAAATAATTTTCAGCCGACCCTGTGTCGTTAGTTTTAAATTTTACCTTTTGCATAAAATTGTTATTTTATATGTATAATTATTCCTTTATTGCATATTTATTCATTTTTCATCGGCGTCACCATTGGCAAAATTGCAAAAGCAAAATCGGCACATAAGGAGCTTTAGGGCAAGAAATTTCAAGCGCTTAGCTCTCTTTCAAAGGTTCTTACTTAGAATAAATGCTTTTTATTCAAAAATTAAGGAAAAAGCCGTATAAAACCCAATAAATACTATTAATTGACAGCAAGCTCTAACAAAATCAGCGCATAATCGGTGATAAAATATATATAAATAGTAAAAGGAAGGAATTAAAAAATGGAAGAAGAAATCAAAACAAGCGAGCAAATATGGTCAATACCAGTAAATTCAATAGCTCCAAACCCTAACCAGCCAAGAAAGGTCTTTTGTGACGACGGAATACTAAAGCTGGCAGACAGCATAAGGCAATTCGGCATAATCCAACCCCTTTCAGTAAGAAAAACAAACGATGGCTACGAATTAATCGCAGGAGAGCGCAGACTAAGAGCAGCAAAGGAATTAGGAATGACACACGTGCCTTGCGTGTTAAATAATGTCAACGAAACAAAAAGTGCCGAAATTTCAATGATAGAAAACCTTATCAGAGAGGACCTGAACATTTTCGAGCAAGCACTTGCAATTCAGGCACTAATCGATACATATGGCATGACGCAGGAGCAAATTGCAGAAAAATTATCAAACAGCCAGTCCTTCATCGCAAACAAGCTAAGGCTTTTAAGACTATCTTACGAGGAACGCGAGGTAATTTTAAAAAATAACCTTTCTGAGCGACATGCAAGAGCAATGTTGCGAATATTAGACCCAGAGCTTAGAAAAAAGCTGCTCAATCAGATTATATCAGAGGGATTAAACGTCGCAAAAACCGATGAATTAGTGGATAAGCTGTTAGAAAAGAACAAGGAGCAAAAGCCTAACAAAAAGGGGTATAAGGATATCGAATCCTTTTTCACAGCAATTAATAGAGCATTAGAAATGGTCACAAGTAGTGGAATAGCCATAAAAAGCAGAAGGGTAGAAAGCGACAGCTTTACAGAGCTTACCATTTTAATTCCAAAACCAGAGATTGCATCAGTCGAAGAAACAAAAGAGATCGCAACCGTATAAATAAAAAGCCTTGAGTATGTGCTCAAGGCTTTTATTTTACCAATTTATTATATTTTTTCCATAATTTTCCATTTTTCGACATAAAATCTACAGTTATCCACGTGCATAAATGTCACAAAAGAGGAAAACCAGTACAAACATACTACAAATAGTCAAGGAAATGCAGATAATGGTTATTATACGATAATTCTTACAATCTCATTCTGCAAACTTAAGGCAAGGCACATATCAGAAGCCAAGTAAGCTCAAATAAACGATTCAAGAAGACAAGAGCGCGTACCTTGCCAGAGCCTTTGCAAACAAAGTCGAAAACAGTCGTTTCGAGGCGAAATACGCCATGTTTCACGTGAAACAATCTAAGTTGCACAATAAATCCCTAGTTAAAAGGAGAGGGAGGAAAGGTATTAAAATTACAAACCATGCAAATAGCAAATAGGGTTTTCCCTACTTTTTCTGTAAAAGGGGCAGGCTCAAGTCAAGCAAAAGGACGAGAACAAATCGTGCGATTAAGAGAAAAGGGCCGTAAGGATAGGATAGGATAGGATAGGATATAGGAACACGTGAGGCTTGCCTTATGCACGCGATGTTTCACGTGAAACATTCAGTTGGGGCAAAGGTAGATTATGAAGAAATAAATACCGAGGGGTTAGAGGGGAGTTTCTCACACCACCCGTTTTTATGAAGCGTTTTTAAATACTTTTTACGTTCATTGTGTTTCACATGAAACAAAAAAATCAGTTAGTTAAAAAAAGAAAGCGGAAGAATATATATAGTTATATACCCCTTTTTCGCTCCATTTTCTATGAAACACCAATTTAGATTTATAAAAGAGATTTCGGGGCGTTGTATAGAATTTTAGAGATATATAGGAAAGATTTATAAATTAGGCATGGGGTTAGGGGCGGGGTGACGATTAATTAGGGGTGGCGCATTTTCTGAAATATTGGTGTTGAGATTTGTTTCACGTGAAACATTTAATTTATTTTGCTCTTTTGCTATTGATTTTCTTAAAAATGCGTGTTATACTTTTAATAGTAGCTCAACCAATGGTTAGAAAGGATAAGTAAGACGCAAGTGGTAGTAATTTCGTTTGCAAATCAAAAGGGTGGCGTCGGAAAGACAACATCTGCAATAAATTGTGCATCGTTCTTAGGAGTCTTAGGAAAAAGGGTTTTACTCATTGACTTGGATCCGCAAGGTAGTGCGACAAGTGGAACGGGACTCCACAAAAGCACTCTAAAGCGCTCGTCATATGATGTCTTGACGGGCAAATGTGAGGATATTTCCAGTGCAATTATCAAAACTAAATACGAAAACCTTTCAATTATACCATCTAATATGAACCTTGCAGCAGTCGAATTAGAGTTATCTGACTTTAGTGACCGACATACAAGGCTCAAAAAACAGCTTCAAAAGCTACAGGATCTTAGGTTGTTTGATTATGTCATCATAGATTGTCCACCTTCTCTAAGTATAGTAACAATCAACGCATTATGCGCATCAAATCATTTAATCATTCCTGCACAATGTGAATTTTATGCTTTAGAAGGCTTAACGCAGCTTATGATGTCGGTAAAAGCAATCAAACAGCGCTTTAATCCCAACCTTATTATTTGTGGTATTTTAGTAACAATGTATAACTCAAGATACAAATTATCTGCACAGGTAATAAATGAGCTTGAAAAATATTACGGAGATTTGCTATTTGAAACCAAAATATCACGTTTGGTAGCTATAAGTGAAGCGCCCAGCTTCGGTGAACCGATATATTATTATTCAAAATATTCAAAAGGAAGCTTAGAATACCAAAAACTAACAAAAGAAATAATCAATAGAATAGAAGGAGAAATATTATGAAAAAAGGACTTGGAAAGGGACTCGATTCCATATTTGCAGACAATTACATAGAGGTAGCAGCCTCAAGCGAGGGTGTTCAAACACTCAGACTTTCCGAAATTGAGCCAAAGGCAGATCAGCCTCGTAAGCATTTTGACGAGGAAGCCCTACAGCAATTAGCAGATTCTATCAAGCAATACGGTCTTCTCCAGCCTATTATCGTAAGAGAAAGCTCCGGTGGTTTTTATCAAATTATTGCAGGTGAGCGCCGTTGGAGAGCTTCAAAAATGGCAGGTCTTACCGAGGTTCCAGTTGTAATTATGTACGCAGACGCTTTAAAATCTGCAGAAATAGCTATAATTGAGAACATTCAACGTCAGGACCTTAACCCATATGAGGAAGCAAGCGCGTACAAGTCACTAATGGAGCAATATGGCTTAACTCAAGAGCAGGTTAGTGAAAAGGTTGGCAAGTCAAGAGCAGCTATTGCTAACACAATTCGTTTGTTAGACCTTGATGACGAGGTTTTGGAGATGCTTAAAACAGGTGACATCTCAGCAGGTCACGCAAGAGCACTACTCGGTCTTAAGGACAAGGAAAAGGTAGTAGATATCGCAGTACAGATATTAGATCGCTCATTATCCGTTAGAGATACCGAGGATTTAGTTAAAAAATTAAACAAATTGTATGAAAAGGCACTAAATACAGACGAGGTAATACCACCAAACGATATAGTAGTTGATTACATAAAGGATCTTGAAAATCGTGCAATGTCACTTACAGGAAAAAGAATCAAAATCAACGATAAGGGCAAAGTTAAGACAATTCAAGTTGAATATATGGACAACGAGGACTTAGAGGAGCTTCTTGTAAAGCTCTGTGGCAAGAAAATCATTGATTAAGAGGTAGCTCTATGTCAATTTTTTTGGAAGCAACCGCAAACCTCCCAATTAATCCAATGATTTGGGGAATTTGCATTGGCGTAAATTTAGCCTTTTTATGCACCTTTATAATCAGAGGAGTAAACGGCACAATTGTTAGGCTTTTACTTTCTCACGTTGGCGAGGAAAATGCAGTAGCATTAAAGGATTTAAACCTAAAAGGTTTAAAATTAAAGCTTGCTAAGCATCTTTTGAGGGATAAGTCAACACTTAGAAACATTATATATTGTGTTGGTGGTAGCATTTTGCAGATTCCTATTATTACCGAACAGGTCGAGGGAGAAAAGCCAATCGAGCCTTCATTCAAGTTAGATTTTGAAAACACACTATTTTACATTGACGAAAGTAAGGTCGAAAAAGCTCGCGTCACTTATGGAAAGCCTTCACCATGGTATTTAGCTATTCTCTTTATGGTCCTTTCCTTAGGTATATCATATGTAGCAACCTTAGTTGCACCATATATAATGTCGTGGTTTAACTTTTAATAATAAAAAACAGAAATTCGAAGGAATTTCTGTTTTTGTTTTCTTTTTTTAAATTTTTTTCAAAAACCTATTGACAAGACGTGCTTCTGTGTGTATAATGATAATAGGAATTATTACTGATAAGGAGAAACATAATGAGAGTTACAAAGCAAAGAACTGCTATTCTTGACTTTCTTCGTTCCAGGCGTCAGCATTATAGCGCTGTGCAAATTTATGATGCAGTGCGTGTAAATATTCCTAACATCAGCTTAGGCACGGTTTACAGAAATCTTGCCTCGCTTATCGAGGACGGAGAAATAATTTCCGTAGAAACAAGCGACAAGTGTGTTTACTACGACGGCTTTATTTCCGACCATGCTCACTTTGTTTGCTCTGATTGCAAGCAGATTTACGATTTTCCAATTGAAATCGGCACAACAGAGCCCGAAAAGAGTGGCTTTAAGGTGGAAAAATCAAGAGTTGTGTATTATGGCTTATGCAATTCTTGCAAAAACAACAAATAGCCAAAAATCGGCTTTTTAGAGCCTTAAATTAGTTTAAAATTTTTATATAATAGGAGATTAAAATTATGAAAAAGTATGTATGTTCAGTATGCGGATATGTTCACGAGGGAGATAGCGCTCCAGAAAAGTGCCCACAATGTGGTGTACCTGCATCAAAGTTTAATGAGGTAAGCGAGCAGGGTTATACTTGGGCTGCAGAGCATGTTTTAGGAGTTGCTAAGGGCGTTGACCCAGAAATCATTGAAGGCCTCAGAGCAAACTTTATGGGCGAATGCACAGAGGTTGGAATGTATCTTGCAATGGCAAGAGTTGCACACCGCGAGGGCTACCCTGAAATCGGTCTTTACTGGGAAAAGGCAGCTTACGAGGAGGCAGAGCATGCTGCAAAATTTGCAGAGCTTCTCGGTGAGGTTGTAACTGACTCTACAAAGAAAAACCTTGAAATGAGAGTTGAGGCTGAAAACGGCGCAACTATGGGCAAATTTGAGCTTGCAAAGCGCGCAAAGGAGCTAAACCTCGACGCAATACACGACACTGTTCACGAAATGGCTCGCGACGAGGCAAGACACGGAAAGGCATTTGAGGGACTTTTAAACAGATACTTCAAGAAGTAATATAAAGCCTTATAACACAAGGGTTTGTGATACATAGGGAATGAGGAAACTCATTCCCTTTTTTCTTGCTCAAATTGCGTGTTTTTCCACAAAAACATGGAAAATTTATGGAATTTTAGGTGTGTTGATTTTCAAAAAGCTCAAAATATGGAATTTGAAATTATGGAAAAATTATAACACAAATTCAAAGCTTTTCGAGCCGACATAACTGACAGAAATTTTGTATGTAAATTATAACTTTTCTGTGTGGGTCTAATAGATTAATAAATTCTTAAAACAAGGACATCTCGTACCGGTTTTTTATGCAAAAATAACATCAAACAAGATATTAATTGTGGTGAAAATTAAATATTGTAATTGCAATCACATATAATTAAAAACAAGAAATTTATAAAAATTTTAATAAACTATTGAAAAGCCGGCAAAAATAATGTATACTAAGTGTATAAAAAATACAGTTGGCTTTTATGGAGGGTTAAGTATGATTACCAAAATTCAAATTAAAAACATAAATGCTATTGACAGCTGCGACATTGATTTTCAAAAAAACAAATATAAATATCGAGAAGAAATGATTTACAACGATAAGCTGGTAAATCCAGTTGCCTTTTATGGTACAAACGGTAGTGGTAAATCCTCCTTTTTAGAAGCAATATCAGATTTGGTAGTTTTGTTTATAGCTGATTCAAAATCTTTTTCTCGATTTTCGCCAAATCATTTGAACTTGGAAGATTATATCAATAACTTAAGCAAAGAAAAAATAAACAGTATTAAAAACTCATCGATAGATATTTTTGATGAACTTTCTTCTTCGATAAAAATATTTTTTGAACTTGATGGAAGCGAGTACGAATATTTCATAGAGACTGTTCTTTCTGGTTGGATCACTAAAGAATATTTAATGATGGACAATAGTTTGATTTTTGAACGAGAACTAGAACACTATAACTATAAAGATAAAGTAGGTGAAATAAAAAAATCACTATATCCAGCAATTAGAAAGCTAGCTACAGAAAATCAAGACGATGTCGATGTTGTTAAAAGCTTTGAGTTTTTAAGCAATATGTCGTTCATTGATGCAACTAAAAGGAATTTTCTCTTTAAAGATACTATCGAGAAAGACTCTTTTGATATAATTGTGGAAAAATCGGAAGAGGTTAATGAAATACTTAAAGAATATAAAGAATTTCCTTTGTACAAGGTTTATTCAGAGATCACGAAAGATGGCACTAAAACTTATCATACTGTTATAGAAGCAGGGAAAAGACAATTACGTCTTCCACTTAGCTTTATATCTAGTGGTATGATGAATCAAAGTTTGTTGCTTTCGGTTTTGGTTTCTTTGCCAGAAAACGGCGTTCTATTTATTGATGAAATAGAAGATGCTCTTCATCCGTTAACAGTATTAGACTTTATAAAAGCTGCACAGAAAAAGAATATTCAACTTATTTTCTCTTCCCACAACACTTTCATTCTTCAGCATTTAAGACCTGATCAAATTTTCTTTGCAAATTGGAAGAATGGTTATTCCACATACAAAAAGTTATCTGACATTTATCCGAATATTAGAGAAATAAACAACATAGAAAAAATGTATTTGGCTAATCTCTTTGATGAGGATATCAAAAATGGCTAAGAATTTTTTGATAATAACGGAAGGAATTAGTACAGAACCGACTATTTTGGAATCAATCTTCAAAAAATATGGGTTTAATGTTGTTAAAAGTGAACCTATCAAAATTAACGAAGAAGACGATCCGTTTGATCTTTGTTTTTCTGAACTTTCAGAAAAAAGCGACAATGTTATAATAGCTCAAGGGCCTCGTAATAGAATTCGCGACTTTCTTATATTGGCGAACAAAAACGAACAGGACATTGATAGATATTTTATAAAGTTGAAAAGAAATTTCGCTGGCATTTTTCTTGTTTATGACGTTGACCATACCTTGAAAGATGATCTAGAAGAAATGTTCAACAAATACAACGACGAAACATCGGGACTATTGTTGTTAAGTTCTCCTTGCATAGAAATTTTATCTGAGCCAAATAGAGTTGAAAAGATCGAAACTGAACATCTTAAAACATATAAAAGAGAAAGAAACGAATGGGTAAATAAAAAAAGTGGTCTTTCTATGGAAGATTATATCATAGAACATTTTGAAGATTCAGTTCTGTATTTTATTAGAAAAAACTGTGAGGAATCTGGCAATAACAATGTTATGGAACACCCAAGCTTTGTTCTAGAACAAATAAACAAGTTTAATGAGCGAACATTTGTCAGCAACGATGTGTTACCTGTTATTTATAGATATTTCACAACAACAGTATATGTTTGCGTTGCGTACATAATGGGACTCACAAAACAAATTGATAATAGCGATGAAATAATAAAATTTTTTGAAAGTAAAAAAGCACTAAACCGAAGAGAGCGTTGATTTTTCGATGCTCTCTTTTTTACAACTCAACTTTCCGTTTAGTTTTTGTTGCTTTTCTGTATGTGTAAACGGTATAATAAGTATGATACAATATAGTTACGGTACCGAAATATACTTTACGGAGGACTATTATGGCAAGAACAATTGGCGAAATTATCAAAGAGTTAAGAAAGCAAAGAAAGATAAGACAGGAAGAACTTGCAGAGCTTGTTGGTGTAACTCCTCAAGCAATATCAAAATGGGAAAGAGATGTAGGTTATCCTGATATTACACAAATAGTTCCTTTGTCAAAGGTATTTGGCGTGTCAACAGATGAAATACTTGGTGTGAATTTTGGTGATGATGAAAAACAAGTGGAAGAGCATATCTTTTCATCTTACAAAGCTATTGTTACAGATGGTTATGAAAGAGCAATAGAGATTTTAAGAGAGGCTCAATCGAAGTTTCCAAGATCTTATTTAATAAAAGTTAGGCTTGCTAATACTTTAATTTCATCTAATTTTAAAAACAAAGACAAGGCAGTTTATAATGAAGTCATTAACATTTTAAATTATGTCCTTGAGCATTGCACCGATAGTGAAATAAGAAATCAGGCTCTTGATTCTTTAGCAACGGCTTACGATTACACAGGCGAAAAAGAAAAAATGATGCAAGTCGTTGAGCAAATGGTTCCGTTCTTATATTCAAGGGAGCAATTTATGCTACATAAATGGGGCGATTATGGTCAAGAAGGATTAGAGAAAAAACAAAGCTACTTGCTTGAGTTGTTTAGCGAAATCCTTCAATGTATAGATTTAATATCATATCATTTTATTGACAAAAAGCCTGTATATACAATTGACGATAAAATAGTTATGCAAAAGCAAATAGTAGGTATAATTGATGTCTTGTTTCCTAATGGTGATTATCAATTTCATTCGCAAATAGCATCGGAGGCTTGTAAAACATTGTTGAGATTGTATCTTGAAACGGGAGATATAGAAAACTCAATAAAGTGGCTTGAAAGAGCTTGCGATTTCAGTGTGCATTTTGATACATATGAAATTACTCATCATAAAACCCCGTTGCTAAAAAATATTCAAGAAGCTGGCGGAATAAGAGTAGATGGAAAGTCATTGAGTGAAATTCTTTTGTTAGAACTAAAAGAGATAAAAGGAATTGACAAGATTATTGATGATGAAAGAGTAAAGACTGCGTTTCTAAAATTAGAAAAAGTAAAAACAGAAGAATACCGATTGCGTGAGTATTTGAAAAAGCATTGATTTAATGATACGTTTGTTTTGTGGAAAAATCTTTTCACAAAACATGGAAAATTAATGGAATTTCTTAATTTTCACAATCATAAAGCCATAAAAAATCACAGTTAAAAAGTTCAATAAAGCTAAGTAATACAAGACTTTATGCTAACCGAGGGCTTTCCACGACATGCTAAGACGGATCGCGACAACTCCTTCCACCGCAAGCGGTCCCCTCCCTCAAAGATGGAGGCAAGACACGGAAAGGCATTTGAGGGCTTGTTAAATCGTTATTTTAAAAAGTAAGATAAAGCCTTACAGCATAAGGGCTTATGATACATAAGAACCCGACCTAACTGTTCTTTGAACAGACCTGCTTTGCAGGTGCAGAAATCAAATAGCATTTCTGCGTGTCAGAACCTTGTTACTCATTACATTCGTAATAAAGGGACAGAGAAATCTGTTCCTTTTTTCTTGCTAATTGCTCACTTTTCCACAAAAATATGGAAAATTTATGGAAAATGGGACTTTGCAAAAATGAAAAAAGCTCAAAAAGTGGAAATTGAAATTACGGAAAGTATTTTTATTGAAATGTACTTACAGTTGTGGTACAATTAACTAATAAATAAGAATTTGTAATGGTGAAATCAATGGAAATTATAGATAAGAGGATAGACGGCGGAAAAGCCTTTGATTTTGGAAAAACATCAGTTGATTATGCCAAATACCGTGATATTTATCCGCAAGAATTTTACGATAAAATAATAAATCGCAATCTTTGCTTGAGCGGGCAAAGGGTGCTTGACATAGGAACAGGAACAGGTGTCATCCCAAGGAATATGTATCGTTACGGTGCAAAATGGGTAGCAACAGATATTTCGGAGAATCAGATTGAACAAGCAAAAATTCTCTCAAAGGATATGGAAATTGATTATTTTGTAAGTTCAGCAGAAGCATTAAATTTTTCTGCCAACTCCTTTGATGTGATCACTGCCTGTCAATGCTTTTGGTATTTTGACCATAAAAAGACTATGCCCTTATTTCATAGACTATTAAAACCAAATGGTAGCATTTTAGTTTTATATATGGCTTGGCTTCCTTTCGAGGATAAAATAGCAGGCGAGAGCGAAAAGCTTGTACTTAAATATAGTCCTAATTGGAGCGGTGCCGGTGAAACGAAGCACCCAATACATATCCCCGATTGTTATAGAGAAAAATTTGACTTGGTATATCACGAAGAATACGAATTAACAGT
>JAFTKN010000019.1 GCA_017453255.1 Clostridia bacterium | reverse complement strand
GTCATTGACCAAGCTATTTACTACTACAATTACATAAAACCTATTCGTAAACTAAAAGGAAAGCCACCTGTCCAATTCCGCATTGAACAGGCAGCTTAGTTTTTTCGCTTTTTTAGTGTCTACCATCTATTGACTTTTTCATAAATCACTCGCTTTTTTTATAATGTTTGTTTAAATGCTGTTAAGGTATTTTCAAGTAGCATTGTTATTGTCATTGGTCCTACACCACCTGGAACTGGGGTTATATATGAAGCAACCTTTTCACAGCTTTCAAAATCAACGTCACCAGTTAGCTTTCCATCTGCACGTCTATTCATTCCAACGTCAATTACAACTGCGCCTTCCTTTACCATATCTCCTGTAATAAAATCTGCCTTTCCAATAGCTACTACAAGTATATCGGCTCTTTTTGTTACCTCTTTTAGGTTTTTTGTTCTTGAATGACAAATTGTAACCGTTCCATTTGCCTGCAAAAGAAGCATAGCCTGTGGCTTTCCAACTATATTACTTCTACCAATTACAACACATTCCTTGCCTGATATATCTGTACCTGTTGATTCAATAAGCTTCATAACACCTGCAGGTGTGCATGGTAAAAAGCTATGATTTCCTATCATAATTTTTCCTGTATTTACAGGATGAAAGGCATCAACGTCTTTATTAGGATTGATAGCTAAAATAACCTTTTCCTCGTCAAGATGCTTAGGTAATGGTAGTTGACATAAAATTCCATGAATCTTATCGTCATTGTTAAGCTTGTCAATAAGGCTTAAAAGCTCCTCCATTGTGGTGCTTTCGGGCATTCTATACAGCTCTGAATGAAAGCCTACCTCAATACACGCCTTTTCCTTGTTAGCAACATATACCTTTGATGCAGGGTCCTCACCAACGATTATCACAGCAAGTCCAGGTCTTTTTCCATACTTTTTAAAGAGATTTTCAGTTTCTCTTTTTTGATTTTCTCTTACGCTTTGGGACACTTGTTTTCCGTTTATTATTTGTGCCATTTTCTTTTTCCTCGCTTTGCTCTTTTTTATCAGCTTGCTCGTCTTTAATTATCCTTCCATCTGCTCCATACTTAATAGGTCTTGCAAAGAATACTTCCTTTTTCTTTTTAAGTAGTACAAAGCTCAATACCATAAGTGCAGTTCCAGCCAAAAATGATATCAATGCTACGAGCTGTGATACCCTTATTACATTTGGTATTAAATATAAGCTATCTGTTCTTAATCCCTCTATCCAAAGTCTTCCTAAGCCATACCATATTAGATATGAATAAAATAGCTGACCATGGAATTTATGAAGCTTTTTAGTTTTCTTGATGGTTACAAATATCAAGACTATTGCTAAAAATCCTATTAAATTCCACATTGATTCATAGAAGAATGTGGGATGAACTCCAAGCTCCCCTGTTAAAATTTTGCCCTTTGTTTCCAAGTCGATTTGATCACCATTATATAAGTAATTAGCAACTACTGGTGAGCACATTCTCCAAGGAGCGTCAGTTACGGCACCGAAAGCCTCGATATTGAAATAGTTGCCCCATCTACCAAGTGCTTGAGCCATCATTACAGCTGGAGCTAAAAAATCTAATATTTGAAAAATATTTAGCTTTTTTCTTTTTGCAACAAAAAATGCAGCAAGTCCTCCTGCTATTACTCCACCATATATTGCTAATCCACCACTTGCAACATCAACCATGCGTTTTAGGGATTCACCTAAATTCTGGAAGAAATTATCATAGCTTGTCACTATATAGTCATTGAGCTTAAATATTATGAAATATAAACGTGCGCCAATTATACCTGAAATAATTACCCATATGGCTAAATCTAAAAAATCGTTTCCTTTAAGTCCATTTTCCTTAAATCTAAACCAAACATATAGTGCAGCCAAGACAATACCCAATGTTATAATTACTGCGTACCAGCGTATCTCAACCTTACCATCAAACAAGGATAACGCAACCTTGTTTATCTCATATTCACCTATTCCCAAGCCTGGGAAAGAAAGTTTTGACATTTTATTTTCCTATTGGCTCTACTATGCTCATTGCGTAGTATTCTTCTTTAAAGCCTTCCTTTAATAAATCGTTTACGTAATCAAATGTAATTGAATCTATAATATCCAGCGCATCAAGAAAATCAGCGCCGTCTAATATATTAAAAATTAAATTTTCTCCAATAGACTCTGTTGAGTCAAAGGATTTTATATATGAGGAATAAACTGTTCTTTTTGAAAGCTCAAATTCTTCCTTATCTAAGCCATTTCTTTTAGTTTCCTCAATATATTCGACAAATCTTGAATATACCTTTTCAGGATCTGGCGATTCAGATGAAATAACATTATACGAATAATGCTTAGTAATTTCACTACCACTTGAAAGATCAGGAAATATCAATCTCTCGTTATAAAGCTCCTCATGAAACTTAGAGGATTGAGAAAAAAGCATTTCGTTAAGAATTTCCATTGCATATGACTTTTTTGCTCTTTCATTAGGCTCTGATGGGATATTTGTATCCTTAATTCCAATAGCAAATATTGGCTTTGCTACATCAAGCTTACAAACTGCTCTCTTTTTATAAACAGTTGGTTTTTCATCATCGTTTTCATAATCTCTGTTAATTGTTATATTTTCTGCTTGCTTAAGCATTTTATCACATGCTCTTTCAACAATTTCAGGATCAATATCACCACATACAGCCAGAGTCATATTATTCAAATTATAAAATGTATTATAGCATTTATAAAGAATATCTGCATTTATTTCGGCAATCGACTCAATCGTTCCTGCAACATCTATCCTTACTTTATTCTTTTCGTAAAGAGCCTTTAATAGCTCCTTGTGTAATCTTGAGCCTGGGTGGTCCTCATACATTTTAATTTCTTGACCAATTATCCCCTGCTCCTTTTGAACTGTTGACTCTGTAAAATAAGGATGAGTTACAAAATCTAATAAAACCTCAAGAGATTTATCAAAATTTTCAGTGCAAGAAAATATATAAGCAGTATTTGTGTTAGTTGTAAATGCATTAGCATCTGCGCCTGTTTTAGCATATAGCTCAAATGCATCTATACCACCCTCGCACTCAAAAAGCTTATGCTCTAAAAAGTGTGCTATTCCGTCTGGCACTGTTGTAAATTCGTTATCTGTGCTTAGCTTAAATTTGTTATCTATTGCTCCATATTCGGTAGCTAAAATTGCATAAGAGGTTGACATTTTCTTAGGAACAACATACACACTAAGACCACTTTTATGCTTGAAATAGTAATATTTTTCACCAAGCATTTTGTTTTCCTTAAGAAGCATAGGTTATTCCTCCTCTCCCTTTAAAAAATACACAGTATCAAGTGTAATTCTATTGGCAAATTCCTTTATTTGCTCAATTGTAGTATTTTTTATTTTTTCGCTCTCAAGCTGTGGGGTAGTATTTATTCCACAAAGTGAGCGATAAAACGACCACGCGTGTTCTGAGCTTGCGCTATCAGATATAGAAATATATCCGTTAATTATTGATTTTTTTGCACTTGAAAATTCTTCCTCAGTAATATTACCATTTTTTATTGCTTCAAGCTGATTTATAATTGCTTTTTCCGCAATTTCTCTATTTTTAGCTTCGATTCCTGCGGATATTATCATTAATCCGTCCTTTTGATTTACGATTGAACGACATGAATAGCAAAGACTCATTTTCTCACGTACATTCAAAAACAACTTAGATGTAGGTGAACCACCTAAAATCTCATTAAAAAGCTGAACTATATGATATTTATTTTCTTTGTAATCATATCCTGTTCTAAAGCCTAATACAAGTCTCGCCTGATTTATCTTTTCTACCTCGGTTACCTGCTTTATTTCCTTTGCTTCTTTTATAAGCTCTATCTCTGGCACTCTGATTGGGTTACGCTTGATAGATTTAAAATATTGCTTAAGCTTAGAAGCAATAGCATCAATGTCCATATCTCCTACTGCATATATTTCAATAGGATATATAGAAAGAGCCTCCTTATAAGCATTATAAAGGCTTTCTTTGGTAATTTTCTTTATATTCTCAATTTCACCATATTTTGATATGCTAAAAACCTCGTTTTTGCACATTTCTTCCTTTAATCGCTTAATGGCATAGCTACCTTTACTATTCTTCAGGGACTCAACTGTATCTATTAAATCGTTTTTCTTATCATCTGTATATTTTTCATCAAACGCTCCATTAACCAAATATGGATTGAACAACATCTCACAAAGCAAATCAACCATTCCGTTAGTAATGCTTACATCCTTGCTAAATCTATCATTTAGCATATTCATTTTCATACCAAAGCATTGATATTGACCAAAGGCTGTAACACTTGCACTTATGTTGCCTGAATACAAGCATTGAAGCCTTTTATTAATCTCTGACTGTGATGGATATTTTTTTGTTGCACGCATCAAAATTAATGGTAGCATAGAATTCAAATGTGCTCTTTCTCTTTCAAGTGGTGCAATAAAATCAAATGATATATAATTTGTTTTGAATTTATTAGTTTTTATATGTCTTAAATAAACGTTATCGGAAATTTCAATTGATTTTGTAATCATACAAATTACCTCATGCTTTCGTACTGTATTTATTTTACTATAATATAGGATACTTTTCAATAATTTTAAGTAAAAATCTTTACTTTTTTATTATTATATGGTAAAATATAAAAAGTAAATTGTATTAGGAGTTCTCAAAATGAACAATATTATAAAAGCAATAAATTCCTTTTTACCTGACGAAAAGCTTATCTCCTGTGAGCCCTTAGGTAATGGTCATATAAATTCTACTTTTTTAGTATCTACTGATAAGGATAAGTATTCCTTGCAAATTATCAATACTAATATTTTTAAAGATGTCGAAGGACTTATGTCCAATCTTCAGCTTGTTACACATCATATTAGAAAAAAAGCTTCAAATGATGGTGATGACCCTCAAAGAGCAACACTTAAATTTCTGTCAGCTCCTGATGGAAAAAAGTATCTACAGCTTAGTGATCGAGCTTACAGAATGTATAAGTACATTGACAATGTAATAACAATAGAAAAAATGGAAAGCCCAGCACATTTCTACTCTGCTGGAATTGCATTTGGAAATTTCGCTCAAATGCTCAGCGATTTTGATGCCTCCTTACTTGTGGAAACAATAAAAAATTTCCATAACACAGCATCAAGATATCTTGATTTTGAAAAAGCCGTTAGCGATAATTTATCTAACAGAGCTGATGAGGTTGAAAGTGAAATTGAATTTGTTAGACAAAGACGTGATTTTATGTCATTATTTGTTGATAAGCTCGAAAAGGGCGATTTACCATTAAGAGTTACACACAACGACACTAAGATCAACAATGTTCTTTTCGATTCAAAAACAGGCGAGCCTGCGGCTGTTATCGACCTTGACACTGTTATGCCTGGCTCGTATCTTTACGATTTTGGTGATGCTATTCGTTCTGGTGCTACTCATGCTGCAGAGGACGAAAAGGATCTTAGTCTTGTTGATTTTGATTTAGAACTCTATGAGGCGTTTACTAAAGGGTATTTGAGCAAATGTGGAAGTTCTTTGACTGATGTTGAAATTGAGATGCTTCCCTATGCTTCTATTATGCTCACACTTGAGTGTGGTATGAGGTTTTTGACTGACCATTTAAACGGAGATACATATTTTAAAATTCATCGTTATGGTCACAATATTGATAGAGCAAGAACACAATTCAAGCTTGTTAAGCTTATGGAAGATAATCTCGATAATATGCGTTCTATTATTCAAAAATATGTATAAAATAAAGGGCTTGTTTTAATCAAGCCCTTTATTTTATATGGAAAATATAAAAAAGGCACACCGAATTGGTGTGCCTTTTAAAATGCTCATTAAAAACCGAATAAAGATACGAGAAACATAAGTTTGTTGCTCAACAATGTAAAGAATAGAATCGATACAAAGTAGTTCAAGCGTTCGGTCTATTAGTATCGGTCAGCTGAATACATTACTGCACTTACACCTCCGACCTATCAACCTTGTAGTCTACAAGG
>JAFTKN010000018.1 GCA_017453255.1 Clostridia bacterium | reverse complement strand
CTTTCGGTGCCGCTCTAATCGCATAGTCGTCTAAGGCGTTATCTAACGATAACTTCTTATACTCCTTGCTTCGTAGAGAAAACTTCGGTAAAAACAATACTCAATTGTTTTTACCCTCGTTTCCCAGCAGGGGGAGCCAAACGAAAAGGACCATCGTTTATATATTCAAGCAAAACAATATGAAACGTGTTGTTTGCCTTGATTTCTTATACGTGCATGACGTGAGAGATTTTAATTATCAATATTATTTCTCATACCTGATTTTGATCATATACTGTGAATGTTTTTTCAAAATCACGGGGACGTGTCGCTATTTTGATGTTATCATTTGTGAATTTTGACGTTAAATACTAAATAAAAGAGCCATATATGCGTCTATCAATATTTTTGATAGCGTTGTTATTATCAATAGTAATTTTAGACTTCATAAAACACTTTAACACATATTTGCAACCTAATTATACACAAGCTGGTGGGAAAGTGAATACATATTTTCAAAAAGCCTATTTATATATATACCAAAAAATGCACATACTATTTTACGAGGTGATAAAATGAATAGTTCAATATGGACAGATAATGAAAAGAAAAATGCGCATTTTGATAGCTTAAAGGGCGATATTAAAACAGATGTTTTAATAATAGGTGGTGGAATAGCAGGGGTCTTGTGTGCATATATGCTAAAGCAAGCAGGTGTAGATTGCGTCCTATTAGAAAAGGGAGAAATTTGCTGTGGCGTAACAAAGGATACAACTGCGAAAATAACCTTACAGCATGGACTTATCTATGACAAAATGATAAATCGATATGGCTATGATAAAGCCAAGCTCTACGTAAAAGCACAGGAAAAGGCGCTAAGAGAATATTCAAGGCTCTGTAAGGAAATCCCATGCGATTATGAAACAAAGGATAATTATGTTTATTCGCTTAAAAGCAAGGGCAAATTAGAAAATGAATTAGATGCACTTTTAAGGCTCGGCGTAAAAGCAGAATACGTAAGCTATATTCCTGTCCCTCTTGAAACGAAGGGAGCAGTAAAGGTCTTTAACCAAGCACAATTTAATCCCTTGAAATTTATTTATGCTTTAGCAAAAGATTTACCAATTTACGAAAATACAAAGGTGTTAGAGCTAAAGCCAAACGAAGCGACAACTCCAAATGGTAAGGTTCAATATAAAAAAGCAATAATAGCTACTCATTTCCCAATATTAAATAAGCATGGTGGGTATTTTGTAAAAATGTATCAGCATCGCTCTTATTCAATCTCTCTTGAAAACGCTACTAAGATGGATGGAATGTATGTTGATGAAGACAAAAAAGGCTTGTCATTTCGCTCATATGAGAATAAGCTAATTCTTTGTGGTGGAAGCCATAGGACAGGCAAAAAGGGAGGAGGCTGGAAAGAGCTTGAGGCGTTTGCAGAAAAGCATTATAATACGGCTCGAATAACAAACAAATGGGCATCTCAGGATTGTATAACCCTTGACTCTATACCATATATTGGAATGTATTCAAAAAGCACGCCTAATTTATACGTTGCAACAGGCTTTAATAAATGGGGAATAAGCTCCTCAATGGTATCTGCAATGCTACTTGTAGATTTAGTAAGAGATAAGAAAAATGATTTTGAAGAGGTTTTTTCGCCATCAAGAAGTATTCTTCATTCAAGATTATTTTCTAATATAATCGCATCGACCATAGGCTTATTGACTCCTACAGTACCACGTTGTCCGCATCTTGGCTGTGCCTTGAAGTATAATAAGGAGGAGCATTCATGGGATTGCTCCTGTCACGGCTCGCGCTTTAAAGAAAGTGGAGAGGTGATAGACAACCCTGCAACGGACGACAAAAAATTAAATTAATGTTGAAAGAGCTTAAGCTTTATGGTATAATATGCCTGACACAATTGTGTCAGGCATTTTTTGTTTTAATGGGAGATAAAATGAATAAAATCGAAAGCATTAAGCTATTTTTATTTGATATGGACGGAACGCTTTATTTAGGAAACAGGCTTTATGATTTTACAAAGGAGCTTCTTTGTGAAATTAAAAAAAGTGGTGGTAAATATATATTTATGACAAATAATTCCTCAAAGAGTGTAAACGATTACATAAAAAAGCTTGAAAAAATGGGAATTGAAAGCTGCTATGACGACTTTTTAACATCGTCACAGGCAACCTCGTACTATTTGAAAAAAAACCACAGTGGAGCAAAATTGTATGTATGTGGAACGGAATCCTTAAAGGCTGAATTAAGAGCAAATGGCTTTGAAATTACAGAGGAATTAGACAAGGTTGATGTAATTGTAATGGGCTTTGATACAGAATTAACCTTTAAAAAGCTTGAGGACGTGTCTAAATTGTTGCTTTTAAGACCTGAAATTCCATATATAGCAACTAATCCTGACTATGTATGCCCAACCGAGTTTGGTTCTGTTCCTGATTGTGGTAGCGTTTGCGATATGCTTTACAATGTTTCAGGCAAAAGACCGATTGTGATAGGCAAGCCAGAAGCACTTATGCCAATTTTAGCAATGGATAAGACAGGATTTACAAAAGAGGAAACTGCTGTAATAGGCGATAGAATATATACTGACATTAAAAGTGGAATTAATGCAGGTGTTACCTCAATTCTTGTAATGAGTGGCGAAACAACATATGATACACTTGAAAAATCCGAAATTAAGCCTGACTATGTTATGTCAAGCGCAAAGGAAATTTTAGAAAGGTTGAAATAAGATGATGTACGAAATAGGCTTATCGACAACTAATTATATAAACGAAGAACGCTTTAAGGAATATCAAGAAGCGGGAATAAAATATATAGAAATTTCCGTAAGGAGCGAGGATTATGATAATTTAAGCTTCGAGAGCTTAAAAAGCTGGAGCGAAAAATATGGCGTTAAAATATGGTCCTTTCACTTACCCTTTTGCCCATTTGAGAAAATAGATATTTCAAGGCCTGAGCTTAAGGATGAATCAATAAATTATTTATGCCATTTCATAGATGAGGGAGCAAAAATTGGTATTGACAAGTTTGTTATTCATGCAAGTGGAGAGCCAATTTCTGACGACGAAAGAAAGTTAAGAATAGAATGTGCTAAAAATAGCCTGTATGAGCTTTGCGAATATGCAAAAGAGAGAAATGCTGTTATAGCAGTTGAGGATTTACCAAGGAGCTGTCTGGGTAGAGATAGCAATGATATGCTTGAATTATTAAGCGCACATAAGGATTTGAAATCCTGTCTTGATACAAACCATTTGCTTAACGAGAATTTGGTTGATTATATCAAGAAAATTGGTGACAAAATCATTACAACACACATTTCCGATTACGACAAGATAAATGAAAGACACTGGTTACCAGGTGAGGGAATAATTGATTGGCAAGAGGTTTTAAAGGCGCTTGAGGAAATAAATTATAAGGGCATATGGCTTTATGAAATCAGCTTTGAATGTCCAGGCACTATAATAAGAGAAAGAAAGTTAAACTGCTTTGATTTTGTAAGAAACGCAAATGAAATTTTTGAAAATAAACAGATAACAATATTTTCAAAGCCAAAGCCAAATTTAGGCTATTGGGGATAAGAGGTAAAATGGAAAAAATAATTACATATGAAAATTTAAGAAGCTTTACATATACAAACGATAAAGCAATAAAGGGCGAAATAAAGGGTATAGTTCTTTCCTTTTTTGGCTTAGGTGGTATGGATATGTATAACGATGCTGACACCTTAGAGGGTGACTATTATGCAAAAAAGGGAATTATATATGTAGTTCCATATAATAATCCATGGGCATGGATGAATATGCAGGCTGTTAATTATACTGACGAAATTATTGACGTGCTTTTTGACCATTATAGCTTACCAAAGGATACACCTATAGTATCAACAGGTGGTAGCATGGGTGGTCAAAGTGCCCTCGTTTATATGGCATATGCAAGGAGAACACCAGTTGCCTGTGTAGCTAACTGTCCTGTTTGTGACGTGGTATATCATTTTACAGAAAGAGTTGATTTACCAAGAACCTTATATAGTGCGGTTTCACACTATGACGGAAGCTTAGAGGAGGGATTAAAATCAATTTCTCCCCTTCATTTGATAGACAGACTACCAAGGTCAAGCTACCATATTTTTCATTGTGATACAGATGATTTAGTAAATATAGAGAAGCATTCAAATACTTTCGTTAAGGCACTTAAGGGAAATAGCTTTGACGTAACTTACGATATAGTAGCGAAAAGAGGACATTGTGACCTTGATTATGATGCAAAAATCAAGTATAACGAATATATTGAAAGGGCAATAGGAGTATAAATGAAGCTAAGAAATCCAGATAATATTAAAATATATCTTGAAAATGAGGTTTTTGACATAGAAAAAACCGATAAGGTAAGCCTTGAAATAAAGCAGGATAAGGGATTGAAATTAACACTAAGGGCAAGCAATCAAAAAGTTGAATACCTTCGCTTACGTTGGAACGAAAAAATAAGAGAGGGTGTTAAAATCTTAGGCGATGCTTGGGAAAGAGGATATGGTGACCTTGAGTGGAGAGGAATTTGTCCAGACAGATCTATGCCTTGGTATTTTATGATATCAAACGGCTCTGATTTGAATATGGATTATAGCGATAGGCTAACCGAGGGCTTTGGTGTTGAGGTAGGCTGTAATTCCTTAGCCTATTGGCAGCTTGATGCAAGTGGAGTAACACTTTGGCTTGATATAAGAAATGGCTCTTTGCCTACAATATTAACAGGTGAGCTTGAATGTGCAACGATCTATTTTGAAGAATATAGAGAAATGTCAGCGTTTTCTGCCTTGAAGGAGTTTTGTAAGGTAATGTCACCAAACCCATATCTTGCAGACCACGTGGTTTATGGCTCAAACAACTGGTATTATGCCTATGGAAAAAGCTCTCATAATGAAATAATTGAGGATTCAAAAATAGTCAAGGAGCTTTGTAAGGAAAACGAAAACATACCCTATATGGTAATAGATGACGGATGGCAACCTCACCCTTGTGACGCACCATGGAATATAGGAAATGAAAGATTTCCTGATATGAAGGGCTTAGCCGAGGAAATGAAAAAAATTGGTGTTAAGCCTGGTATATGGGTAAGATATTTAATAAATGGCAGAGATGATGAGCCAAGAAAGGTAGATACCTTCCCAGAGGAATATTATCTCGAAAGATGCAATAAGGTGCTTGACCCATCACACCCTGAGGTTTTAAAATATGTTGAAGAAGCTACAAAGAGAATAGTAGATTGGGGATATCAGCTCATAAAGCACGACTTTTCCACATTTGATATTTTTGGTAGATGGGGCTTTGAAATTTCTGACAGAATGGCAAACGAAAAATGGGGCTTTTATGACAGAACAAAAACAAGTGCTCAAATTATCAAGAATTTCTATAAGGTAATTAAGGATAGCTCAAATGGAGCTGTTATAATTGGCTGTAACGTGATAGGACATTTATGTGCAGGACTTCACCAGCTTAATAGAACAGGTGATGATACGAGTGGCTTTGAATGGGGAAGAACCGTTAAAATGGGAGTAAATACTCTTGCATTTAGAGTTGGACAAAATAATGCGTTTTTTGGTGCTGATGCTGACTGCGTTGGTATCACAGGTGCAATTTCATGGGAGCTTAACAGAAAATGGCTAAAGGTGCTTTCAAAAAGTAGCTCTGCATTGTTTGTTTCCTGCAAGCCAGGGGTTTTAAACGAGGAAGAATTAGAGGAATTAAGAGAAGCCTTTAAGGTTGCATCAGTACAAAAGGATGAGTTTATCCCACTTGACTGGATGGAAACCGTCGTTCCTCAAAAATACTTAATAAATGGTAAGGTTGAGGAATTTGAGTGGCTACCTTACGGCAAATAAAAAATGAGGCTAAATGCCTCATTTTTATTTAATTATCTGGCATGCAAGCTTTGCATGAGCTGTAGCCTCTATCAATCAAAAAGCTCTCGTCATTCCACTTTTCAAGATTTGGATCGGATGCGTAGCGACAAGATGGTAAATGATACTTTTTAGTGCTTGTGTTTACGATAAATTCTTGACCCGTCGGAATATCCTTTACAGAATGATTTCCACCATCATCATTAATATAGTAGTATGAGCCGTTACAGCCAAAAAGGGAAAGAAGAGCAATAATTAAAATTACTAAAAATAGCTTTTTCATATAAAATCCCCCTTTGCTTTATTTTACTATATATTGCCTCTAAAATCAATAGACAGGGTAAAAATGTATTGCTTTTAAATATTACTTATGTTAAAATATAGTTGCTAAGCTTTCAAATCAAAGATTAGACAAATGCTCACTGATTTATGGTTCCAAGACAAATGGGTTGGTGGCTAATTTAAGGAAAGAGGAAAATGTAATGAGGCTTGATAGAAGAATTAGCAGATATAAAAACTATCTTATAAATCTTATAGTGCCTGCAGTGGTGTTTGGCTTTGTTACAGGTACTCTTACTGCGATTTTTGTAACGCTTTACAAGCTTTGTGCAAAGCATATTATATCCTTTTCAGCCACAGGGTACGATTTTTTTAGAGCAAATCCACAATTTATACCAATAGTAGTTGTAGCTTTGCTTGTTATTAGTATTCTGCTTGCAACCTTGTTTAAGCTATATCCAAACGTAAAGGGTGGTGGAATACCAACCTCTGTTGGAATTTTAAGAGGACTAATTACATTTAAGTGGCTAAGAAGTCTTGTTGGAGTATTTACTCTTTCTCTTGCTTCCTTTTTGATAGGTGTTCCTTTGGGAAATGAAGGACCTTCTGTTCAAATGGGTACGTCGATTGGTAGAGGTAGCGTTTATATTTTTGCAAGAAGGCATAGAGCGTGGGATAGATATTCAATGACTGGTGGTGCATGTGCAGGCTTTTCAGTAGCAACAGGTGCACCAATATCTGGTATTTTATTTGCTATTGAGGAGGCTCATCAAAGAATATCGCCAACAATTATGATTATGGCGTCATCAACTGTTTTGTTTTCAAATATAACAGCTGAGATAATCTCGCCAATTTTTGGTGTTTCAACTAAGCTATTTGAAAATCTGAATATAGTACCACTTCAATTATCAAGTCTTTGGATGCCTGTTATTATAGGAATAGCTATTGGAATAATTGGTGCACTTTTACTCAAATATTATCAAGCTATAAGTAGGCTATTTAATAAAAAACTAAATAAGGTAAAAAGTCAATATAAGATATTTATAATACTATTATTAACTATGCTTATGGGACTTATTTCCTTTAGCACAGTATCAACAGGACATGACCTAATTCATACACTTCTCGAGGGAAATTTCGCAATTTCAGGTATAGCTTTGATTTTGATCATACGCTCTACCTTGACCTTTAGCGCAAATGCAAATGGTATAACAGGAGGTATGTTTATACCAATTTTAGCCTTAGGTGCTCTTGTTTCCTCTGGGGTAGGAAAAATAATGCTAAGCCTCGGCGCACAAGCAGAGCTATATAGCACAATAGTAGTTTTGGGAATAATAGCCTGCCTTTCTGGTATAATGAAATCGCCTCTTACTGCAATAGTTTTTGCAATAGAGGCAATGGAGTGTCATAATAATATAATTGCCGTTATTATTGTATCTGTTCTTTCCTTCTTAATTACAGAAATGCTGGAAACTAAGTCAATTAACGATACAGCTATGGAGCATAGAATAGAGCAAATGAACGAGGGTAAGAAATCAAGCGTAATAGATACACATGTGACAGTTATGGATGGAGCATTTGCAGTAGGAAAGCAGATTAGAGATATTTTCTGGCCAGCCAATTTGTTTGTGCTTTCAGTAAAGAAGGCAAGGGCAGTTAGCGAGGAGGTTGATGGCCACGGTGGAAAGGCACTTAGTGCTGGTGACGTTCTTCATATACAATATTCAACCTTTGATGAAGATGAAACAAATGCTCAGCTTGAGGATATAGTAGGGAAACAATAAAAGAAAACAGACACAGGGCTTAATTTTCTGTGTCTGCTTTTGCTTATTATTGTATTTTTTCAAAATCAATTGCACCATGCTTGCATAATGGACAAACAAAGTCGTCTGGTAGGTTTTCTCCCTCGTAAACATATCCACAAATTTTGCAAACATATCCCTTAGCCTTAGCTTGTGGCTTTGGCTTTACATTTTTGTGATAATAGCTATACGTCATAGTTTCTACATCTGAAATTGTAATTGCCTCGGTAACAGAGCAAATGAACATAGTATGACTGCCCAAATCAACTGCTTCATCAACATAAAGAGAGAAGAAGGAGTTTATATAATCGGCAGTTAGCACACTAAGACCATTTGAGCTTTCCCAGTTTAATATTCCCTTAAGCTTATCGGTGTCCTTACCACTATGAAATCCTAATTTTTCGAAAATTTCAAAGGGAGTGTCGATAGTTAAGCAATTTACGTTCATTTTTTTGGTTTTCATTATTACATCGTGGGAATAGTTTTGCTTGTTTATTGTAACTGCTATTTTAAGAGGTGACGAGGTTAGCTGAATAACAGTATTTACAATAAGACCATTATTTCTTACGCCGTCATTATAGGTTATAGCATAAAGACCATAACCAATATTAAAAAGGGCGTTTGCTTCAATTCTTTCCATAATAAGCCTCCATCATAATTTTTATCAAAAAAGCCCCATTTTATTCAAATAGGGCTTTTTGCTTAATTATTTCACTTTATTGTTTATTTCAGTAGTAAGTCTTTCAAGCATAGCCTCAATAGGCATTACACCAAGGTCTATACCACCACGTGCACGCAAGGAAACGCTTTCGCTTTCCTTTTCGTTAGCGCCAACAACTATAACATAGTTTACCTTTTGCAATTGTGCCTCGCGAATACGCTTGCCCATAGTTTCGTTTCTAAGGTCACATTCAACTCTGATGCCCTCCGCTTGCATTTTTGCCTGAATTTCCTTAGCATAGTCATCATATTCAGAATTTACTGGAACAATTACAACCTGTGTAGGAGATAACCAAAGTGGTAAAGCACCTGCATATTTTTCAAGAATTAATGCAAGTGTTCTTTCGTAACAGCCAAGAGAGGTACGGTGAATAATGTATGGTGTTGTCATTTGGTTGTTTGAATCAACATATTCCATGCCGAACTTTTTAGCAAGAAGCATATCAATTTGAATAGTAACGATAGTGTCCTCTTTACCAAATACGTTTTTACATTGAATGTCAAGCTTAGGACCATAGAAGGCAGCTTCATCAATGCCGATTTCGTAATCAAGTCCAATATCATCAAGGATTCTACCCATGATAGCTTGAGCCTCGTCCCACTGCTCAGCAGTGCCCTCATACTTATCAGTACGGTTAGGGTCCCACTGTGAGAAACGGAAGGTGCAGTCCTCCCAAAGACCAACAGTTTCAAGACAATATTTAGCAAGGTCAAGACAGCCCTTAAATTCCTCAGCTAATTGCTCAGGACGGAGAATAAGGTGTCCCTCGGAAATTGTAAACTGACGCACACGAATAAGACCGTGCATCTCACCACTATCCTCGTTTCTGAAGAGAGTAGAGGTTTCGCCAAGACGCATAGGCAAATCTCTGTATGAACGCTTTTTGTTCAAAAATACTTGATATTGGAATGGGCATGTCATAGGACGAAGTGCGAAGCATTCCTTAGTGTAGTCGTTAGGATCTCCTAAAATAAACATACCGTCAAGATAGTGGTCCCAGTGACCAGAAATCTTATACAAATCACGCTTAGCCATTAAAGGAGTCTTTGTTAAAAGATAGTCACGCTTTTGCTCGGTATCCTCAACCCAGCGCTGTAAAAGCTGAATAACCCTTGAGCCCTTAGGTAAAAGGATTGGCAAGCCCTGACCTATTGAATCAACAGTAGTAAAGAATTCAAGGTCACGACCAATTTTGTTGTGGTCACGCTTTTCAGCCTCGGCAACCATCTTTAAATATTCATCAAGCTCCTCGTTTGTATGGAATGCAGTTCCATTTACACGAGTAAGCATTTTGTTATTTTTGTCATTTTTCCAGTAAGCACCTGAAAGCTTAGTTATCTTAAATGCCTTTAGTGCCTTAGTGTAGCAAAGGTGAGGTCCAACACACATATCAATGTAATCGCCCTGCTGATAGAATGTAATAACAGCATCATCAGGCAAATCAGCAATATGCTCAACCTTATATTTTTCACCACGCTCCTCCATAAGCTTAACAGCCTCATCTCTTGGTAAGGAATAAGCCTTGATTGGAAGATTTTCCTTAGTGATTTTCTTCATTTCCCTTTCAATAGCTAAAAGGTCATCGTCAGTAAGCTTAGTATCTCCAAGGTCAACATCATAGTAAAAGCCCTTTTCAGTTGCAGGACCATATGCAAATATTGCCTCAGGGTAAAGACGCTTAATTGCCTGCGCCATAATGTGCGCAGCTGTGTGACGTATTATGTGAAGCTCCTCTTCCTTGTTATCAATTTCACATGAAACGCCATTGTTTTGCATAATTTTCATAGAAATTATACCTCCAAATTTAAGATTTACAGGCATTAAAAATAAAAAATCCTTAATGCCCACAGGACATTAAGGGTGCATAGCACGGTTCCACCTTAAATTTAACTCAACTAATCCTTAACGCGGAAAACGGCAAGGCTTGTAAACGCCCGCAGCTCAGGAGTGGTCTTCACAAAATCTCTCATAAGTGGCTTTCACCAAATGTCACTCTCTCTGAAATCAAGAAAATTGTTACTCTTTCCGTCATCGCTTTTCGTAGTTATTATATCACCCAAATTTTAAAATGTCAATACTCTTGACACAAAATAAAATAAATGATAGAATATAAAAAATACTTATTAGGAGAAGTAAAATGCACAAAAAGTATTATTTGCTTTCTATGATTTGTCATACAGTTGTAGCAGTGTCGCTTTGCTTTCCTGTGATAAGCATTAGCGAAACAAGACTCAATAGTATGGGAAATGTTTTAACAGATACCAATCTTGTAAATATATTCCAGTATGTATATAACGATGTATATACAATTACTGCAATTTTAATGATATTTTTAGGTATTCTTGAAATTTTAGGTGCACTTAATTGTATATATGCTATGAGTAAAAAGACGGTCGAGCGCTTACCATCTAAGCTTGCATTTTTTTATGGATTTTCCTCTGCAATAATGGGTGCTTTACAGGTTTATTCACGCTCGTATATTCTATTTATCATTTGCGTAGCATCGTTTATTATAATTGAGCTTTGCTCGATAAGATTAATGCGACTCGAAAAAGATTAAAAACAGGCTGTCAAATTAGACAGCCTATTTTTATATAAACATTAAAATTAAACCAGATAAAACTGCAATAATATATAATGTAACAGTAATTCTTATGTTTTCGCGCTTGATTGGATTAGACTTGAAAAGAACAGCAAGACCGATTCCAGCACCAGAGCAAAGACCAGCAATTGCCGAGCCGAAGGATAAGTGACCTGCAACATAAAGCTTAGTTATTACAGCAGAAACTGCACAGTTTGGAATTAAGCCAACAAGAGCAGTTATAAATGGTTGAAAAATTGAATTGCTAAGTAGCATTCTGCTGATAGCCTCGTCACCAAGAAGCTCCATAGCAAAGCCGAGCAGTAGATTAATAATAAATATGAAGATAAGCATTTTTAGGGTATGCTTTATAGCAGGCTTTAAAATACCACCTTCCTCCTCACAGCCACAATCCTTGCACATTTCAACATTGATTTTTCGTATATGAGAGGATTTTAAGAAAAGGTCAACTAAAATACCAGCAAATGCACCAATAATAATTTTAGTAACTAAAAGCTTTAAAATTTCAAAAAAGGCATTAGGAGCACTTAGTAAAACAACAAATGCCTCATCAGAGGTGGCCAAAAATACGGAAATTAAAGTACCCTCTGTTATTAAGCCAGCTGTATATAAGTTAGAAGCAGAGGCAGAGAAGCCACATTGAGGAATACAGCCGAGAGGAGCGCCAATTAATGGACCAACAGGGCCGATCTTTTTAAGTGCACCCTCCATTCTTCCAGATGCCTTATGCTCTAAAAATTCCATAAGTAAATATGCTAAAAATAAAAGGGGAAGCGCAATTAATGTATCCTTTACAGCATGCTCAAGGGAATGTAAAAGTCCATCGAGGACTGAATGGGAATGAGCGTGACCGAGCTCATCTGCCATAGCATGTAAATATGTAGTCATAGCTTCTCCTTTCAATTTCATTCTCAATTTGAGAACGATTCTCAAATTACGAACCTATATTAACATAAAGTTAAAGGCTTGTCAATAAAAAAATAGAAAAAATCGTTACAAAAAAGGAAATTTTATATAATTTAAAAAAACTATTGAAATGAAAGGATAAAAGTGATATTATTTATAAAAACAGAGTAAATATACGAGCGTTAAGTGTTCAAGGGACGGGGAGTTGCCTTTGGGACGAAAACTTCGGTTGCGGTTCGTATGTTGCATCCCGCTGGACTCATCTCCAAAATGGTGCATTATTCTGTACTTCATTTGTGGGGGTGTTTTTTTATGCAAACAAAAGAAGTATCGAGTAAGACCTCGAAAGCAATTCATAAGCTGACAATTATGAGTATTATGGTAGCCTTAAGCATAGTTTTTGGTAAGCTTATTGCTATTAATTTTGGTGGAGCAATACGCTTCAGCTTTGAAAATCTACCTATTTTACTTGTATCAATTGTCTTAGGACCCTTTGAGGGTGCTTTTTGTGGTGTGGTAGCTGACCTTATAGGTTGTCTGCTTGTAGGCTATGAGATTAATCCTATAGTAACCTTAGGTGCTATGCTTGTAGGCTTTATGGCTGGACTAATTTATAGAATGGTATATTTTCTACCAACACCTGTAAGAGTACTTTTGTCTATTCTTACGTCACACTTAAGTGGCTCGATAATAGTAAAGACTATAGGCTTGTCCGCCTTCTATATGACAACACAGAATATGGGATTTTTCCAGCTTTTATTCATAAGAGCAGCAATCTATATAGCTCTTACGATAATAGAGGGAATTATCATATATCTGCTTGTAAGAAACAAGGCAATATCAAAATATATAAATAGGTTTAAAAGAAAGCCAAAGGAAAAACGTAAATGACATACGAGGAAACACTAAAGTATATTCATACAATAAGCTGGGAGTTTTGTAAGCCAGGGCTTGAAAGAATTTCAAAGCTATGTAAGGGTCTGAATAATCCTGAAAAAGAGCTTAAATTCATACACGTGGCAGGCACAAATGGAAAGGGCTCCTTTTGCTCCATGCTACAAAGCGTGCTGACAGGGGCAGGCTATAAAACTGGCTTATACACATCGCCATATATTCTTAGCTTTAATGAAAGAATGAGCATAGATGGTAATGATATAACAAACGAAGAGCTGATAAGCGTAACAGAAAGAGTTAAAAAAATAGCTGATAAAATGGAGGAAAAGCCTACTGAGTTTGAGCTTGTTACAGCTATTGCGTTGGAATATTTTAAGGTAAATAAATGCGATTATGTTGTGCTTGAGTGTGGCTTGGGTGGAAGGCTTGATTCAACCAATGTGGTAACTAACACCATTCTTTCTGTAATAACAGGTATATCCTTAGACCACACATCTATTTTAGGTGATACGGTTGAAAAAATCGCTTACGAAAAGGCGGGAATAATAAAGGAAAATACTCCCGTTTTATATTGTGGAGAGGATAAAAAGGCACTATGTGAAATAGAAAAGGTGGCAAAAATCAACCACTCACCCATGTATTTTCCAAGTCACAATGAAATTAAAATTAAGAAAATGGATTTAAGCTCTACCATTTTTGACTATAGTAGCTATAAGAGTGTGGAAATTAATCTGCTTGGCTCATATCAGCCGATTAACGCAAGTAATGTATTGACAGCTATTGAAATATTAAAAAATTACGGCTTGTCTATACCAGAAAATGCTGTATATGAGGGCTTGAAAAATGCAAAATGGCATGCACGCTTTGAACGAATTTCGACCACTCCCTGCCTTATTTTTGATGGAGCACACAACCCTGAGGGAGTATTAGCAAGCGTTGAAAGTATAAAAAAATATTTCGGTGACGAAAGGTCGTATATAATAACAGGCGTAATGGCTGATAAGGATTACAATTTTATGGCAAAAGCAATTAGTCAGGTAGCAGAAAAGGTTTTTTGTCTAACCCCTGACAACAAAAGGGCGCTTAGTGCCGATGAGTACGCAAGCGTTTATAATTCACTTGGTGTTGAAGCATATGGATATTTAACAGTTGAGGATGCAGTAGTAAATGCGATAAATGAAGCGAAAAAGAGTGGTAAAAGTATTTTTTGCTTAGGCTCGCTTTATATGTATGCTGAGCTTTTACCTATTGTGAAGAAATTGACAAATTCAACAAATTTTTGACTTTTCATTCCTTAACTTGACATAGTTTTTATTATATGATATAATATTAGATAGTTTAAAATTTATTTTAGGAAGTATTGCTGATGAAAAATTCTGGTAAGACAGGCTTTTTACAAAAATCTTGGTTTTCACGTAAGAAAACCAGCTTTGTAAAAAACTCGTATATAGTTAAAGAGCTTGTTAAAAGAAATATTAAGGTTCAATATAGAAACTCTGCAATAGGTGTTTTGTGGACTATTCTTAATCCACTTCTTAATATGCTTGTTATGTTTATCGTGTTCAGTAGCATGTTTGGTAAAAACGACCCATATTATGCACTTTATTTGCTTTGTGGAACTATTACCTTTGCTTTAATGAGAAATGCGACAACCCAATCTATGACATCAATTGTTAATAACAGAGGACTTTTAACAAAGAATAAGATTTCTCAATACGTTTTCCCCGTTGCACATAATATTAGTGCTGTAATTAACTTTGCCTTTTCCCTTGTTGCATTACTTGCAGTTATGCTTTTTGTTGCAATCAAGAATTATCCTACAGGCTTTTCAATTTTCAGCCCAAATATTTTACTTGTTTTTGTAATGCTACCAGCACTTTTCTTATTTAGCTATGGTCTTTCGTTGGTGCTTGCAACAGTATATGTGTTCTTTAGAGATATTCAGCATTTTTATAATGTATTTTTAACTCTTTGGACATACCTTACTCCAATGTTTTATAAGCCAGAGGATTTCTTTGCTAACGCCGAGGCAGGCGATGTTAGTGCAAAGCTTATTTCTTGGATAATAAATATAAATCCAATGTACCATTTTGTTGATTACTTCAGAGATGTTGTTTATTTCTGTGCCTCTGGAGGAATAGGTTTACCAGGCTTTGGAGATGTTCTTGTGCTATATGGATGGGGACTTGGTGCTTTCTTAGTTGGAACACTTGTATTTTCACTTACAAGACCTAAATTTATCTATAATATTTAAGTGGTGAATATAATGGAAATAAAGGAACAGAATCAAATAATCGAAAAAAAGCAGATTGACAGGCAGGACTCGAATGATGAATATGTAATAAAGCTTGAAGATGTTTGTATGGATTTTTATACAAGAGATGAAAAGGTTGATAACCTAAAGGAGTTTCTTGTTAGATTTTTCAGAGGTAAGCTTGAAAAAAAGAGATTTAGAATATTAGAAGACGTTTCCTTTGATGTGAAAAAGGGTGAGTCTATTGCACTAATTGGACACAATGGCGCAGGAAAAAGCACGCTTTTGAAAATTATTGCTGGAATTTATAAGCCAACTAAGGGTAGCGTTTTGGTTAATGGTACCGTTGCACCACTCCTTAATCTTGGTGCAGGCTTTGATTATGAGGCAACTGGAAAGGAAAATGTATATCTGAACGGAGCTATTTTGGGTTACTCAAAGAAGGAGCTTGAAAAGAAATATAAGGAAATCGTTGATTTTGCTGAGCTTCATGAGTATATGCACATTCCACTAAAGAATTATTCCTCTGGAATGGTTGCAAGACTTGGCTTTGCTATTGCTATTGATGTAAAGCCTGATATTTTGCTTGTTGACGAAATTTTATCGGTTGGTGATGAAAACTTCCGTAGAAAATGCGCAAGCAAGATCAATGAGCTTAAGGAGCAGGGCGTTTCCTTCGTTATAGTATCACATAATATGGCTCAGGTGAAAAATCTTTGTGAAAAAGCAATATGGATTGAAAATTCCAAGGTTATGGACTATGGCGAGGTCAACGACATAGTTAAAAAATATACAGAATACTGTAACAGCCTAAAGCATTAATCATAGGATTAGTGCTTTAATTTTTGAGAAAGGAGTAGATATAATGGGACAAATAAATAATGTCATTGGAAAGGCATTTAGTGCCTTTGTGGATGCTATGATTAATTTTGGAGCTATTTGTATCGCTCTTTTACTAATTAATGAGGTAAATCCACTAAGGCTTGGTGGAACAGTCACAGCAATTTCTGTTGGAATTGCGATAGGAAGCGTAATAGTATATTTCGTTTTTGATATGTACACAAGAAATATATTTGTAAAGCTTCATACAAATTTAATTAAGCTATTTTTTGCAAATTTAAGCATTATGCTTATTTCTATGGCTGTGCTTGCTACATTTTCACTTTTTGAAATGTATGTTGTTGTAATACTTGTATCAACTGGCTTTTCCTTTGTAGCCTTATTAGTTAAGCTTTTAATTACAACTAAAGCGATACATTTAATTAGAGCAAAAAGAAAAAAGACTAAAAATATAATAATCATAGGTAACGGAAAAAGTGCAAATGAGCTTAGCCATCAAATTGAGGAGAATGCTCATTACGGCTTTTGCATCTTAGGATGCGTTACAGATGACGATGAGCCAGATATTAATAAGCTTGGCTCGTATGACGAGATAGATGACATTATAGAAAAGTACAATCCACACGAGGTTGTAATTGCTGTTGATTTTAAGGAAGAGGGAAAAATACAATATTTGCTTGATATTTGCGATAAATGTGGCGTAAGAGCTGCAATTATTCCACCGTCATACCAATATTTTAAATCGAAATGTCAGGTTGATATGATGGGTACGTTACCAATTATCAACACAAGAGCAATCCCTCTTGATAACGTGCTGAATGCTTGTGCAAAAAGAGTACTTGATATTGTTGTTTCGTCGGTTCTTATAGTAATAACCTTACCGATTATGCTTTTTGCTGTTATAGGAATTAAGGTTTCATCTAAAGGACCTATTATCTTTAAGCAAAAGAGAATAGGAAAGAATAATCAGGAGTTTACATTATATAAATTCCGTTCAATGAGGGTTAATGAAATGTCAGATACCTCTTGGACAACTGATACAGACCCAAGAAAAACAAGATTTGGTACGCTTATGCGTAAAACTGGAATTGATGAGCTTCCTCAGCTATTTAATGTTCTTTTTGGAACAATGTCAATAGTAGGACCAAGACCAGAGCTACCAAAATTTGTTGAGGAGTATTCAAAAAAGGTTCCATTATATAAGGTAAAGCATCAGGTAAAGCCAGGTATTACAGGGCTTGCACAAATCTATGGCTTTAGAGGAGATACCTCTATTGAAAGAAGAATTGAGCTTGACATTAAGTACATAGAGGAATGGACAATTTTTAGTGATATAAAAATAATATGTATCACTCCATTTAAAATGTTTAACAGAAACGAAAAGTACGTAAAATGAAAATACTTGTGGTAGCATCAAGCATGGTGCATATAAATAATTTTCACTTGCCATATATAGATGCGCTTAAGGAAAATGGTCACGATGTTTATGTAATGGCAAATGGAGAGGGTGCTGATTTTAATATCCCCTTCAAAAAAAGAGCCTTATCTTTAGAAAACTATAAACTTTCTAAAAAAATAAGGCAGATAATAAAGGATAATTCCTTCGATTGCGTATTGTTGCATACTACCTTAGCGGCGTTTTGGGTTAGACGTGCATTAAAGGGCGTTGAAAAAAGACCAAGGGTTATAAATACTGTTCACGGATATCTTTTTGGTAAATCAAGCTCGAAATTGCATAATTTTTTGTATCTTTTTCTTGAAAAACGCTTAAGAAAGCAAACAGACGTAATCCTAACTATGAATAGCGAGGATTACGAAATTGCAAATAATCACAAATTAGCTCTTGAAAAAGTTGTTAAAATTAATGGAATGGGCTTTAAGCCATTAGATTTTGAATATACACCTAAGAATAATAAAAATTTAATTTTTGTTGGTGAAATTAGCAAAAGAAAGAATCAAATAATGCTAATTAAGGTGCTTAAATATTTACCCGATTACACATTAACCTTGGTGGGAGATGGAAGTGAGAAAAAATCACTTGAAAAGCTCGCAAAAAAAGAAAATGTTGCTTCACGTGTCCAAATTACAGGGTTTACTAAGGATATTTCATCTCATCTGAAAATGGCTGATATATATGTATCGGCTTCTAAAATTGAGGGCTTGCCATTTAATATTTTAGAGGCAATGAGTGTAAAAATGCCCATCTTAGCATCAAATATTAAGGGGCATAGCGATTTATTGCCAAAGAAAAGCCTTTTTGAGCTAAATGATATAAGGGCTCTTGCAAGCAAGATAAAGGGTGTTAAGCTTGAAAGGGCTGATTATGATATTTCTTCATATACCCACGAAATAGCATTTTCACAAAATATGGAGCTTTATAAGGAGCTTTTAGAAAAGTAAAGGGAGGCATGGTGCGTTAATGGAATGGTTTTGGCTTGCGCTAACAATAGGATTTTGCGTTACTGAGCTTGCTACTGCTGATTTGATTTCGGTATGGTTTGCTTGTGGAGCAGGATTGGTTGCACTGTTGTCTGCATTTATTAGTAGCTTAGCTATCTATGCACAATTTATCATTTTTGCGTCAGCTTCAGTTTTATTATTGTTTACAATGCGACCATTAATAAAAAGGTATCTTGGAAAAAGAAAAAAAGAGAATAAAGAAAAATAACAAAAAAGGATTTTGCACTTTGCAAAATCCTTTTATATTTTCTCGGCATATATATAGTTTCCATCGGTTGAAATGAGCTTAACTCTAACAAGCTGACCTTGTAAGGATTCGCTTGCCTTCATTTTTACCTCCATGAAATTAGGTAAATGACCACAGGCGTAGCCCTCTTGATTATTCTCAAAAAGAACCACTCCCTCGCTGTTTTTTGAAATAAAGTCGCTTAAAAGTGATAGCTTGATCTCCTTCTCAAGCTCTTTTAAACGATATAGCCGTTCTTTTTTAATTCTTTCATCAACCTGATTAGGCATATCGTAAGCTAACGTTCCTTTCCTTTTTGAATATGGGAAGATATGAAGATGCAAGAATTTCTCATTTTTGAAAAAATTATATGTGCTTTCAAAATCCTCATCACTTTCGTTAGGAAAGCCAGTTATTATGTCGCATGAAAGCATAACCCCATCTATCTGACTTTTCAAATAATCAATATTTGATTTAGCCATCTCAATAGAGTATTTTCGTTTCATTTCGTTTAGAGTTTTTGTACAACCACTTTGCATCGAAAGGTGAAAATGAGGCATTACCTTATCAAGACCTTTTATTGAATCTACAAATTCCTTTGTAATGCTTGATGGATCTAATGAGCCTAAGCGAATTCTTTCAATGCCTTCAATTTTGTTTGCCCTGCAGAGTAAGGTTGAAAGAGTTTCACCATTTTTTAAATCCTTTCCGTATGCAGCTGTTTCAATACCTGTTAAAACCACCTCATAGCATCCACTTTTTGCAATTTGCGTAAGCTCACTAATAATATTTTCCATAGGGGCAGAGCGCACTTTTCCACGAGCAGTTGGGATAATACAATATGCACATTTTGAATTACAGCCGTCTTCAATTTTAACAAAAGCACGGGTCCTTGTGGGTGAAACACCAACGCAAATTTTATCAAATTCTTCACATGGAGTCATATTGTATGTGGGAGCTTGATTATTAAGAAGCTCCATTACAAGCCGTGGAATTTGTGATTTGCTATTGCTATCACAAACAAGACTTACGCCACAAATTTTCTCTACCTCGCTCTTGTTTACTTGAGAGTAACAGCCAGTAACGACTATTATTGCTTCTGGATTTGCTTTTACACATCTTCGGATAATTTGCCTTGACTTTCTGTCGCTTTCGCCTGTTACAGTGCATGTGTTAATTATGTATGCGTCACAGCCCCTTGAAAAGGGAACAACACAAGCGCCTATTTTTTCAAGCTCCTTAGCAATATAATCGCTTTCGTATTGGTTTACTCTACAGCCAAGTGTAAGTATAGAAATCTTGTAGCATTTTTCCATAGCAATCTCCTTTCTAACCAGTACAACTCATTTGTCTTGGAACAATAAATTCGTTGGGCTAAGCATTTTCATAGGTATTTTAACACATTTTTAAAGCTATGTAAATCTAAAAATTAAAAAAACAAGATTGATTATTGAAAATCGAGCTATGAAGTGATAAAATAGAAGGGACAAATTTACTCGGAGAAAAAATATGAGGGAATTTATTGTAAATAAAAATGATGCAGGACAAAGACTTGATAAATTTGTTCAAAAAACCGTAAAGGGTATTCCTGTATCACTTATGTATAAGGCTATACGCCTTAAAAAAATTAAGGTAAACAGAAAGCGCTGTGAGGAAAAGCAGATACTTGTAGAGGGAGACGTTATACATATGTTTTTGTCTGAGGACTTGTTTTCAGACAAGATTACAGAAAACGAACTAAAAAATACAAGCGTCGATCTTGATATAGTTTATGAGGATGAAAACATTCTTATTTGCAACAAGCCTGCTGGGGTTTTGGTTCATAGTGGAGATGGTGATGGAAGGGTAAGTGGAGATGGTGATATAAAGGATAGAAATACGCTTATTTATCACATTCAAGCATATCTTTGTAAAAAAGGGGAATATGACCCAACAAAGGAAAATTCCTTTGCGCCAGCTCTTTGCAATCGTCTTGATAGAAATACTGGTGGAATGGTAATCTCTGCAAAAAATTCAGCCTCGCTAAGAGCAGTTAATGAAAGAATAAAAAACAATCAAATCTGTAAGCTTTATTTATGTGCCGTAAATGGCAAATTACCTAAAAAATGCGACACACTAACGGACTTTTTGATAAAAGATAGCAGGGAAAACAAGGTAAGTGTAATCAAAAATAAAACAAGAGGTGCTAAGGAAATTATCACTAAATACAAATGCCTTGATTATAATCCGAAAAGAAACATTTCTTTGGTTGAAATCGAGCTTGTAACAGGACGCACGCATCAAATAAGGGCGCATATGGCATCAATAGGAAACAGCTTGCTTGGTGATGGTAAATATGGTATTTTGAATAAAAGCAAAAATTATGGCTACAAGCATCAGGCACTTTACTCATATAAGCTGATTTTCAAGGAGTTTGATGACGAGCTTTCATATTTAAATGGCAAGGAATTTAAAATCAATGATAAGAGTATATATTTTTTAAAGGAATTTTTTACGTAAATTATACTAAAAATTTTAAAAAAAGTGTTGACATTATCTTTATTTTGATATACAATTATTATATAATCAAATAAAACGACGTTTCATTACTAAGGAGGGTTCCTAATGAGCAAAATTAAAGAAAGAAGACAGAGAACAGCTGAAACTGAAATTGACAACAAGGCAACTGTTCCAGATAACGGCGATGTAAAGACAAAGTCTTATCCATCAAAGAAGGTTTTAGTTGTACTTTTAATTATAGTTGCAATCGTTGCACTTTTCCTTCTTATCGTTAATGCATGGGTAGATAGCTATGCATCAGCATTTGCACCAGTTGATATTGATAACGCAGGTGCAACAGTTACACTCGATAAGCTTCCAACTGAAAAGCAGGAGTTTTATAATAAGCTTGACGAATACTTAAAGCGTTCACAATTTAAGGCTGGATACGATAAGGCAGTTCTTAATCATGCTACAGCATCAAGCAATATCAAGTGGGAAGATGGCATTTATAATTTTGTAGTTTTTGCAGTTGATGATGTTACTAAATCATACGAATCTGCTCGTACAATTTCAATTGTTTCAATTAACACAAATACAAATAAGATTAATTATAGCATTATCCAAAGCAATACATTAGTTTACATTACCACAATTGGTGAGGGTGAAAACGAGCAAGAAATCGTTGGACCACTTTGTGATGCTTATCTCTGGGGTGGTGAGGCACTACTTGCAAGAGCCGTTCAGGATAACTATGGTGTTAAGGTTAATGGCTTTATGAAGTTCTCATATAGTGCAATGTCAGCAATGATTGATACATTCGGCAATGTAACAATTGAGAACGTAAATGCTGATACAGTTACAAAGGTTAATGAGGTTGTTTCAGTGCTAAAGACAATGGAAGGCTTTGAGGATATCAAGGACGTTACATTGAATGGCACCTCAATTTCACTTGATGGTAAGCAGGTGGTTGCTTATGTTAAGGCTCGTGAAATGACAGATTATAGCCCAATTAACGAGATAGCTAAATCTCTTACAGGTTCTATTGTAAGTGGTGGCTTTGGCAATATTATAAAGGCTCTTGATACAGCAAAGAGCAATGTGAAGGCTTCTATTACAAGAAGTGACTTTGGCTCACTCTTACAGCACGGAATTACAAATTCTATGACACTTGACAAGAGCATTGAAACAGGTAGTGCAACAAAGGCGTATTATGTTCCAAGTGTTTCCGTATGTGATTACACAGCTGAAAGAACAGCACTTGTAAATATGATTTATCCTGCAAAGGCAGAGAAATAAAAATAACAAAAACGGACTTATGGTCCGTTTTTGATTTGAGGATATGTCACCTTGACAAAAAACGAGGGTGACGAAATAAAATGAACACAAAAGAAAAGGTAATTGAAATCCTATATAATATGGATAAAGAGGAAATATCAGGCGAGGAAATAGCTAAAAGGCTAAATGTTACAAGAAATAGCATTTGGAAGGCGATAAACTCATTAAAAAATGAGGGATATGATATTACATCCTTGCCAAATGGATATAGATTGAACAATAAAAGTGAGCTTTACACGAAAGAAAGTATAAATAAGCATTTGAAAACCGATTGTGATATAATAATTTATGATAAGGTTGATTCAACGAATAATATAGCAAAGATGCTTGCTCAACAAGGAAAAAAAGAGGGTACGGTAGTAATTGCAAAAAGTCAAGCTCAGGGTAGAGGACGAATGGGGAGAAGCTTTATTTCTGATAGTGAAAATGGGCTTTATATGACAATTATTTTAAGACCAACTGTTTTAGCTAGCGAATGTGTAAGCATTACTGTAATAGGCGCAGTAGCAGTTTGCGAGGCGATAGAAAAAATATGTGGTAAAGAATGCTTGATAAAATGGGTAAATGATATATATATTAATGAAAAAAAGGTAAGTGGAATACTTACTGAGGCAGCAATAGATTTTGAAAGTGGAAGACTCCAGTACGCAATAATAGGAATAGGTATAAATGTTTCCCCACCTAAGGAGGGCTTCAGCAAGGAGATAGAGGATATTGCAACGGCAATATACGAAAAATCACCACAGGGTGAGGTAAAATCAATGCTATGCGCAGAAATAATAGATAGATTTTTCTTTCATTACAATAAAATCGAAAAGAAGGAATTTATCAATAAATATCGTGAAAAATCCATGATTATTAATGAAATGGTGGACGTCTATGTGGGTGAAGAGATAATTAGTGGTAAGGCCATAGATATAGACAGAGATGCGTGCTTGGTGGTTGACACAGGAAAAGAGATAAGAAAATTCAATTCTGGCGAGGCACGTGTGCGTAAAAATGGGAAAAAGGCTTAAATTACTCGTCGAAATAAAACATTATCAGCAATAAAAAAGCACTTCAAAAATGAAGTGCTTTATTCATTTACGCTGTTCCAATTTATAATACCAAGATTATTAGCCTTTAAAAATTCATTGGTCTTAGAAAACGGCTTAGAGCCGAAAAAGCCATTGTAAGCCGACAAGGGAGAGGGATGAGCAGACTCAATAATTAAATGAGATTTGTTAGTAATATATTTTTTCTTTGAGCGAGCATTTGCTCCCCATAAAATAAAAACGATAGGGTTTTTTGAATTATTGAGCTTTTTTATTATCTCATCTGTAAAAATTGACCAACCAATATTTTGGTGACTGTTTGCCATACCCTGCCTTACTGTTAGCGTAGCATTAAGTAGCAAAACACCCTGCTTCGCCCACGATGTGAGCTCACCATGGGTAGGAATTTTTATACCAATATCAGAATTTAGTTCCTTATAAATGTTAACGAGGGAGGGTGGAATTTTAATTCCTTTTTTTACAGAGAAGGAAAGACCATGTGCCTGACCAACCTCATGATATGGGTCTTGACCCAAAATAACGACTCTTGTATTTTCATATGAGGTATATTTCAAAGCGTTAAAAATATCATACATTGAAGGAAAAATCGTATATGATGAATACTCGGATTTTAGAAAGGAGCGTATTTTTTTGTAATACTCCTTTTCAAATTCATCTTTTAAAATTAAATCCCAATCATTTCCTAAGCAAACCATAAAATCACCTCAAAATTATGTTACCATTTTTAGACATTTTTGTCAATAAAATTTAAGTATTTACTTGAAATACCAATACGTGTGTGATATACTAACCTTGTAGCGTAGCTACAAATACATATTTTAGGAGCTTAAAATGATTAGAGTAACAGTATGGAATGAGTATTGCCATGAGCAAGAGGAGGAAAGAATTAGAAAGGTATATCCAAATGGAATACATAATGCTATTAAGGACTTCCTTGGTGCAAATGATGATATACAGGTAACAACAGCAACTCTTTATGATGAAAATAAACAGTTAAGAGAAAATGCAGGTATTACAGACGAATTGCTCGCTAATACAGACGTTATGTTTTGGTGGGGACATGTAAGACATGGTGAGGTTCCTGACGAAATTGCTATAAAGGTTAAGGAAGCAGTATTATCTGGTATGGGTATTGTTTTCCTTCATTCAGCACACCACTCAAAGCCATTTAAGATGCTAATGGGTACAACCTGTAATCTTGGCTGGAGAGAAAGTGATGATAAGGAAAGACTATGGATTTTAGACCACAACCATCCAATTATGGCAGGTATTGAGGGTAGATATTTTGAGCTTGAGGGCGAGGAAACATATACCGAGCCATTT
Organism: Clostridia bacterium; assembly: GCA_017453255.1. Taxonomy (GTDB): domain Bacteria; phylum Bacillota; class Clostridia; order Oscillospirales; family CAG-272; genus RGIG2000. The sequence goes on along the minus strand of JAFTKN010000018.1, from coordinate 10,708 downwards.
GGAGTTCCAGATCCAGATAAGCTACTTTTAATCGGATGGTATAATGGAGGAGAGGTTTTCCGTTCTGGTTGCATCTGGCGTAGAGAAAATGGAAAGGTTTTCTATTTCCAACCAGGTCATGAGTCATATCCAACCTTCTATAATCCAACAGTACAAAAGATTTTGACAAACGCAGCAAGATGGGTTGCACCAGTTTGCCCAAGAATGCCACTTGAATGTCCTTGGGTAGCAAGATTAGAGGAAAAATAATGGTAAGAATAGGTATAGTAGGCGCAGGTAAGATTTGTCAAGGACCTCATATGGGAGCATATGATAAGATTGACAATACAGAAATAGTTGCAATTTGCGATATTGATGAAAAGAAGCTTGAGCAGGTAAAAAATAGATATCCAAAGGCTACCTTGTATAAGGATTACAAGGAAATGATTGAAGCTGAAAAATTAGATGCAGTTGATATCTGTACTCCAAACAATATGCACTCTGTTGTAGCAATTTATGCTCTTAATAAGGGCTTAAACGTAATTTGTGAAAAGCCTGATGCGATTAATACATCAGAGGCAGAAAAGATGAAGGAAGCGGCTGAAAAGAGTGGAAAAACTCTAATGGTGATTAGAAATAATCGCTATCGTCCAACCACAAAATTTCTTAAGAAATATATTAAGGAAGGCAAGATGGGCGATATCTATGCAGGTAGATGTGGATGGATAAGAAGACGTGGAATACCTGGTTGGGGAGGCTGGTTCACTGATAAAAAGCAGTCTGGTGGTGGTCCACTTATCGACTTAGGTGTTCATATAATAGACCTTGCTATGTATTTAATGGGTAATCCAAAGCCAGTTACTGTAAGTGGTACAGCGTACTCAAAGTTTGCTCATACATCGTATTCAAAAACAGATGTTGAGGATTTAGCTATGGGCTTTATCCGTTTTGATAATGGTGCTTGCTTGCAAATTGAGTTTTCTTGGGCATCTAATATAGAAAACGACCAAATATTTGTTGAGCTAAGAGGTGAAAATTCTGGCTCTAAGCTAATTGGTATGGAGGGCAGAGTTGAGCTTTATACCGAGGAATGTGGAACAAATGTAACAGTTAAGCCAGCTATCAATGACTATAATGGTATGAACTGCCACGAGGCTAATATTAGACATTTCGTTGACGTAATTGAGGGCAAGTGTGAGCCTGATTTTGTACCACAGCAGGGTGTCAATATGGTTAAAATACTTGAAGCCATCTATAAGTCTGCAGAATGTGGACATGAAATAGCTTTATAATCAATAAAAGGACTATCCTCGGATAGTCTTTTTTATATATTGATTTTTTTATAATACTGTGATAAAATAATAAAATAAAGTAGTAACTATGCAAAGGAGCTATCAAAATGGGAGTAGTAATAGGAATAGATATAGGTGGAAGCACGACTAAAATAGTGGGCTTTGATAATAACAAACAGCTAATGAAGCCTATGTTTGTTACAGCCGATGACCCAATAACCTCTATATATGGAGCCTTTGGTAAGTTTACCGATACAAATGGCTTAGGTCTTAACGATATTGAAAAAGTAATGGTAACAGGTGTTGGCTCATCATATGTAAATAAGCCAATATATAACCTTAAGTGTGAGGTAACCCCTGAGTTTAGATGTATAGGCTTAGGTGGTCTTTACCTATCAGGACTTGATGATGCAATTATAGTGAGCTTAGGCACAGGTACAGCTTTGGTTCATGCTAAGAGAGATAATGAGCCAGAATATTTAGGTGGTACAGGCGTAGGTGGTGGAACGCTTATGGGACTGTCCAGTAAGCTTTTAGGACTTAATAAAATAGAGCATATAGACGATCTTGCAAGAACAGGTGATATAAATAATGTTGACCTGAAAATCAAGGATATGTCAAAAAAGAATATAGGCTTAAGCAGTCAAATGACTGCAGCAAACTTCGGTAAATTAAGCGATATAGCTACACAGGGTGACTTGGCTATTGGCTTAATTAATATGGTTTTTGAAACTGTGGGAATGGTTGCATATTTTGCATCAAAGCAATTTAATCTAAAGGACATAGTTTTGACAGGCAATCTAACGCAAATGAGTCAAGCAAATGATACCTTTAAAACTCTTAATGAAATGTTTAATATGAACTTTGTAATTCCAGAAAATGCTCAGTTTAGCACAGTAATTGGTGCTGCATTGTCCTCGTTTAAAAAGTAATATGGATAAAAAAGAGCTGATTAGCCTCGAAAAAATAAAGCAAGAAAACTTCAAGTATTTTCGCCTTGTTGCCGATTATTTGAATAATTTTCCAGAGCTTGTAAGCGAGGAGATAATGGATGAAATAGGCGCAGAAGTGTCGCTAAAAAGGGAAACCGCTTTTGCTATCTTCCTTGCAAATGCACTTTTTGAGGACGAAAATGAAATTAAGCTATATGAAAAAGAATATTTGAAAAAGGGAATAAAATGCCTTGATAATATGGGCTATGAAAACGATCCCTATTATAAAAACATCAAAATACCAAATGCCAATATAGGTGAATGGACTCTTGGATACCAAAGCTATAAGGCATATGAGGGATTTGTTTGTGACGATATAACCGTCTTAGATTCATATAGAGAAATAATTAATTTAGGCTTTTTTACTAAGCAATTTGATTTTCCAACCGTATTTGAAAATGGAGTCGAATGGATGGCAATAAAGCCGAATGAAATTGAAACAATGAAGCCTCACATTGAAAAAATGCAGGGTGACGTGGCTGTTTTTGGCTTAGGTATAGGCTATTTTGCTTATATGATAAGTGAAAAAACAGAGGTTGACCAAATAACTATTATCGAAAAGGATGAAAGCGTTATTAAGCTTTTTGAAAAGCATATCCTTCCACAATTTCCAAGCAAGGAAAAAATACGTATAATTAAATGCGATGCATTTGATTTTGCAAAAAATCAAATGAAGAATTATAGCTTTGACTTTGCCTTCGTTGATTTGTGGCATGACGTTAGTGACGGCGTGGATATGTACTTGAAAATGAAAAAATTAGAAAAGCATTCTCCCAAAACAAAATTTTGCTATTGGATAGAAAAATCAATTTTATCAAATATAAGATGGCAAATTTTTGATGGCGTGTATAAAAAAGCCATAGAGAATAAATTTGACGAAAAGCTTGATATAAAAAAATACATTAGTGATGGCTATTTAAGGGAGCTAATTAAGCTTCTTTAGAAAGGAAAGTAATGAAAAAATTATTATTGCTAATTTCCATTCTTGCGTTATTTGCAGTATGCTTAATTGGCTGTGGCTGTAATAACAACGGAGAGGAGCTTAGCTTAACTATCGAATATGAGCTTACCGATGATCAGACAGGCTATAAGGTTATTGGAATAAGCTCTAATTATTCTGACACTCCACTTAGCGAGGTCGTAATCCCTTCAAAATATAACGACCTTGACGTTATTGAAATCGAAAGCGTTTCAAATGCAAAGGATTTCTTAGGCAAAATAACATTACCTGACACAATAAGGGTTATTAGAGAAAAAGCATTTTTAAATTGCTCAAAGCTTTCTTCGGTGAATATTCCGAGTAGCGTTTCCTTTATCGGTGAAGGAGCATTTAAGAATTGTAGCTCTATAACCTCTGTTACTATACCAAATAGCGTGACAGTAATAAATAAGGATTTATTTAATGGTTGCACAAAGCTTTATGATATAAATATCCATTCACAAGTTGTAGAAATACAGGACTATGCCTTTGCAGGCACAGGCTTAGAGTCTTTTATAATTCCAGATACAGTATTGAAGCTTGGCGAGGGTATTTTTCAGGGTTGCTTATCGCTTAAAACTGCAACTCTTCCAAATCACCTAACATACATTCCAGCCTCAACCTTTTCAAAATGCACAGCATTGAAAACTGTAAATTTCAACGAGGAAATCGTTACAAAATTTGAGGTTGCATCATTCTTAGGCTGTAATATTCTTAGGGATATGAGCCTTGACAATATTGTAAAAATAGAAAAGGATGCACTTTTAGGTTGCACCCTTATGACAGAAAAATTTGACGGTATTTATTATGCAGGACATTGGATAGTAAATATTGATAACGAGCAGGTAATAGACAAGGTAGTAATTGAGGACCATGTAATCGGTATTTCTGATGGAGCATTATATGGTGGACTTATGAGCGAGCTTGTAATTCCTGATAGTGTTGTTTATTTGGGAAATGAAGCACTTGCTAATTTACCAAATTTGAAATCAATTCAAATAGGTAAGGGCGTTAGTCATATAGGAGAAATGCTTTTATATAATTGTCCAAGCCTTGAGCTTATTACAGTAAGCGAGGAAAATTTAACAATCAAATCAGCAGATAATTGCATATACTCAAAGGATGATAAGACTCTTTTAAAGTATAACACGGGTAGCAAGCAGGAAGCATTTACAGTTTTAGACGGAGTAGAGGTAATTGGAAAATATGCCTTTGCTTATTCAAGCCTTAAGGAAATCTCCTTGCCTATCGGACTTAAAAGCATTTTAGAGGGTGGCTTTGAAAATTGTCTTTCTCTTAATAAGATATCCTTGCCACAAAGCCTTGGTGAAATTATGGAAAAATCATTTTATAATTGTATTTCACTTGAGGAAATAACTATACCAGCAGGTATTACTGAAATTCCATATAGCCTATTTTACCAGTGTGAAAAGCTTAAAAGCGTTACAATAAATGGTCAGATTACAAAAATAGGTAATTTTTCCTTTGAAAAATGTAAATTACTTGAAAGCATTACAATCCCTGATGCAACACAATATATCGGTATAGGAGCATTTAGAGATTGCATCAGCCTTAAAAGCATTACAATTCCTAAAAATGTAGCTAAAATTGACGAGTTTGCTTTTATGAACACAAAATCGCTTGAGGAAATTAAGGTTGATTCCGAAAATGAAAGCTACATAGCAAATAATGGTGTGCTTTACACAAGTGATATGAAGGAATTGGTTCAATACCCAATAGCTAATAAGGAAGGTAGCTTTACATTACCAAGTGGCGTTTTAGTTATATGTGGTGGTGCATTTGCAGGAAATGAGTACCTAACAGAAATAAAGCTAAATGATAGCATAGAACTAATCAAGGCAAGAGCATTTTCATATTGCACACAAATAAAGGAAATTACAATTCCCGAAACAATTGAAGCGGTTTATGCAAATGCCTTTGAATATAGCGGAGTTGAAAGAATAAACGTGGAAAGAGAAGAGCCAAGCTATGATGAGGATGGCTGGTCACCCTACTGGAGCATTTATACAAACGCTATAATAATATGGAAAAAATAAAACAAAAGGGCTGTCGCTAATGCGATAGCCCTTTTTCGTGGGATAGCGAAATGAGTGCAGAAGACGTAAGGCTAAGACGACTAAAATGGTGTAAAGCTTGCACATACTGTCATTTCGAGCACAAGCGAAAAATCTCGCGCCAACTCTGTCATTTCGAGCGAAGTCGAGAAATCTATTTTCTGTTTACTTTCTTCCAAAAGGGGACCACCTTTGGTGGTGGATGAGGTGTTGCGCATGCGCTTTTATATCAAATCGAAAAAAGCAAAAATCATTGACATATTATTACTTATATGGTAAAATGATAATGTATAAGTTTATGATTTTTAGGAGAGAATTATGAAAAAGAAAATCATTTTAATGCTAACACTTTGTGTAATGTTAGTATGTGTATTTGCTATTTCAGTAAGTGCAGTTACCACCTATAATGATGCACCTGCAAGAAGTACGATTGAAATTAAGACAGACGAAATTATTGAGTTTAATGATGGCTTTACTTGTCCATCTGCTTATGTGTTTAAAGACCAAGAGAGAATTGAGAATAATAATTCATTTGAAAGCGCTATGGATTTTACCTATATCAATGGTAAGACGAACAAAAACTACACTTATGCAGACGTAAAGGGCTTTGATATTCCATCTGGCTTTACTTATATCGGCTTATATGCTGGCTCTAATGCAAAAGCGCCAACATGGATTACCTTTCCAAACACGATAACAGGCTTAGGTAATGCAATATTCCAAAACTCTTCAACTCTTGAGGAGTGTACTCTTAAGTTTGACGAAAACAATCCAATGAAGAACTTCCCTGCATATATGTTCTATGGTTGTTCAAAGCTCAGGGCATTTTCAATGCCAGATTGCTTTACGACCTTGTATGATTCAAACCACTTCCCAAGATGTACTACCATGACTGCCGTGTATCTTTCAAAGAATCTTACGACTTGGCATAGCACAGGTGGTAGCTTTGCAGGTACCTTCGACTATTGCTATGACATGTATTTCGTAAATGAGCCATTTACTTACGATAGTATTCCTGAAAAGCCAACTGTTTATTATTTCCCAAAGAATCTTACTCACGTTGAAAGTAGCAATGATTTTTCAAAAAATAGTACAATGAGAAGCTGCACATCGCTTAATGACGTGTTAGTTTTTGGTACAGGCGTTACGTCGATGACAAACGAGTATTTCTTTCAGAATGGACCTGAAAACACAGTAGTGTTCCTTGGCAACATGAAAGAGCTTAAGATAGGAAATTATTGGGGAACAACAAGCGTTTATTTTGCAAATTCAGCAGATAAATCCCTTGATAATGTAACCTACACCCTTTCACCAAGTAACAGTAGTGCAAAAAATTTGATTTTCTGTTATGCAGATGGCAATGCAACTCACTTGTACCTTGAGGAATTAAATAGAGAAGCAACCTGCACAGTTGACGGAATTAGTGGCTATGCTTGCTTCTGTGGCACAGCACGTAGTGATGCAACTGTAGTTGAGGCAAAGGGACACGACTGTACGGAAGTTGTTAAAATTTCATATAATGGCGTAAATACATTCTTTGAATTAGGCGATACAACATATACCTGTGGCGTGTGTGGTGAAGAGCATACAGTAGCAGGAGATAGAAAGGTAATCTTTAAGTCACTTGGCTACTCAGTAACAGAGCGTAATACAGGTAGATATTCAATTACACAAGGCTTCGTGGTTGATAAGGACGCAATGAATGAATACAATTTGTATTCAGAAAATGACGTAGTTGGCTATGGACTTGTAGCAGGAACAGTAAGTGTACTTGGCGAAAATGCTGATGTGTTTGCAACTGACGGAACAGTAAATAACCAGAAGGCGGCAATAGTTGACTTTATGTCAAGACCACAATATGATATTTTTGAAATCAAGATATCAGGACTTGAGGGCTCAAATGAAAGCTATGTATTTTCAGAGGCAAATATATATTGCTGTGGCTATTGCTTAGTACAAATAGGTGATAATATAGTATCCTACTACGCAAGCGAGGGAACAGTAACTGAAACCCTTAGCATGTCAACCTCATATGACACCTTAAAGCCAGTAAGCGTAACAGAATAAAAAACAAAAGACGACCACTTGGTCGTCTTTTGTTTTTTATGTCATTTCGAGCGTAGCCGAGAAATCTATTTTCTGTCAACTAACTTCTAAAGCCTTCCTAACCATATTAAAAATGCTTGCTAATTTTTATCCTCTAATTTTTTAACACCACGTAAAATTTCCATAGCCTGTAAGGGGAATCTTCCTAAATGGTCTGGACCTATGTTAATAAGATAGTTAATACCAAGAGAATTAAGCTTAACCTTATTGTTATAAATGTCCTCAGAGCTTTTCCAATTATTATCAAGAGTAGTAAAGCCCCAAGAATTGTTTAGTGTGCAGGCGGATTCATAAAGACCATATTCTGATGGCTTAAAGCCCTCAATATTGTTGTAGTCGATAACACCCTCTCCACTTTCAACCTTGTCTGGAATTTCATTGTCACCTAAGGAAACATAGTCATATTTTCCATTACCAAGCCTTGAATTTACAAGACAATTTGGTTGTAGCTCTTTTACAGTGTCGTAAATAATTTGGCTCTGTTCACTCGAAAGAGTCATAGGAACGTCGAACCAAGCAAGGCAAATCTCACCATAATTCGACATTATTTCCTTAATCTGTGGTAAAATCTTTTTTTCAAAAGCAATATCAAAGTTCTTTTTATCCTTGTTTGGAAAGTCCCATGAGTTATCCCAGCTAACACCAGCACAGCCAGAGGGGTCAGAATTATATCCACCACCATGCTCCTCGTGCCAGTCAAGGTCTTGAGAATAATAAAGACCTAACTTAATATCATATTTTTTACAAGCCTCACTTAGCTCCTTTATTATATCTCTTCCAAAGCCTCTGTCAAAGCAGTTAAAATCATCAACCTTAGAATGAAATAGAGCAAAGCCCTCATGATGCTTAGAGGTAATAACGATATACTTCATACCACATTCCTTTGCAAAGCGTACCCACTCCTCAGCATCAAAATAGATAGGGTTAAAAAGCTCGGCAAGCTTTTCTGTTTCCTTAACAGGAATTTCAAGGGCAGATTGTATCCATTCTGCATAATCGTGGCTTTTTTTGCCCTTATAGCTACCTGCCAAAAGGGAATACAAGCCGAAGTGTATCATCATTCCATATTTTGCGTTTTTAAACCATTCGATATTGTTCATTATTTTAGCCTTTCTGTAAAATCTTTAAAGATATTTGGAATTTCAATGCTTTGTGGACAAACAGCTTGACAAGCCTTGCAAGCTATACAAGCAGACGGTAATTTATCCTTAGGTAACGTGTTTAGATTCATAGAAACAATAAATCCACCACCCGAGAAAACCTTTTCATTATATAAAGAGATAAGCTTAGGAATATCAAGTCCCATTGGACAGTATTCTGTGCAGTATCTACAAGAGGTACATGGAACACATTGTGTCATTTTCTTTCCTAAAGCTAAAGCCTGCACAAATTCAGCCTTACTAAGTGGCTTTTCTTCATTAAATATTTCAATGTTTTCCTTAAGCTGTTTCATATTTGACATACCCGAAAGAGTAACTATAACCTCGGGTATAGCTTGAATAAATCTAAAGGCAGTAGCAATATGATTTTCGTTTCTTATTTTACTTATATCATAAAGCTCATTTTCGCTAAGCTTAGAAAGTCTTCCTCCTCTAATAGGCTCCATGACCCAAACAGGAATACCGAGAGAGGTTAAATATTCAATCTTAGCCTTAGCATCTTGAAATTCATAATCAATATAATTTAGCTGAATTTGACAAAACTCCATATCATCTCCATATTCATCTAAGAATCTTTTGAAATTAGTAAAATCAGCGTGGGTAGAGAAGCCAAGGTGCTTAATTCTGCCCTTTTTCTTTTCGTTTACTAAATATTCAACAGTCTGATAGGATTTATCAAGATAATATTCAATATTAGCCTCACAAACGTTATGTACTAAATAAAAATCAAAATATTCCACCTGACATTTTTCAAGTTGCTTTTCAAAAATCTCAGGAGTCTTTCCCATATTAGAAATATCATAGCCAGGAAACTTTGTAGCAAGATAAAAGCTATCTCTTTTGTGTCCTTTTAAAGCCTTGCCGATAGCAATTTCTGACATTCCACCATGATATCCCCAAGCAGTATCGAAATAGTTAATTCCATTTTCTATTGCAAAATCAACCATCTCGTTTACACTTTTTTGGTCAATTTCCTGTGTCCCTTCTATTAAAGGAAGACGCATAGTGCCAAGTCCTAAGGCAGAGAGGGATTTATCCTTAAAGCCTTTATAAATCATAAAAACACCTCTTAACTAAAAAAATATTTAACAGGCTTGTCAATTCCTATAGAATCTATATCAACAACACAGTCATAGCATAAAATTTTAACTCCACATTTTTCGGCATTTTTTAACGATTCACAAAATGCCAAGTGAGTTTTTCTATTGGGGGTAAAGCTATATACCCCTTTCATTTGTATAACAAAAAGAACATACGCCTCATATCCCTCTCTCTTTAATAGAGATAAGTGATTTAAGTGCTTAATTCCACGCAAGGTGGGAGCATCAGGAAACGAGGCAAATCCATCATTTTCAAGTGTGACACCCTTAACCTCGATAAAGGCACGCCTGTCCTCATCTTTTACAAAAATATCAAACCTGCTTTTTGTACCCTCGTGTGTAACAGTGTATTCACGAATAATTTCTGCGTCATTTGAAAACATTCCACAGCTCTTTATCCATTCATACGCTACATCGTTAGCAATTTGCGAATCAATATTTACTAAAATATCACCACGATTAGTTTTCTTAATAACACTAATCAAATCATATTTAGTTTTTCTATTTAATTTGTCATTTTTTTGTAAATATACTGTTGCGTATGGAATTAAAAGCTCCTTAAGCCTTCCTGTGTTTTTTACATGCACTAACTCATTTTTACCATTAATTTCACAATAAGCAATGAATCTGTTTTCTCTATGAATAAACGTGCCTTTAACTATATTATCATATTTCATCTAATCACCACTTTGATTTTATCATATCATTTTCTTTTATGCAATAACAATTTTTGCATCGCGACAATAAAAGTGCAGTAAATACTAAAGTGTGATAATATGCCATTGCTTTCGCAATGGATAAAAAACGACAAATTCCTGCCGAAATTTGTCGTTTTTCTGTGAAGTGGCGATAAAAAAGATATTTTGGGGAGCTTTCGTATAGATTTGAACTCACGTTTTTTAGTGATATGCCTCGCTTTGCTCGGCGTGATATTACTTGCTGCGCTCGTAGTGATATTGTTCGCTACGCTCACAGTGATATTATATTCGCCTTATAATCTTCAACGCGCGAAGCGCATATCACTT
>JAFTKN010000017.1 GCA_017453255.1 Clostridia bacterium | reverse complement strand
TGCGCGAGCATCTGTTGCAGGATCGGCCTCCTCCTGACCTACGTGAAGCTGAAGTGTTTCAAATTTGTATTCGTTAGACATAATAATTATTTCCTTTCGTTATTTAGAATATGTGATGTTGTTATTTTTGTTTGATATTTTTATTTATTTTTCTTTCAACATCGACACATTCGCCCGAAGCGGAAATTTGCTCTTACGAGCTTTTCAAAATAGTTTTTCATAGCAAGTACCTACCTAATAAAATAATAAATCGGGAAACTCAGAATGAATCTCCCGAACAAAAGCAATATGATTATGCACAGGCGTACAAAACAATATTTCTATTTGATATGGAGAACAAATCTGCTTTAGACATGTTAAAAGTAATGCATATACAGCAGCACATGCACCTACGGCTCATCATAGTGGTACCAGAATCGTACTTTTTCATGTCCCATTCTCCTTTTTGCATTACCTACTTTCAAGGTTGGTATTATTATAGCATTCAATACCTACCTTGTCAATAGGTTTTAGAAAATTTTTCAAAAATTTTTTTGTGTCCTCAAAAGTCAGAAAAGGTGCCCCTTACGGAACACCTTTTAGTCTCATCTATTTAATTGTTTTTTGAACCATATCCACGAAATATTGATGCACGGACAGATCATCATTGAGCTCGGGGTGGAAGGAGGTCACAAGCTGGTTTCCTTGTCGTGCCGCAACAATGTTGCCGTGGTACTCCGCAAGTATTTCCACACCTTCCGATACCGAGCCAATATACGGAGCTCGAATGAAGGTCATAGGAATCTTCCCTATTCCCTCAAACGCACATTCGTCATAAAAGCTACCGAGCTGACGGCCGTATGCGTTTCTGACGGCAACGATATTCATGGTCGCCAAGTGTGTCCGTTCGTCGTTCTGAATGCTTTTCGCAAGCAGGATCAGTCCCGCGCAGGTGCCGAATACTGGCAGTCCGTTTTTGATCCGTGCTTTTAAATCATTGAGCATATCAAGCTCACGAAGAAGCTTTCCCTGCACCGTACTCTCTCCTCCTGGGATAATCAAGCCGTCAAAGGACTTTGCGAGGTCGCTTTTTTGACGAAGCTCTATCGTGGATACACCGAGCTTTGCAAGCATTTGCTCATGTTCTATGAAAGCTCCTTGTAGGGCAAGAACCGCAATCTGCATTATTTGCCTCTTTCCGCCATCAAGAGCTCTATCTCCTGCTCGTTGATTCCGACCATTGCCTCGCCGAGATCCTCGGAAAGCTCTGCAAGAAGCTTTGCGTCATTAAAGTTGGTAACCGCCTTTACGATTGCCGCTGCTCTCTTCTCGGGATTGCCCGACTTAAAGATGCCCGAACCTACGAACACCCCCTCCGCACCAAGCTGCATCATCAACGCCGCATCTGCGGGAGTCGCCACACCGCCTGCCGCAAAGTTGACCACGGGAAGCTTCTTGTACTCGTGAACGTATTGCACAAGCTCATAGGGTACACCAAGCTGCTTTGCCGTATCGAACAGCTCATCCTCTGCCATAGAGCCGATACGGCGAATCTCCGCCTGCATCATTCTCATATGTCTGACTGCTTGAACAACATCTCCCGTTCCAGGCTCGCCCTTGGTACGGATCATGGATGCTCCCTCGTTGATACGACGTAATGCCTCGCCAAGATCCTTTGCTCCGCAAACGAAAGGAACGTCAAATTTGGTCTTGTCAATATGATACTTGTCATCAGCGGGAGACAATACCTCGCTCTCATCGATGTAATCTATCTCGATTGCCTGCAAGATCTGCGCTTCCGCAAAATGACCGATACGGCACTTTGCCATAACGGGTATCGACACCGCTGCTTGAATACCCTTAATCATTTTCGGGTCGCTCATGCGTGAAACACCGCCTGCCGCACGTATATCCGCAGGGATTCGCTCCAGAGCCATAACAGCACAAGCACCTGCCGCCTCTGCAATCTTTGCCTGCTCGGGTGTGGTAACGTCCATAATGACACCGCCCTTTAACATCTGAGCGAGATTTTTGTTGAGTTCATATCTTTTTTGTGACATTTTGAAAAATCCTCCTTGTTTTTCTGATGGAAATAGTATATAATACTTTTTGGCATACGAAAATAGCCAGAAATGGAGAATTTTATATAGTCAGATGAAATACATAATTCAAGAAAAAGATCACACACCCGCCTATATTCAACTGTATAAGCAGGTCAGGGACGATATTGTAGCAGGCGTATATCCATACAACACAAAGCTCCCCTCCAAAAGAATCTTTGCGGATGAGGTCGGCATCAGCACAATCACGGTAGAGCACGCCTATGCGCTTCTTTGCGACGAGGGATATGTGGAGTCCAAGGAGCGAAGTGGTTTTTTTGTTATCTTTCGCGCCGATGACGCATTCGCTGTTTCTTCAAGCAGAAGAATATCGCATCCCCAACACGTGCATACCGATACAAACGTAGAATTTCCATTTTCCACCTTGACAAAAACCATGCGAAGCGTGATTACTAATATGGGAGAATCTATCCTTGAGAGGTCGCCCAATGAGGGATGCACCGAGCTGCGCGAGGCAATCAGACAGCACCTTGCAAGAAACCGAGGAATTGTTTGCGACACCGAACAGATTTTCATCGGCTCGGGCTCGGAATACCTCTATACTTTAATCGTTGAGCTACTTGGCAGAGATCGGATCTACGGCATAGAATCACCCTCGTATAAAAAGATCGAGCAGGTCTATCGCGCTGCAGATATTAAATATGAATTGCTCCCACTCGGAGAGGACGGCATTGAAAGCCAAGCACTTTGTACGTCAAGCGCGGACATTCTCCACATCACCCCATACCGAAGCTTCCCCAGTGGCATCACCGCCTCTGCTTCTAAGCGTCACGAATATCTTAGATGGGCAAGTACATATAGCCGTTATATTATTGAAGACGATTTCGAGTCGGAGTTCTCCATCTCCAAAAAGCCCGAGGAAACATTGTTTGGCAGTTCATCGAATGAAAACGTGATCTATATGAACACCTTTTCCAAAACAATCTCCCCTGCTCTGCGTGTTGGATATATGATATTGCCGAAGCGCCTTGTCCCCATCTTTGAAGAAACGCTCGGCTTCTATTCCTGTACCGTCCCTACCTATATACAGTACGTGTTGGCCGAGCTGATATCAAACGGGGATTTTGAGAGGCACATCAACCGTGTCAGACGGCAGAAGCGTAAGGAAATGCAAAAGAATCAATGAATAAATAGAGGCGTCGCTTGTGAGCGACGCCTTTTGAATATAAATGACATAAGACCTTAATCCATCTTGGGAAGCTTAGCGCGATATTGTGCCAGCTCATCATCGGTAGGAATATAGTCACTCATCTGCCCTTCATGGAACTTCTCATATGCGACCATATCAAAGTATCCCGTACCAGTAAGACCGAATACGATGGTTTTCTCTTCGCCCGTCTCCTTGCATTTGAGTGCCTCATCAATGGCAACGCGAATGGCGTGGGAGCTTTCGGGTGCGGGAAGGATGCCTTCCACTCTTGCAAAGTATTCCGCCGCCTCAAAGACCTCGGTCTGCTTGACACTGGTTGCCTCCATCAGTCCCTGATTATACAGCTCGGAGAGTGTGGAGCTCATACCATGGTAACGCAGACCTCCCGCGTGGTTTGCCGAGGGAATGAAGTCACTGCCAAGCGTATACATCTTTGCAAGTGGACAAACCATGCCCGTATCGCAGAAGTCGTAAGCATACACGCCTCGCGTGAAGCTCGGACAGGATGCGGGCTCAACGGCAATGATGCGATAATCGGCTTCGCCACGAAGCTTTTCACCCATAAAGGGAGCAATCAGACCACCGAGGTTGGATCCACCGCCCGCACAGCCAATGATGATATCGGGCTTGATACCGTATTTGTCAAGGGCGACTTTGGTTTCAAGACCAATCACTGATTGATGCAAAAGGACCTGATTTAAAACACTTCCAAGCACATAGCGGTAGCCATCACTTGTAACCGCCTTTTCAACTGCTTCGGAAATCGCGCATCCAAGGCTTCCTGTTGTACCTGGATGCTCTGCAAGTATCTTCTTTCCGACTTCAGTTTCCATAGAAGGCGAGGGTGTTATCGACGCACCGTAGGTACGCATCACCTCACGGCGAAAGGGCTTCTGCTCGTAGGAGCATTTTACCATATACACCTTGCAGTCGAGATCGAAGTAAGAGCACGCCATTGAGAGAGCTGTGCCCCACTGACCCGCGCCCGTTTCGGTGGTAACTCCTTTGAGCCCCTGCCTTTTCGCATAATATGCCTGAGCGATAGCAGAGTTTAGCTTGTGGCTACCGCTGGTGTTATTGCCCTCAAATTTGTAATAGATCTTTGCAGGTGTACCAAGTTTTTCTTCAAGGCAATATGCACGAACAAGTGGAGACGGACGATACATCTTATAGAAGGTCCGAATTTCCTCGGGTATTTCAAAGAAGGGGGTGTCGTTATCAAGCTCCTGTGCGATCAGCTCCTCGCAGAACACGCCCGCAAGCTCTTCAGCCTTCATAGGCTCGTGTGTAGCGGGATTGAGTAACGGTGCCGGCTTCTTTTTCATATCGGCACGCAGATTATACCAAGCCTTAGGCATCTCCGATTCATTAAGATAGATTTTATAAGGTATTTTTTCGTTTTTCATAATAGTTTACTCCATATATTTTTTTAGATTAGCTTGCAAAATTCTTCCTTAATTATATAATTATAAATATTCCTTTGGCGTCTTCTTTGACGCCAGTATTTTGTTAATAACATTATATTCCCTCCTATTAAAAAGAAAACTCCTTTGACTCATCGTATGTCAAAGGAGCTTATGCAAACAAAAACGCCCTTGACAGAGATACACTCTCTATCAAGGACGAACAGTACAATAAACACTATCCGCGGTGCCACCTTGATTCACATCCAAATAGGGTGTGCGCTTAGCGAGATACCATCATATCTCCGACAATTTACGTCTGCCTACAACGTCGCAGAATACTCGGAACAAGGCTGTTCTTTTGACTGCGCCCTCAGCGGTCCATTTGTAGGACAGTTTCTAACCCGACTCTCAGCTATGCGGGCTCTCTGTGTAGTCTTATCTTACGTTATCTCCGCTTCAACGGTTTATGATGTCTTATTATATCACTATACTCCTACCTTGTCAATAGGTTTTTAATTTTTTTCGAAAAAAGTGGCATTTTTGAAATTATTTTCATAGCTTATTTTACATTTTCACAAAAATAAGCTTTTTTAAGGTGTCCCAACGCCTTTTCACATATGCTTTTATCCCTCCTTTTTCATCTTTTGGAACACAATACATTTTCCAAATCTATTGGAAATCTACTTGATTTTTCTATCTCATTGTTGTGTAATTTTCTCTCTTTATGTTGGTTTTTTCGGCAATTAAACTATATATCAAAACAACAACCACTCAATACCATTTCGGTAAAGAGTGGTTGCTTTTTACTTTTTGTGACATTTATTAATGTATTAGCCCCTTTTCGTGTCTTGTCCACCAATAATAGAATAGCTTTTGCTTTTAAGAACGCGCACCAGCGTGGAAGCGTCGCTGATTTTCTGCTCGGTTAAAATTCCTGCACAGGGAGGATCATCGGGATAGTGTAAATCTGAGCCTGAGGTGTAAATCATGTCGAATTTTTTTGCCCATGCAAGAGCAATATCGTTTCGAGAGTCTGTTTTATAATGTCCAAGAGCGCTTCCGTTATAGACCTCAATTCCATCTAACAAGTCAGGCACGCTTATACACATATTATTACGAAATGGGTGTGCCTGTATCAGCAAAATACCATTTTCTCGCGTTATGCGTGATAGCTCTTCGACGGATAAGCGAAAGAGCCATTCATGCTCTCGTAAAAATTCTTCGTTCAAGCCATAAAGTAAATAATCGTTAGGAGAGCTATCGGGACGAAGCTCCACACCGAGTAGCACCTCGAGCCTATCACCTGCAAGCTCCTTTAGTAGTTTATAGCCGTGGGTGTATTTATCTATCCAATCCTGCCAATCGGTGCATTTTAAATAGTTGTATGTAAAGGAGGCAAAGTGATTAGTCAGTACGAGTGTGGAATAGCCTTGGGATATATACTTTTCCACAAGCTCGCTCGCACTTACTTTTGCACATTCGCTCACCTCACTTGAATGACAATGAAGCTCGGTTTTAAACATAAACCTCCTCCTAAAAAAGCTTTTTCTATTTATTATAATGTACTTGCGCCAAAATAGCAAGTCTTGTTGAAAATTTTAAGCTAAGCTTTTATAGATACACCTTAATTGCCTTTTTGCAAAATAATTCATAATGTTACATAAGAATTATAAGAGAGAAAATATGAAAAGCAGATATTTAAAGGCTATTTGAATCCTCTTCACCTAATTATACAAGTGTTAAAGTATTTATAAAAAATGAAGAGAATACGAGTGTGATTATCATCATACTTATATTACTTTTTAAATATTACAAGTTGCGTTTAAATTTTTCAAAAGCACTTCTTTAGGATTAATACCTTGAGTATAAAAGGCTCTTATTCTACCATTAGTTTAAATGAGCAAAATCTATTGATTTTGAGCTGACTTATATTGTATAATATATTTATGATATTAATGTATCTTTCAACAAGAATTTGATATACCTTGTAGAAAAACTATATTGGAGACATAAAATTAATTCTAACAAAAGGAGTAACCATGTCTAATATTAGTAAAATCATCGACAGTCATTTACATATATCAAGATGGAGAGAAAAGGACTATATTTCTTGCTTTGACAAATATCTTAAGGAATATAATGTAAATAAAATAAATATTTGTGCAGTTCCTCTTTATCAAGCAAATATATGCAACAACATAATGTTAGGCTTTTACAAGCTACTCAGACCAAACACTTATATACACGGTGGAATTGAGCTTATCAAGATTCCTATAGACAATATGCCTTGTGATATGGATGCAGTAGCTCAATATAGAGAGCTTATGGATATAGGCTTTGATGGTATTAAAATGCTTGAAGGAAAACCAAATGAGCATAAAAGAATTGGAAATAATCTTAATCACCCAGCTCTTAACAAGCTTTATTACGAGATTGAAAATGATGGTACTCACCTTTTAATGCACGCAAATGATCCTGATGAGTTTTGGGACATAAAAACAGCTCCAAAATGGGCAGTTGAGCATGGTTGGGCTTATCTTGATAAAACATTTTCTTCTTATGAAGAAATTAAGAATCAAGTACTTCAAATATTAAAGGATTATCCTAATCTTTCGCTTACTCTTGCTCACTTCTTCTTTTGTGGTAAAGAACCTCAAATTTTAGAAGAATTGTTTAACCAGTATCCAAATTTGTGTGTTGATTTAACCCCTGGTGGAGAAATGTATGTGGAGTTTGAAAAGAACCCTTCCTACTATAAGGAATTTTTTAATAAATATTCAAATAGACTAATTTTCGGTACTGACCGTAGCTTTATGTGTGATGAAAAATATGCAAAATGGCTTTTTAATTTAGTTACAGGCTTTATAGCCACTGATAACACAATTAAAAGCTTTGATAACAGAGAGCTTATGGGCTTAGGACTTTCAGATGAAAAGAGAGATAACATCCTTTTTTCAAACTTTGAAAGGCGAGTTGGTTTTACTCCAAAGCCATTTAACAAGGAGAAATTCAAATCATACATTCAAAAATATTTCTTTGCTTTAAGTAGTGAGGATATTGACAGAATCAAGCCGCTTATGGAAAAGTATTTATAAAAGCAATAGATAAATAATTTTTGAACTTTTGAGGTTTGTTATGGGTGGAATAATTGCAAGGGGTATTGAGCTTTTTATTGATAGTAACAAGGGAGTAATTTCTTCATTAAAGCTCGGTGGAATTGAGCGTTTAGCTTGTCTATGCCCTATTTTTAATATAAGGCTTCGTAACAAAAATGGCGATTGCTTTTACATGGATTCTACTAACGCAAAATTAGTTAGTATGGAGCAAAAGCATATATACTCTACTCTTATTTATAGTCACTTCGGTGGAGATTTTGACAAAATTTGTGTTACGATTAAGATTGAAAGTGGCGAATCAATTTTTTGGAAAATCAAGATAACAAGTATTCCGTCAGAATACGCACTTGAATGGGTTGAGTTTCCAAAGGCTTGTCTTCCTTATCTTATTGACAATGATAAAAATGGTGGTAAAATTCTCTTTCCTTATAATGAGGGAATACTTATTACTGACGAAACACTTCTTCCAAGGTATGAGCCTGAATTTCCTATGTCGGGTGCTTATTTTATATTTCCTAACATGGTATGCTCACAGTTTATATCGTATCTTTTTGATGATATAGGACTTTATATTGGTGCACACGATACTCAAAGAGCATTTAAGGGCGTAGATTTTTACCGTTATGAAAATGGTATTTCCTTACAAATGCGTCTTTATTCTGGTAAAGGCTTTGGAGAGGACTTTTTTACTGAATATCCCATTATATGGCAAGCCTTTTCAGGCGATTGGAAATCGGCTACTGAAATTTACAGGTCATGGTTTTTAAATAATTTACCTTCAGGAGTTAAGCCAGTTACAGAAAACGAAGCCCTCCCCTCTTGGTATGAATCTTCTCCTGTGGTTGTAGCATACCCTGTTCGTGGAATACACGATATGGATAAAATGGAGCCAAACGAGCTATTTCCATATACAAGCGCACTTCCTATTCTTAATAGGATAAAACAAGCTACAGGATCACAAATTATGGCACTTTTAATGCATTGGGAGGGTACTGCGCCTTGGGCACCTCCTTATGTTTGGCCTCCATATGGTGGAGTTGAGAAATTTAATGAATTTAAAACCGCACTGCACGAAAATGGTGATTTGCTTGGTGTTTATTCCTCTGGCTTTGGATATACTTTACAAAGCACCTTGATTGAGGAATATAATTGCGAAGATAGAATCAAGAAGGAAAATGTACTACTTGGCGTATGTCATTCGCCACAAAACAGGCCTGAGCTTGGTATTACCTGCTCTCCTTATCAACGATATGGCTATGATATTTGTCCTGCCTCTATACGTGGTCGTGAAATTCTTAACGAGGCATATTCTCCGCTTTTTGAAAGTGGGATTGACTATGCTCAAATTCTTGACCAAAACCATGGTGGTGGACAATACATGTGTTATGCAAGAAATCACTTGCACCCACCTATGCCTGGTGAATGGATGACCTCTAATATGCAGAAGCTACTTACAGAGTGGAATTCATTAGCTCCAAATATGATTTTTGGCTGTGAAAGTGCAGCAAGCGAGCCTTTTATTGGAAATCTTTTGATGAGTGATAATAGGTTTGAGTTAAATTATCCCTTTGGAACACCTGTTCCTGTTTACGCCTACATTTATCATGAGTATGTAAGAAACTTTATGGGAAATCAATGTGGTTGTCCCTTTGAGCCGAGTGTTGACACACTACGCTATCGTCTTGCTTATTCATTCTCTATTGGTGATATTATGACTCTCATTGTTACACCAAAGGGAGAATTAATGACTCATTGGGGAACTCGCGATTTTGAGCATAGTCCAAATATGGAAAAAACCTTACTTTTTATTAAAAATTTGCTTAAGTTTTATAATTTATGTGGCAAAAAATATCTTTATTCGGGTAAAATGGCGTGTGCTCCTGATATTGAATGTGAGGAAATTACCATTCCTTTATTTAGGGGACGTGAATTTGCATCACTTCCACGTTTGCTTTCCTCTGCTTGGGAGGACGACGGTGGAAAAACTGCATATGTTGTTATAAATCCAGAGGATGCACCTGTTTCATTCAGCATAAAAAATGAAAGGTTTGAAATTGATGGGCTGAGTGCACTATTAATTGTTAGGTAAGGATTATTTAAATAAGCTTTAAACAAAAAACAGAAATTCCCTTTGGAATTTCTGTTTTTGTTCTTATTTTAGTCTATTTCATTTGTTGCGTTATAAGTTTTATTTATCTCTTTAAACGCATCTGTATGAGATTCACAATCAAAAAAATGAGCAATTTCCTCTTTTAATTCATCAGGAATTACTTTATATCTATCCTGACTTAACGCAAATTCACGCCAATGCTTTTCCCATGCTCCGTCCTTTAGAGATTTGCTTCTTTCGTTAAGCTCATTCAGTAGTCTTTTGGCTTCTTCATGCTTTGCAAGTCTTATACCAAGTCCATCAACTACACAAGGTATGAAGCGAATTGCAAGCGACTTATCTATTAAAATTTCCACAAGCAAGCCTGTGTTCCACATTTCTCCGTTATCTTTTGGATTTTCATATTCCTTGCAAACAAAATGGAAATTACCTTGTCCATAAAGAATGTGGCCACCCATATATTCTTCATAACAGCCTATACAATGGCTGTGCTGACAAAGCACCACATCTGCCCCGTGCTTAACCATTGAGCGACACGCCTTTAAAAGTCTTGGAGATGGGTAACGGCACTCTTCTTTCCCACCATGATAAATTACTATCACGTAGTCATTTTCCATTTTGGCTTTATCTATATCATCGTTTGTGTCATATGGGTCATAAGGTCTTGCTCCCATACGATTAGGCAGTGCATAGGAATACTCGTGCTCGCAAACAGCTATTACTGCTATTTTGATTCCACTATCGGTTATAATTAGATTTTTTCTACTATCATCTTCGTTTTTTCCGAACCCAGTGTGGTTAATTTGATATTTTTCAAGTAGCTCTAAGGTATCCTTTATACCAGCTTTTCCATAGTCAAAAATATGATTATTAGAAAGACACACGTCAGTTACACCAACATCCTTTAATGTTTTTATGGTGCTTAAGGGTGCTTTAAGATTTGGACCTATCTTTTTAATAGGGGTATCCTTATCAGTAACCGCACATTCAAGATTGACTATTGTTCTGTTTGAATTTTTAAATATATCTACTATATCTGAAAAAAGCTCATTTCCCTTGCACTCTTCAAATAGCTTTTTAGAGTCCTTTATTGATACGTCTCCACCTATAATTATCTTCATACATTCATCCTCGCTTTATTAATAGCTTAAATTGATTTTTCTCAAATTCCAAAAGTCCCTCGTTACGCATTTTGCAAAGCTCATTTGACAGAGCACTCCTATCAACAGATAAAAAATCTGCTAACTGCTGACGATTAAAGGGAATTGAAAAATACATACTATTATTTATTTTAGATTGCTCCGATAGATAGGAAATTAGCTTTTCCCTAATGGTACGCTTTGAAATGTGATTTATTTTCCCAACTAATCTCCTGTTTTTTTCAGATATAGCATTAAATAGATTTTTAATTACAAGCAAGTGAAAGCTACAGGCACTTGAGCAGCTTGTCATAATTCTATCGACATCAAAAAACATTACAGTACTGTCCTCAACTGCTAACACATCATGCGTTATTGCTACATAATTATTTGAAATATAGGACTCCCCAAACATTTCACCTACGGAAATTTGGTTAATGATTATTCTATTTCCTAAATAATCATCATTTTGTATATGCAATCTACCCTTAACCAAAATCATAACATTGTTAATATACTCACCACTTTGAATCAAATATTCACCCTTTTTATATTCCTGTACACTTGTGTTAAGACAAGCAAGCATTGATTCAATTTCTTTTTCCTCCACGCCTGAAAAAAGCTGTGTTTTTTTCAATATTGAAATAAAATTTTTCATAAAATTCTCTTTTCCGTTGTAAAAACAACCGATTTATCATAATTATTGTACTATAATTAAATCGTAAATACAAGTACCTAAGGAGATTTATTATGCTACGTAAAATTATTAAAATTGACGAAGAAAAATGTAATGGCTGTGGTGCATGTGCCTCTGCATGCCACGAGGGAGCAATAGAAATGGTAAACGGAAAGGCAAAGCTAACTAAGGAGCACTACTGCGATGGTCTTGGAGACTGCTTACCTGCTTGCCCTGTTGATGCAATCAGCTTTGAAATTAGAGAGGCTCCTGCCTATGATGAAAATGCAGTAAACGAGGCTAAGGCTAAGAAAAATACTTTACCCTGTGGTTGCCCTGGAACAAACTCAAAGTCAATAAAGAGAGAGGCTTGTGACATTCCTATTCAGCAAGTTAATTCAAGTCAGCTATCACAGTGGCCCGTTCAAATCAAGTTAGTGCCAATAAATGCTCCATATTTTGACGGCGCAAAATTGCTCGTTGCAGCAGATTGTACTGCAGTTGCCTATGGAAATTTCCACAATGAATTTATTAGAAATCACATAACACTTATAGGTTGTCCTAAGCTCGACGAGGTCGA
Source organism: Clostridia bacterium (assembly GCA_017453255.1). Lineage (GTDB taxonomy): Bacteria > Bacillota > Clostridia > Oscillospirales > CAG-272 > RGIG2000. The sequence continues at coordinate 42,193 of JAFTKN010000017.1, read as the reverse complement.
TTATACAGAAAAGCTTTCTGCAATAATCAAGAACAACGATATTAAGAGTGTTACTGTTGTAAGAATGGAGGTGCCTTGCTGTGGCGGCATTGAAAACGCAGTTAAGCGCGCACTTATATCAAGTGGAAAATTCATTCCTTGGCAGGTTGTAACCATTTCCACAGATGGAAAAATATTAGACTAAACAAAAAATCCGACCACGTGGTCGGATTTTTTATTAAGCTAATTCAATTGATTTTAACTGTTTTTCCTGATGGGATTTTGTAAACATTTCCGTTTGCTTTTATCCATACAGTTTTAGCGCTTGGATTATATACTCTTTTTAGGTCAGTAGAATACTCAAGGCTACGATATGCTTCTACATAGTCGTAAATTTCGATATTGGTTGCATACCATGTGTCTTCTTTATTTGCTACCATACTTACAAACTTTTCCATTCTTTCCCAGTCCTCTTCAGTTCTGAACTCATAGGAATGTCCCCATACATAGAACAAATTTCCTGCTGTAGATGACCATTTCTGTGTTGGGTCCTCTTTTAAAAACCAGTCTGCTAATTCAAAAAGCTGTTTATCTGCATGGTGACAGGTTGATGGCATTCTTAGCCAATCAGTTGGTATTTTGAAGCAATGGTGTGCTTCCACTGTTCTTGAATATTTAATTCCTACGTCCTTTGCAATTCTTACAACATCGTCACTATAGGTTCCAAATGGATATGCCATTCCTCTTACTATGTAGCCTGTATATTTTTCAAGAGTTTTTCTATCCTCGTAAAGCTCCTTTACAACCACAGGGTAAGGTAATTTTTCTAAAAATGAGTGTTTTTCAGCATGAACTGCAACCTCGTGACCTTTATAAATCCTTGGAATTTGCTCAAGAGTTACCTTAGAATTCTTACTTTCATCACTTTTTTCCATTAGTCCACTATTCAAATTAAATGTGCCCTTAACGCCATATTTATTAAATAGCTCGATAAGTCTAATATCCTGCTTTTCGCCATCATCATAGCTGAATGTTAGTGCCTTAATTTTTCCTTCTGGAAATAGCATTATAGAATTATACATATTTTTCTCCTAATCTGGATTTCTTTCACCCAATAATATTCTGTATTTTTGATAAAATTCCTCATACTCGCCCTTATCAAGTGCTTCTCTAATTTTTTCCATAAGCTCATTATAGAAATAGAGATTATGAAGCACGCAAAGACGCATTCCTAAGGCTTCCTTAGCTTTTATAAGATGCCTTATATATGCTCTTGAATAATTACGGCAGGCTGGACAGCCACATTCCTCTGAAATTGGACGTGAATCGTTAAAATACTTTTCGTTTGCGATGTTCATTTTTCCATTCCATGTAAACAAATTTCCATGCCTTGCATTACGGCTTGGCATTACGCAGTCAAAGAAATCGACTCCACGATACACCGCCTCAATAATATTACAAGGAGTGCCTACTCCCATTAAATATCTTGGCTTATTTTTAGGCATATAAGGCTCAACTGCATCAATTATGCGATACATATCCTCAGTCTTTTCACCAACAGCAAGCCCACCAATTGCATAGCCATCTAAATCGAGCTCAGCAATTTGCTTCATATGCTCAATTCTTAAATCCTCATAAGTGCTACCTTGATTTATACCAAAAAGCAACTGATTTTTATTAATGGTATCTGGAAGGGAATTTAATCTTTCCATTTCCTTTTTGCATCTTACAAGCCATCTGACAGTTCTATCACATGAATCCTTTGTGTATTGGTATGGTGCAGGATTTTCAATACATTCATCAAATGCCATAGCAATAGTTGACGCAAGGTTGGACTGAATTTGCATTGATTCCTCAGGCCCCATAAATATACGTTTTCCATCAATGTGAGATGCAAAATAAACACCCTCCTCCTTGATTTTACGAAGCTGCGCAAGTGAGAAAACCTGAAATCCACCACTATCTGTTAAAACTGGTCTATCCCAGTTAAAAAATTTATGTATTCCACCAAGGTCATGTATCAGCTTATCGCCTGGACGAATATGCAAATGATAGGTGTTAGAAAGCTCTACTTGACATTTTAGTTCTTTTAAATCCATAGTAGAAACTCCACCCTTTATAGCTGCACAGGTGCCTACATTCATAAATACTGGGGTTTGAATTGTACCATGGACCGTTTCCATCACTCCACGTCTTGCCCTGCCTTCAGTTTTTAAAACCGTGAACATTATTTTATCCTTTCAAATTGCTTTTCTAAAAAGTGCTTTGTTACCTCAAAGGCAATTGGTCTGCCATGTGGGCAGTATTTTATGTTATCGAGTGTTAAAACTCGGTCAACAATCCACTTAATATGCTCTTTTTCGTACACTCTACCCGCCTTTATTGCTGCCTTACAGGATGTTTGATAAAGTGCCTTTTCAAAAAAATCGTACTTTGCTCTTTGCGCCTCAGCTTCACCTAAAGAGAGCTTAGACACAAGCTCAATAAAGCTATCCTGTGCCGAGCAGGTTTCTATTTCAGCAGGTATTTCGTCAATAAACACCTTCCCGTTTTGAATAGTAAAGCCAAAGCCTATTTTATTAATATCCTCTTTCCATTCTTCAAGTGCTCCAAGCTCGCTACTATCAAGAGTTACTGGTATTGGAACAAGAAGCATTTGCGATGATGGGGTCTTTTCGTTAAGCTTTTTCTTCAAATCCTCAAAAATTATTCTTTCGTGTGCTGCATGCTTGTCAATCAAATACATAGTATCACCAAGCTCTACAATCACATAGCAATTAAATGCTTCACCTATAATTCTGTATTCAGGAACTATTTTATTTTGCTCTACTATAGTTATTTCTTTAGACAAATCATCTGCATTTCTTGATTTTTCTATTACCACATCAAGACTTATATTAGAAGCCTCCTGAGGCTTTGTTGCTTGAGCATTTTTAGGGAATTTTAAGGAAAACTCATCCTCAACATACGTTTGAGCAACATCAATTTTATCATTTTCCTTCACCCTGTGGTTGTTTTTTTCGTTATATCCACTATAATCTATCGTGTTATTTTGCCTTAATGTTCCTATGTTTAGGTTTGAATCAAATACAATCCTTTCACCCTTATATGCAGGTATATTTCCGTCATTTATAGGGGCTTTGGCACTAAGTAATGATTGTGCCTTTTGAGTAATTTTTTCCTCAGGCTCGAAAAACAGCTCAGGCCTTTCAATGTCAGTTGAGAGCGCACTTCTTACGGCATAATAAACAGCTTGATTAACAATTCTCTCATTAGAGAACTTAACCTCCAATTTAGACGGATGCACGTTTACATCGACTGTTTTAGGATCAATAGTAACATTTAATACACAAAATGGAAATCTTCCCTGTGGGATATAGGAGCTATACGCCTCCTCAACTACTGCTGAAAGTGCTTTGCTTCTTATAAATCTCGAGTTTACAAAAAAGGTTTCTAAGCTACGGCTTGCTCTTGCAATTTCAGGAGTGGAGATAAATCCACTAACATAAATTCCGTCCTCATTTCTATCAACCTTTATCGTTTTTTTAGCCACGTCCCTGCCCAAAATAGCATAAATCACGTTTTGCAAGATTCCGTCACCAGAGGTTAAATATTTTAATTCACCATCACAAATATATCTAAAGGATATGTCTGGGCGTGACATTGCTACCTTTTCTACCACAGACGTGATAGATGCAGTTTCACTTGAATCCTTTTTTAGAAATTTCTTTCTTGCAGGTACGTTATAAAACAAATCCTCTACTATTACAGTTGTACCATCGGCACAGCCTGTTTCTGTATGACTTACAATCTTGCCTGCATGGGCTTCAAGAAGTGAGCCAAGCTCATTTTGAGACATTTTAGACATTATTCTCATCTTAGAAACAGAGGATATCGCTGCAAGTGCCTCTCCTCTAAAGCCTAAGGTCATAATGCTTTCCAAGTCATCCTTATCCTTTATTTTGCTCGTGGCGTGTCGCAAAATTGCGATTGGAAGCTGACTATGCTCAATACCACAGCCGTTATCTGTTATTCTTATAAATGTGCTTCCACCATTTTTGATTTCAATTATTATACGATTTGCACCTGAGTCAATCGCATTTTCAAGTAGCTCCTTAACTACTGATGAGGGACGGTCAACAACCTCGCCAGCGGCTATTAAATTAGCTACCTCAAATGAGAGTACATTTATCTGTCCCATCTTAACCCCTTACTCATTAAAAAGCTTCTTTAGTTCAAATATAAAGTTCATTGCCTCAATAGGTGTTAGGGTATTCAAATCAACCTTTTTAACCTTATCAGCAATTTCATATGTAGCAATATCCTCAAAGCTCATTGACACGCTTGCCTCAGCTTGCTTCTTTTTCGCTAAAGGCTTTACTGTGCCGTTTTCAATCATATCAGCAAGCACATTTTTAGCACGCTTTACAACCTCGTTTGGTACTCCTGCCAGCTTAGCTACCTCAATACCATAGCTATCATCTGTAGGCCCTTTTACGATTTTTCTAAGGAAGGTGATATCATCTCCCCTTTTCTTTGCGGCAATATTGTAATTTATTATGCCCTCAACCTCATTTTCAAGACTTGTAAGCTCGTGATAGTGAGTTGCAAACATAGATCTTGCGCCTATTTTCTTTCCTGCTGTATATTCAGCTATTGCTCTTGCTATACTCATTCCGTCGAAGGTAGATGTACCTCTACCGATTTCGTCATAGATTATAAAGCTCTTTTTCGTTGCATTTTCAAGAATGTAGGCTACCTCAGTCATTTCAAGCATAAAGGTTGACTGCCCTGATGCTAAATCATCTGATGCACCTACTCTTGTAAAGAGCTTATCTACTATACCTATTCTTGCACTCTTACAAGGAACAAATGAGCCAATTTGCGCCATTAGTATAATCAACGCACTTTGTCGCATATATGTTGATTTACCTGCCATGTTAGGTCCTGTAATTAGTGCCATTTTGTCAGTTGTAGTATTTAGATAGGTGTCATTAGGTACAAAATAGCTATCCTTAACCATATTTTCTACAACTGGGTGTCTTCCGTCCTTAATTTCGATTACATCACTATAATCAACCTCCGGACAGGTGTAATTATTTTTAACCGCTACCTCTGCAAGTGAGACATAAACATCAAGGCGTGCAAGCATATTTGCACTAATTTGAATTCGCTTAAGCGCCTCAGACACCTTATTACGAAGTCCAACAAAAAGCTCGTACTCTAAGCTTGCAAGCTTGTCCTTTGCGCCTAAAACCGAGTTTTCCATTTCCTTTATTTCCTCGGTAATATATCTTTCACAGTTTGATAACGTTTGCTTTCTAATGTAATTGTCAGGCACTTGATCCATAAAGGATTTTGTAACCTCGATATAATAGCCAAATACACGATTATATCCAATTTTCAAGGTTTTGATGCCTGTTTTTTGTCTTTCATCCTCTTCTATTCTCTCAATCCAGCCCTTACCATCTGTCATAATTTCACGAAGCTTATCAACCTCTTGGCTAAAGCCGTCCTTTATAAAGCCACCCTCACGAATTGAGAATGGTGGTAATTCCACAATCATATCATCAATTAGATTTCTTATATCATCAAGTGGATCGAGATTTTCTCTTATATTAACTAATTCTTTGGTATTTACTGTATATAGAAGATTTTTAATTTCTGGAATTACGGAAATAGTTGAGGAAATGGCCCTCATATCCTTACCATTTGCACTACCATATACAACCTTAGTCATAAGTCTTTCAAGGTCTAAAACATTATTTAAAAGGTTAGAAATTTCTCCTCTTAAAACAAGGTCGTTATATAAGGTCGTAACAGCGCCCTGTCTATCAAGTATGCGCTTTACGTCAAGTAACGGATGCTCAATATAACTTCTAAGCATTCTTGCACCCATTGAGGTCTTTGTTTTATCAAGCACCCAATAAAGACTGCCACGCTTTTCCTTAGAGCGCATAGTTTCGCAAAGCTCTAAGTTTCGTCTTGTATTCAAATCCATTTCAAGATATTGTCCCTTGGAATAGATATTTATGTGGTTTATGTAGGAAATGTCAGTTTTTTGGGTTTTGATTATGTATTCTAAAATCGCACCGATTGATAAAATTAGTGCAGAATCAAGCTCATTTTCGTCAAAAAACTCCTTACCAAATTGTCTTAAAACATTTTCTGTACACCTTTGGTACTCATAAAATGGTAATTCATATTCAACGAGTGCACTTAATCTTGCCCTTGCAAAATCACCGAGGAAGGAATCATCATCCTTTGATATATTCGTTATGATTTCCTTAGGCATATATGTTCCAAGCTCGTTTAAAACTCGGCTTGGTTCATTTTCAACTATTGTAGCAGACATTTCACCAGTTGAAATATCTGCAAAGCAAATACCTATCTTACCTCTTTCGAAATACAAGGAACAAAGATAGTTATTTTTATTTTCTGTAAGCATTGAGCTTTCTGTAATTGTACCAGGAGTGATTTCCCTTACAACCTCACGCTTAACTATACCCTTTGCTGTGCTAGGGTCCTCAATTTGCTCACAGATGGCTACCTTATAGCCCTTAGAGATAAGCTTACCTATATAAGGCTCTACACTGTGGTAAGGAACGCCACACATAGGTGCGCGCTCCTTTTCTCCACAATCTCTGCCCGTTAAAGTAAGCTCAAGCTCTCTTGATGCAGTTATTGCATCCTGAAAGAACATTTCGTAAAAATCTCCAAGACGATAGAGCAGTATAAAATCTTTATATTGTTCTTTTATCTCGAGATATTGAAGCATCATTGATGTCATACTGTCCTACCTTCTTTCTTTAACGTATGAACATATTTGCATACGTTTGTATTAATTAATGATGGTGGTGTCCGCAATCTGAACCACAGGAATGGCAATCGTGTGTGCAAGGACGCTCACCTGTGATATTAAACTCAATTTCAGCATTAACCTCGTTCATAAGTGCATTTACAGCCTCTTGTGCCTCGTTAATCTGAACGAATACAGGCATAGCAGTAACCTCTGCAACGATTTCGTCAAGACGATTTCCGATAGCGTCAATGATTTTTTCGTCAACTGGCTCCTTCTTATACTCCTCTGCAAGTGCAATTTGCTGTGTGTTGTATTCAAGCATCAATGCTTGAATTTTTTCATCCTTTTCGTAAGCTTCCTTAGCTTCATTCATTTTAGCAATTCTTTCGTCAGCCTTAATAGCCTGACCAAGCTTTGCTGCAAGCTCCATAATTTCCATTTTAACTTCTCCTATTTTATATTTTTTCACCGTACAAGGCAAAGGTGTCTGCACGTGTGATTTTAACATTAATAAATTGACCTGTATAATCCTTGTCGCTTTCTATATGAACAATTTTGTTTCCATCAGTTCTTGTTGTATAGACATTTTCATTATTCTTGCTTTTTCCATCAACCAAAACCTTAACGATTTTTCCGACCATCATCTGATTCTTCTCATAGGCAATTTCATTTTGAACCTGACAAAGCCTATCATATCTTTCGTGCTTTATTTCCTCGGAAATTTGCTCCTTCATTTTATCAGCAGGAGTTCCTTTTCTTCTCGAATAAATAAAGCTAAATATCGAATCGTATTTTACCTTTTTAATTAGGTCAATGGTCTTTTCAAAATCCTCATCTGTTTCACCTGGAAAGCCAACAATTATGTCAGTTGTAAGAACGACCTCTGGGGTTTTTTCTCTAAGGCTCTCAATGATTTTTAGATATTTTTCGGTGGTGTACCTTCTATTCATTCTGCATAGAACCTCATCAGAGCCAGACTGAAGTGGGAGATGAAAATGTCCTTTTGTTCTTGGGCTTTTTGAAACTGCCTCAAGCATCTCTTCAGATGCGTCCTTTGGGTGTGAGGTCATAAGATGTATCCAAAAATCACCATCTATTTTATGAATCTCATTTATCAAATCAGCAATAGTGGGTCTTTTCTCTAAATCCTTACCATAGGAGTTTACATTTTGTCCGAGCAAGGTTATATCCTTATAGCCTTTTTTAACAAGGTCTCTTACCTCGTTTAAAACGTCCTCCATTTTACGACTACGCTCACGTCCACGTACATAGGGCACTATGCAGTAGGTACAAAAATTGTTGCAACCATACATTATGCTAACCCACGCCTTGTATTTGCTTTGTCTATTTATGTTGATGCCCTCTGCTATTTCAGGTATTTCAATATCTTTATCAAAATAGCGCTTAGACTTATTTATTGCATTATAAATAAACTCGGGTAAACGATGAAGAGCACCAGTACCAAAAGTGAAATCCACATAATGATAGGAGTTTTTCATTTGCTCCATACGATGCTCTTGAGCAGTCATACAGCCACAAACTCCAATTATTATATCAGGGTTACTATTCTTATAATGCTTAAAGCGTCCTATAATCGACAAGGCCCTTCTTTCAGCATGCTCTCTAATTGCGCAGGTATTAACAATTAAAACATCTGCCTCATTTTCTTTATCAGTAATTGTGTATCCCATGCTTTTAAGCATGCCCATAAGCTTTTCACTATCCGCTTCATTTTGCTGACAGCCCAACGTAAACACAAAGGCTTTTTTGGAAAGTCCCTTTATTAAGGCACGAATTTCGGCTATATATTCATTTTGCTTATTTAATTTTTCAATAGAAACAAAGCCCATAATTCACTCCTTAAGAATAAAAATTATATAAATTATATAAAAATTATACAAGTATATTATATTCTATCATATTTATAACAAATATTCAAGTTTGTTAAACTAAAATTTTATTAAAAACATCTTGCTTTTTGCATATCACTGTGCTATAATATGTTTTGATAAAAGGGAAATTACCTTTATCAATAATATTTTAAAGGAGATTTTGAAAATGGCAAACGAGTCCTACACTGCAAAAATCGAATCTCTTCCAAAGATTGCAAAGGTTCTTTTGTTCTTCTTCTTTGGTTGGATTCTTAGTTCTTTATATCGTGTACTTCGCTATACAGAGACAAAGAATACTGTAACACTTGTTGTTGGTATTGTTGGTTTCTTCGTTGTTGGCGCTATTCTCGGTATCGTTGACGCTGTTACAGAAGCACTTGATAACAAGGTTGCTCTTTTAGCTGACTAATTTTAATACATAAAGCGACTTATTGGTCGCTTTTTTGTATGCCGTTTTTTAATCATTTTTGACCGAATAGTTAAAATAGGTTGAATTTAACTACCTTTTAGTTTAAAATATAGTTCAGAGAACTACTATAATTACAGGAGATTTTTTGTGGAAAACATTATTGAAATTAGCAATTTGAATAAAAGCTTCGGCGATGTCCATGCAGTTTCTGATTTAAGCTTTATCGTAAAAAAGGGTGAGCTATTTGCCTTTTTGGGAGTTAATGGTGCAGGAAAATCGACTACCATAAATATAATGTGTACTCAGCTTAAAAAGGATAGTGGAAAGATTATCATAGATGGCTGTGACCTTGATAAGGGCAGTGATAAAATTAAACGAAGGCTGGGAGTTGTTTTTCAAGCATCAGTGCTTGATAATGCGTTAAGCGTTTACGATAACTTAGAAAGCAGAGCCGCACTATACGGAATTACAGGTGATGCCTTTAAGAAAAGACTTGATGAGCTTTCTACTCTTCTTAAATTTAAGGATTTACTTAAAAGAACCTTTGGAAAGCTTTCTGGTGGTCAAAAGCGTAGAATTGATATCGCAAGGGCTTTAATTCATCAGCCAAAAATTCTTGTTTTAGATGAACCAACAACAGGCTTAGATCCACAGACTCGCAAGCTTATTTGGGATGTAATTTATGAGCTTAAGGAAAATCAGCAGATGACTGTATTTCTAACAACTCACTATATGGAGGAAGCAAGCGAGGCTGATTATGTTGTTATATTAGATAATGGTAAGGTTTCAGCTAAGGGCACTCCTCACGAATTAAAAACAAGCTATACAGGAGATTATATTACTTTATATAATGCTTGTGAAGATAATGTCAAATCATTAAATTTACCTTACGAAAAGACTAAGGATTCTTACAAAATTTCAGTTTCAAGCACTAAAGAGGCTACTGACATTATTTTAAAAAATCCAGCTTTGTTTACCGACTATGAAATTACAAAAGGAAAGATGGACGACGTTTTTCTTTCTGTTACTGGAAAAAGTCTTACGGAGGGGAATTAAATGAACATATTATTTACTCTTACTAAAAGAAATGTAAAGTTGTTTTTCAAGGACAAGGGAATGTTTTTCACATCTCTTGTTACTCCTGCTATTTTACTTGTTTTATATGTTACCTTTTTAGGTAATCTTTATCGTGATACCTTTTTATCACAAATTCCAGCAAGCTTTCAAATCTCTGATAAAATTATAAATGGCTTAGTGGGAGGACAGCTCGTTTCCTCTATTCTTGCGGTTTCTTGTATTACTGTTGCATTTTGCTCTAACTTTTTGATGGTACAGGATAAGGCAAATGGCACAGCTAAGGACTTGACAATCTCTCCTGTTAAATCCCACATTCTTTCGTTAAGCTATTATATTGCTACGCTTATTTCTACTATATTAATTTGCGCATCTGCCTTAATAATTTGCTTAATTTATTTAACGTTTGCAGGCTGGTATTTAACATTTTCGCATGTAATTTTGCTTTTCGTTGATGTATTTTTGCTTTCGTTTTTAGGAACAGCGATTTCATCAGTTATAAACTTCTTCTTGTCAACGCAAGGTCAAATTTCCGCAGTTGGCACAATTATCAGCGCTGGCTATGGCTTTATTTGCGGTGCATATATGCCTATTTACTCGTTTGGTGATGGACTACAAAAGGTTGTTTCATTACTTCCTGGTACTTACGGCACTTCACTTTTAAGAAACCACGCTATGCAGGGAGTTTTTTCCGAAATGGTAAATGTTGGTATTCCCACTGATGCTGTAGAACAAATGAAAAATTCAGTTGACTGTAATGTATTTTTCTTTGGAAACAAGGTTGAAATTTCCTCAATGTATATTTTTATTAGTGTGACGGTTATTGCTTTAGTAGGAATTTATATTATGCTTAACGCTCTAAAAAGCAAGAAAGCAAGCAAATAGTATTTTTGATGAGCAGATTTTCTGCTCATCTTTTTTATAAAAATATATTTTGAAAAATTTTAAAAAAAGTATTGACAAACCAACGTTGTTTTAGTATAATATGTTAGCAAGGTTGAAAAACCTACATATGCGAGAGTGGCGGAACTGGCAGACGCGCACGTTTGAGGGGCGTGTGATTTGTTCGTACGGGTTCAAGTCCCGTTTCTCGCACCATATAATTAAAGGGTAGCTTTTTTGGCTACCCTTAATTTTTTTTCTTATAAAAATTAGGGATTTGAACCAAGCGTTTAGAAAACCTTTCGGGGAAAGGTTTTTAGCGATGACCGAAGCGTTTTGCAAAGCATTTATTTCGGTTGCACCTCCTTGCTTTGCAAAATGCAAGAGCAAGTCCCGTTTCTCGCACCATATAATTAAAGGGTGGCTTTTTGGCTACCCTTTATTTTTTATACAAAATAGGGGTTTTAGCCTTACAGTAAAAGATTTTAGTCCCTTATCGCATTAAAAAATTCAAAGCCCAATCCTAAGATTGGGCTTTAAAATATTCATTATTTCAACACGTGGTCGCATTTTTTGTGTTATGCGTTTATTATATAGTAAACCATTGAAAATACACCACCAGCAACCATTAAAAGCGCCATAGTCCAAATAGCTATTTTCACACCTAAGCTTGTGGTTGGCTTTTGATAGTTATTATTGTTGTTATATTTTTTACGCTTTGCCATTTTCTTTTCCTCCTATTATCTCTTTGAGCCCTTTTCCATAAGCACACCCGTTGCTGGTATTTTTATCTTACGATAAGTGCTCATAGCCTCAGGATATTTCTTTTCAAAATCAGTTAAAACCTTGGTGACTTTTTGCTTCTTCTTCAAATTCATTGCAAAGACTGTCGTTCCCTGTGAGGTTCTTGTTGTCTTTATTGGAATTATTGATGGTCTTATAAGTATTGCTTTCTTTTCCGAGTTGATTATCATAAAATAATCATCGCTCTTTTCATATATAATTCCTGCAATTTTTGATACATCAGAATATGCCTTTTTAAGCTTTTTTCTGTTACCCTGTGTCTCATATTGACACATTGGAACTCTAACAGCCTTACCATTTTCAAACACAAAAATAACACGCTGATTCTCGCTAAATGACGGGTTAATCTCCATATGTGCTACCTTCTCGTCTGGCTCGAAATCAAGCTGTTTTGGAACGTAAACTCCAAGGTCAGATGCCTTAGAAAGCTCAAAGTCAGACATTTTTGCAAAGTAGAGCTGACATTTATCTGTAAAGAATATTAGCTCATCCTTATTGCTTATATCACATTCAAGTATGAGTTTATCGCCATCCTTGAACTTTTGTTCAGAATTTCCTCTAAGTGACTGCTGGGTTATTTTCTTTAGATAGCCATCCTTTGTAAAGAACAATCTTGCAGTATAGTCCTCAATCATAATTTCATTATTGAAGCTCTTTATTTCAGAAGCATCTATTATATTGGTTTTTCTTGGTTTACCATACTTTTTCTTGATGTCACTAAGCTGTTTTATCATAAAGGATTTCATTTTAAGCTCGTCTGCTAAAAGGTCCTTAATTGACTGTATTTCTTGTCTTAATTCGTCAATATCAGCCAAGCGATTCATTATATACTCCCTATTGAGATGACGGAGCTTAATATCTGCTATATACTCAGCTTGCTCCTTATCCACATTGAAGCCAACCATAAGATTAGGAACAACCTCATCATCCTTTTCGGTTTCTCTAACAATCTTGACCGCTTTATCTATATCAAGTAAAATTTTTCCTAAGCCGAGGAGCAAATGAAGCTTTTTACTCTTCTTATCAAGGTCAAATCTAAACTCTCTTGTCAGACACTGGGTACGGAATTTTATCCATTCAACCAAAATTTCCTTAACTCCAAGTTGCTTTGGGGCGCCACCAATAATTACATTAAAGTTGCATGGGAAATTGTCCTCAAGCGGAGTGAATTTAAACAGCTTTTGCATTAGCTGTTCAGGGTCAGTACCCTTTCTCAAATCTATCGTAAACTTAAAGCCGTTACGGTCGATTTCATCACGGAAATCAGTAATTTCCTTAAGCTTACCCTCCTTGAACATATCAGTAATTTCCTTAGTTATAGCCTCAATTGAGGTTGAATAAGGGATTTCCAATATTTCAATAGAATTGTCATCCTCATTATAGACATATTTAGCTCTTAGCTTAATTGGTCCCTTACCTGTTTCATATACCTTTTTGATTTGCTCTCTATCGTATATTACGTTAGCTCCGCCTGGAAAATCAGGTGCTTTTAAGATATCCATTATCTTTTCAATATCACATTTAGGGGAGCGTAAGATTGCTATTGTTGCATCACAAACCTCTGCTAAATTAAACGAGCAAATCGACGACGCAAGTCCAACTGCGATACCGAGGTTGGGAGAAACCAAAATATTTGGAAAGCTTGTTGGTAAAAGCCTTGGCTCCTTAGTTGTGCTGTCGTAGTTATCTATCATTTCGACAGCGTCCTTATCTATACCACCAAAGATTTCGGCACAGAATTGATCAAGCTTAGCCTCTGTATATCTTGATGCAGCAAATGCCATATCCCTGCTATATTGCTTACCAAAAGAACCCTTAGAGTCAACAAATGGGTGCAAAAGTGCCTCGTTACCCTTTGTCAAACGAACCATTGTTTCGTATATTGACATATCACCATGAGGATTTAGCTTCATCGTTTCTCCAACGATATTAGCACTTTTTGTTCTATGTCCGTGCATAAGTCCCATTTTATACATAGTATAAAGTAGCTTTCTATGTGCAGGCTTAAAGCCGTCTATTTCAGGAATAGCACGGGATACCATTACGCTTACCGCATATGGCATATAGTTTGTTTCTATCGTTTCTGTAATTGGCTGAAATATGGGATCGCTTTCCACATAATCAACAAAGCTTTTTTTCTCTTGTTTTTTCTTAACCTTTGCCATTTATACCTCCTAATACATGATGTGCACATGCACGTATCATTCTGTTATAGATTGCTAAGGACTCACCCTCATCGCTTGGAAGATGAGCATAGACGGTATCAACCCCTAAGTCGTCCGCCTTTCGCAAAAGAATAAACAGATTATGTGTCTGCATCTTTATGTCCTCTCTCTTACCAACTGGTAAGAGATTTTTCTTTTCAAGCAGTTCTATTTCCTCGTTGTAGCACATTATTGCACAATTTTCATTTTCCTGCTTGTCTTTAGCGAATTTTATAAAATCTATATATCTGTCATCTATCAAATACAAGCTTGCTTTAGGTGCATAGTGCTTATATTTCATACCCGGTGACAAGGGCTTCTCATTTGCTTTTAATTCTTCCTTAACCGCAGATGCTACAGTAACATTATCGCAAACCTCTTTTAGCATTTCAACTGTTATTTCTCCTGGTCGGAGTAAAACAATGCTATTTTCGGTTATTTTTATAACCGTTGACTCAACTCCTACCCTGCATTCTCCTCCATCTAAAATCAATGGTATTTTGCCCTGCAAATCATCGAAAACATGCTTTGCAGTTGTAGGTGAGGGCTTTCCTGAGCTATTAGCCGAGGGAGCGGCTATTGGTCTTTCTGAAAGCTCGATAAGCTTTCTTGCAATTTCATTTTCAGGGCATCTAATAGCGACGCTATCAAGTCCTGCTGTAACTGTATCTGGAATTATAGGCTTTTTAGGTAATATTATCGTAAGTGCGCCAGGCATAAAGCGTTTGGCTAATTTATAATAAAGGGAATTTGTAACGGAAATTTCTTCAGCCTGCTCTGGACTTTGTATATGAACTATCAGAGGGTTATCGCCTGGTCTGCCCTTTGCTTCAAATATTCTTTTACAAGCCTCTGAATCATAGGCATTTGCACCTAAACCATAAACTGTTTCTGTTGGGATAGCTACAAGCTCTCCCTCTCTTATAAGCTTAGCACCCTTTTTTAGTATGTCTATACTGTCTAAGCTAACCTTTATAATTTCCGTTTTCATTCTTTTGCCCTTTAATTATTTCCGTTTTTTAGCTTTTCTGCTGCGTCTGCTGTCGCTAATTTATCAAGCATTTCGCCAATATCACCATTCAAAAATGATTCCAAGGAATAAATAGTAAAGCCTATTCGATGGTCTGTTACTCTGCTTTGCTGATAGTTGTAGGTTCTTATTTTTTCACTTCTATCGCCTGTTCCAACCTGACTTTTTCGTTCAGATGCTATCTTATCATTTTGCTCCTGTTGCTTCATATCATAGAGCTTTGTTCTAAGAATTTTAAATGCCTTGTCCTTATTTTTGAACTGGCTTCTTTCATCCTGACATTCAACCACTATGCCTGTTGGCTTATGGATAAGACGAATAGCTGACTCGGTTTTATTTACATGCTGACCACCAGCACCACTGCTCTTACAGGTTTCAACAATAACGTCACCCATATTCAAATCAACCTCAACATCCTCTGCCTCTGGTAAAACTGCAACGGTTGCCGTCGATGTTTGAACTCTGCCCTGTGCCTCTGTTTCAGGAACTCTTTGAACTCTATGAACACCACTTTCAAATTTAAAGCGTGAATATGCGCCCTCTCCAGAAATCATAAAGGTAACCTCTTTAAAGCCCTTTAAGCCTGTTTCGTTAGCGCCTGTCAGCTCAAACTTAAAGCCGTTTGCTTGCGCATACATTGAGTACATTCTGTATAGGTCGTAGGCAAACAAGGCTGCCTCCTCGCCACCAGCGCCTGCACGAATTTCCACAACTACGTTTTTATCGTCGTTAGGGTCCTTAGGAATAAGAAGGATTTTCAATTCCTCCTCGATGACTGTAATTCTTTCCTTGCAGTCCTTATATTCCTCAACAGCTATCTCATAAAGCTCTCCGCTTTCCTCCTCCATCAAGGACTTAGCGCCCTCCATATCGGAAGAAACCTTTTTATACTCCCTGTATTTTTCAATTACAGGTGTGAGGTTTTTATACTCACGCATATATTTGGTAAATTCACCTTGATTAGATGCTGTATCAGGATTGGCAAGTGCCTCTTCAATTTCTAAATATCTTTTTTCTGCTTCGTTTAATCTATTAAACATAAATTACTTCTTTTTTACAAGATGAATTGCAAAGCCACAGATTTCCTCTTTGAGATAGATTACTGTTAAATTGCCCTTTGCATCATACTTGGCTGTATCCTCGTTAAACTCAATTCCCATCTTTTCAAGATATGCTCTTGCTCTATCTGGGAAGTTAGTAGAAATGGCAATATGACCATTTTTACCTAAATACTTCTTGTGCATTAGCTCATACTCTGTGCCTGCAAAGGTTGAGGAATTACCAACCTTATAGCCTGTACCAAAGAGAGTTGATATAAGCTGAGCACCCTTTAAAGCCTCTTCTTCGTTTTCACAGTTAATACCTATATGTGCAAGCTTGAAATCAAGCATTTTCATTACTGCGTTTTTGGTTAAGCGAGTAATTTCCTCAAAATCACCTGCATCAATAAGAGCATCCTTAACCATAAAGCTTCCACCACAAGCGATGATTTTATCAAATGCAAGATAGTCAAGCATATTGTTTTCGTTAATACCACCTGTTGGCATAAATTTAATCTGACCATATGGTGCGCTCATCGACTTAATCATATTAAGTCCACCTGCTGCCTCAGCTGGGAAGAACTTAACTGCCTTTAGACCAAGCTCAATAGCCTGCTCAACCTCAGAAGGAGTTGCACAGCCTGGTAAAACAGGAACGCCTCTTTCGATACAATGCTTAACTACTCTTGGGTTCAAGCCTGGGCTTACTATAAACTTTGAGCCTGCCTCAATTGCCTCATCTGCCTGTTCAGGTGTTAAAACTGTTCCTGCACCAACAAGCATATCAGGCATAGCCTTGGTAATTTCAGCTATTGCTTCCTTTGCACAAGCTGTACGGAATGTGATTTCTGCACAGTTAAGTCCACCCTCCTTGAGAGCCTTTGCGAGTGGAAGTGCATTCTTCACATCTGTTATCTTTATAACTGGAACTAATCCAAAATCGTGTAATTCCTTAATAATGTCGCTCATATTTATACCTCTTTATATGTTATTTGCAGAAAGCACTAAGTGCCTTGTGTGTTTGGTATAGGTCATTTTTAGAAATAACCTCAAGTGGTGCGTGCATTGAAAGAACAGCAACGCCTAAGTCAACGGTGTTAATGTTTTGGTTTGCTATATACATAGCAACTGTTCCACCACCACCTACGTCGATTTTACCAAGCTCAGCTGTTTGCCATACAACGCCATTTTCCTTAAATACACGTCTAATATATCCTACATATTCTGCACTTGCATCATTTGTGGAGCTTTTTCCACCTCCACCTGTATATTTGTTCATTACAACGCCACAGTTTACAATAGCACTATTACGCTTTTCAAATACATCAGGATACATTGGGTCGTAGCCTGCACTAACGTCAGCAGACAAGCACATAGAATTAGCTCTAACTACATTTGCGTTACCACCAAGATTTTTGGAAATTTCCTCAATTAAGTCAACGATTAGACGACACTTCATACCACTAACGCCCTCAGAGCCAATTTCCTCCTTATCAGCAAGAATACACATAAGTGTATGCTCACTATCCTTATTTTCGATAAGTGCTGTAAGTGATGGGTATGAGCATACTCTATCATCATGTCCATATGCGGCAATCATAGAACGGTCAAGACCTAAATCTCTTGCCTTTCCTGCTGGAACTGCAGTAAGCTCAGCACTTACAAAATCGCTTTCTGTAATACCATATTTGTCGTTAAGGATTTTAAGCATATTAAACTTAACCTTATCCTCTTTTGCTCCGTCAAGGGGCTGTGAGCCAATCAAAAGATTAAGGCTTTCACCTGCATGGGCTGTTCCAAGTGGCTTTTGTGATTGCTCTCTTGCAAGGTGTGGAAGCAAATCAGTAATACAGAATACTGGATCACCCTCGTCCTCACCGATAACAACCTCTACGTTGTTTCCGTCCATAGTTGTAACTACACCATGAAGTGCTAATGGAATTGTAACCCATTGATACTTTCTGATACCACCATAATAGTGTGTTTTGAGATAAGCAAAGCCCTCATTTTCAAACATTGGATGTTGCTTTAAATCAAGACGTGGAGAATCAATATGTGCGGCACAAATTCTAATTCCATTTTCAATGCTTTCAGTACCTGCAACAAACGCAAAAAGGCTCTTACCACGATTGTCGTAATAATATTTTCCACCCTTAACAATTTTGTCACCAAGCTTATATGGTACGAAGCCATTTTCCTTAAGCATTTTAATTCCTAAAGCAGTTGCCTCACGCTCAGTTTTTGCTCCATCAAGGAACTTTTTATATCCCTTTGAATATTCTTCAATTTGCTTCTCTTCCTTTTTTGTGCGTGTGTCAAACACGTTTTCCTTTTTGTAAAAAAGCTTTTCCTTTAAAGCCTCAAGCTCTGTTTTTTTCATTTTTATTTCTCCTATTCTTATTTTTCTAAAATTATATTTAAGATTCGATCAATCTGCTCACTTAGGTTTTCCTTATCATCATTTACTATTGTGAAATCACATAACGAAATAAGCTCATCGTTTGAAAGCTGACTGTCCATTCTCTTTTTTGCCTTTTCCTCGGTGATTTTGTCCCGCTTTACTATTCTTTCAAGTCTTTTTTCATAGCTTGCAATTACACAAATTGTATAATCACACATTTTATCAAAGCTACTTTCAAAAAGCACAGGTGCATCAATCACTACTGCCCTTTTTCCCTCTTTCTTATATTGTTCAATCAGCTCAAGGGTATCAATTTTTATATGCTTGTGGGTAATCTCATTTAGCTTTTTTGTGCCGTTTTTTTCAAACACTATCTCTGCTAATATTCCTCGATTAAGCTCACCCTCACTATCAAGTATGCCGTATCCAAAAAACTCACAAAGCTCAGTTAAGCAGGGCTTACCCTTTCTCACAGTTACCTCTCTATATAGTAGGTCTGTATCTATACAAGCAAGTCCCTTTTTTTCAAAAATCTTACCTACATAGCCCTTACCCGAGCCTGAACCACCACAAAGCCCTATTATCAGCATATTTCAACCTCTTTTCCAGTCTTATCAGAAAGATAAGCACTATCAAGAACAAGCTGAACATAAGCTCCATCAGACAAATCGGGATGAATTTCCTTGTTATTTATTACACAATCTACAAAATTGTAATAATTTCCTATATGGCCTCTTAACCAACCGACAGGTGCTTTAACACCTGGGAAAACTCCTGACGGATATGGGTATCTATTAACACATTCGATTTTTGTGTATCCCCTTTGGCTACCATCGTCTATGCTATAATACTCAAGAAAATTAGGATCCATCAGATTAAATCTAATGCTACCCTTTTCTCCGTGAATTTCAAGGGTTAAATCATCATTTGCGCCAGTTGTAATTTTGCTAACCTCTACCGTTCCATATGCTCCACATTTAAGTGTTGCTATCATATAAAATGCTTCGTCAGCATTGGTTTCCCATTTTTCCCCATTTACTCCTGTTCTTATAGGAAATGCAATTTGACTCTTTCCTATTACTGACTTAAACTCGCCACACAGATAGTAAATTAAATCAACAGCATGAGAGCCTAAATCAAAAAGGACTCCACCACCACAAATATCCTTATCCTGCTTCCAGCCAGCCCTTTTTACAGTATCAAGAGCACTGGAATGAAGATACCTTGCATTAAAGGAAAGTATTTTACCAAGCCTGCCTTCACATACAAGCTCCTTTGCCCTCATAATCGGTAAAAGAAAGCGATTGTTAAAGACCATGCTACATTTTACGTTTTTTTCCTTTGCTAAATCAGCAAGCTCCTTTGCCTGCTCATAGGTAATAGCAAGTGGCTTTTCGCAATAAACATTTTTACCAGCCAAGATAGCTTTTTTCGCTGTTTCATAGTGACAAATGTTTGGGGTACAAATATCTATTGTGTCTATTTCGTCGTTATAAATTATATCGTCCTCATTATCTGTGTATGATGGGATATCATATTTAATTGAGGCTTTTTTTGCATTCTCAATATTTTTCGTACATACGGATATTATTTTAACGTCGTAGCTACCATCAAAAAAGAAGGGGATATTTTTTATAGCGTAGGTATGGGTTTTACCCATTGATCCAAAGCCTAAAACGCCAATTTTCATAAAATACCTCCTTAATTATATATAAAAATTATACTTTTCATTATATTATAGCATTTTATTTTAAATATTTCAATATATTTATAAAAATAAAAACCGCAACTTGAAATTGCGGTTTTGTTTATTATTGAACTACAGGTGGCTTTATGTTGAAATGAGTAAGAGATAGTCCTGTGTTTGAGTTATTTAATAGAGTGTTTAATTCGTCAGCGAGCATCATATATCCTTGATATGCAATATTTTTCATACCATTGGTTTGGTTAGGATATGCCTCAGTATCAACGTATTTAACCTCCTTAAAGGTCATAACCTCATCACGATTTTGCTTAGTTGCTACTATGCTTCCATCTGCTACTGCAACTATCGTTGTCTGGCTCATTCCGTGGTCGTAAAGCTCAACTGCATAATTGGAAGAAACCTTATCAATTTTCACACGAGTTTGGAATGCGATTGACCTTGATGAAATTATATTAAGAGCCAATGTTACCTCGCCACTTGTGGTGCTGTAATAAATATAGGATTCAATACCATATGAGCCAACACCCTCTTCTCTTATCTTTTTATAGATATAGTAGGTTGCTCCGTTATCAGTTGTGCCTGTATTATTAACCATTATATAGTTAGTCAAGATTTCAAACGCATTTTCGCTAAGAGTTTTTTCGTAAATCTCACTCATATTCTGTGGATTTGTTGTATCAAGCTCAGAAATTCTTTCTGTTCTTACTGCAAAGTTTAATGACTGTGCATTTTTAGCAACGCTTGTATTAATTCCTATAACTCTACCATCTGCATTTACAAGTGGCCCACCACTATTACCAGATGCAATAGGTGCAGTAAAAGCTATCATATCCTTACCGCTAACGCCTACTGATGTGTTTGATACAATTCCTGCTGTAAATACATTATCAACACCAAGAGGGCTACCTAAGGTATATACAGAGTCACCCGTTTTAATACTGTCTGTTGCTGCAATTTCAAGGAATGGATTGTCTGTGGATTTTACCTTAATTACAGCCACGTCCTCGTTCTTATTATAGCCTAATATGCTTTCAATTTCGTATTCTCTGCCTGCATAGTTATATACACGAATTGAATATGACGATCTGATTACGTGATAGTTTGTTACAAGTCTGCCGTTTTTATCAATAAAGAAGCCTGAGCCTATTCCAGTTGCCTTTCCAGACTTGTCAAAGGCTTCAATTCTGACACAAGCACTTGCAATTTGCTCATAAATCATGCTTGGCGAAATTCCTGCTGACTGGTCAATTTCTGTTGCCTTATTACATACAACGCAGGTATATTTAGTACGTCCACCATTTCCGTCCTCGTTTGGTATATACTCAATGGAATAGTCGTGAATTGATGAAATAGAAATTGCTTGCTTTTCAAGCTCTTTACTACATACTGTGCAGTATTTTGCTTGTGTACCAGTTGATATACAGGTTGCCTTTTGAATTGTTACCCAATTCCCCTCTTTGTGATTATTAAAATCAGGATTTATGTAGTTATATTTGTCAATATATCCACACAGGGTGCAGGTTTTTGATAAATATCCTTGCTCCTTACACGTGGGCTTTGTTGTAAATTCTTCACCATAAATGTGATCCTTTTTTGCGCCCTTTTTCTTTTCGATATCCAAGTGACAGATATTACATTTTTTTGATAAAATCTCCTCAGTCTCGCAGGTTCCTTCGATTATAACAACCCAGTCAGCTAAATCGTGTCCTTTAGCATTAACGTAATTGCTTCTTTTTGCCTCTCCACAAATGGTACACGTTTCCAAATCATAGCCACTATCTGTACAGGTAGGCTCTACAACGCTTTTTATATTGTCGTGCGTATGGTCAGAAGCCTCATCTACTCCACTATTACATGCACTAAATATTAATGTGAATGCAAGCAATAAAAACATAGAGAAAATAATTAGATTTCTTTTCATATAAACCTCTTTTAAATTTTCTTAGCCTTACTGGAATCGAGCCCATTTGTCTTGGAACGATAAATCCATGAGGCTATCCACAGTGTACTTATTTATTTTAGCATAATTTATCTATTTAGTCAATAAAAAAAGCACACTTACATCAAAGTGTGCTTTTTTCGTTATATTTAATCTGCTATTTCCTTAATTTGCTCAAAGGTATATGCTGTTTCAAGCTTATCCTTTAGTGTGTTATCATCAAAGAAGGAATTCTTATTACCAACTGTAATATATGCAGTGCAGTAAACAGGAATATCACTATTGTTATTCATTCCGTTTATTTTCATTTCAAAGATATCGTATCCTCTACCAAAGAAATTAACTGTTGCATTTTTAACATTTTCAGCAAATGGGTTACCAGCACTTCCAACATTTGATTGAGTAGCGGCAACTAAGCCATATGCTGTAATTTGCTCATCGCTACTTGCAGATTTGTTGTATGCTTCAAGTGCATCTTGATTTACAGCAAAGCTACTAATCATTGAACCAGTACCAATAGCTGAGTATGAAAAGCCCTTGAATATAAAGATTTCAGCCGTTTCTTCTGTTCCGTCAAGCTTTGATGTGCACTCAGAATTTGAGCATTTAAGAGTTTTTTCGCCCTTAGCCATAAAGCCGTTTTCATATATAATTACTGCTACACTATGGTCGTGCTCAGCTCCCTCACCCTCTGTCTTTTCTGCATCACAATAAGTGCAAGCGAAATCTACTACTGCACCGATTGGGCAATAAGCTACATTAACTACTCCGTCATCCCAGGTATGAACAGGTGTGGAAATTACAACGCTTGAGCTATCACTTGCAAGTGTAACACTACAATCAATGCCACAAGCACCATAGTTTACTGCTGTGCCTGTTGAAATTTGATTCATTGTACATCTATCAAAGCTTGTGTATGCAGAATCTGCTGAAAAGCCAGCATAATAAAGTGTGCTTCCAGCTGTCTTGAAAATACTGCTTCTTGTAATTTTGATGTCAGGATTTAGCATTACAAGTGTATATACGTTTGAAAGTTCACACTCGTAAGAAGCAACACGATCACCTAAAATTACAAGGTTAGGTGTGTTTCCATCAAGAACATAATATGTAACCGAAATTGTAGAGCCCTCAGCGGCTTGGAAATACATTGGCTGATTTATGTTTGCCTTTCTAAACACTTGGGTGGAAAGAGATTTTAGCCCCTTTGGCCATACAATTTTTGCAGAACCAATGTTAGACGTACCAAATGCCTCAGAGCCTAATGTTTCAACGCTTGAAAGGTCAACAATATTTTCGTCATTTAAGTTTGACCAAGCTGTAGTTGTGTTTGTATAGTTACCTTGACAGTTTATCGTAAACTCAAATGCAGAGCTACCTATAAAAGTACATTTTGATAGGTCAATCTTTATGTTACTGATGTTTTCACAAGCAGAAAATGCACAGCTATCAACCTTAGTTAGGTTGTTTGACATAATTACTACACTCTTAAGTGAGGAGCATTGTGCAAAGGACCAGTTACCAATCAAGGTAACGTCACCAAGAGCTGTAATGCTTTCAATAGTCGATTTTCTAAATGATTGCACTCCGATAACCGTTACATTTTCTCCTAAGGTAACGTCCTTAATATTAACGCCCTGCAAGCTCGCTGTTCCAAGGGTAACAAGATTTGTAAACACTGGGTTAAGGTTTGCCACAGGTGTTTCCTTACCATACTCACTTGTAGGATAAAAGTAAATATCCCAGTTGGTAACCTTACAGTCTCCACTTGCAGTGTTATCAGTCAAGCCACACTCGCCTATGGATACAAGGTTTTCCAAGTCAATATACACAGACTCTAGATTTGCACAGCTTGAAAATGTTTGACTGCCAATTGTTGTAATTGTTGGTGGAAAATAAATTGATGTAATCGCAGGGCTACTATGCAAAGCATAGTTTTCGGTTGCAGTTACAGTATATTCCACATCGTTATATGTAAATTTTGCTGGAATAACTACGTTTGCAACGGTACAGTTACGATTGTCCTGCAATGATGCAGTAGCATCATCATACAAGGTGTAGTTAAACCCACCAACAGTAGTTGTGCCAACCTTGTTTGCAGCGCTTACTGAAATTGTTAGCATACAAACAAGCATAGCCAACATAGCCAGTACTAATAAAATTTTCTTTTTCATAAGAAATACTCCTATAATTTTATATCATATTTAGTATAACATATTTAATTAAATTTGTCAAATTATTCTAAAGTTTTTCGCTTGCTTTGAATATAGTCGTCTATAGCTGAAGCGGCAGTTTTTCCTGCACCCATTGCTAAGATAACTGTTGCAGAGCCTGTCACAGCATCTCCACCTGCATAAATGCCTTCCTTTGATGTTAAGCCGTTTGAGTCAACTATAATTCCACCCCAATACTCTGTTTCGAGTCCTTCTGTTGTAGATTTTATTAATGGGTTAGGTGAAGTACCTAAGGACATAATTACACCCTCAACGTCAAGAATATGCTCGCTACCCTCTTTAACAACAGGTCTTCTTCTTCCACTTTCGTCAGGCTCACCAAGTGTCATTTCTACACATTTCATGCCCTTTACAGACATATTTCTTAAATCTCGTTTATCATCTGGATTATTGTATGCAAGAATTTCAACAGGGTTAGTAAGGGTTTTAAAGATTACACCCTCCTCTATTGCATGCTCAACCTCTTCCTTTCTTGCAGGAAGCTCATCCATACCACGTCTATATACTACATAAACCTCAGCACCAAGTCGCCTTGCACAGCGAGCTGCGTCCATAGCAACATTTCCTCCACCTACTACCGCAATTTTCTTGCACATCTGGATAGGAGTGTCGCTATTTTCTGTATAAGCCTTCATGAGATTAATTCTTGTCAAGAATTCATTAGCTGAGAAAACACCCTTTAAATTCTCGCCAGGAATATTCATAAACTTAGGAAGTCCTGCACCTGAGCCAATAAAGGCTGCCTCAAAGCCATATTCGTGCAAAAGCTCCTCTATTGATAAGGTTTTTCCAATTACAATGTTTGTTTTAATTTGAACACCAAGTGCTTTTAAGCCGTCAATTTCCTGCTTCACTATTGATTTTGGAAGTCTAAACTCTGGAATACCATATACTAATACTCCACCAGCTGTATGTAAAGCCTCAAAGATAGTTACGTCATAGCCCTTTTTTGCAAGGTCTGACGCACAGCTAAGTCCTGCAGGTCCTGAACCAATAATTGCTACCCTGTGTCCGTTTTTTGCTGGTTTTTGTGGCTTTTGCTGACAGTTTTTATTATGATAATCTGCTACAAAGCGTTCAAGCCTTCCTATTGCAACTGGCTCTCCCTTAATTCCTCTTACGCATCTACCCTCACATTGATTTTCCTGTGGACATACTCTACCACAAACAGCAGGCAAGGAGGATTGCTTTAAAATTATTTGATAAGCCTCCTCAAACTCTCCCTCTGCTACCTTTGCAATAAAGTCGGGTATTTGAATTTTTACAGGACAGCCTGCAATACACATTCTATTTTTACAATTAAGGCATCTTTTAGCCTCGTCTATTGCCTGCTCCTCAGTATAGCCAAGCGCTACCTCGTTGAAATTTTTGATTCTTTCCTCAGGAGCTTGGACATTCATAGGATTTTTAACAAGTGACATATTTGCCATAATTATTCAGCCTCCTTTTTAAAGAGGTTACATGCGTCCTCGTGTCTTTTTCTCTCTGATTTATAATAGATGTTTGAGCGTGACATAGCCTCGTCAAAATCTATCAAGTGTCCATCAAATTCTGGACCATCAACACAGGCAAAAACTGTTTTTCCACCTACTGTTAAGCGACAGCCACCACACATGCCTGTTCCATCTATCATTATTGGGTTCATAGATGCAACTGTCTTAATTCTATATTCCTTAGTAAGAAGGCAAACGAATTTCATCATTGGAAGTGGTCCTATGGTGATAACCTCATCATATTTTTCACCACTCTCTATTAGCTTTTTTAGTGCGTCGGTAACAAGTCCCTTTTCGCCAGCAGTTCCATCATCACTCATAAGAATGAATTTAGATGATGACTTTTTAAACTCGTCCTCTAATATAACCAAATCCTTGCTTCTAAAGCCACAAATTGCATGTACCTCACAGCCTAAGCTATGTAGCTTTTTAGCCACTGGGTAGGCTATCGCACAGCCAACGCCACCACCTACAACTGCAACCTTTTTAAGACCATCTGTATGTGTTTTCTTGCCTAAAGGACCTACAAAATCACAAAGGCTATCACCCTTATTCATATGGGAAAGTCTTTCAGTTGTTGCACCAACTACTTGAAATATTATTGTAATTGTTCCACGCCTTCTGTCAAAATCAGCGATAGTTAATGGTATTCTCTCTCCGTCCTCATGTGTGCGAAGAATTATAAATTGTCCTGGCTCTGCCTTTTTAGCAACCAATGGCGCTTCAATATCCATAAGCACAACGGTTGGGTTCAAAACCCTTTTATTTAAAATTTTATACATATGTACTCCTTCATCAAATTCCTTCATATGTAGCCTTAGATAGCTTTTTACTTAAAACCTGATAAAAATTATTGTTTGTTATCTTAATGGTTTTTACCTTCTTAGAATGCTTTTCTATTCTTATGATGTCGCCATTATATATTTCAAAAAATTCATCTCCATCAATTTGTATAGATGGGCTTCCTGTCTTTGTTATGCTATTAATTGAAACCTTGATTTCCAGCTTATCTGAGCCATTAATTACAAGAGATGAGCGTGGGTAATAAATCGGCGAAACCGCTGTCAAAACCATATTATCAGCATTAGGTGTTAAAACAGGACCTCCTGCTGATAAATTATATGAGGTTGAGCCTGTTGGAGTTGCAACAATAAGTCCATCACCAACAACGGTTTGAGTAAGCATTTGATTTATAAAAATTTCAAGGGTAAATGCCTTTAAAAGCGATGCTCTAAAAAACGCAACCTCATTGAGTGCTGAAAACTCATAAGCTACCTTTCCGTTTCTTAAAACCTCACCCTTTAGCATTATACGATTTTCTATAGTGTATTCTCCTTGTGTCAGCTTATCAATAGCATCAAGAGCATTATCAGGATTACACTCAGTTAAATAGCCTAAATTACCAAAATTTATGCCGAGCATGGCTATATCCTTATCATATAGCTTTTTACAAGCACGTAGCATTGTTCCATCGCCACCTAAAACAAGGGCAAATTCAGAATCCTTATCAGGCACTTGCTTTTCTGTTAAGATTTCTACCTCATATCCACTATCATTAAGCTTCTTTTCTGCTATTTTTGAAAAGCTAACGCTTTCCTTCTTCAAATAGTTTGGGATTATAATTGCCTTTTTCATAGCATGCTCCTTTCTTTATTGTGATATATTATATTATAATATTTTATCACGCATTATTAAATTTGTCAATTACCAAATAAAAAAAGCCTTTTACAAGGCTTTTTTATTACTTTTTGTCAAAAGCAGGATTATAACCATAGAAATTCTTGCTATTCATATTATCCTGTGCTATGCCGAGAGCATCTGCAAAGCGCTGGTAGTGAACTACCTCTCTTGCTCTTAGGAATTTTATAGCATCGCATACATCTGGATCATCAACAAGTCTTAAAATGTTGTCGTAGGTTACTCTTGCCTTTTGCTCGGCAGCTAAGTCCTCATTCAAATCGGCTATTACATCGCCCTTTGATTGAAATTGTGATGCAGAATAAGGGAAGCCACTTGCAGCTACAGGATATACACCTGTTGTATGGTCAACAAAATAAGTGTCAAAGCCACTTTTTACAATTTCATCAGGCTTTAAATTTCTTGTTAGCTGATATAAAATTGCAGTTATCATTTCAACGTGTGCAAGCTCCTCTGTTCCCACGTCTGTTAATATACCCACTATTTTGGAATAAGGCATTGCTATTCTTTGTGTCAAGTAACGAAGCGATGCTCCAATTTCTCCATCAGGTCCACCTAATTGGCTAACTATTATTTGTGCATACTTAGGATTTGGATTTTTGATTTTTACAGGATATTGAAGTCTTTTTTCATAATTCCACATTATAGCATTACCTCCCCATCAAGCTGCCAAGGCCATGGTCCCTTGTTCCACTGCCACGATTGTGCCTCGTTTGGTGATGTTACTGGACCATATTTAGCCTCATATTCATTTTTTATTTGATTTTCAAGCTTTTTAAACTTGTTATAATAAGCAAGAGCCTCCTTGCTTTCTGGATAAGCATCTAAATATAAAAGTGCCTCATGAGCTGCAAATGAGTAGGTTTGAAGCTCCTTCATTAAACGATTTCTGCTGTTTTCCCTGTTCATTATAGGCACCCCTCTCCAAAATTGTTTCCTCTGCATGATGCTCGATTGAAGGGCAAATTAAGCTCCTCAAAAATGGTACCATTCAACAGAGCCACCTCGGGGTCATATATTCTTTGCCACGACTGCTTTTCTGGATACACCATAGCTAAGCTTCTTTGCGAATAATTTGAAGAAATTGGCGAGAAAGTGTCTGTTTTTTGCATTTTTTGTGTTCTCATACCAAGAAAATTTGCAAAGTCATCAAGATCATTTCTTGCGTTTCTTCTTGAGCTGTTATCAAATCTCATAATATCTCCTTTGTGCCGAATTTTGTCGGCTATTACATATTATGACAAAAGCTACCAAAAATCTACAAATACGTAAAAATTCAGTAAAATTCATTTTCTATCTTTATTTTTTATTTTAAAAGTGATATAATAAAAAAAGAACTAATTTAGGAGTGTCTATTATGAAGATTGTTATAATCGGTCTTGGTACTATTGGAAAAACTGTGCTTAAAAGTCTTTCCTTCATGGATCACACTATCACCATTATTGACGAGGACAAGGATAAGGTTGAGAGCCTTATAGAGAAATACGACGTTTTCGGTGTTGTTGGCAATGGTGCTTGTTTAGATATACAGAAAGAGGCTAACATGTCTGACTGTGATTTAGCTATTGCACTTACTAATAGTGACGAGCTTAATGTTTTTGCTTGCCTTGTAGCTAAGAAAATCGGTGTAAAAAACACTATTGCTCGTGTAAGAAATCCAGATTACACTAAGCAAATTGCAGATATGAAGGACGAGCTTGGTATTTCTATGATTGTAAACCCCGAAAAGGAAACAGCTGATGAAATCTTCAATCTCATCAACCTTCCCTCTATTTCTCAAATGGAGCATTTTGCAAAGGGAAAGGTTTTGCTTGTTGAGATTATTGTAAATTCTGGTAGTCTTTTAGTTGGTGAAACTCTTATTTCACTTAGTAAAAAATTAAAAACTAAGGTCCTTGTTTGTGCTGTTCAAAGAGGTAATGAGGTTATTATTCCTTCAGGTAATTTTATGTTTGAGACAGGTGATAGAGTTCACTTCACCTCTGACGCAAGCTCACTTAGAGAATTCTTAGCTGAGGCAAAGCTTGAAAAATCACCATTCAAGGATATTATGATTGTTGGTGGAGATAAAATTGGTTTTTATCTTGCTAGCGAGCTTTCTACAAAGAAATATAACATTAAATTAGTTGAGAGTGATAAGGACAGATGCGAGGAGCTTGCTGACCTTTTGCCTCGTGTAACTGTTATTTATGGTAACGGAACTCAGCACGACCTTTTAACCGAGGAGGGTATTGAGGCTATGGACGCCTTCGTTGCTCTTACTGACATTGACGAGGAAAACATGATCGTTTCAATGTTTGCAAACAAAATGAAGGTTACAAAGACCATCACCCAAATAAAGAGTGACGATCTTATTGATATGCTTGGCGAGCTTGGTATTCAGAATACTGTTTCACCTAAGAAGATTGTTGCTGACAAAATTACAAGCTATATCAGAGCCTTGGCTAATAGCAGAGGAAGTAATGTTTTAACACTTTATAGATTAGTAAATAATCAGGTTGAGGCACTTGAGTTTTCTGCAAGAACTAAAGAGGATTTTTACAACAAGCCTCTTAAGGCTTTAAGGACAAAGAAAAATTGTCTTATCGCCTGCATTATACGTGAAAATGAGGTTATTATCCCAGATGGTAATTCACAGATACAGCTTGGCGATAATGTAATTGTTGTAACTACTCACCAAAATTTTGACGATTTAACAGATGTTTTTGAATAAGGACAAATCATATGAATTTTAAAGCTTTAGGTAAAATCCTCGGCAAAATTATGATTTTGGAAAGCGTGCTTATGCTTGCACCCTTTTTAATGAGCATTATTTATAATGAGTCATTTTATCATAAAATTGCCTTTGTTATACCGATTTCTGCACTATGCTTAATCGGGCTTTTACTTCAAATACCAAAGCCAAAAAGAAAGTCACTTTACCAAAAGGAGGGCTTTGCTTTAGTCGCATTGGTTTGGATTGTAATGGCACTTTTTGGTGCAATTCCTTTTACAATTAATGGTGATATACCAAACTATATTGACGCTTGCTTTGAAATAATGTCGGGCTTTACAACTACTGGCGCAAGCGTTATTCCTGATATATCTATTGTTTCTCATTCTACTCTATTTTGGAGAAGCTTCTCACACTGGATAGGTGGTATGGGAATACTTGTATTCGTGCTTATTTTCATTCCTGAAAGTAGCGACGGCTCATCAATGCATCTTTTACGTGCAGAGAGCCCTGGGCCTCAGGTTGGTAAGATTGCTTCAAAAATGAAGGTTACTGCAAGAATACTTTACCTCATTTATTTGAGCCTTACTGTAATCGAGATTATTGTTCTTATGTGTGGTCCACTAATCGACAACAGTGCTTTAGTTGCCGACAATTATGCCTCCTGCGAGGGTGATAAATTTTTCTATTCTATGCTTACTGCCTTTGGCTGTGCAGGTACTGGTGGCTTTGGATTTATTCCTGGTAGCTTCCAATATTTCACCCCATACGCTCAATATGTTGTTTCTATTTTCTTACTAATATTTGGCTGTAACTTCGCTTTATATTATTTGATTTTGCTTGGTAAAATCAAGGATGTATTTAAGAGCGAGGAATTTAGAGCTTACATCTTTATTACTATTGCATCTGTTTCCGTTATTTTTGTAAGCCTACTTACCAAAATGTCAGCGATATATTCTGCTGAGGGTGCATTCAGGCATTCCCTATTCCAAGTAGCTTCCATTATGACAACAACGGGTTATTCGACCACCGACTTCAACCTTTGGCCAATGGCTGCCCAAACGGTTCTTATTATTCTTATGTTTATGGGAGCTATGGCAGGCTCTACTGCTGGTGGAATGAAAACCTCACGTATAGTGATTGCAACAAAAGGTAGCTATATAAATATTAGAAAGCTTATCAACCCAAGATATGTACCAAAGATGAAAATTGAAGGTAAAACCTTAGATAGCAAAACGGTAAATGACGTATTTGCATTTATTACAATGTATGTTTTCATTCTCTTTATCGTTGTTTTTCTGCTCGCCTTTGACCCAGCCAATGGTACATTAACGCCTGTAGTTTCAGACTTATCAGAGAAGCTTAACAATGAAACGGTGCATCATGGATTTTACACTAACTTCTCTGCTGCTTTATCCTGTATTTCAAATATAGGTCCAGGCTTCGAAGCTGTAGGTCCTTATCTAAGCTTTGCATGTTATAATAATTTTTCTACATTTATTTTAACTCTTACTATGCTACTCGGCAGACTTGAGATTTTGCCTGTTCTTATATTATTTACTCCAAGAACATGGAAAAGAACTTAATACAATAAAAGGTGGGTTTTTCCCACCTTTTTGTTTGCAAATAAAAAAGGCACTGCACAAGCAATGCCTTTTTATGTTCGACAAAATTAGATTTCAGCGAAGTACTTAATTGTACGAACCATCTGGCTTGTATAGCTGTTCTCGTTATCGTACCAAGAAACAACCTGTACTTGATATGTGTCGTCATCAATCTTAGCTACCATTGTTTGTGTAGCATCAAAGAGTGAGCCGTATGTCATACCAATAACGTCAGAGGATACGATTTCATCTGTGTTGTAACCATATGACTGTGTAGCAGCAGCCTTCATAGCAGCATTGATAGAATCCTTTGTTACATCCTTACCCTTAACAACTGCAACAAGAAGTGTTGTTGAACCTGTGCAGGTAGGAACTCTTTGTGCTGAACCGATAAGCTTACCATTAAGCTCAGGAATTACAAGACCGATAGCCTTAGCAGCACCTGTTGAGTTAGGAACGATGTTCTGAGCACCAGCTCTTGCTCTTCTAAGGTCACCCTTTCTGTGAGGACCATCAAGAATCATTTGGTCGCCTGTGTAAGCGTGAACTGTTGTCATGATACCACTTTGGATTGGGTATGCGTCGTTCAAAGCCTTAGCCATTGGAGCTAAGCAGTTTGTTGTGCATGATGCAGCAGAGATGATTTGGTCATCAGCTGTTAATGTATTTTCGTTAACGCCGAAAACGATAGTCTTAAGATCGTTTCCTGCAGGAGCAGAGATAACAACCTTCTTAGCACCAGCGTTTACGTGAGCCATTGACTTTTCCTTTGAGCAGTAGAAGCCTGTGCACTCCAATACTACGTCAACACCAAGCTCACCCCATGGGCAGTTTGCAGCGTCCTTTTCTGCGTAAATTTTGATTGTCTTACCGTTTACTGTGATGCTGTCCTCTGTGTTTGTAACAGTATCTGCGTAAGCGTACTTGCCTTGTGCTGTGTCATACTTAAGAAGATGAGCAAGCATCTTTGGGCTTGTAAGATCATTGATAGCTACGATTTCGTAACCTTCTGCGCCGAACATCTGTCTGAATGCAAGACGTCCGATACGGCCAAAGCCGTTGATAGCAACTTTAACTGACATTTTAATTTCCTCCGAAATTTTCATTTTGTGTATGGAATATTTCCATTCCCTACCAAATATATATTTTAAACTATTTTACCTGAATATACAAGTACTTTTTTAAATTTCGTTAATTTTTTATGTTTATTTGGAATTTTTTTTACTTTTTTATGCAATTTTCATAAAATTGAATTCTTTTCTGTTTGACATAAGGAAAAAACTTTGTTATAATGGTATTATGTAGTTTTATGTGAAGCTTTATTTAGGAGGTGCTTTTATGTTTGATGGTCTTATTGGAAATGAAAATATTAAAAGCACTCTTGGCAATGCAATTTTAAATAAAAAGTTCTTGCACGCTTACATTATTGAGGGCGCATACGGCACAGGAAAGCATACTGTAGCAAGGCTTGCCTCAGCATCTATTATGTGTCAGGGAAACAAGATGCCCTGTAAAAAGTGTGATTTCTGTGAAAAGATTTTAAATGACCGATGCGTTGATGTTCGCTTTTTTGATGCGTTTACTGTTGATGACGTCAGAAAAATCAAGGAAGGCTTATATGATAGCTGTGCAGAATGTGATTACAAGATTTACATTTTAAATGATGTTCAAAAAATGAATGTTAAGGCTCAGAATGCTCTGCTAATTGCCTTAGAGGAGCCTCCTAAGCATGTAATTTTCTTTTTATTAACTACAGATGCTTCCTTTTTGCTTGAAACAATAAGGTCAAGAGCACAAATTTTAAGAACCAAGCCACTCGATAACGATACGATTTATCGTTATATCGAAAATAATGTATCCACTAATCTTTCTAAGGAAAGCATTAAGGAAATTATTGTTTCAGCTCGTGGCTCGCTTGGATATGCTCTTGATATGCTTGACGAAAAGAGATCCGAGGCGCTTATTAGTGACAGAAGCAAGGCAAGGGACTTGGTTTTGGCTTATCTTACCCTTGATAATAGCTCCTTATCCTTTATTTCCTCTCTCTTTTCTCAAAAAAGAGACAAGCTGAAGGAAATCTTTAATCTTTCGCTTACTGTTCTAAGAGATTTAGCAGTTTGTAAGCGTAGCAAAAGCGCACCACTTTGCTTTTTTTCATCATATGATGAAGCAATTAGTATTGCTGGAAAGCATAGCTTGAAAAAAATTTTAGCCCTTTATGATAGCTTTGAAAAGGGGCTTAATGACTTAAATACCAACGCATCAGTTTATACAACTCTAATGTCGTTGGCTACTGGAGGAATATAAAATGTCAGATGAAATAAAAAATGAGGGCGTAGAGGTTATCGGCATACGCTTTAAGGATGGTGGAAAAACCTACTATTTTGCTCCAAACGGAAATATTGCTAAGGCTACTGACTATGCAGTTGTTGAAACTGCAAGAGGCTTGGAGTTTGGTAAGGTTGCCTGCGTAAACAAGCTTGTTTCTGATAGCGAAATAGTTTCACCCCTACGACCTGTTATAAGAATAGCTACTCAAAAGGATATAAAGGCTAACGAGGAAAACAAGAAAAAGGAGCTTGAGGCTTTGAAGCTTTGCATAAGCAAGGTTGCTAAGCACGAGCTTGATATGAAGCTAATTGAGGCTGAATATACCTTTGATTGCTCTAAGCTAACCTTTTATTTTACAGCTGATGGAAGAATAGATTTCAGAGAGCTTGTAAAGGATCTTGCCTCAACATTTAAAACAAGAATCGAATTAAGGCAAATTGGTATTCGTGACGAGGCTAAATTCATGGGTGGACTTGGTATATGTGGTCGTCCATTCTGCTGTAGCACATTTTTACCAGATTTTTGTCAGGTTTCTATTAAGATGGCTAAGGAGCAAAACCTATCCCTTAATTCCTCAAAAATCTCTGGTGCATGTGGACGACTTATGTGTTGTCTCCGCTTTGAGCATGATACATATGTTTATGAAATCAAAAAAACTCCACCTGTTGATTCTACTGTCAAAACAGCTGATGGCGTTGGTACAGTTGTAGAAACCAATCCATTACAGGGTACAATAAAGGTTAATGTCAATGAATCCATAAGAACCTACAAGCGCGATGACGTGAAAATCCTTTCTACTCCAAAAAAGAAAGAGGATAAGGACGATTTAACTGACGTTTTACCAAATGAATAATATTATATTGTTTTTTAGCGAACTATATTGACAAAATATTTTTTTGTGGTAAAATAATATTATAAAAAATCTAATGGAGGTATCGAATTATGGCATATAAGATTACAGACGACTGCATCTCTTGCGGTGCTTGTGCAGATGCTTGTCCTTGTGGTTGCATTACAGAGGGTGACGGCAAGTACGTTATCAATGCTGATGAGTGCGTTTCCTGTGGTGCTTGTGCAGGCGCTTGCCCTGTTAACGCTCCTGTTGAGGGATAATTACATACTTAAAAAGATAGGTTGCTTTTTGAAATGGAAAGTCAAAAAGCTTGCATAATATAGATTATGGAAAGCCTTTAAAGAAGAGTATAAAATAGGTTGAGACTTCTGCTTTTTAGAGCAAAAGTCTCATTCTTTTTTAGGAAAGGAATATATGAAGCTTAACGAGAGTGAAAGAATAAATATAATAAACGAAAACCTCAGTCTTATAGAAAAAAAGGATAGCCTTACCTTCGGTACAGATGCTTATCTTTTATCTGCATATATTCCAAAAAGGCAGAAGAAGGTAGGCGTTGAGCTTGGAGTTGGTAGTGGAGTTATTTCCTTACTTGCCTTAAGCAAGCAAAAATGCGACCACGTGTACGGCTTTGAGGTACAATGGGACATTTACGAGATTGCAAAGCGTAATAGTGAATTTAATAAATTGAACGATAAATTTACATTAATTTGCAAGGATTTGAGAGAGGTATCCTGCCTTGATACAAATGGTGAGGTGGATTTTGTCTTTTCTAATCCCCCATACATGAAGGCTGATAGTGGTAAGCTAAATAAAAATATAAGCAAGGCAAGTTCAAGACACGAGCTAAATGGAACAATAGATGACTTTTGCTCATGTGCAAAGCGACTTTTAAAGCACGGCGGTGACTTTTATGTGGTTTATAGGCCAGACAGGCTTTCCGATTTGATTTTCGCTTTAAAAAAGAACAATTTAGAGCCTAAAAGGCTCACCTTTATTCATCAAAATTCGACCACTCCCCCTTCTCTTTTGCTTATTTCTGCAAAATTGGGAGGAAAAAGTGGACTTACTATTGACAAGCCACTATACATATACAAGGACGGCACAAACGAATACACAGAAGAGTATCAAGCTATATACGATAGCTGTAGCTTATAGAGGTAAAATTTATGCGTAATTCAGGAAACAGAAATGCCTCATACGAGGATAAAAACCAAATAGTTGGCGGTACGCTATATTTAGTAGCAACCCCTATAGGAAATCTTTCTGATATTTCAGAAAGAGCCTTAAAGGTGCTTAGCGAGGTTGACTTTGTAGCTGCCGAGGATACACGAAATTCCGGAAAGCTTCTCGCTTACTTTGGTATTTCTAAGCCTATGGTTAGCTATTTTGAGCATAACAAGCGAGAAAGAGGACTTGTAATTTTAGAAAGACTAAAAAATGGCGAAAGCTGTGCGTTAGTGACCGATGCAGGCACTCCAGCTATTAGCGACCCTGGTGAGGATTTAGTTGTTTTGTGTGCTGAACATAATGTGCCTGTTACCTCTATTCCTGGCTGTAGTGCTGTGGTAAATGCTCTTGCGCTGTCTGCGTTACCTACTGGTAGATTTTGCTTTGAGGGCTTTTTAAGCACTAACAAAAACGAAAGAATGACACGACTAAACGAGTTAAAAAACGACACACGTACTACTATTTTTTATGAAGCACCCCATAAGCTTATAAAAACTCTTGAGGACTTATTAGAAATTTTTGGTGACAGACGTGTGTCCCTTTGTAGAGAGCTTACTAAGCTAAACGAGGAGATAATTAGGACTACATTTTCAGGTGCTTTAGATTATTACAAGGAAGCATCACCAAGAGGAGAATACGTTTTAGTTGTAGAGGGCTGTGACAAATCCTTAGTCAATGATAATTCCTTTTGGAAGGATATGACAATTAATGAGCATGTTGACTACTACATTTCCCAGGAAATGAAAAAAATGGACGCTATAAAAATGGTAGCTAAGGACCGTGGTGTTTCAAAAAGCGAAATTTACAAGGAAGTAAATACCTGATTTTAAGTAAAGAGCTCTTTTAGAGTTCTTTTCTTTTATAATATTTTTATTAAATATATTGATATATTTGGTTTTTTCTGTTAAAATATATTATTAGAATATTTATTTGAGGAGTACTTATATGAGTCGTATTGCTTTTTATAATGGAATGATTTTTAATTCAGATAGTGAAAAATTTGTAAGAGCCAATATTCTTTGTGATGATGGCGTAATTACCGAGGTTTCACAAAATAATATTCCAGAGGGATATACAGTAATTGACCTTAATGGAAAATATGTTATTCCTGGCCTCGTTGACGTTCACACTCACGGAATTGTAGGCTACGATTTCAACTTTGCAACTGAGGAGCAGGTTGATACAATGTGCAAGGCTTACGCTAAAAATGGTACTACCTCTATTATGGCTACCCTTGCATCTGTTCCTATGCCTAAGCTTATTGATAATATTTTTGCTATTAATCCAAACAGGGTTTCAAATAAGGCAGGAAATGCAAACATTATCGGTATTCACATGGAAGGAAGATATTTAAACCCTGATAAAAAGGGTGCTCACAATATCGAATATCTTGCTAATCCAAGCTTAGATGAGCTTGACGAGCTGGCGCAAGCTATGATGCCTTGCCCACTCCATTTTTCTTTAGCACCCGAGCTTGAGGGTAGCAAGGAATTTATATCTAAGGCTATAACAGAATATGGCGCTACTATTGGTATTGCTCATACAAATGCAACCTATGAGCAAGCAAGTGAGGCACTTAGCTGGGGAGCTAAGTCCTTTACCCATACATTTAATGCTATGACACCAATTCACCATCGAATGCCTGGCGCTACTGTATGCGCTCTTACAAATGACGATGCTTATGCCGAGGTTATTTGCGACGGTCTTCACTCTCATCCTGCAATCGTTAAATTAATATACAAATCAAAGCCTAAGGATAAGATGGTATTAATTACCGATTCGATAGCTGCTGCTGCCTCTCCTGACGGAGAATATTCTGTAGCAGGTACGGGTGTTAGAGTTGTAAATGGTTGTGCTATGGATGCAAATGGCACTCTTGCTGGAAGCACGCTTACATTATTCAAGGGACTTAAAAACTTTATGCGTTTTTGTAGTGTTCCACTTGAAAATGCTATTAAATACGCTACAACAAATCCTGCAAGCATGGTTGGTGCTGAATTTGTTGGAAAAATAGATAAGAATTATCGTGCCGACTTTATTGTTTTATCAAATCCAAAGGAAATGGAAATTGATACTGTATATGTTGGCGCAAGTAAGATAGATTGAGGTAAACACTAATGAATAAGGAAAAATTTTATATAACTACTGCTATTGCCTATGCATCTGGCAAGCCACATTTTGGAAACACCTACGAGGTTATTGCTACAGATGCCTTGGCAAGATACAAAAGACAAAGAGGCTATGATGTTAGATTTATGACTGGCACTGACGAGCATGGTCAAAAAATCCAAAACAAGGCTCAGGATGCTGGCGTTACTCCACAGGAGTTTGTTGATAAGACTGCTGGTGAAATCAAGGGTATTTGGGACTTGATGGACACATCTTATGATTATTTTATAAGAACAACAGATGGATATCATAAGAAGGCTGTTGAGCATATTTTCAAAAAGCTATACGATCAAGGTGATATTTATAAGGGTCACTATGAGGGTCTATATTGCACTCCTTGTGAATCCTTCTTTACAGAAACACAGCTTGTTGACGGAAAATGCCCAGACTGTGGTAGAGAGGTAACTAAAACCACCGAGGAGGCTTACTTCTTTAAAATGAGCAAATATGCTGATAGACTTATCGAGCATATTGAATCTCACCCGGAATTTATTCAGCCCGAGTCAAGAAAGAAGGAAATGATTAACAACTTCTTAAAGCCAGGCTTACAGGATCTTTGCGTTTCAAGAACATCCTTTAACTGGGGTGTTCCTGTATCCTTTGACCCTAAGCATGTAACTTATGTATGGATTGATGCTCTTTCTAACTACATTACTGGTCTTGGCTACGACCCTGATAACGAGGTTCAGCCCGAGCTATTCCAAAAATACTGGCCATGTGATGTTCATGTTATTGGTAAGGATATTGTAAGATTCCACACTATTTACTGGCCTATTATGCTTATGGCATTAGGCGTAGAATTGCCTAAAAAGGTCTTTGGTCACCCTTGGTTTAACTTTGGTATGGATAAAATGTCAAAGTCAAAGGGTAATGTGGTTTACGCAGATGAGCTTGCTAATCGATTTGGTGTTGATGGGGTTAGATACTATGCCCTTTCTGAAATGCCCTATGCAAATGACGGTAGCATCACATATGAAAGCGTAATTAATCGCTTTAATACTGACCTTGCAAATAATTTAGGTAACCTTGTTAGCCGTTCTATCGCTATGACTAAAAAGTACTTTGACGGCGTTATACCTACACCTTGTGGAAACGAGGGTGTTGATATTGAGCTTAAGGCTGTTTGTGAAAGCTCCATTAAGGATTTTTGCACTCTTATGGACACTTACCACATTTCTGAGGCTATAGAATCAGTATTTACAATGCTTAGCCGTGCTAACAAGTATATTGACGAAACAACTCCTTGGATTTTAGCTAAGGACGAAGCTAATAAGGGTCGTCTTGGTACTGTTCTTTATAATTTACTTGAGGTTATAAGAATTGCTTCAGTTCTTTTGACACCTATTATGCCTAAAACCTGTGAGGAAATTTTCAAGCAATTAAACACTTCTCTTTGTGACTACGAGTCAATTTGTTGTTTTGGTAAGCTTGAAGGTGGTAAGACACTTGGCGAAAGCAAAATTCTTTTTGCAAGAATTGACGAAAAGAAGATGCTTGATGAGGTTTACGCTGAAAGACAGGCAAAAATAGAGGCTGAAAAGCCTGTTCAAAAGCCTGAGGGCTGTGCTATTATAGGCATTGACAGGTTTATGGAGGTTGAGCTTCGTAGTGCACAAATCTTAGAATGTGAAAGAGTTCCTAAAGCTAAAAAGCTACTTAAATTACAGGTGGATTTAGGCTACGAAAAGCGTCAAATCGTATCAGGAATTGCTAAATTCTACGAGCCTGAGGCTTTAATTGGTAAAAAGGTTATTGTTGTGGCTAACCTTTCCCCTGCTAAGCTTTGTGGAATAGAAAGTCAAGGTATGCTTCTTGCTTCTGGTGAGGAAACCATACGAGTTGTCTTTCTTGACAAGGATACTCCAAACGGAGAAAGAATACACTAAAAATGGGGTTTTTACCCCATTTTTAATGAAATAGTTGAGGTTTTATGAAGTTTTTTGACACACACGCCCACTGTGACGACGAGCGATATGAAAAGGAGTACGAGGGTGGTACTCACAAGCTGATTAAGGACTGCTTTGATACTAATATTTCTTATATTGTTAATATAGGCACAAGCGTAGAAAATTCTCAAAAATCAGTCGAGCTTGCAAGCATGTATCCAAACATGTATGCCTCCTGTGGTATTCATCCTTCTGAGGTTTTTTACAAGGACTGTGATGAGGCTATTTCGCAAATTGAGGAGCTTTTGAAAAACGAAAAGGCTGTTGCTCTTGGCGAAATTGGTCTTGATTATCACTATGAAAATGTTCCTCGTGATTTGCAAATGATTTATTTTAAAAAGCAAATGGCTCTTGCAGAAAGGCTTAACATTCCTGTTATTATCCATGACAGAGATGCTCATGGTGATTGCTTAGAGGTTGTTAAGGAATTTCCAAAAGTCAAGGGTATTTTTCATAGCTTTAGTGGAAGCTCGGAGATGGCTAAGGAATTAGTTAAATTAGGCTGGTATATTTCCTTTTCAGGAACTGTCACCTTTAAAAATGCAAGAGTTCCTAAGGAAGCATGCAAGGTTGTCCCATCTGATAGGCTTCTTATCGAAACTGATGCCCCATATCTTGCACCAACGCCTTATCGAGGCACATTAAATAAATCAAGTTATGTTGAGCTTACTGCTACTGAAATTGCTTTTTTGCGTGAAACAACAGTTGACGAAATTGCAAGAATTACTGAAGAAAACGCAAAAAGGATTTTTAGAATTAAATAATAAAAAAGCACCTTACCACATATAATATGGTGAGGTGATTTTTTATGAAAAGAGAGCCTATTTCTTATACTATTAAGTTTATGGCATCAATTCTTTTAATTATCTGTGTTGTTATACTAATAGGTTTTACCTTTACTAAGCATTTAAAGGGTGAAGCTTCAGACACTTCCCTGCCTGTTTTTGATATATGTGATGAAAATGTTATTGTTATTGATGCAGGACATGGTGGCGAGGATGCAGGAGCAATAGCACCTGACGGAACACTTGAAAAGGACTTAAATTTAGAGATTTCAAAATTGATTTATACGCTTTGTCGTCTTAACGGAAATAGTGCACGGCTAACAAGAGATGAAGATACTCTCTTATACGATTGCTATAGCGATTTACAGGATTATACAGGAAAGAAAAAGGTTTATGATTTAAAAAATAGAGTTAAAATGACCGAAGAAGAAAATAACCCTATATATGTTGGAATACATATGAACAAATTCCAAGAAAGCAAATATAGTGGCTTACAGGTTTATTATTCTAAAAACAATGCTTTAAGTAAAAGCCTTGCTTCCTGCGTGCAAAACAACACAAGGGAATATTTGCAAGCAGATAATAAAAGAAAAATTAAGCAAGCAGATTCATCAATTTACATTCTTGACAGCTTAGAGTGTCCGAGTGTGCTTGTTGAATGTGGTTTTCTTTCAAATGAAAAGGAGCTTGAAAATTTAAAGGATACTAAATATCAAGCATCTCTTTCCTTGGTTATTTTTTCATCAATATTAGAAACATTATCACAATAAAATTAAGGGGTTATCGCTTTAAGCGATAACCCCTTTTTGTTCCATCAATTTTATTATTCAATGATATTAACTATTTCACCACTATATTTGTTGATTGTATATGTGATTTTTTCACCGCAAAACTCAATACCATCTTTAATAGGTGGTGTGCATACCATTGAAATGTACAAATAATCAGGATTTGGATATTCAACCTTTTCAAATTGAGCATC
>JAFTKN010000016.1 GCA_017453255.1 Clostridia bacterium | reverse complement strand
TAACTACACTTTTCTTAAGAAAATTTCTTTATTTTCGCTTTTTTAATTCCGTTTTCTGCTCTACCGTACAAAGTACGCCTACGCTTAGAAAACGAAATTTCTCTGCCCACTCTTGCCCCTCTATGTGAGGTTTGTGCGTACAAGGCATAGAACAAAAAAGGAACAGGCTTAGCGTGATACTCTTAACGGAGTATCACGCAACTCTATTCGCCTGCGGCGAGTGATATTGCCACGCAGTTATATTCGGCTTACGCCGAGTTATATTTGCTTCGCAAGCTTTAGGCGAATAGAATATCACTGCGAGGCAAAGCCGAGCAATATCACTTCCCGACAGGGAAATATCACTCTTTGCGTCAGCAAAGAATATCACCTTAAAACAACGGAGAAAAGAGAGAGCATTTCGGCTATGAACCGATTTGTTCTCTCTTCTGTCGTTATATGGGGTTGGGCTTAGCCCATATTGCGTTTGACCGGTCAAATGCGATGCTCGCACTTAGTGAGATTTTTAAATTCTTCGCTGAGAACATCACCCATTTATGGTCTGTTCCTTATTTTTACAAGAATAAGCATAAAAGTATGGGCAAAAAAACTGCGGGGAGCATATTTGCGATTTTGATTTTTGTTGCTCCGAGCATATTTAAACCAAGGGCGCAGACGATTAGCGAGCCAACTGCCGAAATTTCCACTATCGACGCGGATAAAAAGCTTTGTAGTCCACTTGCACATAAGGTTATTAGTCCTTGATAAATTAAAACAGGAACTGCTGAAAAGATAGCACCTGCACCATAGCTTGCCGAAAATACAAGAGCTGTTGTAAAGTCAAGCACGCTTTTTGTATATAAAAGTCCATGCTCGCTCCCACCTGAAAGTCCACTTTCAAGTGCGCCTGTTATAGCAAGAGCACCTACACAGCAGGTCAAGGTTGCCGATATAAATGCTTTTGAAAAGCTCTTTTCTGGTAAATCCTTTGTTAGCTCTGGATGCGATTTTTTGCTATTACTAACAAATTTTCTTTCAATGTTTTTTCCAAATTTATCAAGTGCGCCATCAATATTAATTATAGTTCCTATAACTGTACCTAAAACAAGGGATAAAAGAAGAACTATGGGCTTAGAGCTTTCTATTGCACCCTCAACTCCAATCACAATTAC
Organism: Clostridia bacterium; assembly: GCA_017453255.1. Classification (GTDB taxonomy): domain Bacteria; phylum Bacillota; class Clostridia; order Oscillospirales; family CAG-272; genus RGIG2000. The sequence goes on along the minus strand of JAFTKN010000016.1, from coordinate 14,379 downwards.
AACAACGGAAATTGCCTTCATTGATGCGCTCGGAACTTCTCTTAATCTTGCGTTTTTCTCAAATTGCTTAGAAAGCAGAAGTCCTAAAATTCCACCCACTATAATAGATGCCACATTTACAAGTGTTCCTAAAAATAGCATTAATTAAGCTCCTTTAATATTTCGTTGGACAAATTTACATAATCGCCAATTGTTAACTTTTCACCCCTTATATTTAAGTCAAAGCCACAATCTGTGATTATGCTTGATAGCTTGTCCTTAGATAATGAGGAAAAGCTCGCCGAAAGCGAATTTAAAAGTGTTTTTCTACGCTGAGAAAAGGCACCCTGTATCGTTTTAAACAGCATCTCCTCGCTTTTTGGCTCGTAGGGTATTTTATCATAAAGCTCTATTCTAACAACGCTTGACGTTACCTTTGGAGGTGGTAAAAAGTTATCAGGGGTCACGTCAAAAAGCTTTTTAGCCTCGCCATAATATGCAATCGATGCTGTTATTGCCCCATAATCACCCTTTTTTGTAGTCGCACAAAGGCGGTCTGCAACCTCTCTTTGCACCATTACAGTAATTGAGGTTAATTTTCCCCTTGCTCTTTCCAAAAGTGCCATAATTATAGGCGTTGTAATATAGTAAGGAAGATTTGCACAAACGGAAACTGAACAATCAGAAAGCTCTTTTTCAAAAAATTCATCTAAATTGAGCTTTAAAAAGTCCTCATTTATCACCTTAACATTATCAAACTCACCCAAGGTCTCATTAAGGATAGGAATAAGGCTATTATCTATCTCAACAGCTACAACCTTATCATACTCCCTTGCAAGCTCATAAGTAAGGCAACCAATTCCAGGACCGATTTCCAAAACGGCACTCTTATCACTGTTTTTTTGTTTATGATATGAAAAGCTTTCATAAGCTATTCTTTCGGGCACGCTTTTATTTATAAGAAAATTCTGCCCAAAGCTTTTTTTCGTACCTGTTTGGTATCTTTGCATTAGCTTTTTCACATAATTTATATCACAAAGATTCAAAAAAGCGCCCTCCTGTGTATATTTTTACAAAAAAATGGAGCTGGTGATGAGACTTGAACTCACGACCTGCTGATTACGAATCAGCTGCACTACCACTGTGCTACACCAGCTTATCCTAAATTAGTATAACACAAAAGAAAGCTAAAATCAAGAATAAAAACGGAGTGCATTGCACTCCGTTTACGTTTATTTATGTTTATTTTATAATTACATTGACAATGTGGGTCTTTCCGTCCTTAAAGTCAGGAACGATATTGCCCTCAAGCACCTTTCCATCAACTGTAATTTCCATATTTTCACCCTTATATTTCTTTTGTGGGTTGGAAATTTCAATCTCGTAGGTAGCGTTTCTAAACTGTCTTGTCATTTTTGCACCTTCAAATGGAAGATGTGGATCAACTACAAGACCCTCGTAGGTTGGTCTTAAGCCGATCAAGTAATTTTCCATTGTGTTTGTGTACCACGCAACAGAGCCTGTAATCCAGCTATATTCCATTTGGAATGCGCTATTCTTGTGCTCTGGACCAAAGTAGCAGTTTGAGAACATATATGGTAGGCACTTATTCTTAATTTCTGCATTGTCACCTACAATATAGCCTGGAGCAATCTTCTTAAATAGCTCATATGCTAAATCTGCCTTGCCATATTTGAGCAAGCCCAAAATCATCCAGATATTTGTATGTGAATAAATTGTTCCGTTTTCGCAAATACCTGGCTCCATAGCGGAGATACGTCCGATTGTAGAGTCAAACTCCTTAAAGGAAGGTGTCAAAAGCATATATCCAACTGGTGTAAGCATATGCTCATCCATAGCCTTGATAAGAGTATTTGCTCTTTCCTCGCTTGCAACACCAGAGATAAGTGACCAGCACTGTGACTCCATAAACATCTTAGCGTACTTATTTTCCTTAGAGCCAAGTGGATTTCCTGCATCTGTATAGCAACGTCTATACCACTCACCGTCCCAAGCATTGTCGTTTATAGCCTTGCAAATAGCCTCACGTCTTGAGATATAATTTGCTTCCTTATCCTTTAAGCCAAGGAACTTAGCAAGCTCAGCCATTTCCAAAAGTGCCTGAGCATAAGCGATTGAAAGCCATACGCTTTCACCCTTACCCTCCTTACCAACGCCTGTAAGTGAGTCGTTCCAGTCGCCAAACTTAATAAGAAGTAGGTCGTGTGCACCCTTATTAGACTCAAGGAAGTCAAGCGCTCTATCCATATGACCAAGAACTGTTGCCTCTCCCTCATCTCTAAATGGAACAACCTCGTTTAGAAATTCTACATCACCTGTTTCACGAAGGTATGCAGTAAGTGTAAATTCAAGCCATAATGCAGAATCAGAGTATGCCTTAGTATCAACAGGGTTCCAGCCACGAACAGCCATACCGCTTGCGTACTGATTGCTAACAGCCTCTCTTAAAATCTGCTTTGTTCTCTCATTCTTGAAGGAAACAACGCCAAAGCCGTGTTGAACAATGTCACGATAACCATTATATCCCCAACGACACCATGTAGCACCAAAGTTTGTAGCATGCTTGCCCCAATAGTTAATAAGTCTATCAAGATGCTCGTCACTTGTTGTAATATGGTTCTTTGAGTAAAGCTCCTTATAGTGCTTCTTTGTTTCCTCAAAATATTTATCTTGATTCTTTAGATACTTGTCTGCAAAGTAAAGGCTATCCTCTTCCTTTTCACCAGCGCCTAAAAGTAGGCTGATGTCCTTTTGCTCATTTACATCAAGCTCTATATCAAAACGTAGTGAGCAAATTGTAGCATTTGCAGAGCCGATTGAATTTCTTGAAACGCCCTCTCTAACAACCTCGGGAGATGCTATTGTTCCGTATTCACCAATAAATACGTTTTCACAGCCCTCGCTACCTGTGATTTTTTCGTCAGCTACCATAAACGCTGTTAGGTAGTTATGAGGCACTATAAATGGGTGCTTGCACATATAGAAGGTATTTCTTTTCTCGTCAAAGCGAGTAGCACGATACATAGTATCGCCATAGCTATCAAATCCCCACTTGAACTTGAACTGAATTTGGCTATATGTAAATATGGAATATGAACGCTTGCCCTTGCCTTCATTTTTAAGTGAAAGCTTCCAAATTTCACAAGGGTCCTTTCCTACAGGAACAAAAAGACGAAGAGATGAAACTGTATCACAGGTCTTATTTTCGATTTCTGTATAGCCTAAGCCCTGAACACACTTGTAGCTTTGGTATGGGTGACAAACAGGCTCCCAGTTAAGTGTCCAAAACTCTCCTGTTTCGTTATCTCTGATAAAGATAACTCTATTATAAAGGTGGTTTTTACCAAAAACGTCGTAGTCACAAATTCTACCAACGCCTGTGTAAAGCTGAATGCCCTCTGTACCATTGATCTGATAGTCAAAGCATCCTATACCTGTCTGATGCACGTTTGCATAGCAGGAATCGTTAAATAAAAAGTTGTCAAATGGTCTTGGAGTATTAGGAGCTGTAATAACAAACTCATCTCCACCTTGGTTAAAATAACCGTACTTGTATTCCATATTATTCTCCTTAAAATTTAGTCAAGAAAATTTTAACATATATAAGCCACAATTTCAAGTGGCAGATTAAAACGAGATTGCCTTAATTGGCAAACGATGTTACGCTGAAGCGTAAACGATGTTGACTGCGTCAAACGATGTGAACCTCGTTCAACGGATAAATACCTCTTTAGAGTTTATAACGTGCATATTTCGCAGTATTTCAAAGCATATTTCTGTAAATATCCTTTTTTCTGTCGCAAGGTGCGTTTGTAATAAGAAGTAAAAGCTTGCGTTTTTTACAAGGAAGATGCAAAGAAAGACAAGAAATATACTAAGCACGCATACTCTTTAGCGTCTGTGGCGTGTATATTTCGCAGTATTTCAAAGCATATTTCTGTAAAAATTTGCTTCGTTTACAATAAGCACCGATACATTAATAAATAATTTCGTCTGGTCGGATTTTACCACCATTAATGATTGTTTCAAAGGAGGTGGTTACTATTCTTATTTGCTCCATTGTGGTATCGAAGATTATTTCGCCATCTTCCCATACCTCTATTCCGTTTTCAAGCTTACCCTCTGCATATTCGGCTATTGCGAAGTTAGCGTCCATTTGATAATAGGTGTATCTTAATAAAACGCCATCGTTTCTTTCTGCAATAAGCTCGTAGGCTATATTTTCATCTTTTTTGTAAATAGCTATCTCTTCCTCGGTCATTGTATTAATGCTTCGAGGCATTGGATACATCAAAAGAAGGGTGTATAGGTTAGCAAATTGATTTCGCTCATAAACGTCCTCATGCTCTATATCCTCGAATTTCTTTCCACTATCCGTAATAACGCTTAAAAACCTATCGACATTATCATAGCTAACATTAAATACCTCGTAGCCATTTTTAGTCTTTATTGTTATTTTCTTAATACCAGGTGCACCGCTTTCACTATCTGCATTCAGGTACTCAAAGAAGCCTGTCATAGCAGAGTCGGTTGCTGTATAGCTTTCAAGCAATCTTTCATCGTTTTCATCAAGGAAGGAAATTAGCTCATAGGGTAGCTTTATAATCAGATGAACGCTTGGATCATAAATCGCTGCTCGTGTGTAGCAATAGCCATCTATAGGCATGCTAAACTCCATGTTGTGCATCATATTGTTTCCGTTTTCGTCCTTGTCGCTAAAAACGGCACTTACATAATATCTCTTTTGACCTACTGCTAAGCCGTATTTTGATAAATCGGTTTCAGAGGTTAAAATGTCACAAACTGCCTCACCTGTAAACTCTGTATAAAGTGTTTCAAAAACAGTTGAAAGGAAGTCAACATCTGCTAAAGCGGCTACTGTTGAACCATTTTCACGCTTGATTAACACGTCAAAGGTTGCACTATCCTCAGTTTTATCACGAACCATAATTTCAACAAGATTTTTCATATCCAAAACGTCATCGCCATTCGAATCCTCAAAGCTTGTTGTAAAAATTCTAAAGCTCTCTATACCTGCTAAGGCATATGCCTGCGTCTGGAACTTAGCATAAATTGTGGCGTCCATAAGCTCAACATTTTTTGCAAATAAAACCTCACTAAAGGAGGAAACACCACTAGCACCTGCCTGTATTCTATAGATTACATCTCTACCCACAACTGATGCGTAATAGGTATTAGCGCTTGTCATAGCCTTATCACCTATTAATACTGTATAGGTATATTCCTTACCCTTTTCGTCAACTCTTGTAACAGTATAGCTTGCCTGACAGGTTTCTTCTGTTACGCCATATGATTCCATTTGTGACTTAGTTGCGTTTCTAATAGGCTCATGGGTAATTGCTGTTCCCACATATGCACCGATAATCGCAGTTTTTGTTAGGTTACAGGGTATATTTTCATAGCCCTCTAACCTAAGCCTATATGCATTTTCATCTCTTATCCATTTTCTAACTAAGGTATATTCGCCATTTGAGTTTTTAATTGTTATTTTCTTAATATCCTTTTGTGAAAATTCAGGATATAAAAGCAAGGCATTTCCAGAAAAGCCCTCTCCCTCCTCTGGGATAGGAGCATCCTCTGAGTCCTCATTGCTTTCTGGTTCACTTAGCCAATTCGGTAAATTTACAGCTAAAACTATACCGACAACAAGTAAAACCGCAAGAATTATAAATATTATTAGCTTTTTTCTCATCTACGCTTTCTCCATATGATAACAAAGGTCATAAGTCCAACTGATATGATTAGTGGAATTAGGATAAGCGCCATCATTGACATGCTTGCATCACTTTGTGAAATGTCAAGGGTGTAATCGAAAAATGGCTTAGAATCAAGGCTTACCGCAGTTTGCTTTGCAGTAATTTGATGAACTATTGACAAAACAACGTCCTTATTTGGATATACGCTTGCTCCACTTGCACCAACGAATTTATCAGAAATAAAGTCAGGTGATGCACAGCAAACAAGATATGAATTAAAGGTTGTTTCGCCCTTCATATTACTTGAATATGTCGCAGTCATTACAGAATCTCCGCTTGAGGTTGTAAATAATGACTGTGTTCCTCTTTGACCTATACCTGTAATATTTCCTTCGTCCGCATTAAAGGACTTTTCTATTGTAAAGTAGCCTGAATTTTTAAAGATAGGTCTAACTGTTTGATGATTTACAAGGTCAGAAAGATATGCACTTGCAGCAGTGCTTGAGGAAATTGTCGCTCTGAAGGAATTTTCCTCACCGATAACAGAGGAGCTACTGTCTGTTATTATGTCTGTCTTTACGTTTACTCCCGCCCAGCTCTTAAGCATACCATAAAGGTTATTGAGCTGTGCCTCTGGGTTAATAAAGCACATAACCGAGCCCTTTTCAACCTCAGAATTATCAAAGCCGTTTAGGAAGTCTGTAAGCATATTTATCTCATGCTCACTATAATCATTAGTTGGCTTATTGATAATTATTAAGGATGCGTCAGTAGGAACAGCTGTTCTGTCAACTAAATTATCAGCTACAACATATTCAGTATTACATTTTGTGCATATTATCTTTTTATTATTACCAATATCGTAGGTTAATGAATATTCCTTATTACAGCCCTCTGTCTTGCAAATGAGGGTTTTTTCCATAAGGTCTATAAATCTAAATTCAAAGCCTGCATCTACAAAAAGCTGTGCAAAGTTTCCTGTTTTATTGCTTTCACCATGGTTAGTTACATAGTAAGCTACAGGAGCTTTATCATATTGTAGGCTTAGAATTGCAGAGGTAAATACATATTCTCCATCATAGCCATATAAATTTCCGTTCTCATCATAGGAATAGAAATCTGCTATATTATATAGCTTATACTGTGTTCCGTATGTACCGTCGTCCCTTGGCATTGCAACGATTACTATGTTTTCATTAACTCCTGCACCCCAGCCGTTTACCTTATGAAACTCGTGCTCTCTTTGAGAGTGCTTATATAAAACACTCACATTAGAAAGCCTTCTTGAAAGCTGTAATGCAGTTGAATGAACATAGCCTGAGGCATCATATGCCTCTGTATCAGCTTTATCCTCATAGTCCTTAGCAAATTGATCCTGATCGCCACAGAAAATAATATGAACTGGCTTTGTGCCTGTTGCAGTCTGTAGCAAGGTTGCCATTTGGTCGGATACAGTAAATAACTGCTCCTCTGTCATATCAAAATACCACTCGTTTCTCTCTGCAAACACAGAAATAATTGAGTTAAAGAGGATTACAAGGGCAATTACTATTACGCAAAAGCCTATGGTAACTGTACCATACTTAAGCTTGCTCTTTTCAGAAATTGCTTTAATTGGATTAAATTTCATAGCGCTTCCCCCTTAACCTAATCTGCGTACTTGGAAAAGACGCTCTGTAATAAACAAGAAAATAAATGTGATTGATAGATAATATATAACTGCGCCTATATCAAAAATTCCATAGGTGAAGTTTATAAATCTTGCATAGATTGAAAGCCATGATAAAACTGTTCTAAGCCATTCAAATGGAATAAATGTATTTAGAAGGTTTATTACAAGCAAAACAATCAAAATAGCAGCTGTAATCAAAAATGATGCAGCCGAGTTTTCAGTCAAGCTTGAGGCAAAAATTCCAATAGCGATAAAGCACATTCCAACAAACGCCATAGCAAGCATATTGCCTATGATTATTGCTCCATTTGGAGTATTTGCTCCTGCGTGAATATATAAAGGAATTAAATTGATTGCTGAAATAGACATATAAATTGCAAGCATTGTAAAGGCTGCAAAGAATTTGCCTAAAATAAGTGAAAAAATAGAAACTGGTGAGGTAAACAAAAGCTGGTCAGTTTTTGCACGTCTTTCCTCACTAAAGGCTCTCATTGTCAAAATTGGCAAAAAGAATACCATTAAATATATCATAAGCTGAAAGTAGCCTGATGTATCTGCTGTGCTTGATAAAAGTGTGCTTAGTGAAAAGATAATAGCAGAGATAACTAAGGCTGCAGCTAAAAAGATATAGCCAAGGGGTGTTGTAAAATAGGAGTGAATTTCCTTTTTGTATATGGCAAGCATCAGTTATCCTCCTTTTCTCTTTGCATAAGCTTAACAAAGAGGTCCTCAAGTGATGTGCTAACGCCCTCCATAGCCATAATAGGCCAGCCCTTATTTGCAAGCTCTCTAAACATTATTTTACGTATATCACCTACGCCACTATATTCAACCACGTAGGTATATGTATCTCCGTCCCTTACTCCGTCACAGGTTACATTTCTTACGCTATGAATTGAGCGCAAGAGATTATGAACCTCCTTTTGAGGTCCTGCAACCCTAACCTGAAATTTATTATCCTGACCGATAACCTTATTCAGCTTAGGAGTGTTCTCGTCTGCTATAATTTTTCCGTCCTTGATCACTACAATACGAGAGCAAACAGACTGAACCTCTGAAAGAATATGAGAGGATAAAATGATTGTATGCTTTTTTCCAAGGCTTCTTATAAGGTTTCTTACCTCTATAACCTGCATAGGGTCAAGTCCTACCGTAGGCTCGTCCAGAATTATAATTTCTGGATTGCCTATAATAGCAGATGCTATTCCAACCCTCTGCTTATAGCCCTTTGAAAGATTTTTAATAAGCCTCTTTTTAACGTCGTGAATTTTAACAAGCTCACAAACCTCATCAAGATGCGCCCTTTTATTAAAATCACAGCCCTTTAAATCAAAGACAAAGGAAAGATATTCCCATACAGTCATATCCACATAAAGAGGTGGCTGTTCAGGTAAAAATCCAATTAGCTTTTTAACCTTAGTGGGCTCTTCAAAAACGTCAATCCCATTTACCAAAACATTACCTGATGTAGGAGAAAGATAGCCTGTAATTATATTCATGGTTGTCGATTTACCTGCACCATTTGGTCCTAAAAAGCCCACAATATCTCCATCCCTTACAGTAAATGAAATATCGTCAAGAGCATATTTTGAGCCGAATTTGCGAACAAGATTTTTAATTTCAATCATGCCTATTGCTCCTAAAATATAAAAATATATAATATTACAAATTACAGTATATCATATAAACCTTTATAAATCAATAAAAAATATTTTCCTTTTACTTTTTATTAACATTTCCGACACGCCTGATGAGAATAGAACCAAAATGGTTTGAAATGGCAAATAGCTTGCCTATTGTGGTTAAAAAAAGCAAGTAAACAAATTTACTTGCTTTTTATTAGTCAAAAATTCCAAGCTCCTTAATTACCCCTGCTAAATTTTGAGCATATAGCTCCGAGCCGTACTCATTTGGATGTAGATTATCGTCAAAGCAGGATTTACAGTGAGGAACTAAATCAAAGCCATCGACGATTGTTATATTTTCATATTTTGAGGCCTCTCTTTTAATAACCTCTATGCAATACAAAAGCCTTTCCATATCCACGTTATCGTCACGCCATAGTGGAGTTATGCAAAGAATTTGCTTATCGCTATATAGCTTAGATAGCCTTTCAAAATACTTTGATGTGCTATTTTCGTAATCGTATTCTCCGCTTTCCTTGTGGTGTGATTCATAGTAGTTTGTACCAAGGGCAGATATTACTCCGTCCGGCTCATAGCCCTCAATTTTATTTATATCACAAGGCTCAAAGCGATAGCCACCGATACCCTGTGCAACTATATCAAGATTGGTCTTTCTTTCAAGGGCATTTACATAGGCACAGCTTGAAATATTAGCTCCATAGCCCTGTGTTATAGAGTCACCGATAATTAGTATCTTTTTTGTTTTTTTCTTAATTGAACGATAGGTTCCGTTTATTTCAATGCTCTTTAAGCCAAGCTGACAATCAAAGGGTAAATAAATTGTAATTTCCTTAACCCCGTGTCTAAAATTACAGGATAAGGCTTGCTTTTTTGAGCTGTCTAAATGCTTGCTTGTATGTAGGTTATTATCAACATAAATATCTATTGTGTTTTGGTTGCTTGAAAAGCCACTTGGCTTATAGGTCAAGCAAAGCTCTGTTGCATCAGTTATAAAGCGAACAAAAATTCCACCATGAAAATGAGCTCTTTCAAGCCAGCCATCAACAAAGCCCTCTCTTTTAAAGCCCTCAAGCTGATCCTTGCTATAGTGATAGGAATAGATGTACCCCTCTCTGCTTTCAAAATATATCGCACCCTGTGTTAGCTTTTCAATAGTTTTAATTCCTAATTTCATACAAAGACCCTCAATTATCAACCATGTTTTTCTAATTTTAACATATTTTGGAATAAAATTCAACATTTGATAAAAAGAAAAGCAGGATTGGTAAAACCATTCCTGCTTTGTTTTTATTCCTTTTTCAAGGCAAGTGCCTGATGAACCTTTTCTACTATTCCAAAGGCGTTTAGCTTATATTCCTCGATAAGCTCCTTTGCTGGTCCACTCTTACCAAAAACATCCTCTACTCCGTGACGAACAACTGGAATTGGACAGATTTCAGAAAGTGCCTCGCTTACTGCTGAGCCTAAGCCACCGATTATATTATGCTCCTCACTTGTTACGATACAGCCTGTCTGCTGAGCCTCAAAAAGAAGCATTTCCTTGTCTATTGGCTTAACTGTGTGCATATTTACAACTGATGCGCTAATTCCCTCTGACATAAGCATTTCTCTTGCTATAAGTGCCTGCTCAACCATCATACCATTTGCTACAATGGTAACGTCAATTCCGTCAGCCATCTTAATAGCCTTACCAATTTCAAACTTGTAATCAGGTGAATCGTTGATAATTGAAATTGGAAGTCTTCCAAATCGCATATAAACAGGTCCGTTATACTTAATTGATGCCTCGACTGCACATTTTGCCTCAACTGCATCAGATGGGTTAATTACAACCATACCAGGTATTGTTCTCATTAGAGCAATATCCTCATTGCATTGGTGTGTTGCACCGTCCTCACCTACGCTAATTCCTGCATGAGTTGCACAAATTTTAACATTTAGGTGTGGATAACCGATTGAGTTTCTAATTTGCTCAAAGCTTCTACCTGCTGCAAACATTGCAAAGGTTGAAACAAATGGAATTTTACCAACAGTTGAAAGTCCTGCTGCTACGCAGAGCATATTATTCTCCGCAATACCACAATCGAAAAATCTTTCTGGAAATTGCTTTTTAAAAATGCAGGTCTTTGTAGCCTCAGCCAAGTCGGCATCTAATACTACAATATTGTTATATACTGAACCAAATTCACAAAGTGCCTTACCATAGGCTTCTCTTGTTGCTATCTTATCTGCCATTATTTGTTACCTCCAAGAGAATTTTTGTATTCTGTAAGCTCTCTTACAGCGATATTATATTGCTCCTCGTTTGGCGCCTTTCCGTGCCATGAGGCTTGATTTTCCATAAAGGAAACACCCTTACCCTTAACTGTTTGAGCAATAATCGCAGTCGGCTTACCCTTTGTTTGTCTTGCCTTATCAAAGGCATTTTTAATTTCCTCAAAGTTATGTCCGTCACAGCTGATAACATTCCAGCCAAATGCCTTGAGCTTAGAAGCATATGGCATAATATTCATAACGTCCTTAACCTTACCATCAATTTGCAAGCCATTATTGTCGATAATCAAGCAAAGGTTATCAAGGTTATAGTGTGCAGCAAAGGTAATTGCCTCCCAAACCTGTCCCTCTTGACTTTCGCCATCGCCCAAAAGCGCATAGATTCTATAATCCTTTTTATCTATCTTTGCACCAAGTGCCATTCCACATGCAACGGAAAAGCCCTGTCCAAGCGAGCCAGAGGACATATCTACACCATTTATGCCCTTCATATCAGGGTGTCCCTGAAGCATAGCTCCTGTATGTCTGAAGCTCTTTAGCTCATCCTTAGAAAAATATCCCTTTTCTGCAAGAACAGAATAATATGCAGGACAGGAATGTCCCTTTGACAAAACAAAACGATCTCTATTCTCGTCATTTGCCTTATCTGCACTTACATTCATTTCTCTGAAATATAAATAAGTCAAGATATCAGCACTCGAAAGCGCTCCTCCTGGGTGACCTGACTTAGCATTAAAAACTGCTTCAACTATTCCAAGTCTAATTTCGGTAGCTATTTTTTGTAGCTCTAAAATATCACTCACAATCATTTCCTCCATAATAGCTTAGTTGTGTATTGATATTTTATCATTTTTATATTTAATTGTCAACAAATATTTGACTACTGTTTTTGACAAAAAGCTTAAATTTTTCTATCTGGTCTATTTTTCTTATAACAGAGCCTCGATAAAGGTCGATTATCCACATATATGATGTGTACATTTGAATAATTCCAGAGCAAACATACATAAGGATTTGAAGCGAGTTCCAAATAATTTTTGACAAATCCACCTCGCTTGCAAGGGTAACACCGAAATATCCAAAGATTACAGCCATACAAATTCGCATAATAAGGTCAAATGCACCCTGTGATTTTGTGTAGCTTGATTTGCTTTTCCCAAAATCAAAGGGATTATCTCCTTTTCCACCATCAGAGGTTAAGGCAGTTGGGGTTAGGCTTTTCATTTTTACCTTAACTGCCCTTTTTATTATTTTTGCCCTTTGCCTTTCTCTTTTTAATCTTGAGCTTTTTTCTTCCTTGCTTTCCCTTTCCTTGGGCTTTTCCTTTTCGTAAATTAAAGCTCCCTCATCATCAAAAACGCTATCATAGCTAATTCCACCCTCAAGCAAAATTCTTGCTCTGAGTAGCCTTTTTGCCCTCTTGTTTTCTATCTCACAATAGCTATCGAGCATATCCATATACGGAAGAATTTCCTCAACTGCCCTTGCGTGAAGATTAGATGTTGCTGTCATTTTTTCGTCCTCGTCGCCCCGTCTTATTCCTATACTTCTAAAAATGCTGTTTATCAGTATTCCGATAATCATAGAAATTAATCCTGTGGCTAAGATTTCAAAAACACTCTTACCAGTCTTTGAAATCGTGATAAGTCCTGAAAGAATATATACAAGAGAAATTAAGAAAACGCCTATGTAGCCTGCATTTTTGTAAAGCATTTCAAAAATGCCCTGCTTTTTCATACTCTTCTCACCCTGTTATCAAGGCAGTTGTTAACTGCCCTTTCCGTTTCCTCTCTTATTTTTTCCAATTTGATTTTTTCTCTTTGACTTCTAATAATAGCCTGTAAAATCAAATCAAGTGCTTCGCCAATTAAGGCAAGAAGAGAAAATATAATAAGGTCACTTAGCACGCTTTCAAGCAAGTAGCTTAATAAAAGAACTACTGAAAACGTAACTATTCTTGAAGGCATTTTTAATTTTCCCACAGTTTTTAGGGCAAGAATAAACAGTAAAATAATTGCGCCTACGCTAAGCCTTACTGCCTGTGGGGTTGTTTTTACATATCTATCAAAATTTAGAAAAAAGTAAATTAAGACAGGCAGGCAGGAAAGCACAAGGGAGGCTACATAAAGTAGCCCTATTTTAAGCCTTTTCACCCTCATCTACCTCACTTTTTTCTAAGATTCTTTCATACTCGTCAGTTTCAATGCCGAGCTGGTTTAGCATTTGACTGCTTTTTTCAAGTAGCTTATATACCATAGCGCCTCGTCCGTCCTTAATTGCATTTTCGTCACCTAAGGTGGTTAGTGCAATCATTCTTGACATGTTGTGGCTTTCCTTAATTACAACGCTAAGCTCCCTTTTTAGCTCGTCAATCAAATCTCTTGCTTGACTTATCTCACAGGCTTCGTTTTTAATTCTATCAAGCTGAAGCTTAATTTCCTTTTTTTCCTTGTCAAATTCCTCCTTGTTCCTTGAGGACGCATCAAGAAGCACACCAGACGAGCTAACTAACGAGCCTACAGCCCTTTTAACTATTTTAACCGAGCCGATTAAGCCAATTAGGCCTGTTACAACACCAAAAAGCGTTGGTATAATTTTTTCACCTATGTATCCCTTAAGGTTAATGCCCTCGCCCTCTGAATTTTCTAAAATCACCTCGGACGTGTCTAAGCTTTCCATATTTTGCTCCTCTGCACTTACGCAAAGTGTCAAAAGAGAAAAGCATAAAATCATAGATAAAATAAATATAAATCTCTTCATTTTTCTCCTTTCCTATTCTTCTGCTACATAATCTATGGCGCTTACATGAGCTACCACAGTTGAGCTTGGTTTTTTAATATAAACCTCATATAGCTTATTTGCCTCTGGCGTAAATACGCCATCTACACAGCTATCTCCCTTAAAATAGATGCCTGTGTATGTTAAAGTGGTTGCTGTCGCTCCACTTTTAAAATTAAGCACGGAATTATAATCCTTTAAAACGCTACTTGGCAATTCAAGTGTTAGCGAGCTTACCTCTCCTAAATCAAAAACACAATATGTTTTTAGGGTTATTATACCTGTTGATGTG
>JAFTKN010000003.1 GCA_017453255.1 Clostridia bacterium | reverse complement strand
GTCATTGACCAAGCTATTTACTACTACAATTACATAAAACCTATTCGTAAACTAAAAGGAAAGCCACCTGTCCAATTCCGCATTGAACAGGCAGCTTAGTTTTTTCGCTTTTTTAGTGTCTACCATCTATTGACTTTTTCAGTCTTATGCCTGTCTTTTTTATGCTCAGTTTTTTATTTTTTCTCTTTTCTTCGCTTATCGTTGATTATATTTAATGCATCCTCGTCGATTAGGGCAATTCCCTCTTCTCTTGCTATCTTTACCATTTGGGTTAAAGCTGCCTTTAAGAACACTCTTGGTATTTTAACAAGCTTAGCACAGGCGTCCTCAGTGAACTTAATTTCTGGGTCTATTCTATCTGCGGCGTACATTACAGACTTAACGTCGCCATTATTCTTATCAGGAATTTTCTCAGAAAATGGCTTTTTAAAGCGAGAGCACCAGAAATTTGTACTATCTCTATAACCATAATCAACAGGAACTGGTGGAAAATTATTCGACCTTACACCATTTATAATTGCATCGTGATATTTTTCTTTCATTAAAATCTTATCAATTTTTAGAATAAAATGAGCTCCAAATTTACTTGTAATACCATTGAAATTCCTATATGGTGGCTCATACCCCTCAAGATTTCCTGCCTTATCCTCAAAGGCATTTTCAAGACTGTCATCCCATGTACATTCAAAAACCTGATAGCTTTCCTCCACTATTTGAGGTCTATCGTTACCGAGCTTGCTATTTACTAAGGTAAATATACAGTTTTTCATCTTCTCCTTAGTAGTTTCTCCTGGGAAGCCAAGACGCACCGCTTCTTTAAAATAATTCCTTTCGTCTGTTATAAAATTTAAAGTGCACTTCTTTGTTCTTAAAATATTTTGTGCAGTATTTGAGCTATTTCTACACTCTAAAATCATAGCATAGTAATCCTTGCCTGCGATATAGTATGGAAAGCATAGAGAGTATGCACCTAAGTTGGTTTGCCCATCTTCACTAACTGTACTTATTAAAATTGTTGGCATTGGAAAAAATGCTGATGTTTGATAAAAATTATCTACTATTCGTAATTCCTTTAATTGATCCTTTTTCATTTTGATTCTCCTTTACCCTTATGTTTTTTATTATATCATATATTATTTTTCTTTTCAATGCGAACTGAAAAACTTGCTAAATTTAAAAATAAATCTTTATTAAGCCTTTACTTTTTTAGGTTTTTATTATATAATCGTTAAGTGATTTATGTTAGGGGTGATTTCGTGGACATTGTTTCTGCCTTGCTTTTATCTTTAAGTGTGTCGCTTTCTGCTGTCAAAAACATCTTGATAAAGAGCTTTTCTGGTTTTTCCATTAAGAACCGTGAGTTTTTTGGCATTCAGGCTACTATTTTTGGTGCTGGCAGTATTGCGTTACTTTTTGTAAATATATTTGATTTCAAGGGCGTTTCACTATTTACATTTTTACTTGCTTTACTATATGGTGCGGTGCTTCTTTGTGCGCAATGGTTCTACACTATTGCATTAACAAATGGTAAAACCGCCGTTTGCACAACTATCTATTCATTTGGTTTTATTTTGCCTACTCTTTCGGGTACTATTGCTTGGCAAGAGAGTATTTCCGTTTTTGGAGTTATAGGTATTTTAATGGTTTTTCCTGTTCTTATAATTTCTGGACTTGGCTCAAAGAAAAGCTCTTTTGATAGTGGGTCAAGAAAATATATTATCCCTTTGATAATTGCTCTGCTTTGCTCAGGTGGGCTTGGAATAATACAAAAGGTACAGCAAAAATCTGAGTTTGCTGACCAAAAAAGCACATTTATTTTGATTGCATTTGTTTTCGCTTTTGTAACTTCAATGTTGTTTTTCTTACTAATGAAGCGTGGTAAAAAGCGTATTACAGGCAAAAATTTTGGTTTTTCTGCAATTATGGGTGTTATATTTTCAATATGCAATCTACTTAATACCTATCTTGCTGGAAAGCTTGACAGTGCTATTATCTTCCCTGCATTAAACATTGGTGCTATTGTGATGTCCGTAATTTTAGGCTTGATTATATACAGAGAAAAGCTAACTAAGCGTGACATTTTGATAATGCTACTTGGTGTTTCTGCTATTGTTCTTGTCAACTTCTAAAATAAAAACAGGCTTGTTTATTTCAAGCCTGTTTTTTGATTTAAAATTCAATTTCTGCTATATGTGGTCTATGGTCAGAGGACACGATTGGTAAAACCTCAGCATAATTTACCTTTATATCTGGAGTTACAAAAACATAGTCGATTTTAATTTCTGGCTTGTCTGAAGGGAAGCTAAGCCCCTCGTCTGTGAAAAGGCAAGCTGTGTCAACCATTTTTTCTTTAATTGGGTTCAAAAGTAGGTTATCTGGGGTTATATTAAAATCTCCCATTAGCACACATTTTTCGTTTTCAAGATTTTCAATTATTGTCTTAACTGCATTTTCCTGCTCATCAGGGTTTAATCCAAAATGAACAACCATTACTGTCAAGCCATTTTCTAATTTTGCTTTTATAATACAACGTGTTTCATAATAGCCATTATATTTTTTAGGGCTTGGATCTGGAATTATAATTGTTTTTATACTCTCAATTTTATATCTCGACAAAAAGCCATTACCATATGTTCCTTCATTTCCTAAAGAGCATGCCTCTCCAAAATAATGATTTTTAAGCTCGGTTAAATCGGATAGCTTTTTTGTTTGCTCTCCAAAAATTGAGCCCTTATCGTACATTTCATTAAGCCCTACAATATCTGCCCTTTGCTCATTTATCACATTTCCCATTATTTCATAATCAACTCTTTTTTCTAAATAATTCAAGCAATGCTGAGTATTAAAGGTCATAACTCTTATTTTATTCATAGTATTCCTCCGCGTTTTTGTTTGATGCCTTACGGGAATATAACCAAATTGGTTTTACATAAATATTGTAGCATTTTTTAATATTAAAATCAATATAATATTATGGCAAATTGTTGACATTTTTAAAATTCAATAGTATAATAAAAGTATCAATATTATTTTAAGGAGATTACGACAATGAAAAAAACATTTAAAAGATTTGGTGCTCTTTTACTTGCTTTAACCTTAGCTTGTGTTATGCTTTTTGCAACAAGCTGTGGTGACAGTGGTAAGACAATAGACCCAGAGGCTGGACGTGATGACTTCATCGGTGATATCGGTGGTGTTTCTGAAACATATGTTGGTTCTGCATCAGAAGAATCATATGAAACTGCTGATTCAGCTGCTGAGGCATTTGTTCAAAACGAGCTTGCTGGTCAGAGCGATGCAGTTGTTTTAGAAACAACCTCAAAGGGTGAGCTTTCAAGCACAGAGGTTACTGAGCTTAACATTCCAACAGACGTTATGGAGGGTGCTTTAAGCGTTGAAAAAATAGAGGTTGCTTATGCTCTTAATTCAGCCGACTATTATTCTGCTTGTTCTGCTGAGTCAGTTACCGACACATTAAACAAGAATAAGGTTGTTACAGTTTACGTTATTAAGTACGAAAACGACTGGAAATACTTTACTCCACTTCCTGAAACAGGCGATACAGTTTCAAAGAGCTACTACGAGTCAGTATTTGATAATGAAAAATATCAAAACTGTACCTTTAAAAATGATATGAAGGTATATGCAAGTGCAAGTGGTGGTGGTCAATCCTTTAGCATGACTATAAACATGTCACAGCTTATAAAGCACGCTGACGGCAAGGTTTACCTTGAGCAACGCATGTATATGGAAATGCCTGGTGTAGATAACCAAGAAACAGTTATTTATGCATATATGGAAGAGGTTGATGGCAGAGTCGTTTGTTACGTAAAGCAAGGTGCAGATAGCACAGAATGGAATCCAACCAACCTTTCAACTATTGGATTTTCAAGTCTTGAGCAATTAACACCATTCTATGACCAATACTTAGATTATACATACTTTACTAAGGCTGATTTTGGTTTTGTTCTTAATAAAGAAAATGCTGCGAAATATTTAGCACAGGCTTTGGAGGATCAAGATCTCGGCGTTGCATTCTCAAACGACGATATTAACATGTATGCTGAATACTATGTATCTGATGGTGCATTGTCAGGTATGAGACTTGATGCCGTTGTTTCCATGTCTGTTTCACAGAGTGGTCAATCAATGTCAATTTACGAGGAAGTATCAACCACTACAACCTGTACAAACTATGGTACAACAGTTGTTGAAAAGCCATTTGTTGAATAATAATTAAAATAAAAAGCTCGGAACTTTCCGAGCTTTTTTATTTTTAAAATTTTTTATCCTTCATAAATTTTAAAAGATTATTAGCAAGCAATTCTGAGCCATAGGCATTTGGATGAACTCCATCACTAAAGCAATCATCAACATTTGGAATTAATGTAAAGCCGTCAGCTACTACTATATTTTTATAAGGCTCACACGCTTTTTTAATTGTATTAATACACCATAAAAAGCGTTTCATATTCATATCTCTGCTTCTCCATAGTGGAGTTATAGATAAAATTGGTTTATTTGGGTATAGCTCATTTAGCTTTTTGTAAAATTCGTTTGTTGCTTTTTCATAATCGTAATTACAGCTTTCAAGACATTCTGCCTCGTAATAGTTGGTGCCTAAGAATACAATAATTTTATCTGGCTCGAAGCCATCTACCTTCATTAAATCCCTTGGCTCACATCTATATCCACCTATGCCCTGATCCAAAAACATATAATTTGTCTTTCTTGTAAGTGCATTTAAGTATGCCGAGCTTGAAATTTGAGGTCCTGCGCCTTGTGTAATTGAGTCACCTATTACAAGTACCCTCTCACCCTTATCCTTGATGGACTTATAGCTACCATCTATGGTAAAATTCTTAATTTCAAGCTTGCTTTCACAAGGGAGAAAAATTGTAATTTTCTTTTCTTCCTTTGGTAAATCATTAAACTCTATATGTCCCTTTAGCCTATCATTTATGTGATAAACTGAAACCAAAACATTGTTTACATATAAATCAACAGTATTGCTTCTTTCGTGGATATCAGACGCTTTATAATCAAAGGAAATATTTTGAGCATCAGTTCTAAGCTCCATTCTAATACCACCTGTAAACTTAGCTCTAAAGCGCCAACCATAATCATAGCTTTCATCAGCCATAAAATCAAGCTGAGCCTTACTATAACGATATGGGGTTATATATCCCTTTTCCTCGCTAAAGCATAGTGCTCCCTTAAAAAATCTTTTAATTGTATTGTTTGATAGCTTCATAAAATCACCTCGGTTTAATTGTAAACTATTTTGATTTTATTGTCAATAAATATGTTTATTTACTTGAAGAATTTTTTTATTTATGTTAATATGAAGATATAAAACATTCGGAGGTAAATTATGGTTGCTAAAACTTCACCTATGGGTTGGAACAGCTGGGACTGTTATGGTGCGAGCGTTACTGAAGATATAGTTAGGAAAAATGCTGAATATATGGCAAAAAATTTAAAGCAATATGGTTGGGAATATATTGTTGTTGATATTCAATGGTACGAGCCTACTGCCGACAAAAATGATTATAATAATTTTGCAGATATTTGTATTGATGAATATTCCCGTGTTATTCCAGCAGAAAATCGTTTCCCATCCTCAAAGGGTGGAAAGGGATTTAAGCCACTTGCTGAATACGTTCACTCTCTTGGGTTGAAATTTGGTATTCACATTATGCGTGGTATTCCTCGAATAGCTGTTCACGCAAATGGCAAGATTAAGGGAACTGATAAGCGTGCAAGAGATATTGCAAGTGTTTATGTAAAAAGACCAAATGAGGAGTTTAGCATCACCAATGCTTGCTTTTGGAACACCGATATGTATGGTGTTGACGCTTCAAGAGAGGGTGCTAAGGAATACTATGATAGTATTTTTGAGCTTTACGCATCATGGGGTGTTGATTTCATCAAATGCGACGATATTGCAAGAGAGCTACCTCATCACGAGGAGGAATTAAAGCTAATTTCAAATTGCTTACGTACCTGTGGTAGAGATATGGTATTTAGCGTATCTCCTGGTCCTTCTCGTCTTGAAAGAAGTGAATTTTATAAGCAATATGCAAATATGTGGCGAATTACTGACGATTTTTGGGATGAGTGGCATTTCCTTTATGAAATGTTTGAGCGAGCTGAAAAATGGTCTATCCACTCAGGTGCTGGACATTGGCCTGATGCTGATATGCTACCTATAGGCGCAATTCGTCAATGCTACAATCCTGACGATTGGACTAAATTTACAAACGATGAGCTATATACCAACTTAACGCTTTGGTCAATTATGCGTTCTCCACTTATTATCGGTGGTGAAATGACTA
Source organism: Clostridia bacterium (assembly GCA_017453255.1). Taxonomy (GTDB): domain Bacteria; phylum Bacillota; class Clostridia; order Oscillospirales; family CAG-272; genus RGIG2000. The sequence goes on along the minus strand of JAFTKN010000003.1, from coordinate 52,886 downwards.
AATTTGATAAGTTTACTCTTGATTTAGTTACTAACGAGGGTATTTTAGAAATGCACAAGAATGCTCGCCACTCTCATCAGGTTTGGCGCAAGGAAATTGACGGAGTTGAGCATTGCTTATGGGCTGCTCCTTCAGCGGGTGGTGGAATTTATGTAGCTATATTTAACTTAGGCGAGGCTAATAGTAAAATTAGTGTTCCGTTAATGGATTTAGAAATTGAAGATAGCCTTATTGGTACTGAGCTTTGGACCAATGAAAGAGTTAAATTTGAAAACACAATAGACGTAAATATAAACAAGCACGGAGTAAAGGTATTTTTATTTAGGTGAATGATATGGAAAGATGGAGTAAGGAAAAGGCTTGGGAGTGGTATAACTCTCACCCTTGGATAAGAGGATGTAACTATATGTGTGCTGACTGTGCAAACAGAGTTGACCAGTGGCAGGCACTTCATTTTGAGGAATATTTGAAGCAGACAGAGGAAGAACTAAAGGTTATGCGTGAGCTTGGCTTTAACTCTGTTAGATTAATTTTGGAATATGTTGTTTGGCAAAAGGAGCACGACAGCTTTTTAGAGAGATTTGAAAGATATATTTCTCTATGTGACAAATACGGAATTTCCTGTATGATTGTTTTAGCAAATGACTGTATGCCCCCTAAAACAGAGCTTTGGAAAATGCCTGATATTGGTGAGCAACACTACGATATCGGCTATCATGGTGGTAGAAAGCACTCTCAGCACGGTAGTCACAATGAGCCTGCTCCCCACTATTACCTTGACGACGAGGAATCACGCAAGGATTATTTAAGAATGGTTGAGGAAATTGTTACATTATATAAGGACGACAAAAGAATTTTAATGTGGGACGTATTTAATGAGCCTGGAAACAGCCAAAGAAGCGGAATTACCTTGCCACTTCTTAAAAAAATGTTCGCGGTGGTAAGAAAAATCAACCCATCACAACCACTAACTGCAGCTGCTTGGTGCTGTAACAAAAATTACGAATTTGATATGCCCGAGGACGTATTTTGCATTGAAAATTCCGATATTATTACATATCACAATTATGGCAAATACGAGGAGCATATAAGGGTAATTAAGTACTTAAAGCAATATGAACGACCTATAATTAATTCAGAGTGGCTTGCAAGATGCACAGGCAATACTGTTTTTGATAACTTCCCTCTTTTCTACCTTGAAAATATTGGTTGCTACAACTGGGGCTTTGTGGCAGGCAAATATCAAACCTACGAGGCACACAATTCACTCTGGGATTGGTATTACAGTGATAAGAGTGCTGATATTGACCTGACAAAATGGTTCCACGACCTCTATCGCCCAAGCTATAGACCATATGACCCTAAGGAAACAGAGCTTATCAAGAGATTTTGCGCCTTGGCTGATAAGGAATTTTATAATAAATAGTAAAAAAAGACGACCACGTGGTCGTCTTTTTTATTATGCAAATAATTTTTTAAACTTATCAATTTGCTCTTTTTGGGGTTCTGAAAATAAATGGCTTTCTAAATTTAATGCTTCATATTTATGCTTTCCCATATTGTGATATGGTAAAAGCTCTACCTTTTTGAAATTTATATTTTTTAAAAATTGCGATATTTTCAAAAGCTCGTCATATGAATCATTAAAGCCACCAATAATTGGTATTCTGATAACTATATTTGCATTTGCATCAGATAGCCTTTTAAGATTTTTAAGTATCAATAGGTTAGATACTCCTGTGCCCTGCTTATGTAAATTTTCACTTATACACTTTATATCAAACAAAAAGGTATTTGTATATGGTAATATTTCCTCAAAGCATTTCCACTCTACATTTCCTGCCGTGTCAACTGCTGTATTGATTTGGTTCTCTCTGCATTTTTTCAAAAGCTCCTTAACAAAATCAATTTGTAGCATGCACTCGCCACCTGAAAGTGTTACACCTCCACCTGATGCTTCATAATAAGTCTTGTCCTTTAAAATTATATCTAAAAGCTCCTTTATTGCATACTCCTTACCACATATTTCTTTAGCGTCAGCAGGGCAATAAACAGTGCATTTACCACACAGGGTACAGCTTTTTTGTTCATTTGGGCAAATTTGTGTGCACTTACCACAGAAGGTGCATTTGTCCTTGTAGTAAAGCATTTGTATATTCTTGTCAATGCCCTCTGGGTTGTGACACCACTTGCATTTCAGGTTACAGCCCTTAAAAAAGATAGCTGTCCTTACTCCGTCCCCATCAACTAAGGAGCATCTTTGTATATCGAATATTATTCCTTTTTTCATAAACTCCTTACTCAATATCATCACAGCTTAATATCATTTTAGTTATTATTTCTGTTGCCTCTAAAAGTCCCTCGATGCTTATATGCTCATCGGGCTGGTGAGCTTGCCCGTGACCAGCTGGCAGGCTACAGCTATCGTATTTGGTGGTTGTTCCTGTTTCGATTGCATTTGATAAATATCTTGAATATGTTCCACCTGCGTTTATCCTTGGCTTACATTCATAATTCTTAGTATGCTCTCTGTATGTATTCATACAGGCTATAACATATTTATTATCAATGCTTTCTGCCTTTGGCTCGCCGTCCTTTATAACCTTTATTTCATAGCCCAATTTATACATATAGGACTCAATTTTGTCAAGTAAGCCTTGGTGGGTATAGGTGCTTCCGTATCGAATATCCAGTGTAAAATAAATTTCTCCATTTTGAATGGAGATAATTCCATTTGTGCAGGTGGTTTTTCCAAAGCACTCATCACTTGAGCAAATGTCAAGCTCCTTTCCATAGTATTCAGAAAGCAACGATGCTATGGGCTTAAGTATTTCCTTGTCGTGCGTACTAAAGCTATTTGCATTTAGCAAGGCGTCAAGAATGATAAAGCCTGCGTTTAAAGAGCCCTCTGGCATAGCGCCGTGATTAGAAATGCCCTCTGCTTTAATTAAAATCTCGCTACCCTCTTTTGAAATATCGAGTGTCTTGTTTTCCTTTAGCTCCTCGTATAGTGATAAGGAGTATTTTACCCTTGCCTCTGCCGTTTTTAAGATAATATTTACTGCATCTCCACCATTAAGTGATATTAAATTCTCAAATCTTTCCTTTTTTTGGCAATTGAGCCACAATATCCCCTTGTCTCCTAAATATACAGGAAAGCCTGCATCTAAAACAAGAGAAAAGTCGGGGGGAGTGTTGGATTTTGCATATTCTTTAATATCACACATTGAGGTTTCCTCTGAAAAGCCTACAAAGGTGGTAAGCTTAGATTTTAGGGGAATATTCAATTCCTTAAGCATTTTAACTACAAAAAGTGACATAGCTATTGCACTTTTATTATCAATTGAGCCTCTACCAAAAAGATTATCACCTATAACAACAGGATCAAAGGGCTTGCAAGCTGTCCAGTCGTTTGAAGCAGGCACTACATCACCGTGACAAAATAGTCCTATTGTCCTTATACCATTTCCGCAGTGTGCTAAAAGATACTCTTTGCCCTCTTCTATTATGAGATCGTTTTCACTATATAGCTTTTTTAAATGCTCACACAGCTCCTTTACGTATGGGGTGTCTGAAATTGACGGGATTTTAATAAGCTCGATTAGTGTATTTACTATTTCGTTTTTATTTTTGCTTATATAATCCTTTATTTGTAAATAATCAATCATTTACATACCGTCCTTGATATTATGTCGTCCTGTATGCTTTCCTTAAGCTTTACAAAGTAGTCAGAAAAGCCTGTAACTCTAACGCGTAGTCCCTTGTATTTTTCAGGACTTGCCTTAGCCTTAATCAAATCCTCTCTTGATACATAGGTAAGCTGAAAATGCACACCACCCTTTTTAAAATATCCTTCAAAAATAGATACAAGCTTATCAAAGCTCTCGTCATTTTCAACCAGACTCTTATCAAGGGTTATATTAGTAACGGTTGAGCCACAGGCAATAGCATTTTCATCGAGCTCTGCTATGGAATTTAACAAGGCAGTTAAGCCATTTTTATCTCTACCCTCACTTTGTCCTATACCAAACTTAAGCATTTCTCCATCGTATCTTCCGTCAGGAGTTGCCTTGGTTTTTTGACCAAACCAATTATGATGCTCATTATAGCCTAAAAGATCACCAATCAGCCATTGATAACCAAACAGATTTTTTCTATCCTTATAAAATTCATAAATGCTATTATATAGCCTTTTACCTACGTCCCTTGTTTCCTCTTCATCTGTGCCGAAGAATTTCCCCTTTTTTGTAATAAGGGTATGTAAATCCTCATAGCCTTTCCAGTTAGAATTAAGAGCTGAAATAAGAGCCTGCATTGAAAAGAGCCTTTCATCATAGACAAATTGCTTAACTGTAATAAGTGAGTCAATTAAATTGGTCATTCCTATCAGCATTGGTGAGGCAGTAACGCAATTACCTCCACCCTGTGTTAGACTTTTACCATTTTCTATACAATCATTAAAGAAAAGAGTTGAAATATAATTATAGTCCTTAGCTCTTTCACTATTGTATAAATCGTCGTATCGACAAATTTCGGAAAGGTCGAAAAATAGCTCCTTTTCAAATACGCTATAAAATTCGTCAAAGCTTTTTAAATTTATAATTTCCTCTTGCTTTTTATGAAATAGTTTTTCCATACATCTCAAGATATTTCCCTTAGAGGTGCTACCTGTAATTGCACCCAAAAATGCTGGCTCATTACAACCAACTGTCGTGTATGAAACGGCTCTTTCGTATGGAATTTTACATATTTCTGTATAGCATTTTATCCTTTTTTCATCGTTTGTAAAGGCTATACGCTTATGTGGATCGCTTCTTTCATACTCAAGCATACGCTTAAACACCTCTCTTGGTGTTTTCTTAGTCCACCTTAATGTTAGCTGTGGTTGTATGTCGGAAGCTCAAGCATTGCTTGAACTATCAATTCAGAAAGCTCATTGAAGCCATCATTGCCGTTTGGAAGATAACCACCTATGCAAAAATGCGACTCACCACCTCTTGTAAAATGAACAGAGTTTATATGAGTTGAGGCTTGAAGCATTAAAAATAGCTCCTGTAAATATTCCTTTGCCTCCTCTTTTGTGATTACTCCTTTTTCAATATCGTTAAAATAATAGGGTGATAGATATCTATCAAGTGTTCCTATGCTATCGGGGTCTGCACTGAAGCAAATATAGATTGACAAAACTGCCTCATAAAAGTTACTCGCTTTGTTTTTTGGTACATTTAAAAGCGCACTTGATAGCTTTTTAAGTCTTTGCCTGCTTTCTTCATTTTCTATCCCTTGAGCAAGCTGATTTACCCTTTCGGAGCATTTTTCACTCCATTTTATAAGGGTGTAGGCAACTCGCTTTAGACCATTTAAAAATTCTATTCTTTCAATGTCATTCTTATATTTTTCAATTGATTGCTCAATTTCCTCAATAATTCCTAAAATACCCTTTTCCAAAACCTTTTTATAGTCGGCTGTTGCATGTTGCCATTCCATAGTGGAAACATTATTAATAGGTTTTAAATAGTATTTTCCAAGTGCCATTTGGTTGTATTTGTGCCCACCTCTCTTAAAGGCATCACCCACAACACTACCATCAAAATTAAACCTTCCTGTAAAGGCAGAATACTGATTTACTACTGGCTCTTGATTTAATATATATTTACAGAGGCTTGTAACCTCATAATCTATCCTTGATATAAAGCTATTTTCCTTTTCAAGCTTTGTTTTCACAGGCTCAACATACATTTTACCTTCTAAGGTAAGATTTGTTAATTGTTTGATTCTTTCATTCATATTTACCTCTTAATTAGCCACAGTAATCATGATTATTCTAATTTGATTATAATATTATAGAAATAAAAAGTCAACAAAGGAGGCGCATAATTTGCTTTTGTTAATTTTTCTTAAATGAAATTGGTTTTTTATTGACAATTTGAATTTTTAATGATATTATTACCATATAATTAGTATGGAGGGTTTGTTATGGGTGACGATATTTTTTCTATGATGCAGTTTGAGCCATCTAAGTCATATATTATAGTTTCTATTATAATTAGTGCATTATTGGGACTTTGTGCCTTTGGATTTCTTCTATTTTCATCCTTTGTTCAAAAGCGACATAAGATTTTAGGAATCGTTACAGGCGTTTTTCAATTAGTTGGATTTATCACAAGTACACTTTTCGTTATTTTGTTTAACAAGCTTGATTTTAATATGATTATGGTTACTGACGAAAGGTTTTTAGATGCTTCCACAAAATATATTAATGACCACATGACACTCATTGCTCTATTTGCCATTTCTTCCTTGCTTATGCTTGCAAGCTTTATTATTTCGACAGTTTACTTTGCAAAGCTTATTAAGGGTCAAGGTAGTAAGGCATTTACAGTTGTAGCTTTAGTTGTTCATATAGCGTCATTTATGATTTTAAGCCCACTTAATAATTTCTCAGCAGTTGCAACAGAACAATCTCAAATAATTTATGATATTTTTTATAGAATTGTTTGCCTTGCTCCCTCTGCTCTTACATTTATTTGCTCCCTTATTCTTTATAAGAAATGGAAAAGAGGAGAAATTTCTCTTGATGAGCCTTTCAACGGAGGCTTTAATCCATATGCTGACCCATTCTTTACAGAGCCACTTCAAACAAACTTTTATCCAAACAATCCAACAAGTGAAGCAAGCAACAAGCTTGAATATACTGTTATTTTAAAAAGCGTTGGGTTTCATAAATTAGATGTAGTTCAAATAATCAAGGAGGTTTTGGATATAACAATGGACGAGGCAAGATTTTTAGCCTTAGAAAGTCCACTTCCAAACACCATTGCTAAGGATGTTCCAAGAGGAATTGCTACTGAGCTTGAATTAAGACTGACTAATGCTGGAGCAAAGGTTGAATTAGTATAAAATCATAAAAAGCACCGACACGTGTCGGTGCTTTTTTATTTAATCAGCATATTTTCCGTTTTCGTAATTAGAAAGCATTGCCTGCTTTTCCTTAGTTAGCATATTCTCTATTACTTTTCCTGCAATTTTTACTATTACATAAGCAACTATAAATATTATAACCTTATCGTTGAGTAGTAAATTCTTTATGTATTCCCCTGCATCAGGTGATGAATCCGATCTTAATACTAATAACCAAGCGTGGAAATATTTTAACGCTGGTACACCCAAAACGATATAAATAATTGGCTTAAGCATATCAATTCCTAAGAGTGACCATGACATATAAAAGCCCTTTTTATTATGTCTATACATAATCGCCTTCCATGTATCACCTATATAACTATCATGATTCCATGCAAGAGCTGGAGCTTCCTTGCTTTGGTTCTTTATGTACTCAAAAAGCTCTGCTGTTTTTGGCTTGTTCTTATTTGCATCATACAAAAATGCTATACCCTGCACTAACACTGCAGTACTTAATATGTACGCCATCCAATATACTGGTAGCATATAAGTATAAACAGTATAAAGCATTAAATCAATGTTTGCAAAATCCTTTGACATCCACTCAACAATAGCCATAAGCAACATTATTGCAAAAATAGCTATCATAAAAGCTATTTCTGAAATATCAGCCAATCTATATGCTGGGTTTTTCTTTCTTACCTTATCGGTATAAAATTCGCCAGTATGCACATATTTTATCTGCTCTGGACCTTCCTCTTGACCTATACCATTTTGCTCTGTATTAAGGTTTTCACCATCATTACAAAAGGGACACTTTTCAAGGTCATAAATGTTTTTCCCACAATGCTTACAAAACATATTTTCTCTCCTTAATCTTATTAAGATTTATTTTACTAAATATGTAGAATTTTGTCAATACTATTACAAAAAAAATGGGCTGTTGCATTAGCGACAGCCCATTTTTAGGGGATAGTGAAATGAGTGCAGAAGGCGTGAACTCGCAAACGTAGGCGTACTTCGTACGGTAGAGTGCGAGGTCGCGACTAAAAAACAGACATAAAAAAAGAGGAGATGTTGCAAAAAATGCAACATCTCGACATTATTTTTACTAAAAATACAATTTTGCTTCGTTTTTAGTTTGGGAGTGTCTGTTTTTGTTCTGTGCTTATTGCAACATTCCCTTTATAATTTATTCTGTTGTGTAATTATCAAAATAACCTTGAATATATACGATAGGTGTACCCTTATCGCCTGAGCCTGATGTGAGGTCACAAAGTGAGCCGATTAGGTCAGTTAAGCGTCTTGGTGTTGTACCCTCAGATGCCATTTTACCAACTAAGTTATCATCCTTTTCTTGAATCTTAGTCTTAATAGCTTCCTTTAGAGCATCACCAGAAAGGTTAGCAAAATCATTATCTGCAAGATACTTTAGCTTAAGCTCATTAGGTGTACCCTCAAGTCCCTTTGTATATGCTGGAGAAACGATTGGGTCAGCAAGCTCCCAAATTTTACCAACTGGATCCTTGAATGCACCGTCGCCATAAACCATAACCTCGATAAGCTTGCCTGTCTTTTCATAAATGCTTGCTTGAATATCCTCAACAAGCTTTTGGCAATCACGTGGGAAAAGCTTAACCTTATCCTCAGTTGCCTTATTTGAGCCGAGCAAGCCATAATTTTCGTTATAGCCACTACCATTAACTGATGTATTCAAAATCTCATCAAGACCATAAATAGCTTCAACACCAGCGTTTTTAAGAATACGCTTTGTACGGAAGCGAGAGTGAATATCACAGTTGAGAACATTCTTTGTATAATTAAGGATTGCTCTTGGATTGTTAGCAAAAATAATCTCTGCCTCTGCTCCACACTCCTTAATTAAGCCTTCATAATACTCAACGTAATCAACACCTGTAAATGTGTGCTTTTCATATCCAAAAAGCTCTCTATATGTTTTAAGATCTAATACATCCTTATATGGGTCAACACCCTTTTCATCCATTGTATCAAGGCTTATTAGATGGTTACCAACCTCATCAGATGGGTATGAGAGCATTAAAACAACCTTTTTGCATCCCTTTGCTATACCACGCAAGCAGATTGCAAAACGGTTACGGCTAAGAATTGGGAAAATAACACCAACTGTTTCTCCACCAAACTTTGCTCTTACATCCTCAGCTATTTGATCAACAGTTGCATAGTTTCCTTGTGCTCTTGCAACGATTGCCTCAGTCATAGCAACAACGTCACGATTACGAACCTTAAATCCGTCATCCTCACTTGCTTCAAGAACTGAATTGGTAACTATTTCAACAAGATTATCACCCTCACGGATAATTGGCGCTCTTAAGCCTCTTGATACTGTACCGACCATACGACTCATAATTTTATACACTCCTTTTTGCTGTCTGTAAACGAAAAATATACCAATTTACAGGCAAAAACTTTTTTAACACAATAAGTATATCAAAAAATACTCAACTTGTAAAGAAAAATTTTATATTAATCAAAAATTTTTTATAATATGTAGAATACTGCTACCATAAAATACTATTTTTTGTTAATTTTTTCTATTTCATCAGCTCTTCTATTCTTCTTGCACTTTCAGCCATCTTTTTTAGTCCTTCTAAAACTGTTTCCTTTGTATAGGCTGTCAAATACTGATCAGCCTCCAAGGTAAGCTCACCCTGATAGCCTATATCCTTTAACGCCTTTGCTATTTCGACAAAGTCGATATTCATCGAAAATGGTAATTGGTGGCTATCGTGAAGCCTGTCATTATCGTGAATATGAAGTGCCTTAAGTCTATCACCAAGCTCTCTAATCATATATGGTGCACCATCACCTGAGCCCTTCATTTCAGCGTGTCCTAAATCGAGGCACGCAACTAAATATGGGTCATTTACTATATCTATATGATTTTTAAAGCTTTCTGCTGTGGAGCAGGCTGCAAAGCAGCTTTGTGTAGCTCCATTTTCCCAGTTCCACATATTTTCTGTAGCAATTTTAACACCATGCTCCTTAGCAAATGGCAAAAGCTCTAAATACATTTCTGCGTTTTGCTCCGCTGTGCTATTATTATCTGGGTGAATAATGCAAATTTTTCCCCCTGCCTCAGCTGTGCACTCTATTGCTCTTTTTTGCAATTTCATAATTTCAGGCACTCTTACTGGAAATGGTGCATGGGACTGATTACAGGTAATTCCGTTATCAAGACCTATTTTTTTAAGCTTTCTTGCAAAGTCAAGATAATTTGGCTTTGTAAGTGGGTGATTGCTTTCGATTAATGTATAAGTACGCCAATCTATTCTTCCCATTTCAAACATGGAAAAATCCCAATGGTCAAAGCCTGCCTTAGCTATCAGCTCAATTGCCTTTTCCTCACCTACATGTCTTGCTGTAGAATATATTTCTGTGGATATTTTCATTACTATTACTCCTTGATATTTGGTATATTAATTGTATCATATAAGATAAGGATTTTCAATATTTTTCGCACATTTTATTATAATATTGACAAGCATCTTTTTTTGTGCTATTATTTTACTATACTAAAATGCTAAAGTAAATTAATCGGAGGCTTATTATGGATAAAATTTTACAGCTTTTAGAGGAGGATGCTACCCTTACAGCTGAGCAGATTTCTGTTATGCTATCCAAAGAGGTTGGCGATATTAAAAAAGCTATTAACAAATATGAGAAGGACGGAGTTATTTTAGGCTATAAAACTCTTATTGACTGGGATAAAACCGACCGTGAATATGTTAGTGCAATCATTGAGGTTAAGGTTATGCCTCAAAGAGATCGTGGCTTTGACCATATTGCTGAAAAAATCTATAATCATCCTGAGGTTAAATCACTTTATCTTATGTCCTCAGGTGGCTTTGACTTTGCTCTAATTATTGAAGGCAAAACCATGCGAGAGGTTGCCTATTTTGTTGCACAAAAGCTTGCTCCTATTGAATCAATCACTTCAACTGCGACACACTTTGTGCTTAGAAAATACAAGGACAAGGGCGTAATTTACGGCTCTTGCGAAATAGATGAAAGAGGAAACCTACTTATATGATTGACTACGGCAAAATGCTGTCAAAAACAGTTTGTGACATTAAACCGTCTGGTATACGTAGATTTTTCGATATGCTTTCAGAAATGGACGATGTAATTTCACTTACAGTTGGACAGCCAGATTTTGTAACTCCTTGGCACATAAGGGAGGCAGCTATTGAAAGCCTTGAAAAGGGTAAAACCTATTACACCTCTAATGCTGGTACAAGCGAGCTACGTGAAGAAATATCTAAATATATGAAGCGCAGATTCAATCTTGAATACTGTGGCAAAAATGAAATAATTGTTACTGTTGGTGGTAGCGAGGCTATTGACGTTTGTATGCGTGCAATTTTAGAGCCTGGTGACGAGGTTATTTTACCAGTTCCATCCTTTGTTTGCTATGGTCCCATTGCAGAAATGATTGGTGCTAAGGTGGTAAAAATTGACACAAAGCTTGAAAATAGCTTTAAGCTAACTGCCGATGAATTAAGGTCAGCTATCACAGATAAGACAAAGCTTTTAATTCTTCCCTTTCCTAATAACCCAACCGGTGCTATTTTAACCGAAGATGAGCTTAAGGAAATTAGCGAGGTTTTAAAGGATACAAATATTGCTGTTTTATCTGACGAAATTTATGCCGAGCTTACATACGGAAGAAAGCATGTTTCTATTGCTAATATTGAGGGCATGCGTGAAAGAACAATTATTGCAAGTGGCTTTTCTAAGGCATATGCTATGACTGGCTGGCGTCTTGGCTACCTTTGTGGTCCTGAACCACTTATTAAGGAGATGCTAAAGATACATCAGTATGCTATTATGTGTGCTCCGACCGCCTCACAATTTGCGGCAATTGAGGCAATGCGTAATGGTGACGAGGATGTGGAGATGATGCGAAACGAATATAATCGCAGACGTACATTCGTTTTAAATGGTCTTAGAAAAATAGGAATTGAATGCTTTGAGCCTGAGGGGGCATTTTACATTTATCCAAATATTGCTCCATTTGGTCTTTCGAGCGACGAATTTGCAGAAAGACTACTCTATGAGCATAAGTGCGCTATTGTTCCAGGCACTGCCTTTGGTGATAGTGGTGAGGGCTTTGCAAGAATTTCCTACGCTTACTCAATGAAGCATTTAGCACAAGCACTTGAGAGAATAGAATTGTTTGTAAAAAGCTTAAAAAATAGATAAATATATAAATATAGAAAAAGACGACCACATAGTCGTCTTTTTTTACACCTCATCCACCACAAGCTTTGAATTTTTCTCATTTTTTGTCGCACTTCTTGTGGTCCCCCTTCCCCAACTGGGGAAGGCTGATAGCATTTGTTAAAAGCTTAAAAAAATAAATACTATAAAGAAAAGACGACCACGTGGTCGTCTTTTTTATCTTTTTTGTTTGAAAAACGAGGTTAGAAGGTTGGCACATTCATCGCTTAATACTCCACCCTCAATTTGTGGCTTATAGAGTGGATAGTCAGTTAAATTAAGCATTGTTCCAAATGCACCTGCCTTGTAATCAGGTGCGCCATATACCACTCTTTCAACTCTTGAGTTTACTATTGCACCTGCACACATAGGGCATGGCTCTAAGGTGACATACATTGTGCATCCCACAAGTCGCCAGCCACCTAATTTTTTACAAGCCTTGTCTATTGCCTTTATTTCTGCGTGATAAAGTGCGTTTTTACCATATTCACGAGTATTATATGCCTTTGAAATAACCTCGTCATTTTTTACAATTATAGCACCAACAGGCACTTCGTCCCTTTTAAATGCTTTTTTCGCCTCGTTTATTGCAAGGCGCATATAATCCTTATCCTTATCTATCATATGTCAGCAAGATCCATATATTTTGGTCCGTTTTCAGCAATAAATTCCTTTCTTGCGACAATGTCGTCACCAAGAAGGGTTTCAAACATTATTCTTGTTTCCTCCTCGTCAGCAGGAGTAACCTGAATAAGTCTTCTGCTCTCTGGATTCATAGTAGTTTCCCACATCATATCAGAGTCGTTTTCACCAAGTCCCTTTGAACGCTGAATTGTAACCTTTTCGCCCTCTAATTTAGATAAAATTTCCGCCTTCTCTGTTTCGTTATATGCAAAGAAAATCTTATCCTTACTTGTTGAAATTTCATATAATGGAGATTCTGCTATAAATATTTTTCCTTCCTTAATAAGAGTTGGAAGCAAGCGATAGAACATTGTTAAAATAAGGGTTCTTATCTGGAAGCCGTCCTCGTCAGCATCAGTACAGATGATAATTCTTCTCCACCTTAAATTATCAAGGTCAAAGGTTGCCATATTATCCTTTGTTTTTACTCCCTTAACCTCAACTCCACAGCCGATAACCTTAAGCAAATCAACTATGATATCACTTTTGAAAATCTTATCGTAGGAGCTTTTTAGACAGTTTAAGGTTTTACCTCTTACTGGAATAATTGCCTGAAACTCTGCATCTCTACCCAATTTACACGATGTAAGCGCTGAGTCACCCTCAACTATGTAAAGCTCTCTAACGTCTGGGTCCTTTGACTTGCAAGGAACGAATTTTTCAACTCTGCTTGCAATATCAGTTGATGCCGAAAGCTTTTTCTTGATATCAAGTCTTGCAGTTTCTGCCTTTTCCCTTGACCTTTTGTTAATTAAAACCTGATTTGCAAAAAGCTCAGTTTCATTTCTATTTTCAAGGAAGTAAATCTCTAATTTGCTTCTTATAAAATCACAAAGAGAGTCTTCAATAAACTTGTTTGTAATTGATTTCTTAGTTTGGTTTTCGTAAGAGGTTTGCGTTGAAAAGCTATTGATTACCAAAACCAAGCAATCCTGAATATCATTAAAGGTTATTTTACTTTCATTTCTCGTATATTTTCCATTTGCCTTCAAATACTTATCAAGCTCGCTTGTAAAGGCACGCTTAACAGCCTTATCAGGTGAGCCACCATGCTCCAAAAAGCTGGAGTTATGATAATATTCAAGAAGGCTATTTGTGTTTGACACACAAAACGCAATCTCAGCCTTTAATTCATAATCCTTTTTATCTTCTCTGTCACGTCCCTTAGCACTCATATCCCATTTAACAGGAGCTGTAAGAGATGTATTATTTGTTATTTCACCAATATAATCAGAAATACCATTTTTGTAAAGAAATTCAGCTTTCTCAAATTTTCCGTCAGAGCCTTGATAATTTAAAATAAGCCTTAAGCCTGCATTTACCACTGCCTGCTTATGCAAAACATCTAAATAATATTCCTTAGGTATATTTGTATCTGTAAATACCTCAAGGTCTGGTCTCCAGCGTGTTAATGTACCTGTCCTTCTATCTCTGCCCTCAAGCACCGTCGTCTTTAATTTAGACACAGGGTTGCCCTTTTCAAAGTGAATTTCGTACATCATATCATTTTTATAGGAATAAACATCCATAAACTCGGAGGAATACTGCGTTGCACATGCACCTAAGCCGTTTAAGCCTAAGGAATACTTATATGCACCCTTATCATTGTTATCGTATTTACCACCTGCATAAAGCTCACAATATACAAGCTCCCAGTTATATTTACCCTCTTTGTTATTAAAATCAAGAGGTACACCACGTCCTCTATCATCAACCTCGATAGTTCTATCTCTATATACAGTTATAGTAATTTCCTTACCATAGCCCTCACGTGCCTCGTCAATAGAGTTAGATAAAATTTCAAAGAAAGAGTGTTGACAGCCCTCAAGTCCCTCAGAGCCAAAAATTACGGCTGGTCTTTTTCTAACACGGTCCGCGCCCTTTAAGGATGATATACTTTGATCGGTATATTCTTTAGTTGCCATATTATCCTCCCTAAAATAAAAAACAAGCTTATTTTCAAGCTATTTGTCTTCTGTTAAATTGATGTAAAAATTATACATAATTATTTTAACATATAAAATTTTATTTTTCAAGTGTCAATTTTGGGACAAGCGTGAGTTGACAAAAATAACAAATAATATTATAATAGATTTAGTCGAATTTTTGACATTCTTTTAAAATTGAGGAATTATGAAAAAAATTATTGAGTTATTTAAAAAATACAAGGAGATTATTCTTTATTTAATTATTGGTGGTCTCACTACCTTAGTTAATATTTTAGCATACTGGATTTTTGCAACTCCTTTAAATCTGCCTACTGTCTTATCTAATGTTTTAGCTTGGGCAGTTAGTGTTCTTTTTGCATACTTTACAAACAAGCTTTTTGTTTTTGAAAGCAAGAGCTTTAAGCCTGATATATTTTTAAAGGAATTTGCCCTATTTGTTTTATCACGTGTTGCAACAGGCGCAATAGACTCAGGTATTATGTATTTATTCGTTGATAAGCTTGCACTTACTGAATATGAGATGTGGATTAAGGTTGCTTCAAATGTTATTGTAATTGTTCTTAACTATATCTTTTCTAAGCTTATTGTTTTTAAAAAGAAGCAGAACGAAAAGAGATTTGTTGAGCTTATTAATGCCGAGGAAAAAGAATATTCAGATGAAAATTAAGGACTTTTTAATAAATGAGGGGATTGAAATGCTTGCCCTTGTACCTCTTAGCAGACTTAAGATTGTTAAGAGGTATTTGCTTGAAAAAAACGGCTTTGATGAAAATGCAAATGTAATTATGATGCTTTTTCCATATAGAACAAGCATTGAGTTAAAAAATCTAACCGTTTATGCCTCTGTCAGAGATTATCACTTTTTTGTAAGTGAGCTTTCTCAAAAATTAGAGGCTTATGTAAAAAAGCATTATCCAAACGCAAAATTCAAGGTATTTTCTGACCATTCTCCTATTGACGAGGTTTACGGTGCTTGCATAAGTGGGTTAGGCTTTATCGGAGATAATGGTCTTTTGATTACCGAAAAATACTCCTCCTTTGTTTTTTTGGGAGAGTGCATAACCGACCTTACGCCAGAGGAATTAGAGCTTGATTATGCTCCAGAAATTGAGGTTAAGGGGTGTTTGCATTGCGGCAAATGCAAAAAGGCTTGTCCTTCACAATGTATTGGTCAAATCAAGGACAAGAAAATTGAGTGCTTATCCGCTATCACTCAAAAAAAGGGTAGCTTTACTAAAGAGGAAGAAAAGATGATAATAAGTAATGGCAGTATTTGGGGGTGTGATGCTTGTCAAAATGCTTGTCCATATACAAAAAATGCACAATTTTCAAAAATACCTTTCTTTAACGAGGGTGTAATTTCCTGTTTAGATATGAACACTCTGTCCTCTCTTTCTAAGGAGGAATTTGAAAAGCGTCCCTTTGCTTGGCGTGGATATGATGTTATTTTGAGAAATGTTAAATTATATGAAAAGGAGAAAAGCCATGATTAATCTTTTGGTAGGTAAATATGGAAGTGGAAAAAGCACTCATATTTTCAACTGCATTAAAGAGGATTTTGAAAATGGAATTTTCTCCTTTTTAATCGTTCCTGAGCAGTATTCTGTTGCTTGCGAAAGAATGATTGCATCCAAGCTACCACCTAAGGCTCAGCTTAGCTGTGAGGTTTTAAACTTTTCTCGTTTGGCTAACAGAGTTTTTCGTGAGTTTGGTGGGCTTAAATACAATTATGTAACAAATAGCGCAAAAAATCTCATTATGTATATCGCCGTTTCACAGGTCAAGGATCGCTTAAAAGCATATAAAATTGCAAATGGCCATGAAAAAAGCTGTATCACTTTATTTTTGCAGGCTATCTATGAGCTTAAATCCTACAATATCTCAATGGATACTATTAACAAGGTTAAAGACCATAAAAATACAAGTGAGCACCTTCGAAATAAGCTCGAGGATATAACAGCAGTTTGGTCTGCCTATGAAAATTTACTTAATGATAGATTCTCCGACCCATTAAACGACATGCAAACGCTTGCCCAAAAGCTTGAGGGAATGAAATATTTCAAGGATTGCAATGTGTATATTGACTCCTTTTATGGCTTTACTGGAGCTCAATATAAAATTCTTTCCTACATTATTCGTGACGCAAAGAATGTAACCCTTGCCTTTGACTGCCCTACTGATATTAAATCAGCTAATATGCAATACGCTAAGATTGTTCAAAGCGTAAAGGATATTATGAAAATTTGTAACAAGCAAAACAAAGAATTTAAAATCGCAGAGGGCTTTGACAAGGACTACAAGCATACAAGCGAGGATATTAAATATATTTGCGATAATCTTTGGTGCTTTACTGCTGATAAAAAGGAAACCTGTAATGACATCAAGCTTGTTTCCTGCAAGGACGAATTTGATGAGTGTGAATATGTTGCTGGTGCTATAAGACAGCTGATTGAAGAAGGAAACCAATATAGCGATATTGCTATAATAGCAAGAAATTCAAACACGTATAGGGGTATTTTAGACTACACACTTAAGAAATTTAATATACCCTATTTCTTTTCTGCTCCATCAGATTTACTCGGTATGCCTGTAATTAAAATGGTGTTCACTGCCTTAACTGCAATAAGCACATATAAGCCTGAGGATATTATTGCTTATACAAAATGTGGCTACTCTGACATTGATGAGCTATCTATTTCTATGCTTGAGGAATATATGACTCGTTGGGATATATATGGAAGCCGATTTTCAGAGGAGAAATACTGGGGTGCTAATCCTGATGGCTTTGTCTTAGAAAGAACAGAGTCGCAAAAGAATAGACTTACTACCATTCTTAAGGCAAGAAAACAAATTATTTCTATGCTTTCTATACTTGAAAAGCCCTTTTCCCAAGGTCAAACGGTTAAGGAATGTGCTATTGCTATTCACAGCTTTTTAGAAGCTCACGATATTATTAATAAGCTTGAAAAGGAAATGGCAGAGTCAAGCAAGGAGGACGCTTATATAATTGCACAGGTTTATAAGGCTCTTTGGTCATCTCTCGATACTCTTGTTGATATTTGTGGAGATTTTGTAATAACCCCTTCTACCTTTGCAACGCTTTTACACTACGCCCTTGTAGACGAGGAGATTAGCACTATTCCAACAGGTGAGGACAATGTTTTAATTGCCGACGCATCAATGGTAAGAGCCTCAAGCATTAAGCACGTTTTTCTTATTGGTGCAAACGAGAGTGTTTTCCCTGCATCTATCAAGGATAGCTCCTTCTTTAATGATAATGACAAGGACGAGCTGATAAGATTAAATTCAGAGATTAATCTTTCTGAAAAAACCGAGATACGCATAATGGACGAGCTTATGTTTTTTAGTAATAGCATAGCTATTGCATCGTCAAGTGCTACTATTTGCTCTCTCGATTCAGGAATAATGGGTGAGAAAAAGCAACCCTCAGTTGCCTTTACACGAATAAGGGATTTATTTGAGGGCTTAGAGGTTGATTTTCCCTCTAACAATGTAATTGATAAAATTTATACCATTGAAAATGCTACCGAATATTATAATATGGCTGACGATAAATTAAAAAAGGTAATTGCAAATAGCTTAGGTAGTGATAAGGATAAAATAAAAGCTGGAAGCTTTACAAATGATAGGCAAATAATTTCAGATAATATGCTTAAGGCAATTTATAATAGTGACGAAATTAAGCTTACTCAATCTGCTATTGAGAAGTTTCAATCCTGTCATTTAAGCTACTATGCTAACTATCTTTTAAAGCTTCGTTCAAATAGGAAATTTGACTTTTCCTCCATTGAAATTGGTAATTTGTTCCACTATGTTTTTGAGCATATTACTACCCATATAAGGGATTTGAATAGGGATTATAAAGGTCTTACTGACGAGTATGTTTCAAAGCGTGTTTCTGAGCTTGTTTCTAATTATATTAACATGATTTGTATGGGTGCATTCCAAACAAACAAGCTAAAGCATTTATTTGGAAAAATGGAGAAAAATCTACAAATTTTGACAAAGAAGATTGTTGACGAATTTAAGCAAAGTAGCTTTATTCCTAAATTCTTTGAGCTTAATTTTGACGGTGATGGTATTGATACTCCTCTCCCCCTTGAAATACCAATTAGTGACGGAACACGTGCAATTCTTCACGGAAAGCCAGACAGAGTTGATATTTACAATGATGGTAAAAATACCTATGTAAGAATTGTGGATTACAAAACTGGTAAAAAGGAATTTAATATGGCTGATTTTGAAAACGGCACTATGCTACAGCTATTTATTTACCTTTTTGCTCTTTGTGAAATGAAGGACTGCAAATTTAAAAGTGAGCTTTTAAATGGTAGTGAAAAAATTCTTCCTGCTGGCGCTTACTATCTCCCACTTAAGGTAGGTAAAGCCGTAATTGATTCTGACCTTTTGTCAGACCCCTTAGACGCATCTAACAAATGCCTTGAGGAGGTTAAAAATAATGCTTTTCCAAACGGCAGATTTTTAAAGGACGAAAATCTTCACAATTTACAGGATAGGGACGGCTTATATTTGCCAAGCTTCAAAAGTTCTAAAAGCTATATTTCTAAGGAAGAATTTGATAATTTACTTGATAAAATGAAAACGGTTGTTAATAACGTTGTCTGCTCTATGAAAAGTGGAGATGCCTCTGCTATTCCACTTGAGGACGACGCATTCTTTTCAACCTGTGATTTTTGTGAAAATAAAGCATTTTGCAGAAGGAGGAAGTAATGAAAAAAAAGCGTGAATTTACACCTGCTCAATTACAAGCTATTGAGCATACTGACTCTGACCTTCTTGTTTCTGCTGGTGCAGGAAGTGGTAAAACCGCAACACTTATTGAAAGAATTACAAGAAAAATTATTGCTGGTGCGGACATTGCAAAAATGTTAGTTGTAACCTTTACAAAGGAGGCTGCAAATGAGCTTAAATCCCGTCTTATTTCAGAGCTTGAGGATACACTAAGGCTTGCTAACATTGACAAAAGCTTAAATATTAATGCTGAGCATGTTTCCTCGCAGATATTTAATATAAGCTCTGCTGATATTTCCACCATTGATAGCTTTTGCTACCATATTGTTAAGCCAAGCTTTGATAAGGTTGGGCTTGATGCCGATTTTAGAATTGGAAATGATGGTGAGCTTAGTATTTTAGAATTCGAGGCTATGAAGGAGGTAATTGACGAGTTTTACAACGAAAATGAGCCTGATAAGGACTTTTTGTGTGTTGTTGATTGCTTCTCTTCCTTTAGCGATGAGGAAAAGCTTGCTGACAATCTATTAAAGCTATACAAGAATCTTTCTAATACCTCGGATTTTTTAGAAACGCTTATCATGCCTATTCATATTTCTGGAGATTTTATGGATTCAAGATATGCTGTTGTTTTAAAGCAAGCTATCTTAGAGCTTTCAAGCTATTACAAGAAAATTTTTGAGGATTTTGCAGATGAAATCAAATACGATACTGATGCTATAGATAAATATCAGCCTTCAATCGACTATGATTTAGCCTTTATTGACTCTATGATTAATGGGGTTTCAAAATCAAAATATTCAGAGCTTTATAATGTTTTTAATAGCTTTAAGCCTATTTCTATAGGTAGAAAGTCTGCCCCTCTTATAAATAGTGACTTTTATAAGACTATGAAGGGCAAATTTGCCGAGGCTGTACGCAAATATGCTAAGCTTTATTTCTGCTCTGACGAAGCAAGTGTAAAGGCATCAGCCGTTCAAAATGAAAGGATTTGTCAAGCACTTTACAAGGTTCTTACTAAGTTTCACGAGGAATACAGAAAAAAGAAATCACAGCTTTCTGTTTGCACCTTTAATGATATAAGCAGATATGCTTTAAAGCTTTTATATAATGATGACGGAAGCCGTTCTGATATTGCTATAGAGCTACGCAAAAAGTATAAGGAAATTTATATTGACGAATATCAGGACACAAACTCTGTTCAGGATAGAATTTTTCAGGCAATTTCAAATAACAACCGATTTATGGTTGGAGATATTAAGCAATCAATTTATAAATTCAGATATGCAGAGCCTGAAATATTTATGCATTATAGAAATAGCTTTATTGATAAGGATTTGCCCTGCTCTGACTCTAAGCATGGGAGGTCTATATTTATGTCAAGTAATTTTAGGTGTAACCCTGAAATTATTGATTTTACAAATATGCTTTCTAATCATATGTTTAGAAATTCAGACGGAATTTCATATAACAGTAAGGACGACTTAGAGGTTAGAAAAACAGATGGACGTAGTCCAAACAAGGAGCCTTGTGAGCTTATGCTTGTTGATATAAGTGAAAAGGAAGAAAATCCAGAGGCTTGCGAGGGAGTACAGGCTGAGCTTATTGCTCAAAAAATCAAAATTCTTTTAGATAGAAAAAAGCTACCATATGGCAAGGAAATCAAAAAATCAGATATTGCAATTTTGTTAAGGTCAACAAAAACCTCTGCTCAGCCATATATTGATGCTCTTAGTCGTTATGGTATAGGCTCATCATATAAGGCTGATGTTGGCTTTTACGAAAAGCCTCATATCCTTCTTATGCTCTGCTTGCTTAATTCTATTGATAACCCATATAATGATACGTATATGGCAGGCTGTATGTGCTCTGACATTTTCAACTTTACTCTTGACGATTTGATTAAAATTCGTGCAAGTGCTAAGAACAAAAAAGAGCCTCTTTATCAGTCGGCTACTACATACAAAAACGACGAGGATATTTGCAAAAAGATTAATGCTTTAACAAAAAGCCTTGATAGCTATAGAGCTACTATCAGAAAAATGTCAGCTCATGATGCTATTGCCTCTATTATGAGTGAAACAAGGATACTATCTATGTGCTCAAGCGAGGAAAGACGTGATTTGCTTAAATTCTATAATATTGCAAGAGAATTTGAGGGCTCGTCCTTTAAAGGCGTATATAAATTCTTGAGATATATAGATGGTAACATTGAAACCGAATTGCGTGAGGAGGTTGGCAAGGAGGACACTGTCAAGATTATGACAATTCACGCATCAAAGGGTCTGGAATTTGAGTATTGCTTCGTTTGTAATTTAGAGTCAGAGATGACTAAGCGTGGTGAAAAGCCTTCACTTCTATTTGATAGATTTCTTGGAGTTGCTGGTCACGTTTCTTACGATGGAGATATTGCAAAATTTAACACTCTTATTAGAAAATGTGTTGATTTATCGTCCTCACGTCAGGCAAAGGAGGAGGAAATGAGAATCCTCTATGTTGCCTTTACAAGAGCTAAAACAAGGCTTTATTTATGTGCTGAGCTTGATAGTCCCAACGAGCGACATAACACATCAATTAAGAAATTCCCTTATGTATCTAACTATTCTCTTTACAAAACAGTTAAAAGAATTGATTTTATTTTAGATGCTTTAGATTGCGACAAGCCATTTATAGAAAAAACCATATATTTACCAGAATACATATGGGACAAAAAGCTGTTTGATGAGGAAGAAGAAAGAAAAAGGCTTGAAGAATCAAATGACACTACTAACGAGGAAGAAAAGTCTAAGAAAGAGCCTAAAATATATACCCAAAAGGACTATGAGGATATACTTAGTAGGCGCTTTGGCTTTAAATACGAAAAGGAATATCTAAATAAGCTTCCATCTAAGATAAGTATTTCAAAAATCAAAGCAAAAATGCTTGATAACGATGAAAATAGCGAGGTGAATTTAGACACGTCCCTTGACGTTTTCCCAAAATTCTTACCAAAAACAGCTGAGGAAAATTCGGCTACTGAAAAAGGAACTGCTACTCACGTTTTCTTGCAATTTTGCGATTTTGAACGCCTACAGGAAATTGGATATGAAAAGGAGCGTGACTTATTAACTAAGGAGCATTTTATTTCAGAGCAAAATTCTGAGCTTATTAATGGTGAGGATATTGAAAAATTTGTAAAAACACCTTTGTTTTTATCTATGCTTGATTCAATAAAAAATAAACGAATGGTTAAGCGTGAATTCAGGTTTAACTATATGCTTGAGATTGGCGAGCTTTCCTCAGATGAAAGATTAAAAAAGGAAAAGGTGCTTGTTCAAGGTGTTCTTGACTGTATTTACGAAAACGAAAACCACGAGCTTATTTTAATTGACTACAAAACAGATAATGTTACCGAGGAAAATTACAAATGGCTACTAAAAAAGCGACACTCCACCCAGCTTTCTTACTACAAAAAGGCTTGTGAGGAAATTTTTGATAGACCAATTTCTAAAGCAATTATCTACTCTATTCCTCTCGGAAAAACTGTAGAGGTATAATTTAATTCAAAAAAAAGGCTGTTGCTAATTGCAACAGCCTTTTTTATTATGCGTTTATGATTTGGTCGATTATCTGACGGCGGGACTCTAATACCTTTGAGGCATCGTCCTTGTTTTCGCCCTTTACAGAATAGTAAACCTTGATTTTTGGTTCGGTGCCTGATGGTCTGATTGCTATCCAAGAGGAGTCTTCAAAGACAAATTTTAATACGTCTGCCTTTGGCAAATCATCAATACCTACTGTGTAGTCATTTACTACACTTATTCCATTCATTAAGGCTTTACCCTTTTCTCTCATTTCCTTCATTATAGCCTTAATTCTTTCAATGCCGTCAATACCCTTTAAGGTATAGGAATCGAGCTTATCAAGGAAATATCCATATGTATTATAAATTTCGTTCATTACATCAACCAATGTCTTGCCTTGGTTTTTGTAATATGAAGCCATTTCGCAAATAAGCATTGATGCAACAACTGCATCCTTATCTCTTGCGTGATTGCCTACAAGGTAACCATAGCTTTCCTCATATCCTATTACAAATTCACCATCACCATATTTATCAAAGTGATTCATCTTATCACCGATAAACTTAAAGCCTGTTAAGGTTTCAAGAACCTTTAAGCCGTTTTTCTTAGCTATAATAGCTCCAAGCTCACTTGTAACTATTGTCTTGATTACTGTTGATTTTTCGTTTAATGAAGCCTTGTTCATCTTGATGCAGTAATCAACTAATAAAGCACCTACCTGATTGCCTGTGAATAGCTTCATTCCGTCCTTTGTATTTACTGCAATACCAACTCTGTCACAGTCAGGGTCTGTACCTAAAATTAAATCCGCATTCATCTCCTCACAAAGCTTAATGCCTAAGCTTAGAGCCTCTGCATTTTCTGGGTTAGGTGAATTTACAGTTGGGAAATTACCATCCTTAATTTCCTGCTCCTTAACTACTGTTACATTGTAGCCAAGGTCACTAAGAACTCTACGAACTGGCTTGTTTCCTGTACCATGAAGTGGTGTATATACTATTTTTGCACTCTTTTCACCAATATCGTGAGCCTGTTTTTTAACATTTGCAATAAAGCTTTCGTAAACGCTTTCGCTTACGTCAACCAAAAGTCCCTTATTTCTTGCCTCGTCCTCAGCCATTACCTTTATAACTGATAAATCTGTAATTGCGTTTACGTATGAAATAATAGCATTAGCATCCTCAATTAGAACCTGACAACCCTGCTCATCATAAACCTTGTATCCATTATATTCCTTTGGATTATGGCTTGCTGTTACTACAATACCACCAATACATCCAAGCTCTCTTACTGTAAAGGAAAGAGTTGGAGTTGGCATAAGCTCGCTATAGAGATAGGCTTTTATGCCATTTTGCGCCATTACAAGCGCTGCCTCCTTAGCAAAGCTATCTGAATTATTGCGAGAGTCGTAGCCTATTGCAACGCCTCTTTCGATATCCTTACCATACTTATTAACAAGGTAATTGGCAAAGCCCTGTGTCGCTTTTCTTATAATATATTTGTTCATACGGTTAGTACCTGCACCCATTACTCCACGAAGTCCACCAGTACCAAATTCAAGGTCGCAATAGAAGCGATCCTCTATCTCCTCATTTGTAAGATGATTATTAAGCTCATCTCTTGTCGCCTTGTCAAAATACTCGCTTGTTCTCCATAGATTAAAGTTGTCAACAATCTTCTGTGAAAGCTGTTTCATAGTATCCTCTCCTTAACCGTTTATTTTTTATTTTATTCGCCCTTTGTGTATGCAAGTAAGCCACCTGCTTTAAGTATATCAATTTGTCTTCTTGTATATGAGCAAAGAAGATTAATTTTTTCGCCATTTACACTTAGAGTGATTTTTCCCTTTTCCATTCCGTCAAACACATTTTCAAGTGTTAGCTTGTCGTCTTGACTTAGCTTATCATAATCCTCTGGATTTTCAAAGGTAAGTGGCATAATTCCTGCATTAATTAGGTTTGCTGCGTGAATTCTTGCAAAGCTCTTAGCAATTACCGCCTTAACACCTAAGTATAGTGGAACTAAGGCTGCATGCTCTCTTGACGAGCCTTGACCATAGTTTGAGCCACCAACAATTATACTACTCTTCGCCTCAAGTGCCCTACTTGCAAAGCTTTCATCACATACTGCAAAGCAGAATTTTGAAAGATATGGAATATTAGAGCGATATGGCAAAATCTTCGCACCAGCTGGCATAATATGGTCTGTTGTGATATTATCCTCAACCTTCAATGTAAGGTTAGCTGTAATTTGATTTTCAAGTGGCTTTGTTTCCGGGAATGGCTTAATATTTGGACCTCTTAAAATTTCAAGTCCCTCTGCCTCCTTCTCATCAGCAGGCATAATTACTGCACTATCGTCAATCTTGAATTTATCAGGCATTTCAACCTCAATATACTCACCAAGAGTTCTTGGATCGGTAATATAGCCTGTCAAGGCTGAAGCAACAGCAACCTCAGGGGATACTAAGTAAACCTGACCATCCTTTGTTCCACTTCTACCCTCAAAGTTTCTATTGAAGGTTCTTAAGGAAACGCCCTTAGAGTTTGGTGAGAAGCCCATACCAATGCAAGGTCCACAGGCACACTCTAATACTCTTGCTCCTGCTGATAAAATGTCAGAAAGAGCTCCACAATCTGCAAGCATAGAAAGAACCTGCTTTGAGCCTGGTGAAACAGACATACTAACGCTATCATCAATTTTTTTGCCCTTGAGCATTTTTGCAACCTTGAGCATATCTCTAAGCGAGGAGTTTGTGCAGGAGCCAATACATACCTGATCAACCTTAACTCCCTTCAATTCCTCGGCGCTCTTAATATTGTCTGGGCTATGTGGACATGCAAGAAGTGGCTTTAGCTCTGATAGATTAATGTCGATTATTCTATCATAAACCGCATCCTCATCGCTTGCAAGTGGCACATATACATCGCCTCTGCCCTGTGCCTCTAAAAATTCCTTTGTTATTTCATCTGATGGGAAAATAGAGGTCGTAGCACCAAGCTCAGTTCCCATATTTGTTATAGTTGCTCTTTCTGGTACGGAAAGTGTCTTAATACCCTCTCCACCCCATTCTATAATTGCACCAACGCCACCCTTTACGGATAAAATACGTAGAATTTCAAGGCTTACATCCTTTGCACTAACCCATGGCTGTAGCTTACCTGTAAGATTAACCTTATACATTTTAGGCATTGTGATGTAGTAAGCGCCACCACCCATAGCAACGGCAACGTCAAGTCCACCTGCGCCCATAGCGAGCATACCAATACCACCTGCTGTTGGTGTATGACTATCAGAACCTATAAGCGTCATGCCTGGAACGCCAAAGCGCTCTAAATGCACCTGATGACAAATACCATTACCTGGTCTTGAAAATCTAAGTCCGAACTTTTTAGCTACTGACTGAATATATCTATGGTCATCAGCATTTTCAAAGCCTGATTGAAGTGTGTTATGGTCTATGTAAGCTACTGAAAGCTTGGTTTTCACTCTTGGAATACCAATAGCCTCAAACTCAAGGTATGCC
This sequence comes from Clostridia bacterium, assembly GCA_017453255.1. Classification (GTDB taxonomy): domain Bacteria; phylum Bacillota; class Clostridia; order Oscillospirales; family CAG-272; genus RGIG2000. Next base: position 26,226 of record JAFTKN010000003.1, on the reverse strand, counting down.
ATTGTTCCTGTTGCATCCTGTGTCAAGGTTTGGTCAATTCTTAATGCAATTTCCTCTCCTACCTTCATTTCACCAGAGATTAAATGATTTTTAATGATTTTTTGTGCGATGGTTAATCCCATTTGTGTTTCACTCCTTCTGCTTTATCGTTGTAAAGCACTAAATAATATAATATTATAACAATTACAAAGTCATTTGTCAATGCTTTATATAGAAAAAACGATGGCTATGCCATCGTTTTTGCTTAGCCAAATAAGGCTAATTTATGCTAACTCCAAAGATTGTTGCAAGTGCCTCTAAGGTTTGCTTCTCATCTTCTGTTGCTTCGGAGCTGTTATACTTGTCGGAAATAGCATTTGTGATGGCTGTTTTATCTTTTTCCGTCATATTTTGCTGGATATTATAAGGGTCTTCGGTTGCATTTCCCTCACTATCGTTTGCTGCGTTTTTAACCATTGAAGAAACTAACGAGGAGTCGGAAACTCTATCAACCAGCTCCTTTGCTGACATATTAGCATTTCCTCTGTCTCTACCCTCTGTAAACATATTTACGTTAGAGTCATCAACCACGCTGTTGGAAATAGCGTTTATAATTGCCTCTGTTTTTACTATTTCCTCTTGCATTTCTTCCTCGCTTGCAAAGCTTTGCTCTGCGGCAGCGTCAACGATTGAGTTTACAATTCCATTAATTGTTTCTGTCTTTTTCTTAGAAACGCCAATGCTTTCAAGGTATTCAACCGTGATTAGCTCTTGAATTGCAGCATTATCACCATTTATCATTGTTTCAATTACAGATTCAAGCATGTCATGCTTAGCACCATCTAATCCTATGCTTTGTAATGACAAGGAAAGCTTTACTAAGGTTTGTCTTGCAAGTAGCATTTCTGAAATGTCAGCATTTGGCTGTGATGCTCTTTCAATTAAGTGCTCATCAACTATACCAAGCTCCTGACAGCCCTCGGAATGTAAAAATGCTATTAAAAAGAAATCAACGCTTCTTCCAAGTATAACGCTATCACGAGCAATTTCAATAGCTTCACCAAAGGATTCAAGGTCGGCATTATATATAAGCTCCTGCTGACTTTCTGAATTTTCCTCAACGCTTTCTATAAATTTACGAATATTTTTAATTGCTTCAACTATTCTTACAGATTCAAGGCTCAATGACTGCTCATTATAGTTATCATAATTAAAATCCTCAGGAATTACATTCGTGCCGTTTTTCTCATTATAAAGATTTACTAAATAATTATTGATTGAGTTTGAAAGGTATGGAAGTGCGTTTCTTGTCCTTTCGTTCTTATATAGCTCTACAATTACATCATTAAGATACTCCTCGTTTTCAAGCACCTTAAACACATCACGCGTTTCGGGTATTAGCTCCTTCAGCACACCATGCTCTATTGTGCTTGTAGCTATATTAGTTATCATTCTAATATCTTCTTTTATGTTATTTTCATCTGTTGATTTTAATACTGCTAATATCCTATCTATTGTTGGATTAAATGTGTCAGTAAAATCAGGCTTTTCAAAATAAACAAGCTTTCCATTATCCAAAAGCTCACCAGATGCAAAGGAGATTACTCTTGAGGCAAGAATTGTTATAAATTCAGAATCGTCAAGTGCCTGACAAATATTGTTAAGTGCATCTATTTGTGTCCTATCATAATCCTCTGGATTTACGTTTATAAAGTGACTTATTTCACCATAAAGCTTGATTCCATTTTGAGTTTCATTAGTTAAATTCAAATCAACGCCACAAACATTTGTTGTCGTTAAAACCTCAAATAAAGGTCTTCCACCTAAATTATAGGTCGTTTGAATTATAGGATTATCCTTTATCATATAGGCAGACTTTACGATTTCGTTTTCCTTAAAATCCTCAACCGTAGTTCCTGTCATGCTTTCAATAATCGAGATATCCTCACCCTCCTCAGCTTGACACAGCGTATCAAAGGTAGTAGCTGCATAATTCAAATATCCTGTAAGAGGGACTAAGATACATAAAACTGCTAATGAATATCTTATAGCACCGACTGCTCCACCAGAGGCTCTTACCGCAAAATCCTTCGCCTTTGGAAAAAGCAACCATTCAAGAATAAATCTTGGAATTTTCAAAATTGCACTTACCAAAAGCAATACTACAATAAAAATAATTGGTGCAAGAATAATAGTTGGAATAGCAACTGCTACATTAATAGTATCAGTTACATTTGGATTTTCTAAGTAGCCTTGGAACATTTCAAGGTATTCAAGTATTCCAGAATCGGTAATTATTCCCTTCAGTGCATCTATTATTTTATTACAAATATCCTTTGTAATAACAAGAGATGAAATTCCCTTTGTTATGAGAACCGAAGATATCAAGCCAATTAATGTAAAAATAACGTCAATTAAGGACTTGAAAACGCCCTTAAAATAGCCTCTAACAAAGCCAAGCACAGCTATAACAGCAAATGACACTATGATTATTGTATTAATAGTTTGAGCTGACATTTCAATTCTCCTTTCAAAGCCTTATTAATTAATATATATAATATCACATAATATAACCATTTGCAAGTGAATTTAGTAATTTTAGGCGTTTTTTTACCACTATTTTTATAAATTCAAATTTCTTGTATAAGTTAGAATTTTCTACAAATAATAACAAGGCACAATAAAAACCAAAAGGAGAATTTTTATGAAGGCTACGGGTATTGTTCGTAGAATAGATGATTTAGGAAGGGTTGTTATCCCTAAGGAAATACGCAGAACTATGAGAATACGTGAGGGCGATCCTCTTGAAATTTTTACCGACCGTGATGGAGAGGTAATTTTTAAGAAGTATTCACCTATTGGAGAGCTGACATCCTTTGCATCTCAATATGTAGATACGCTTCACAAGATTTGCTCAATGTCTGTTGTTGTTACTGACAGAGATACTATTATTTCCTGCGCTGGCGTTTCAAAAAAAGAGTATGCCGATAAAAGACTAACCGACGATTTTGAATCACTTATGGAAACAAGAAGCATGTATATTTACAAAAATGACTCACCACGTATCTCCATTTGCGATGGTGCTAACGCATTTGTCAAGTATGCTATGCCTATTATTTCAGAGGGTGATATTATCGGCTGTGTGGCTTGTGTCACGAGTGAGGAAAATCCAAGCACTGACTCACATAGCACCGAGGCTAAGCTTATTCAAACTGCTTCTTCATTCTTAGGTAGGCAATTTGAGAGTTAAAAAAAGTGCAGGGTGTTTTCACTCTGCACTTTTTTTATTTTTTTATTGAACTATTTCCTATTTTATGATAAACTTAAATAGTCAAGTATTCCATTATAAATGCCTTGAGCAAAAAGTGAAGGATTTTCAGCCATTAGGGTAGCATCTCTCGGATTACTTATAAAGCCCATTTCTACTAAAACAGCAGGCATTGTTGTTTTTCTCAATACGTATAGACCTGGTCTTTCCTTTACGCCTCTATTTGCTAAGCCTGTTATTTCAACAAGACTTGTTAATATATCCTCGGCTAAGCTTGCTGATGCTGACGGAGAGCGATAAACAAGCACCTCTGTACCATTCGCACTTGACTGTGTCGAGGCGTTAGTGTGAATACTTATAAAATAGTCTGCTCCCCAGCTGTTTGCATCATTTACTCTAACTCTTAAGCTTGACGCATTGGAGCTTCCAAGCTGGGTTTCTCTTGTGGGACGGGAAAGTCTGACCTCAAAATTACCATTTTGTCTTAATAGCTGAGCAAGCCTTATTCCTACCTCATAGGTAATATCCTGCTCACGATAGCCGTTTCCCTCGGCTCCTGTATTAGGCGGATTTGGATTGTGTCCTTGGTCTATGTATATTTTTATAGCCATAAGCATACCTCCCATATTTCTATTTTATTCTATTTTATGCTATTTATTAAAAAGAGGTTAATATGAAGGAATTTAAGCATATTGAGCATATCCTTAGCTATACACGAAAGGCTGTTGAGGAATATGATATGATTTCAAATGGTGACAGAATCGCTGTTGGTATTTCAGGTGGTAAGGACTCCTTAACTCTATTATGTGCCTTGAGTAAGCTAAAACGGGTTTTAGGTCTTGACTACACTATTGTGGGAATTACAATTGACATGGGATTAAGTGGTGCTGACTTTTCAGAAATTGCAGAGCTTTGTAAGGAGCTTGAGGTTGAGTATCACGTAATAAAAACAGAAATTTACGAAATTATATTTAATGTACGCAAGGAAAAGAGTCCCTGCTCTCTTTGTGCAAAAATGCGCAGAGGTGCTTTACACGATGCCTCGAAGGAGCTTGGCTGTAACAAAATAGCACTCGGTCATCATTATGACGATGTCATCGAAACCTTTATGCTAAATCTGTTTTTCGAGGGACGAATTGGTTGCTTTAGACCTGTTACATACCTTTCGAGAAAGGATATAACAATGATAAGGCCCTTGATTTATACTCACGAAAAGGATATAAGATCCTTTGCAAAAATCGAGAATTTACCTGTAACAGAGATTAAATGTCCTGCTGATGGTAACACTGAAAGAGCTAAAATGAAGGAATATTTAGCATTATTTGATATAAAGCATAGGGGCTTATATTACAGAATTATGGGCGCTATTCAGCGTGGTGAGGTTGACGGCTTTCACGTTGATTTCATAGACAACGAGGAAAAGAAGCGTCGCAAGGAAGAAAGAAGCAAGCAAGAGAAAAAATAAAAAAATACCGACACGTGTCGGTATTTTTTGTTTATTTTTGAATCAACCTATAGGTTTTATCACCTGTTTTTTCACCAACTAAAACAACCTTTCTTGTAGGTATCCTTTTAGGCTTAATTTCTATAAGCTCACATATATCCTCATCTGTTGCTTCATCATTTGGCATTTCAATATATTCCTTTGCCTCCTCGATAAGCTCCTCATCACGTCTTTTTTGAGCCTTTACTGCTGCTATTACAACAGTTTCACTCATTAAATCGTCAAGAGCAGGCTGTTTAGGCTTAACAGGCTCAGGAGAATTATTCCAATAAAATCTTCTGCGTTTTCTGTTGCGAACAGCTATAATGATAAAGAAAATTATAATTATAGCAATAATTATCGCACATAAGATATAAAGGTTATAACCGAAGGATGCTGAGTCAACCTTTAGATTTTCCCAATATTCATTCAAGCCTATAGTTGTTATGCTTGCACCCTCAACTGTATCAAGGTCTGCATAAGCATAATTTTCAAACATATACGCTAAGCTATTTTCAAATTCAGAATAATAAATTACTACATAGTCGCCACCAGCGCCAGTTTCGAATAATATAGGCTCACCATTTTCGTCATTGACTATGAAGAAATTTCCTTCACTATCGATTGAATACATAGGAATATATTCAATCTTGCTCGAATCAACCCATAAATCCTCATCATTTACGCAAACGATAATTGGCTCACCCTCTTCATCGTAAAGATATTCTACCAAAAGCTCAAGCTCGCCCTCTTCATTTTCTACATAGATAGGCTTACCATTTTCGTCAGTTACATAAGCATAAGCATATTCATACAAGCCAAGGTACATTCTATAGTCAAAATTATCCTTAACGTGTGTGTATGGTGATGAATAATAGATATATTCTGCATTAGCAACACCAGCGTCCTCGCTTAACATAAAATTGATATATGCAAGCGCAAGCTCCTTGTTATTTGATGATGATGGAATACACATAGCATCTGCAAATATGTTTGTTACATATTCACCATTTGCATTTTTTGGATAGAAGAAGCCAAGCGACTCATTGTTCTCTGCCATAGCAAGACAGTCACCTGCATAATAAGCAGCTAATGTAGCCTCGCCTCTTTCCATTTTATTGTATATTTCATCCATTACATAGCCTTGAACATATGGCTTTTGCTTTTTAAGAAGCTCATAAGCCTCCTGCCACTGCTCCTCTGTTGCTGTGTTTACATTATAGCCTAAATGATACATAGCTGTTCCAAGAGCATCTCTTGCGTTATTGAACTGAAGGATTTGTCCACTATATTTGGACATATATTCCTCCTCGTAGAGTATCTCCCAGCCCATTTCGCCATTTTCAATTTTTTCAAGATCCTCTGGTGCAAGCTTATCGCTATTATAAACTATTCCTATAACTCCATAGGTGTACATAGCACCATAAAGCTCAAGCTCACCCTCATCGTTTGGATATACAAACATATCCTTAAACTGTGGATCAAGATATTCTAAGTATGGGACTGCATTTTTTATTTCATCCACCTTACCCAGTGGCTGAATTAAGCCCTCCTTATGAAGCTTTTCAAGCATATAGTCAGATGGAATAATTACGTCATATCCACCTGCTCCACTCTTCAGCTTTGCATAAAGGTCCTCGTTACTTGCATATGTTGTATAGTTTACTTGAACATTTACTCTTTCGCCAGTTGCTTTATAATAAGCGTCCTCATAATAGCTTTCAAATTCTGCATTTACGTTATACGAATCCTCGCTACCATCAGAGATATATTCGCCCCAGTTATATACATTTAGTGTTATTGTTTTTGTTGTGGCGGAAATACATAAAACAACTATTGTTGCAATTCCAATGCCACCAAAGAGTGCGCCAAGTGTAACCTTAACCGCCTTCTTTTTCTTGCGTGACATTTGCTTTTTGTTCTTGCTTGATGTAAAGTTTGAAACAAGAAGCAGAACTAAAATTGTTACAAATATAAGTGTAGAAAGCGCATACATATCAGGTGTAACACGCTTTTTAGTCATTGAATAAATTCTGATTGGAAGAGTTTCAAAGCCACTTCCTGTTGTAAAATAGCTTATTACAAAGTCATCAAGGGACAATGTAAACGCCATTATAAAGCCAGCTACGATACCAGGCATAATTGCTGGTAATTCAACCTTGAAAAATGATTGAAGTGGAGTACAGCCTAAATCTCTTGCTGCCTCGGGCAAATGCTTGTCCATTTCCTTAAATTTGGGCAATACAAGAAGTATTACATATGGCAAATTGAAGGTAATATGGGCAATTAGCACAGTACCAAAGCCGAGCACTGACTGTGACCTTACTATTGAGCCAACAAATACAAATAAAAGCATCATGGAAATACCTGTTACAATTTCCGGATTTATCATTGGTATTTGTGTAACTGACATTGTTGCATTTTTCAAATACTTATTACTCATTTTAGAAATACCATAAGCAGCAGCTGTACCTATTACGGTAGCTATTATTGATGATAAAACTGCTAAAACGAGTGTGTTTTTCAACGCATTAAGCGTTGCGCCGTCCGAAAACAGCTCCTCATACCATTGTAATGAAAAGCCCATAAATACGCCTGTACTATTTGACGAGTTGAAGGAATACAAAATCAAAACGCCAATAGGCAAATACAAAAAGGCAAATATTAAAATGGTGTAAAGCTTACTACCGATGCTCTTTTTCATACAACCACTCCTCCGTCTTCGTCAGAGTACTTGTTCATTATTGCCATGCTGACGATTATCAAAATCATCAAAACAAAGGACATAGCAGCACCTAAATTGTAGTTATAGGCGGTTTGGAATTGCCTTTCGATAGTGTCACCTATCAAGTCAAAGTTTCCTCCACCAAGCTTTTGTGAAATATAGAAGGTACTGATTGATGGTACAAATACCATTGTAATTCCTGAGATTATTCCAGATTTGCTAAGTGGCATAACAACCCTTGTCATAACCTTAAATGGATTACAGCCAAGGTCTGATGCAGCCTCAAGTAGCTTAGGGTCAATCTTACTCATAACTGAGTGTAGAGGAATTATCATATATGGTAAAAAGTTATATACCATACCTAAGATTACCGCAAACGGTGTGTTTATCATATGAACAGGGTCTATGCCTATCTTCATAAGCAACGAATTAATAATACCTGTGTCCTCTAATAAAGCCATCCAAGAATAAGTTCTTATAAGGAAGTTTAACCATTGTGGAAGTGTAACAAGTAATATAAGAATTTTTTGAGTTTTTGGGTTGGTTTTTGATATAAAATAAGCCACAGGGTACGCAATTATTAAGCAAATGATGGTTGCTAAGAATGCAAAGCAAAGCGAGCGTAGAAAAACCTCTAAGTAGCTTGGCTCTGCCATTTGCGCAATATTATCCATTGTGAAGCTTCCGTTTTTATCTGTGAACGCATAATACGCAACAAATATAAGAGGTGCTATGATAAACAGTATAGACCACACAATATGTGGGTATGCTGCCGCCTGCTTAAGTAGGCTTTTTTTCTTCATTTTCTTACTCTTCCTCCTCTGTCGTATCGGATAGACGCTCAAGCTCGTCACTAAAGGAAGAGTAATCTCCAAACATGTTGGAATATTCCGATTTTTTCATAATGTGGATTGCGTCAGGCTCAATATAAATGCCTATCTTTTGATTAGGCGCTACATAGTCAGTTGACTGTATCATCCACTTGAAGTTATTGATATTTACAATTATTTCATAGTGTACGCCCTTAAATGTAACTGATGTCACCTCACCTGTAAGCATACCCTTTTCGATATCAACAACGTCCACGTCCTCAGGTCTAACAACCACGTCAACAGCCTCGTTTTTATCAAAGCCCTTGTCAAGACAGACAAACTCCTGACCTGAAAACTTAACTTTATAATCATCAAGCATTACACCGTCAATTATGTTACTCTCGCCTATGAAATCTGCTACAAATGCATTTTCAGGCTCGTTATATATATCAGTTGGAGTTCCGATTTGCTGAATTTTACCATCTGCCATTACGACAACGGTATCAGACATTGAAAGAGCCTCCTCCTGATCGTGTGTAACATAAATAAAGGTAATACCTGTTTTTCTCTGCATATTTTTAAGCTCATTTTGCATATCCTTACGGAGCTTCAAATCAAGCGCTCCTAAAGGCTCATCAAGCAAAAGAACCTTTGGCTTATTAATCAATGCTCTTGCAATAGCAACTCTTTGCTGTTGACCACCAGAAAGCAGATTAACATCCCTTTTTTCGAACCCCTTAAGGTTTACCATAGCGAGCATTTCTTCAACTCGCCTATAAATTTCATCTTCTTTCACTTTGTTCAATCTAAGAGCGAAAGCAATGTTTTCATAAACATTGAGATGCGGAAATAACGCATACTTTTGGAATACAGTATTAACGTGACGCTTATGAGATGGCACGTTGTTTATTCTGACGTCGCCAAATATAACATCACCTGTATCCGGTGTTTCAAAGCCAGCAATTATACGTAAAGTGGTTGACTTACCACATCCAGATGGACCTAAAAGTGTCATAAACTCCTTTTCATGAACATCTAAGTTGATATGGTCGAGAACTATTTCTCCATCAAAGGACTTAGCAACATTTTTTAACTGAATTATCTTTTTTTCGTCCACTCTATCGCCATTTTGGCTTTCAACACCCTCAGGCTCAAGGATCTTTTTTTCGTTCATTTCTCTCCCCGTTCTTTCATAGACTTGACTTACCTGACAAAAATCTTCTCTTATCGTCAAAATATGTAAATCACTTGCATTATAACAGATTATAATTAATTGTGCAATAGTTTAGGGCAAAAAATATTATATATTTTTAAAGGAAAAGCAAAGCTCCATTAACAGAAGAACGGAAATGAAGAATAATGATAGATTACTTGAAAACGCAAGCTGTAGATAAATTGACAAAAGCCACATAGCAAAAACTGCAATTATCGACACTGTGTTGCTTATTTTTTCTGCTAAATCCTGTCTGAGCTTTATCAGCATAAGCGCCTTTAGAGCTCCTGCTCCATCAAGTATAGATACAGGGTACAAGTTCATTAAGGCGAGTGAAAGGTTGCATATTACAAAAAACTGACACGCCTCCCCACGAAATGCAGGAATAAGCCATAATATTCCCGCTGTAATCAGATTGAATATTATTCCACCTAAGCAGACCAATATTTCTTTCCCATATGTTATTTTAGAGCAATCATATGACAGGCTTAAATGAAAGGTTGATAGCTTGAATTTTTCTATTTTCGCTCCAACTAACGATGCAAAAAACAGATGTCCGAGCTCGTGTATTAGGTATGCGATAATGAGCATATATGGATATGGTGAGCCAGATATACTCATCATAGTAAATAACAGAGCAAAAAACGCCAATGTTTCCTTGTTCATTATGCTGTTTTATGCTCCTTAAAATTGTCAAATTTCTCCACTCCCCCTCGCATTTCTTCAATTTCATCAAACCCAAAGAAATAATAAGCATCGCTTTCCTTAAACACGGATACAATGTCATCATCATTAGTAATCACTTCTTCTTTTTCTGGTGCTTTCGCAAAATATACGAACAACGAAAGAGCACAAATTACGAAGGTAAGCAAGCAAAGCTCCAACGAAGCCTTGACTCTACCTTTTATGTTATCCTTTTTTTCAATTATTGTGTATTTCATAGTCTCTCTCCTTTCTATAATTGTATTGATTTTTTTAATGTAGTATGATAAAATATATTTTAGAAATTTATTTTACGAGGTACTTATGAACAACAAGCCTTTAGCTGATAAATTACGCCCTACTTCTCTTTCCGAAATCGCTGGACAGGGACACCTTGTTTCAGACAAGGGTGTAATTACAAGAATGCTAAATAGTGGTCGAATTTCAAATATGATTTTCTTTGGCCCTCCTGGTACTGGAAAAACCACGCTTGCTAACATTATCGCTAAGAGCTCTGGCATGGAGCTTTACAAGCTAAATGCTACGTCGGCTTCTCTTACTGATGTTAAGGACGTAATTTCGCAAGCAAATTCGATTTTTGCAACTAATGGCATTTTACTTTATCTCGATGAGATACAATATTTCAACAAAAAGCAACAACAATCCTTACTTGAATATATTGAGGACGGACGTGTTACATTAATTGCTTCAACGACAGAAAACCCATATTTTTATATATATGATGCGCTTATTTCTCGATGCTCTGTTTTTGAATTTAAGAGTGTTGGATATAAAGAAATTATTCCTGTTTTAAAGCGTGGACTTGAAATTCTAAACGAAGAAACTGGGCTTTCAAAGATAGCAGACGATAATGCCTTAGAATTTTTGGCATCCTGTGCACATGGTGATGTTAGGCATGCAATCACTCTTTTCGAGGGAGCATATTTTGCAAGCGAGGATGTTATCACCGTAGAGGTAGCAAAAGAATTTATCCCCTCTGTTTCAGCTGGTATGTTTGACAAGGATAGTGATGTGCATCACAATTTACTTTCGGGCTTGCAAAAATCAATCAGAGGCTCGGACCCAGATGCTGCTGTTTTCTATCTTGCAAAGCTACTTGAGGGTGGTGATATAATATCACCTATAAGACGCTTACAGGTAATTGCAAGTGAGGATATCGGTCTCGCTTATCCACAAGCTGGACAGATTACATATGCCCTATGCGAAAGTGCTAAAGCACTTGGCCTACCAGAGGCAAGAATCCCTTTAGCAAACTGTGCTATTATGCTTGCAACTGCTCCTAAATCAAATTCTGCTTATGAAGCAATAGCAAGAGCGAGCGAGGATATCAAAAAAGGAAAGGGCGATACAGTACCTAAGCATTTAGTTGCACCTCTTTTCAAGGGCTATGTTTATCCTCATTCTTATCCTAATCATTACGTAAAACAGCAGTATTTACCTGACGACTTGAAAAATGCTAAGTATTATGAATATGGACAGAACAAAACTGAGCAGGCTGCAAAGGCTTATTGGGATTTAATAAAGGGTGAAAAATAATAAAAAAGGCGTAGAATTTACTCTACGCCTTTATTATATGTTATATTTGTGCATATGTTCATATGATTATATTTTAGTTTTAGTCAAAAAAAGCTGGTTCTACGTAAACGTTTGTATCAACATAGGGAACTTTAAAGCACCATTCATAGTAAACAATCTCACCGCTTATATCACATACAGGTACAGGACTATTCTCTAACACAGCAGTATTAATTGTAATCTTTACATCCTTTGTTAAGGTATGTAGATTGCAGCTCGAGCCTGCAATCTGCGAGATACTTATCTCGTTTATCACCAATTTATCTTGGTCGATTAGATGCACATCTACTCCTACGCCCATTCCTCCACTTGAGGATATAACCAAAACGGAATTTTTGCTCGGCATTGTAAATTCCCATTCATTGTAAATATAGTGATTCTCATTTTCATTCTTTATGGTGCCATTGCTTTTAGCATCACTACCGTTTATATAGACATTAGTTTCCGCATCGTAAACAAGATGTGTTTTGACAATTATCGTTTCTCCAGCTTTATATGAGTTATTAAGTGGCTCATAGAGCATATCATATTCATCAACTATGGTAAGCCAATACTCGCCATCAGGTAAGCTTATTTTATCGCTACACGAAGTAACAAAAAGTGAAATTACCAATAGAACAAGAAAAGTAATTATTTTTTTCATAGAATCCCCCCTCAGTTTTATTGTATCATTACTTGATAGGAATTGTCAATAATAACCTTGGGTTACAGTTTCCAACTGTGCAAAAGCAGATTTTACACAGATTGAAAACTGTTTATTCGCTTTTTTCTCTTACACATTCAAGTCGCCACACGGAAGAAAAAAAGCTACAAAAAAGAGAACGCGGGCTTTCTAAACAATTCTTTTGTGATTTTATATCAAAAAACGCACCATTTTCAGGTGCGTTCTTTTTTATTTATTTAACCTTGCGGAGCAACACAGAATTTCAAAGTTTATTTTACGCATTTTCGGCTTTAGAAGCTATGAATTTCAAGGCGCACCACAACAGACAGACGAAGGCAATCTTGTGATTGTCGAGGTTGTCTGTGAGGAACAACGAAGATTCCAGTGCTTATTTTTAGTTTTGAAAGTTCAAAATTCTCAATACACATTTAAGGCTTAGAAACAAAGAAATTCAAGGCGCACCGTAAAGCCACGGACGATGGCTATCTGACGATAGTCGAGGTTGTCTGTGAGGAACAACGCAGAAATTTGACACTTATAAAGTCGAAAGCATTACTGCTTTGATTGTGTGCATTCTATTCTCTGCCTCGGCGAAAACAATGGATTGTGCAGATTCAAATACCTCGTCGGTTACTTCCATATCACGTCTGCCGAATTTTTCGCCCATTTCCTTACCTACTATTGTTTTCATATCGTGGAAGGCTGGGAGGCAGTGCATAAACACGGCATTTTTGTCTGCCTTTTCCATTAGCGCTTTATTTACTTGGTATGGGCTTAAATCGTTGATTCTTTCGTTCCAAACCTCAACTGGCTCGCCCATTGAAACCCATACGTCTGTATAAATTACATTTGCATTTTGAACTGCTACGCTTGGGTCTTCTTCAAAGGAAAGGGTTGCACCTGTTTCCTTAGCGATTTTTTCACATTCATTAATTAATGCTTGGTCAGGGAAATATTTCTTAGGAGCACATGCAACAAAATCAAGTCCCATTTTTGCACAGCCTACCATTAAGGAATTACCCATATTATATCTTGCATCACCCATATATACAAGCTTAATTCCCTTAAGCTTACCAAAATGCTCCTTAATTGTTAAAAAGTCAGCAAGAATTTGAGTTGGGTGAAATTCATTTGTAAGTCCATTCCAAACAGGAACCTTAGAGTATTTAGCAAGCTCCTCAACAATTTCTTGACCAAATCCTCGGTACTCAATTCCGTCATAGATTGAGGAAAGAACTCTTGCTGTGTCAGCAATGCTTTCCTTCTTACCAATTTGTGAGCCTGTTGGGTCAAGGTAAGTAACACCCATACCTAAATCATAGGCTGCAACCTCAAAGCTACAACGTGTACGTGTGCTTGTTTTTTCAAAAATCAAGGCAATATTTTTGCCCTCATGTACTCTGTGAGCAATACCCTTTTTCTTTTTATCCTTTAAATCAGCTGCTAAATCTATAAGCCCACCGATTTCCTCTGGTGTAAAATCAAGAAGCTTTAAAAAATCTTTTCCCTTTAAATTCATTTTATCTCCTTTTACAAAAAGACCTGTTTGTTAGGTCTTTTTTGTATTATTTATCTATTTTTGCGCACCCTGTGATTAATTTCAACCTATTTATTGTCCCTTGCAACCTCTTTTATAATCTCGATTGATTTTTTAAGAAGCTCGAATGGAATATTGAGTGGTGGCAATAGTCTAAGCTTGTTTTTTGCTTTGATTGGTAAAATACCCTTTTCCATACATTTTGATAAAATTACAGACACGTCCCCAATTGTTTCGATACCGAGCATAAGTCCTTTTCCTGTTACGCTTACTATTCCCTCAGCATTCCTTAGTGAATCAAAAACATACCTTGACTTTTCACTTACTTGGTTAAGTAGCTCGTCATCAATTCGGCTAAGCACATTAATTGCACCTGCACAGGAAATTAGGTTACCACCAAAGGTTGAGCCATGAAGTGATGGCTTTAATACGTCCTTTGTTTTCTCAAACATTAAGCACGCACCGATTGGCAATCCCCCTGCAAGTCCCTTTGCAGTAGTGATTATGTCAGGCATTATATTATAGCCCTGATATGCGTAAAGCGTACCACACCTGCCGTTACCTGTTTGAACCTCATCAATTATCAAAAGATTATTGTATTTTTTACATAAATCAGACACGCCTGCGACAAAATCAGAATCAAGAGCTATAACTCCGCCCTCACCTTGAACGAGCTCCATTATTATTGCACAGCAATTATTATTCTTAAAAATTTCCTCAACGCTTTCAAGATTGTTTGCCTCAGCATACAAAAATCCATCTGTTAAGGGATTAAAGTATTTATGGAAAACGTCCTGACCTGTGGCTGACAATGTGGTTATTGTACGTCCGTGAAAGCTATTTTTAAGGGTTACTACATTAAAGTATTCCTCACCCTTAATTTCGCTTGCCCAAAGTCTTGCAACCTTTATTGCACATTCGTTTGCCTCAGCACCTGAATTGCCGAAAAATACCTTTTTTGCGCCTGTTCTTTCGCATAGCATTTTAGCAAGAATTGCACATGGCTCAGAATAGTAAAGATTAGATGTATGCTGACATTTCTGAAGCTGATTTGTTACAGCCTCAATCCATTCCTTATCTGCCATACCAAAGGTATTTACTGCTATTCCACTTGATAAGTCTATATATTCCTTACCATTAATATCGTAAACAAGTGAGCCATTTCCGTTTACTATTTCAACGTCAAAGCGACCATATGTATTTGCTACATATTCCTTGTCTATATTTTTAAAGCTATTCATTGTTATTCATATCCGCCACTACCATTGTGCCGGCTCCTTCATTTGTAAGGGTTTCTATAAGAAGCGCATGAGGTACACGTCCGTCAAGGATAGTAACCTTTTTAACGCCCTTATGTATTGCATCAATACAGCATTCAACCTTTGGAATCATACCACCACTGATTATGCCTGTGGTAAATAGCTCCTCAGCCATCTTTAAATCAATGCAAGGAATAATTGAGGTGTGGTCGTTCTTATCTCTTAAAATGCCCTCTATATCGGTCATAGTGATAAGTCTTTCAGCCTTCATTCCTCCTGCTATAAAAGCGGCAGCTGTATCAGCATTGATATTATAAACATTTCCATCCTTGTCACAACCAATGGTTGAAACAACAGGGATATATCCCTTTTCTAAAAGGTCTAAAATTGGGGTTACATCAACATTTGTAATTCTTCCAACATAACCAAGACGCTCATCCTTCATTTGAGCCTCTATCATATGTCCATCAAGACCAGAAATTCCAATAGCCTTACCACCATTGATTTCAAGCATATTAACAAGTGTCTTGTTGATTTTACCAGCAAGCACCATTTGAACAACGTCAGCAGTTTCCTTATCAGTCACTCTAAGTCCGTCAACAAACACACTTTCCTTGCCGATTTTTTTAAGTGTATCTGTAATTTCAGGTCCACCACCATGAACTAAAACAACCTTAACACCTATTAAGGAAAGAAGAACAATGTCCTCCATTACCTGCGCCTTAAGCTGTTCATTTATCATAGCGTTTCCACCATATTTGATTACGATTACCTTACCATAATACTTTTGAATATATGGTAACGCTTGGGTTAAAACCTCAGCTCTTTGAGCATTTGTGAGCTTAATATCCATTATGTTCTATAATCTCCATTTATCTTTACATAATCATAGGTAAGGTCACAGCCCCATGCCTTAGCACTTGCCTGTCCATCACCCAATTTTACTTTGATTGTAATTTCCTCTTTTAAAAGAATTTCCTTTGCTATTTCCTCAGAAAATTCAACGCCTGCACCATTTTCACAAACTACAATTTCGCCCTCTGATGATTTGAAGGACACAAACACCTTATTTACATCAACTGTTGCTCCACTATATCCAATAGCACATAAAACCCTGCCCCAGTTAGCATCAGAGCCAAACATTGCTGCCTTTACAAGAGATGAGCAAATTACACTCTTGGCAATTATTTTTGCATTATTTTCGTCAATAGCTCCTGTTACCTCACATTCAAGAAGCTTAGTAGCACCCTCACCATCACCTGCAATTTTACGACAGAGGAACACTGTAACTGTGTTTAAAGCCTTCATAAAGGTGTCAAAAGCCTCTCCCTCACAGTTAATTTCCTCATTTTCAGCCATTCCATTAGCGAGGACTGTTACCATATCGTTTGTCGATGTATCACCGTCAACGCTAACCATATTAAAGGTGCTTTGAATATCGGTAGATAAAGCCTTGTTTAACATTTTTGGTGTAATATTACAGTCAGTTGTGATAAACACGAGCATAGTAGCCATATTAGGATGAATCATTCCAGAGCCCTTAGCTATACCACCGATTTTACATTCCTTATCGCCTATTTTAAAGCTAACGGCTATTTCCTTAAGTCTTGTATCGGTTGTCATAATACCTTCAGCTGCATTTTCACTACCATTCTTGGAAAGTCCCTTTGCAAGCTCATTCATCCCATTTTTGATAGGAGTAATGTCAAGAGGCTGGCCAATAACACCAGTTGAAGCTACTACAACATCGTTTTTGCTAACGCCAATCTGATTTGAAACAAGCTCACACATTTTTTCAGCAATTTCAATTCCGTTAGCGTTACATGTATTTGCGTTTCCACTATTACATATTACTGCCTGTGCATATCCGTCTGATATGTTGTTTTTTGTTACTGTAAGGGGAGCACCCTTAACCTTATTGGTTGTATATACTGCTGCACAAGCCGACTTCTTTTCAGAATATATAAGGGCTAAATCTCTCTTACTTTTGTTTTTACGAATACCACAATGTATTCCGTTTGCTAAAAAGCCCTTTGCGGCACAAACGCCACCATTAATAATTTCCATATTTGCTCCTTAGATTACCAATGTTTTTGTTTTATCCTGTCCTAAAACTATATTAAGACATTCTACTGCAGCGCCAGATGCGCCCTTTCCTAAATTATCATATCTTGAAACTAATATGATTCTGTCCTCGTTTCCATATACCTCGATTTGCATTGAGTCCTTACCACTTAGCTTACCAGCTGATAAGAAGCCCTCCTCGTCACCACTTTCGTTATAAAAAACGATTGGACCTGTGTATGTTTTTTTGTAAATTTCCTTGATTGTGTCAATATTTCCATAATTAAGCTGTGACTTAAATAATGGAACAGTAACCTCCATGCCTGAATAGAAATCTGCTACGATTGGGCTAAAGACAGGCTCGTTTTCAATTCCTGTTATAGCCTTCATTTCAGGTAGGTGCTTATGTATCTGCTTAATTCCGTATTGTCTTGGATATTCGTAAAGCTCTGGCTTGTTTTCCTCGTATTCATTAATCATTTTTTTGCCACCACCACTATAGCCTGTTATCGAATGAGCAGACAAAAGTGCGTTTTTAGGAAGTATGCCTGCCTTAACAAGGGGATAAACAAGTGCAATAAAGCCACTTGCATGACAGCCAGGCACTGCTATTCTTTTACTGCTTTTGATTTTTTCCTCAAACTCATTTCCAAGCTCTGCAAAGCCATACGCCCAATCAGGCTTTGTTCTATGGGCAGTTGAGGTATCAATTACCACAACATTTGGATTTTCTATCATTGAAACAGACTCTATTGATGCTTGGTCTGGCAAGCAAAGAAATGCAACGTCAACGGAATTTAATATTTCCTTTTTTGTTTTTGGATCTTTTCTTAATTCCTCTGGTATAAGAACTATCTCAATATCATCTCTCTGAGAAAGCCTTTCCTCTATCCTTAAGCCTGTTGTACCAGCCTTACCATCTATAAATACCTTTTTCATTTTAATTGCTCCGTAACATAATCAAGCTGTTCCTTAACGGAAGCGTAGCCTGTTGAACCCTTTGAAATACGCTTGCTTACGCAGGTTTCAAGGGAAATTTCCTCATATAAATCATTTTCAAATACTTCAGAGTAGCTCTTATATTCCTCTAAGCTCATTTGCTCTAACGTAATATCACGTTTTACACATTCACCAACTATTGTGCCTACAATTTTATAAGCACTTCTGAATGGCAAGCCCCTCTTAGTAAGATAGTCAGCTAAGTCAGTTGCATTGATAAAGCCCTTTTTAGCTGAGTTATACATATTTTCCTTAATAGGCTTCATTGTTTCAATCATTGGGATAAATACCTGCAAGCATTTGATTACAGTTTCAGTAGCATCAAATATTGCTTCCTTGTCCTCTTGCATATCCTTATTATAAGCAAGGGGTAGTCCCTTTAGCATTGTCAAGGTAGCCATAAGGTCACCATAAACTCTACCCGTTTTACCACGCACAAGCTCAGCCATATCAGGATTTTTCTTTTGTGGCATTATTGATGAGCCTGTTGTGTAGGAATCATCAAGCTCTACAAACTTAAACTCCCAGCTTGACCAAAGAATTATCTCCTCGCTAAGACGTGAAAGGTGCATCATTATAGTTGCAAATGCACTTTCAAGCTCAATGCAATAATCTCTGTCGGATACACCATCTATTGAGTTTGCACACACGCCGTCAAAGCCTAAATTTCTTGCTACCATGTCTCTATCTGTTGGATATGTTGTTCCTGCAAGCGCACATGAGCCAAGGGGTGAATAATTCATTCTCTTTGTTGCATCCTTAAGTCTTGACACGTCACGAAGAAGCATCATACAGTATGCTAAAAGATGATGGGCAAAGGTAATTGGCTGTGCTCTTTGAAGATGAGTGTAGCCAGGCATAATTGCATCCTGATTTTTCTCAGCCTGCTCCTTAAGAGCACAAATTAATGACTTTAAAAGTGAAATAATATCATTTACCTGATCACGCATATAAAGCCTTAAATCCAAAGCGACTTGGTCATTACGACTTCTTGCAGTATGTAGCTTTTTACCATAATCACCAATACGCTTCGTAAGCTCTGCCTCAACAAACATATGAATGTCCTCGGCATTTTCGTCAAATGTGAGCTTACCATTTACAAGGTCGTCTAATATGGAATTCAAGCCCTCGGCAATCTTTTCATATTCAGTCTTACTTATAATATTGCAAGCAGATAGCATAAGAGCATGCTCTAAGGAGCCCTTGATATCCTGCTTATACATTTTTTTATCAAAATGAATTGAAGAATTGAAATCATCAGCCTGCTTATCAAGTGCCTTTTCAAATCTTCCTGCCCACATTTTCTCCATTTTTGTATCCCTTTCTAAAAAGACTAATTTGCGGTGGAAGAATTTTCATCCACCGCAAGCGGTCCTTCAATTATTTTTTATTGTTTTTTGCATTAACCTGTGCTTGAACCTTGATTGGAAGTCCAAAGAGGTTAATAAATCCTGCTGAGTCAGCCTGATTATATACATTGTCCTCACCAAAGGTTGCAATTTCCTCTGAGTAAAGTGAATAATCACTCCAAACACCAGCCTTAATAATGTTACCCTTGTAAAGCTTAAGTCTTACCTTACCTGTAACATTTTCCTGTGTCTTGTCAACGAATGCAGAAAGTGCCTCACGAAGTGGTGTAAACCATTGTCCATTATATACAAGCTCTGCAAATGTGATTGAAAGCTTTTGCTTTTCGTGCATTGTCATCTTATCAAGACAGATTGTTTCAAGGTAGCTGTGTGCTGAGTAAAGAATTGCTCCACCTGGGGTTTCATATACACCACGACACTTCATACCTACAAGACGGTTTTCAACAATGTCAAGAAGTCCAATACCATTTGCTCCACCAAGCTCGTTAAGCTTTAGGATAATATTTTTAGCGCTCATTTTTTCGCCGTTGATAGCTACAGGAGCACCCTTAACAAAATCAAGCTCTACATATGTTGGTTTATCTGGTGCTTTAATTGGAGAAACGCCCATTTCCAAAAAGCCCTCTTTATCATAAAGTGGCTCGTTACCAGCATCCTCAAGGTCAAGTCCCTCATGGCTTAGGTGCCAAAGGTTCTTATCCTTTGAGTAGTTTGTTTCTCTGTTTATCTTAAGAGGAACATTGTGTGCCTCAGCATACTCAATCTCCTCCTCACGTGACTTGATAGTCCACTCTCTCCATGGAGCGATTATTGGCATATCAGGCGCAAATGCCTTAATTGTAAGCTCAAAACGAACCTGGTCGTTACCCTTACCTGTGCATCCGTGACAAATAGCATCAGCACCCTCAGCTATAGCAATCTCCGCAATTCTCTTTGCAATTACTGGACGTGCAAAGGATGTACCAAGCATATATTCCTCATAAAGTGCGCCAGCCTTAACTGTTGGAATAACATAGTCGTCAACAAACTCCTCTGTTAAATCCTCGATATAGCACTTTGATGCGCCTGTCTTAATAGCCTTTTCCTCAAGGCCCTCAAGCTCATCCGCCTGTCCAACGTTACCACTAACAGCGATAACCTCACAGTTGTTGTAGTTTTCCTTAAGCCATGGAATGATAATTGATGTATCAAGTCCACCTGAATATGCTAAAACAACCTTTTTAATATTTTTCTTATCCATTTCTTTTTCCTCCGATGAATGTTTATTCATTTTTACGAGTTGTATTATATACCCTTATTTTCACTTTGTCAAGGGGTTTTTATAATATTTTTGAATATTATTTAAAATAATTGCAAAATGAACTTCAAAAAATGAATATTTTGTGCATATTGATTAATAATTATTCATATAGAGTGAATTTATGCAAAAGGACTGCCAAAATTAGCAGTCCCTTTTTAATTTTCTACCTATTATTATTTTATTTAAGCTTTGCTAAAAGGTCAAGCATCTGAAGCTCTGATTGAAGCTTATTTAGGTCTGTGTTTTCGTCGATTACAACAAGCTCTGTATCAGTAAGCTTAGCAAAAAGTCTTATATCCTCAACTGTAAGTGCTGTAGATACTACTGTATGATGTGCTCCACCTGCATATATCCAAGCTGCAGCGCCTGTCTTGTGGTCTGGCTTAAGCTTCCACATAATTCTCGCAACAGGAAGCTTAGGCATTGGCTTAGGCTGTTTTACAAGCTCTATGCTTGCACAAATGAGTCTGAAGCGATTACCCATATCAATCATACAAACAGCGACACCATCGCCCTCTACACCATCAAATACAAGTCTTGCTGGTGGCTCTTTTCCACCAATTCCTAAATGATGAACCTCAATTTTTGGCTTTGTTGATGCAAAATCAGGTGAAACCTCAAGCATATGAGAGCCTAAAACAACCTCGTCACCTCTTGTAAAGTCATAGGTGTAGTCCTCCATAAAGCCTGTTGAGCCTTTTCTTCCCTTCGCCATTTCGCAGAAGATTGCATTAAGAGCAGATGTCTTATAGTCACCCTCAGCACCGAAGCCTATTCCCTTAGCCATCATTCTCTGTGTAGCAAGTCCTGGTAGCTGACGCATACCGTGTAAATCCTGGAAGGTATCTGTATAAGCACCAAAGTTACCAGCTGTTAAGAACTTATCAAGAGCAATTTCATACTTTGCCTGCTCCTTAACTGCATCAAGGTTGTCGGTGTTCATTATGTAAAGCTCTTTATATTCAGCCATTTTAGCATCAAGCTCAGCCTCTGTTACCTGATTTACAAGGTCAACGAGGTCACCGATTCCGTAATAATTTACGTTCCAGCCATACTTGATTTGGCTTTCTACTCTGTCACCATCTGTTACAGAAACCTCTCTCATATTGCTACCGAACATAGCTACATTTAAGTTCTTTGAAAAATCAACTGCTCTTGCAACGTCAAGAAACTTTTTGATTTTTTCTATAACCTCATCATGCTCGTAGTAACCAACAATTACCTCGCGCTTAACGTCAAGACGTGTGCACATAAAGCCATACTCACGTCCACCATGTGCAGTTTGGTTAAGGTTCATAAAGTCCATATCAATCTCATCATATGGAAGCTTTTCATTAGCCTGTGTATGGAAGTGTAAAAGTGGCTTTGTCAAAAGCTGAAGTCCCTTAATCCACATTTTTGCAGGACTAAAGGTGTGCATCCATGTAATTACTGCAATACACTCGCTATCGTTGTTTGCCTTTTTGCAAAGGTCAACACAGCTCTTTTCGTCTCTTACAATTCCTAAATATTCAATATCTACATTGTCAATTTTTGAGTCAAGATATTTTGCGATTTTTTCGCTATCTCTTGCTACATCACGAAGGCACTCCTCACCATAAAGGTCTTGGCTACCTGTTATAAAATAAACCTTTTTCATCATTATATCTCCTTATAATTATTTACCCTTGTTTTCAAGTGCCATAACCATATCTATTCTTGTCTGGTGTCTGCCACCCTCAAAGCCTGTTTTAACGAAAATATCAGCAATATCACAGGCAAGCCCTGCACCTATTGTTCTTGCGCCCATGCAAAGCACGTTTGCATCGTTATGAAGTCTTGTAAATCTTGCACTAAAGGTGTCGGAGCAAAGTGCGGCACGAATACCCTTGCATTTATTTGCAGCCATAGACATTCCTATACCTGTACCACAGATAAGAATACCCATATCACTTTTTCCCTCATTTACTGCATCGCATACCTTTTCTGCATAATCTGGATAGTTACAGCTATCCTTTGTATATGTGCCATAATCAACACATTCATACCCCTGTGATTTAAGGTAGCTTATTACCTCATTTTTCATATCAAGTGCTGCGTGGTCACACGCAACTGCTATTGGTTTACTCATTGTTCTTTAGCCTTTCTTCTCTTTCACGCTCAGCCTGTGCCTTGCGTAGATATTCTACTCTCAATGAGGTATCGTCTGTTACCTCGTTTTTAATTATTTTATTGTATGCAAGCTTACCTACTGAATAAGCATTTTGATAGATTAAAAGCTGTGGTGTTTGCATTTTGTTTTTTATTTCTTTATCTAAAATTAAGTCGTAGCCATCGCCACAAAAGTATATTGGCTTATTATATTTTTCAAGCTCTGGTATTAAATCCTCAAGAAGCATACAGCAGTCATCAATTATGCGATTACCATCTAAAAATGCACCTGTATATACTTGTCCACGTCTTGCGTTCATTATTGGACAAATAATACCAGAAAAGCCCTCTAAATTCTCGGCTAAAGCTTCAATCGTGCTTACACCTACACAAGCCTTATTTCTTGCAAAAGCAAGTCCTTTTATTGTGGAAGCACCAATTCTAACACCTGTAAAGGAGCCTGGCCCCTCGCTTACTGCATAAGCATCTATATCCTCATTTGTGAGCCTTAAGCTCTCAAGAAGCGATTTTATCATAGGCAAAAGCGTTTCGCTATGAGTGTTTTTTATATTTGCTGAAAACAAGCCGAGTAGGCTATCATTTTCCAAAATAGCTACTGTCGAGGTTTTTGCAGTTGAATCAAGAGCTAATATTTTCATTTGTCTGTCTCCTCGATGGTAATTATTCTTTCATTTTCATTTTCTGTACGCTCGATTGTTATTCTATAGGCATCCTTTGGAATAAGCTCACTAATATTTTCGCTCCACTCAATAACGCAAATGCCCTTTTGAACATAATCAAAAAAGCCTATCGAATATAATTCATCCTCGTCCTCGATACGATACATATCAAAATGATAAAGTGGAATTTTTTCTCCATTATGCTCATTGACTATTGTATATGTTGGACTTTTAATTCTTGTTTTTGGAGCTAATACCGAGGCAAGACCACGAACAAATGCAGTTTTACCTACACCTAAGTCGCCATACATAGCAATAATTACTGGCTCTGAAGCATTAAGCTCCATAGCAAGCATACTTGCTACTTTTTCGGTTTCATCCACGCTTTTTGTATGGAATTTTCTTATCATATTAGAATAATCCTGTTATTTTTCCATTATCGTCAACGTCAATGTTGAGTGCCGCTGGTGCCTTTGGTAAGCCAGGCATTGTCATAATAGTACCTGTCAAGGCAACGATAAAGCCTGCTCCTGCTGAAAGCTTAACCTCTCTAACTGTCAAGGTAAAGTCAGTAGGTCTTCCAAGCTTTGTTGGATCATCAGAGAGTGAATACTGTGTTTTAGCCATACATACTGGAAAGCGTGCATAACTTGGGTCAAGTGCTTCAAACTCCTTAATCGCCTTTTCGGCACTTACGTCAAACTTAACGTCCTTAGCACCATATATTTCTCTTGCTACTGTTGCTATTTTATCCTTAATTGACATTTCGTCAGGGTATAAAACGTGGAAATTCGATGGCTTATCACAAGCCTCAACTACCTTTTTAGCAAGGTCAATACCACCCTCAGAGCCCTTTGCAAACACCTCAGACAATGCAAAATCTGCTCCCTTAGCGATACAAATTTCCTCAACTGCCTTTAATTCAGCCTCTGTATCTGTGCCGAAACGGTTAATTGCAACTACAACAGGAACGCCATACTTTTGAAGGTTATCAATATGAGCCTCAAGGTTTACGCTACCCTTCTTAAGTGCCTCTACATTTTCCTTTGCTAAATCTGCCTTCAAAACTCCACCATTATATTTAAGAGCTCTTACTGTTGCTACTAAAACTACACACTTTGGCTTAAGATTTGCAAAGCGACATTTAATATCAAAGAACTTTTCAGCACCTAAGTCAGCACCAAAGCCAGCCTCTGTAATTGTGTAATCAGCAAGCTTTAACGCAAGCTTAGTTGCTCTTACAGAGTTACAGCCATGTGCTATATTTGCAAATGGTCCACCATGAATAATTGCAGGGGTGTTTTCAAGTGTTTGAACAAGGTTTGGCTTTAACGCATCCTTTAAAACAGCTGCCATAGCGCCATTAACACCTAAATCCCTACAGTAAACTGGACTACCATCATATTTGTATGCTACTAAAATTTTACCAAGTCTTTCCTTAAGGTCAGAAATTGACTCACTCAAGCAAAGAATTGCCATAATTTCACTTGCAACTGTAATCATAAAGTGATCCTCTCTTGGAACACCATCAACCCTTGAGCCAAGACCAACAACCACATTACGAAGAGCTCTATCGTTCATATCCAAAACTCTTGTAAACAAGATTCTTCTTTGATCAATGCCTAATTGGTTGCCCTGTTGAATATGATTATCAATTACTGCACTTAGTAGGTTATTTGCTGTTGTAATTGCGTGGAAGTCACCTGTAAAATGAAGGTTTATATCCTCCATAGGTAATACCTGTGAATAGCCTCCACCTGCTGCTCCACCCTTTACACCGAAAACTGGTCCTAAGGAAGGCTCACGAAGGGCGATTATTGTCTTTTTACCAATTTTGCTCATAGCCATACCAAGACCAACTGTTGTCGTGGTCTTACCCTCACCTGCTGGTGTTGGATTAATGGCTGTTACTAAAATTAGCTTTCCGTCCTCCTTGCTTGCCATTCTATCAAGGAACTTATCTGTGATTTTTGCCTTGTAGTGACCATATGGCTCATACTCCTCTGGAAGTAAGCCGATTTGGTCTGCAATTTCTGAAATGTGACTTAACTTTGCACTTTGTGCAATTTCAATGTCCGTTAGCATTTTTTACTCCTTTTAGCCATAGCTTTTGATACTTTAACTCTATTGTAGCACATTATATTATAAAATTCAAATATTTTAATATAAATATTTACAAAAATATTTTAATATGGTATACTCAAATAAAATTCAGGTATATCTGCCCGTAGCGTAGCTGGATAACGCACAAGACTCCGACTCTTGAGAACGTAGGTTCAAATCCTATCGGGCAGGCCAGAAAAACGACAAATTTCGACAGAAATTTGTCGTTTTTCAGTTATATTCGCCTTACGGCGAGTTATATGCGTAAACGCGTGATATTTGCTTCGCAAGTGATATGCGCTTCGCGCGTTGAAGATTATAAGGCGAATATAATATCACTGT
>JAFTKN010000015.1 GCA_017453255.1 Clostridia bacterium | reverse complement strand
GCACACAGTTTCAAATGAGAAAATAGGTTGGTTTACAAGGCAAAAAAGTGCAGGTAATTAAAAAATTAGCAAGCTTTTTTAACACAGTAAGGCAAGCTATTTTCCATTTCAAACCAATTGGGCTCGGTTTCCGTAAGGCTATGTGGAACGTTTTCGAGCGGTGGATAAATTATCTCATCATAATTTGCAAAATCAATTATGCTTTTTAAATATGGAGTAACAAAAATAACCTCACTATTTGGTCGTTCCTCCTTTACTAAGCGACAAGCTAACATACTTAAATTATCAAATTCGCCATAGCCACCACAAAAGAACGAAATATTTTCATCTGCTTTTGTATTTTCTAAAATTGTTTTCTTAATTTTTGCAAGTAAGTTTTCACAGGTAATTAAAGAACTGTGTCCTAAAAATGTTATTATCATATTTCCTCCTATCGTGGAGTTTCACAATTTAATTATAGCAAATTTAACAAAATTGTCAACATCGTGGAATTCCACGAGAGAATATTTTTAATCACTCATATAATAATTGTGGAATTCCACAATGAGGTGAGTGATTATGAAATTAAATGATGCTATTGTTACAAGAATACACGAAATATGTAAGGAAAAAGGCTTGAACATTTGCGACACCTCACTTAAAGGTGGAATGTCACCCTCTGCTATCTACGATTTAGTTAAGGGCAGAACAAAGTGCTCAAAGGTTGTTACTGTAAAGCGCTTTTGTGAGGGTGCAGGTATCACATTGAAAGACTTTTTTGATAGAGATTATTTTAATGATGTCGAGGAATAATAAAGAAACGGGAGGCAAAATGCCTCCCGTTTTTAATATTAATTCTTTATAATGTTACCTTCTTAAATGCTTTCTTTCCTCTGCGAACTACAATTCCATTTGCAAGCTCACCTGCTGTATAAAGCTTTTTAATGTCAGTTACCTTGTCACCGTCAACAGTAACACCACCCTGCTCAACGGCACGTCTTGCCTCACTTCTTGAAGGAACAAGCTCTGCTTTTACAAGGATTGAAAGAATGTCAATCGCATCATCTCTTAAATCCTCTTTAGCAATTTTACATTCAGGCATATTTTCACTTCCACCTGCTGAGAAAATTGATTGTGCAGCTGTCTGTGCCTTTTGCGCCTCTTCTTCACCGTGAACAAGCTTTGTAAGCTCATAAGCTAAGATTTCCTTTGCCTTATTAAGCTGACTACCCTCCCATGAGTCCATAGCGTTTATTTCCTCAAGTGGTAGGAATGTAAGCATTCTAATGCACTTAAGCACGTCTGCATCATTTACATTTCTCCAATATTGGTAGAAATCATATGGTGGAGTCTTATTTGGGTCAAGCCATACAGCACCTGACTGTGTTTTACCCATTTTCTTACCCTCAGAGTTAAGAAGTAGGTTAATTGTCATAGCATGAGCATCCTTACCAAGCTTCTTTCTAATAAGCTCAGTACCTCCAAGCATATTAGACCATTGGTCGTCACCACCAAATTGCATATTACAGCCGTAACGATTATATAGCTCTAAGAAATCGTAGGATTGCATGAGCATATAGTTAAACTCAAGGAAGGAAAGTCCCTTTTCGAGTCTTTGCTCATAGCACTTTGCTCTTAGCATATTATTAACTGAGAAGCAACCACCAATATCACGGATAAAATCAATGTAGTTAAGACCTAAAAGCCAATCAGCGTTATTAACCATCATAGCCTTTCCCTCTCCAAACTCGATAAAGCGGGACATTTGCTTTTTAAAGCACTCACAGTTATGGTCAATGGTTTCCTTAGTCATCATAGAACGCATATCTGTTCTGCCTGATGGGTCACCTATATGAGCTGTACCACCACCAATTAATGCAATTGGCTTATTGCCTGCCATTTGAAGTCTTTTCATTAAGCAAAGAGCCATAAAATGTCCTACATGAAGGCTATCTGCTGTTGGGTCAAAGCCGATATAAAAAACAGCCTTGCCATTATCTATCATTTCCTTAATTTCTGCTTCGTTTGTAACCTGTGCTATTAAGCCACGAGCAACTAATTCGTCATAAATCTTCATATTTATACCTCTGAAATATTATATATTAGTTATTTTATCAAATGTAATCTGCTTTGTCAAGACATTAAAGCAAGGTATTTGTTTCTATATTCACGGTTTTCCGTTATTTCTTCGCCAAACCACGTAGGTGGTATAAACCCACTTGCTTCTTCAACTGATGAAAACTCAACCTCGCATACGACTAAGCCCTTATGATTTTTCTCATATATGTCAAGCTCGATAGTATGATTTTTATATGGAATATAATATCTTGTTTTGTAAACAAGTCTGTTTGCACATTGAGAAAAATACTTTTCGCCCTCGCTTGCCGAAATTTCTATTTCTTCCTCTTCCCTTATCAAAAAGCCCTCACCCTTTTTTGTAAGATAGTACTTATCGTCTGCTTGTCTTACTCTTAATTCAGGGCTTAATGTAACATAGCCCTGTTTTATTTTCTTTTTTTGTATATTTTCAAGGCTCGGAAGCTCGTTTACTATAAACTTTCTTTCTATTTCCATTAGCTTTTCCTTAAGTTTTTTCTTATATTTTAACATTTATTGTTGGTTTTTTAAATGCTTTATGATAAAATAATATTGAAAATTTATTTTAGGAGCATATTATGGTTACATTAAACTCAATTTTTAGGTCAAATATGGTTATGCAGGCAAATAAGCCTGTGCGTATTTTTGGTAATGGCAGTGGAATGGTTGAAATCACCTTTAATGGAGAAACTAAAAAAGCCGAGGTAAACGAAAAATGGCTTATAGAATTTAACCCTGTTTCATATGGTGGACCATATGATATTGAGATTTTTTTAGATGGCTGTTATACCTTAATTAAAAATGTATATTTTGGAGATGTTTACTTGCTTGGTGGGCAATCAAATATGCAATTTAAGCTAAAAGATTCTAATGAAAAAGTTGAAAATTATACAGGAAATGACAATGTATTTTTATATACTGTTGACAGAATGGAAAAGGGCGAAAGCTTTTATTCAGTTGATGGTTGGGTTAAGCTAACTAAGGATAATGCCTCTGATTTTTCTGCTATCGGATATTATGTGGCTAAGGAGCTGGCTAATGAAGAAAGAAAAATAGGTCTTATCGCTTGCTATCAGGGTGCTTCTGTTATTCAAAGCTGGATTCCTAAGGATGTGGCTTTAGCACCTGAATTTTATGTAGAAAATCGCTTTATAGACCACGAATGGTTCCCTATTTGGAATGATGATGGGGTTTTATATGAGCATATGATTGAAAAAATACTACCATTTTCACTTAGTGCTGTTTTGTGGTATCAGGGAGAAAGTAACGCAAGCAATAATGAGGCTGATATTTATATTAATTTACTCGAAGCTTTAATAAATTCTTGGCGTAAAAATTTCAAGGACGATAGCTTAAGATTTATCGTTATTCAGCTTGCTGACCATTTGGACAGAGCTGGCTATGCTTGGGAAACGATACAAAGGGCTCAGCTTTTGGCTGGAGAAAAAATACCATATACCGATTGCGTTATTTGCAGAGATGTCTGTGATAATATTGATATTCATCCTAAGGAAAAGGATATTTTATCCCAAAGGATTGCAAAATTACTTAAATAGACTGAATTTTACATGAAAATTGCAAAAAATATATTGAAATGTAGATTGTATTTTGATATAATTATAATGGTTAATTTTGGGATTAGCCTTTAATATGTAATTCTAAGAAAGAGGTATAGATTTATGATCAAATTTGAAAACAAGGCTTTAACTGATTCTAAGTTGATTCTTGACTGGATTGAGGAAATGGCTGACATGGTAAATCCTGACAAGATTGTTTGGATTGATGGAAGTGAGGAGCAAACACAGGCTTTAAAGGACGAGGCTTGCTCTACTGGTGAGCTTGAAAAGCTTAACGAGGAAATTCTTCCTAACTGTTACCTACACAGAACAGCTATCAACGACGTTGCACGTGTTGAGGGTAGAACCTTTATCTGCACAAGAACTAAAGAGGATGCTGGTAATATTAATAACTGGATGGATCCTAAGGAATGCTACGAAAAGCTTTCTAAGCTTTATAAAAACTCCTACAAGGGTAGAACAATGTATGTTATCCCATACGCTATGGGACAGGTTGGCTCTGACTTTGCTAAATATGGTATAGAGCTTACAGACTCCATCTATGTTGTATTGAATATGCTTATTATGACAAGAGCTGGTGCTGAGGTAGCTAAGGCTATGGGTAATGGTGAGGGCTTTATTAAGGGTCTTCATGCAAGAAAGGATATCGACGAGGAAAACAGATACATCTGTCACTTCCCTGAGGATAACACAATTTGGTCAGTAAACTCTGGTTACGGTGGAAACGTACTTCTTGGTAAGAAGTGCTTCGCTTTACGTATTGCTTCCTACCTTGGTAGAAAAGAGGGTTGGATGGCTGAGCACATGCTTATTTTGGGCGTTGAATATCCAAATGGCGAAACAAAGTATATTTCTGCTGCTTTCCCATCTGCTTGTGGTAAGACTAACCTTGCTATGCTTATTCCACCTAAGGCATACACAGAAAAGGGCTATAAGGTTTGGTGCGTAGGTGACGATATTGCTTGGTTAAGAGTAGGTAAGGACGGCAGACTTTGGGCTATTAATCCAGAAAACGGATTCTTCGGTGTTGCTCCTGGTACTAACGAAAAATCTAATCCAAATGCACTTGCTACTACAATGAGAGATACAATCTTTACAAATGTTGGTCACGTTCTTGACGATAATACAGTTTGGTGGGAGGGTCTTAATGACAATGCTCCTGACAACTGCATTAACTGGAAGGGCGAAAAGTGGGATAAGACAAAGTACGACAAGAAGGATAAGGTTAACACCTCAGCTGCTCATCCTAACTCAAGATTTACTGCTCTTGCAAAGAACTGCCCATGCATTTCTAAGGAGTTTGATAATCCAGCAGGTGTTCCAATCTCTGCTATCGTATTCGGTGGACGTAGAGCTAAGACTGCTCCACTTGTATATCAATCATTTAACTGGCAACATGGCTCATTTGTTGGTTCAATTATGGCTTCTGAAACTACTGCAGCTGCTGCAGGTGCAGTTGGTGTTGTAAGACGTGACCCAATGGCTATGAGACCATTTGTTGGATACAACATGGGTGACTACTTCCAGCATTGGCTTGATATGGGTCATAAGATTCCTAACGCTCCAAAGATTTTCCACGTAAACTGGTTCAGAACAGATGACGAGGGTCACTTCATTTGGCCAGGCTTCGGCGATAATATGAGAGTTCTTGACTGGATTCTACAAAGATGTGAGGATAAGGTTGAGGCAAGAGAAACAGCTATTGGTTATATTCCATATGCTAAGGATATTAACATTGACGGTCTTGACATTTCAGTTGACACAATTGAAGGTCTATTAAGCGTTGATAAAGCTTCATGGCTTGAGGATGTTGAAAACATCAAGGCATTCTATGCTCAGGTTGGTGACAGAGTTCCAAAGACAATGTACGATGAGCTAAAAGCTCTTGAGGAAAGACTCAGCAAATAATTTAATAAACTAAAAAGCTCCGAAAATTCGGAGCTTTTTTATTTTAAGATGTTTATTTACTCTCTTTCTAAGCTATTATATATGCACATATGTTGATATGTTTATTTGATTTTTTTGTTTATTTATTGATTTGTATTGATTTTTACATTAATAAATGTTACAATATTTATATTATTACTAAGGAGATTATATGAACATAGGAAATATTCTGCTTTCATTTTTGATGCAGTTAGTTTTCACTGTTGGAGTAATTTGGATTTTCGGTTTTCTTATTTCCCTTTGTAACAAGATTTTTTATCAAAACTTTGGTTCTTGGGGAAAAACCGTCTGCTATGTAACTGGCGCAATTGGAACACCAATACACGAATGCTCTCATGCACTTTTCTGCATTATATTCGGTCACAAGATTGAACAAATTAAGCTTTTTCAAATAGATTCAAATGACGGAACTCTCGGCTATGTTTGGCATAGCTATAACAGAAAAAATGTTTACCATCTTATCGGCAACTTTTTTATAGGCATCGCTCCTATCGCTGTTATTACTGCCTTATTATACCTTATTGCCCTTCCCTTAGTTCCTGATATGCTTAATTCTATTTTTTATCAGGTTTCTACGCTTGATACTAAAATCGGCTTTCAAAATATCTTTCCAAATTTTTGGGAGGTAATTAAAATTATCTTTTCGCAAATAAGCAATTTGAATTGGTGGCTATTTGTAATTATTGGTGTTTTCTTATGCCTTCATATGACTCTTTCTATAGAAGATATCAAATCTGCCTTTAGTGGAGCATTTATTTTAACTGGTCTTTTATTGCTTACTAACTTCATTCTCGGCACAATCGACTATTTTGGTAGCTTATCAACACTTTCGGTATTTACTGATAAGGTTTTGTTTTTAGGCACTTATCTTGCATCATTTTTAATTCTTGCGTTAGTTATATCACTTATTGCAGTTGCCTTTTCAGCAATAATTAAATTAATATTTAGAAAATGAAAAAATCACCGAAGAATCGGTGATTTTTATTTTTATGTTTTTGGCAATATTACGGTTTTAATATAATCGCAGAAGCGACACTTATATTTTTCATAGCCCTCACTTGTTGTAGTTGCACAAACATGCTCATCTGGATTTCCCATATAGCTATGTCCATATGGAGCTGTAAATTTAGCTACATATGTTCTTGTGCAATTTACGCACTCGTTTATATCATAGCCTATTTCTTCACAGGTTGCCTTAATGTGCTCTTTAACTGTATATACGTGATTACATTTATTTAAGCAATTCACATTTCCACCGAGTATGATTTTGAACTCTTCACCCTCGGCTTTTATATTTTTAACAGTTACATACTTTTTGTTTGCTCTTGTTACAACCTCTAAATATTGAATCTCGTCGCCAATCTCTGCAATAGCTGAATCAACAAACGACGGAACATTTACCTCTATTGACATTGGAATATTGTAAACATCGTCGGCTATTGTACAGCCTGCCTTTAAGGTCATTGAGTTACTTGTTGCATCTATATATTCAACAAAGGTGTTTTGAATTTGCTTCGAGTAAATAGCGACCTTTTCAAAGGAGGCAACCCATAAAACATCAGAATATTTTTCGTAAAGGGTTTTGCAGTGGCTTGCAAGCGTATTATAGTCACAATTTATTCCACTTGCACCATCCTTTCTTACCTGATGGTAAAGCTCTACAATCCATGTACCTGTATCGATGTTTTCCTCTAAAAACTTTTGGCTTGGAGGAGCGATTCTTGCATTTACGGAAACAGCTTGGATTCTATAAGCGTTAAATTCCTTGCCTAAATAGGCTCTTTCGCCCATAGCCTCTAATCTGTTTGCAATTACAAAATTAGCAAGATATTCCTCGTATGGAGTGCTTGGCTGAGCAAGAGGTGAAGCAAAGGTTAATACCTTTTGAGATGGGAAATTCACTCTTAAAAACTCAATCGCTTCCTTAATCTCGTGCTCGTAGCTTGATTCAGACAAGCTTCTTGGATCTGCATGGTCATAGCCATGGCAGCCAGCATCCAAGTATCCCTTATCAAATATAATATTCCAATTTTTAATTATTGTAGAATCATTAATAAAGCCTGCTGTAAGCATAGCTGTACCTGTAAAGCCATATTGTGCAAATATTTCACTTACATTGTAACCTGTTTCATAGTGGTCTCCATCATCGAAGGTCATAGAAAGTGCTGCCTTATATCCGTTATAATACGGAGTGAAGGTTGGCTTTAAAAGTATTTCATCAAGATATTTTAATGTGCCATCAGAATTTGTTATTGCCTCATAAACCAATATATCGTCCTCTGGTCTGTATGTAGGCTTAGTACTGGCAGAACCACCACTGGAGCTTGAGCCTGAGCCAGTGCTACTTCCTGAGCCTGTTCCAGTGCCACTTTCTGCGCCACTGCCTGTTCCATCAGAGCCACCAGTATTTGTGCCTCCTGTACCACCTGAGCTTTCGCCACCTGTAGGCGTACTATCATTTGGTGTAGGAGCACCACAGGAAGCCATACCGATAGCCATAACAAAAAGTAAAAGCCATGCTATAATTTTTTTCATATTAATCATTTACTCCGTTTTCCTTAAGCCATAAAAGTTGTTTCATTGTATGCTCAGAAATATGTCCCTCTTGGTAAGGGGCTACGTTATACGCAAACACTCCCCCGCCTTTTTTTACTTTTTTTATGTAATTTAAAACCTTTTCGTTTGAGTGAACAGGCTTTGGCTCGCCCTGCTTTTCGTGAACCCAATAATCATCCATCCAGCAAAGTCCAAACCATTGAGTATCACCCTCACCTGAGAAACGACCATCTGGATAATGAGCAAGGTCATTTTCCTCACCTGCCTGAAAATCTGAAATTCCCTTGCCCCAAACACTACCCCAAGGCTCAACGCCTCTAAAATTAAAGGCAACTATTGAATCAGGATTTCCAGCCTTTAGCGCCTTGGCGTATTTATTATAATCATATCGTAAGCCTGTTTCACTACAAATCCCAGGCTCATAGCAACAGTCAATCCACCATCCACAAATCTTTTCACCATATTTTTTAGAAATTGCCTCTGTTATCTTATAGCAATATTCTGCATGAACGCTTGGATTAGTTTTAGATTCAGTTTTGCTCTTCCACTCAGGGTCAGTAGAGCCATCACCATTAAAATATACCATTAGCTTGATACCGTGCGGATTTAATTTCTCGTACATTTCGTTAATCAAATCACGCTTGCTTGTATGATCTGGCACGATATCATCAAGCTCCTTTAACGGAAAAGGAACATACATATCAGAATGGGTTATGGTAAAGAACAAAAAACGTGCACCTGTGTCTATAATTTGACTTGTAAAGGTATCTATATCAAACTTTTCTATTGCCTCACTATGAGGAATTTGATTTCCGTCCTTGTTTAATGTTTTTGTAGTCCAGTGACAAAAAATACCATATCCTGCGTTATAAAACCAATCTATGTTTTTCATTTTTTCTTTACCTTGCTTAATTTATTTTTAATTTATATTATAATGATACCATAGTGAATAAAAAATATCAAGGAATATATCGCTTAATTATGTGAATTTTTATTAAATTTTACATTTTTTTATTGACAGATATAAGCTTAGTATTTTATAATTAAATCATTATCATATAAGGGGGTATTAACTTGTTACAGCTTAACGACATTACAAAGGAATATGTCACGGGTGACAGCACCGTTCATGCTTTACGAGGCGTTTCTCTCAAATTCAGAGAAAGTGAGTTTGTTTCCATATTAGGACAATCTGGTTGTGGAAAGACTACACTTCTTAATATCATTGGTGGTCTTGACCAATATACAGATGGCGACCTCATTATCAATGGCAAATCTACTAAGGAATTTAAGGATAGAGATTGGGATACTTATAGAAATCACTCTATCGGTTTTATTTTCCAAAGCTATAATTTAATACCACACCAAACCGTTTTAGCAAATGTCGAAATTGCATTAACGCTTGCAGGTGTATCTAAAAAAGAAAGAAGAGAGCGTGCTATTAAGGCACTCGAAACTGTTGGACTTGGCGATCAAATAAACAAAAAGCCAAATCAAATGTCTGGCGGTCAGATGCAAAGAGTTGCTATTGCACGTGCACTTATAAACAATCCTGATATTTTATTGGCTGACGAGCCGACTGGTGCTCTTGATTCTGAAACAAGTGTTCAGGTTATGGACCTTCTCAAGGAGATTGCTAAGAATAGACTTGTTATAATGGTTACTCATAATCCAGAGCTTGCAAATCAGTATTCTACAAGAATTATTAATTTGCTTGACGGACAGGTTGTAAATGACTCTAATCCTGTTTTGGAAAATGAGTCTGTCGAAGCTCTTGCGAGTAAGCAAAAAAGTGAGCCTACGCCATCAAAGGGTAAGAAGAAAAAGACATCTATGTCTTTCCTTACTGCTCTTTCCCTTTCATTAAACAATCTAATGACTAAGAAGGGTAGAACCTTCTTAACCGCATTTGCTGGCTCCATTGGTATTATTGGTATAGCCTTGATTCTTTCAGTTTCAACAGGTGTAAACGCATATATTAAGTCGATTGAGGAAAGCACAATGTCCTCATATCCTATTGAGATTAATGAAAGCTCAATGGATACAATGTCACTTCTCGGCTCACTACTTGAAACAAATAAAATCGAGGACTTTAGTAGTGACACCATTTATTCAAATGACATTATGATTAGAGTTATGGAGTCCTTTGCTTCTGGTCTTACAAAAAATGACCTTGTTTCCTTGAAGCAATACCTTGACTCTGATAAAGCAAACACAATAAAAAATAACGCCACAGATATAAAATATATATACGATGCAGGACTAAATACATACACCCCTGTATTAGATGATAATGGAAATACAGTAAGGCACGAAAAGAACAAGGAATCACTTGGTGAGCTTCTTAATGAAATTGGTCTTGGCAATTTCTTTGGTGATGCCTCTGCTTCACTTGATATGCTTGAAAGTAACTCTTGGACAGAGCTTGTTGGTAGTAGCGAATATGTTTCCTCTCAATATCAGTTAGTTGCAGGTAAGGTTCCTGATGTTACCAATCCATACGAGGTAGTTTTAATTACCGACCAAAACAATCAAATTTCCGACTTTATTCTTTATACTATCGGTATTAAGAGCACAGAGGAGCTTAAAAAATGGGTAAATGACCAAAGGCTTGTTTTAAATGGTGAAAAGAATGCCGAGGATGCTTACCAAATTCCTTCACTTGAGGAGAGCGCTGAAAGCTTTATCGGATATGAATTTAAGATAATTCCTGATTCAGAGCTTTACAAGCTTGATAATGACGGCAGAATTGTTGAGCGTAGCAATGACGAAATTGAAGATTATTTAAAAGAGGATGCTATTTCCGTTAAGGTTGTTGGTATTATGAAGCCTGTTGATAGTTCAAATTCTCTTGCTGTTTTAGGCTCTGTTGGATATACCTCTGCCCTTATGAATCAAATTATTGACCTTTCAAATAACAGTGCTGTTATTAAGGCTCAGCTTGAAAGCTCAGACAGAAACCTACAGACTGGTCTTTTGTTTAATGGATATAATCCAAATACAGACTTGATAGATGCTATAATCGGCGTGGACCCACAATACAGAGATTTTATAGCAAGCATGGCTCCTTCACAAAAGGTAGAAATTCTCAAGACTGTTTTAGGCTCTACTGCTCTTTCCATTCTTGCCGAGCAGCCCTATGGAGAGTTCACAAGTGACGACCTTCCTATGATTAAGAATGCACTAAGCTCAATCAGTGATTCTACTGTTTCCTTAGTTGCATCAGCTATTCTTAATGATACAGATGAAAATATTTTAAAGATATTCAACCAAATGCTCGTTACAACAACTTATGACGAATATATGGAAGAAATAGGCTATATAAACAAAGACGTTCCTAAGCAGATTCTTATTTATCCTAAGGATTTTGATGCTAAGGATGTTGTAAAGGGAGAGCTTGACGCATATAATAATAGTCTTCCAGAGGATAGCAACAAGAGAATTACATATTCTGACCCTGTAGCTTCCTTAATGGGCTCAATTACTACAATTGTTGACGCTATAACCTACGTATTAATTGCATTTGTATCTATTTCACTTATCGTTTCTTCAATTATGATTGGTATTATTACCTACATTTCAGTTCTTGAAAGAACTAAGGAAATT
This sequence comes from Clostridia bacterium, assembly GCA_017453255.1. GTDB lineage: Bacteria > Bacillota > Clostridia > Oscillospirales > CAG-272 > RGIG2000. The sequence continues at coordinate 31,316 of JAFTKN010000015.1, read as the reverse complement.
GGTATTTTACGTGCAGTTGGTGCATCTAAAAAGGATATTTCGAGAGTGTTCAATGCAGAAACCTTAATTGTTGGCTTTGCGGCAGGCGCAATAGGCATTATTGTTACACTCGTGCTTGATTTAATAATTACTGCTATTTTATTTGCACTTACACAAATTGCTACACTAAAGGCTGTTTTAGATTTCTGGCCTGCGATTATTTTGATTTTAATAAGCATGGGACTTACATTTATTGCAGGTCTTGTACCATCAAAGATTGCAGCAAAGAAGGACCCTGTAATAGCTTTGAGAAGTGAATAAATAACGAGTCAAAAGCCCTCTTTTTGAGGGCTTTTTGCTTTTTCAGGCAACAAAAAAACAACCGATTTTACTCGGTTGTTTTTTAGTTAATTATTCAACGATTTCGCCGCCAGAAAGCACTTCAACTTCCCATAAATACAGACTATTGTCGTAATCCATCTTTTCTCTCTTAACAGTCACACTCTTAACTGTCACACCTTCAGCCAAATCAATATCTACAGCAATCTCAATTTTATCAAGTGTGTTGTATGCCTCGGAGGTAAATACGACATTTCCACTCTCATCATATAATACGAAAGAAATTGTATAGTCTTTATTAGTAATTTCTGTATAATTTTTTCCTTCTGTTGTAGAGCCCTTACCATTTACCACAAGAATAACTTTATTTACGTTACTTGCTTCTTTTAATGTAATTGTATCTGAGATTGATCTTGCAGAAGAGTTGCTACACACGCCAGTTTCTCTATTACCATCAATAATCTTTTGAATATTTGTTGCAGTTGACGCCCAGAAGCCAGAATCTGTTGTTACAGTTCCACCTATTGCAACATTTGCAAGCTTGGTAATTACCTTTGCTTCAGTAACTGTTGCACCACAAGCTGTACACTTTGTTGCGCCTGTTGAACCCTCTTCCTCAAAAGTTGGTTCCTTTGCGCCTTCGGTTACAAGCTCAATATGTTCGCCAGCTTCAACTGTTTGTGTGTCTTTTACACCACAGCCTTCATTTGTACAAGTTCTTTCTCTTGTACCACCTTCTGTACAGCTAAAGCCTTCGCTATTTGACCACTTACTCCATACGTGCTGTGTTGGAGCTGGGATAACCTCTTCTTCAATGTCTCCACAATTCGTACAGCTTCTTTCCTTCAAGCCATCAACGCCACAAGCTGCTGATCTGGTTTCGCTCCAGTCACTCCAGTCATGCTCACAAATTTCAGTATCGGTTACTTCTCCACCATTAAGAGCTTCAACCTCCCAAACATTAACGCACTTGCTTGCATTCCACTCCTGTGTATTGATAACCTCTATCTTTGTAATTTGGGTTACTTCCTCAAATGTAATTGTATATTCGGTTGAATCCTTTGTTGGAATTGCAACAGCTAATATATTCTTACCATCAGCGCCATAAACCATTACCTTTAATGTTGTATCAGGATTTGTATTATTATATATTCCTGAATAATTGTCATCTATATTTTTTCCAAGTTGTTTGTCTGTTGTATCACCACTAAAGTAAATAACTATCTTGTTTACACTTACTGCGCTTGACCAAGTTAATGTATTTGTTGTATCCCTTGTAGAATTTCCATAACCTGTTACACCGGTGTTCATATCCCCATCATTCATATAGTTAGGGGTTATTACCCATGCACTTGAGGATGCAGTAGCAGTTGAAGAATGATTTACAAGCTTTGTAATAACCTTTGATGTAGAAATTACTTCGCCACATACCTTACAGTATGTCTTACCTGTTGCACCATCTTCCTCTGTTGTTGGAGCCTTGTAGCCCTCTGTTACAACGTCAATATGCTCTCCAGCAGCGGATTGAATTGTTTCTTTCATTCCACAATCTTCGTTTATACATTGTCTTGTCTTTGTACCACCATCTGTGCAGTTGCCTTCAGTTACCCATTCACCCCAGTTGTGTGATTGAGTCATTGGAAGCTTTTGGTACTCTGCATAGTAGCATTTTGTACACTCTCTACCTTGCTCACCTTCTACACCACAAGCTGGCTGTACTGTAATAAATGGTTTGCCTGATGCTGTTTTACCCCAATCAGTAAAGGTATGCTCTGCCTTTACCTTTTCCTTTTCTGTTTCACCACAAACGGAGCAAGCTCTTTCCTTTTCTCCGTCTGTCAACTCATTTTCATCTGTGCAAACAGGAGCTTTTGTTTCATTCCATTCGCCCCAGCTATGACCATTTGCTTCGCAAACTGTTTGTGGATATGTACCACGTGCATTAATTTCCCAAATGTAAGCATTACCCCACATATACGCTTCTACAGCTTTAACGTCGATCTCAATAGCATCAATTTCGGCACCGATATTTTCAATCTTAACCTCTTTTATTGTTGTTGCATCCTCAACGCTCTGTGTAGCAACAAGCTTACCATCCTTAAAGCAGGAAACGGTTATAGATGATATACGAGCTGTATCGGCTTCATCATGTGGAACCCATGCATCGTATGCTTTTCCACCACCATTGCAAACAACGGTAATATCTAAAATGTACGCATCTTCATTAAGCTCAATAGCTAACTTATAGTTACCCTTTGGAGCATATGGTGCAGTTGCGATATCGCCATCAAACAAATAATTTTTATTGTTTGAGAATGATGGCCAGTCTTCACCACTAATTACAGTTACCTTATCTGCCTTAGCGATATTTTTATATGCAGGAAGAATAAGTGACTCAGAAATAACATCGCCACAAACGCTACATGTTGAAGCCTCAGTACATCCATCCTCAGTTTCGGTTGGAGCTTTTGCTTCGACAGTTACATTTTTAGTATGTCCACTTGTTACAATTATGTCTGTTTCAGGATTACCACAAGCTGAACAAACTCTTCTTTTAGTACCATCCTCTTCACAAGTTGGCTCCTCAACAGTTGTCCACTCACCAAAGGTATGACCTGCAGGAATAGTCTCAGTTTCCTCTCCACCACAGGATGAGCATACTCTCTTTTGAAGTCCTGAAGAAACACAAGTCTTTTCGTTCAAAACCTCCCACTCGCCATATGTATGCTGGCAGGTTTCTCCACCATCACCATTATCGCCTCCGCCACCTCCACAGGAAGCAAAAACGAAAACTAATGAAAGGCAAAGAATAGCCATAATTAGAATTAAAATACGTTTTTTCATATCTTCTCCTTATTTTAGTGCTTTTGCACTTAATTGCACTTATATTATACTACTTTATGTTAAAATTGTCAACAATACTTATATAATAAAAAGCTAATTGAGCAAAATGCACAAAAAAAGCAGAGGCTTTTTATAACCTCTGCTAATTCATTTGTTATTCTATTGCTACAAGCTTTACATTAGATACACCATCTATTTTACCAAGTGACTTAATAATTTCCTCTGTTGCCTCAACCATTTTGGAAACATCAATCGAAAGAACAACGTGGGCTCTATTATTAACAGGCATATTCTGTGTAATTGTAAGAATGTTTGCTCCCTTTAGGGATAGCAAATTCAAAACCTCGCCTAAAACTCCTGATTTGTGATACAGGGTGCAGGATATAACTGCTTTTCTTGACTCCGTGTCTGAATTTGCGTAAAAAACGTAGTCCTTATACTTATAATACGTGCTACGAGAAATACCAACTATTTTTGTTGCCTCGCTTACGTCCTTTGCCTTGCCCGATGTGATTAATAATTTAGCCTCAATTACCTTTTCGTAATATGAAGGAAGTATTTCTTTATCTACAAGCAAATATTTACTAAGCATTATAGTACCTCTCTCGTTCCATTAACCGAAATACGAAGCTCCTTTGCTACCCATCCGTTTGGCATAGTGCTAATTTTTTCATTAAGCTCTTTTTCAATTGATTTTTCGGATAGGCATAAGCAGGTAGAGCCAGCCCCACTAATCATAAAGGATATTGCACCACATTCCTGTGTTGCTTTTTTAACATCATCAATATTCTTAAACAGCTTTTTTCTGTATTTTTGGTGTAATCTATCTCTTGTTACTACCTTTAAAAGCTCAAAATCTCCCTTTTCAAAGGCGTATGGCAACAGAGCAATTCTGGACATATTATAAATAGCGTCGTCTCTTTCTATTTCGTGGGGCAAAACACTTCTTGCATCATGGGTTTTTACCTCGAAATCGGGAATTAATACTGTAAAAACAATTTTCTCGCTAATTCCAAAGCGCACTGTTCTTGCCTTACCTTGTGTGATTAAGGAAGTGCAAAACGAGCCAAAAAGCGCAGGAGCAACATTATCAGGGTGTCCCTCTATTTCTGTGCAAATTTCAAAAATCTCCTGAGGTGAAAGCTTTTCTCCATATAGCTTATTGGCTGCATAAGCGCCTGCACAAATTAATGTAGCAGATGAGCCAAGTCCCCTTGAAACAGGCACATTTGTTTCTAAAATAGTGATTTTTACAGACACGTCTGCCCCTATTTTTTCACAAACGGCTGAATATGCAACAAATGCTGGATTATCCCTGTTTGCATATTTTGGATCAACGCCCTCTATTATCAAGCCATCATCAATTACCTCAAATTCAAAGTAATTGTATAGCTCATAGGCAAGACCTGCACAGTCAAAGCCTGAGCCTAAATTTGCCGAGGTTGCAGGAACCTTTACCCTAATTTTATTTTTTACAGGCTTCATTAGTCCATCCAGACCTTCTTGTTTACCATTTTGTCAACAAAGTCCATCATTTCGTCCTTTTCAACTGTTACCTTATGAACGATTGGCTTTCTTTCAATATTTACAAGTGATGCAGGAATTTTTGCACCTGTGTATTCGTAAAGCTTATTTACAGCGTCAAACTCACTTTCATATTTTTGTCCGAGTGCGTTCATAACGCTTGAAGAAAACTTATATGGTGAGGCTGTTGACAATACTACTGTTTTGTAGCCATTATCACACTTGCGTGCCCACTTTTCATATACATTCCAAGCTACTGCTGTATGTGTATCCATTAAATAGCCGTGCTTATTATAAACGCTTGCTACGGTTTCTAAGGTTTCTTTATCATCGCAGAAGCCTGCATCAAACTCTTTTCTAATAATTTCAAGCTCCTCTTTTGAAAGCTTATATTCGCCCTTCTCCTTTAAATCCTTCATATACTCACTACATTTTTCTGCACCGCATACAAGGTAAAGAAGTCTTTCAAGATTTGAAGAAATCAAAATATCCATTGATGGAGATTTTGTGATAAAGAAGCTTCTATTTTTATTATATACGCCATTTTCAAAGAAGTCGGTTAAAACATTGTTGGTGTTTGATGCACAAACAAGCTGACCAACTGGCAAGCCCATTTTCTTTGCAAAGTAGCCTGCTAAAATGTCACCGAAATTTCCTGTTGGTACAACGAAATTAACCTTATCGCCCATTTTAATTTCGCCATTTTGCATAAGGTCACGATAAGCCTTAAAGTAATATGCAACCTGTGGAGCAAGTCTTCCAATATTTATAGAGTTAGCACTTGAAAGAACAACACCCTCTGGCAATTTGAGATTAGCAAAGATATTTTTAACACCACTTTGTGCATCGTCAAAGTTACCACCAACTGAGCAAACGCAGGTATTTTTACCATCAACTGATACCATTTGTCTTTCTTGAACAGCACTGATACCATTTCTTGGATAGAAAACTATAATTTTAACGCCATCAACATTTGAAAAGCCACTTAATGCAGCACTACCTGTATCACCACTTGTAGCTGTAAGAATAACAATTTCATCCTTCATACCTGTTGATTTTTTAGCTGCTGATATAAGCTGTGGCAAAAGCTGAAGTGCAACGTCCTTAAATGCACATGTTGGTCCATGATATAGCTCCATAACATAGGCATTACCAACCTTAGAAAGTGGAGCGTAATCCTCATTTTCAAATTTACCATCGTAGGCATTAGAAACAAGCTTATAAGCGCCTGCAGCCTCACCCTTTTCATCACTAATCATTTCATCCCCTGCAAAAAGGATAGAAATAACCTCGGCAGAAATATCCTTATTTGACATTTTTGAAAGGTCATCCATTGGGAATGACGCATTTTCAAAGCTCTTTGGCATATAAAGCCCACCGTCCTTAGCTATACCCTCAAGCACTGCCTCAGATGGTTTTTTCGATATTTTATTATTTCTTGTACTTAAATATAACATTTTTTTAAAACCCCCTTGATTTTTTACAATTTATATGATACACTATCTTTCATAGAAAAACAAGTGTTTTTGAAAGAAAAACACTCGGAAAGGTAAATTTTTTTATGAAAATCGCAATTTTGGGCTACGGAGTTGTGGGTTCAGGTGCTTATGAGGTCCTTAAAAACTATGGGCATCAGGTTAAACGAGTTCTTGATATTCGTCCACATGATGAGCTTGGTGAGGTTTTGACCTCAAACTACGATGATATATTAAATGATAAGGAAATTGGTGTTTGTGCCGAGGCAATAGGTGGACTTGAGCCTGCACATACTTTTGTTGTTAAGGCGCTTAAGGCTGGCAAGCATGTTGTTTCCTCAAACAAGCATTTAATTTGTGAGTATTATGACGAGCTTCATGCTCTTGCTAAGGAGAATAATGTTACCATTCGCTTTACCTCCAGTGTTGGTGGTGGTATTCCTTGGTTATACAATCTTAAAAGAGCTGTCAGATGCGATAATATAACTAAGATTATGGGTATAATGAATGGCACTACAAACTTTATCTTAGATGCTATGATTACTGACTGCCGTGATTTTGACGAGGTTTTAAAGGAGGCGCAGGCTCTTGGCTATGCTGAGGCTAATCCAAGTGCTGATATAGATGGTCTTGATGTTGCAAGAAAGGCTGCTATTTCCTCCTCTATTGCATTTAATACTATAATAAAGGAAGAAAATGTTTCAGTTTTCTCTCTTCGCAATGTTACAAAGAGCGACATAGACTTTATATTAAAGAGTGGTAAAACACTTAGATATATGGGCTTTGGAATTAAGAATAAGGACAGTGTTTCCTGCTTTGTTGAGCCTGTTATTTTACCAAAGGACGCATTAGAGGCTAATGTTAATAAGAACTTCAATATGATTTCACTTTTTGGAGATAGTGTTGGACGTCTTTCCTTCTTTGGTCAGGGTGCTGGCAAATATCCAACTGGTAATGCGCTTGCACAAGATGTTTTGGATATTGTAAACGGGGACTACAAGCTTTGTTGCTCCTTTGGAGATGTAACTGTTGATAATTCAAGGGCTACAAGAGATTACTATTTAAGAACAAGCGTTAAGCTTGATAATAAGGCTGAATACGAGGCAAATGGCAATTATTACTACTTTATCAAGGGTAATTCTGTTTCTCAAATGCATCAGCTTGTTAATTCTATTAAGGAAAAGGACCCAGCTGTTTTCTGTGCTGGTATTGAGGGGTAATTTATGTTAAAGGTTTTAAAATTCGGTGGTTCATCTCTTGCATCAGGTGAAACATTTGAAAAGGTTAAGAAAATTGTTGAGGCTGATAAATCAAGAGCTATCGTAATTGTTTCTGCTCCTGGTAAAAGATATAGCGGAGATATGAAGGTTACTGACCTTCTCTACCTTGTTCAGGCTCACATCAAATATAGTGCAAGCTATGATACATTATTTAATGAAATAAAGGAAAGATATCGTCAAATTCATAAATACTGTAATCTTACACAGGATATTGAAAAGGAATTTGATAATATTTATTCAAGGCTTAATAAGAAAACATCTGTTGACTATATAGCTTCACGTGGTGAATATCTTAACGCAAAGCTTATGGCTGAATATTTAGGATATACATTTGTTGATAGTGCAAGCTGGTTATACTTCAATTTTAACGGAAAGGTGGATTTTGAAAAATCATACAAGGCTCTTTCTGATATTATTGAGAACAATCCAAGGGTTGTAATTCCTGGATTTTATGGTGTAACTCCTGACGGAAATGTAAAAACATTCTCTCGTGGTGGCTCCGATATTACAGGTGCTATTGCTGCAGCTGCTGTTAATGCAGATATGTATGAAAACTGGACTGACGTTAGTGGTATCATGACTGCTGACCCACGTATTGTTGACAACCCAAGACCTATTCAAAATGTTACATTTGCTGAGCTTAGAGAGCTTTCATATATGGGTGCTGAGGTTTTACATGAGGAAACTGTATTCCCTGTAAGACAAAAGAATATTCCTCTTTACATTAAGAATACAAACGACATGAATGCTCGTGGTACTCTTATTATGGAAGCCTTTGATGATGATTTAGAAAATAAAAATGCTCACTTTATTACAGGTATTTCTGGTAAGAAAAATTATTCAATCATTACTATTGCTAAGAATAGAATGAATGAGGAAATTGGATATATAAGACGTGCTCTTGAGGTGTTTGAGCGCTTTAGTATTCCTATCGAGCATATTCCAAGCAGTATTGATAGCTTCTCTGTTGTTGTTTCCTCTTCTAATATTGAGAGTAATATGCACGAGCTTATCTCAGCTCTTAATTCTGCTCTTTCACCAGATACAATTAAGATTGATAATGAAATTAGCTTAATAGCTATCGTCGGCAGAAAATTACAGGCTAATATTGGTATTGCTGGTAAGATATTTACTGCTCTTGGCGAAAACGATATTAATATTAAGATGATTGAGCAGGGTGCTGACGAAATTAATATTATAATTGGTGTTGATGATGCTAATTTCAAGAAAACTATTAGAGTTTTATATAATTTAAGCGAGGTTACAGAATAATGAAAAAGTATAATGTTGGTATTTTAGGTGCAACTGGTGCAGTTGGCCGTGAAATGATGAAGGTTTTAGAGGAGAGAGATTTTCCAATTGGTGAGCTTAGATTGCTTGCCTCCCCTCGTAGTGTTGGTAAAAAGATTGAATTTAAGGGACAGGAATTAGAGGTTCAGCTTGCAGAGCCTAACGCTTTTGAAGGTCTTGACTTCGTGCTTGGTGCAGCCTCCAATGCTGTTGCGAAGGAGCTTTCTCCTTATATCGTAAAGGCTGGTGCTGTTTTTATTGATAACTCAAGCGCTTTCCGTATGTGTGATGATGTTCCATTGGTTGTTCCAGAAATCAATGGTGAGGATGCTAAGAAGAATAAGGGTATTATTTCTAATCCTAACTGCTCTACTATTATTACATTAGTTGCTGTAAATGCTATCAATAGTCTTTCTAAGATTAAGGGTATGATAGCTTCCACATATCAAGCTACAAGTGGTGCAGGAGCTGAGGGTCCTGTTGAGCTTAATGAGCAAATGAAGGCTATTGTAAATGGTGGCGAGATTACAAACAAGGTATTCCAATACCAAATTGCTCAAAACTTAATTCCACAAATTGGTTCATTTAATGATGATGGTTATACAACCGAGGAAATGAAGATGCAAAATGAGGGTAGAAAAATTCTACACTTGCCAGAGCTTAAGGTTACTTGCACCTGTGTAAGAGTTCCTGTTGTTCGTTCCCACTCTATTTCTGTAACTGTAATAACTGAAGATAAGCTTACTGTTGAGGCTGTTAAAAATGCTGTTGCAAATGCTAAGGGCTGTAAGCTATATGATGATAATGCAAACAAGATTTATCCAATGCCACTTGTAACATCAGACCAAGACCTTGTTTTCGTTGGTAGAATTAGAAAGGATCTTGTATTTGATAATGCTATTTCACTTTGGTGCTGTGGTGACCAAGTGCGCAAGGGTGCGGCTACTAATGCTATTCAGATAATGGAAGTATTAGTTGAGGCATAACAGTAAGCATAGAACGAAAAGCAAAGGGTTTTTACTTTTAGGTAAAAGCCCTTCATTTTTTGTTATAATGTAAGAATTTTTGCTTTAAGGATAGGCTTATATGTAAAAAAGAGTAAACGCATTTGGCGTTTACTCTTTTTTATTATTCTAATGGAATGTTATTTTCGAGGAAGGATACGATTTTATTATAGGTAACGGCAAGCGGTGCTTCTCTGCCTGCTACTCCGTTATCTATATAATAAACCTTATTATCTAAAATGTAGTATGCACATATATAGATTTCTGTATCTCTATAACTCTCGCCTATGCCATTTATCTTCATTTCAAACAAGTCATAATCCTTACCTGTAAAGGACGCAACTGCAACCTTGTTATTTGTTGCTCTTTCATCTGTTCCGACAAGATTTGATGTATTTACCACGTCCTTAATTGCTACTACTAATCCGTAGCCTATCTGTTTTCCAGTTACCTGTTGATATAAACCAAGCACCTCATTATTTACAGCAAAGCCCTGCATAATTGAGCCTGTTTCTGAATTAGAGTAGCCAAGTGATTTATATATTGGTGCTGTTTGCTCACCTTCAATATTTTCCTTACAGCTTGCACAACAAATAATTTGTGTACCACTTGCAAGGAAGCCATTTGCATAAGCAATATCTACTATAACTGCTCCATTTTCTGTGTCAAGATTATGTGCGCTTAGGTCGTAGCCTGTTGCTACGTATTTTTCCTCACCACAATCAAGGCAGGTATATTTTACCATACCAAGAACACAGCAGATTGGCTCTGTTGCAAATACACCACCATCGTAGTTGTGTGGTAGTGGGTCAGTTGTTGTGTTTTCAAGTTCCTTTCCACAACAGAAGCAAGTGCTTGAAACGGTACCACCCTGTGTACAGGTGCTCTCTGTTGACACGCCCATGCCTGTTTCATAGCGTGCATAGCCTGTTTGTACTTTAAATGTAATTTCGCTGGCAGTTGTTGTATAGTTATCAAGTAGATATCTATCCGTTTCAGTGCTTTCGCAAACGTACCAAACAGAGCTCGTGCCTCTTTCAGCATAGCCTTGTGCCTTTACAGTGGCAGCAAATACCTGTGCTTGCTCAATAGTTTTAAAGAATAGGAGTGCGCCCTTTGTTGGCAATACCGCTTGACCAGTTGACTTTACATAGCCTCTAATTAAGATTTCAAGTCCGCTTGCATCGCCACTAAACATCTCTTGGGTTAGCTCCTTAGCCTCTGCCTCGGTTGCGCCACCCTCAATATAAGCACGCTTTAAGCCGTTTGAGCCGTTGAATGCAAATTTTTCAGTTAAATCACAGTCGTTTGTGATATAAACCTCTCTTAAAATGTTTCCACCTGTTCTGTCATCAACAGAAACATAGGCGCCTATATAGGTTAAACGTGTATCAAACTGATAAGGAATATCGCTTGATGAAGCATTTAGACGTGCCAAAGAGCGTGAGCCAAGCTTTTGTATTGTATTAGTAAAGATAAATTCGTCAAGGCTTATGCTTTTGCCGTACATATGGAATACATAAGCTTCGATCTCAGTAATGCCCTTACCAACAACTATATTTTTAAGGTCATACACATTTTGGAAGCATCCTGTGCCATTTGAGCCACCTACAAGTCTTGTAACTGTGTCAGGAATATATACGCCCTTGATTGAAAGGCTCTTAAAGCCTTGAATTGTCTTTACCTCTACTATGTTACCATCAATTTCTACATAAGATGGGAAGTAGATTACTGCGTTATCAAAGGTTGCACTTGATGGAGTAACTGTACCATCTGCTGAAATGCTTAGGTATTCAAGTGTTGCATCAAATATACCATAGCCCTCGATATAGCACTTGTTTACTAACGTTTCCTCAACTGAATCGCCAGCAATACCACAATATTTACATTCTGTGGTGTAGGAAATATTTATTCCATCAAGCACGAAGCCATTTCCTAAATAGCTATGTGGAGTTTTGTCAACCTTGTCTGTAATTATTGAATAATCACAACGAGAGCATACGTTGTTTGTATAGCCGATTAATGAACAGGTTGGTGCGATTGTTTCTTGTGCATATTCGTGACCTAAAACAGGAATTACTTCCTCTATTTTGTCCTTACAATAGATACACTCATAAACGTCTAAGCCTGTTACGATACATTGTGGCTCGGTGTGAGATATCCAAGAATAGTTATGAGCACTCTCGTCGTACTCGCTACCCGTTTGAGTTACGTTGAAATATATACCACATACCTCACAAATATCGCCAACACCTGCATATTGGTTACAGGTTGCCTGTGTTTCAACACCCTTGGAGTAAATAGCGGTATGAGGGGATACTGTTACGTCTGTTTTTGCTGTTAAGCTAAAGCTACCATTTGAGGAGAAGCAATAGTAACCATTGTATGGAGTACAGAAATACCACGTGCCGTTTGCCACTCTACTTGAGTGACCATATAGCATAATTGAATCTACAAAATATTTTGCATTTTCATAGGAATCCATATAGATATTAAAGGCTCTGCCCGGTAAAACTGCCCATTCGGTAGCTTGTACCCTACCTTTAATATAAATGTTAGTTTTGTAGCCACTTGTGCCTGAGCTGAACATTTCCTTTGGAATTTCCTTAATTTCGTCACTTGCTGAGCGAATTATAGCTGTTTGAAGGTTGTCAACTCCGTTGAAGGCATACATACCAACAGTACAATATTCAGGAATAAGGATATATTCAAGGCTTTTACTTGATGCAAAGCCTCTTTCTCCAATTGATTCCAGCTTAGCTGAGTCAATTCTCTTTAAGGACTTAGAGCCATTGTCGAATACTCTTGGTCCGATTTTTCTCATATCTGAGGAGTCAAAGGTAATTTCACAATCATCTGCAAAATTTGCTGCGTTGAATGCATATTCGCCAAGCTCCTGTACCTTACCTGCTACGTAGAATACTGTAACCGCTGAGGACTTACCGATACTTGTAAATGCAAAGCGACCTATAACCTTAATGCCTGTACCAATATAAACCTCACTAAGATAATTACAGTTTGCAAAGGTACCTGTGTCATTACCTGAGGAATAGCCTATAATCTCAACAACTGTGTCTGGCACGTAGATTTTTGTAATGCTTGTGCCCTTGAACACCTCTGCATTGGTTTCAACAACGGAATAGTCCACTCCATCAATTTTAATTGTAGAGGGAATTACTACTGCACCAGTAAAGCTATCGGTGCTACCACGAGAGGAAAGAGCAACTGTTTTTGCCTCCTCATCTAAAACGGTGTAAGACATACCCTGTGTAACAGGCAATTCTTCACCACTTACTGTTTTACCATTGATTATACAATCACCAAGATTGTCAGCAGTTGGTGTAACGACTGTTGCGGCAGATACTGAAAATGCTATAACAAGCATTAGTGAAAGCATAAATAATAACGTTAAAACCTTCTTTTTCATAAATTCTCCTTTTTTGATATAAATATACATAGTAATTATATATTATAATATATACTTTGTCAAGTAAAATTGGGTATAAAAAAACCGCACTATTGTGCGGTTTAATATTTTAGCCATTAATTTTGTCGAAATCAACCTCGACTGAGCCTGTTGTAGTTGTGTTTCCGTCAGAGTCAGTTGATTCTGATTCAGTCCAGCTGAAAATTCCTGATACCCAAGATGACATAATTTCATCTGTTGCTTCTAAAGCTTCTATATTATAATTAGGTGCAATATATTTCATTGCTAAGCCCTCCTAAAATGCATAATAAATAACATAGCAATACTTACTACTGTAGATATTTTATCACACTTGAATAATTTTGTCAACACTTTTTTTAAGTTTTTTGTCTTTTATGCAAATTAACAAAAACATCGGCGTTTTACCGCCGATGTTTGTATTTATTAACCTACGATACCACTACGCTCAATACCTTGAACAATCTTCTTTTGTAGGAATACATATCCTATAATCAAAGGTAATGCTATCAAAATTGAAGCCGTTCCCAGTATTGCCGATTTATATAATCCCGTGCTATCTGCCGTGGTTGCAGCAAGCAAGGAATTTGGTGTGCTTGTCGCTATCGAGTCAATTAACTTAAACGGTTCTCCAAACATACCCGTAGCACCTAAATAGAAGTTATCCGTCCATTGCCATGCAAATGAGAAGATAAATACTGTTATCATCATTGGTATAGCAAGTGGAATTATAATACTAAAGAAGGTTCTAAAGGTGTTAGATCCGTCAACAAATGCCGACTCCTCAAGCTCGTCAGGAACGCCCTTGAAGAACTGTCTCAGCATAAAGATAAATAATCCATTTCTAAAGCCTAAGCCAGTAAATGAAAGGATATATAGTGGAATTGGCGAATTGCTAAGTCCATCACCCATTGCTCCAACGCCCTTTAATAGCATGCCTATTGGACTCTTTGTTCCAAAGTTATTAAAGAAGGTTTGCATTGCAAAGCGAATTACATCCTGTGGTACCATCATTGTAAAGATTACAAGGAAGAATACTATACTACTGCCCTTAAACTTGAATTTTGCAAGTCCGTATGCGATAAATGCACATACGAAGGTTTGGATTAATGCAACGCTAAAGGACACTAAGAAGGTATTTAGCAATGCTTGGAAATATCCGTTTTCTGTAATTATAGCCTTATATTGGTCTATTGATGGGTTCTTTGTAATAAGAACTACAGTTGGGTCCTCAATATCACTTGGTGACATAATTGAACCAAAGATACTGGTTATATATGGGTACAAGATAACATATGAGATACCTAATAGTAATATAAGTCTGAATATTACAAATACTGCCCTTTTAAGGAAGTTTAGGGAAACATATTTTTGTTTAAATCTTTCCCAGAATGGTGCTCTTTCAAAGTCAACCCTAATCTTGTTTTTGGTTTCCTTTTTAACTCTTACTTTTTCCATAGTCTAACCTCCTTAATCTCTTCTTTGGTAGAATACTACCGATTTCAAAATCAAGGCAATTGCAACTATGACGACAAGAATTACGCCTATATACGTCCAGCCCATAGCGGCACCAAGTCCTGGTGATTGTGCCATATTACCACTACCATTAAGCATTTGAGTAATAGCTTTCATTACTCTGTTGTCTGCTGCGGTGAACATATCAATAATAGTATAAATTGCATTTACCAAAATCATCGGGCTTATCATTGGTAAGGTGATTTTCCAGAAGGTTTCCCAAGCTGTTGCACCCTCTACCTGACAAGACTCATAGATTGCTGGTGAAATTGATTGTAAGCCTGATAAGAATATAAGCATTTGAACACCTGAACGGCTTACAATATCGAAAATACTGTTAATAAGCATTGTTACGATATCAACAAGCTCAGTTCCCAGCTTAATATTGGAAAGAAGCATTTCTACGTCAAGGGAGGATACAATTCCACCTCCTGTTGCTTCACCTGCTCCTCCATCCATTCCACTTCCTGCCATGCCCTCGGCATTTTGCAAGAAGTTAGATGTTGTTTGTAATTGGTCAATGATACCTGCACCTAAAATAACTGGCAGGAAGAATATGGCTCTAAAGAAGCCTCTACCCTTCATATTCTGGTTAAGAATAATCGCCATAAACAATGCAAATATTACGATTGCAGGGATTTGAATTACCAAATCTCTAAAGCCGTGAATCAATGATGTTGTAAATTGCATTGATGCAATAGCAGGATCTGTAGGGTTAAATAACTCCTTATAGTTATCAAAGCCTACATTTTCAAGTCCTTCACCCTGTAACACAGAGGAGTTGGATGAAAATGAATACATAACTGAATCTATAACGATTGGTGCATAGATAAAGATTATACCGATAATAAATGGTAAAACGAACAACCATCCTGACAATGCCTTTTTAGTTGTTAATGATGGTCCACGCTTTTTTCTTTTTAGATGAACTAAGCCCTTTTCGTCAACCACTGTATTAGCTTCAATTATAGGAGCAACAGTTGTAGGCTCTTCTTCTACAATTTCCTCGGTTTGCTCGTTAGCAAGTGGAGATTCATCAGCCATTTCCTCACCTTGTTCTTCGGCAAGTGGCGATTCATCAACCATTTCTGTTTCTTCGATAACTGGGGGTTCCTCGATTGTTTCCTCAGCTACATCTTCGATAACTGGAGTTTCTTCGATTACTTCTTCAGCTATTTCTTCAACAACTGGAGCTTCCTCGACTACTTCCTCAGCTACATCTTCGATAACTGGTTCTTCGATTACTTCTTCAGCTACTTCTTCGATAACTGATTCTTCGACTACTTCCTCAGCTACTTCTTCGATAACTGATTCTTCGACTACTTCCTCAGCTACTTCTTCGATAACTGGAGCTTCTTCGACTACTTCCTCAGCTATTTCTTCAACAACTGGAGCTTCTTCGACTACTTCCTCAGCTATTTCTTCAACAACTGGTTCTTCGACTACTTCCTCAGCTACTTCTTCGATAACTGATTCTTCGACTACTTCCTCAGCTATTTCTTCGATAGCTGGAGCTTCTTCGACTACTTCTTCAGCTATTTCTTCGATAGCTGGAGTTTCCTCGACTACTTCCTCAGCTACATCTTCGATAACTGGTTCCTCGATTGTTTCCTCAGCTACTTCTTCGATAACTGGAGCTTCGTCGATTACTTCCTCAGCTACCTCTTCGATAACTGGTTCGTCGATTACTTCCTCTGTTACCTCTTCGATAACTGGTTCTTCGTCGATTACTTCTTCAGCTATTTCTTCAACAACTGGTTCTTCGACTACTTCCTCAGCTACTTCTTCGATAGCTGGAGCTTCTTCGACTACTTCTTCAGCTATTTCTTCGATAGCTGGAGCTTCCTCAACAATTGGCTCTTCAACTGTTTCATTTACTGTTACAGTAAAATCGCTATCAATTATTTCGTTTGCATAATCTTGATTTGCTTTTAGAATACTTGTTGCAAGAGATTTAAGCTCTTCATCGGAATACGCTATGCTCTTATCCTTAACCTTTACAGGTACGGCTGCATAGCTTTTTCCTCCATTAGAGGCTATAGAGGTACCACATAGCCTTACATTATTCTTTTTAGCCATTCTGGTTTCCTCCTTCCTCTTGCTTTTCATACTTTTGGTAATGTAATCCAGGTATTACATAATCTTCACCCTCATAAACAACTCTTACTGAATAATCA
Source organism: Clostridia bacterium (assembly GCA_017453255.1). Classification (GTDB taxonomy): domain Bacteria; phylum Bacillota; class Clostridia; order Oscillospirales; family CAG-272; genus RGIG2000. The sequence goes on along the minus strand of JAFTKN010000015.1, from coordinate 14,444 downwards.
TTGTAGTTAAGAATGAAGCCCTCTCCGTCATCATACATAACGAGAACTACCTGTGATGTGTAAAGTGGAGCTCCGTCCTCTACACGATAAACCTCATAGCCATATTCACTATTTAAAATAATATGATCATCAATGTAGTTATCCTGTTTACCCTTCATAAGCTGGTTAAATTCATTATATGTATCTACAATTGATGTCTTTAAGTGATCATAGCTGATTGAATAATATTTGTTAAATTCCTCGTCAAACTTTAGTAGCTCATAGTTTTGCATTGCAAGCGTGTAATATAGTGATGCACCATTTTCAAGAGCCTTTAAGAACATATATTTGTTATCGCCCTCTGTATTAAGTGCATTTCCTGCAAATTCCTTAGATGCATGATATACCATGCCTAAGAACGGAATTGCCTCACTTGCTGATCCTCTACGTGAGCTATCCAAGCCTACCTCTAATATTGCAGATGCATATGGGATAGCATAAGCATTACCCTTGTTTACTATAAGCTTATATGGCTTTCTACCATCTACGCCCGTCATAGCCTTCAAGGTTTCAACTACATTATCCTTAGCCTGCTCTCTGTCATACATATCCTTCTTATCAAGGTCTGAGTTGAGGTCAGAGCCTAAGGTTCTTACAGCTAATGTATTCAAATCCTCTAAATATGCAATTGAATAGTAGAACTTGCTATAAGCACTATAATAGAATGAATTAGATACTACTACTGCACCTGTACGCTCAAAAATCTGAGTTGCAGCATAATATACTCTCTTTGTTGTATAACGTCCGTCAAGTGTCTTTGTAGCACTACTATCATTTGAATAACCACTGTCATTTGATGTACCATATGAATATACAAAGTCAACGTCAGGTGATACCTCGTATCCCTTTACCTTTGCATCATTTAGTAAATCAACCATACCCCAGTATCCACCAAGGTCCTCTTGCCAGCTTGTTTCAACTGGATAGTTTGATACAATACCACCATTTGTAAAGCCCTTTAATATAAAGGAAACATTGTTAATGCTAACCTTTTCGTTTGCGTTATTTACGTTTGCGAAATATTGTTGCATTGTTTTTATATCTTCAAATGTTGTAAGTGGCTTATTTACTGTTACAGGGAAGGTTGCTACCTTTTCCTCAGTTACGATTGAACCAAGAACCTCAATAAATAGCTTAACATCCTCATTTGCGTCAGTCAACTTAGTAAGTGTACCGTTGTCAATGAGATATTGTCTGTAAAGCTTTGCCATTCCTACATATGATGTATCATATGTTTTACCCAAATTACTATAATTCTTTGCAGTTTCCTCTGCTACGAGCATATTGTAGTTTACTACACATTTACCCTCATAGCCTCTACTTGCATAAATCTTAATTTGAGTAGCCTGCTCCTTACCAGTTGAGAAGTTAGGAAGGTCATAAATGTCATCAATTACGATTTGAAAGGTTGCATATGCAGAAAAATATGAACCTGTGTTATCAGATGTAATTCTTGCAAGAGAGTCACCATCCTCAATTATTGCAAAATAGCCTGTGCCATTTGCTATTGAGTTATTTACAAGTCCGAATACAGGCATTGTGTACTGCTCAGCATTCTTAATCTTGATATTATTTATTGCATAGTCATTACCATATAAATCGCTAGTGATGTTACCTTGATAGGATTTGCTTGGAATATCCTCAAATCTTACAAGTGTACCACTTCCATCAGGTAGAAAAATATATCCTACATCTGTTTTTTGCACTGATGTAAAGCCTGGTAAAAGTGCGATTGTATTTACGTAATATCCTGTTGTGTCATACTTAAGTGAGCCAGCATCCAAGGTAGCCTTAAAGCCTGTATTTGTTACCTCATATATAGCACTAACCTCAATTCTAACATTTGAGGAATCAATAAATACATAATCAACCTTTATACCGTTATCAATAGGTGTTACCACTTTAGAATCGCTTTTTGCACAATCCTTATAGCTTGTCATTGTTCTTTCAGTCTGTTTCTTGACTTCAGTATATTTAATAACTAACTGACTTCTTTCAACAAGAGAGGACTCAAGCGCTGTACCTGTTGCAGGTACGCAGTATTCTGCTGGATTACTTAATGATATTTCACCTGTTATTGTATTAACAATACCCATAGCGCCTGTTGTCTTATGGTAGTAAAGCTCAAATGTACCATTTGGGCTTGTTGCATAAGACTCACCCATTTGGTCAATTATACTCTGCTCAACAGAAAAGTCACGTGTGGTAACATTACCATTAGCTGGCTCCTCTGCTCCTACGCAAAATACACACGCGGGTATCAGCATTAGAACGGTCAGTAATACCGCAAATATTCTTTTTGTCATTTTAGTATTACCTCCCTTACCTAAAGCTTAATTCGCTCGAAATTGTTGTTACAAGTCCAAGCATTTTTGAAATAAGTGTTGTAAATAGTACTGCCATAAACATTAAGAATATCATACCAACAAGAGTTGCTATAACTGTCAAAATGTTTTTGCCCATTGAATAGTCGTGTGTTACCTGCATTCCGATTACTATCAAGAATACCATCCAGAGATATGCAATGGTTACTATCATTGATGTTATTTGTGCCTCTGTTCCTACAAATACGTTTGTTAAGATTGTTGATACAACTACAAGCGCTGGAACTGGGAACAAGCCATATGAGGTTGCAATAAAGATATCCTTAAAGCTACCCTCACCATCAAACAAGGTTGTAAAGCACCAGTTTGATATTACCCATAGGAACAATGGAATCAATACAGATGATGCCTGTGAGAAGAATCCACTATATGTACCCTGTGGGTTGAAGTAATAGCCTTGACCTACTGACTGATAGTAGAAGGCTAAGATTGTAAGAACGATAAATACGATTGATGCACGAACAGAGCCTCTCTTTTCATGCTTCAAATCCCAATAGCCATCAAATGGGTGGAACATAAGGTGGAAGCCATATAGATATTCCTCCTTAAAGCTTCTCTTTCCTGTCTTTGTGGCTGCTGCCTTATTTACTTTGCCAGCCCAACCGAATATCTTCGCTATAATAATAACGAATGCTACAATTCCAATTACTAACCATACAAAAATCTTTTCCATAAGGTCAGCACGAATTTGCTTAAAGGCTTCAGCATAGTTCGTTGTTTCAAATGCACTTTGGAAATATGTAATAGCTGTTTCAGGATCGCCTAAGCGATATGAAGCCTTACCCATTTCTACATATGCTGTATCAAAGTTATTATTCCAAGCCAAAACCTCTTGCCATGCTTCAGAAGCACTCTTGAAGTCTCTCTCGTTTTGATACTTTATAGCTGTTGTTAATACATTTGCATAATCAGTTGGCTTATATACTGTAAATGAAGCATTTTGTGAGTCAAGCACTACTATTTTTTCGCCTTGATAGGTAATAGCCTCGGCAATCATTATATTACCGAACATATCGCCCTTGTCGCCGAAAATATATAGTAGGTTACCATTTCTATCATAGGTATAAACCTTTGAACGCTTACTGTCTATGATTGACCAAATTCCGTTTGGTCCACTTGTTACGTCAGATACTGTTGAAACACCCTTTGGAGCATCCTTATTAATTGAGGAAACTACTCCGTCTGTGCTAACAGCAACCTCACCTGCTGGTGAGAAGAAGCCATTACGGCTCATAATATCAACACCACTTGCATTTAGAAGTCTAACTGGTGAGAATGTTCCGTTTTTACTTCTAATAGCGCCCTCTTGGCTCTTCAACGCATTATCATCGTTTGCTGGATATACAACCGTTGCATATACGAAATCGCCTGTGGTGTTATCAAGCTCAAGGCTTGAATATGGTGTAGAAACCTTTTCATCCTTTTGACCACCTGAGATCATTTGAATGAGTGCATCTACTGCTGCTACTGATACCTTTGGAGCACCGATAAAGTTGATAAACTCACCTGTTTCGGTAAGAACGATAATACCATTTGTGTTACCATGAGAGGTTACATAAATTCTACCATATTTATCAACTACACAGCTTACTGGGTCATATGTAGCATCTTCCTTATCAAAGTCGATTTCTGGCCAGTTAAATACCTTGATAAACTCATAAGTATCAATATCAAACACTGCTATACGGTGGTTTTGAGTATCACATACATAAAGTCCCTTATATGCACCTGTATCTACTACAAATGTGCTTTCTGGTGACTTGAATGAATCCTCTACGCCATCTGCGTTAAAGAAGTCCTTGATTATAGCCTTAAGGTTATAAAACTTATCAACTATGATAATTCTATCATTGTTTTTGTCTGTAATGTAAAGATTTTCATATTTATCAGATTCAATATCTGATGGTGTGTCCATTCTTTGCTCAAGTCCTAATGTGGCTGAGTTTACAGCACCCTCTCCATAAGGTACATATGCATCTGGGGACTCAAGTACAGTTCCGTTAATTGAATATGTATATGTGGAATAAGGAGTTGCTGCCGAGCATACAACAGGTAAAAGCATTAAGAGGACAAAGCAAATTGATAAAACTTTTATTATCTTTTTCATATATCCTCCCTTAATCCTTCATACCACTCGATGCCATTGTTTCAATAATATTACTTTGCGATATTACGAATACTAAGATAGGTACAATCATCATAATAACAGAGCCTGCCGCTGAAGCGCCTGCACGAGCGATACCACCCGCTGTTATCTGTGTAATTGCATAGTTTAGTGTTTTCCACTGTTCGCTATAAATATATGCTGATGCACCTGTGTTCCATAGGCCTTGGAATGAGTAAATAATAAGTGTTAGCCATGCAGGCTTAACCATTGGCATTGCTATCGTCCAGAAGGTTCTAAACTCGCTACATCCATCAAGACGGGCACTTTCAAGCACCGAGTCAGAGATTGAGGAGTCCATAAACTGCTTCATCAAATAAAGTCCCATTGATGAGCCCCACGCTGGTATAATTATTGCAAGCGGGTTATCCATCAGGTTAAGTGCTGACAATGTTAGGAAGTTAGCAATAGCTGTAACAGTTGCAGTGAACATAAGTGAACGCTGAATCAACCAGAATACGCCCTTTCTTCCTGGGAAAGGTATCTTCGCAATAGCATATGCTGCAAGTGATGAGAAAATTAAGTTACCAAATGTACCTGCTGCTGTAATCAACACTGTGTTGAATATGTATCTTGAGAAAGGTACCCATGAGTCACTCAAAAGAGTGAACAAATCGCCATAGTTTTTGAATGTTGGATGCTCTACGTAAAACCTTGGTGGGAACATCCAAAGCTCATCAAGTGGCTTTAAGGATTGCATTATTACGTATAGCATAGGCAAGAACATAAACGCTCCCATTATAATAAGGAAGAGAAATATTCCTGCGTCGCCTCCCTTTGAACGGTTGAGGACAACTTGATGTTTTCTAACTCTCATTTTTTGCATATCATTGTCCTACCTTCGAAAGCATTTTGTTAACCAGCGTATTAGCGCCTATCATAATTAAGAACAGCACAAAGGCTATTGCCGAGGCATAGCCTACCTCCCACCTCTGATTTCCGTAGTCCTCCAAGCAGTGCATAATCGTATGACACGAATAGTTAACCGACGGGAATCCACAAAGGGCTGTTACTACACCACCAAAGCCGAATGAGCCTGTAATTGACATTACGGCACCGAACATCAGCTGAGGTCGCATCATTGGAAGCGTTATGTACCATAGCTCCTGCCACCTGTTTTTAATACCGTCAACAGCGGCTGCCTCAAACAAGCTCTTATCGATTGTCTGCAAGCCAGCGATAAACGATAGGAAGGCAGTACCCAGTGACATCCACAGGGCAACTACAATACAAAGCGTCATTGCGTATTTTTCATCATAGAACCAAAGTATTGGTCCGTCTATAAGTCCTAAATCCTGTAATGTACCATTTACCCATCCATATGAGTCGTTTGAGAAAAGTACACCCCAAATTGTATATACGGCACCAGAAATTGATGGTGCATAGAAAATAAGTGTTACAATAGCTCTTACTCTTGGTGGTAGCTCATTGATAAACCAAGCAACCAAGAATGAAAGTGCATAGGATACAGGGCCTGTGATCATTGCGAATACCAATGTATTCTTACATGCAAGTAGGAATATGTCATCTTCAAAGAATAGTCTTGTATAGTTTGAAATACCTATGAACATATCCCAGTCCATTGAAAGCATGTTAAAGTTTGTAAAGCTTAAAATGAGTGATAGAACAACTGGGAAAACTGTGAATAGAATAAATACGAACATAAATGGTAAAATCATAAGGTAAGCTATCTTGTTACGCTTGATTTCGTGCCATGTCCATTGTGCAGCGGTCATATCCTTTCTCGCTACTGCTCTTTTCTTTTTCACAGGAGCCTTAGCTGATGGCTCTTCATCAGCTAACTCCTCGTTTTCTTGTGCATTTTCTACTTCGTCTGTATCTTGAGTAGCTTCCATACTATCATTATGTAAATCTTCATCAAAAGCTTCTTTGGATGTAGCTTCCTCTACAGGCTCGCAAGCTTCTGCTTCTACTACTGCTTCTTCAACAATTTCTGTATCTTCACAAGCTACTTCTATTGCTTCTTCAACAGCTTCTAAAGCTTCGCTTACAGGCTGTGTATCATTCTCAATTTCTTGAGTGGAATTTTCTACTTCCTGTAATTCATCATTACGTTCTTCCATTTACATATCTCCTTCCTTAGTATTTTACTACCCTTGATATCCAAGGTAATCTTTGTATGTTTGACTTGACTCATGCTCAGCCTTAAGCTCCTCATTGCCCTCGTTTCCAAGGATTGTTAGGTAGTGAGCATAAATATCACCTGTTAGATGTGCCTTATAGCCTTCTACATCTGTACGCTTGAGCATAGAGAGATAATCTACATAGCACTCACACAATAGATATTCATTAAACTTGCTTTCATTTCCTTCAAACAAGGTAAAGAATCTACTATTTGTTTCTCCAATTAGGTAATCATCATAATCTTCGTTTTCAGAAATCTTAAGTGAGTAAACATAATCAGTATAGAATTCTGATACTAAGTAAGCATCAAGCTTAGCCTCGTCCTCGCTAACTGCTTCAAAGAACTTAGCATGAAGCTTACCTATTAAATAAGCATAATATCTTGCTTGTGCTAACTGTAATTCAAGTCTTGTTGTTGCCTTGTCTATTTGTGCCTTTACCGCTGTTAAATAATCCGTGTAAAGGCTTGAAAGCATAAATGCCTTTAGCTTTTCATCATCCTTTTCAAGAAGTGAAATATAATATGCGAAGGTTTCATCAGCTAAATGAGTATTGTATTTGTCTATGCTTTCGGTTTTGAGGCTTGAAAGGAAGGTCTGATAATCCTCAGATAATAGATATTCCTTAAATTCCTCAACTGTGTACATGTATTTCTTTTCGTTTTCGTTGTCTGTATCACGATTTTGGAACTCTTGACGTCTTCTTTCAAGCTCTGCATTAATTACATTAGTGTAGCCTAAAAGTGCGTCAGCTGGGTCCTTACCCTCGTTATATGCTGCTAAGAATGCGAATGATACATAACGAGCAAGGTAGTAGCTACCTGGATGGTTTTCAACCGCATCAAGCTTTTCAAATTGCTTCTTTATATTCTTAAGCTCCTCAGCTGTCCATGGCAAGCTTTCGAGAGCCTGCTTGTTTGCTGTTGCAGGTCTTGCAGCAATACCCATAATAGAAACTACTGCATTAGCATATTTTTCCTGAATGCTTGCACCTGTGTACCACTTCATAAACTTCCAAGCATTTTCTCTATTTTCTTCTGCACAGCCACTTAACATAATGCAAGCTGTTACAGATGCAATAGATGAGTTTCTAATCTCTGTTTTACCTGTATTTACATCGATTACAGGGTTACCTAAATCGTCGTAAATTTCATATCCAGGAAGCTCAACGAATGTCCACAAGCCAGAAAGCTCAGATGCGAATACTGCAAGCTGGTTACAGGTTGTATATGGTGCAATACCGATAGGCATTTCTCCTGTTCTGAAACGGTTTGCAAAGTCAAAGGTATATGGTAAAGAATATTGTGTGTACATGTCACACATCTTTGTAAATGCATTTAAAACGCCCTGATTATCAAAGTTGATTGTCATACCATGATTTGAGTATGCCTCGTTTCCACTCTGATATACGAAGGTGTATATGTCGTTTTGAATACCTATTTCCATGTTATTATATTGGAGAACAGGAAGAATAGCGAGCATATCATCCCATGTTCTTGGATAATCCTTGTCAATTGAAGCAAGAACGTCCTTACGATAGAACATCATAGGGAATGTTAGCGAATCAGGTAAACCATAATATGAAACTGTAGTCTCATCTGTGTACATATTGTAATCGTATAGGCTTAGAGGTATCATTGCAGCCTCTGGGAATGACGCAAGAACGTCCTCACCATTAGCCAAATCCGCCTCTATAAATTTATTCAGCGGTAAAACCGCATCACGCAAGGCATAGTCTATCGCCGTCGTGCTTGCCTCCATCAGCGAGACATCTGGCCCGACTCCTGCTAAAACTGACGGTAAAAGCGTTCCTCCAGCAATTAACTTTAGGCTGACGCTTATGCCCTCATTCATTTCTGCGTTAATAAGATTTCTTATAATCTGAGCCTGGTCACGTCCAGTCGCAACCCAAACCTCAACGTTGTTTCCGTATGCAACCTCATCGCTTCCTGCACCGATATTATTATAGTCGATAGCAAAGCTTGCGAAGAAAAGCTGGATTTCATACCAAAGTGATTCAAAGAAGTTTGCATCTCCTCTTGGAAGTGCATTATCCTTTGGTTGTACGCAATAGAAGTCCACCTGTAATGGCTGTGTTTTTGCACTATTAATCCATGTACCGAGTGAACCGATATGTGTCTTTAATGTTGCAAGGTTCTTAGCAATTTGTGAAGGGTCCTTTGCCATTTTTTCAAGCAACAAATAAATCTGTTCGATTGTAGCTGTCTTTTCACCAGGACCAGAAACCTCAACTAAGTCTCTGTAAACGCCCTTAAGAACTACAAATTGGTCAAACATGTCCTCCATAACGTCAGGCATTACTCTTGGGAATTCGTAGTCAACGTTTGTATCAGGGTCGCTACCTGTAAGCTTGATAATTTCAAGATAACAGCTATTGATTACAGAAAGCGAATTGCTTACCTTTTCTATAAGCTCACCCATATCTGTGCCGAGTGCCGCCTCGAGCTTAATCTCATGTGTGCCCGCTGTCAAATAGAATTCAAATTCATTTGTACCATCACCGAGGTAAAGACTACTCCATGAGCCAGTAAATGGGAAACGACAGTTATTAGCCTCTTCAAATGGAACCTCACCATCAATATAGAGCTTTCTTGTTACAAACATACCACTAAGAAGTGATTGCTTGTATCTTACAGCAATAGAATAGTAGCCATCCTTCGGAACTGTGATTGTGTAAGTCATCCACTCACCAACAGTTTGCCATTGCTCCTTACCTGCTGTGTTATACTTTGTAACAACTGCAGATTGAGGACCTGTTAAGCCACTTGTAAGTGATGATGTTCTATCATATACAGGATACATTGTAGATGCAGAAACCTTATCTGGTGCCTCTGCTTCAATCAAAATGTAATTATTACCCTCGAATTTTGTTCCCTTGTTCATTTCAACAATAGCATCGCCTGAAACTCTATTTTCCTCGCTTGGAGCACCATGAAGCGCTAAATACTCTTCATATGTTAAAAGAGCTTCATAAGGACGAAGAGTGATATTCTTTATCTCTACCTTTTCTCTTTGGCTCTCTAAAGAAATTTCATTCTTGCCACTTTCAAAATAGAATTGGAATGGATGAACCTCATATCCATTTGAGTCGCTTATAGCGAATTTAACCCATTCTGGCTTTTCATTAACGTCAGGACGAATGTCATTGCCGTTATTGTCAAGCTCAAAGGTGTTTTCTACTTCTTCAGTTTCTGCATCATCGTAATATTTGTACTGCCAAACCTTAGAAAGTACAATTGAACGTGCTTCGGCAAATGGAACTTCTCCATTTATATAGAAAACTCTTTCAATTGAGCTTGCGCCACCCTTCACTTGACGATACTCAATTTCAATAATGTAGTTTCCAGCATGTTCAACATCGAAGCTCCATGTAATTGTTCCATTTTCAGGAACAGAAACATAGCCCTCTTCTAAATTTTTAACAAGCTCCTTTTCCTCACCGTCAACAACATACTTGTCATAATCTATGCCATTAATGACAACCTGTCCTTGACCGAGTGGCTTGCTTGAATGCTCAGCGCGGTATGTAACATAGGAATCAGTATTCAAAATTTGACTGATATCCGACATTGATGTTCCGCCTGAGCCGCTTGAGCTACCTGTGTCTCCCGCTTCTGCTCCGCCTATGTAGCCTGTAGCCGATACTGGAATTATTAAGGCTGAAACAAGCATTGTAAACGCAAGCAAGAAGGCAAGTAGCCTTTTACGTCTCGTTCTCATAAGAAATCCTCCGTTTGAATTTAACCGATTTTTCGGAAATATGCACACATATATATACGTATGCATATATATGGTTATATAAATTTTAGCACAGGTGTTAAATAATGTCAAGTTGATATTTTTCACAACATTTTAACAAAATCTTCACATTCGATAAATTTCGTACCAAAAAACTTTTTTCGAAAAAAACAAATTGTAAATTTTTAAAAATTTTAAATTCGGAAATCTAAGTAAAATCAAGGGTTTTCAGCTTTTTTCCGTATAATATAAAAATTTCTACGCCTTGTGCACATTGCACAAAAATTGATAGCTTTTTTTGACATCTGCGCTTTTTCAACAAAATTTTGAAAAATAAAAAATTTTAGCAAAGTAAAGCGAGGGTATTGACAATAATCTTTTTAGATGGTATATTAAAATTACTTAGGATTTTGTAAAAGGATGGTAGGAATATGTACTATTTGGGTATTGATTTAGGCGGCACAAATATCGCTGCAGGTATTGTAGATGAAAGCTACAAAATCATAAAGAAAAAGAGCGTTCCAACTCTTGCACATAGAGATGGAAGAGAGATTATGAAGGATATGGGCAAGCTTTGTCTTGATTTACTCAACGAGGCAGGTCTTACTGTTAAGGATATTGCTTATGCTGGCATTGCAACTCCAGGCACTGCAAACTCTGAAACAGGCGTTGTTGAATACGCAAACAACCTTCCATTTGAAAACTTCCCTATCGCTGACTTGTTAAAGGAATTTACAGGCATCGAGAAGATTTATATTGAAAATGACGCTAACGCTGCCGCTAAGGCTGAGGCTATTGCAGGTGTTGCAAAGGGCGCTAAATTCTCTGTAATGATTACTCTCGGCACTGGTCTTGGTGGAGGAATTGTTCTTGATGGCAAGGTATATTCTGGATTTAATTTCGCAGGTGCTGAGCTTGGCCATATCGTAATTGAAAAGGACGGCAAGCAATGTACATGTGGAAGAAAGGGCTGTTGGGAAACATATAGCTCTGCAACAGGCTTAACAAATATGACTAAGGAAGCTGTTTTAGAAGCTCGCAAGCAGGGTCGCAAGACACTTATTGAGGATTTAATAAACGGGGATGTTAACAACTGTAACGCAAGAGTTGCATTTACTGCTATGAAGCAGGGCGATAAGCTTGGTGCAGAAATTGTTGACAGATACATCTCTTACCTTGCATGTGGTATTGCAAATGTTATCAATATATTCCAGCCAAACATTCTTTCGATAGGTGGTGGCGTATGTAACGAAAAGGATAACCTACTTATACCACTTAAAAAGAAGGTATTTTCCGAAACCTATACAAGAGATCCAAACAAGCAAACTCAAATTAAAATTGCAGAGCTCGGTAACGATGCTGGTATTGTTGGTGCAGCAGTTTTAGGTCTATAATAGTCAAAAACACCCGCAGACAAAATCTGCGGGTATTTTAAACAGAAGGGAGATGAAGGATATGAAGCTACAGGATTCTGTTAGGCAGTTATATGGCGTAGGTGAAAAGTTAGAAAAAAGCTTAAACTCAGCAGGACTATATAGCGTAAAGGATATGCTATATTATTTTCCGAGAGCCTATCAAAACAGAGCTGACGTCAGAGATTTAACCAACGAATCAAGCTATGGTGAGTATCACTCGTATATTTTAACAGTAGCAAACGAGCCCACTGTGGCAATGATTAAGCGTGGTATGAATCTACTTAAGTTTCGTGCCTTCGATGATACAGGAAAGGTTAATATTACCTACTTTAATCAAAATTATCTAAAAGATGTATTCCACACAGGAGCTACATTTAGATTTTGGGGCAAAATTGAGCAAAAAAAACGCACCCTGTATCTAACTTCTCCGTCATACGAACCTATTTTACCTACCAATATTCTCGCCCCATTGATGCCCGTTTACCCTCTTTTTTCAGGAGTTAACCAAAAAACAATTGCAAAGCTTCAAAAGGAAATTACAGATAATATTTCGGCTTTAGTAAACGACTTTTTACCAGAAGATATAAGACAAAGCAATCAGCTTTGTACCTTAGGCTACGCTCTTAAAAATATCCACCTCCCTGTTAGTGAACAGGCGTTAGATGCATCAATAAAAAGATTAACATTTGATGAGCTATTTTTATTTGCTCTTTCACTTTCCAAAATAAAAACAGTTCAAGAAACAAGGTTAGCTCCGTCATTTATTGATACTGACATAAATGATTTGCTTAGCCTTATACCATATGAGCCAACCAACGCTCAAAAGAAAGCTATCAAAGAAATTTGTGCTGACACGTGTACAAAAAACAATATTTTTTCAATCAAGCCAATGAATAGAATTGTGGTTGGCGACGTAGGAAGTGGAAAAACCCTTGTTGCTATCTGCGCAGCTTACATCGCTTGCAAAAACGGATTTCAATGCGCCCTTATGGCTCCTACAGAAATACTTGCTAATCAACATTTCGAGGAGATTAAGCCACTCTTTGATAAGTTAGGAATTGAGTGCTCTCTGCTTACTGGCTCTACTCCAACAAAAGAGAAAAATCAGACACGTAGTCGCCTAAAATCTGGTGATATTAAATTAGTCATAGGAACTCACGCACTGATTCAAGGTAGTGTCGAATTTAAAAATTTAGCCTTGACTATTACTGACGAGCAGCATCGCTTTGGAGCTATGCAACGCTCATCGCTTTCAGACAAAAGTGAGGGCAGTCATACTCTTGTAATGAGTGCAACCCCTATCCCAAGAACTTTAACCTTTATGATGTACGGAGATTTAGACATTTCTTTAATAGATGAAATGCCTCCAGGAAGGCAGAAAGTCGATACCTTTGTTGTCGATGAGGGTTACAGAGAAAGATTAAACAGTTTTATAAGAAAACAGGTTGATAACGGAAATCAAGTCTATATTGTTTGTCCAACAGTTGAAGAAAAGAAGGACGATATAGATAACTTTAGTGACTATAATCCCTTTGAATTTAATTTTGAAAACGAACAGCCTCCATTAAAGGCAGCCGTTGAATATGCCGAGGATTTATCAAAAAATGTCTTTCCTGACCTTAATATTGCTTTTATTCACGGCAAGCTAAAGGGCAAAGAAAAAGACGCTATAATGTTGGATTTTGCCGAACGACGTGTCGATATTTTAGTTTCCACAACCGTCATTGAGGTCGGTGTTAATGTACCAAATGCAACCTTAATGATAGTTGAAAATGCAGAGCGCTTTGGTCTTTCTCAATTACATCAGCTACGAGGACGTGTAGGTCGTGGAAGAGATAAATCCTATTGCATCTTAGTATCCAATTCTAAGAGCGAAAAATCGACTCAACGCTTAAATATAATGAGAACCATCTATGATGGCTATACAATAGCAGAAAAGGACTTACAAATGCGTGGTCCTGGTGACTTTTTCTCGCCAAATGGAAGTGTACGTCAATCAGGTCAAATGGAGCTTGGCATTTCAAAGTCCTGTTCCGACACTGCCCTTCTCCATTCTGCATTTGAAAGTGCAAGACAGCTTTTAGAAAAGGACTTTTCCCTCTCTGCTCCAGAGCATCTACCATTACTTGCGCAGGTTGAAAGCATGTGCAAAATCGGAGCAAATACTATAAATTAATAAAAAGAGAGAACAAATGGTATTCCACTGTTCTCTCTTTATTTTTTATTTATGCTTATAAAGTTTATTGAGTCTTAAAATAAATAAGCACGAATTTTAGGCACAAAAAGCAAGCAAGACAAGGTGCACCACAACTGGCAGACGATAGCAATCCTTTGATTGTTGAGGTTGACAGTGAGGAGCAACGTAGTATTGCGAAGTCTATGCCTTACGGGAGAGATACGAACCAGTTTTGGAACGGACAAAAATCCCGTCTTTGGCGTTAAAATTTTTTGAAATATTTTTATATATCGGCAAAATTTTGCCTAAAATACGAGCTTTTTGGCTCGTTCTAAAATGCCTTGCACCTAAAACCTAACTATT
>JAFTKN010000014.1 GCA_017453255.1 Clostridia bacterium | reverse complement strand
TTTTTGTGTCCTCCATTGTCATTTTAACATATTTTTGTGATTATCTAATGTTTCTTTTGTGAAATTTTACCAAAACACCCTCATATTATATGACGGATTTCATTATGCATTAGTTACAACAAAAATAGCCTATGACAGTAAATCGCTGTTCATAGGCTATTTTTTTATATTTAATACTTGTTTAATTTGCTATTCCTTTATAAATAGTGAAAGGGCATCATAAACGCCTTGAATTGGAATTACATTCACTCCCTTAGGAATTTTCATATTTTGCTCCACTGATTTGTGAGGAATTGCAACTGTGTCAAAGCCCAGTCTATATGACTCATTTATCTTTTTGCTTACATTATTAATTGCTCTACACTCACCTGCTAAGCCTATTTCACCCATTGCAATTACGTTTTGTGGGATTGGTATATCCTTAATGCTTGAAATCAGGGCAAGGGCAACGGCTAAGTCAATTGATGGCTCATCAAGTCTTAATCCACTTACTACATTTACATATATATCATTTTGCGAAAACTTAAGTCCCAATCTTTTTTCCAAAACGGCAAGGAGTAGGCAAAGTCTGTTATAATCAACTCCATTTGATGTTCTTCTTGGTGCTGGAAAGACAGTTGGAGTTACAAGTGCTTGAACCTCTGTAATTAATGGACGAGTACCCTCCATTACACAAACTGCACAGCTACCACTAACGCCTGTTGGTCTTCCTGAAAGGAGCATTTCAGACGGATTAGGAACCTCTAAAAGTCCCATATCGCTCATTTCAAATACACCAATTTCATTGGTTGAGCCAAAACGATTTTTAATTGCTCTTATAATTCTATAGGATTGTATTCTTTCACCCTCAAAATACAAAACAGCATCAACCATATGCTCTAATATTTTAGGTCCTGCAATAGCTCCCTCTTTGTTTATATGTCCGACAAGTATTACAGAAATTCCCTTGCTTTTTGCTGTAGCAATAAGCTTTACTGCACATTCCTTAACCTGATTTATGCTACCTGGTATTGATGCGCAGGCTGGGTCAAACATAGTTTGAATTGAATCTATTATCATAATTTCGGGAGATAGCTTATCTGCATAGTTAAGAACTGAATCTATATTAGTTTCTGTTAAAAAATACGAATTAGTTCCGTCTATTTCAAGTCTTTCTCCTCTTATTTTAAGCTGTCCCTTAGATTCCTCACCTGAAACATAAAGTGCCTTGCTTTTAAGGCTTGACGTTATTTGCATTAATAGAGTTGATTTTCCTATTCCTGGCTCACCAGCAATCAAAATCACACTACCATTAACAATTCCACCACCTAAAACTCTATCAAGCTCACCTATTCCTGTGCTTGAACGGATATATTTAGGCATTTCCATATCCTTAAATAAAACTGGCTCACTTTTATCAGATAAAAATTCTGCACGTGAATTTTTAATTTCTACCAGCTTATTTGCCTCATAGGTTTCCTCAACTAAGGTGTTCCATTTTTTACACGATGGGCATTGTCCCATCCATTTTGGCACTTGATGGTCACATTCTGTGCAAACATATACCTTTTTTTCCTTCATTTCCTATACCTCGCACCCTTTATATTTGTATTTTATCATTAATAATATTTCTTTGCAAGTATTAAATGTACCAAAACCAAGTCTTTTAACATTTTATATATATTTTTCCTTTTTTTGCATATACTAAAAAGAGATTATGGAGGTATATATATGTGTTCTATTTGTGGTGAGGTTTCATTCTCCTTTTCTGAAATTCTCAACGAGAATGTAATTGAAAAAATGAATATGGTCTTAAAGCATAGAGGCCCTGACGATAGTCATATTTTCAAGGACGATTATGCTATTTTAGGGCATAACAGATTAAGCGTTATAGATATTGAAAACGGCAAACAGCCTATGACTGTTACTTACGGAAATAAAAAATACACCATTGTTTATAATGGAGAAATTTATAATTGCGATGAATTACGCAAGGAAATAAGAAAACGAAATATATTTTTAAAAACAAGCTGTGATACAGAGGTTGTATTATACTCCTATATTTTATATGGAACTGATGCACCAAAGCATCTAAATGGTATTTTTGCTTTTGCTATATATGACGGTGAATCACTCTTTATGGCAAGAGATAGGTTTGGCGTTAAGCCCTTGTATTACACAAAAACCGAAAAATCACTAATTTTCGCATCAGAAATTAAGGCTATGCTTTCCCACCCACGTATAAGCTCTAATATAACAAAGGAGGGGCTTTGGGAGCTTATTTATTTAAGTCCAAATTTCGTGTCTGGCAAAAGTGTTTTCAAGGATATTTTAGAGCTTATGCCGAGTGAGTGCATGCTATTTACTAAATATGAATTTAAAAAATGGAAATACTGGCAAATAGAGGCAATGCCCTATTGCAGAGATAGAAATTATGCAATAGAAAAAACAAGATATTTAGTAACTGATGCAATCAAGCGACAGCTATTTTCAGATGTTCCTCTTTGTGTTTTACTGTCTGGTGGTCTTGATTCAAGCGTGGTAACTGCTGTAGCAAACGAGGAATATAAAAAGCAGGGCAAGGTGCTATCAACCTACTCCTTTGAATACGAGGGAAACAAGGAAAGCTTTGAAAAAAGTCTGTTTCAGCCAGAGGGCGATGATGATTTCGCTACTTATTTAGCAGATTACTTAGGCACAAATCACAAGGTTTTAACCTGCCCAACAGAAATACTTTCACAAAATTTAATTCCTGCTACCCTTTACAGAGATTTACCTGGTCAGGCTGATATAGACTCATCACTTCTCTATTTCTGCAACGAAATAAAGAAAAATCATACTGTTGGCTTAAGCGGTGAATGCTCTGACGAAATATTTGGTGGCTACCCTTGGTTTTATCGTGAGGAAATGGTTTTTTCTGACTTTTTCCCTTGGATTCATTCACCTAAATTACGCCCGTCTTTATTTAAAGATGATATTTCAAGCTCAAATCAAGGATATGAATATATTTGCAGTATTTATAAAGATGCTGTTTCTAAATGTCCTACTCTAAAGAGTGATGACAAGGAAATGAAAATGTCACGAATAGGCTGTTATTTAAGCGTTAATTATTTTATGACCTCTCTTTTACAAAGAAAGGACAGAATGAGCATGGCAAGCGGTGTTGAAATACGAGTTCCCTTTGCCGACCATAGAATTTTGGAATTTCTTTATAATGTTCCTTGGGAAATCAAATTTGAAAACAAGGTGGAAAAAGCACTTTTGCGTAATAGCATGATTGGATATTTGCCTGATAAAATTCTTTACAGAAAAAAGAGTCCATATCCAAAAACGCATAACCCTAAGTATATGTCTCTTGTTCTTGATATGCTTAACGATAGGCTTAAAAATGGTCATTACCTGAAGGAATGCTTAGACTTAGAAAAGCTTGATTTAGCCTTAAGTGGAAACAAAACCTGGTTTGGTCAGCTAATGAGTGCTCCACAGCTTGTTGCTTGGCTTATTCAGCTTGATTTTTGGTTTGAAAATTATAATGTAAATATTATTTGAGCTTTATTGACTTTTCAAAATTACTATGTTACAATTGCTATATAATACCCTCTTTGGAGATTACTATGGCATTTAAAAAATTAAGAAAAAGCTATCACGCAACTATTGTTGCTGCCTGCTTAGGATATATCACTCAGGCAATTATGATAAATTTTCCCCCTCTTTTGTTTATGTTTTTCCAAAACAAAATGGGACTTGAGCTTTGGCAGGTAAGCTTGCTTGTTACAGCTAACTTTATAACAGAGCTTATTGTTGACGTTATTGCATCAAAATACGCTTCACAAGTGGGATATCGACCACTTGTTATTATAGCAAGCTTTGTATCAACCGTTGGACTTTTATCAATGTTTATCCTTCCTGACCTTTTACCAAGCACATTCTTTGCACTTATTATTTCAATGATATTCTGTGGTATTGGTGGAGGACTTATGGAGGTTCTCATTAGCCCGATTGTTGAGGCATGTCCTACAAAAAACAAAAGTGGCACAATGAGTATTCTACACTCCTTTTATAGCTGGGGTTCAGCAGGGGTTGTAGCATTGAGCACGATTTTCTTCCTTGTTTTCGGACTTGACAACTGGATGATTGCTGCATTCTTCTTAGCTCTTATTCCATTCATAAATATGTTTTTGTTTATGTATGTTCCTATTTACACCCTTGTTCCAGAGGGTGAGGAAATGAAGCCTAAGGAGCTTTTCTCAAAAAAATTTTTCTGGCTACTTGTTATTATGATGATGTGCGCAGGTGCAACCGAGGTTGCAATGAGCCAATGGGCGTCTGCCTTTGCAGAAACTGCTGTTGGCAGGAATGACCTTAAGTGGCTTACTGACCTGCTCGGTCCTTGTATGTTTGCTCTTTGCATGGCAATTACAAGAACAGTTTACGGAAAATTATCAGAAAAGATCAATATTGAAAAGGCTATATTCCTTTCATCCTTAGTTTGCGTTGTTGCTTACTTGATTACAATAATTGCTCCTTTCCCTGCTATTTCCTTAATTGGTTGTGGCGTTTGTGGAATAGGTGCTGGAATATTGTGGCCTGGCTCATTTAGCATTGCAAGTAGTAAAATGCCTAAGGGTGGCGTATTTATGTTTGGAATGCTTGCACTTGCTGGCGACTTTGGTTGTCTTGCTGGTCCTTCAATCGCTGGTCAGATTTCAGCAATGGCTAACGAAAACCTGAAGGTTGGATTCATTTTTGCTATAATCTTTCCAATTCTTCTTTCTGTTATTTCTTTTATTCTCATTTTACGAAACAAGAAGAATAAATAAAAATCTTAAAATAAAAACAGGAATTTTTACCAAATTCCTGTTTTTTGTTTATACTATTTCAATATCATCAGGTACTTTTATCACCACGTCCTCGCCCTTTTTATGACAAATTTCGATTTTGCCGTATGGTGTCGAAAGCTCATAATTTGCAAAGGATAAATCAAAAAGCCTTGGTGATAATTTAATTTTTTTACATCCTGCCTCTATTACTTCAAAGCCTGACAATGCTTTTTTAAGGTAATATGCAGGTGAAGCCCCCCATGCGTGCGAATAATCACAGTCCATATTTTCCCACGCTTCACTAAGTCCCTTTTTACATTTGTTAAGAAGACTTTCATATTTTTTAATAAGCTCTAAGCCATATTTCTCAAACATATCGTTTTTACACAAGGCATCAAGTAAAAAATGGTAAAAATATGGTTGCATTTCGTATTTGTTTAAATCCTTAAGAACAAAGCTTAATATTTCTCTTTTCTTCTCTTCGGGACAAATGTTATACAAAACAGCCAATGTATTAGCTTGCTTCAAATAATATCTTACATTATTGTTCTTTGGTAACCACTCATTTTCTGTCAC
Organism: Clostridia bacterium; assembly: GCA_017453255.1. Taxonomy (GTDB): domain Bacteria; phylum Bacillota; class Clostridia; order Oscillospirales; family CAG-272; genus RGIG2000. The sequence goes on along the minus strand of JAFTKN010000014.1, from coordinate 17,118 downwards.
ATGGTTTTTGGTATTTAAGCCACCAAAATACAAGCCTTTTTCATTATCAAATAAATGCTTATTAATGCTTTTCTTTATTTTTTCAGCCTTTTTTAGACACTCATCGGCAGTTTTTTCATCATTAAGCAACAAAAATAGCTTTGATGTCTTATTTAGCATTTCATAATAGAACATGCACAAAACACTTTGTCCAAGGCTTTTTGGTGGGTGATGAAGGCTATATCCCTCCATTTTTCCATGGGACATCATTTTGCTACCATCTAAAAACTCGTCCTTTTCCTTGCTTGCAATTACCCAATCGACAAACATATAGTCAGGAGCATATTCAATCAAATCATTTTCCTTTGAAACATAAGCTTCAAAGCGTTTGAGAAGCAATCTTAAGGATTTTTCACATTTTTTAATTAGCTCTATTTTTCCTGTGTGCATATAGTAATCGTATATCCAAATTGGATATATTAAGCTATATGTTGTATGGAATAATCGTCCATCTTGGCACTCTAAAATCTTCGAGGTTCTATATATATCGTGCTCGGTTAGTGTGGGATCATATATATTCAAATATTCGATTAGAGCTTGAATATAATAATCGCCTGTGCACGCCAAATGCTCCTGATGAGTAGGTGAATCAAGGTGTAAGGTTTGACGGCAAATTTTAAGTGTGTGCATACACACATCATAAATCTCATTTAAAAGCTTATTCGAGCATTCAAATCTTGCTTCATTTTTAATAGGATATGAGGCAAAAATCAAATACGCCTCCTCAATTTTTGCATCTCCCTCTATTAAAATTTCCATTTCGCCAACGCATCTTAATCTTGGGGTATAGTGAATTATATCTCTATCGGTAATTATTGTTTCAACAATTTTACCTGTATCACCCATTTCACAGCTCTTTACTGTAATTTTTGATTTTGTACCATTTGACTTTATACTTATAACAGGATATGCAGAATAATTTTTATCGAAATTCAGCCACATAGCACCGTTTTTTAGAGTTTTTGTTTCTATTGGCTCTATTCTTTTTTCCTCTAAGGCTTCAAGGGGACACCTTTCTAATTTTAGAGTACTTTTTGTAATTTTTGCTTTTTCAAAATCGGCTGGCTTTTCGGTATAATCTGTAAAAAGAACACTCTTTCTTTCTGTCAGCTGTCTTATTTCCCAGCTTTCGTCACAGGGCAAAATTAATTTTCCGTCCTCAAACACCTCAACATATGCACCACTTAAGCCGAATGTTCGGTCGGTTAATACGCTGGAAAGCGAGGTTACTATAAGCCTTATCTCGATTTTTCCGGTTTCCTCTATTTCATATTCATCAAAATATGAGCAGTCAACTGTTCCGTAAAGAAAGTCCGAGCCTGGACTTGAAGGACCTCTACCAACAAATTTATCATTTACAAACAAAAGATATCTTGAGTCAGCACATGCTCTTATCTTTGTTTTTTTGATTGCTACATAGCTATTTTTAAGCTCGGCTGTGCAAAACTCCCCTCTTTCGTCGTTATATTCATATTTAGAATACTTAGAGGAATCAAGCCATATCCAATTTGCGTTATACCTCACGCTTTTTTACCATATTCCTTAGAAATACACTCTTCTTTCCACTATTGCTTTCCTCTAATGTCATATCTCCGTGTTTTATCCAACCAAATTTTTTAAGAATAATTGTAAATATAACAGACAATACAGCAGGCAAAACGAAGCATAAAAGAAGCAATCCTATCCACATCATTGCATTATTACCTGTATCAGCTACTATACCAATTGGTCCTACGAAGCCACATGTTCCCATACCTGCAGAAACACCTGTGCATTTAAGCTTAAACACCATTGTAGAAAGTGGACCTGTTATCATTGAGGCGAGTGTTGGTGGAATCCAAATTGCAGGATTTTTACAAATATTACCCATTTGTAGCATACTTGTACCTATTCCCTGTGAAACTAATCCACCTACGCCATTTTCCTTAAAGCTACAAAATGCAAAGCCTACCATTTGTGCGCAGCAACCAACTGCGGCAGCACCACCAGCGAGTAAAAAGCCCTCTTGCGTTCCATTTGCTATTGCTACCTCTAATGCTGTTTGTGAGAAAATCATTGCACAAATTGCAGCACTTGAAATAGGTAATGTTAATATCATACCAACTACTGCAGAAACAACTATACCCATAATAATAGGTTGAAAGGTTGTCGCTGTAGAAATAAACACACCTAAATAAAACATAATATATGATATCATTGGGCAAAGAACAAATGATGCACCAAAGCCAACAAGTAATGTTACTATCGGGGTAACTAAAATGTCGATTTTTGTCTTTTTGGAAACTAATTTAGCAACCTCACAGGCAATTATTACTGCAAAGAATGCTCCAGCAGGGCCTGCTGAATAAAAGACACCCTCCGAACCACCCTTAGCACTTACTGCCCACGATGTAATTAAGCCACCATTGATTACAGCGCCGATTGCATTTCCCATTGCACCAACTACTGCTGATGAAAGAATAACAAGCATATCAGCCTTTAAAGCAATAGCAATAGCCACGCCGATTGCCATTCCTGTTGCGCTTGAGGCATAGCCAGCAATATCAATCAAAAAATCAATTCCAGCTTGCTGACCTATTGTTTTAATAATTGTGCCTATTAGCAAGGTAGCAAATAAGCCCTGAGCCATTGCTCCCATTGCGGTTACAAAATACTTTTTTAAATATTCCTTAACTCTCATTTTTTCACTTCTTTCATTTTTATTTGTAAAAATTATAATACTATTTTTCTACAATGTCAAGTTTTTGATTATTTTAAATGAATTTTGTTAAAAATGTAAAAAAAATAATATAAAAGCACACTGCTTTTCGTCAGTGTGCTTTTATATTATCTGTATCTTTTATTAGCATTTTTAGGCTCAGGAAATAGACACTTCTGTCCACACACACCTGAAATATATGAAAAAGTTGTTACAAGCATGCCTGGTATTAAAACAATCCAATACATTGCAAATGGTGGTAAGCCCGCTATTGAGAAAAGATTTAGATACATACCATTTGCAAATCTTAGAATAATATCAACTACATTTGAACCATTTTGCCAAACAAAATAAAATATTGTACTTAAAATAGTTAAGAAAATCATTATACTATTTGGTACAAGCCAAATCTTAAGTCCTAAAAGCTTGTCCTTTTTAAGTCTGCCTGCATCTATTTTATTCTTATTATCTGCACCCTTTTCCCACATATGAACATAAATAACCATAAGGTATAAAAGTGCTGCAACCGTTCCACCAATATGTATTATTACAGTAGGATAGCCCTCTTTCCCCCAAATCTGTCCGCTAACCATTGTGCAAGCGATTACTACAATAAGTCCAAAAACGCAGGTTGCAACGTGAGTTATTATCAAATTTGTTATTGATTTTGAATTTTTACTTAAAAACCTGATAAAAGGATTCTTACTTTCCTCACTATCAAAGTCAAATTTCAACTTTTCCTCTGACATTTTTATCTCCTAAAAAATCATTTGATATTTATATTATATAGTAAGTTTTGTGCAATTTCAATAATGTTTTTAAAAATTTATATTTTTGATACAAAATTGATTATATTTGTGCTACAATATATTTAATTGAAGGGAGGGATTTTTATGTCTAAGCCATTTCCAGTTGATACAATGCCGAGCTTAGTTAGGGACTTTGCTGCATATAAGCTTACAATTCAAGGCTGTTCACAAAAAACAGTTGACGAATATTTGTCCGACCTTAGACTTTTCCTAAAATTTGTTTACTCAAAGCGTTATGGCGTTAAAATTCCGTCCGACTTTTTCGATAAGCTTGATATTTCAAAGCTCGAAAATGATTTTATAACTAAAACAACTCCTGAGGAGATTTATGACTTTTTTATATATATTTCCAATGAAAGACGAAATTCCTCCGCAGCTAAGTCGAGAAAGCTTTCAGCAATTAAGGCATTTTTCAAATTTGTTTGTCAAAAAAGACGCTTAATGGAAAAAAATCCTGCTATTGATATGGAAGCACCTAAGAAAAAGCAATCACTTCCTAAATTCTTATCAATGGAGGAAAGTGTTGCACTTTTAGAGGCCGTTGAAAATGACAAGGAATCTAAATCCAGAGAGCGTGATTATGCTATTATTACCCTGTTTTTAAACTGTGGTATGCGTCTTTCCGAGCTCGTAGGTATTAATTTAAATGACCTTGACAGAGAGCTTCGCTCCCTTAGAGTTATCGGTAAGGGAAATAAGGAAAGAATTGTTTATCTAAATGAAGCATGTAAGCAAGCACTTACTACATATATTCTTATTAGAAAAAGTGATAGATACAAAAGCATAAATACAAATGCTCTATTTATAAGCAAGCAATATAAGCGCATCAGCAATAAAACAGTTCAATGGCTTGTATATAAATATTTAACCTTAGCTGGTCTTGATTATAAGCATTATTCTACTCATAAGCTAAGACACACAGCGGCTACTCTTATGTACCAAACGGGCAAGGTTGACGTTAGAGTTTTAAAGGAAATTTTAGGTCACGAGCAATTAAACACAACTCAAATTTATACCCACGTTTCTAATAAAGGTATGCAGGATGCTATTAACAATAACCCATTAGCAAATATCAAAAGCAAAAAAAATGATAATTAAATCCACATTTTTAGTATAGTTTTATTATAAATCAGGTTACGATGTGTGTTTTTTTGTGCATATTGCCGATTGACATAGCGCAAGAAAATATATATAATTATTTAGGCAAATACTTAAACAGGTTCGACAAGCGTCGGACAAAAGCGAATATTTTTTGGAGGATTTTAAAATGTTTGAAAGACTTAAGGCTCTTTTAGTAGATGAGCTCTCTCTCAACCCAGAAGACGTAACACTTTCCGCAGAGCTTGCTAACGACCTCGGAGTTAACTCCTTGGAGCTTGCTGACCTTGTTCTCACTTGTGAAGAGGAATTCGGCGTTGAATTCAACGAGGATGATATGCACAAGTTCATCACTGTTGGTGACGTTGTTGAATATTTAGAAGCTAACGCTTAATTTAAAAGACCATTGCAAACGCAATGGTCTTTTTTTATTTATTTTTTATTTGGTTTATATATTCGCTAATTATTTTGGCTGCGCCCTGAGTACCTACCTTACTTGTATCAACCATAATATTATAGTTGTCGCTCTTTCCCCATTTAAGAGAGGTATAGTAATTATAATAATTAGCTCGACGCTTATCTGTCTTATATATCAAAACCTTAGCATCCTGCAAGCTAACCTTCTCTACTCTTGCTATTCTTTCGGCTCTTGATTCAATATCAGCATATACAAAAACCTTTATTACGTTTTTGTAGCCATTTAATATATAATCGGCGCATCTACCTACAAAAACGCTATTTGCTTTAGATGCCTCCTCTTTTATAATATCAGCCTGCAAATTAAAAAGCTTATCGTTTATAGGCATATCATAGGGATTCATATTAATAGAAAGAGGATACATATCAAAATTACCCATAGCTATTGAATATAAAAAGCTTGGGGTAGTCTGCTCATCTGCATTTTTTAATACATCTAAGCTAATACCTGATTTTTCAGCAGCCCTCTCAATGAGGCTTTTATCATGAAAGACAAAGCCATGCTCCTTTGCAATAAGCTCTCCAACCTCGTGTCCCCCACTTCCGTATTGACGGGCTATTGTTACTAAAATTTTGTCTGACATAATTTAAACCTCCTTTTTTACTGGTTCTTAATTTTATTTTACAGGATTTTTATTTAAAATTCAATAGAAATTTGCATTTAGATATAAAGTATGATAAAATAGACATATAAATTTTTCGAGGTATCTTTATGTTAGAGATAAAATATAAGCATATAAGCTACGATGAAAATATGATTGAAAGAGATAAAACAGCTCTTCTTCATAATTCTGCATATGAGCTTTTATATTCAATGTTAAATAAGTATTTCGGTATAAATAATCCTAAAATATTAAAAACTGCTAAGGGTAAGCCTTATATCGACAATAAGGGAGTTTATTTCAGCATTTCTCACACCTATGGATTTGTTGCCTGCGCTGTTAGTGATTCTCCTATTGGTATTGACTGTGAAAAAATTACTACAAAATATGACAAAAAAGCAGAAAGCTTTGCAAATAGATATTTTTTAGAAAATGAAATTAATTTGTTGAAAAATGAAGCTTTTTCTTCGTTGTGCTTTTATAAGATTTGGACAGCCAAGGAGGCTATTTATAAAATGCAGGGGGGAGACATACCAATTACTAAAATTGATGTTACTGCGCATACAGTTACTTATATTTTTGAAAAAGATTATATTATTTGTGTAAAAAATTAAAAATATATTGATTTTGTTTAAAAAATAAAGTATAATATTAGGGAAAAATTTTTATATAAACTAAGGAGATTTTAAAAATGTTAGTTTCAGCAAAAGAAATGCTTGAAAAAGCAAAAGCAGGCAAATATGCCGTAGGACAATTCAACATTAACAACCTTGAGTGGACAAAGGCTATCCTTTTAACAGCTCAAGAGCTTAACTCACCTGTTATTCTTGGTGTTAGTGAGGGTGCAGGTAAGTATATGTGTGGCTATGAAACAGTTGTTGGTATGGTTAAGGGCATGATTAAATGCTTAAATATCACTGTTCCTGTAGCTCTTCATTTAGACCATGGCTCATACGAGGGTGCTAAGGCTTGTATCAACGCAGGCTTCTCCTCTGTTATGTTCGATGGCTCACACTATCCAATTGAGGAAAATATCGCTAAGACAACTGAGCTTGTAAACGCTTGTAACGTTCTTGGTATTTCACTTGAGGCTGAGGTTGGCTCAATCGGTGGTGAGGAAGACGGTGTTGTTGGTGCTGGTGAATGTGCTGACCCAAATGAGTGCAAGATGGTAGCTGATCTTGGTGTTACAATGCTTGCTGCTGGTATTGGTAATATTCATGGTAAGTATCCAGCTAACTGGGCAGGTCTTAACTTTGATGTTCTTGGTGCTATCTCCGAAAAGGTTGGCGATATGCCTCTCGTTCTTCACGGTGGTACAGGTATTCCTGAGGATATGATTAAGAAGGCTATTTCACTTGGCGTTTCCAAAATCAACGTAAATACTGAATGTCAGCTCGCATTTGCTGCTGCTACAAGAAGCTACGTTGAGGCTGGCAAGGACCTTAGCGGTAAGGGCTTTGACCCAAGAAAGCTTCTTGCTCCTGGCTTTGAGGCTATTAAGGCTACAGTTAAGGAAAAGATGGAGTTATTTGGTTCTGTAAACAAAGCATAACAATTACGAAAACGGACTTTTTGTCCGTTTTCTTTTTAGATTAAAAAGCAGTACTGCAAATTGCAATACTGCTTTTTATTATTGTGCTATTGTATTTTCTCTTTATCATTTTCCATTCTCATTTTCTCTGCCTCTTCCTTAGTCATCGTCTTAACAAAGAAAATAAAATAAACTATATGAAATAGCCATACTCCTGCTAAAATACCACAAGGAATATATAAGGATTTTATCATCATTAATACAAAGCCAACTGTCATAAGAATTGTAACCATAACCATTATCTTGATTTTGGTTTTCCATGTCATTTTATGTCCCTTTACATATGATTCAAGGTTATTTTTATATAGCTTTGTTCCTATAAACCACTTATGAAGTCTTTCTGAGCTTTTGCCAAAGCAAAATGCAGCAAAAAGCAAGAAAGGAAAGGCTGGAAGCATGGGTAACACTGCTCCAACAGCTCCTATTCCCAAGCTTATCATACCTAATGTTATGTATATTATTTTTTTAACCTTCATTTTTTCCCTCTAATTGTCTTTTTTCTCTTTTACTTGATATCACGTGTCGCATCGCCATAATTGGATGCTTTAAAATCATTCTCGGTCCTGAAAAACGCATAACTTGTCTTATCTTTTCTCTCATTTCAGGCTTATAGCAATGAATTTTACAATTTGAACAGAAGCTTTTATTTTCCATAAAAGGACACTTATCGCTTCTTTCCTCGGAGTAGCTTAAAAGCGATTGACACTCATTACATAGTCCTTTTTTTCGTTTTATGATTTTTATGACAATAAAGTGAAATCATATAAAAAATGGTCTTTTTTTCTCTTAGTCTTTTCTTTTCCGTCTTATTTTTGCTCATACATTTTTCCGTCTTCTATCCTGTATATTCTATCTGCAATTGCCATTGTAGATTCTCTATGCGACACAAGAATAATGCTTTTATTTTTCTTTTGCTCCTTCAAAGCCTTTAATATTATTCCTTCGTTTATACTGTCAACATTGCTCGTTGGCTCGTCAAGTAAAATAAGCTGGCTTCCACTTAAAAATGCTCTTGCAAGTCCTATTCTTTGCTTTTCTCCAGCAGAGAGATTATCACCTAACGCTCCTACTCTTGTTTTATAGCCATTTGTTAATGTCATTATAAAATCGTGTATAGATGCCATTTTACAAGCAGATATTATTTCATCCTGCGTAGCATTTTCCTTTGCGATTTTTAAATTTTCTTCAATGGTTTCGTCAAATAAATATGTAACCTGACTTACCATAGTTACATTACTAAGAAGACTATTTGTATTGATTTTATCTATATCAACATCATTGTATAAAATTTCTCCACTATCCTTTTGCCAAAAGCGAAGCAAAAGCTTTAAAAATGTTGATTTTCCACATCCACTTTCGCCAACAATACCAATTATTTCGCCCTTTTGAGCATTCATTTTAATATTAGATAAAATTTCCTTTTCCTTGTCGTAAGAAAAACATAAATCATTTACCCTTAAATTCCTATAATCAATGCTTTTGCCATCTTCAATCGGGCTAACTACTGGAGCTTCTGAAAGAAGATTCAATACTCTATCACCTGATGCAAAGGTTTGTGTTAAATTTCCAGGTAATGCCGATATAGCAATAACTGGTCCAAATGAACCAAAAATTGATACAACTCCAATTACCATTTTACCAATTGACAAGCCATTTAATACAAGTATAATTCCAACCGCAAGAGCACTTATTATAAACAGTGAAACAATAAGCTCTGTTAGACTACTTGCTTTAGTAGTTTTGTTTTTCATTCTCTTGGTTTCGGCAAGTAGAACATTTGAACGACGATTAACTTCATCGTTACGCTTAGATGATGCGTTATTTAACACAATATCCTTAATTCCCTTTATACTATCTAAGAAGTATGCATTAAACGATGAAAATTCTTTTCTATATTTTACTCCCGATGCCTTTAGGCTACCTGAAAAGATTACTGGAACAATTATTCCTATTACTATAAAGCCTAATAAAGCCACAAGTGCTAAATACCAGCTTGAAACAAAGCCAACAAATAACACAACAAAGCTTGAAACTAAAATCGCTATACAAATTGGAGAGATTGTATGCGCATAAAACACCTCAAGGGTTTCTATATCTGAGGTTATCATAGCTATAATACTACCCTTTTTCTTTCCTTCAAGCTTGGCTGGAGTCAGCCTTCTTAATGCGCTGAAAATTTTATCTCTTAATATAGCAAGAAGCTTGAATGCGATAAAATGGTTGCTATATTGCTCAAAATATCTAAGTATTCCACGTAAAATACCACAGCAAATCGTAAATGTAATTATTAGCTCATAAGAAAGAAAAATTGCTTCTCCTAAAGCTTTCGCAATACCGATTGCACCAAATAATGTTACTCCCATGGCGCAAATAAATCCAAGCGAGCCGTTTATAATAGCAAGAAGCATAATGTAAGCGAGGCTACCTAAAAGCATTATCAGGCTTGCCATTATTTTAGCACCACTTCTTCTAAGCTTATTTTGCTTTTTCATAGGCTCACCTCCTCAGAATATCCATTCTCAAGGCTCTTTTGAATATTATATAATCTTGCATATCCACCATTGAGATCCATAAGCTCCTTATGACTTCCACTTTCCTTGAGCTCTGCTGATTCCATATAATATATTTTGTCAGAAGGTACTACATTTTCTAAGCGATGGGATATTACTATTACTGATTTTTTCTTTGAAAGCTCTTTTATGTTTTTCATAATAATAGCTTCGCTTTCAATATCTATATTGCTTGTTGCCTCATCAAACACATAAATATCCTTGTTTGAAACTAAATTTACAGCAAGTGCAAGTCTTTGCTTTTGACCACCAGAAATGTTTGTTGCATCCTCGCTTATAACCTTATCGAGTCCACCATTTTCAATTATAAAATCGTAAAGATTAACCTTTTTTAATGCCTCATATATTTCGTTTTCTGTTACATTAAGATTTGATAATTCAAAGTTGCTTCTAATGGTATCATTAAAGATATATGTATTATAGCTTACTATTGAAATGTGAGAATAGTATTCCTCTCTTTTTAAGTCTTCAAGCATTTGACCACCTACTATAACCGTTCCTGTGTCAGGTCTGTAGGCTCCTGATAGCATATTAACTATGGTTGATTTTCCACAGCCACTTTCACCTACGATTGAAACCATGCCTGTTTTTCCAAAGCTCATATTTATATTTTTCAAAGCATCACGTCTTTTATCGTAGGAAAATGTAATATTTTGAAGTATTATGTCTGTATCACTAATATGTCCATTTCCCCAAATTGGATCAGGTTGATTTAGTAAATCAAGTATTTTTTTACCTGCTGATGCCCCATTCATTGCCACATGGAAGGCAGAACCAAAGGCACGTAATGGTAAAAAGAATTCTACTGCTACTAATATTAAGAATAATGCAAGCACAGGATTAAGACCCCAATTAAATACTCCAAAAATTGAAAGCCCTATACCTATTCCTGCTCCACCATAAGCAACTAAATCCATTATAGTTGTGCTCGCAAGCTGCATAACAAGAACCTTCATAGTGATTTTACGAAATTCCTCAGCGTTTTCGTTCATTTTCTTATGCTGAAGCTCATCTGCTTGATAAATTTTTAGCTCCTTTAAGCCCTGAACACTATCAAGGAAGCTATCTCCCATTGAAGTATATTTTCCCCAATATTTAGCAAATATTTTCTTTGCATATTTTGATACTGCAATTATTGAAACAGGTATTAACGGAACACAGCATAGAAGAACTACCGCCACTCTAAAATCTATCCATACAGTTACGAAGAATAGAATTATTGGAGCAAGCATTGAATAAAAGAATTGAGGTATATATGAGGAATAGTATAAATCAAGCTGTTCTATACCCTCAACGGAAACCTGAGTAAGACCTGACATACTCATTTCATTTGTTGTCTTTACGCCCAATTTTACAATTTTATTATAAACCTTGCTTCTTAACTCTTTTTTTGCGTGCCTGCCGAGAATATCTCTTACACTACCGACAAGTCTTGATGCAACATATCGAACTACCACAGCCACCAAAGCCAACACAAGAGGCTTTATAAAACACATCGCATTTGCAGAATATATCACTTGATAATTTATAACCATATGTATCGCTAGGCAAATACTTGCTGTGATAGTGATATTAGCAAATAAGCCAATTACCATCAAGCCTACAGTAATAAAAATGTATTTTTTGTTATTGCCAAGAAGCTTAAGCAATTTCTTATCAATCATTTTACGCTTCCTTTTTGATGCTTAAAACCTTGTAGCCTGTTTTGTTAATTGCTTCTACAAGCTTTTGCTCGTTTAGCTCATCGGCTATGATTGTTGTTGTTCCCTTTTTATACGAGGATTTAACATTTTTTACCTTTACCTCATTTCTTACTGTGTTATTTATATGTGCTTCACACATACCACAAGCCATGCCATCAATTGTTAAAATATATTTCATAGTTCTCCTTCGGTTAGTCAAGACTAACCATTTAATATAAATTTTGGTTAGTTTCAACTAACCACTGGGATTATACCAAAATTTCTTTGAAAAGTCAAGTAAAATTTTAGAAATATAATTTAGTTTTGAATTGTAATATTTATTGAATTAGCATAATAATTATGGTAAAATATAAGCAGTTAATTATTTTTGGGAGTATCATATGAAGAGAGCAAGTGGTGTTTTGATGCATGTTTCTTCCCTTTGGGGAAAGTATTCTGAGGGGGCTTTTTCAAAAAGCGCTAAGGAATGGATAGATTTTTTAAGCGATAGTGGATTTAGCTATTGGCAGGTTCTCCCCTTTTGCCTGCCTGACGAATATAATTCTCCCTATAAGTCCTATTCTGCGTTTTCTGTAAATCCTAACTTTATTGATATTGAAAGGCTTTATGACAGGGAATTAATTACTCGCTCGGAGCTTATGGAATCACAGCAAAAATCTCCATATGCTTGTGAGTTTGAAAAATTAAATCGTGATAGGCTTAAGCTACTCAAGAAGGCATCTACAAGGTTTTTAGAAACTAAGAAGCTCGATGATTTTTACAAGGAGCATAAGCAAACAGAAAGGTTCTGTGAGTTTATGGCTTTGAAGGAAGCAAATCATGGAAAAGAGTGGACGGAGTGGACAGAATTTAAGCCGAGCAAGGCTAATTTGCACGCATGGAAATTTATTGAATATATGGCAATTACGCAGTGGCTTGAAATCAAGGACTATGCAAACAAGCATGGTGTTAAGATTATCGGTGATGTACCTATTTATGTGGCACTTGATTCCTCTGATGTTTGGGCTAACCCCGAACAATTTCAGCTTGATGAAAGACTAAAGCCAACTAATGTAGCAGGTGTTCCACCCGATTACTTTAGCGAAGATGGTCAACTTTGGGGAAATCCTTTATATAATTGGGAGAAAATGAAGGAAAACAACTATAGCTGGTGGAAAGAGCGCATGGAATTTATGTGCTGTCTATTTGACGGAGTTAGAATTGACCATTTCAGAGGACTTGAAAGCTACTTCTCTATTCCTGCAACTGAAAAAACTGCAAGAAATGGAAAATGGGTTAAGGGACCTGGTATGGATTTAATTAACGCATTTAAGGATATTTGTAAGGATAAGCTAATTATTGCCGAGGACCTTGGAGAAATTACACCTGAGGTTGAAAAATTGGTTAAGGACTCAACATATCCTGGAATGAGGGTTCTACAATTTGGACTTTTAGGTGAGGAAAACTCCATGCACCTACCACATAATTATATTAATAACTGTGTAGCATATACAGGCACTCATGATAACAATACTCTTTTAGGATATGTTTGGGAGCTTGATGAAAGCAAAAGAAAGCATTTTCTTAGCTATTTTGGCTATGAGAATGAAAACTGGGATAACTGCTACGATACAGTTATTCGTTCTATGCTTGCAAGTCATGCTGGCCTTGTTATTTTCCCTGTGCAGGATTTACTAAAATATGGTAAGGATACAAGACTTAACACCCCTGGTAGCTGTGACGACAACTGGTCCTTCCGTCTAACTAAGGAACAGCTTTTACAGCTCGACAGAAATAAGTTTAAAAAATGGAATGAGCTTTATTCAAGATAATAAAAAACGGACACGTGGTGTCCGTTTTTTATTATTTTATTGTTATTTGGCACATTTGCATTGCACTAAGTGCGTTTTCGTGGCTCTCTGGTGTTACGCCAGCACAGGCAGACGAAATAACTTCAATTTCTGCATCTAAAAATGCAGATTTTATTAACATTGCATTTGAAATTACGCAAATATCGGTGCATACTCCTACAAGTGTTATTTTGCTGATTTTGTTTTTTGCATTTTCTTCCTTTAAATAATCAAGCAAATTGATAGAACCGAATGTTGGCTTTTCAATAATTTTTGTTGCGTATGGTAAAAGGCTATCTACAATTTCCCAGCCCTGTGTACCCTTTATACAATGCTCGACTGGTAAATTTTTGCCCTCCTGTGTCGATAAATAGTCATTTTGATGGGTATCCTTTGTAAAGATTATCTTACCGTCAAAGTCCTTAACTATCTTTTCCACATTAGGTAAAATTTCTATCGCTTCCTTAGTGCCTAAAGCACCATTTATAAAGTCGTTTTGCATATCAACGACTATTAAAATATTTTGCATTGTGCGTATCCTCCTTAAATCAAGAATTTAACACTCAAAATTTTAATATCAGCCTCGGAATTAAAGCTTATGCTTTGCTTCCAATTCATTAAGGATATAGGTGCTTTTACTGTTCCTACACCTCCGTCTGTTCCCTTACCTACAAGTGTGCAAGCGTCTGTTTTATTTAATGTTAAAGGAATTTTGATTTGAGCAAGAGATGAAAGGTTAGTTGTAAACTGAAGCTCAACTATATATTTACCTGATTTTTTTAGCTCTATTTCAATTGGCTTACCAAGCTTAATATCATTAAGCTCTAATACTGCTTCCATTTTTGATGTATCAAGATTGCTTATATCGTATTTAAAGCCATTTGCCTTAAAGCGCTCATACGCATGGGTATTCATAGCAAGCTCACAAACACGCTTAGCACAAACCTGCACCTCGCCTCTTGTAATGTAGCCACTTTCAAGTGATGCTTTTAGGTTATCGTTATTATTTTTTGCGTTTTCCATAACCATATAAATATCATTTTGAGCCTTTACCATGCTTGCAAAATCGCTTGTGCTTGTTGATTTATCAAGGTTGGTAATATGTGCCCACCAGTCTGTCATTACAAAGCCATCATAACCCCAATCATCACGCAAAAGTGTCTTTGTAAGCTCATAATTTGAGGCTGCATGATAACCATTTACTGCATTATAAGCAGTCATGATGGACTTAACTCCACCCTCTTTTACTGCAATTTCAAATGGGCGAGCATATATTTCTCTAACTGCTCTTTCAGAAAGTATCGAATCACTTGTATGTCTGTACCACTCCTGACTATTTGCCATAAAGTGCTTAATTGTTGCATAAACACCAACCCTATTAAGTCCCTTTGAAATAGCTGTTGCCATTTTTCCTGTTAAGTATGGGTCTTCTGAAAAATACTCAAAGTTTCTTCCGTTAAGTGGGCTTCTATGAATGTTAATACCAGGACCTAAGATAACGTCTATTTCATATGCAGTCATCTCAACACCCTCAAGGGAATATAGGTCGGATACAAGCTCGTCATTAAATGTACAAGCAAGGCATGTACCATTTGGCATACTCGTTGCTAAAAGACCACTGTCCATTCTGATACCAGATGGTCCGTCGGTACCACATACAACTGGAACACCATACGAAATAAGCTCCTCTGTAACGCCACCGAAGGCACAGCCTGTGCCTGGGGTTACCTTTGGCGAGTTCATTCCCTCTCCACGAACTAAGCAACAAAGCTCATCATCTGTTAGTTGAGCTATAAACTCATCCATTGTGCTTTTGCCGTTTCTTACGTCCTCAAGCTTTATTCCCTTATTGCCTGTATATTCTATTTCCTTTGGAAGATTTTCGTTTATTCTCTTAACCAAATCATATTCAGCTAATGGTGCTTGCTCATATACTATTTTGCCATCTTCGTTCTTCATTCTCTCAAATGGAGTTACAGGTGCTAATGCTTGAGTGCATTTTCTTACTACCTCAGTTTCATCCTGCATATAAGCAAAAACAGGTAATAGATTGCGTGAGGAATTACCAACGTAAATTATATATTGACCTGCTTCAAGAACATAGCAGTTTTTATTACCACTTGCTCCCGAATCATCGTATGCACACATATCATTTATCAAAAATTCGAGGGTTAGTGTCTGACTTTCTCCCTTTTTAAGCATTTTTGTTTTAGCATAAGCGATAAGCTCACGGCTTGCTTTACCGAGCTTTCCATTAGGTGCACCAAAATAAACCTGAACGACCTCTTTACCATCATAATCGCCTCTGTTTTTAACAGTTGCTTCAACTACAATTTTATCATCCTTTAAGTATGCCTTGCTATTCATTTCAAAGCATGTATAGGATAGACCATAGCCAAATGGATAAATTGCTTTCTCGGGTGCAAAGGTTTCAAAATAGCGATATCCTACATAAATATCCTCTTTATAGATATTTCTTTCCTTGCCACCAAAGTTAGCAGTTGAGGAATAGTCGTTAATATCATAGGCTATTGTGTCAGCAAGCTTACCACAGGGGCTATATCCCATTAAAACGTCGGCACATGCAATTCCACCACATTGTCCACCCTGCCATACATATAATACAGATGAAACATTATACTGCTCAACCCATTTCATATCTATAACAGCACCTACATTTAACACAACAATTACCTTATCAAAAACGCTTGTTACCTTTTTAATAAGTGCTTCCTCATCCTCGCTTAAAAGATAGCTACCACGACTTGCAGAATTATCTCTATCCTCTCCTGCTGTTCTACCGATAACGATAATTGCCTTATCGCCAAATTCTCTTGATTTTTCAACCTCGGAGATATCTATATCCATTTCCTTTTGACACCAAGGCTCTTGTCCCCAGCCCTGTCCCTTGTCAAAGGGGTTATCCTTTTTCCATTCCTCGTAGAGATTTAAAAGCTCCTCATTAATTTTGATTTCTTCATGCTTTTTAAGCTCGTCAACTATGTTGGTTACATATTTAACATTAACAAGTCCACCTGAGCCTGTTCCACTCTTATAATATTCTCTTTGAATTCTGCCAAAAACGGATACGCAGTCACCTTTTTTGAGTGGTAACACATTATTTTCGTTTTTGAGCATTACTATTCCCTCTTTTGCACATTCCAAGGAAAGTTCTTCAAGCTCCTTTATTGAATCCTTTGGTAAGCTACCCAAGTCATAATTTTTGTAGTAATTGTTTTCGTATTTCATAATTAGCTCCTTGAAGTTAATATTGTTCATATTAAGTTTATCATTTTATATTAGAAAAATCAACCATAAATATAGAAAATCCACGCTTTTTTACGTGGATTTTTGTTTATTCACTTTCTGCTAAGTTAATAATATGCTTTTTTCGTTTTTGTGCATAAAGTAATGATTTATACGCTCCACCATATGTATATTTAACATAGGCAACTACTAAATCGGCATTAGCTATCATCCACTCATTGCGTTTGCTTATTGCGTACTTAGCCTTACGAAAATCGAACCCATTTGTCTTGGAACGATAAATCAGTGAGGCTTAGTCCGACCTTTGATTTGAAAGTTTTTTAACTGTCTGCACCAAAGCTCGAAAAAATCCTCTACTGATTTATTCGTTCGAAGATGCACACAGTTTCAAATGAGAAAATAGGTTGGTTTACAAGGCAAAAAAGTGCAGGT
>JAFTKN010000013.1 GCA_017453255.1 Clostridia bacterium | reverse complement strand
TTTTTGTGTCCTCCATTGTCATTTTAACATATTTTTGTGATTATCTAATGTTTCTTTTGTGAAATTTTACCAAAACACCCTCATATTATATGACGGATTTCATTATGCATTAGTTACAACAAAAATAGCCTATGACAGTAATTCTCTCATAGGCTTTTTATTGTGTTTATATTGAATTGTTTAAATGACAGCTTTACTGTACCTCTATTTTGATTATACAGTATCTTTTTATCTTGTCAAGGTTATTTTGCCTTGCGGAAATCGAACCCATTTGTCTTGGAACGATAAATCCGTAAGGCTAAGCATCTCGATTATTGTGTCGTAGATACGGTCGAGGGAGTCAAGCTCCATTGTTTCCTTTGGGGTGTGTAGGTCGTGGACGTTTGCACCTACGGAGATAGCTGTAAATTTATCTATCTCGCTTGAGATTAGTCCACATTCAAGTCCTGCGTGGATAAGGGTTGGATTTGTTTCTTTGCCTGTGGCTTTTTTATATGCGCTTTGCCAATTTCTTACTAAGTCGCTATCCTTATCACTTGCCCAGCCTGGATATCTTTCGTGGTGATATACGTCTGCCCCTACTGATTTTGCAAGTGCTTCAAGCTCCTTCATTGAGCACTCTAATTGAGTGTCAAGATATGAGCGTGAGGAAAAGCCTATTTTAATTTCGTTTTCCTTTGTTCTTATTCTTGCTAAGTTTCTTGAGGTTTGAGGAATAAATGGCTCTTTACTTCTATAGCATAAAACTCCATTTGGAGTAAGCAGGCATTTTAAAAGCTTGTCTGTATCCTCGTAGGAAATTACACTACTTATCTTTACCTTTTCTACGTTTACAAACAGACCATTGTCCTCTTTTGCTCTTATTTCTTTTCTGATTTTTTCGTTAATTTTGCTAAGGACATTTTCACATTCCATATAGCTATCAGGCACTAATGTAAGACTACATTCTCTTGGAATAGCGTTATCCTTATCGCCACCATTAATTTCCCCTACTCTGATTTTAGTATTTCCCTTGAAATCTCTTAAAATCTTACCCATTAGCTTGTGGGAATTAAGTCTTTTTTTGTCAATATCCTCGCCAGAGTGTCCACCCTGTAAGCCACCTATTGTAATTTTATAGCCATCTAAATCTACGCTTTGGCGTACAACAGGCATAGTTACCTCAGTTCTTACACCACCACAACAGCCGATTATAACTGTGTTTTCCTCTGCTGAATCGAGGTTTATCATTCTTTTCGACTTGATTTTTGAATAATCAAATTTACCTGCACCCACAAGTCCTATTTCCTCTGATGAGGTAAACAGACATTCAAGCCTCATATGGCTAAGCACCTTATTATCCAAAACAGCAAGCATAATAGCCACACCAAAGCCATCATCAGCACCTAAGGTAGTTCCCTCTGCCCTTAAAATATTACCCTCAACTACTAATTTAATTGGGTCATTTTCAAAATCGTGTACTGTTGATACATTTTTTTCAGCTACCATATCGGTATGAGCCTGAAGCATCAAGCATTCCTCATTTTCTCTACCCTTGGTCGCTTCCTTTGTAATTAAGACGTTATTATATTCGTCCCTATAACATTCTAAATTCCTTTCCTTTGCAAAATTGCATAGGTATTCTGCTATCTTACCCTCATTTGATGATGCACGTGGAATTTTAGATATTTGTTCAAAATAGTAAAATGGCGCTTCATTTCTTACGCCCTTGATTGTTTCGAGCATGGTATCCTCCTTTAAGTCTTACGGGAATTGAGCCAGCTTGGCTTGATTTACGTAAGGCTGAAATATTCTTTTTATATTTTAGCACCTTTCTTTGAAAAAATAAATAGGTTTTTCGTTGAAAAAATATATATTATATGATAAAATTATTATGAATTTAGAAAAGGGAGGGATTTCATGAGATCATCTTGCTATGTTGACACTATAATCGGTACTGTTGGCGACGAGCAGGAAACAAGCATGCACGGTGGTGGTAAAACTCACCCTGGTGCAACCTGTCCCTTTGGTATGGTACAATTATCCCCCGATACTACCACAAGTGGTGATAACGGCACAGGCTATAATTACTGTCAGAATACCATTGAGGGCTTTAGCTTTAATCATATGAGTGGCATTGGCTGGTATGGTGACCTTGGTAATATTCAAGTAATGCCTGTTTGCTCTGACACTGACCTTAGAAGTGGGTCTAATGATGAGGTTTCCTTTACTAAGGGAGGGCTCGGCTGGAAATCACCCTTTAAGCACGAAAATGAAATAACTAAGGCAGGTTACTACTCTGTTTATCTTGACAGATATTTGGTAAAATGCGAGGCAAGTGCAACCTTGCACTGTGGTATTTTACGCTTTTTGTTTGATACGTGTATAGACAACCGTTTAATTATAAATTTGTCAAGGCGAATTGCAGGACACGTGGATTTAGAGCAGGTTGAGATTATTGATAATTCTACCATAGAGGGTAAGCTTACATGCACAAAAAATGGTGGTGGCTTTGGCAGAGGTAACGGTGGAATTGGCTACAATCTATATTTCAGAATTGAGCTTTCCTGTAATTTTAAAGAGGCTATCGCATTTGAAAATGAGGAATTTTTACCTATTTGTGATAAATATGAGGGAAATGATTTACATTTGCTTTTAAAATTCGGCTCTGACGATAAAATCACATTAAAATGTGGTATTTCCTATACCTCAATAGAGGGTGCAAGAGCTAATTTAAAAAGGGAAATTGAGTCCTTTGATTTTGACAAGGTAAGGACAGATGCAAAAGATAGCTGGGATAAAGCCCTTAGCACTATAGAAATTGAGGGTGAAAACGAAACAGACAAAACATTATTTTATACCTGTCTATACCACACTATGCTCGACCCACGAGTACATAGTGATGCTTATGACAAAGGTAGCTTTACAAGACGAACTATGTTTAGTGGCTGGGACGTTTATAGAAGTCAGTTTCCACTTTTGACAATTACTAATCCTAAGTGCGTTAGCGATACAGTAAGCACACTAATTGAAATAGGAGTTAAAAGCAACTCCTCTCTTCCCAAATGGGAGCTTATGGGAATAGACTCTGGCTGTATGGTTGGAGATAGCGGTCTTATCGTTATGGCTGATGCTTATTTAAAGGGCATTTGTGATTTTGATATTAATAAGGGTTATGAAATTTGCGTTTCGTCTAAAAAATCAAAAAGCACCCTTTGGAATAAGGAATTTAAGAGTGTTTGCCCAAAAGACAAATGCTATCTTGAAGGTGGCTATGTCAAAAACGACATAAGCTCCACCTTAGAGCTACTTTTAGCTGACTATTGTATGGCTAATTTATCAAAAAGGTTGGGGCACGTATCTGATTTTGAATATTTTAAATCACGATACGAGAGCTATGGCTCTAATTATAATTCCCACCTCGGCTTTATGTGTCCGAGAGAGGAAAATGGAGAATTTTATCCTATTAAGGATAGATACGACCATTTTGGCTGTGTTGAGAGCAATATTTTTCAGCAGTCCTTTTTTGTACCATATGACGTATGTGGCTTAGCTAAGCTATTTGGCAAGGATAGGTTTATTTCTCTGTTAGAGGAGCTATTTTCAAGATCAGATTTTTCAAGGCTTTGGAACGAGGACTATAACCATTCAAACGAGCCTTGTCACAACTTAACTCACTATTTTAACATTTTAGGGCTTTATGATAGAACGCAGTATTGGACAAGACGTGTGCAAAAGGAAGCCTATCGCTTGGGTGCATTCGGCTTTTGTGGTAACGAGGACGTTGGTCAGCTTTCTGCATGGTATGTATTAAGTGCTATTGGTTTTGCACAAATCTGTCCTACCGATAATAAATACTATATAAATACACCTCTTTTTAAATCTATTAGCATAAGGCTTGATGAACACTATCATAAATGCAACGTATCCTCTAACCTTGAAATCAGATGTGACAAAAATCCTGATGAATTTATATATATAAGCTCTGTTTATTTCAACGGCAAGCGATTAAGCGTGCCTTATTTAACCTACGAACAAATTACAGGTGGAGGAGTGGTTGAATTTAACCTCTCAGACAAGCCTGAAAATACCTTTGGAGAATGATATGAAGCAAGTTTTTAACCCATATTTACCTATAAATGAATATGTGCCTGATGGTGAGCCACATATCTTTGGTGATAGAGTCTATATTTATGGCTCACACGATAAGGAAAATGGCGAGTTTTTCTGTATGCTTGATTATGTTACATACTCTGCCCCTATTTGTGATTTAACCGATTGGAGATATGAGGGTGTAATTTACAAGGCAAGTCAAGACCCATTATACCCTAAATATAAGTATATGTTTGCCCCTGACGTTATACTTGGAAATGATGACAGATATTATCTTTACTATTCCTTAGCTAATTCGTATCCCGATTGTAGCTATATTATGAGTGTGGCAGTTTGCGACACTCCAAATGGTAAATTCGAGTTTTTGGGTCACGTAAAATACCCAGACGGCTCATTACTTAGAGATTTTGTAATCTTTGACCCAGCCTTGCTTAATGATAATGGTACTATTCGTCTTTACTATGGAATGTGGTATGATTTCGAGGAAAATCCTAAGTATTCCTATGAGGAATCTATCAAACGACAGGTAGAAACCTTTAAAAAAACGAAAGAGGAAATAGAAAATGCAGTTAACGGGGTTATGGGTGCAGTTACTGTAGAGCTTTGTGACGATATGGTAACTGTAAAGGGCACGCCTAAAAGGATTTTACCGAGATATTTTAAGGGCACAAGCTTTGAGGGACACGAGTTTTTTGAGGCAAGCTCAATGAGAAAAATTGGTGACACATACTATTTTGTTTATTCCCCATTTAATAATCACAATCTTGCCTATGCGACAAGCAAATATCCAGATAGAGATTTTACCTTTGGTGGAAACATAATTTCGAATGGTGATATTGGCTTTAATGGTAGGCTTGATAAGGACAGACTAAACCGTACAGGAAACAACCACGGAAGCATTATAGAGATTAACAAAAAATGGTATGTTTTTTACCATAGACATACAACAAAGACAGAGCTTTCACGTCAAGCCTGTGCCGAGGAAATCAAAATTGAGCCTGACGGAAAAATTAAGCAGGTTGAAATGACAAGCTGTGGCTTAAATGGTGGACCACTTAAGGCAGATGGCGCTTATCCAGCTGTTATTTGCTGTAATTTAACAAATGGCAATATGCCCCATTTTTCCTGTCCTGACAAAAGACTTCCTCACATTATTTGCAAGGATAATGAAAGAATTATATCAGAAATTGAAAATAATACAAAAATCGGCTATAAATACTTTGATTTCACAGGTAAGACAAGAGTATTTGTGAAATATCGAAGCTGTGATTTTGAGCCACAGGGTAGCCTTTTTTTGAAAAATGGCTTAGACTCCCCTGCTCTTTGCGAGGCTGAAATTTCAGCAAGCAAGGATTGGAAAAATATTTATTTTGATTTTACCTTAAATGGCGTTTATCCTCTCTATTTTGAGTATGAGGGTAAGGGCAGTATTGAAATTTTAGAATTTGGATTTGAAAAATATGAAAATAGTTAAAAATCAAGTGTTTGACAAGGAACGTGAGTTTTACGAGTCAGACGGACTTAATTTAATTTCCTGTCGCTTTGATGGTGAAAACGACGGAGAAAGTGCTATGAAGGAAAGCAAAAATATTATAGCCAAAGGGTGCTATTTTAATCTTCGCTACCCCTTTTGGCACTGCAATAACGTAGAATTAATTAATTGTGAGCTATCACCCTTATGCCGTGCTGGTCTTTGGTACACAGAAAATATTTCTGCAAGGGATTCAAGCCTTTTAGGAATTAAGGCGCTTAGAGAATGTAAGGATGCTACATTTACAAATTGCAAAATTGACTCAAGCGAGTTTGGCTGGCTATCGAGTAATATTTCTATAATTGGCTGTGATATAAGTGGCGAGTATTTTATGCTCCATGCTAAGAGCTTATCACTTTCTATGGTGAATTTTTCGGGAAAATACTCCTTTCAATATGTGGAAAATGCAAAAATTGATATGTGCAAGCTAAATACTAAGGACGCTTTTTGGCACTCAAAAAATGTTTATGTTAAAAATTCAGTTATAAATGGTGAGTATCTTGGCTGGTACAGTGAAAACCTAACTCTTGAAAATTGCATAATTACAGGAACACAGCCCCTTTGCTATTGCAAGGGACTAAAGCTAATAAACTGTAAAATGGTGGACTGTGACCTATCCTTTGAACGAAGCTATGTTGAGGCTGATTTGATTAGCGACATTGAAAGCGTAAAAAACCCTTATGATGGCTATATCAAGTCACCCTGTGTCCATAATTACATAAAGGATGACGAAAAATACAGATGCAAGGTTTATTCAAATGGTAAGCTATTATGACCAAAAGTCGAATAAAAATTAACAAGAAAACTGTTTTGACTATTTTGGCACTTGCAGGACCAACTATGCTTGAACAGCTTTTACATACGCTGGTGCAATATATTGACACAGCTATGGTTGGCTCACTTGGTACTGAGGCTACTGCATCTGTTGGTTCAACCACCACTGTTAGCTGGCTCTTTGGTAGCACAATTTCTGCAATAGGCGTTGGCTTTCTTGCCTTTATTTCTCAAGCAATCGGCGCTAAGAAATATGATAGTGTAAAAAAGGCCTCGGCACAGTCAGTCTTAGCAGTTTTATTTTTTGGAATAATATTTACAATTATCCCTTTAGCATTAAGCCCATTTATTCCAATTTGGATGCAGGTTGACCCAAAAATACAGAAAACTGCATCAATTTACTTCTTTATTATATATATGCCTATGCTTTTTAGGACTGCATCTATTATTTTCGGTACGGTTTTACGAGCTGTTGGTGATACTAAAACACCTATGAAGGCAGGAATTTTAGTAAATATAATAAATGTAGTCTTGAACCTTATATTTATCTATCCTACAAGAATTATCACACTACCAAATTTCTACCTTGTTATCCCTGGCTTTAATTTAGGGGTTATTGGAGCTGGTATTGCAAGTGCTATTGCATTTTTGGTTGGGGGAGTGGTTATTTTTATTTCACTTTGGCGTCACCCTATCGTATCTCCTAAGGGGCAAAGTCTAAGACCTGATTTTAAAATTTTAAAGCCATGCTTTAAGGTCGCTCTACCAAACGCTTTACAGAGATTTGGCACGTCGTTTGGATATGTTGCCTTTGCATCAATGGTTAATTCGCTTGGTGAGATTTCAACTGCTGCTCATACTGTTGCTAACACGGTTGAAAGTGCATTTTATATCCCTGGTTATGGTATGCAAAGTGCTGCCTCTACTCTTTCGGGAAATGCCTATGGAGCTAAGGACAAGGATAGGCTTAATGAAATTTCAAGGACCATTTTGGTTATTGAGGTTCTTTTGATGGTAGCATCGGGTGGGCTTTTGCTGTTGCTTGCTCCAAATATGATGAGTATTTTCTCCAAAGATGCAGGAGTAATAGCCCTCGGCTCAGTTGTTTTGCGAATGGTTGCAGTTTCAGAGCCGTTTTATGGTGCATCAATAGTTATTGAGGGTATGATGCACGGGCTTGGAAAAACGACTATGCCCTTTGTCACAAACATTATCGGTATGTGGCTTATTAGAATTTTAGGAACATTTATAGCCACTCAAATTTTTGATTTTGGCTTAATTGGTGCATGGGCGTGTATGATTTTACACAATCTTATGCTCTTTGTTATGTTTTTTATTTACTATGTAAGTGGAAAATATAATCCTATGCCTGATGGAAATAGAACTAATTTGGTTTAAAATGGCATAGTGCAGACATATAAAAATATTTCAAGACAAAGGTCGGATAAATGCACGGTGATTTATCGCCCATAGGCAAGTTGGTTCTATTCTCATCAGGCATAAACAAAAGCAGGGATTCTAAATGAATCCCTGTTTTATTTTATGATTTGTTTAAAAAGTTAGTTGACAGAAAATAGATTTCTCGACTACGCTCGAAATGACAACATTTGGTTGTTTCCTCGGCTACGCTCGAAATGACATTGTTCGGTGTGTACTTTCTACCATTTTGTCATCTCGACCGAACAACGTGAGTGGAGAAATCTATTAGCAATTAACTAATCATAAAATAGATTTCTCGACTACGCTCGAAATGACAACGTGCGTGCGCAATCGAAAGAGGGTCATTGTTGTTTGCTTTATCTTCTGCCGAACCTTAACGAAAAAACTTTTATCACACATTAAGGCAAGCTATTTGCATTTCAACCAAACGGATTCGGTTCCCCTACATTAATAATTTTCTGCGTGGATTTCAAAGTAGCTTTGTGGATGTGCACAGGTTGGACAGATTTCAGGCGCTTTTGTACCAACTACAATATGTCCACAGTTACGGCACTCCCAAACCTTAACCTCACTCTTTTCAAACACCTTTTTCATTTCTACATTATTTAAAAGTGCTCTATATCTTTCCTCGTGCTGTTTTTCAATAGCTGCTACAAGACGGAACTTTTCAGCTAAATCATGGAAGCCTTCCTCATCTGCTACCTTTGCAAAGCCGTCGTACATATCAGTCCACTCGTAATTTTCGCCCTCTGCTGCATGAAGAAGGTTCTCTGCTGTATCACCTATGCCGTTTAATTCCTTAAACCACATTTTAGCATGCTCCTTTTCATTATCTGCTGTCTTTAAGAACAAGGAGGCAATCTGCTCATAGCCCTCTTTTTTAGCCTTTGATGCAAAATAGGTGTACTTATTTCTTGCTTGGCTCTCACCTGCAAATGCAGCCTCAAGATTCTTCTCTGTCTGTGTGCCTGCATACTTATTTGTTGGTGTTTCTGAAATTAGCTCAAGCTTATCCTTACCTACCTTGCACTTTGGGCAAACTGGCTCAATTACTCCGTCCTCTACCTCAAATTCAAGCTTACATACTGTGCATCTGTACTTTTTCATAATATACTCCTTTATTTAATTATTTCTAAAATTTGTTCCTTAGTTCTATAGCCAACTGCTCGATTTACAAGCTTGCCCTCCTTGAATACAAGCAAGGCAGGAATACTGGATATACCATATTTCATAGCAAGCTCCAGTTCATTGTCCACATTGATTTTACAAACCTTACAAATATCCTCGTCAGATATTTCCTCTAAAATAGGAGCTATCATCTTGCATGGTCCACACCAATCGGCATAAAAGTCAACTATAACTGTTTCGTTACTGTTAATTACCTCGTTTTCAAAGGTGTCCTTTGTTACTACCATTTTTAATCACCTCATTTATATTTATAATATAGCATACAGTGGCAAAAGCCCTCAAAATCAGGGTCCTTAATCTGCTCACGAAATTCGAGGCACATACATTTAATGTCCTCACTCTTTCCCATTTTACATGGGCAGTAGCCACCCTTTTTTTCAAGTCCCTTTTTAACTGTTTCTACAATTTCCTTATTGGGGTTTAAAACTATTTTCATAATTATTCCCTATCTTTTTATTTCTTTATTTTATTATACCATTATTTGTTAGTAATTAAAAGTACTTTTTATAAAAAATAAAAAAACGACTGTGATTTCTCACAGTCGTTATATTATACAAGCTGATTTTCTTTCTCAGTAATTTCTAACTTTTCTTCCTTATTAAGGTCGCTGAAATTAGTTGTATCGCCATGTGGAATTTCTTTCCAACCAAGCTTTCTGCTAAATACAGCCTGAACGTCTTGAATTGTAGCAAAGACCACAAAGAAAATCGGCCAAGCTAAGAGTGAACCAATCTTAACTAAAAGGCTAACATTCTTAATTCTCTTTCTTTCGAGTATGTAGATAAGAATTGTTGGTGGGAGTAATGTAAGATAGGATGTTAATAAGCCTATCACATACGTACGACCAAAGTCGCCCATTATGTAGCCTATTTCCTTCATTGCACTCGAAAAATCTGTGATTGCACCCATTGTGCAGCCCTCAACAACTGCGATTGTAACAAGCGCAACCATTTGTAAGAACATAACGAGTGTGGCAAGGAATCCAAGTGGTAAAATGTTAACGCCTATATCGTGGAGTGAGCCCTTATTTGGACAGCCACCCTTTTTCTTACTCTTGAACATGGACTTAAGGACGTCCTTATATCTTGTAAAGAATACAAGAAAGTGTCCTCTGCACCATCTAACCTTTTGACGCCACATAATTCTAAAGCTTGTTGGCTGTTCATCATAGAACACAGCCTCATCACAGTAGTAAATCTTTTGTCCTGCAATAACCTGATCCGTTGAAAACTCCCAGTCCTCAGTAAGCGTTACATATTTCCAACCGTCCTTAACAAGCGCTGGATTAATAACATAGCCTGTACCTTGAATACGTGTCGAACAGCCAACAACTGTTCTACCACGACACTCATAACGACAGCCATACATAAAGTGTAAGCCGTAAAGGGCTGAAATTATATTTGAACCGAAGTTCTTTGAGTTTCTAAAGGATGTAATTGTATGCTTTTTGCCCATTGCAACATAAGCATCATTCATTTTATCAAAATAATTTACGTCAACGATATTGTCAGCATTAAATAGGAAATAACCGTCATAGCTCTCTATTCCATAATCCTCTTTAATTCTGTCAAACAAATATTTGAAAGCATAACCCATTGTATTTTCCTGTGGATTATTATATTCATACACAATAGCACCCATCTGTCTAGCAACCTCAGCTGTGTTGTCACGGCAGTTGTGAGCTATAACGAAAATATCAAGCTTATCCTGTGGGTAATTATTCTTTCTTATACTTTCAATAAGATTACCTACAACCGTTTCCTCATTACGAGCTGGAATAATAATACCGTATCTTAGCTTTTCATCAGTATGAGGATATGTCTTTTTCTTAAAAATACCAACTATACCAAAAATTATAAAGTGAAAAGCCATTATAGCAAACAGAATTGTAAATGCTGTTGCTATCATATTTACTATATCCGTAGGAGTAGGGTTTGTAAACATACGCTTCATATCTTCAATAAAAGCATATGCCTGTCCTTTAATCCATTCCATAAATATTTCCCTTCAATAAATTGAAATCCTATTTTCAACAATGGTATTGTAGCATACATTATAAAAAAATTCAAGTATATTCAATATTATTAACATTTTATTCACAATTTTTGTTACATTTATCTTAAACTTTTTTCATTTTTAGACTAATTATGACCGATTTTTACTTATTTTTGGCCGTTTTTTCCCAAAATTCACAAGGTTTTATTGAAAAAATGTTGCTTGTGTGTTAAAATATAAAACACAATTTGTTAATTTTTTTAATTTTTAAAATTTTCGATTTTACGAAATAAGTGGGTGAAAAATTATGGACTATAGAATTGAAAAGGATTCAATGGGTGAAATTAAAGTGCCTAAGGACAAATATTGGGGTGCTCAAACTCAAAGAAGCTTAGAAAACTTTAAAATTGGGAATGAGAAAATGCCTTATTTTCTGATTTATACCCTTGGCTATTTAAAGCTTGCCTGTGCAAGAGCTAACAGACTTTTAAAGCCTGAAAAAATGACTGAGGAAAAGCTAAATATTATAACAATGGTTGTTACTGAGGGCTTTTGCGAAAATGGTCTTTTAAAGGATAATTTTCCTTTATCAGTTTGGCAAACAGGCAGTGGCACTCAGACAAATATGAATGTAAATGAGGTTATTGCTAATTTTGGTAACGAAATTGCTAAAAAAAGACTTTTGCATCCAAATGATGATGTAAATATGTCACAATCCTCAAACGATGCTTTTCCAACTGCTATGCACATTACCTGTGTAATTGAAATGAATCTTCTTTGCAAAAGGCTCAAGGAGCTTTCAGATAGCTTTAAAAGGCTTGAGGGAAAATACAAGGGGATTATAAAAACTGGCAGAACTCATCTTCAAGACGCTACCCCTATTTCCTTTTCACAGGAAATTAGTGGCTTTACCTCTACCTTAAAAAAGGATATAGAGCTACTTGAGGTAGCGAAGAAGCCACTTTTAGAGCTTGCTATTGGTGGTACAGCTGTTGGTACAGGCTTAAATGCTCCAAAGGGCTTTGATGAGGCTGTTTGTAATGAGCTTAAATTGATTTTTGAAGAAAGCTTCAAGCCTGCAAAAAACAAATTTCACGCACTTTCCTCAAAGGACGAAATCGCTTTTGCACACGGAGCTATAAAGGCAGTTGCCTGTGACCTTATGAAAATTGCAAATGATATTAGATGGCTATCAAGTGGACCAAGATGTGGTCTTTCAGAAATTACTATTCCTGAAAATGAGCCTGGCTCATCAATTATGCCTGGTAAGGTAAACCCAACTCAATGCGAATCATTGACTATGGTTTGCGCTCAGGTTATGGGAAATGATACTACTATTGGAATATGTGCCTCACAGGGCAATTTTCAATTAAATGTCTATATGCCTGTAATCATATATAATTTTGTAAATAGCACAGGCTTGCTTTGTGACGCTATTTGCTCCTTTGAAAAAAATTGTGTAAGAGGCATTAAGCCAAAAAAGGAAAAAATGAAGGAAAATTTAGACAAATCCTTAATGACTGTAACTGCATTAACCCCACATATTGGCTATGAAAAGGGTGCTGAGGTTGCAAAATTAGCCTTCAAGGAAAATATTTCCTTAAAGGAGGCTTGTCTTAAGCTTGGTTACTTAACAAGCGAGGAGTTTGATAAATATTATCGCTTTGAGGAGATGATTTGATGGATATTAAACGTGAGTCACTAAAAAAGCATTATGAGTGGGGTGGAAAAATCGAGGTTGTTTCCCGCGCTAAGATAGAAACAAGAGAGGATTTATCCTTAGCATATACACCTGGTGTTGCAGAGCCCTGCCTTGAAATAGCAAATGACAGATCCCTTTCCTACAAGCTTACAAGAAGGTCAAATTTAGTCGCTGTTATAACTGACGGAACTGCTGTTTTAGGTCTTGGAGATATTGGTCCAGAGGCATCAATGCCTGTTATGGAGGGTAAGTGTGCTCTTTTCAAGGAATTTGCAGACGTTGACGCATTTCCTATCTGCATTGACAGTAAGGACACTGACGAAATAGTAAACACAATTAAGCTAATCTCAAAATCCTTTGGTGGAATAAATTTAGAGGATATTTCAGCTCCAAGATGCTTTGAAATTGAAAAAAGGCTTAAGGACGTGTGCGATATTCCTGTTTTTCACGACGACCAGCACGGAACTGCAATAGTAGTTGGTGCAGCACTTTTAAATGCTCTTAAGGTTGTTAAAAAGGATATTAGCAATATAAGGGCTGTTATAAATGGTGCAGGCAGTGCTGGAATTGCGATAGCAAAGCACCTTTTGAATTTAGGTCTTAAAAATCTTATTATGGTTGATAGATTCGGTATTATTTGTCGTGGTGACGAAGGGTTGAATAATTCCCATAAGGAAATTGCCGAGCTTACTAACAAGGAGCTTTTAAAAGGAACTCTCAAGGATGCCTTAGTAGGTGCTGATTTGTTTATTGGTGTAAGTGCACCTAACATTGTTAGCAAGGAAATGATTAAGTCAATGGCTAAGGACGCTATATGCTTTCCTATGGCTAACCCTACACCTGAGATTATGCCTGATTTAGCTAAAAATGCTGGGGCACGTGTCGTTGGAACTGGTCGAAGCGACTTTCCTAATCAGATAAACAACGTGCTTGCATTTCCTGGTATTTTCCGTGGAGCACTTGACTGTCAGGCAAGCTGTATTAACGAGGAAATGAAAATTGCGACCTCCTATGCTCTTGCTTCCTTAATTCCAGAGGATGAGCTAAATGAGGAAAATATAATTCCATCAGCACTTGATAAAAACGTAGCAAGCGCTGTTTCAAAGGCTGTTATAGAGGCAGCACGAAAAACAGGTGTTGCAAGAAAGTAAAATAACATTTTATCAATAAAAAAGACGACCGTTTGGTCGTCTTTTTATTATATTGCGCAGATTAAAATTATAAGCAAGAGTGCTATTACTAAAGGAAGAATTGCTAAAACCCATAATAGTATCTTTTTAGAAAGCTCTCTGCCCTTTTTCTTTTTATATTGGTCGTACAAGCAAACGCCAGCTGATGAAACTGATGGAATATACAAAACGAGGGAGAAAAGCAAGGTAAATATCATTGTTAAATGGTATCTTGCCCTCAAAAATTCGTATGTATTATCACCTGAGGAAAGGTTAATAGCTGATACGATAAGGGAAATAAGCACAGAAATAGTTGCTACGCTACACAAAACTATACTAATAATAGTCAGCTTTTTGAAATTGCGTCTGAGCTTAGCATCCTTAGCCCTTTGCTTCATTTCCTTTTGCTCTTTTTTGGTTAGTGGCTTTTCCTCACCACCATTTTCGCCTTTTTCATCGCTTTCGCTATTTTTACCTACTTCGGTGCTTTCAAAATCTTCCTTTTCTGCTTCGCTTGATTGCTTTTGTTCCTTTTTTACCTTTTTTTGCTTAGGAGCAATAACTATTTCAGCCTCACGACTTTCCTCTACCCCGTTATCATTTACAGGTGTATCGGTAGCTATTTCATCCTCATTTATCGACACCTCTTGCGCTGTTTCTTCATTTTCCGTGTCGCTTTGGGGCTCTATATTGGTTGCCTCGTCGCTATAGGTCAAGGCAGTTTTTTCCTCAGCCTCGTTTTCCTTAATCGAGTCACAAGGAATGTCGCTATTTTGATTAAGCTCCTTGCTTTCCAAGGTCAATTCCTTATCCATAATCATTCTCCCCTTATTTAGCTAATTACCTGATACCAAAAAGCAATTCGCCATAGTCAGGCATTGGCCAATACTCCCTTGCAGTTAGCTTTTCTGCCTCATCACATTGAGCTCTTAATCTATTCATTGTAGCAAGAACAACATTTTCAAAGGCTGTTGCCTTTTCGTATGCACCCTTTATTTTCTTAGCCTCACTTAGCTTTCTTTCAAGCTCGATGGTTGTTGCAAAGGCATCAGTACAAAGCTCAGAAAGCTTTTTACAGGTTATTTCCTCATAGCCTGCGTTAGCACCAATTTCCTTTTTTACCGAAATTGTCTTAGCTAAGTCGCTTGTATATTTTGATACAGCAGGGATAATAAGCTTTTTAGCCATATCAATCATTGTAAGCGCCTCAATATTAATTATCTTTGAGTAGTTTTCAAGCAAGATTTCATATCTTGACCTTAATTCCTTCTCGCTGAAAACCTTATTTTCTGTATAGAGCTTAATGTTCTTTTCGTCAAGCAAATGATAAAGTGCCTCAGGAGTTGATTTAAGATTAGAAAGACCTCTCTTTTCAGCCTCCTTAATCCACTTTTCCTCATAGCCATTTCCGTTAAAGAAAATTCTCTTATGATTTTTAATTGTATCTCTGATAAGATTGTGTAGTGTTAAATTAAAGTCCTTAGCATTTGATAATGTATCATAAAACTCGTTTAACACCTGTGTAACTGCTGTGTTGATAGCTGTATTTGTATCAGCTATTGAAGCTCCTGAGCCGAGCATTCTAAACTCAAACTTATTACCAGTAAAGGCAAAGGGCGAGGTTCTGTTTCTATCAGAGGTATCCTTAGGGAACTTTGGTAGAATATGAACGCCAACACGCATTACGTCCTTTTGCTTAGAGCCAATCTTTTCGTCATTCTCTATAGCATTTAAAATCTCTGTAAGCTCCTCACCTAAGAAGATTGAAATTACAGCAGGTGGTGCTTCATTAGCTCCTAAACGATGGTCGTTTCCTGCACTTGCAACAGAAATACGCAAAACGTCCTGGTAATCGTCAACTGCCTTAATAACAGCACATAAGAAAAGTAAAAACTGTGCATTCTCGCTTGGTGTTTCACCAGGCTCAAAGAGGTTTATACCTGTATTTGTAGAAAGCGACCAGTTATTGTGCTTACCACTACCGCTAATGCCCTTGAATGGCTTTTCGTGAAGAAGGCAAACAAGACCATGCTTCTTAGCAACCTTTTGCATAAGCTCCATTGTTAGCTGGTTGTGGTCGGTAGCAAGGTTAGTTGTTGTAAACACAGGGGCAAGCTCATGCTGAGATGGTGCTGCCTCATTATGCTCTGTCTTTGCAAAAACGCCGAGTGACCAAAGCTCATGGTCGAGGTCCTTCATAAACGCCTTAACCTTTGGCTTAATTGTACCAAAATAATGGTCATCAAGCTCCTGTCCCTTTGGTGGCATTGAGCCAAAAAGAGTTCTACCTGTATAAACGAGGTCAGGACGCTTGTTATACATTTCCATATCAACAAGGAAATACTCCTGCTCTGGTCCTACAGTTGGCTTTACACCTGTAACCTCGGTATGACCGAACAAATGTAAAATTCTAAGAGCAGATTTTCCTAAGGATTCCATTGAGCGAAGAAGTGGTGTCTTTTTATCAAGTGCCTCTCCACCATAAGAGCAAAAGGCAGTTGGAATACATAAAGCACCGTCCTTGATAAATGCGTAAGAGCTTGGGTCCCACGCAGTATATCCCCTTGCCTCAAAGGTAGCTCTCAGTCCACCTGATGGGAAGGAGGATGCATCACTTTCACCCTTAACAAGCTCCTTACCAGAAAACTCCATAATAACGCTTGAATCCCCCTTTGGGGTAATAAAGCTATCATGCTTTTCAGCAGTAATACCTGTCATAGGCTGGAACCAATGTGTATAGTGAGTAGCACCCTTTTCAATAGCCCAATCCTTCATAGCCTTAGCTATTTCATTAGCTACCTCTAAATTAAGGTGCTTTCCATTTTTTATTGTATTTTGTATAGATTCATAAACCTCAGCTGATAAGCGCTCCTTCATTACATGGTCGTTAAACACCATAGTACCAAAAAAGTCGGTAATAGTCTTCATACAATACCTCACAATAGATATATTATTAAAAAAATTATACTATTTTTTATAATATTTGTCAATAGGATATTTTGTTACAAAATAAGGGTTGCAAAATTACTTGCTTTATGGTACAATGATTTAGGAAAAAATTTATTGATAAAGAGGGATATAATGAATTTATTATTTTCTGCGCCAAATAAAGAGGAGGCTTGTGGTCTTTTTACTGTGCCTCACCTTGTTGGCTTATTAGTTTGTGCGATTTTAATCACTCTTGCAGTTATTTTTACAAGAAAGATTTCAGACAAGGGCTTGACCATTGTTACAAGAGTTATGGCTGTTATGTTTACTGTTATGGAAATAATCAAGATTGTTTTCAAGTTTGTAAACAACGACGCAACTCAGCTTGACCACTGGTTCCCACTTGCCTTCTGTTCACTATTTATATATGTGCTTTGGTTCTGTGGCTTTGGAAAGGGCTTCATTTACGATTTAGGTGCTTCCTTTATTGCTGGTGGTTGCTTTATCGGTGGCTCTGCCTTCCTTATTATGCCACTTACCTCCCTACAATACCACCCAATTTACCACTTCCTAAGCCTACATTCAATGCTTTTCCATTCTTGCATGGTTTATATGGCTATTATGTATGTAATGAAGGGCAAATTCAAGGTAAACACAGAAAACTACAAGTATTATTTGACAATTACAGGCTTTGCTTGCGTTGTTTCGGTAGGCTTAAACCTTATAACCGATGCACTTCCAATGACTGTAACCTCAAATGTAATGCTTCTCCGTCATCTACCATTACCAGATACATTCAATCAATTTGTATATAATTTAGTTGGTAATATTAGCGCCCCATTCTCCTACTACACTGTAATTACAACACTCGTTTATACTGTTCTTCCTTACTTTGCTGTTATGGGAGTATGCAAGCTAATTAGTAAGATAAAGGGAAATAAAAAGTCTTAATTTTCGAGGTAATTTACTATGAAGTGCCCCCACTGTGGATATGAAGAAAGTAAGGTTGTGGACTCTCGTCCTATAACTGAAAACTCAAGCATTAAAAGACGTAGAGAGTGCTTAAAGTGTCAAGGTAGATTTACCACCTTTGAAATGGTTGAAACTATTCAGCCTATGGTTATTAAAAAGGACGGTAGCCGTGAATATTTTGACAAAAGCAAGCTTCTTGCAGGAATTATTAAGGCTTGTCAAAAAAGACCTGTCAACTCTGCTCAAATTGCAAACAAGGTTGAATCTGATATTCTAAACTCACTAAGGACTGAAATCACCTCTACTGAAATTGGTGAAATGGCTATGCAGGAGCTTAGAAAAGCCGACCCTGTGGCTTATATTCGCTTTGTTTCAGTATATAGAGAGTTTAGCGATATTGACACATTTATGCAGGAATTAAAGAAATTTTTATAACAAAAAAAGCCGATTACGTGTAGCGTGATACTCTTAACGGAGTATTCACGCTACAACTATGATTGCCCTACGGGCAAGTTATGAGCTCGGGTTGGCTTCGCCAAGTTATGATGCCCTGACGGGCAGTTTGAAGTAAAAAGGGCAATCATATCATAACATTTGTATAGCAAATTCATAACGGCGAGCACAGCGAGCCTCATAACTCTAAACTAAAAACTAACAAAAAGAGAGGACATTTCGGATTTTCCGATTTGTTCTCTCTTTCTGCTTGTAATATGGGTTTGGGCTTAGCCCATATTTGCATTTGACTGGTCAAATGCGATGCTTGCACTTTTATCAAGTTGCAAATTCTCCGTTAAGAACCTCACCCTGTCTGTAATCGGCTTTTTATTAGCATCGCTTTCTATACATCAAGGGTGACACCCCTACATTTTCCTTAAAAACCTTGCTGAAAAAATTTATATCACAGTATCCACAAAGCTCACCAATTTCCCTAATGGGTCTTGCTGTTTGGGAAAGAAGCTCCTTAGCTAAATCTACGCGAAGCTTAATTATGTATTTTGTCGGTGGAATACCTACTTGCTTTTTGAATTTAAGATTATATGTGGTCATACACATTTTTTCCATTTTTGCCAGCTCTGTTATCTTTATGGGAGTGGTGAAATACTCATTTATATATCTTATTGACCTTGACAGGCTGAGGCTGTCTGTTTTAAGGCTTTCAATCGACCTTGATACCTCTATAAGCAATCTGTCAAGCAATGCCGATAAATCTCTTTCTCTGAGATGATCGTTTTTTGCAAAGCCGTCAAAAAGCCTTTTGAACTTTGAGGATATGCTATTTTGAGCATTAGTTTTTTGAACACATGGAAAGGGCTCTATGCCATAATCCCTTAGTATTTTTTCCACATTGCTCCCTGTAAAGTGAACCCACAAAAAGCTACTATCATCTTTACTGTTTGAGAAAAATTTATAACCAGTTTTCGGAGGATATAAAACTGTACTACACGAGCCTGCTGAAATTGTCCTTTCACCATCACAAAGCTTTAGCTCACCTGAAATTACATATATAAGATAGTAATCAAGTCGCCCCTTTGGATTATCATTTACAGCGCCACTATACGCAACACATCGTCCAGCACAATTTACAATCAAGGGCAAGGTGTATGATTCTCTGCTACCCTCATTTTTTTCGCCTACGTTTCCACTGCTTTCATTCAAATAATGATAAATACTTTCCATACATCACCGTCAAATAATACAATTTTTTTGTTAAATAATACATTGTATAAGTGTTTATTTTATTGTATCATAAAATTAGATAAAAGTCAAATATTACTAAAAGGAGATATTTATGAAAAAGAAGCTTTTATTTACTCTTTGGCTGATAGCTTTATTCTGCTTAATTCTTTCATTCAGTATCTTTGCAGCTGATACGAATGAGTTTGGGGAGCTTGAATTAATTGAAGGAATTGATTTAAAAGACATGAACGAGGATACAAACGCGAGGGTTGTTTTAGTAGATAGCGACGGCGTTACATATCACACATATCCTGCAAGATATGTGGTAACTAATGCTACTAAATTTGCATATGACTTTACTCGCATTAAAAACGCAAATGGTGTTGAATACACAAAAAATAGCGTGGTTAGAATTGAAGTTCCAGACAATATTTTAACTGCGCCTAACTGTGGTGTGCTTTCTCAAACAAGTAGCCTTGTTGAAATTAAGTTTTCACCTGATTCTCAGCTTACAACATTGGAATACGGTTGTTTCTATAATAATAAGAAGCTTCAAAAGTTAAATATTCCTAAAAATGTTACAACTATTGGAACCCTGATTATAAATAGTAGCTCTGCTCTTGAGGAGCTTGTATTTGACGATGGCTTTTCTGCAGTTTTACCTGCTGATTCATTTACTGGTTCAACTAACATTAAAATAGTGAAATTCTCTAATCAAATGACTACCATTGACAAAAAAGCCTTTCGTGGTTCCTTTACAAAGCTTTCGGTTTTATATGCTGGTGAGAATTTAGCCGACTTCGGTGCAGCTGCCGTAGTTGACGGATTGGGCAGTGATGGTGGTAACTTCTCTTATACAGATGGTCCTATTAGCATTTATGCCTCTGAAAAGCTTTTTGCTGACCTTGAAACAATAGAAAGAGGAAGATTAAACGGCTGGACAGGTACAAGACTTGTTAAGGGTGTAATTTTCTATACAGGCACTAAGGAGCAGGCACAGGCTTTAATCGATAAGGCTGAAAGCGATACACCTATTTTTACAAATGCTACTTTAGTTGAATATGACAGTGCTATTGCTGATAGCGAATACATTCCTACAAGTGGCTGGAACATTGTATATAACTACAACAAATGCAAGGCATTTTACGATAATGAGCATAATGTTTCTGAGGAAAAGCTTATTTCCTTTGCTGGCGAAAGATACCTAAGCGAGCTAACAGTTGCAACAGGTTGCTCACGCAAATGTGGTCACATAATTAGCAAAGAAACAATAGACAATCTATTCGTATGTAAGGGCTACGCTGTTTCTGGAAGCTCTATATTACAGGGCTTTGCAATAAATCGCAATCTAATTGAAAAGTATGAGCAGGTTTTTGGAGAGTTTAATTTTGGTCTTGTCGCTGCCGTATCCAAGGCAGAGCTAAATACAGACACAGGTGAGCTAATTTTAGCAAATGGTGAAGCTGTAAATCAAAAGGTTGCATATGTTGATTTTACCAATAAGAGCTACAATATTTTCGAAATGAAAATAAATGGACTTGCTAATTATGCCGACACAGAATTATACTGCTGTGCATACGCTATTATAGATAATAAGGTAGTTTACTTTGATAATGACAAATCATTAGACAATGCAAAGGCTACTACATTAAATGCACTTACAAATTAGCAATAATAAAGGACTCGCTAATGCGAGTCCTTTTTGTTATAGCATTTTTTTAGAAAGCTCCAAAAGTAGGTCGTATTCATACTTACTTTCTACATATGGTAAATACTTTTCCATATATGTCTTAAGGGCTTTTTTGTTAATTTGACGTGGGCTTTCTCCCACACGTCTTAGAAAGTTCTTTGAAAAGATATTTTCTATGTGACAATCATCTATTTTAATGCCCTTAATCATTTCGCCCTCAAAGGAGCTTATTACCTCATCGGTCTTTAAAAACCTATAAATTCTGTCAACGAGCCATTTCATAGCCTCGTAGCCACGTGGAAAATCACCATCTGTACCGAAAAGAATTTTTTCGCTATATTTAGTAAAGAAATTATGAAAATATTCTGGTCTTTTATTAAAATCAAGATACATTTCACCACCTGGTGTAATGTCGATTGCTAAATTAGGGTATTTTTCAAACATTTTTTCTAAAATTTCAGGATTTTCCGACCTGAAATAGAAATGAGCAAGTGTCATATTCAAATTAGGGTGCTTTTCAAAAAGGTTATCCATTTGAGCATACAATTCTGTATTTGATGCGTAATCACCATTACCATAAAACCAGCCCTTTTGCTTTACGTAATCAGAAGCCTTGCTTTCGTCCCAGAAAAATGCAGGGTCATTTATATGGGTTAAAATATGGGTTTTATCCTTTTCAGCCTGTGTAAAATACGCTTCATAGTATTTGTCGTCAAGTGGTACTCTGCTTCTTTGATAGCATTCAGGCTTACCCTCAAGCATTTTCATACCATCAAAGCCTATCTCCATAAGCTCATTATATTGTGTAAGTGGATCAAAGCCATCAATTTGCTTCTCAAATGGTCTTGCAGGATAGAAAAGACAGCCGTGAGCATATGTATCAGGGTATGCCACCTTATATAATGCACAGGCAATATTATTGCTTGCATTCCTTGGTAGTGAGGCAATATTTATTGCATAAAGCCCACACTCCTCCTTATACCATTCGTGCCCACCTATAAAATTCATTTGTCTTTCTTCCTCAAAAAGCCTGTGGGTATGTAAATGCCCGTCAATAGCCTTAAGCTCCTTAGGTAATTTTATATAATTTTCCATAATTCTCTCCTTTTTATTTACTGAGTTTATTTTAGCACAAAATCACACACTTGACAACTACTCTTTTTAAGATTATAATATTATTAGCCTTAAGGCTAACTTAAGGCAAGAGTGTCCATATTGGGAAAGCAAGGTGCAATTCCTTCACAGCAGTCACTACGGTATAGTCCGAATGCCA
Organism: Clostridia bacterium; assembly: GCA_017453255.1. Classification (GTDB taxonomy): domain Bacteria; phylum Bacillota; class Clostridia; order Oscillospirales; family CAG-272; genus RGIG2000. Next base: position 7,644 of record JAFTKN010000013.1, on the reverse strand, counting down.
AATGAACGCAACTTCGGTTGGTAAAAATAGCTCTGGACAAATGGGGGTTATATGCCAAAAATGTGAATTTTAGCCACACACGTGTCTATTTTTCACCATTTTTGCTCCTTGTCCTACCTTCCATAGGTAGGATTTTTACTTCGATAAAAAAAGATGAAAGGAGAAGAAAAAATGAAGAAAGCAGTAGCCTTAGCACTTTGCTTGCTTATGCTTACTCTTGTTTTTGTGGGCTGTAATCAGACTCCACCAGATAACGAGGAAGCACTAAGCTTTACAGTAGTTGTTAAGCACCTTGATGGAACTGAAAAGACCTTTGAGTATTCATCAACTAAGGCAACCTTGGGTGATGCCTTGCTTGAAAAGGGACTCATTGATGGTTATGAAAGCCAATATGGCTTAACTATCACCACAGTTGATGGTGTTTACTATGATTGGAACACCTCAAATACATATTGGTCACTTCTTATAAATGGCGAATATGCCTCAAGTGGTGCTGACTCAACCTACATAGTTGAGGGATATACCTATTCCTTGGTAGCCACAACATACTAATACAAAAAAATGCGACAAATTTTGTCGCATTTTCTTTTTATTCTTATATCTTATCTATTGAGAATTAGCTTTGTAAGCTCAACTGGGTTTACAATCTCGTTGCCCTTATAAACTCTCATATTTCCAGATGCGATTTCGTCAATCAAAACTACCTCGCCGTTATTGTAGCCAAACTCAAACTTAATATCCCAAAGGTCAAGACCGATTGTCTTCAAATCGTCTGCAACTATCTTTGTGATTTTAAGGGTTTGCTCCTTAAGGCTTTCAAACATTTCCCTTGTCATAACCTTAAGCGCTACAAGTCCCTCACCTGTTACAAGTGGGTCACCCTTTGCATCATTTTTAAATGTGCATTCAACATATCCACCCTCTAAAGGTGTACCGTCCTTTATATACTCACCATATCTACGGATAAAGCTACCTGTTGCAACTAAACGGCAGATAACCTCAAGTCCGCCACCGCCAAGCTCCTTACCGAAGCATTCTGCAGGTAAAACCTCCATAGTAGCATTTTCAATATCTGCTGAAACATAGTGTGTCTTGATGCCTGCCTTCTTGCAAAGCTCAAAATAATATACAGATGTTTCAAGATTTGCCTTACCAATACCGTCAATAGTCAAGCCAACTGTATTTTCACCTGGATCAAACACTCCGTCCTTACCTGTGCAGTCGTCCTTGAACTTAAGCATTACATTTCCGTTGTCCATTTGGTAAACGTCCTTTGTTTTGCCTACATAAAGCTTTTTCATATTCTTTCTCCTCTATAAGTATAATTCTTACAAAATTATTATAATTGTTTATAGTGCTTTTTTCAATAGTTTTTTGTTAATTTTTATCAAAAAATATAGAAAAATTTTAAGCTCTCTCACCTTTCAATTTGTGCAAAATAGAAAAAGGGGGCTGTTGCATTAGCGACAGTCCCCTTTTTAGGGGATAGTGAAATGAGTGCAGAAGGCGTGAACTCGCAAACGTAGTAGGGGTTCCCCGAAGTGCTCTTTAGTAGCTTTGGGGGTTCCCGTAGGCGTACTGGGTACGGTAGAGTGCGAGGTCGCGTCTAAAAAACAGACATAAAAAAGAGGAGATGTTGCATTTTTTTGCAACATCTCGACATTATTTTTTACTAAAAATACAATTTTATTTAGCTTTTTAGTTTTAGGAGTGTCTGTTTTTGTTCTGTGCTTATTGCAACATTCCCTTTTTTTATTTGATTAAGAATCTCTTAATCTTTCGAGCCGCTGTCTTTTCAAATGGCTCTTTTCTGATTTCTACTTGGCTAATATGCTTATAGTTTACAAGCTTTTTATTTACCTTCATAACCTCGGAGTAAATTGCCTCATAGATAACCTCGTCCTCAGTGCCTAAGCCTGCTGCCTCGCACTCCTCATAGTTTGGTACAACGATAGCGACAATGTCAACCTCACCAGCCTCCTTGCCCTCTCTACCAACTACTACAACCTCTGAAACAAGGTTAATATTTTCAACATATTCCTCAATCTCCTCTGGGAATACGTTTTTACCATTTGATGCAATAATAATATTCTTCTTTCTACCTGTTAAATAGAGATAGCCCTTTTCGTAATAGCCATAGTCACCTGTTCTGAACCAGCCGTCCTCACTTAAAACCTCTTTTGTTAGCTCTGGAGCATTATAGTAACCAAGCATTACGTTATCGCCCTTTACAACTACCTCGCCAAAGCTATCTGTTTCATTTTCCTTATCAATACGAATTTCAACACCAGGCATAAGCTTACCACAGGATTCCTTATTATAGTCATTTAAGCCTACAACAGAGATAAGTGGTGCACACTCTGTAATTCCATAGCCCTGTGAAACCTGAACACCGAATGCCTTAAAGCCATCAACAATTTCAGGGTTAAGTGCAGCGCCACCAACGATAAAGTACTTAATTTCTCCTCCTAAGCCATCAAGAATCTGCTTAAATAGCTTTCTTCTACGCTTTACTGAGAAGTGTAAAACCTTAGCAAGTCCCATACCGAATTTAACAGTCTTTTCCTTGCCCTGCTTTTGAATACCCTTCCAAACAGTTTTATAAAGTGTTTGAGCAAACAATGGAACAAGTGTCATAATTGTAGGCTTAAATTGCTTAATATTCTTACCTACATACTTAATTCCGTCACTGATATTGATTGTACAGCCATAAATCATAGGAGCTAAAATGCCTGCGCTCATTTCATATGTATGGTGAATTGGAAGAACTGACATAACTGAGTCGTCCTTTGTTAGTACATTAAGCATTGGCTCAATGCCCTTCATAACCGCCATAATATTCTTTTGAGAAAGCATAACACCCTTACTTGTACCTGTTGTACCTGAGGTAAAGAGAAGGATTGACATTTTGTCAACATCCTGCTCTGGTAATACAAACTCACCATTATGGTTTACATATTCTCTTTCACCAAGAGCCAAAATATTATTAAAGGTAGTATATTTTTCATCTACGTAGCTATCCTCTGAATAAATTTGGAAGGTAGTTTTATCTGTTACAACAAACTTTTCAACAGTTTTAAGCTCCTCTCCTCTTTCCTTAAAGAGCTTATCGAAGCTATTTGAATAAACAACAACCTTAGCCTCAGCTACGTTGATGAAGTTGATAATCTCATCCTCTAAAATGCCTGGGTCAAGTGGAACAATAACGCCACCTGCTGTAACTGTTGCGGCATATGCTGTTATCCATTGAACAGTGGTTTCACCCATTACAATAACCTTGTCGTCCTTGTTAATTAGCTTAGAAAAGGCTAAGGTCATTTTTTGTAAGAATGGTAGATATTCACCATATCTTACTGTAACTAAGGAATCCTCCTTATTATTTAATCTATTAAATCTGTAAAGTGGATGGTCATTTCCTGCAAGTGCCAAGCCTCTTTCAAAATGCTCATATAGACAATTAAGCTCTTTAATATCTCTTACGTTACTCATTTATTTCTCCTTTTTCACTAACGCTTCAACGCCCTTGTCAATTCCAGCCAAAAGCTCATAGAATATTTCCAATTTTTTCAATGATATGTGTGAGTCAACCTTTTCTAAGCACTCCATAACAATCTGAACGATTATCTGATTAATCTCCTCGCCCTTTTCGGTAAGATAGAACTTGATTTTATATTTACCCTCACTTCCATCTTCCTTCGCTATGTAGCCCTTTTCAATTAATTCTGATGTAATACGTGAAATAAAAGCCTTGTCAACTCCACAAGCCTCACTAAGCTCACTTGAAGAAAGCCCCTCGGTATTTTTACCAAGCTGCATAATACACATTACGTGAGCACTTCTAAGACTATACGGAGCCATTTTTTCGTCCGCTATTCTCTTAATGTTTTTTGAAATTCTTTCAATATAAAGAACAAACGGAGTAAATCTTTCTTTATCCATTTCTCCTCCTGTGTTGAGTAGTCAACATTTTGATTATACTACATTTTCTTTACTTTGTCAACCCTTTTTAAAAATCCGACAAATTTTGGTAAATTGTTATAAGATTTTTAAAAATTTTTATTAAGATTTGTTTAAAGAATAAAATTGACATATTAATTGTTATATGTTATACTATAATTAACAAAATATATATTAAAGGAGATTATTCCCATGGCAAACAGATTTATTTTAAACGAAACCTCATATTTTGGCTCTGGCTCAAGAGAGGTTTTAAGTGCAGAAATTGCAAAAAGAGGCTATAATAAGGCATTTATCGTAGCTGATAAGGACCTAATTGGCTTCGGTATCGTAGCAAAGGTTACTGATGTTTTAGGCGATTTCCCATACGAGATTTTCTCAGATTTTAAGGCTAACCCAACTGTTACTAATGTTAAAAACGGTGTTGAGGCATTCAAGGGTGCTGATGCTGACTTTATCATTGCTATCGGTGGTGGCTCTGCTATTGATACAGCTAAGGCTATCGGCATTATCATAAACAACCCTGAATTTGCTGACGTTGTTTCACTTGAGGGTGTTGCTGATACTAAGAAGAAGTGTGTTGATATTATCGCTCTTCCTACAACTGCTGGTACTGCTGCTGAGGTTACAATTAACTATGTAATTACAGACGAGGAATCTGGTAGAAAGATGGTTTGCGTTGACCCTAACGACATTCCACTTCTCGCAATTGTTGATGCTGAGCTTATGGCTACTATGCCTGCTGGCTTAACTGCTGCTACTGGTATGGACGCTCTTACACATGCTATCGAGGGATATATCACTAAGGGCGCTTGGGAGCTTTCAAATATTCTTGAAATTAATGCTATTAAGATGATTTCAGACAACCTAAGAGATGCAACCTATAATGGTTCAAATATGAGAGCAAGAGAAATGATGGCTCTTGGTCAGTATGTTGCAGGTATGGCTTTCTCTAACGTAGGTCTTGGCTGTGTTCACTCAATGGCTCACCCACTTGGTGCAAGATTTGATATTGCTCACGGTGTTGCTAATGCTCTACTTCTTCCATTTGTTATGGAATTTAATATGCCTGCTTGCGAAAAGAAATATGCAAGAATTGCTACTGCTATGGGCGTTGACGTTTCTGGTATGAGCGACTCTGAGGCTGCTTGTGCTGCTGTTGACGCTGTTAAGAAGCTTTCACTTGACTTGAATATTCCACAAACTCTAAGAGAAATCGGTATTCCAGAGGATGCTCTTGAGCAGCTTGCAAATGACGCATTCAATGACGTTTGCACAGGTGGTAACCCAAGAGAAATTACAGAGGCTGATATTTTAGAGCTTTACAAGAAGGCTTATTAATTTAAGGAAGGCAATTACGATGGCTAACATTTTAGAGGCTAAATTTTTAAAGGAATACTGCGCTACTGCTGCTAATATGTATCGTCTTGGCTGGGACGAGCGTAATGGTGGTAATATCTCCTACCTTCTTACTGAGGACGAGGTTAAGGCAGTTTTAGATGTAAATAAGGTTATTAGAAATATCCCACTTGGCTTTGACGCTACTTACCTAAAGGGCAAATACTTCCTCGTTTCTGGTACTGGTAAGTACTTTAAGAACTTTGTTTCTGACCCAGAAAACAACGTAGGTGTATTCAGAATTTCTGAAAATGGTCAGGATGCTGAGCTTCTTTGGGGATATGCTGATGGTGGTAGATTTACAAGCGAGCTTCCTGCTCATCTTATGAGCCATATTGCAAGACTTAAGGCTGACCCAACTAACCGTGTTATTATGCACACTCACCCAACTAACCTTCTTGCAATGACATATGTTCACGAGCTTGATACAAATAAGTTTACTCACACACTATGGCAAATGAATACTGAATGTATTGTTGTATTCCCTGATGGTGTTGAGGTTCTTCCTTGGATGCTTTGTGGAACTAATGAAATTGGTGAGGCTACTGCAAGTAAGATTTCATCTGCTCGTACAGTTATTTGGGCTATGCACGGTATTTATTGTGCAGGTCACGACCTTGACGAAACCTTTGGTCTTGTTGAAACAGTTGAAAAGGCTGCTCAAATCTATATGATGACTGCTCCTATTGGTCTTAAGAATATTATTACAGACGACCAATTAAAGCAGCTTGCTAAGAGATTTAACCTTACATATAGGGACGGAATTATTTAATTGCTTGTCTGATGGGGATGTTGCAATAAGCACAGAACAAAAACAGACACTCCCAAACTAAAAAACTAAGCAAAATTGTATTTTTAGTAAATATAATGTCGAGATGTTGCATTTTTGCAACATCTCCTCTTTTTTTGTCTGTTTTTTAGACGCGACCTCGCACTCTACCGTACCCAGTACGCCTACGTTTGCGAGTTCACGCCTTCCGCACTCATTTCACTATCCCCAGAAAACGAGCTGTCGCTAAAGCAACAGCTCGTTTTTTGTTATTGCTTAGGTATTTTAAAAATTTTTCGTAAAATTGGCTTTAAAAGCCTTGGCGATTTGAAAATTACTATCTTCATATTGTTATCCTCGTTTGTGGGAATGTTTTTCACTATAGTTTATGCCTTAAGAGTTATTTTTGTTATTCTGCTCTTTTTAGAACTTCTTTAATGTGTTTGCGGGAGCGTTCGAGGGCTGATTGGAAAAACTCGTCGGTATCAAAGGAGCTATCGTCCATTTCAAGCTCGTCTGTCCATTTTTTGAGCTTGATATAATTTTCAGGCAGGGGTATGTATTGTGTATCTCTCCACTGCTTGCTCTTTTTATGCTTTTCAAGCTGTGAGAGCATATACTCAAATTCTTCGTTAGATAAATTCAATTTTATAAATTCTTCAAAAGCATTTGTTCTATTCATCTTCTTCGGATATTTTTCCCAAAATATCTCAAAGTGGTTTTCGTTAGTTGTAGAAGTAGAAGTAGAAGTAGTAGTATTTGTAGTAGTAGGAGTAGTAGTAGAAGTAGTAGTGTTTAAAGCGTCGGATAAATCGTCGGTTGAACCATTTTTTGACTTTTTCAGCTTGGGATTTCCACCCTTTTTCCCGTTTTCCCTGTTCTTTTTTGTTCTATTAAGTTGAGCAAATACAAAAAGTGCAATAGTTTTTGTTGTTCCTTCAAATCTTGGTGGCTTTCTACCATATTTATAATATCTTAGCATAGCTAAAACGAGCTTTTTAAATTCTTCTCCACTAAGCTCTGAAAAGGGCTCAATCCAATCAAAAAAGAATGGAAAGCATTTTTCGTTGTTCAATTTTTCATCTCCTTTCTGGTCTATTTCTTACACTCTTATTTTAACATAAAAAAACCGTACCCAAACGGTACAGCTTTGCCAAAATTGAAAAAAATTTGGTTAGTTTTTATAAAATAGATTTCTCGACTGCGCTCGAAATGACAGGGTGGTGCGTGATTTTTCGTTTGTGTCTGAAATGACAGGGTGGTGCGTGTCTTCCACCCTTCTGTCATCTCGACCGAGCAACGCGAGTGGAGAGATCTATTAGAAATTAAGTTTTTTACACCTCATCCGCCACCAAGGTGGTCCCTAGCCTTACGAAAATCGAACCCATTTGTCTTGGAACGATAAATCAGTGAGGCTTAGTCCGACCTTTGATTTGAAAGTTTTTTAACTGTCTGCACCAAAGCTCGAAAAAATCCTCTACTGATTTATTCGTTCAAAGATGCACACAGTTTCAAATGAG